>NZ_CP003560.2:3107500-3877500 GCF_001682195.2 Flammeovirga sp. MY04
GCAATTGTTTTAATCGTTTTAAAAATTGCACATCCACTTCTTCAATGTTTTCCTGAAAATGTAATTGCTTCACATCCGTATTTTTTTGTTGAGATAAATCCAGAATTAAAGATCTAACTCCTTTTTCTATATCGTCTGATTTAGTAATCTCTTTTAATTGTTCTATCAATTTATCTTGGACAGTTTGTCTACGAATGTTATCCAATAAAACGACATCAAGGTTATCTTGTTTGTTAGCCAAAGTGTGTTCTAACGATTTCTGATCTTTACGTATTTTCTTATATCGATCAGCTAGGGCAAACGACATCAAAAGGACTTCAGAAATAATAGCAATAATGTAAAAGTTCTTGTTGAAATATGTCGGGTCTAAGATACCATATAAAACAAATGCCTGACTTATGATACCTAAAAAATAAACCGTCCAACCCATTAGATAGAATTTGGCTACTTTATTTCCTTTTCTATAGGAAATTACTCCAGTCATAAAAGCAAAAACACAATATACTGTTGTTACAGTGGTTAAAGTATAATAGGTAATCTGATAACCCATTTGTTGAAGTACGAAAATACTTAGGAATGATATTAGGTCAACCCCCATTAGGGCAATCATAATATGATAGAAAAGGCGGTTGGTCTTTTTTAAGTTTAAGAATTTGATACAAAACCAACAAGACACTACGCTTGCAAGACAAATATTTAGGGTAATGATCAAATAGATATAACTACTTGATACATTCATGAATTTCTGACTGAAAAAACCTTCTAATGATAGAAGACTAAACATGATAATTAAACCATGCAAAGCATAATAAGCATACATGGAATCTTTCAGGTTAATACCTAAAAATAAATTGTAGAGTACGATTACTAAAAATAGGCCCAATAATAAGCCATGTTTTATATTCTGATAGTAATCCCCTTTTTCTAATTGTCCTCTATTTGTAATAGAAAGCTCGTATAGATGACTAAAATTGGATTTTATCTTGAGGAAAAAGACATTTTCCCCCTTTTGTAGCTGTACTGGCAAATAATAGCCAGACGGATGAGTATCTGAATTTTCTACTTTTATTCCCACCAATTGTTTGTACCAAACTCCTTCCTCTTGTTTATAAAAAGAGAGGCTATCCGTCAGTGTTTTTTCTATCTTGAAAAACTGATTTGGCATTTCGGAATTGGAATACACTTTTACCTTCATCCAAACAGGATGAACATTATACCCAATGTTGAGATAATCCAATGATATATCTTGGAAGGGTATATTCGATCTTTTATCAAATGAATATTCATCATTAAGATCGACAGCATAAGAAAGTTCTAATTTAAGTTTATCCGTAGCGTAAGTATCAAAAATTAGAAGTAAAGTAGCAAAGAAGAATAAAGTGCGTAAACGCATAGAAGTTTAACCGTTTTATAATTTAATCGTGTGTTACAAGAACACATTATTGATGTTAGTGTGATGTAATTTGATTTACAATTTCTTTACCAACAAAGATAAAATATTAGTATAGTACAATTTGTTGATGAAAATTCAATAAATCATTTTTTAAAACAACTATATACTGACCTGTAGGTATAGTTGTTGGGAATTCTATTAATTCTAATCCCACGTCGTCTTTAGTCCATTGATATTGATATATAATTTTCCCCTCTAAAGTATATAAAAACATAGTATTACGGCCTATAGCCTCAACTTTCAATTTATTTCCTTTCTGAAGTTTTGTCGGGTATAATTTCAGATGATTATTCCCTCCTTTAATAAAAATATGTTCAAAATATTCGGTGGTACCATCGAAATCTACTTGTTTTAATCTGTAAAAAGTATCATTTCCGTTGAAGTCAATAGAATAAGTATAATCTAATCTAAAATTACTGTTTGATTGTTTTGAAGAGATCTTACTTACTTCATTCCAACTTCTTCCATCATATGATTGTTCGATAGCGTAATAGTCATTGTTTATTTCCATAGCACTTGCCCAATTAAAAATTACTTTCTGATATTGTAATCTTGCCTCAAAAAATATTAACTCAATGGGTAAGTCACCCAAATCATTATCAATATTAATATCCTCAACCGTTTGAATCGAAGACATTCTGCTTGATGAATTTGTATATACGGTAGTTGTGTCCGTAATGTTATCAACAAAAGAAATTTTTAGTACTCGGCTTTTAGAAAGGTACTCCATCATTGTACCTCTTTCATTTGAATTTATATGATCCGTCTTTCCATCATTATTTTTATGATAGGTAACTAATTTATCTTTTACCGTATTGTCCAATACTTGCCATTTTATACCTCTAAGTAAGGTTTGAAGCTGGGCTATGTCGGTTATAGGATTACCAGTTTGATCTGGAATTATGATCTCATTCTGATTAAAATCGGTACAAGTCACTTTAAGAAATTTATTTCCCCAACCATTGGCAGAATTTATCACTACATTCATTAAAGGAGTAGATGATATTTCATTAGTATTCAACTTTTCGTCATTAACGGTCGTATTCTGCCACAAATCAATATTGATATTCGAATCTGCCAAATCCAAAGAAGCAGTTCCGAAAGGAGAAACCCCAACATTTACCGAACTAAAGTCGCCTGGAGCTCCAACAGTAGTTAAAGAACCTCCAATAAAAATATTCTGAGGATACGTACCTCCATCATAAGTTGAATAATCGAAACTTGCATTACCACCAACAGCGAACATGCCGTTTTCTCCAACATTTAAATCAAGATCTCCTCCATCACCAGGTCCCCTGCCATCGTTGGTCCAATTTCCAGTGACAATAAAAGTCCCAAAAATATCTAAATCCGTATCTTCTCCTATATCAACATTTCCAATTATTTTTAATGTGGAACCAGCGGCTACGTATATTTCTACCGCGTTATAATTTGCATTATTTTCTACCGCTCCTCTAAGATTCAATGTATTTCCACCAATATCTAAAATTACGGTTGCTCCATTTGATACAGTTAAGGTTTGAGAAGTAGAGGCCGTATAAGTGATATCAGATACTGCTGTGGAAGAAGTATAATCTGACGTAATATTATCATTAGTAAAATTGGTAATGTTTTGATGATAAGTATGCGATTGCGCTTTAGCAAAAGATACTAACAGTAGAGAGAATAAAAAGATGAAGATGGATTTCATAGTATCATTCGTTAATTATTTGGTTCTGGGTGTTTTAGTAAGTCCTTAATTTTCCGTAACGATAAATCAACATCAAATGATATTTCTATAGAGATTCTAAAAGTGATTATAAGTTTGAGTATGCTTTAATTTTGATGAAATTATTGATACATATACAATAACATTACATGCCTATTTATCAGTAATCAACTTATTATTTGATAAAAAGTAGAGGTATTCTACGTTTTTGGGTATTGCATTACATAAGTATTCAAATATGAAGATATAGAAAGTGTTCATCAAAAAAATGACAAAAAAATACCCGCAACTTATGTTACGGGTAGAAGTGATAATGATGAAAACACTAAGGTTTTTTCATAAATTATCAAAATTAATATATTTCTTCAGAAGCGAGATACTGACCAAAACGCTCCATCTTCTTAACCATATTGTTTACCCACTTTACTGTCTTTATGTCCTCTAATGAAGTTCCTGCATCAAAGTATCCTGTGAGTAATACCATTGCGTAGACAAAATCGGAAGTGCTAATTTTTTGTTTCACCCAAAGTACCACTAAAGCCACACTTGTCATTTGGAAATGCTCCAATAACATATCAACAGCCATGGTTTCTTTCAGGTTGAAATCGTTGACTAAATCTTGAATTCGTTGAGCAATATGATCAGGAAGTTTATCCTCATCATTCATTTCCTCCACGCTTTCTGCATAATTAAGTGGTAGATTGATATAATCTTCTCCGAAAAAGTCGCGAACGGCTTTTACTGCTGCATACTCTTCTCCTCCGTCTGCTTGTAATCTGAAAGCTCTATCCCATTGCATTACCTCAGTAACATCTAACTCGTACTCTTCTTCGTCTTCTAATTTTAAAGCTGTAAGAGAACTTAAGTTACAATAGATATAACTGCGTTGAGGAATAAAGTTTTCGTCTTCATCGTACATGTCCCCTTTCCTAAAGTCGTTCAGTAACATTTTTGCTACGTCTTCGGCTACCGGTAAAATTGGGTCGCCAGAATGATTCAATAATGGAACATTTTCATCAGCAGAAACCAAAATTGCATGGTCCCCATCTATTCTTTGCAGCTTATACATAATTAATACGTTTCTAATTTGATACAAAGAAAGCGAATTATTATGGTGATGATGAACAATCAAAGCAAAAAAAACTAAAGCATAAAAATAAAAGCCAACAGTAAAATACTATTGGCTTTTATATCGTGAATTAAACCTATGTTTTATGAGTAAAACTAATTATGCTAATGATGCCTCTGTGGACATCAATTTATTTTTAATCTTGTCTTCAAAAGCTGATAAAGCTGCTTTGGAACCTTCGCCCATCGCAATTACAATTTGTTTGTAAGGAACAATAGAAACATCACCTGCTGCATAAACTCCTGCTTGAGATGTTCTGTTGTGTGCATCGATTTCGATTTCACCCATTCTATTGGTCTCTACGATATCTTTGAAAGCATCACTATTGGCTTTTAATCCGATTTGTACGAATACACCATCTGTAGTGATTGACTTAATTTCTTCTGATACTCGGTCTTGATACTGCAATGCGGTTACTTGCTTACCATCACCGATTACTTCTTTTGTTGCCGCGTTAGTGATTATGTTTACATTAGGTAATTCATTTACCTTATCTTGAAGTACTTGATCACCTTTCAACGTATCCATGAACTCCAAAACTGTCACTTCTGATGCGATGCTTGATAAATCAATCGCCGCCTCTAAACCAGAGTTACCGCCTCCGACAACAACCACTTTTTTACCTTTAAAGTAAGGAGCATCACAGTGCGTACAGAAAGCCACACCAGATCCGATGTATTCTGTTTCGCCAGGTACACCTAATTTTCTCCAACTAGCACCCGTCGCAATAACTAATGCAGGAGCAGTAATGACTTCGTTCATAGAAGTAGTGATTTTCTTGTAACCATCTACCACTTCTACATTTTCTACCCATCTGTTCTCCAAGATATCAATAGGGTAATCTTTTAAGTGATTGTACAGATTGGCTGTCAATTCTGCACCAGTAGTTTTTGTAATCGAGATCATATTTTCGATACCTACAGTTTCTTTCACCTGACCACCAATAGTACCAGCAACCACTGCTACTTTAAATCCTTTTCTAGCAGAATACACCGCAGAAGATACACCGGCAGGTCCACCACCTACAACAACAACATCATATTCTTTCTCTATTGCTTCGATGTTTTCTGTTGATGTTTCTACTAACTCCTCTAATTTTCCTAGTAACTCTCCTAAAGAAGATCTACCAACGTGGAATTGCTCTCCATTCACTAAAACAGTAGGTACTGCTTGAATACCCAATTGCTCTACTTCTTCTTGATTAATTCCGCCATCTATAATTTGATGTGTAATATTTGGGTTGTTCATCGACATTACATTCAGTGCTTGTACTACTTCTGGGCAGTTTGTACAAGACAATGAAATATAACTACTGATCTCTACCTTCTCGCTAATGCTTTTGATCTTATTGATGATCGCTTGATCTGGTAGATTTTTACCAATACCTTCCATGTTAAGCACAGCCAACAACAATGTTGTAAACTCATGTCCTGTCGGTACCGCTCTAAAAGTAATATTTGATGGCACTCCATCCTTTACAATATTCATCGACAATCCCTCTCCAGATTGTACATTTAGCGTTACCTTATCCGAACAGCTTGCTACGTCCTCCATTAAAGAAACCATATCGTTCTTACTTGGATGTGTATCTGCTACTGTAACTTCGAATGTATATTGACTTTTAAGATGACCGAAAAACGTAGTTACTTGTGTTTTTAATGCTTGTTCTAACATGATAATATCGATTATAAATATTTTAGATAATGGTTAATAAAAGTAGATTTAATTCTTTTAAAGTAAGGGTGTAAATTCATCTTATGTAGGAACGTTACATTATAACGTCCCTACGATAAGATTAAGTTGTATATTTTTGGATTAGATCAAACCAACTAAATCGATGCTTGGTTTTAATGTCTCGTTACCTTCTTTCCATTTTGCAGGACAAACCTCAGCTGGATTCTCTGCTACAAACTGTAACGCTTTTAATTTTCTTAGTAACTCCTCAGCATTTCTACCAACGTTACCTGCTACTACTTCGTAAGAAACGATCTCACCTTCTGGATTCACGATGAATGTACCTCTTTCAGCCATTCCGTCTTCCTCGATCATTACATCAAAACCTCTTGAAAGAACTCCTGTTGGATCTGCCAACATTGGGTAGTTGATTTTCTTGATTGTTTCTGAAGTATCGTGCCATGCTTTGTGAACAAAGTGTGTATCTGTAGATACTGAGAAAATCTCTGTGTTTGTTGCTTTAAACTCTTCGTATAAGTTGGCTAAGTCTTCCAATTCAGTTGGACAAACAAAAGTAAAGTCTGCTGGGTAGAAGAAGAAGATTGACCATTTGCCTAATACATCTTCTTTAGTTACTGTTTGAAATTCGTTGTTGTTGAAAGATTGTACTTTGAAGTCTACGATTTGTTTTCCGATTTGTGACATAGTATATATATTTTTGTTTTATGTTTTTTAAATTTTAATTCCCTTTCGAATTATTGATGATACAAACTTACGGCGAATATCATTATAAGTCAAAGTGATAAAATTTATATCGATATAAGATTTGATTATAATCTATATATCTTTATCCAATAATGTTTCATTTGGGCCCGGCAATGAACGGGTTTATGCGATAAACCCATGCAATGGTGTACGGGCGTATCGCATACGCCCCCCTTCCACGATCTGCTTTAAACGAAAAAAAGCACCCTTCGAAAAAGAGTGCTTAAGTTTGTGTGTAAATTTTGATCGACTAGATTAAACCTACTAAATCGATGCTAGGTTTTAAAGTTTCGTTACCTTCTTTCCACTTTGCAGGGCAAACTTCTGCAGGGTTTTCAGCAACAAACTGTAAAGCTTTTAATTTTCTTAGTAACTCCTCAGCATTTCTACCAACGTTACCTGCTACTACTTCGTAAGAAACGATTTCACCTTCTGGGTTCACGATGAATGTACCTCTTTCAGCTAAACCATCTTCTTCGATCATTACGTCGAAACCTCTTGAAAGAACTCCTGTTGGATCTGCCAACATTGGGTAGTTGATTTTCTTGATAGTTTCTGAAGTATCATGCCACGCTTTGTGAACGAAGTGAGTATCTGTAGATACTGAATATACTTCTGTACCTGTAGCTTTAAACTCTTCGTAAAGGTTAGCTAAATCTTCCAACTCTGTAGGACAAACGAAAGTGAAGTCAGCAGGGTAAAAGAAGAAGATAGACCATTTACCTAAAACGTCTTCTTTAGTTACTGTTTGGAATTCGTTATTGTTAAAAGATTGTACTTTAAAGTCTACGATTTGTTTTCCGATTTGTGACATAGTTTAATTTTTTATGATTGATATGTTTTAATTCGATTTTGATGTCACAAACTTACGGTGGGCCTCCAGATAAATCAAATTGATAATGTTTATACCCCTATAGTGAGAATTTATAGTGCTGAATCCTTACTACATTAACTATTTGATACTGTTCTAGATAATGAGAATAAAATTTAGTTTCTAAACTGCGATGGAGAAACCCCTTCCCTTTTTTTAAATATCCTCGTAAAATATAAAGGATCATTATAACCAATTTCGTAGGCTATTTCATTGATGGGTAAATCGGTTTTACTTAATAACTCTTTTGCTTTATTGATTCTTTGGGTAGTAAAATATTTTGATGGTGTTTCATTAAATACTTTTTGGAACTCCCTTTTAAAAGATGACAAGCTTAAATGACAAAGTTTGGCTAATTCTTCTAAAGTAAGATTAGAAAAAGTATGTAACTCAATCACATTTTTTAGTTGTACTGTTCGAGGAGAGTATAAATCATGAATCAATTCTAGAACAGATGTCACATTATTCGTCTGTATCAATAGTAAAATCAATTCCTTGATCTTTAATTCTAATAAATCCTCATTAACCAGTGATGGATTAGTAAAATAAAAATCTAATGAATCGATAAACCTTGAAATAATAGTTTCATCTTCTATCAATTTTGTTGGAGGATTAGATACCGTTTTTTCGATAATTTTAGGTAGCTCATTTATATATAACTTCTTGAGTAATTCTGGATATAAATGAACAGCAATCACTTCAACTGTACCTTGATTTTGTTCTCCTAAAAACTCTAAGAAATAAGTATCGCATTTTAATAGTACAGCTTCTTTTTTCTTCACCTCCAAATTGTCTTGAGGAGAATGTAATTTAATAGAAGCATCTTTCATATATATGAAACAACCTTCATTTTGAAACACTCTTTCTTTAGTAAATGGAACTTTGATAATCGCCTTTTCTATCAAAGTTCTTCCATTGTATTCAAATTTTATTGTTCCGTCCATTTTCATAATGGGAATATACCCATCATTTTGTAAAAGTTAAATCCGATAACGTTGAAATAATACGATTGGGTTGATATTCCCAAGGGTCTAAAATACTTTCTTTAGATCGCTGAACCCAAATAGATTGCAAACCAAAAGCTTTCGCTCCTAACACATCAAATGGATTACTCGAGATCAAATAGGTGAACTCTTTTACTGAAGAAGTCACCTCTAACACATATTGATAAACAGTAGGAGATGGTTTAAAAACCTGCTTTTCTTCTACACTTATCATTCCATCAAAATGATCTACTAATCCCGCGTTTATCAATAATCCTTTGATCGCTTCTTTACTTCCATTAGAAAAAGCATACAACTGATGTCCTTCAGATCTTAATCTCTCCAGATTCTTTTTTACATCATCAAAAGCAGGTAAAACTTTATACTCTTCCATCAAAGCAGTTTTTTGATGTTCTTCCAAATCTACTTTATAAAATAAGCAAGCATACTCTAAAGCTTGTTTTGTACATACTGAGAAATCTACATAATTGTTCATGGCTGCTCTTCGGAAAGAGTATTCCAACTGTTTCATTCTCCAAAGTTGATTAAACCCCTCCGCCTTTTCACCTATCAGTTTTTGTAAAGAATCAAAAACTCCTGATGTGTTTATTAATGTTCCGTATATGTCGAATGTTAATGTCATAATAAATGGATTAAAAAAGGGATGATAAATGAATACCATCCCAATAAAACAAAAACAATTATTTCTCCCACTTAAATGGTTCGAAAACTTTGTCTAATGGTGTTTTAGCTACGTGATTTGTGTAATTACTAATTGTTTTTTGAGCCATTCCTAAGATGACATCTAATACACTTCTCTGTGTATAACCCGCATTATAAAAAGCCTCTAAAGTCGCATCACTTACAAATCCTCTTTCTCTAGTCATTGCCAAAGTAAATACTCTTAATGCTTCTAATTTATCAGTTGGTAGTGGTGTTTGATTCCTTAAAGCATCAGTAATTGCTGGATCAACTTTCATAGAATGTGCTATTGCTGTATGTGCAGGTACACAATAATGACAATTGTTTTCAACATTAAGCGTTTGCCACACTACCGTTAATTCATCTTTATCGAATGACGATTGTGTAAATAAGTTGTGCAATTCATTATAAGCATGTAATAATTGAGGCGACTCGGCTAATGTAGCTGTTAAATTAGGTAAGTAACCATATGCTTTTTTCTTTGCTTCTAATTCTGATTTACTTTTTTCAGGAGCTGTTTCGATGGTGTGAATTGTGAAATTTTTCATGATCTTTTTTTATTTTGAATGTATGATTTAGAGTCTCCAAAATTTTCAAAATGGAGTCCGATTAATTTATTACTAATTGATATTGATTTATGCTTTTACTTCTTTTCTGTTATGCACCTTAAGATTGATAGATGCTGATAATAATAGTAACAGTGCTAATACTGGTGGTCTAAATTCAAATGGTAAAACTTCTGTTGGAACTTCGGGAACTGCATGCACATATAAAGCCACTAACATAATTGGGAAGACCATAATATTGACGAAGTAAAACAATCTTTGTCGAATCTCAGGCTTCATTTTATTGTAAAAGAATAATAAGATGATGGCTAAAAATCCTACCACTAACTCACTCGTTTGTCCAACAACGAATGATAATTTAGGAAATGGTAGTTGAGCCATCTTAATTTGAGTAGCAAAATTATATGAGAATTTATCTGTGAATTTTTCTAACCCTGGAAGGAATAAAAATAATGCTATAAATGCTGTTGTAATTTTTTCTATCTTTTTCATCATCATATTGTTTTTGTTTTTTGATGTTACAAATATGGGGGATGAAAAAAAGAAGTAAATGGACAAAAAGTTCAAGGATATGGACTTTTATTCATATCTCAATTATTATACTTTTTTATTGCTAAAAACTAAAAAAGACATCCTTTCGAATGTCTTTTATCTATAAATTGATGTATACTAAATATACTCTTCCGTCACCTCCTTTATAAACTGATGCAACGTATTCCTCGTTGTATGATCAATACCAATCACCGCCCCTTTCCATTGTTCTTGTACAATCCACTCGCCCATACTAAGTGATGATAATTGGGTGTAATCAATGCTATGTCCATTCAATCCATAGGCGGAATAATAGAAATAAGGGGCTTCGAGAATACTGTCTTTCATTGCGAGGCCAAAACCTACACCAACATTGGGCGTTGCCTCAACATAAATTCCGGTATCAAAGTGATGTGGCCAAATACGAATCTCTCCCTCTACTTGTAAGTGATTCAATACATCATAACAGATTTCTGAGGCCAAAGCACGATAGGTCATCCATAAATACATATCATTCTGATTGAACTTTGTATAAGGAGTGGATAAAAAATCATACACTGGAATTTCATAATGCAGTGGGGCAATGAACTCTGAAAAACTGAGGTTCCATTCCTTCAAGGTGGTTTCCCAAGCATTTTCGATTTCTACTTGTGTCTTACCTATCGTTTCTAACGAAAATAAAGAACTCCAATTCTCAGAATATAAATGGAACGTCTGAGAAGGAACATGGAAACCCATGATCACTTTACCTTTTTCTATTGTTACCCAACGACCAACGACACGTTCTCCCACAATATCAAATTGAAGGTTGGTATGACTATCGTCTGCCTTTTTAGGGACAAAAGCTCGATTAAACTTTGCGATAACCTGACAAAGTTGATGGATGTGTTGATCAAGAATATTGTATACCTGCATATCTGATTCCGGTTAATTGGTGCATTTCGTATGATATGGTCGATAAATCTGAAAAGTTGAATTCCTGGAATGAAGCATGTCCACAACTTCTTGCCACCACTTTCATCAAGTCGGTACTTGATTGGAAGAAAGTCGCCAATTGTTTGGCTGATTTATCAATTAATAATCTACTTCTGAGATTTTCTTTTTGAGTGGCAATTCCGACAGGACAGTTATTTGTGCCACAAGCCCTCATTCCTAAACATCCGATAGCTTGTAAAGCTGAGTTAGAAACCGCAATAGCATCTGCTCCTAACATCATCGCTTTAGCAAAATCTTCGGGCACTCTTAATCCACCAGTAATGACCAATGTAACATCAGTTCTCCCTACTTTTTCCAAGAAACGCTTTGCTCTAACCAATGCGGGAATGGTCGGTACATTAATGTTATCTCTCAAAATAGATGGGGCCGAACCTGTTCCTCCTCCTCTTCCATCTAATATGATATAATCTACGCCAACCTTTAAAGCAAACTCAATATCTTCCTCAATGCGGCTTGCTGCAATCTTAAAACCTATAGGGATTCCATCTGTTTTTTCTCTCACCTCATCGGCAAACTTTTTAAAGTCTTCCGCTGTAAATAAATCTGGAAATGCTGCTGGAGAAATGGCTGTTTCTCCCTCATTCAAACCTCGAACTTCTGCAATTTCTTTTGTGACTTTATTCCCCGGAAGGTGTCCCCCTGTTCCTGTTTTTGCTCCTTGCCCCCCTTTAAAATGAAAGGCCTGTGCTTTCTTCACTTTCCCCCAAGAGAAGCCGAATTTCCCTGAAGCCAGCTCATAAAAATATTTCGTATTGTTCGCTTGCTCATCGGGTAACATTCCTCCTTCACCGGAACAAATGCCTGTCCCTGCCATCTCTGCTCCTTTGGATAAGGCCACTTTTGCTTCATAAGAAAGTGCACCGAAACTCATATCAGAAACAAACATTGGAAGATCCAACTTCAATGGCTTTTTCGCATTTTTTCCGATGATAACTTCCGTTGATACTTCTTCGTGATCTAATAAAGGACGTATGGATAACTGTGCAGGAAGAAATTGAATGTCCTCCCATTTAGGAAGCTTATTTCTATCCACACCCATACTTGTTGATGGGCCATGGTGACCATAATTTTTCAATCCATTTTTTGATAACTCCTTGATATAAGAAGTATATGGCTCGGTTTCTTCAGGATGCGTATCCATATACAAACCTTGATACTCCTCCCGATTAAACGGTTGAGGATGCTCCTTTAAGAACGCATTTACTTGGTCTTCTTCTACACAAACAAATCCATCGATCACTTCTGAAGTAAACTTGTGCAAAGCTTCCGCATTATTGTACTCAGAAACTCCAGTATCTATGCGGTAATCCCAATTGTGAACTCCACAAATAAGATTATCGCCCTGTACAAATCCATCTGACATAAGTGCTCCTCTATGCAAGCATCTACCATACAATACAGAAACATTATCATCGTATTTCACAACGACGAGATCTAGTCCATTTAAAATAGCATAATGAGGTTCTCGATCAGAAAGTTGATCGAAAGGAATGAGTTGTTTTTGGGCCATACTTGGGTATAAATTAATTGTAATGATTGTTCAATAAGTTAATCAAATAATTTGATTAAACACATCAATTACAATCAATTGACCTATAAAAATACGTTAGTCACTCTTGGCTTGTGATTCATATGTCCCGAGAAAGTATCATCTTCTACCATTTGAAGAAGATCTACTTTATCAATAGTTATCGTTTCAGATCCATACATCATTCCTTGCTTATCCAGATCTTTCACTTTAGAGTCTGTTTGATCTAATTTATAGCTTCCGATTGTTTTCATTTTTGGAAGATAAAAAATAACTGCCTGATCTTTCACTTCTTTAATCTTCATGATGGATTCTTCATTTTCCATTGGAAAGTCATCAAATACATAATAATATCCGGGTTTTGGATTGTTGGTCCATTCCTTTTTGTCACTATCACGAACCATAATGTTACAAGTGGCCACTAATCCGATTAAAGAGACGATGATGATTGTTGGTAAGCTTTTCTTTAATTTTTCGAGCATAGTTAAAAACGTTAGTTGAAGAATTTTAGTTCATTAAAAATAAATATGTAATACATCAAATCCAAAGATTAAATGCGTAATGGTAACATAGAGCTAAACAATCTCTTTCAAGACTTCTATGATTTTGTTTTCGATGTTTGGTTCACTATCAGAATGTCCTCCTTCCACAAAATAAGGGGTTACATTTTTAAGGTGATGTACATATTCCTTTGCTAATGCCATAGGACAAATCGCATCTTCCTCTCCATGAATTAATGTAATAGGAATATTTTCCAACCGATCTATTTGATGTAAAATATAATCCTCCTCTAAAAAGCAGTTATTCGATAAATAATGAGCACCCATTCTAGCAAAACTTTGATAAGGAAAACTCTTAATAATCGGATCTATCTCCTGTTCACTAATCCCTTTTTTGAACACAGAAATTTCGTATCGAACCCATTCGTAAGCAAAAATGTCTTGTTCTTCTTCTGAGCCCTCAACCAATTTAGATAAATAATAATTGGGTACTTCTTGATGATATTCCTTTGGAACCAATCGAATAAAACGTTCCCATTCCTTCGCATAACTTTCTGATAAACCACCATTGACATAATGACTAATTGCTTTCTGGTTGCCAGCAAAAAAAGCTCGCAATATCAAACGATCTACTTTATTAGGATATCGAATCGCAAAAACGGTGGCTAAAGTAGTCCCCCAAGAGGCTCCAAAAAGAATGGCTTTTTCTATTTCCAAATGATCCATCAATAGATGAATATCTTCTACTAGGTCGTCTGTCGTATTTTCTTCAATACAACCGAAGGGTTTACTTCTTGCACTTCCTCTCTGATCATAAAATATGACTCTATGCTGATCGAAATCGAAGAAACGTTTATCCATTTCGGTAAATCCTGCACCTGGCCCTCCATGAAGATATATTATTGGAATAGCATTTCTGTTACCAAGATCTTCGTAATATAAAGTATGGATTGATGAGACTTTAAGATAGTTAGTTTGCATGTTGTTAGTTCTATTCTACTCCTCTCCCGATTCAATAAACGTTTTCCTTGCTACATTGCCAATTGCATTTGTAGAAACACTATCGAAAGTTCCTCCAATAATTCCTCCTACCAAAGGAATAGCTTTACCCAAATTTATTGCTCCTTTTTCACCAAACTTAGTTACTAGCTTAAAACCTACTTTCTGATTAATGGCCACAATAGTTTTTTCTGATATACTATTAATCATATTGGTAGTTACTTTTTTGCCAATCACTATACCAATATCTTTGAGAATATCTTTTGCACCATTTCCTGCCATGCATAGATAAACTAATGTTTTAACTTTATCGTCTCTTAAATCAAAACCTCCCATATGTGCAATTGCCGCAATCATTCTAATCTGAACATAAATAACACTTGCCACGTTTGCAGGAATAGCAACAGGTAATGTGATTAATCCACCTAAACTTGTTAAAAAACCACTTGTTCCTGCTTTAGATATTTGCCATCGGATCAAAGAGTTTGCATTGGTCACTAAATCTTTTCCGTTGTCCATATAGTCTCGGGCCATTTCTTCGGCGGAGTCAAATCCAGAAAAACCATTCACTGCTTTTTCATACCCATAATCCATCACTTTCATGATCATTCCTGAACTTACTTTCTTCTTTTCTGTCATTTTTTAGTCTATTTTTCAAAGGTTGCTTACTTAAAAGTATATTCATTAACAACGAAATACAAATTAAATTTAAACGAACTTTAGAAATTCAATTGTTCTTTACTGATAATAAAAAAATCACAAGTATTAAACTAGCAACATATCTCTCAACACTGAAATAAGCTCGATGCTTTTTAGGTGAATCTTTTCCTAAAATTAACTTATAACACCGTACTCGTTAAAGATATGTAATAGAAAATCATCCCTAACTATTTATGGTAGTTTATACACTATATTTAAGTGCTTAATCAGAAAGATTCTAAAAGCTTAACTAATGAAATGATTTTAAATTACTAAATAATGATTCCTAAATGATGAAATGCATTAACCTAACAATCATCCTAAATTTAATTGTGTTACTCGGTTTTTCTCAAACACAGAAAAAGCCAACAACTTCTTTCGACGAAATAGCCATTGATGCTCAATTAATGAATTCGGGCTATTCTAAAAGTACTTCTGGAAAAGATTTCGCCTACCAATCGGTTATTGGAGGGAATACCAAATGTTTAATTGCTCGAGCCAATGATACGATCGAATGGGAAGCAAAAGCCGTCACCAAAAACAATGGGTTCTATGAATTCCTATGGTTAGCAGCTATTGATGTAGCCGTACCTGCCCCTCAATTTACATTAAAGGTAAATGGGCAATCTGTGTTTACTTTTAAACAAGACATTAAAACAAGTTGGAACATCGATGGTACAGACGGAAGTCGCCTTACATTTTATGTACAAAAACTCGATATGCACGAAGATGCACATGGTTATATGTACTTAAAAGTACCAGAAAACTTAATTACGTCTGATGTGGTTTCTTTAGCTATTGAAGGTGATAAATCTGGTTCTCATTCTTGGTTTATGACATTTAAAGAGACGACTATTCCAACAGATATTTACGGGAAAGCTGTAAAAGAGATGAAAGGGGAAGTTTCTTTTATTACTGATGCTGCTAAAGTAAAAGCACAGGTTTCTTTATCAAAAAGTTATACACAAAAGAAGGTTCAATTCATTATTAAAGGGCAAACATTTGATATCGCATCAAAAAATCTCCCTTTTGAAGGTACTATCGATTTACCGTTCTCCACTAACGAACTTAATGGAGAGACTTTTAAAGTGTTATCATCAAATAATACTTTGATTGCAGAAGGACAATTTGGTCAAAACGATGAATATGCAAGTGTTCGACCAAATGACAATACATATATCACTTATCTGAATCAACTAAAAGGAGATACGTTTACCTCTGAGTTTACTATCAAATATGCTCCAAAAATGGTGGAGAATGTGGTGAAAGTTTCTCAATTAAATATGACGGAGGGTACTGTCGCTTTAATGAATAGTTCTCATCAAGATATTGCTTGGATGGACACTCCTGAAAAGTGTATTGTAGAAAGAGATACGATGTTGATTACACCGATTATTAACGATGCACTAAAACTCGACGAATATAGTTTTGATATCGAAGATGCTTTAATGATTCAAGAGTATATTGAAAGACACCCTGAAAGTAAGGAGAAAATTGTTCAGTTATTAAATGAAGAAAAAATCTCTGTAGGTGCTTCTTATACTCAGCCTTATGAGGAAATGTACTCAGGAGAATCTTTATCCCGTCAGTTTATACACGGTAAAAAATACCTTGCTGAGTTATTGGATGGATACAATGCCGACACGTATTGGAATATGGATGTTCCGGGTAGAACGCTGCAAATGCCTCAAATAATGGCCAAATCGGGTGTAAATAAATTGGTGATCAGCCGTCAGGAAAAAGGTATTTTTAAATGGGAAGCGCCTAATGGTGATGATATTATTGTATTCTCATTAGATCACTATTCATTGGATTTTCTAGGGTTAAATCAAACACTCGAAATTGCAACAAATCATGTAGCTGAAAAGAGTTTAGAGTGGACGAAGGACTATAATTCAAAAGATAGATCAAATGCAATCATTCCTATTTTATCGGATTGGGATATGAGTCCGGCAAAGGATTATACGGCGATTACCACATTCTGGAATCAGATCAAGTTTATTGAACAACCAGGAGTAAATCGTAAAGCATGTGTACTTCCAAAAATTAAATTGATGACGACGGATAAGTTTGTGGACCTCATTTATGCGAACTCCGAAAACCTTAAAACTATCAAAGGTGAAAGACCAAATTTATGGGTGTACATTCATGGACCATCACATCAAAAAGCTGTTTTGTTAAGTCGAACTGCTGATAAAAGATTGGTTGGGGCAGAGAAAATTTCTGCTTTCCATCAACTCATTGATGCCTCTTCGGTCAACTATCCACAAAAAGAATTGTACCAAGCATGGGAAAATAAAATCTATCCTGACCATGGTTGGGGTGGTAAAAATGGAGACATTACCGATGCTGTTTTTAAGGAAAAGTACAATGATGCTTTACATGTAGCTGATGCTATTAATACGGATCAGGCAAAACAAATTGCAGGTCATATCAACTTTAAAAAGAAAGGGATTCCAATGGTTATTTTTAACCACTTGAACTGGAATTACGATAATATCATTGAAAAGGAAGTAGTATTTAACGAAAATGAAATCAAGCACTTCTCAATGATAGATGCCGATGGTAAACCGGTTAAATCGCAATTAACTGAGGTGGAAAGATACAACAATGGTTATCTAAAATCTGCCAAAGTTCATTTCGTTGGTCAGGTACCTGCTTTAGGTTATACCTCTTATTTCGTGGTAGAAGGAATAGAAAATCATGCTAACGCTGATGCTGACATTAAAAAGATAGAGACTGATTATTATAGCATCTCTTTGGGGAATGGAGGCATCGAAAGCTTAATCAAAAAATCGAATAACGAAGAGTTAATTGATCACACTAATTTCTTAGGTGGTGAAGTTTTCTTCCTTACTTCTGAAGGAAATGGTGCAGGTGAGTTCGTCAAAGTTCAACATCCTACATTAGAAGACTTCGAGCAACTTAAGGATAAAAATATCAACTGGACCATAAGTAATAAAGGCAATATTTTTACGGACTATTCTTTCCGTCACAAATTAGGTGATGGTGTTGTGGAAGAAACAATTAGGGTGTATCAATCCCTAGAAAAAATTGATTTTGAAATTGATGTAAAAAATTGGGAAGGTACTATGTACAGAGAATACAGAGTGGCATTCCCTGTAAACAACTCGATGAAAACGGTGGAGTATCAAGTGCCTTATGGAGTATTGGAAGTAGGCAAAGATGAAGCTGCGGGTGCTGCCGGTGGTAGTGCACAAGGTAGTTACACAACTCCTAACAAGGATATTCATCCTAGAGGTATTGAAAACTGGATCGCTGCAAAATCAGATAATTCTTCTTTAGTGGTCACTTCTTCTGTGGCTGCCGCCGATTATTATGATGTTTTGGATAAGGAGAAAATCACACTTCAACCTATCTTATTTGCATCGAGACACAGCTGTCACTGGGAAGGTAATCCTTATCCTCAAACGGGGAATCATAACTTTAAATTCTCTTTGAGTACTGGTGATGCCGATAGAATAACGGATAACCAAAACGGTATTGAGAACTCAGAACAACTTGAAGTAGTTTTCAGACCTCAGACGCTTCGTAAACCAAGCTTGAAGGCTACTCAACAATTTATCTCTATGGATAATGAGAATATTGTCGTGACTGCCATCAAAAAAGCAGAAGATAGTGATGCCTTGATTATTCGTTTTTACAACGTAAGCGATCAAGAAGAAACGGTGAATATTGATTTTCAACAAACCGTAAAATCAGCATTTACAACAACTATCTTAGAAGAGGATATCGATACATTAGAAGTTGACAAAAATAAGGTAAAAGTGAATACTGAAGCCTTTGGGATTACAACGATGAAAATCAATTTCTAAGGGTATTTATTGATAAATCTTGTATCAAAGCCCAGGGATTAATCCCTGGGCTTTTGATACAAGGTTCTATGGAATGATGAGACATCTATTTTTTGATAAAACGACTCGTAAACACATCGCCACTACCCGTCGTCACTCTCAACAAATAAGTACCTGATTTTAAATCAGACACTGAGATATTGGAAACAGATTTTCCGTTTTTTGCAGAAATCACTTTTAATAATTGTCCATTTACGTTAAGTACTTCTACCTTTTGGATATCATTTAAGCTTTGTTCTATTACCATTTTAAGCGTTCCTTCAACAGGGTTAGGATACACTTTTAAAGCACTCGATTTTGTATTGATTTCATCCACACTCGTTACATTTTCTGTGACAGTAATACCTGAAATCTCATCCGTTACTTTTTCAAAGCTTCCTTTTTCTGGAGTGAACTCAATATAGATTTTATAATCGTCTGATGGAGGAATATCTGCATCCATTTTGATGTATCGTGTTAGCGTTCGTTGGCCAATACGTTCTGTTCTCACCTCATCGATCATCACGTTACCGTCTTTATCACGTAATTCGATTTTTAGTGTACCGTTCTCATACGTTCCATAAGAGAATTCTACTTCTACTTCTGTAGCATTACCTTCAATTTCTGTAGGAACAGTTAATAATTTGATGGCTGGTTCAATAGGTTCTTCCACATTAAAATACACGACAGGATCAATAGAAACCGCTTCTGGATCTTTCCAATCGTATCCTTGACGATGCATATACACTTTGTAGAAATAATTAGCGGCAGCCGGAGTTGCAGAAGGCATACTTACATTAATTGTAGCTACACCACTACCCCCCTCAACATTCATATTACCACTTCCAAACCAACTACCATCAGGCTTTCTGATTTCTATATTGATTTTACACGGCTCATCAGCTTCGTATTTTACATTGATAGGGTAAGATGTTTTCCCTGGCGCTAAAGAAGTTGGAATTTCATCGTCCCATAATTTTTTCTCTAGCGGTTTCTCTACTACATCAAAAGTTGATGATGTTGTTTTTAGAACTGAGTTACCATCTTTAATCTCATAAACTACTTTGTAACCTGTATCGATAGCTAATTCTGCATCTAAATTAAATTCAGTAAACAATGATTTCACACCTTGAGCAACATCGTATGTTTTTTCTGCTAAAATAGTATTCGATGGATCGTATAAAGTCACCGTTACTTTTCTATTTGTTGATGCTGAATAAATCAAGGTAGTAGAAAACTGATACGAAGGATAAGCAGTGATATTTTCTTCATAGCCTTTGATATTGTCTTTATTCGAATTAAACTCTGTCTGATCAATATCAACCAATTTCCAAACTCTCACCCAATCGTACATTACTGCTCGTTGTGCTTTAGTACGAAAATCGTCTTCGAACATCCACTCTTCTGGTTTAGGATTAGTCGCATTCTTTTCATCATCATCTCCCCAATTGTAAGTTTCCATAACAATAATTACAGGCATTGGCATGAAGTAATCTCTTGTAGGAGTAATTGTACCAAAATACTTGTCGTCGTTATAGAACATGGCTGTATTGGCATCTTTCCACCACATACCCACCGTATTCTAACCTAGAGGTGCTGCTAAATTTGGAGGTACCACACCACTACTTGTTGTTTCGTAAGGTAAACGCTGACATGAACCGTTCTCATCAGAAAATGGTTTGGAGTGAGAGTTTACATGTTGAATATTATTGAAAGAACCATCTCCATGTTCGTTAAACGGACCAGTGTATCCCATATTTTCAATAATGTCCAACTCCGTTGCATATTTTGTATTACAATCGTCTGATGTCGTTCCTCTTGAGTTCATAAACACTCCCGATCCCATTGGGAAATCAGATGGTTTAACACGTACTTCGAAATAACCGTAAGTCTGTAAAACCTTTGTATCCATACCACCTCCTGCGAAGTGATAATCTTTTCCATTCCCACGTGGAAAACGTTCATCTTCGTAATACCACATCGGGTTCATGCTCATATAATAGTTATCCGAGTTTGGATCTTTTACAGGCTCTAGAATTCGTTTATCAAATGCGGCCGTACGACCCCAAGACTCTGCTTTATCGAACAATCTCCATTTATCTGTATTTGGACTGTTGGCATCAAATTCATCACTCATTTCATGGTTTAAAACCCACACTTTACCTGCTGGAGGGTCGGGCGGATCTGCCATTAACATTGTCGCATTAAAGCCAATTAAAAGTAGAAGTGAAGTTACTTTTCTAAAAGTAGTTGTTTGCATGGTTTCAAGTATTTGATTTGCATTTCATATGATGTAATACTAATCAACTTTCTTTATCTCTCTTTGAATTATTGATTGAAACGGTGGTTCTATAAAATTTTCCGCCCGTTTATTGATGGAGTTTTTTCTTCTTGACTGAATGTTGAATAATTATGAAAGTGGTATTTTGAGTATCAAGCATTAAGTAATTAAGATTGATAATCTGATAATAACTTATTAAATTTTTTCTGTATTGTAATTGAAATTAAGGGACATATTATAGTCAAAATTAACGAACCAATCATCCCAATTATTCCTATTACTTTTAAATCTCCCAAAAATAAATCACCCTCAAGAAAGACTCCTATTGAAATTAATATTAACCCTAAAAAACTACCATTTAAAATTCTTTTGTTTTGTTTCACCTCATTATATTGTGATGTTAAAAGTTCATTATTCAACTTAGAAACAATAATAAAATTATCATTAAATTTTAGTGCTTCTTTTCTATTAAAAAGAATAGGAAGAAATAACTCGCATAATTCAATAGTTATTAAACCAAAAATATAGTTAATTATTAAAATTGGAACTGATGTAAGTACACCCCATGTCTTTGTTTCCATTAGTGACTCAATGGAACTCCAATATTTAAACTGACTATCAGTTAAAAAAAATAATCCTAAACTTATTAAAAAACCAACACCAATAGTTCCTGTAAATTCTTCTAAAACTTTTTTCATCTTTTCAGTAGTTATCATTTTTCAGATTTGTTTAATCTGAAAATATCAATTTAAATATACTACTGATTTTTAAACTCTAAAATCTTCTAACCGATTTAATACGATTCTAATCACTCTAAATCTACTAATTTAATTTAACAACCATCAAAATTAAACTTGTTATCAATCTTTATTTTCGAATAGACTATTTGATGAATAATTTAAGGGTCATAAATACATTAAATAAATAAAAGATTCATATTAAATCTATTCGTTACCAATGAAATCAATTTTAATTCTCTTTCTCTTATCTGTTTTTAGCATGACCTATGCGCAAAAGAAACAAAAAGAGCTGAGTGCTGTTGTGGAATACCATTCTTTTTACAATGGAAAGCCAAATACAGAATATGGAAAAACTGAACTAACTTTCCATAACAATTTAGCTAAAGTAGAACGTGTTTATCCTTATGAGTTATCTGAAATGTTGAAAAGGGTGACTCAATATCAAGTACTGGATTATACTAAAAATAAAACCTACACGATTGCGGATATTCAAGGAAAACGTTTCCACTCTATTTCTGATCAATCACCACAAGGTGAAATTGAATTGACAGAAAACGACACCACTATTCTTGGGTATCAATGTGATAAGATCAAGTTCATCAGTTTCTCGAATACCATTGAAGTATGGTACACAAAAGAAGCGGATATTAAAGGAACGCCAAGCTACTTTATCAAGGATGCTTTGGTATTGAAAACCGTTAGAAATGGCTCTTCAGTACAAATGGCCACTTCGTTTAAAAAGCTGAAATCAAAAGAGACAAAAGACATGCAATTAATGCCTGAGGAATTGGGTGAGGAATTGGATGTGGTCAACTTAAGATACAAGGCACAACAAGGTGTAGTAACTACCGTTGATATTTTTGACGATGAACAAATTTCTTGGGGGAATGAAATCAAAAATCCAGAAGGTGACCATGACAACTTAACGTATCGTTTTGGTGGTGGCACTGTGATCTTAAAGAAGGTGAAACTTCCTAAGCACGATGTTCCTTGTGATGTATTCTTAGAGTTGGAACAAATGTCGAATGGCGATGCTTACGATAGAACAGGTTCTGTTTTCATGATTCGTAACACAGATAAGCCTTCGATGTTAGATGCTATGAAAAATGGTATCAAAACAGTGCCTAAGTTTACGGATAATGACGGCAAGGAATACCACGGTATGATCCCTGAAGGCGACTTTGAACCTGCGATCGAATTGATGCGTTTCTTCACTCCTTTTGGAGTCAATAAATTTAACGACAAAAGAGTTTTGGATGGACTAACTTGGGCCAACAATACGTATTATAAACAAAGTATTTCTTACTTGGAACCGATCTTAGAAGGTGAGGTTTGGATTGGCGTATTTATCGGTAACTACGATAAAGGCGGTCATAAAGTAAGCCTTAAAATGAAATACTATCCGAAAGAAAATAAGCCATCCACAGAACGAAAAGAGTATTGGGTGAAACCGATTTTCAATACGTGTAACATTTTGGAAATGGCGAGTCAGAACTACCCTACGATGTTCGGTGCAGGTGGTTTAAAAGTGGATATTTCTATTCCTGAAAATGTAAGCGATTTACACTTACACTATATCACTACTGGCCATGGTGGCTGGGGTGGTGGCGATGAGTTCAACCCTAAAGAAAACCGCATTCTAATTGATGGTCAATTGGCTTATTCTTACACTCCTTGGAGATGTGATTGTGGTACTTACCGTGAGTTGAACCCTGCCTCTGGTAACTTCTGGAATGGAGAATCGTCTTCTGATTTAGACCGTTCGGGATGGTGCCCGGGTACAGTAACCAACCCTGTACAAACACCTTTGAATATTACTTCTGGCACGCATCAGTTTGAAGTTCAGATCCCTCAAGGTGAGCCTGCAGGTGGTTATAGCTTTAGTTCTTGGTGTGTTTCTGGGGTGTTGATTGGGGAAGTGAAGTAAGGATTGCTATCCCACGATTGAAATCGTGGGTTGATGAAGTGGGGATAATATGAGGTTGAAACCTCATATTATCTTTATAAAAGAATGTCTCATAGATCCATTTTACATGGTTTTATGAGACATTCTCTTTTTATATAAGATCGAGGAACTCAATCCCTCCAATTCTTCCGTCTTTGAGTACATCAAGTACTAATGTTCCTTGCTGAAGATCCTCCAAAACAATGTTTTCATCGAATTGCCATTCTGCTCCAGCTTCATTCGCATTTTTATCAGATACCAATTGTATATAAGGCTGAAGCTCCCACTTTTTAGTGATCAATTTTTCGAGATGAAAAACCAAATCTAGCCTTTGGGGTTCTTGTTCTTTGAGGAGTTTTATCAAATGATCAATATGAAATTCTGGGGTTTCCATTGAGAGTTTATGATGGTTGATTTGCAATTTAGGGATAAATTCAATGATTACTTATCACACCTCACAAACAAAACATTATCTCCATTCCACATATCACTTTCTGGAAGAAGATGATCGTTAAATGTGATGCTACTGAAGCTTAATGATGATAACATATTGGATACATCATTTTGAGAAAAGAAGTGAGTCCAAAAACGGTAAATGTCTATATTTTCGTCTTCATCGATAATGGTGTGTTGGGATAAAATGACTTTCTCTTTTTCGTATAAAAACGACTCTGATAACGCTAGATAAGGACTGCCTTTCCAAAAGCCTTCTTTGCTTGCTTCCCAAGACTTTCCTGTTAATTTCTTCTGAAAACTTCTATCTTTTAAAACATCAAAAATAAAGGTTCCACCCGGTTTAACTGCTTGATTTATTTTAGAGAGTAAAGGCGTTCTATCCGAAGGAATTAATGCTCCAAGATCAGTATAAATGAGAATCACTAAATCGTATTCATTTTCCCCAAGATCTGCTTCTAAATAGCTTTCGTTTCTATAAGTTATGTTCAGTCCTTTTTCTTTGGCTGATGCTTTCGCATGTGCAATAGAATTTTCAGAAATATCTACACCTGTCACATCATGCCCTCTTTTAGCTAGTAATTCTGTATACAATCCTGGTCCACATCCTAAATCTAAAATCTTTAGTGGCTGATCTTCTTTCTGAGCACTCAAAATCCAGTCTACCGTCATTTCTATGGTCGACTTTTTTCGGCTGGCCAAATCGATATCTGGATTTAAATGTACTTGCAGTAACTGTTTTGAGATATAAGGATCAGTCCACATAAATGAGGTTCCTTGTTCGTATAGTTTGGGTTGTTGGGTTTGATTTATGATTTTGGTGATGTTCATCTTTAATAGATCATTTTATATTAAACTCTTGTTCCTCTATTAAGATATCAATATCTGTCGCTACACCATAATATATCTTAGAATTATTCCCATCAGAATATATTCTTCCAACAATTTCATCTTTGTTTTTTAACCGATCAAAGGTCACTTTCGAACTATCATCCATTTCTAAAACAATATACCTAGCAGCTGACATGCTTAGATGATAACCTAAACTAGATAACTTATCATGAACTTCGTTAGCATAATAATTAAAATCGTCTATCATTTCTATTACACCTGAATTTTCATCTTGTGCCAAAGAATCATATTCTTGTTGATTGATAGAAAAGAAAACAATAGCTTTTCCTTTTACATGTAAAGTGTCGTTTGCTATGGTTTTAGGGTTTAAGTCTATTGTTGTTTGTTTATTAGATTCTTTGGTTTTAGTGTTTAACATACATGATGTCATCATCAAAATAAGTACTGACAAAAAAGTAAGATTATTTATATTCATATTAGTTATGTATAGTTTAAATAGTTTCAATCACAGAAGTATTTGCGGTTTTATTTTTTAGGTAATCCACCATAAAACCAAATGCTAAATACATCAAACTACTAATCGGATACACTTCTAAAATACCAAAAATAAATTGTCCATCTCCTGCATTTTTCAAATTGAAAATTACACATGTATAAATTACTAATGGGTGTATCAGGAAGTATTGAGCAAGGTAGAAGATGATCACTTTCCAATGACTAAAAGGTTTCTTTTTAGTATTTAACCGATGAAATAATAAAAAGGTACTTACACTAAAAATAGTTGATACAATAGTGAATACTAAAAATGATGTAAGTGAGTAATTAATCCCAATGTAACTTCCGACATATTCAATAGGTAATGCAATAGGTACAAGAGAAATTAATCCCATTAAAAATAAGTAACTCCATTCGATAGAGAATAGAGATAACAACCCGGGAATTGCTAACAATAATCCGATGATTGTGGCTGGGTATTTAGCTAATTGAAGTTTATTCATCATTATCAAAAAATCCTTGAAATTATACTTTTAGTTAATTTTGATAGGTGATACTTAATCAAAAAGTAGCCCAAAATCTACTAAAGTTTAATTTTCGCCCTTTTTTCACCTATTATCATCAAATTTAGTAAAATTGAGTTTTTAGCATTTGCGTCATTAAACTACTTCTTCACGATCTAAAGAGAAGACCTCATTTCCTATCTTATTTAATCTATGAATGATGTCGCTTTTCTCATTTTCCATCACAAATATTCTTTCTTTTTCTGATATAGGAATCATCCATAGGAAATTCACTTTTGAGCTTCTGTAATCTTCCAATTCAGGTTTAGGCAACACATCCAATTTATTGGTTAGGATGACAGCATTAAAGATTGAATTTTGAATGGGTTTGAAGTTAATGGTATGTCCTTCTCCCAAGAAAGTGATATTGTTCCAAGGTAAGGAAGATTGACCACTTATATAATTGGCCGTTTCTTGTACGTCGCTTTCTGAAATAGTTGAATTTAATATCAACCCTAGTTCTATTCTATCTACCTCATGAGACTTTTCGAAATACATTTCAACTGAAGGCATAGGTACTAATGAAACACCTACTGTTGCAAAAACATTTTTAGATGTTCCTTTTCTTAAATACATTCCCTTCGGAGGCCATTTACCTCCATCGATAGCATAGTATGTATCTTGCTTTCCAAAAGTTTCTTCGTATATCTTCAGAATTTGAGGTTGGTGAATTTGGAATGGGTTTAAATCATCTCCCCAAGATTGCCAGAATTCTTTTGCCTTTTCTATTCTTTCTAAAAAGACATTTGATGTTCCAATTTCCCAAGCCAAGTTACTTTGTCCAATAACATCTCTTGCATATCCATGAAAATCACCTTCACCTGACCAACTTGGGATTATTGCTACTATTTCTCCTTGATATTTAAGAGCAGCAGCATCTCCTTCCTCTGTCCAAATAATTTCAAGATCATAAGCATCAAGAGGTTTCTGTCCATTAGGGAATTTACAAAATTGTTTAGGCAGCAACGGAGCCTTGCCATTAAGCATTGTTTCAATTTCAGATTCATCAGGAGCCTCTACCAGATTTCTTACCCAACAAGATTTCATACCAAAATTTGAATTTTGAGAGGCATACAAATAAAAATAGACTACTCGATGGTCTTGTTCTACAATGGCTGTGATCGGACAAGTAGGTGATTCTTCTTCTAGCAGAATTTCAGGTTTTTGAAATTTATCTTTGTAAGAAGTAATTAGCTTTTTTAGAAAGTTCATAATTAGTCAGTTTGATACACAATAGTTACTATTCTAAATGTAAAACATTGATTTCAATCTATCAACTTAATTTTGATTTTAGGTAATGAGTCAATCGGACAACAGCTTTATTATTCATAGTTGATGAATTTGATAGTTTGTACAAAACAAAAAAATTTATTTAAAAATGAATCAAATATCTACTTTAGTTTAATTTCTCTAAAATCATTAGATGTAACGTAACGTTACTTTAAGTTACTTATATAACAACCCAGTACACCTCATCTTTGTATCGTTATCAATTTAAAAACGAAAAAAATAAAGATGAAAAATTCAAAATCAATCTCTCGTAATTTATTAGTGTTAAGCTTACTTATCATGAGCTTTCTTTTCTCTTGTAATCATGATGATGATGATTACAATGGTGGGTATCCTCCTCGTCCATCAACGCAACTTCCTGAAGGATGTCATTGGGAATGGGACCACGACGATAGACATTGGGAAAGAGAATGTGACGGTAGAAATGGCAATGGTAGATTTACCGATAGAAATAATCCTCCTACACAAAAGCTACCCGAAGGCTGCCGTTGGGAATGGGATTATGATGATGGACACTGGGAAAGAGAATGTGATGATTATAACAATAACGGAAAATATACAGATAGAAATCGTAGACCTACTGAAAAGTTACCCACTGGTTGTCATTGGGAGTGGGAAAATGATGAACAACGTTGGGAGCGTGACTGCGACTAAACCACACTTAGAAAGCATTACCTGTTTAGGTAATGCTTTTATATTTTAGTATTAGTTGTTCTCCAATAGATTTTTTGACCCAATTCGATACAATATCCATTAATTCTTGTTTATTTTCTTGAAGTAATTCATCAAGAATGGCTTTTGATTTTTCTCTTTTTACTGGATTAGAACTTCCTATTGCTATCAAAAAGATGGTGAAGTTAAAAGGCTGATTATCTAAAGATGCTTCTGTTTTTGCTGTTAAATCATTTCCCTCCAATAATTCATATATACCAATTCCTAAATCAATAATATCAGGAATTTCGTATTCTAATTTATCTAATCGGCCCCTACTTTCTTCAAACGCTTTTTTATCACCAAAATACAAATGAAAAAGAAGTTCTTGAATAGAATCTTCGTAATGTTTTGAAGAGTTCAGAAATTCTTTAAATAGTTTTTCTGCTTCTGCTTCTTCATTTCGATATATATGATGCCATATTTTTTCAGCTTTCAAAGTTGAAGCAGGTGCTATGTTTAAAAGATCCTCTGCTAACTTTAATGGATCTTCATAAATATTTAATCCGTAATGAAAATCAAAATGATAAAATTTTATCAATAAATTAAGTAAGAAAGGATGAGATTGAACTTCTATCATTTCTTGTAGGATTTGAATCACTTCTGTAAGTAATTCATATCTGTTATGAAGTAATATTTCTTCATTAAAATCAATTATTCTTTTTAAGGCTTGGTTTTCGTTTTCCGCCCAACCACTATTGAGCATCAAAGGACTGTAAAATCCATCTATATTTAACTGAACAAAGTTAAGTGCATCAGTTTGATGCTGACACATTCCAAAATATCGTTTTATTAAATTTTGATGCTTATCAAATACAAAGATATGGAATTGTGTATCTTCCTCCCAAAGTAATTTAATTTGAAAATCAGCTTTGTTTTGATCTAAAGTTAGCTTATAGAATTGATTGGCATAAAATCGATCCATTAGCTTTAATTGAAAAGCATTTGATAACTCTTCTTGAGTATCATTTGATTTAACCAAAGGATGGATATAGAGAGATGGAAAGTTTAATATTGCTTGTGATTCTTGTTCTATTTTATCTGCTTTTTTAACGGAGGGAGTGTATTTTCCTTTTGGAATCTCAATGATAACATCATCTGGATCTGATTCGTTGAGATAAAACTTAGAAAGTAGTGTTCTCAATCTTCCCATTTGAACCCGAACAATTGGGTCTATAGAGGGGTCAAAATCAACATCTCGATCAAAAACCTCCAAGGCAATGGCATAAGAAGAAAAGTCTTCCTCGTTACCACTTTCCCTTTTTTCCATTAAATAAGATAATAGCTTCTTTGCTCGAAAAGAAGATATAAAAACCGAACTATCTAAGATTTTTTGAAGGGTTTGTTGCCACTTTTGTTTCATAGTAAATGGTAAAGTAACGTTACTTGGTGTAACCCACCGTTACTTATATTAGAATGTGAATCAGATGATATTTGTAGTGTACTATTTATTAAAGTAATCAAAATTATATCATCATGAAAAAGTTATTCACAATTTTCTATCTAATGTTTATATCTATGTTAATTACTGCTGAAGTTTATGGGAGAAATAGTTTCTCGGAATCCAAAATACCAGAAGTTAATTACCGTAATGGAATTTATGAAATAACGATAGACGCTCCCACTCCTTATGGTCGAGGTATTCAACATGGTAAAGCTTTAAAAACACAGATTAATCAAGGAATATTAGCTTTTAAAAATTGGATAACTAGCAATACCTCTATCACAGATGTGGATACATTTGTAAAGCAATTCTTAGATCAAAAAGGATATGCAGGTTATACTAAAGATCACACTCCAGACTTATACGAAGAATTAAAAGGTATTTCTGATGGCGCCAATGTTTCTTTCGAAATGCTATTTGCTTATCAAGCTTTTGATGAACTCTTTGTTTATTTTGCTTTAAATGGGTTTATAGAATTACAAGGACATTGTACCACTGTTGGAATAGTTGGAACTGCTGATGCTCCTAACTTCGTAACTCACAATAACGATATTCCCCCTTATTTTAAAGGTTTAAATACACTTTTACGAATCAAAGATCCAAATAGTGACCTGATCATTTTACAAGGTACTTTTGCTGGGGTAATTGCTCAAAATGGAGTAAATAATAAAGGAATAGCTGTTGGTATTAATACTTTGGGAAATGTTACTTCAAATTCGAATGGTTTACCTGTGGCTTTTAATGTGAGGAAAATTTTAGAACAATCTTCTGTTAAAGATGCTTTGGCATTCCTTGAAACGGTACAGTGTGCACAACCTATGAATTATATGATTGGGGATCAACATCAAGTAGTAAGTGTAGAGGTATATGGGAAAGGAAAATATTCGATTATCCCTCTTACTTCAAACTATATTGTTCATACCAACCACACACAATCTGATGAAACTCCTTTAGCTTTCGAAATGAACGAAGAGTCAGGTGGCGGTTCTTTTGCCAACACTTTAGGACGATTAACAAAGGCCAATAATTGGTTACATGATAACGCTAAAACAATTAATGAGAAAAGTTTAATGGAATTAAAATCTTCTGATCAAATTAATGTGTTCCCTGGTACTTCTTCGGGAAGAACACTACAAAGTATGGTAGTTGTTATTTCTAAAACTGAGACTCCATATGTGTATTATACTGCCGATTCTCCAAGTATATCAAAATACACCAAGTTTGAATTCTAGTAAGAAAAAAGTCCAATAATCGAGTGAAGGTTATTGGACTTTTATCCTATTTACATTTGTACTATAGTGTTTCTACAAGTTGGATATTATTCCCACAAGTATCATTAAACACAGCAATCTTTACCGTTCCCATTTCTGTTGGTTTCATGCTGAATTCAACTCCCAACTCCAACAATCTATCGTACTCCTTTTGAACATCTGAAACATCGAATTGTGTGTAGGGAATACCCGCCTCAAAAAGTGCATTTTGATATACTTTTGAAGGTTCAAAATGCAATGGTGCAGGCTCCAATAAAAGCTCAGGTCCATCTTGTTGTTCTTCCGAAACTAAAGTCAACCATCTATTTCCACCCCCCACCGGCACATCTTTTTTCTTGATGAAGTTTAACTTCTCTGTATAAAACTCAAGTGCTTTTTCTTGATCTAAAACTGGGATGCTGATTAGAGTAATTTTCATTGTTTTATTTTTTATGTGATTGGTGATTACAAATATTTAGTGATAGTTCCTCAGCAAACTCCCTTTCAGTATAAATCTCATGGTGCTTATTTGGTATCACTTCAAATTTCACATTCTGATTTATAAACCATTCCATTGGTGGTCTATATGCATCTTTATCTCCAAAATATAGCTCAATTTCTCCTTTAGGTTTATAAACTTCCTTCCTTAATCGAGTTGATGATATACAAATTAAAGATTTAATATTTCCGGTAAGCAAACCATACCTCCAAGCTATCAACCCGCCAATACTAAAAGCTAATATTTTTATTGGATTTTGCTCTAACTCTATCAACTGTGAAACAGCTTTTCTAATTCCACCTTCTACAAATTGTTGATGTATTAATTGCTGATCATTACTTGATGTATCAACATTTCCTAGCAGACAACTATCATAATATACTATATCATATTTTTGATTTAAAATATGTGTATAATAGATCAACCAATCCGATTTTTCGCTTCCCCAAAGATCCGAGAGAATAATAAGTTGTTGTTTCATAAGTGGAACAATTTAAAAATACTCAATCTTTCGTTCATCAATTACTATTGGTTTTTCATCTCGATACATGATTTTCTTTATCCAATTCTTATTTTTATCGTATTCATAAGAATATTTAGACTCTTCAATTACACTTCGAGAAGAGTCATATGTAATCTCTTTTATAAGATCGTTTTTCTTATTGTATGTATATTTAGTATCTCTTTCTTGGGTTGTAAAGTTTTTATACTCTCTATACCTTATTAGCCTTCCCTTTTTATCAAAATTTCTTTTTACTAAATGCCATCTAGTCCCATCTATTTTATAATCTTTTTCTGTTTTTTCATTATCATCAGATTGAAAATTGGTATATAAATGAGGTGTTTCCCAATCCCAGTAATATAATTTTTTGATTAATTCTCCATTTGAATTATAAGTGTTTTTTATTTTTGTCGAATCCCCATTTGCTCTGTATATATGTTCTTCATAACATTGGCCCAATGAATCATTCTGATACTTCTTTTCATATTGAAACTGACCGTACTTAGTAAGAAATTCATTCGTTAAATATCCAGAAGAATCATATACGAGTTTTTTTTCCTCATCAGCTAATCCACCATCTTTTTTGAAATAGAGTAATTTTCCGTCTTCATTATAGACCTCAACGTATCCTGATATTTGATCCCATTTATGGATCTTATTATTTTCGACTTCAGCTAAATAACTTTTCACAGAAACTGAACGTATAGCATGTTCTTTATTCAGGATACAAGAATTCGTGAGTAAAATTAAGCTTGTTAAGATGAATGCTTTTAGTTTTTGAAAATTCATGAGTTAATATAGGTTTTAGTTTTTTCATTAAAATTAGAATTTTGAGGAGTAATAATCAACGAAATACGAAATAAATTTAAATTATCTCTTATAACCTTATCCATTACTCTCTGCTAATTCTTTCAATTTGATGTTCATCGATTCAAAGCCTTTTTTTGTTTTTTCAAGATTTAAAAACCCTTTCAAAATACCTTTAAACTTCTCGTTGTGTTTTAAAGTAGTGGTATTATTTCCGTTATCAATTAATAGAAATTGATGTTCACCATCAAATATTCCTGGGAACAACAATTTACCAATCCATCTTAATTCACTATTCTTCTGGAAACTTAAAACCTTAGGTTGAAATATCATTCCTTTTCCGTCTTTCGGACCTACTTTCACTTTTATCTGATTTCCTTCTTTTACTTCACCCTGTATATATTTTATAAAAGGATTCCATTCTGGATATTTATCAAAATCTGTTAGAATTGACCATACTTTTTCAGGTGTAGAATGAATTAGAATTTCTGTTTTAATTTCCATTGTGTTTAATTTTTGGTGATATAAAATTCCATTAGTTTTTGTACATCACAAAGTTCTTAAACTACTATGGGTTTACTCTTGATAAATATCAAGAATTTATAAACTCTGCTTTTTTCGAATTCTACTGAATGTTTCAGGCGTCATCCCTAACATCGAAGCAATGTATTGTAAAGGAACTTGATTGATCAACTCTTTATTTTGATCATAGAAATATTGATATCGTTCCTCGGCGGTCATGGATAAATGACTAAAAATTCTATCTTCTAAAATCGTAAAACACTTTCCAATAAATAACTTTTCCAACTCATGCCATTCTGGAATCAAATCACCTATTCTTTTATAATCTGATCCACTTATTGTGTACAGTTCTACATCAGTTAATGTCTGAATATTCCATCGAGCAGATGATCCAAATAATAGACTAGAAAGGTCTGTCACAAAATAACCTTGGGTAGCTATCCATTGTGTGACTTCTTTATCTTCTGTATTCTTATATATCCTCAAACAACCCGATTTAATAAAACTAAGCTGTTCACACCTCCTACCTTCTTCGAGATAAAACTCTCCCTTTTTGATAGTGTAAGGATGAAATAGAGAACTAATCATTTTCAATTCTTGAGGTTGAATAATTCCGAAATAGGATTGAATATTTTGTTCTAGTTCGTTCATAGGATTTTATCTAAGTATTGAAAAGTTCTAGTTACAAAAAATCGAGCGTAAATTCAGCAACTCCTAACTCCTAACTCCTAACTAAAAAAATCCCCTGCCTCGATGATCTCAAAACAGGGGAATTATTATTTATACTTTTAAACCTTCAATATCTTGTTGGAATCTTTTCAGAAGTTCTTTGGAGAAGGAATCCATTACTTCTGCTTCGTTCTCGTCGATCCCATCTGATGCTTCTGCTACCACTTTCATGGCATTAACGAACTCTCCGTATTCTGCAGTAGGTCCATAATGTTTACAGTAGTCTAATACCTTATTGTAAACTTCTTCCATCGGAGTGTTTTTCTTGGCTTCATAATTAAATGACCATTTGATGTCCTCACCGTAAGGATGGTTTTCGATGTATTGATCGATGGCTTGTCTTTCCTCGTCTTGGATAACACCATCAGCTTTAGCTACAACGAATAAAAGTTCTCCTAAGATCTCGTATAATTTTTCTTTATCAGACATGATTAGATTTGTTTATGTTTAAATAGTTTACTCACTCAATATCTAACGAACTTTGATATGAGGTTAGTTGTGTTTTATAACATTATTTAATAAAGTCATCAAAACATCAATTTGACATCAAAATTATACTTTTCTTTAGTTTTGGTATCTTTTATACAGTTAATAAATTCTCAAAAATCTATTATAGTTTAATTTTTGATGGTTTTTCGGGTATATGTATTACGAGGTTGGGAGACCTATAACGTTAATGGGCACAGATGTCGCTATCGCTTAACATCTGCGCCATTTATTCCAATCAAAAAAATAGAAGAATTTTATTTAGAAAATACTCCAGTTTTTTTTCTAGAAGACGATTCCTTAGATACTGAAAGTGTGGCAGAGCTAGAGTACTCCACAGCACTTAATTCATACACCAAATCTTCTTCTACAATGGTTAAACTATTTGATGTTAAATTTCTAATATCGACCAAGCCTGGTGATTCCCAATCTGGAATTTCTTGCCAATCGTATTGTATTTGTTCTTCATTTTTATTTGCCCATCTCCAATGTGCAAGTCCGCCTTCAAAATCTTCTGAAGAATATTTAAACTGAACTAAATAGGTTCCAGCTTTTGAAAAAACAACTGTTAGATCCATTTCTGTACCTACAATACTCTGACCATCAATTGATACCAACTTCCATGTTTTACAAAGTAAAGAAGTTCTTGGGGTAGATTCCATTTCCTTTGCTTTCGATGCTACAAGTTCAAAATCAGTTTCACTATTGGTCTGTCTTAAAGTGAAACTGATTTCATTGTTGTTCAATTGTACCTTCGATAAGATACCATAACCATGTAAGTCTATTGTCTCTTCATCAATAATCTCATACTGCCCAAAATAGAGGACATCTTCTACATAATCAGCTGGAGCAATTGTTTGTCTGATGATATAACTCCCACTTTCATTAAACTCGAAAGAAGTAAATTCACTTCTATTGTTTATTTCCCACTTGGCACTGATTGTCCCTGGTACTAATCCTTGATCCGAAGGAGATGTTTCATCGTTGTCACATGATGAAAAGACTATTAATGATATAATAGCTAAACAGAATAGTTTTAAGGTTTTCATTTTAATTATAGTTTTAGTTTACTTGATTTTTATTGATCTATTTCAAACTTTAGGATATACTTGATAAAGGTAATTTTACCATTATCATCTACAGTAATTTCAAATCCTTGTTTTTTGTCGAAGAATTTATCTCTTAAAAAATACCACTTCCCATCTTTTTGCAAAAATTCTTTGTGTTGGCTTTTCCAATCTTCTACTGGATAGATTTTATCGAGCAGATCTTGAAACATTTGGGCGGTTTTCTCATTTAACACAAAGTCATCCTTAATATAACTAAGGAATTCTGGCATATCCGTATTTGTATTTTCCCACTCAAATCTCTTTACTTTATCGCCTATTTCGATAACGATAAATTCACTAGTGTTAAATCCTGTAATATTATACATCCCTTGTATTCTCATACTGATGAAATACACTTTATGCTTCAGAATTTTAGAAATAGCCTCTCCCACAATTTCCTTGTGTGTTACTTTGGTATTTTTCTCTAAATACTGATCTAGTTTCTTTGTAGTTGTCGCATCAAGTTGAGCAAATGATGTCATTGACCATAGACAAAAGATGAAAAGAGTGATTAGCTTTTTGGTCATAAAAAATTAGTTTGTTTTTGATTAGTAAATAATTAGTTAGATAAATATAGATCTATTTTTTTCATAGTCAAAGAAATAACTCTTACGAAATTTATATCTTAAATTTCTGTTTCTTGAGATAGTATGCTAAACCAATCCCCAACACACCCAAAATAACACCTGGAATCGTGGTCTCCAATGGCCTACTTTGAATCCCCAAAACAGCATAAATCAGAATACCTCCAAAGATAAAAATTGAAAAATTCATTAAGTACTGTCCTTTCTTTAACTCATTTCTTCGAAGTCTATTTTCTCTTTTTGTCCTTAATGTTATATCGTAGGGAATACCTTCTTTTACATCAATTAGATGCTTTAAAAAGCAATTTTTAAACGTTGATGGTCTTTTAAATAATAAAAAGAATGCTCGAACACCTGAATAATAACTTTGAAGTTGAACTTCATTTCCATCCATCTTCAATAAATAATCTTCAGTATATCTAAAACCTATCATCTGAAATTTATATGAGGTATTCGTCACTTTATTTTGATGTACATCATATAATTCCTCTGTGACTCTTTGCATCACTTCAAGTAACTCTTCTCTGCTGATATTTAATGAAATTATTTCAAAGGCTAATGCTTTTCTAACTCTAAAATATGCTAGTACTAATAATACTATTCCAAAGGGAAATATCAATTCTTCTAAATACCTTGATAACGGTAAACAGATGAATAGTATCGGCAATAGAGCTTCGATATAAATAAAGTTTGATGCTTTGTTTTGGTTTAGTTTTTCAATAGAATCTTGTCTCATATTCCTATTTGATCTTCGCTTTAAGTTCTTGATTTGTGGTGCTAATTACTTGTATTTGGATGAGTTTTACAAGGAGGGTTGGGGATTATTATTTTGATGTTTGGGTTGGGGAGTGTATGGAAGTGGTTCGTTGTGGAGGGGTTGCACCCCTCCTTGGGGAGGATAAGTTGATTTTGGGTTAGACAATATAGAGATTTTATGGAAGATGTTAAGATTTTATGTTGAGAGGACGGAGGGATTACACCACCTCCTTGGGATATGGATATTCCAAGCTATTCTTCGATGATGCTTGAGTATAATTTCACTAATTGATTTTGGTTTTTAGGGTATCCGACTCGGGGTTTGTCCTATTCCATTGTCTTTTTGTACAATTCGAGTCGGTTTTTTGGGTATCCGACTCGGGATTTGTCCTATTCCATTACCTTTTTGTACAATTCGGGTCGGTTTTTAGGGTATCCGACTCGGGATTTGTCCTATTCCATTGCCTTTTTGTACAATTCGAGTCGGTTTTTGGGGTGTCCGACTCGGGATTCGTCCTATTCCATTGCCTTTTTGTACAATTCGAGTCAGTTTTTGGATAGTTTTATTGTTAATACAGCATAGACTTTAACCCTTTTGAAAATAGTAAACGAGGTCGGGAGACCTCTAACGTTTATAGGCACAAATGTCGCTAACGCTTAACATCTGCGCCAGGAGAGTCTTACCTTTTACCTCTTACTTCTTACCTTCAAAAAAGCATCCCCATGAATAAATTCATGGGCTTTTGATACTCTCCCCCTTAGTTCCTTAGTTTCTTAGTTTCTTAGTTTTCCCCATCTTGCATCTCACATCATCATCGACTATATTTCCCACTCAAAAACATAACCCTATAATGAAAGCCATAACTTATCAATTTGAAACTGATCAGTTTCAGTTAAATGAGATCGATATTCCTGAGATTGGGAAAAACGATCTTCTAGTTAAAGTAAAAGCCTGTGGTATTAACCCTGTAGATGCGAAAATTAAATTTTGGAAAGGAGCTATTCCTGAACCTGTCCCCTCTCCTTATGTTGTTGGTTTAGACGTTGTTGGAGAAGTGGTTAAAATGGGAAAAAAGGTAAAAGGTTTTGCTAAAGGTGATGAGGTATTTTACCATGGAAATATGTTTAAACCTCATGGTGGTTTAGCCGAATATGCAGTTCACGACTACCGTACCGTTTTTCATAAACCTTATAGCTTAAAAAATAAAGAAGCAGCTGCGGCTCCTTGTGCCGGATGGACGGCTTGGAGAGCATTGGTGGAAAAACTGAAGGTGAACGAAAATGATAAAGTGCTCATTATTGGTGCTGCTGGTGGTGTTGGATCTTATGCCGTACAAATAGCCAAACATGTTTGTAAGGCCAAAAAAGTAATTGCAGTGGCTTCCTCACAAAAGCACGATTATGTCAAAAGCTTAGGTGCTGATGAGGTGATCGATTACAAAAACACTAATGTAGTCGCCAAAGTAAAAGAACTGACCAAAGGCAAAGGTGTTTCTAAATCTTTCGACTGTGTAGGTGATGATAATGATATAATTGCGGCAAACTCTTTAGCCTTTAATGGTGAAATGTTGGAACTTGTTGGCGTGGTTCGTCCAGATAAATACGATAATGTATTTTCTAAAAACATCACTTTTCATCAATTAGCTTTGGGGGCTGCTCATGGTTTTGATAAAAACAGCTTAACTACCATCATCGATGCTGCGAATGGTTTAACGGATGCAATGTTGAACGGGAAAGTCAAAACTCCTCAATTAATTACTGTTGATTTTGAGGGGGCGATAGAGACACTAAACTCTATTCTTGATCGGAAAATTATGGGTAAAGTCGTTTTGAAGGTCTGATTTTGTTGAAGTGTCAAAAAATAGCCGAAATTACACTTTACTTTAATTTCTGCTATTTATTTAACTATACCTATCAGTAATAATAGAGGAATATCTACTTTAGTTTAATTTTTCCTTTAGAAGGATTGATGCTATATCACCTAGGATTTTCCCCAGGTTGAAATAATTATACCTATCAAGACTATATACCCCACAGGTTGAAACCTGGGGTTAGAAATAATTATACCTATTGAGACTGAAGTCTCTATAGGTTTGGACGAGCTTTACCTCTTACTTTTTACCTCTTACCTTATACTCCTTCTTTCTCTTTCATTTTCATATCAGTAAAAGTTATGCTAACTTAATTTATACTTAAAAAACTAATCTCTTCTTATGCAGGAACTCAAAAATATACTAATGCCTTTTGCTCGCCCTTTTCTACAAGAAATGAAGATCAGACAATTTAAAAGTGATGTCAAACAACGAAAAAAAAGTAATCAACCTTTAAAGGTGGTCATCGGCAGTGAGAATATTTTTGATGATGGTTGGCTTCCAACAGATATCTATATCATTGATCTTTTAGAAGAACGTACTTGGAAAAAATTCTTTGATGAAAACGATATCGATCTTCTTTTAGCTGAACATGTTTGGGAACATCTCACTTTAGAACAAGGTAAAATTGCTGCTAAGAATTGCTACAAGTTTCTAAAGAAAGGTGGGAATATACGTTTAGCCGTTCCGGATGGTTATCATCAAGATGAGGATTATATTGACTATGTAAAACCTGGTGGACATGGCATCGGTTCAGACGATCATAAAGTTTTATACAACTACAAACTCTTTCAATCCATTTTTGAGGAAGCTGGTTTTCAAGTCAAATTATTAGAATATTTTGATGAAGAAAAAGAGTTTCAATGTTGTGATTGGGATACTCAATTTGGCACTATTAATCGATCAATTCGTTTTGATAAACGAAATGTCAATAATGAACCAAAATATACTAGTATTATTATTGATGCGGTGAAGTAAAATTTATGGCACTTCATTTAAATATAATTCCCCATGTAATCTCCTGTAATCAATCCATATATATAATCTACTATAATCAATCCCCAGGTTGAAACCTGGGTGTAGGAATAATTATACCTATAGAGACTGAAGTCTCTATAGGTTTGGACGAACTTTACCTATTATTTATTACTTATTATCTATTAGTTAAAACGAGCGTCAACTCAGCAAACTCCTATCTCCTAGTTCCTAAATTTCCTTTTTCATCAAAAAAATTATTTTACCCTAGAATAGGGGTCTCCCCTCTCTTCCGTGTCATCATCATGTAAAGCAAAATTTAACTCTCTAAAAAATTAGAAACATGATGAAAATAACTATTCGCTCATTTCTGCTATGCATGCTTACTATTCAAGCTTTTGGACAAGATTTAACTCAGGTAATTCGTGGACAAGTAATTGATGCTACATCAAAAACTCCCCTCCCTTTTGCCACAGTTATGGTTACTTCTGTGGATACTCCTTTAGGCGTTGTATCTGATGAAAATGGAAAGTTTAGAATAGAAAATATACCTGTGGGACGACATGATTTGAAAATCTCATTGATGGGATTTGAGACTTCGTTCGAGAATAATCTGATGCTGACTTCAGCAAAAGAATTAGTCCTTACTATTCCTTTAAAAGAAAGTGTTACTGAAATGGATGAAGTGGTGATTAAGGCAACCAACGGAAATGGTGAACCACTAAACGAAATGGTGAGTGTCAGCGGACATTCATTTACGGTGGAACAAACGGAACGTTTGGCTGTTTTTGATGACCCTGCCCGATTAGTGGCTTCCTATGCGGGTGTGACTACCGGAAGTTTAGACGAGAACGGTGTGGTAATTCGAGGCAATGCTCCCAAAGGTGTTTTATGGCGATTGGAAGGTGTAGAAATTCCTAATCCCAATCACTTTGGTGGATTAAGTTCTTTTGGTGGTGGAGCAATATCTGCTCTCAGTGGATTAATGTTGGGTAATTCTGACTTCCTCACCGGAGCCTTCCCTGCCGAGTATGGCAACGCTATGTCCGGAGTATTTGATATGCAATTCAGAAATGGTAATAACGAGACCCATGAACACGCCGTGCAATTGGGTGTAATGGGATTGGATATTTCATCAGAAGGACCGTTTTCGAAGAAGAACAATGCTTCTTATTTATTCAATTATCGTTACTCCACTTTGGCTCTGCTCAAGCCTTTATTACCTGTAGAAAACAGTGTTCCTACCTATCAGGATCTAAGTTTTAAAATCAATGTACCCACCAAAAAAGCCGGTGTATTCTCTCTTTGGGGATTGGGATTAATCGATGACATCAATGCTCAAGCTTTTCAAGATACCACTAAATGGGAATCAAAATACGACCGTAATAATGAGTTAGGTACCTTTAGAACTGGAGTGATTGGTTTGACGCATAATTATTCGTTCAGCAATAAAACCTTCTTGAAAACCTCAGTTGTAGGATCACAAGAATACAAAAGATATGAATCTGAAGAACTAGATTTTAATTTAATCCCTTATCCTTCATCAGATATGTATGTTGAAAACAATAAATGGACGGTTTCATCAGTTTTACAACATAAGTTTAGTGCCTCTCATTTCAACCGAACTGGAGTGATATTCAATCAGCTAGATTATCATTCTAAATTACGTTTTGCACCTGATTTCAAAGATCCTCTTTTTGATTATGTCGACGAATCAAGCGACATCAATACAGTACAGTTTTTTACCCAATCGCAATTTGATTTAACCTCACAATTAAAGCTTAGTGTAGGTATACATTCTCAATATGTCAACTTTAATAATGAACTCACTTTCGAGCCAAGAGGTAGTCTTAAATATCAGGTGAATCCGATGCACTCTTTAGGTGTCGCTTATGGCAAACATTCTAAGGTGGAACCTCTTCCTTTGTACTTTTCAAAAGTGGAAGAAAACGGAGTAATATCTCAACCGAATACCTCTTTGCCATTATCCAAAGCACATCATTTTGTAGTGTCTTACGGATGGCAGCTAAATGATAAATTACGATTGGATATTGAACCTTATATGCAATTCCTTTATGATATTCCGGTCACTCCCGATAGTTCTTACTCGGCCATAAACATTGATGCACAATGGTTATATGAAGATCGATTAGTAGGAACGGGAACAGGTAAAAACTATGGGGTGGACATCACCTTATCTCGGTCGTTATCAGATGGTTATTACTACATGCTAACCAGTTCAATTTTCGATTCAAAATATAAAGGAGGAGATGGAATTGAGCGTAATACACGTTACAATCGAGGATTTGTCATCAATGCTATTTATGGTAAAGAATGGGTGATGGGAAAGAACAATAATAAGATTCTAGGACTTAGCGGACGATTCAATTTCATTGGAGGAAAATATGCCACTCCGGTTAATGTTGAGGAGAGTATTAACGAGAAGGATATCGTCTATGATGAATCAAATATTTATTCTATAAAGCAAGACCCAAATTATCGTTTGGACATCTCGTTCTATTGGAAAATCAATAAGAAAAAACACTCGGGCACTTGGAAGTTTCAGTTGCTGAACGCTTTAGGAAGTATGGACCAATATGGATATTTGTACAACTATAAAACCGATCAGATTGAAAAAGATCAGGCACAGGTGATTATTCCGAGTATTGCTTATAAAGTGGAATTTTAGGGTTTATATATTAGAGTATCTTAGTATCCATACTTCTTTTGCCCACGATTGAAATCGTGGGTTTTTAATTATTGATTTTGATAACACTGAAGTGTTACCAAAATTTGGTTGTATTTAAAATTTATGACTAACTTTCAATAACAAAAAACTAGATATATGAGCAACGATATTATTAAGGGATTGGAAGACGCCTTAGCCAACAGTCCCTCGAATATCCAACTAAGAAAACTATTAGCGGATACTTTACTTGATCACAATAAATATGAGGAAGCATGCCTACACTATCAAATGATCATCCCTCATGCCGATCAGTTTCCCGATATTTTATACAAATATTCTGTCGCTTATTACCATACCAATCGTATTGATATGGCCATTGTGATGTTAGAAGAGTTTGTAGAGAAAAATCCAACAGATTTGGATGCCTTGGTGTTATTATCAAAAAGCTTTATTAAAGAGAATAACATCTCTGCGGCTATCGATATGTATCAAAAAGTGCAAGCCATCGATCCAGATTTTTCTGATGAGGAATTAGATAAACATCTAAAAGTGAGTGATAACGCTTTGGATGAAATCAATTCAATTTTAGAAGAACCGACAAAAGCATCGGTTACTTTTAAAGATGTTGGAGGGATGCAGAAGGTGAAAAAGGAGATCGATTTAAAGATCATCAAACCTTTACAAAATGCTGATCTATACAAAGCTTATGGTAAGAAAGTAGGTGGAGGTATTCTATTGTACGGCCCTCCGGGTTGTGGAAAAACCTTTATTGCCAAAGCCACAGCAGGAGAAGTAAACGCTAAATTTATTCACGTTAGTCTAAATGATATTTTAGACATGTGGATGGGAAATAGCGAAAAGAATCTACACGAAGTATTCGAAAATGCTCGTCAAAATACACCATGTGTCTTATTCTTTGATGAAATCGATGCCTTGGGAGCCAACCGTTCCAACTTTAAAAATACGGGTGGTAGAAATGTAATCAATCAGTTTCTTCAAGAACTGGATGGAGCAGAAAATGATAACGATGGTGTACTCATTTTAGGGGCGACCAATACACCTTGGCACCTTGATCCTGCTTTCAGAAGACCAGGTCGTTTTGATCGTATTATCTTTATCCCACCTCCAGATACAGAGGCGAGAGAAGAAATTCTGAAATTAAAATTAGACGGAAAACCAATTGGTGATATCGATTACGCTAAAGTCGCAAAGAAGACCGAAGAGTATTCTGGAGCCGATATGGAAGCCATTATTGATATTGCCATAGAAAAAAAATTGGAAGCTTCTTTTGAAGACGGTATTCCAAAACCAATAGAAACAAAAGACCTTGTTCAAGGGGCTAAATCTCATGCACCAACAACTAAAGAGTGGTTTACCTCGGCAAGAAATTATGCATTATTTTCGAATGCAGCAGGTATTTATGATGATGTATTGGACTACTTAAAAATTAAAAAATAATGGAAAGCGAACTGACCTACTTACGGGCTAAAACTCTTTTTGATCATGGTAAATACCAAGAAGCTGAAAAAGAGCTTCAAATTCTGATGGGGCAAACACCTGATGATATTTTCCTGATCTTACTCTATGCAGAAACACTCATTCAGTTAGATAAAACCGAAGAAGCTATCCAAATAATAAATCACGGTCTAAGCATAGAAAGTGATTCTGATTTGTTGCTTTACACTTTAGCAAAATGTCAGCTGATAGTATCAAAAGATAAGGAGGCCAGAAAATCTATTCAGGCAGCCATAGAATACAACCCAGAAGATGCCGATTATTTTGCACTTTTGGCCAAGATTCATTTATCAGAAAAAGACTATCAAGAAAGCTATGATGCCGCTAATCAGGCCTTAGCTTTTGATGCTGAAAATTCATTGGCTTTGAATGTAAAATCTACAGCTTCCATCAAGTTGGGATTAAAAGAAGAGATGACACAAACGATTGAAGATAATCTTCATAAAAATCCAAATGACAGTCATACTCACGCCATTGTGGCCATGAATCTACTGGAAGCTAAGGAGTATAAAAAAGCACTTAGACATGCCGAAGAGGCGATGATGATCAATCCCAATGATGAATTAGCACAGTGGGTAATTTTAGAGTCATTACGCTGTAAGTATTTCATTTACAAGATCTTTTTTGCTTTTCAAACTTGGTTAGGTAACCTCAAAGGTGGACAACAATGGCTGTTCATTATCGGGTTTTATTTTGGTGCAAAATACCTAGGAAAATTCAGTGCAGACCACCCTGAATATGCTCCATACATCGATCCTGTTATTTATATATTGGCACTTTTTGCCTTCTCCACTTGGATCATTCAACCGTTATCCAACATGATATTATCCGTTAACCGGTACGGTAAATTCTTGCTTTCTGATCAGAAAAAACGGGTAGCAAAAATCAGTTTATTCCTCATCACAACAGGATTAATATCCCTTATTATTAGCCTTTTTGTTACAGCAGAAGTATGGCTAAGTATAGGCATTTTTGCCCTTCTAATGATGATTCCAACAAGTCGATATTACGACAATATCAAAGGAAATTGGCTCATGATTATTGGCCTTGTCATCATTATTGGACTTGGACTAATGAATATCTTTATTGGAGCGATGGTTAATGTTGGCTTCTCAAAATACACTGTTTACTTTATCTACAGTATAGTTGCTTTCCAGTTTGGAGCGAACTTTTTATCGACGAAAAAATAAGTCAGGTAGCAGGTAGCAGGTAGCAGGTAGCAGGTAGCAGGTAGCAAAGCTAACGCTCGTTTTTAAGTAAGAGGTAAAAAGTTAAGAGGTAAGGGAGACAATTAATTCAAATTATACTCTCATTAACACTAGTATTAGTCTCCGGACTAATCTAATACCCGTGTCATGAGGAGCGTAAATTCAGTACCTGCTACTTGCTACCTGCTACCTAAAAAGAGGTCGGGAGACCTCTAACGTTTAGGGGCACAAATGTCGCTATCGCTTAACATTTGCGCCAGTAAGTAAATCCCCCCTTACCTCTTACTTCTTACCTTTTACTTATTTTATTAGTTCAAAAAAATCACTCTTCACTCTTCACTCGTCCTTTTTCACTTACTCTTTGGTCTACCAACCCCAATTTCAATTCTTTCATTTTCAAGCAAAATTTTAGCAAAATTAAATAATTAAAATACAATGAATTAGATGGAATTGATGCAATTTTTTATTATTTTTGTAAGTAAGTAATTTTATCCGTTAAAGTGTGCTTTGTACTATTAAATACTTCTTTTTATATAATATTGCATACTTTTGATATCTAGCAAAACACAAACATTTTCTTCAATTATAGAAAGTTAATTCATAAACCAATTGTTAGGCTATTTTTCAATAGAAGTGATTAGAATTACTTCATAAAATTTATCTTATTATTGAGAACTACTCGTTAACCAACGACTAAAAATATTAAAAATGGAATTTGAAATGGAGAAAATACAGGTGGAGAAACCATCTAGTATTATTATTCGAAAACTAAAAGAGATGATTGAGGTAGGTGTATTAAAACCTAACGATACGTTACCTCCTGAAAGAAAACTGAGTGAACAATTTGGCGTCGGAAGAAGTCATGTGAGAGAGGCCCTAAAGAAAATGGAATTCTTTGGTTTGCTTAAAACACAACCGCAAAGTGGCACTGTAGTGGTTGGTCTTGGCGCAAAAGCGTTAGAAGGACTTATTACAAATATCTTAGAAATTGATAATAACGATTTCTTCTCTCTAATTGAAACTCGTATTCTTTTAGAAGTAAAAATTGCTGGTCTTGCGGCACAAAGAAGAGAGGATGCAGATTTAGAATTTGTAGAAAAAGCCCTTGAAGAGTACGAAAGAGCAGTTTTAAACAATACGGATGATATCTCTGAAAAGGATTTCATGTTCCACCTTTCTTTGAGTAGATGTTCTAAAAACTCAACATTAAAGAGTTTATTAATGACGATCACTCCAGATATTCTAAATCACTTCGAAAGAGAGCGTGTTTGTTCTAAAGAAAGTAGATTAGAAGCGGTAAACGAACATAGAGCATTGTTCAATGCCATTAAAGACGGAAACGAATTCAAGGCACAAAAGATTATGGAAGGTCACTTGAATCCAATTCTTGAATCGGCGAAGAAAAAATACAATTCGATTTACTAATCGATAAAAATATAAATCATAAAAAAGGATCAGTTAAACTAACTGATCCTTTTTTTATAGGTAAATGCTATTAATAGTATTTCAAAAAAATAATTTTACATCAAGTAGTACTACTTAATAATAAAACCTGTCTGAAACCTTTCGATCTCAGACAGGTTTTTTGTCGGTTTCTTATTGTTACCCCAAGTAATTGATATCACTTGGGGATCTTAGTCTCTATTGATTAGAAGCAAAGTAATTTTGCTGATTCCTTGTTGCCATTTCTATCAATTGCAACAAGAATATATGTTCCTTTTGGTAGATCTACTTTTACTTTTTGAGCCGTACCAGAAACGATCGTCTGACCCGTCAAGTTGTAAATTTGATACGATACCTCTGAAGTAAACTCGATGTTAATATCACTTACCGCTGGGTTAGGATATACTTTAGAAATTAACGATACTCTCAAGTTATCATCAGCTGATAAAGGACGATCGGCAGTTTTTTCCGTATGAATATCCGATTCTTCAGACAAGTGACCTGCTCCATCTTCTGCACGAACCATCATTTCGTAGGTTACTCCCATATCCAAACCTTGAACACTGTAAGAGAATGTACCGCCATTCAATTGAGCAACCATTCTGAAATCGCTTTCACCTTGTGCTCTTAAGAAGACATAGTATCCTTCGATTCCGTTTAAAGAGTTCGATGGTCTCCATGATAAAGTAAATGATTCATGAGTCACTAATGAAGTCGCAAGATCATCAACTTTACTCGGACGATCCGTTAACTCATCGTCTTTATCTCTTGTCGTGATTTCTAAAGCATCTGATTTTTCTGAAACATTACCCGCAGCATCATAAGCTTCCACTTCGAAAGTATATTTTGTCGATACATTCAATCCAACTACTTTATATGATGTAGCTGTTGTTGTTTGGATCTTAATACCGTCTTGGTAAATGTTGTAACCCAATACACCTACATTATCTGTAGAGGCAGTCCAGCTTAAAGCAACATTAGTACCTTGAACATCGATAGCAGCAAAGTCCATTGGTTTAGATGGTGCTTCAAAGTCAGGTTGACTTTCTGACGATACACCTGCGAATCTTGTCGGAAGAGAGAAGCTAATTGCAGATTTCGAACTACCTGTTCTAAATAAGTGACCAATTTGAACGGTTACCGTTTTTGGACTTGCCAATTGATCATAAGGAATTTTAATGAAGTTATCCTTAATTTCCACTTCTGACTGTCCCTCTACTCTTACTTTATAAGTGAAATCAGGTGTGTTGTAACCTTCACCATAAATATTCATTTCATGGTCGTACAGCAAGTGTTGCAATACGGGAGCATCCCAAGATACTGTTACTGAAGAACCATCGTTATCTTGAATAAATACTCGAGGTTTGTTCATGATTGGTACATACTCTTGCGTTCTAGTAAACATGAACTTAGCAATCTTAATATCAGGATATGCTTTAAAGATCTCTACAACATTTAATTGTCCGTCTTTAGAAATTGATTGAACATTGTAACCAATTTGTACCCATTGCCATTCTCCTTCAGCTTCTTCTGAAACTCTAGAACCAAAATCAATTCCGTATTCTCCAGCTGTTCGAGCTGCTGCACAAATACCATTCACATCAGCATAAACAGTACCTGAATACTTCTGACCTTGATTAATCAAAGCCCAAATATATCTACTTGATGAAGCATCAACATCTGCTAAGTTATAAGTAAGACTAGGAGATTCGCCTCTATCTGCTGATACTTTGTTAGCATTAGTTGTTGTATCTGTATTCGCTAAGTACATGTATCTACCAACTTCAGGATCTGCACCTACTAACCATCTTTCTCCTTCGAATGCCCCTGTACCTGCATGATTAAAATCGAAGTCAGTCGCATCCCAAGAATAGATTTTATCTTCATCTGCCTGAATAATGATACCTGTACCATTGCCATCACCAGGATTCCCCGCTTCAGCAGTAGTTACTGTAATTACATCAGAAGCATCAGATTCATTACCTGCAGCATCGTACGCTCTTACTGTAAATGTATATTCCGTTTCAGCAGTTAAACCTGTTACTTCCATTTCGTTAGTAGAAGCAGTGGCTGCCAAATCAGCACCATTTTGTGTCACTTTATAACCTGCAACAGCAATATTATCTGTAGAAGCAGTCCATGTTAATTTCACAGAAGTAGCAGTTACATCTGAAGAAGCTAAATCTGTTGGTTTAGTTGGAGCCTCAGTATCTTCATTACCACCTGGCTGAGAGTTTTTGTCTACTGTGATATCACCTTCTAATGAGTAAGTCATATGTGTAGAAGATGAATTCTTTTTGAACTCATGACCTACTTCAACAGTGACTACTTGAGGAGTTTCTAAATCTGTAGCAGCAATTTCGATGTTTCTTGTAGTGATGTCATCACCAATTACTGTATCACCTAATTTTACTCTATAAACAAATGCTTTGTTAGGGAAAATATTGTCACCATTATCATATACTTCTCCAGTTAAAGTTGGCTCATCCCATCCGATAGTTACATTAGTACCATCATTAGCTGTCACTCTTGGTTCTGGAGTATCAATAATTAAGTTGATATCTTGTTGAGGTGTGAAAGCAATCTTAGCGATTTTAATATTTGGTCTTGCTTTAAAGAACTCAATCAAATTATCGCCTGCTTTTACAACGCTACTGTTTGCTTGATTATTGATCAAGATCCACTGCCATTGACCAGCCATCTCTTCTGAAATTCTTGAACGAGCTGCTGAACCATATTCATTTTCAGCTCTTTTATCCAAGTCCAATCCATTCATGTTCGCCCAAACACGACCACCATCTTTAGAACCTTCATTAATCAATGCCCACACAAAACCAGTTTTAGCTTCTGACATATTGATTTTATACACCAATGATGGAGAAACATATCTTTCTGCTGAAGTTTCGTTTCTATTATCAGAAGTTGTGTTCTCTAAATACATGTATTTACCTTGTACAGGATCATTTCCAACTAACCATTGCTCACCATCAAAAGCTGCAGTACCTGCTTTGCTTTCTAAGTATTTTGTCGCTTGGAACATATACACTCCATTTGCATCAGCGGTGTGTGCTTCATCTTGTTGCTCACCTTCTGTGTCACCTCCGTTATCACCACCATTTCCCGCATCATTAGAATTAAAAGTAAATTCAGCAACAGCAGACTTACCAAGAATATCACTACTACTCGATTTTCTAGTAAATTGAGCTAATTGTACTGTAATTGTATTATCACCATCTTGCAAATCTGATTTATTGATCGTGATTGAATTCTCTGTATGCTTTTCTGTTGCATCTACAGTTGGCTCTTCAGTGATTGCGTTACCGTTTAAAGACACTAAATAAGATGGATTGAAAGTTCTCTCCGTATTATTATCTTGCTCCATTACGAAACCTGTCTTTGATGCCGCTGACCAAGTAATTGTCATTGTAGATGCATCATTAGAAGCAACTGCAAAATTTGTTGCTGCATCCAATACTGGGAATACATCCTCAGATTTTGCTAATAAAACACGACCTATTTGTAAATCACTTCTGTAGTGATAGATTCTAAATACATTTGTACCTTCCAACAATAGGTCTTTTACATTGTTTCCTAAACGTACCCATTGCCACCCGTCTGAATCAATTCTTGATCTTAATTCAGCATATTCGGTATCATTTCTTTTATCAATACATTTACCATTCACTGAAGCAAAGAAACGACCTGTAGAAGTTGTTGGCGTTTTTAATAAAACCCAAACATAACGACTTTGACCAGCTTCAGATGTAAATTCATACGATACAGAAGATCCATAATTTGCAGAAAATGGATGATCTGCACTACTCGATAAGTTTTCGTTTGTTGTTGCTAATACAGCACCATATGGAGCTGATACGTCTGAAGTTACTGTCCATGGAGTGTTGCCTGCATAGTTACCAGCACCATCATGTGCTGTGTAATCTTTGGAAATATCTATATAAACATTCCCGTCGCTATCAGGTGCGTTTTGAGCAAATAGGTTACCTACCGACAGCACAGTAAGTATAAATGCCCCAAACAAATAGTTTAAAGTTTTCATATTCATTTACCTTATACCTTTTTAATAAGTTTCTTTTAATTCTATAGATTGAACTGCCACCTCTGCATAAGCATCGTTTGGCTCGTCTTGATCATATTCTGGTTTTACTTGAGAGAGGAATTTTGTGGATTGTGTATAACAACCCACTTTAAAATATCCTGTTTGATCTACAGAAGTATACGTTTTGTTGTAACGTTGTCCATTTTCTAAGTTTCTGATATTAACAGTAATATCACCCTTATCAACAATCACTTCTACTTCTAAACGATCTCCCATTTTGTATTCAATATTTGTTCGTTCCTTAAAGTTCTCGTTGTAAACGATGTGTAATCCCCAAGGGGTCGACGAACGTGTACTTTCCGAGTACTGCACTCTCAGTGGTTCATCCTGAGGCCCGTGGATCTGTACCATGGAAACCTCTGGCTTGACCACCGGTAAGTGTGTTACTCTTAATACCGTTTTTAAATATTGATACTGTTGAACACTCCAATAATTGTCTCCACCACCAACACGTTGTCTTAACTCGCAACGTGGGTAGTAAGAACCTCTAGTGGTTGTTCCTGCACAATGTCCTTTAAATAATACTTCGTTATTTTTTGCGTGGAAGTAAGGAAACCATTCGTAATCGACTAAATCACCATCTTTGATTTCTAGTGGATTTCTATTTCTCAACTCCGGATCAGTAACATATCTGTTATCATTTCCATCTGCGTCTACTGGAAGAGTTACTTTCCATTGTACTAATGATGGGATAACATCCGTAGGTTTCTGATCGGCATCTGGCACTTCGTCTTCTTTGTATTCTTCAATAGCAAAATCGTCGAAACGTCCTTCTTGAGTATAGAATCTACCTCCAATAATTACCAAAGAATCTGATGATGTGAATCGAACAGAGGTCTTCGAATACTCATCTGTAGTTACTGATGAGATCACTTCACTTTCATCACTTAGCTTTACAAATAGTGTAAGTCCACCTTTCACATAAAGTGATAGTTGGTATTCCACACCTGGCGTAACACGAATCACTTGAGATAATTGATCACCTTCTGATGTCACTTTAGCAGCTCTATCACCAGAATTGACATTACTTTCTCCTGTAGAATTATTCACCGTACCCTCATGATCCCAATCTGGGAAACTTTGCTTCTCCAAGCTTGGATCAATAATAGTCAACAATTCAAGTTCGGGTTCTTCTTCCGGAGTTTCGTTTTCATCTTGATCCTGATCTGCATCAGGGTTCGATGGCACTTCCTCGTCCGGTTTAGAAGTAATCTCGTCCTCTACTTTATTGTTTGTACAGTTCACAAGACTGAACAGTAGAAAAAGGAAACCAATTATTTTATAAGTCTTACTCATGTAAAGCGAATTGAAAATAACTTTGCATGGGATAGACCAAAGCCTATCCCATTGGGGAAAAAATATTGTTTAGTAACCAGGGTTTTGTTGTAACACCCCTTTACTTGTATCCAACTCTCTTTGAGGAATTGGAAGTAATAAGTGGCGTTTATCAAAACGTAAACCTTGATCTCTCATGAAGTTGGTAATGGTAGCTTCCAAATCACCTGTTCTTTCTAAGTCGAACCAACGTTGGTTTTCGTATAGGAATTCTTTACGACGCTCGTTCGCTAAAGTAGGCTTCGTGATGTTTTCTAAAGCATCTAAACCTGCTCTTGCTCTTACTTGGTTAAAGTAATCTAAAGCCACTGCATCGTTTGTTTGGAAGTTGTCGCCAATTACAGCTTCAACATAAAGTAATAGCACGTCAGTATATCTAATCAAGACATAATCGTTACCAGCTAGTCTAATATTATTGGCTTGTGTTACAAATTTGCCACAGCCTTTACGTACACCTCTTTGATCGATAATGTTGGCAGTATATCTTAAATCCTCTCCGCTAACACCTGGCTGAGATTCATACAAATTGATCATATTATCTGTAGCGTAGTTATGCGAACCTTGCTCAAATAAAAAGTAATAAGAGAATTCTTGAGAGTTTTCTGTGTTATCATCAATGAATTGGATTGGGAAAATGATTTCGCTTCCTAATTCTTGATAGAAAATAGTACGGTAGTCAGGAGTAAGTGTGAATTGACCAGTATTAATCACATTCTCTAACATATTTTTTGCTTCATCATATCTTTTAAATTGTAAAAGATATTTCGCCAACATTGTTTCTGCAGATTCTTTGTTTGCTCTTCCTAAAGGAATTTGCGCTGTTGTTGGCAAGTTCTCTACAGCAAAAGTTAAATCAGATTCAACTAAAGCATACACTTCATCAGGAGCGGCTTGTTTGTAACCTTCCGTATCTCCTTCTTTTACAATTCTATCTGCTAAAGGCACATGACCAAATAAACGAACTGCATTGAAATGTAGGTAACCACGAACAAATTTAGCTTCTGCTTCAAATTGTTGTTTTTTAGCTGGGTCTACCACGTTATCGATGTTCGCTAACACCAAGTTACAACGGTAGATCGTCATGTATAACTGTTTCCAGTAGTTGGCAACTACAGAGTTTGTTGTTAGAATAGTAAATGTTTCGAACTGTGCCCAGTCACCTACACCACTACGTGTACCTGCGTTGTCAGATCTCATTTCTAAAATCGCATACTCTTGTTGTACTACTTCTTGTAAACCTGAGTAGATACCAATTACAGCAGTCTCTACTTCGTCGTCGTTTTTCAAGTAGTTATCAACAGCTACTTCCGAGTAAGGATATTCTGTCAAGAAGCTATCACAAGCTGTAAAGCTCATCAATAGTAAGACAGTGAATATATATTTAATTGAAGTTTTCATTTCTAAAGTGAGGATTAAAATTCAGCGTTGATACCTAAAATAAATGAACGAGGAATTGGAGCAGAACCTCTTTGATAACCATAGTTGATTGGTCCTTCATCGCGAATACCTTCTGGGTTGAATGAAGTATAACCATCTGACATGATGTATAACAGGTTGGTACCTGAAGCGTAAACTCTTGCCTTGTTAAGACCAACTTTACCTGCAATGTTAGTCGGTAAAGAATAACCCACATTAAAGTTTCTCAAAGCAATAAATGATGCATCTTGTACCATATCGTCTGTAAGAATTCTTTCTCTAACGTATGGCATATCCTCGAAGAATTGAGTGTTTGGTCTTTGACCTTGCATTGTTTGATATTCATAGTACTGAGGGTCGATGTTCAATACCTGACCACCCATAGAACCTTGGAACATAAACATTACATCAAAACGTCCGATTTGGAAGTTGTTAGTTACCGACCAGATGAAGTTAGGATAAGGTGAACCGATAATTGTACGGTCATTCTCGTCAATAACACCATCGCCGTTCAAGTCTTGTACATAACCCATTTGAGAAGTACCACCGATTGGCCAGAAACCTTCGTTCAAATATTCGAAAGGCACCTTACCATCATCTCCTTTTGATCTGTCGATTTTATAACCGTAGAAAGAAGAAATTGGGTGACCTGTTGTTGCAATCCAGTTGGCAGGACGCTTATCATCTACAATAGTAATTAAGCTATCCACTCCACCAAATTCTAACAATTTGTTTTCGTTAGTGGATGCATTTGCAGTAAGTGTCCACTTAAATTTATCTGTTTGGATAGGCTTAACATTGATCTCGAATTCCCAACCTTGGTTTTGTACTTGACCTAAATTGACAGTTCTTTGGTCGAAACCTGTTATCGAAGGAATTTGCTGAGTTAACAATAGATCATTTGATCTACGACGGTACCATTCGATTGAACCGAATAATCTGTTTCCGAATAATCCCCAATCTAAACCTGGGTTCAATTCTACTTGTTGCTCCCAACGTAAATCTGGCTGAGCAATGTTTGCAGGATTATAACCTGAAGAAATACTTCCGTTAACTACAGATGATGATGGATACATTCTACCCAACGCATCGTAAAGACCAATACCTTGGTTGTTACCTGTAATACCATAAGAGATTCTAGGTTTTAAAACTGATACCCAATCCACTCCTTTCATAAAGTTTTCTTCTGTAATTCTCCAACCAAATGAACCTGCTGGGAAAATACCGTATTTATAGTTCTGACCGAATCTAGAACTACCATCCGTTCTCATTGATACCGAGAATAAGTACTTGTCGTTGTATGCGTAATTCACACGAGCAAATACAGAGTGAAGTGTTTCTACTCCGATGTATTCATCACCAAATGCAATAACTGAAGCGGCATTGATTGTTTTCACCGCATCGTTGGTGTAACCTGTACCAATAGTCTCTGTAAAGTGCGTTTGACGTCTTTCGAATGACATACCCAACGTAGCATTGATATCATGCAAGCCATTGATGTTCTTATTGTATGTAAAGTAGTTATCGTTAATCCAGTTAAAATCTCTGTACGTTCTATTACGAAGACGAGCATCAGAAGCACCGTTACGAGTAGCTTTTGTACCATCATAGTAGTTACGAACACGATCTCTATAAGTCGCAGTGAATGATGTACGGAAGTTTAATCCTTTCATCACTTTATATTTTAAGTACATACCTGTATAGATACGGTGTGTTAACTCTTTATGGTCTCTTTCTACGATGTTCGCGTAAGGGTTGGAGTTGTTTGTTACCGATACGTTTGGTAGTACCTTATTTTCAGGATCGCTTGGATCTGGATAGTTGTTGAAGTGTGATTCTTGTGCATAATCACCTACAGCAACATTAGGGAAGTTCTCTCTGTCCACGAAGTTAATCGTGTGCTCATCATGTTTGATAGGTAACCATGTAGACTGACGAAGTGATTCATGAAGAGAAGTTGGGAAAACTTGCTTTTGCTCTCTTACCGGGTTAACGTTTAAACCTAACTCTAAACGTCTAGTAAGTTTACTTTTTAACTTGAAACGTAAGTTCATTTTTGAATACGAATCGGCTAATAAAACACCGTCGTCTTTTAAGTAAGCACCTGATACATTAAAGGTGGTATTATCAGATCCCCCTGAAGCAGATAACGAATAAGACTGTATGTTTCCATCTTCAAAAATGATATCCTGCCAATCTTTTTCAGGAGCATCTCCTAAGATCTCCTGCATGTAGTTCATTCTCGTTAATGTAGTGTTTGCTTTACCTACCACATAATCTCTTTGTTCAGTAGGTAGATCTGCTGGCCAATTTTGATCGATGTTGGCAATGTAATTTTCGATGTTGGCTTTGTTCTCTGCCACAGTTGGACGGAAGTTGTCTCTTTGATAAGACCATTTACGACCATAGTAAGTATTGAAGTTGAACTTAGTGTCTCCAGACTGTCCTGATTTTGTAGTAATCATGATCACACCATTACCACCTCTGGAACCGAAGATTGCTGCAGAAGATGCATCCTTTAATACTTCTATTGAAGCTACATCGTTCATATCTAATGAAGCCATGTAATCATCTTCTACCAAAACTCCATCTACTACAATAGCAGGGCCAGATCCGGCAGCGATTGATCCTACACCACGAACTTGAATTGTTGGAGCTTCACCCGCTTGAGGGTTTGTTTGTTGAATGTTTACACCTGATACTTGACCAATTAAAGCATCATCCACACGAGATACTGGCAATTGGTCCAGCTTTTCGTTGGTTACTTTAGAGATTGCACCAGTTAAGTGAGATTTCTTTTGTGTACCGTAACCTACAACTACCACCTCATTGAGTTGTTCAGTTGATTCAGTTAAGGCAACATTGATTGAAGTTTGAGTGCCTACAACGATTTCTTGTTCTTCCATACCTATATAACGATACACTAAAATATCTTCCGGAGAAGCCATTATTGAGTAGTTACCGTCAAAATCTGAAATTGTTCCTGTTGTTGTTCCTTTGATAAAAATCGAAACACCCGGAATAGGATCATTGTCCGTTTGCGAAGTTATTGTACCCGAAATTTGCGATTGAGCAAATGCCGAAGAACTCGCCAGCATAAGCACCATAAAAGCAAGTGTCAGATGCCATTTTTGAAGTATTAATTTTAACATTTATCTACAGTTTAACGAAGTTCATTTGTGAATTTTATACACTGGATGTTGGTTGACCAAAAATAGAAATAATTTTTAAGTGAATTAATGACACTTATCAGTATTTTCATAAAAAAACCTTAATACTTATAAATTTTTCATTTTTTCACACTAAAAAGGCAACTTTAATTTTAAATATAGAGTTTAAGTCAGTCAATTTTATTTTCATTTCATTTAATGATAAAACTTGAAATAATATTTATCTATACATTCAAATACAATTCAATTTCAATCATTTAATAGTTCACATCTCTAATTTGGTTACCCAATCCAATTTCACTTCAATAAATTATTATAATTATTTCATTACTTTTTAAGCATAAAAACCTCACAAATAAATTAAAAGATTATTTAAATTATAAGTAAGGTTTTATTTTTAGCTATTTCAATCAATAAATTGATTATTCAAATGTAGTATATCGATTATCCTCTTAGTTCAGAGATAATCTCAAGAGATTCTTTTGTTAAATTTTTGATACCTTCTAAATCGAAGTTACCATTCGCGTCTTTCACCATTAATTGAGACCCCATTCCAACACAATGAACACCTGATTTGATCCATTCTGTAATGTTTTCTCTTTCTGGTTTAACACCTCCCGTAGGCATAATCGACGACCATGGGAAAGGTCCTTTTACAGCTTTTACAAAATCCGGTCCACCTACTTGTTGACCTGGGAAGATTTTTACAACCTCACAACCTAATTCTTCTGCTTGTTGGATTTCTGTAAGAGAACCACAGCCAGGAGACCAAGCTACTTTACGACGGTTACAAACCTTCGCCATTTCTGGATTCATAATCGGAGAAACGATAAAGTTTGCTCCTAATTGAAGATATAAAGCAGTGGTTGGAGCGTCGATGACAGAACCAATACCCAAGATCATTTCAGGTAATTCTGTCGCTGACCATTTTACTAATTCTGCAAAGATTTCATGCGCAAAATCTCCACGGTTAGTAAATTCGAATACACGTGCACCACCTTCGTATGTTGCTTTCAAAACTTGCTTACATACATCGATATCTTTATGGTAGAATACAGGAATCATGCCTGTATCATACATTTTTTGTGCAACTTCAATTCTTGTGAAACGTGCCATTGTTTGTTCTTTTATTTAGTATCCCTAAGGAATATTTTTTAATCTTTATCTGTTGATCAATCCGTTTTTAGGACCATTCATCAAGGCCTCGACTTCATCTACTGTTACCATGTTTTGATCTCCAGCAATTAGATGCTTTAAAGTAGAAGCTGCTGCTGCAAATTCTACCGCTTCTTGTTTTGTTGAGTAGTTACGTAAACCGTAAATTAAAGCAGCCATAAATGAATCTCCACCACCCACTCTATCTACTATGTGAGTGATATCGTAGTTGGCCGATCTATATACTTTTTCGCCATCATAAATCACCCCTTGCCAAGTGTTATGAGATGCAGAAATACTACCACGAGCAGTGAAAGCTACTACTTTACAGTTGGGATATTTTTTCATCATATCTTCTCCTGCAAGTGCATAAAGCTCATCAGAAACTTCTTGTTCTACCACATTTACATCTGGGTGAATACCCGACATTACATCGCAGTACCCTAATAATTCTGGCATTACTTCAGTGTGATCTTTTCCCCACTGCCATAAGTTTTTACGGAAGTTGTAATCGCCAGAAATGGTTAATCCCATTTCTCTAGCTGCTACTAAAGCTTCTTTAGTTACCGCTGCAGCTGATGCTGATAATGCAGGTGTAATTCCTGTCCAGTGGAACCAATCTGCTCCTTCGAAAGCTGCTTTCCAATCGATAGATCCTTCTTCGATAGTAGCAATTGATGACCCAGCACGGTCATATATCACTTTACTACTTCTGTAAACAGCACCATTTTCAAAGAAAATAATACCGATACGATCGCCACCATATACTACTTTAGAAGTATCTACACCAAGACCTCTTAATGTATTGATCACCTTTTCAGATAGATCGTTTTTAGGTACTCTTGTAATGTAAGATACATCCTCACCAAATTGAGCTAAAGATGCAGCAACATTTGACTCTGCACCAGCAAATCTCAGATCCAAGCAGTTTGATTGTTTCAAACGTAAATCGCCTTGAGCTGCTAGATTAAGTAGCACCTCACCAAAAGTGACTATCTTTTTCATTTATTTATTTGGTGTATAAGTGGTTTTTAACATGATTGATTTGACAGCTACCTCACCGTATGAGCTATATGGCTCGTCGCGAGATCCCTTCTTAATTTGACTTTGGAATTTAGATGCCTGGGTATAGCAACCAACTTTAAAATAGCCAGTGTCATCCATAGATTTCCAAGTCTTTTTGTATTTAGTGCCTTGAGTCAGGTTTTGAATCTGACAAGTGATATACCCTTTGTCTACCAAGACAGATATTTTTAACTGCTCTCCCATGTTGTAAGGGATTGCGTTTTCGTAATCTTTATTGTTCTCGTTCCAGACAATATAAACACCTTTCTTTGTATGGTATTGAACTCTTAATGGCTCATCTTCTGGACCATGAATTTGTACCATACACACCTCTGGTTTTTCGGTTGGAACGTGTGTTACTCTTAATTGTGTTTCTAAATATTGAGCGTCGTTTACAGACCAGTATAAGTTACCGTGACCTGAACGTTGTCTTAATTCTGAACGAGGATATTTTGATCCTTTTGTTGTTGCTCCTGCCGCATGAGCTCTAAAGAACACCTCACCATCTTTTGCGAAGAAGTAAGGTCTGTATTCGAAATCAATAATACCATTATCTGCAATTTCTAATGGCGTTTTGATTCTCTGATTCACATCAAATACTCTTTTGTTATCTCTACCTTGAGCATCTATTGGTAAAGTGATTTTCCAATCGGTCAATGAAGGAATCACATCTGTTGGGTATTGATGATTTTCATCTAGTTCTTGATTTAAAATCACTACTTTGAAATCATCAAAACGAACTTGTCTATCTGTATATCTACCTCCAATTGTAACAAATTTTCCTTTTGCTGGAGCAGTAAACTCAATGCTTACTATTTGAAATTCTTTTGTATCGAAATCTTGAACGAATTCATCACCTTTCACTTTTGCGAAGATTTGACCTCTACCTTTCACGGCAACGTCTAATCTGTATTCTAATGAAGGATATATTTTTACCATTTGTCTTACTTCAGCTTTAGCATCCATTTTAGCCGATTTTACACCGCTATGACAGACATCTGAAGAAGATACTTTTCCTGTAGTTTCCCAATTGGCTAGTTTGCTTTCGAAACCGCCATTGACTACAAGAATTGGATTTAATGTTTCTTGGTTAGATGCCGCAGCACCTTTTACTTGTTTTAGTTTTACGTCATCAATTCGTGCTTGTCCGTTATTGTACTTTGCACCAATGATTACATTTTTAGCTTTTCCGCTATTAAAAGCGATTTCTACAGTAGCAAACTTCTTGTTGTCGGTATTTACTTCTTGTTTTTTCCCTTTTACAGAAACAAAAGCTGTAGCATTACCTTTAACAGCTAACGTTAATATATAATCGGTTTTAGGTTCTACTCTTACAAATTGAGTAACCTCTGCACCTTTCTCTGCTAGTTTAGCTGAACCGTTACCAGAATTGGCATCTTGAGATTTTTGTACTTTACCTTTTACCTCCCAGTTTTTTAAACCGTCTTCGAACCCACTGTTTACAATAACGATAGGTTGTTGTGCAAAGGCAAGGTTAGATTGCCAGATAAGTAGTAGTAATAATAATCCTTTGATCGTTTGTTTCATTTCTGTAGTCATTTAAGAAATACCGGACCGCCTATTGAGTGCGGCCCGATATTAATATATTTAATTCAATATCCGTTACGAGAACGCTAAGCCACCGTTGATATCGATATTGTTACCTGAAAGGAATGAAGAACTATCTGATGCTAAGTAAACTACTAAATCAGCTACTTCTTCCGCACGACCTTCACGCTTCAATGCAGTTGCGTTGGCAACGTTTACACGTGCTTGATCTGGAGTGTGATCATCGTGGAATTTAGTTGCGATCATACCTGGGCAAAGTGCGTTAACACGAACACCGATAGGACCTAGTTCTTTCGCCATACCACGAGTGAAGCCCATAACTGCTGCTTTAGATGCACCGTAAAGAGTAGCACCAGGACCAGCACCGTCACGACCTGCTTGAGAAGCGAAGTTTACGATTGAACCACCTTCACCTAAGTAAGGACGAACCGCTTTAGTCATAGACCAAACAGTTTTGAAGTTCAAGTCCATTAATAAGTTATACCAGTTTTCGTCTTGCTCTTCGATTTTCTTACGACCAACGATACCTCCTGCAACGTTTACAAGAATATCGATACGATCGCCATGCATTTTAACTGTTTCAGCTACTACGTTTTCAACGTCTGCTGTATTCATCAAATCGCCAGGAACAGTGATCACCTCTGCACCAAATTCAGCTGCTAAACGAACTGTTTCTGCTGCATTTTCTTCTGCATTTTCTTCAGCTGCATAGTAGTTTGCTACTACTCTTGCACCTGCCTTTGCCATAGCTAAAGTAATCTCACGTCCGATGTCACGTACACCACCTGTTACGATGGCAACTTTTCCTGATAAGTTCATAATTTTAAAACTAATTTATTTAGATATTTTTTTTTGAAATAATAGCACTTAATTAAAAGTGACAATGAGGGTTTATCATCAAAATTTTGAGGGCGATTGATGATAAACCCTATATATTTTATTTTAGTCTTCTTCTACCGGCTTAATGTCTTTAGCCAAGAAGAAAATTGCAATAACGCTCAATGGTACAAACGCTGCGATCATACCGAATACAATGTTGTAGTTTGTAATCTGTGAAACAATGAAGTTCATCAATACCACAGACAATACACCTACAGTACCACCGAATCCGGCTAGAGTACCAACATTTTTTCCAGAGAAGAAATCAGATGGTAAAGTTTGTACGTTACCAATTGAGAATTGGAAACCAAACAATACTACTGCTACGATGTAAACAAACCAATCTGGGTTGTGCGATAAATCGATGCTTAATACTGCGATCAATCCCGATAACATTAAAGTAGAACCAATAATGATGGTCTGCTTACGTGCTCTGTTGGTTGTATGACCTTGTTTAATTAGTAAACCTGAATAGTAACCACCCGATACAGAACCTAAAGCGGCTCCTACGTATGGAATCCAAGCAAATGCACCAATTTCTTTCACATCGAAACCATAAACATCGGCTAAGTAAATTGGCATCCAACCTACGAATAACCACCAAATTGGTTCTAAGAAGAAACGTGATACTAATACAGACCAAGCTTGTTTGTATGATAAGATTTTACTTAATGGAAGTGCAACTGCATTCTCATCGTTATCAGCTTTGGACTGACCAGATTTAATGTAGTGACATTCTTCTTCAGTCATCCAAGGGTGTTTTGTTGGTGTTCCTTTGTTAATTAACAACCAAGGAATGATCCATAACATACCCAACGAACCGATGATCATGAATGTAGTTTGCCATCCGAACGCCACAAATAAAGCAGCGATAAAAGGAGGAGCCACTACAGACCCTAAAGAAGCACCTGCGTTAAATAAACCTTGTGCAAAAGCTCTTTCTTTAATTGGGAACCATTCTGCATTACTTTTAGCTGCTCCAGGCCAGTTACCTGCCTCACCAAAACCTAATGTAGAACGGAAGAATCCAAGAGAGAAAATACCTCTTGCGAATGTATGACAGAAAGAAGAGATAGACCAAATACCGATCGAAATTACATATCCGAAACGTGTACCCACTTTATCAAAAATTCTTCCTGAGAATGACTGACCTAATGCATAGAATACCATAAAGACGTTCAAAATAACTGCATAATCAGTCTTGTCTAAACCTAAACTTTCTCCGATACCACCTTCACCTGGGAACATCATTGATAACGCAGATCTATCAATATAATTGATAATTGTAGCGATGGCGATTAGACCAATAATTGCCCAACGTAAATTCTTACCGAATGGCTTAATACCTTGCTCAGTAGGCTTTTTATTTTCTATTGTTGTAGCCATGTTCTAAGTAGTTTGTTAAGTGAATTAATCTTCTTGTTTACCTGTTAGGTAAGCTGGCTTAGAACCGTCTAAGAAGTCCATACGTGCAGGACCGAAAGTATCGATCAACATACCGTCTTCTAAACATTCAGCTTCGTGCTCAACGTCTGGCTCACAATAGAATGCATCTCCTTTGTTAATTGTTTTCCACTCTTCACCGATTCTCATTCTGAAAGAACCTTCTACTACATAAGTTACTTGTGAATGAAAATGAGAGTGAGGAGTACCTACAGCACCTTTCTCAAATTTCACTTTTACAGCCATTAATTGATTGTCATAACCGATGATTTGACGAGAAATACCGTTTCCTAATTCTTCCCACTCATTTTCTGAAGATACGAAGAATGGTTTTGATTGTATCTTTTCCATTTTTTACTAAAGTTTAGAAATTGTTAATCGTAAATGTGTTTGTTCAATTAGCACCAGATAACATTGAGTACAGAGTATGCACTCAATGCTACCCGATAGTTAATTATTTAGATGGTTGAAAACCTTTATTCATTTCACGTTTCATATCGTAGGCTTTAGCTTCTTCTAAATGTTCCTCGATAGTTGTGACATGTTTACCCACTCTTGGGTAGTACGATTCGATTCTACCCGAACCAATACTTAGGATATTATCAATTGTAGATACTGCCCAGTTTGGATCTTCGAAACGAATTGTTCTTCCTGATGTACCCGCATTGTAGAAAAATAAGTTATCTACATCTAGGCTTTGTACACCCCAAAGCAATACTACACTACCTAATTCTTTATTACCTGATTCTACGAAGTCACAGTTTTTAATTGAAACATATGGACCTGTCGTCGATTCATCATTACCTAAACGAGTAATCTCCATAGCACCTGTCATTACTCTTGTGAACTTACAGTTCTCGATTACGACCTCTTCTGCACTATATCTACCCAATTGTTCTGTCTGACCATTGATATTTAAGGCTACACCCGAAATATTGTAGAACTCAGAATTTTTAATTTCAATTCGATCAGCAAATGTACTTGTGAAGGCACGGAACGCAGTATAATCGGCTGCATCGAAATGATGGAAAGCACAATTATCGATCGTTAAAGTATAATGCTGAATCATTGGAGATTTAGAGGTTGAGATACCAGCTTTTGAGATACCCACTTTAGATCTACCTTTGAAATCGATGTTTCTTATGTTTAAGCTACCTCCATTTTCAATAACGAAGAATGAAACTTGCTTTTGATTCTTTTCGAAGTAGAATTGCGTTCTCTCCGATCCGTTATATACAATAGAAATATTCTTAGTTAAGTGAATATCTTTTGTGAAATTAATTGATGGAGCAGTCACTTCTACAGTAGCACCGTTTTCAGCAGTTTCAATCGCTTTTACTAACTCATCGAAATTACCTACTTTAAGTACTTGATTCGATTGTGCTAAAGCAGTAGCGATTGGTGTGTACCAAGCTGGACCACATTCTTCTTTTTTCACTGGAAGCTCAGGTTTGAATGATTTACTCTCATATAAACCTTCTGCATTCTTTGTATATTCTTCTTTCAATGGTTTCATTCCTGCTTTATATTTTAAAGCTGAACCATCGTTTTTGTATTTGTTTCCTTTAAATGTAAATCCTGAGATATCATCCAATACTGTAAAGATTTCTGATGATTTAGGATTATAGAACACATTGTTTTTGATGGTAATGTGATCAGGAATTTGAGTACGTTCTCTATCAGAACCCACACACAATTCTAAGTGTGGAGTATTGAAGAAGTGGTTACCTTCGATTGTAGCGTGGTGTGCTCTAATGTAACGGTTAGGCAAGGAGTTAGGTACACCGTTCATAATTGGAAGTGGACCGAAGAAACGCTTACCACCTAAATCTTGGAAGTAGTTATTTCTTACGATGTGACCACCGTTAATTACTCTTACACCACCAGCATTTGCTAAATTATGACCGAAGAAGTAGTTGTTTTCTACAATGTTTCTATCGCCATGTCTTAAAGCAAGAACACCTTCTGAAGCTTCAAAAATATTACCTCTAATGATGTTATCTGAAGATTTAATCGATACGATTTCTACTTCACCAGAAACGTGATCGAAATAGTTATTCTCGATTAATGTTTCAGAAGATTCTTCACAATATGTAGATACACCTACACGAAGCGTCTCTCCACCGTTTGATCCTAATTTAGGTCTTTTACCAAAGTAATTATGGTGAATGTGGTGCTTGTTATGACGTGATTCTAAATTATTTAATTTCACAGCCATTAAAACACCGGCATTTAATTTACCTCCAAAATAACAGTGATCTATTTCGTTATTCTGACCGTATAACTCTACCCAAGATGTTTTTTCAAATCTGTCTGCAGGATTGTAATGATCCATTACAACATTCGTTAAACGAGAATTTTTTGCAACTACATCACCTATCTTAAATCTAACCGCTACTCTACCTTTTGCATATCCATCTTTAAAAATCAATCCATCAACAACTAAGTGATTACCACCAATTTCTAAAGAAGAATTTCCTGTAAGTAACGTTTCACCTCTTTTTTCAGCTTTTAATACGATTGGCCTTTCCTCTGTACCTTCACCTTTGAATTTAATCTTAACATCTTTCCAAGTTTGCGCAGCCATAACAATTGTATCGCCAGGTTGTGCATTAGAAATACGTTCTTCTAATTCCTTAACTGTCGTTACTGTGTCTCCAGTAAAAGACTTGAAGGACATGATCAAGGCTGTTGTTAGTAAAGCTACCGTACACAGCTGAACAGTAAAATTCTTCATTTCTAATTTATCTTTTTTCTATTTCTATAATTGATTCAGCGTAGAATCAGATGATTTGTTTGTTCTCAACCCTTTTTGGTGATTGGTTGACCAAATATCATAAATCAATTTTATATTTCCTAAATCGACATATATTTTTCGCAAATTGAATGATATAAATTGTGATTTATTCACACCAAAAGCACGGAAGGCGTTAAAATGAGGCGGATTTTATGAAAAATGTTAAAATTTCAAATTAAAATGAAAATATAACGATCGATACTGGTAAAAATGACTAAAATATATTTTTGTCCATCAGAAAACAAAACCTTAATAATTGTAAAAACAACTCTTTTTAAAAACTGCCTTCAACTATTATTAATCGCCTTTTTTAATCCAATTTCATTTTGATCATCGCTCATCACAATAGAAGACAAGTAGATCTTATTATAGATTGTACACGTTGTTTTACTTTTTTATGATTTTAGTTAATCTTAAAAAAAGATATCACTTCAAGACCCTTTTATAGTGATAAAACATTGCACTATTTCTATATATTATTGCATTTTAACACTTATTGTTAATTTATTTTGATTTTGATGATGGGTAATAAATATCGATTCTCTAAATTGGTCAACCAAAATACCAATAATAGAAAACAACAATGTTTTTTATTTAAGTAAACAATATTGATGAAATGAAAGACAACTTTTAAAGTATGTTTTGAAAAAAAGAATCTGTTTACAAAATCTGATGTTCGCTAACAAATAAATAAAATCATAAAGATGAAAATGAAGAATAACTTATACACAGCAGTCTTGCTAATTCTGTTAAGTGTATCTAACGTTTTCAGTCAGAACGGAAATTTAATTACTTCCGAGGCTCAGCTTCAGGAAATGAAATTGGCTTTAAAAAGTGATAACCTTTTTCACTCAGCGGTAAATGATGCGATTGAAGAAGTGGCTCCCTATTTAAAATCTGGACTTGATGTTCCTGTTCCTAAAGATTTAGCTGGAGGGTACACTCACTCTCAACATAAATTAAATTATACGATTATGCAGAAAGCGGGCATGCTTTACCAATTGACAGGTAATGAGCAATACGCTGAGCTAATCAAAAACACTTTATTAAAATACGCTGAATTATTTCCTACTTTCGATCGTCACCCTGCCACTAGATCGTATTCACCAGGTAAATTTTTCTGGCAGTGTTTAAACGATGCCAATTGGTTGGTTTATACAAGTCAGGCGTACAGTTCGATTTACGAATGGTTGGATGCTGGTACTAGAGATAAATTAAACAAGGAATTATTTAGACCTTATGCTGATTTCTTATCTGTACAAACGCCTCAATTCTTTAACCGTCTGCATAACCATAGTACTTGGGCAAATGCAGCAGTAGGTATGATTGGTTTGGTCATACACGATGAAGATTTAATTCAGAAATCTTTATACGGTCTTCCTTTTGAAAACCTATACGCAAAAGACAACGATGGAGGAGATATTATTAGAGCTGATCAGAAAAAAGCGGGCTTCCTTGCCAACATCGATCATGCTTTTTCTCCTGATGGATATTATTTCGAAGGTCCCTACTACCAAAGATATGCGATGTATCCTTTCTTGATGTATGCGGTAGCATTGGATAGAAATAAAAAGGAACTTGATATTTTCAACTACGACAATAAGATCCTTCTAAAAGGTATCGAAACGCTTGTTCAGTTATCGAATGAGAAAGGGGAATTCTTCCCATTAAACGATGCACAAAAAGGAATGTCTTACTATTCAAGAGAATTGAAACTAGCCATTTCTATCGCTTACGAACACGGTGATGTACATAGAAATGGTCTTTTATCGATTGTAAAAGAATTGAACGCAGTTCCTCTAAACTATGGTGGTTTCTTAGAATCAAATGCTATTGCACAGGGTAAAGCAACGACTTACCAAAAAAGAAGTTTGTTGGTCACTGATGGTAATAAAGGTGATAAAGGAGCGATAGGCATTTTAAGAGGAAGCCGTCAGGAGTACATCATGAAGTTTACCCAACACGGTATGGGACATGGTCATTTCGACCGCCTTTCTTATTTGATGTACAATAAAGGAGATGAGGTGTTACAAGATTATGGTGCTGCTCGTTATGTCAACATCAACCAAAAAGATGGTGGCGGATACTTAAAAGAAAATAAAACATGGGCGAAACAAACTGTAGCTCATAACACCTTAGTGATTGGCGATCGTACGCAATGCAATGCCAAGGTTGAAAAAGCGGAATCGGCTACTCCTGAATTGTATTACTTCAATGCTGAGGATGAAAATGTCCAGATCATGAGTGCTAAAGACAGTATTGCTTATGATGGCGTTCATCAACAAAGAACTTTAGTATTAATTAAAGACAATGCATTTGAAAATCCTTTATTACTTGATTTATTCCGAGCAGACCTTCCTTCTGATCAGAAATTAAGAATGCCTTATAATTATAAAGGTCAGATGATGTATTCTACTTTCGATAATCAACCATTAAATTCTTTACCGGTGATGGGTAAAAAAGATGGTTTCCAATATTTATGGAAAGTAGGTGAAGCGCCATCCAAAGGGGATTTTAATCAGGTCAACTGGTTTAACAATAAAGTGTTCTATACACTCAATATGGCCACTTCTGCAGAGGACAGCATCAATTTTGTTCTTCTTGGCGCCAACGATCCTAAAATGAACCTTAGAAACGACAAGGCTTTCCACTGGTTAAAAACAGGTAAAAAAGGAAGTAATTTATATGCATCCGTATTAGAAACTCACGGAGGTTATTCTTACATCACGGAGTTGGCTCCTCACACGTACAGTAGTATTAAAAATGTAAATGTAGTGTACAATACCAATGCGTATTCTGCTGTGACTTTCGAAAATAAAGAAGGCAAGAAATGGAGATTTATAATGTGCAATAATGATAGCTCCTCTTCATCAAAACATAAATTGAAAATAGGTGAGACTACCTTAAAATGGAAAGGGGTTTACCTATTGGAAGAAATTTAATAATAGATCAAAACTAACAAACGAAAATTTATATATCGGATATCACAGATAGCCACTTTGCAGATGCGGAGTGGCTATTTTTTTTAAGATTCCCACAATAACTATTAAATTGAATACAGGAACATAAATTTAAATGAGGGAATGGAAGAAGCACTTCTAAAATTAAAACAACACTTTCTCGAAACAGTAGAAATTTCTGAAGAAGAATGGGAATATATACGTCAGCATTTTATCTATAAACGTTTAAAGAAACATCAGTTTTTGATTCAGGAGGGAAGCAATGTGCCTAACGAATTTTGGATAGTAAAAGGACTAGTGAAATCATATTTTATGGAGGACAGTGGTAAAGAACATATCCTTCAGTTTGCATTTGAGAATTATTGGGTGAGCGATTTCCAAGCGTACCAAAATCATGGTATCTCTACCTTAAATATAGATTGTATAGAGGATGCAGAATTTTTAGTGATGTCGTTTGAGGATAGAGAAAAAATGTGTGAAAAAGTCCCTGCATTGGCCAATTTTTTCAGAATTAAATCTACTAAAGGATATATTTCCCTTCAACAAAGAGTCATGGGATTAATGAAGGATAGTGCCGAGAAAAGATACAACGACCTTGTTCAAAAACTACCTGATTTGATACAGAGAGTGCCTAAAAAATACATTGCTTCTTACTTAGGTGTTAGTAGAGAAACACTAAGCCGATTTTCTAAATAGTGTGATCTACATCACATCAAAAATGTGCGTTACTTCCTCTCTATTTTTAATCCTTTTATTGACCTTTGTATCATCAAAAAAACAAAAATTATACAATCATGAGTCACCACATATTTTCAGAATATCAATTAGGACAAATTACTTTAAACAATAGAATTGCAATGGCACCAATGACACGCTCTCGCTCTGTGGGAGAAGATGTTATTACACCTTTAGCAAAAGAATATTATGGTCAAAGAGCGTCTGCCGGATTAATTATTACAGAAGGATCTCCTATCTCTAAAGTGGGCAGAGGATATAGCTTTACTCCAGGAATATATACACAAGAACAAATCGATGGGTGGAAAGCCGTTACAGATGAAGTGCACAAAAAAGGAGGTAAAATATTTATTCAATTATGGCATGTTGGTCGTCGTTCTCACTCGAATATTTCGGGAACTCAACCGGTAGCTCCTTCTGCAATAAAAGAAGCGGATAAAGTTTGGGGCCCACTAGGTGATGGTTCTTATGGTATGATTGAAACTGAATCGCCAAAAGAAATGAGTCTTGAGGAAATTAAACAAACACAAAATGATTTCGTTCAAGCGGCTAAGAATGCTATGGAAGCAGGATTTGATGGTGTAGAATTACATGGTGCACACGGTTATTTATTGGATTCATTCTTACGTGCTCATTCTAACCAGAGAACTGACGAATATGGCGGATCTATCGAAAATAGAATGAGAATGACACTAGAAACTGTTGAAGCTGTAGCCAATGCTATTGGTGCAGATAAAACAGCCATCAGAATTTCTCCATTTGTGGCAGAGGGTAGTGTTAACCACGATCCTGAGATGATTGATTTAAGCTTAGCATTAGTAAAAGCATTGGATCAATTTGGTTTAGCTTATCTTCATTTTTCAGAAAATATTTCGAATTATAAAGAAGTTACTGAAGCTTATAGAAAAGAAATAAGAAGTATTTATCATCAACCAATTATGGTGGCCGGTAAACTGACTCAGGAAATTGCGGAAGACTTATTAGCAAAAGGTTTAGTAGATTTAGTAGCCTTTGGTCAACCGTTTATCACCAATCCTGACTTAGTAGAACGCATGAAAAATAACTGGCCATTAACTCCAGTGGATTATGCAAATCATAATACGTTCTATGGAGGAGGTGCTGAAGGATATACGGATTATGCTACCTATCAGAAATAAAAGATAGTTCTAGGGACGTTGTAATACAACGTCCTTACAAATTTCTTTTTAAATTTACCTGTAATTATTTTACATGTAAAATATTATTCTTATGTTTGTGATGTAATCAATCATTACTTATCAAAAAAGAGAAAATGCAACGTATAGATGATGTTATAAAATCTAAGTTTCAAAATGATAAACATCGGTTTATCACTAATTTGATTTATACCTCAAATTGGTTGAATAACATCACCGCTCAAATGTTTAAGCCTTATGGATTGTCCACGCAACAATTTAATATTCTGAGAATTCTAAGAGGGGCTGGAGATTGGAAAAATATGCATGATGTCAAATCTCTGATGATAGAAAAAACACCGAATACTACCCGGTTGGCTGATAAACTTCTGGATAAAGAGTTAATCGAAAGAAAAAGAAGTGATTCAGATCGAAGAGTAGTTTTCGTTAAGATTTCTCAGAAAGGTCTCGATCTTTTAAAAGAAATTGATGAACTAGAGAAAAAGGATACGATCTTTCGCTTCCTTGAAAATATCTCGGAGGAAGAAGCAGCTCAAGCAAGTGATGTTTTAGATCGCCTCAGAGGATAACACGCAAATCGCGTGTTTTTTAAAAATAATTTATTTTACATGTAAAATAATAACAGTACATTTAAATACTCAACTTTAATCGTTATGAAAAACAAGAACAAAATCTTCTATTACGTTATCACAGGACTATTTTCAGTATTTATCATGTTAGGTGTAGCCAACTACATTTTCCAACATGAAATGGTAGTTGGATTTTTCGAAGCAATGGGCTTCCCTCCTAACCTAATTTACTACATGGCGACAGCTAAAGTACTTGGGGTAGTTGGTATCTGGCAGACTAAATCTAAAGTATTAAGAGAATGGGCTTACGCTGGGTTCACTTTCAATCTTTTACTTGCCGTTTTTGCTCACTTAAATGTAAGCGATGGCGAACAATGGGGAGCAGTAATTGGTCTTGTACTTATGAGTGCTTCTTACTTCCTTGTGAAAAAAGTAGAAGCAGAAAAACCTAAGCTAGGAGGAATGTAGAATTGCAATAAAAAAACTCCTTTGATGTTTTCATCATCAAAGGAGTTTTTATTTATGCTTTTGTTACATTCGCACAAGCTTTTCCTCGAGGAGTATCTTGAATATCGAACTCAACAAAATCGTTATCTTTAATATCAAAGCCTTTTTCAACATCATTGATATGGAAGAATAATTTTTGTCTTCTTTCCTTTTCGATGATGAACCCAAAACCTTTATCAGGATTAAAGAATTCAACTTTACCCTTTTTCTTTGAAGGCTCTTCGTTATTTCTTGAAACAGAGATCTGAATATCTTCTAATTTGATTTCTTCTTTCTCTTCAGTTGGATCTGGAGGAGTGTCAACAATATTTCCAAACTCATCCACGTATGCCATCATGCTTTCAAGATCGGCTCCTTTTGTCTTGTTCTTTTTGTTCTCTTCTCTCTTAGCAAGTTTGTCTTGCTTCTTTTTTGCTTTTTTCTTCTGCTTTTCTAACTTATTAAATGCTTGTTGCGATTTTGCCATTATGATTTTTTAATGTGTTTTGCCAAGTGTAACTAAATAAGTATGAACATTTAAAATATGAATCTTAGAAAATTCGAGATGGAAAATGAAAAATAATCATTTAGTCATGTGTAGACGGATTCGTCTACCTTATGCACTATAAAGGTAATGAGAATATAACTCCCATCATATTAAATTAATATCAATCACCAATTTACGGGTTGATTTCGTTAATATTTAACGCATTCGATAAGATAATTGAGCTTAATTTTGTTTTGTGATCTAATAAATAAAGCATTTCCAATTTTTTAGTGAAAACTAGAAATGCTTTAATCTAAGAGACTATTCTTTATCTATTTTTTAATAATTTTTCTAGAAACCATCCCTTTTGATGTTTCCACATTCAGAATATACACCCCAACATTTAGCTTTGAGATGTCTATTACTTTTTGATGTGTGGTAAATAAAATCTTTCCCGATAATGAAATCACACTACTTTTTGTTTCTCCATCAATACCTGATAACTTAATCATACTATCGCTTGGAACGGGATATACATTCAACCTTTCTAATTGATTTTCTAAACCCAAAGGTTCATCACCGTTTCCCATATTAAATGCTGATCTTTCTACTGGAATAGATAAAGCATACGTCTTTAAAATAAGTGTGGTGATATGTCCACCATCATCATTGAATGAAACGGAAACTGTGTTATTAGACTGTAACAAATCATAATCTACAGGAATCTCTAATACTCCAAAGAAACGGTCTCTTGCAGGTTGATCATCTCCTTTCCAATTGGTTGGGATTTGAAGTGTAGTACCATTGATTTTCACCGTTGGTTTTAATGATTTTCCTGGATCTCTACCTAAACCAATTCTAAGAATCGCTTCTCCGTTTTCTTCAATTGCCACATTATTTACTTGGAAGGATACTTCTTGATTGGCTACAATTGGCTGAAGATAAGTTTCTGCATAGAACATTTGTTCTTTTTTCAACTCATCGATCGTTACATCATTGGTAAATGTATATTCTAAAATCATTGTCGCTTCAGAACCCAACTCTACTTCTGAAATATGGTCTGTGAAATAAGTCGTATCCAATTGTGTCAATAAGTTGGTTTCATAAGCATGTTTTACCATCAATTCGCTAATTGGGTAATCAGTGATGTTACCAATATTAAGTTGCACCTTTTTTACTTCCGGATTGAGATTACTTAATATCAAATACAACTTATTACCGTTGATGTAAGCATCAGAAAGTAAATCAAAATCTGTGGGTTTAGTATCTACTCTCGTTCCCTTAACATTTGTCCATAATTCGAAGAATTTCAATAAATCAGTATACACATAACCTGCATGTGACGGTTCTCCCTCAACCTCACCTATTTCTCTCAACAAACGAGGACCATAGGAATTGTATTCGTCTTCTGCTTTGTTGTGAGCCCAAGAAGCTTTGGTTAATAAAAAAGGAATGGCATTTATAATTTGATCCTGTCTTTCCATTAATTGCATCATCATTGATGAAAATGAACGAACGTTGTACCAATCTCTTTCAGCATAATAAGGTCCATCGCAACTTGGACAGAACCAACCGTATTCTGATATCGACCAAGGTTTAACTTCACCTAATTTAATCATGGAATAGTGGTTAATCATATCCATAATGGCTTCGATGTTGCTTCCTTTACGTTGTCTTTCGATCATGTTCGTATTGTCCCCAACATAATCGTATAAGTGAAAAGAAAAGAAGTCCATTTCTTCTCCGGCAACGTCAATAAACATTTTCCAGTTACCTTCCCAATGTCCAAAATCGTGATCTTCAAAAGCGGGGTGTGCTGCAGTATAACCTCCAACCATTACATCTGGGTGGTCCTTTTTAATACGTTTGGCCACAACATTATGCATCTCTGCAATTTCTCTATTGGTTGTATTGTACTGATTGGCTTTTACAAACGGCTCGTTCAATACTTCCACCAATTTAGGCTTTTGTTTGCCGGTAGTTCCGCCTTCCCCAAAGTAATGGGTAAGGTAATTACTGTAAAATTCTGCTACTGCTTCTGTTCCTTCGTATGACCAAGGAGTTGCATCGCTACAGCAAGAACTTGGAGTGGTTTCTTGACCGTTAGGATACATAGGCCACATTTGTCCACCTTCCATCATATTGATCTCTCGGTGCTCTAACGAATGTGCTGCTGTTTTGGAAGCATAGTTGTTTTTTGACTGTTGCCCCTTTTCTTGCATATGAGAAATATCGGGCCATCCCGCTTTACTTGGGTCTTGTCTCACCTGATTAAATTCCCAAACGATCGCTCCATTAGTTCTTCCTAAATAAATGTCATAATCATTTAAAAATGATGCTCGTTGCTCATCACTATCCCATTCATTTCCGGTAATACTTTCATGAAACACCATGTATTTTGAACGGTCAAATTCTGCACTGTTACCGACAAGGTGTTTTATATTAAGGTTGATATCGACAGTATCTTGTCCAATAGAAAAGAAACTATACATCAGTAAAGTGATAAAAAGTAGAGGCTTGTAGTTCATATCAAATAAGTTTAGTTGAATAAATTCATTTCATGCTAACAAGCCAAAATTACAATCACCTTCTCCTCTGTTTGTAAGATAAATTCTTGAAATAAAGGGGGGAAAGTGATTGTTCAGTTATTTATGAGTCGAAAAATTTCCTACTCTAGAGGTGGTTTATTTCGTTCTTTTTCTTTCCATCAGATATTTCCATCCTCCAGATGACCACAATGCCCAAAGCACTAAAAGAGGTTGGAAGAATAGACGAATGAGTCGTTTATTATCTGTATTTAATCCAAAAGAATCTATCCCATTCACATATTGGTTGATGTTACCCGGAAATATCAAAATATAGAAAACGGCTAATGCTATACCTGTTTGAACTTTAAAATTTCTTCCGTAGATCATCAATAAACCAAATAAAATTTCTACTACTCCAGAAGCCAATACTACAAAGTCGACAAAGGCCTCATCGGTCGTTAACCAGGTGGGTACTTGCGCTTGGAAAGCAATTCTTCTGAAAGTCATGTGACCAATGCCTGCATAAAGCATAGCTGCTCCTAATAAAACTCTAAAGATATTTTGTGTCGTTGTTGTTTTTATCTGATTCATAATTAAGTTTTTTATATTTGTATCGTGCGCGATACAAATATAAATGAATAATTATTCACCACAAAATAAAAGAGGTCATGTTAAACATAACCTCTTCATTTTATATGATGAATAACTTATACAATCATCTCTGATTGTTACATATTTTTATTTTCAAAAAACTGATCTTCGAGTTGATCTACATACGTCATCAGTTCATCGCTAAATACATATTTGCCTTGTACTTTTGCTGCTTCATTATATAATCTGATAAACACTAATGAGTTTGCAAAATTCGTAACTAAAGCTTCTTTTTGTCCATTTTTCACGATTGATCGTGTCATAGAAAAACCATTTGGATGTCCTCCAAATACAAACATATTTTGAGTAGTAGAATTGTATTCTTCTTCAGAAATTTCGCCTTTAACAAACTTGCATGTAAGTACATCAAATTGTTCCAAAGTTTGACTGGTCGAATTAAAAGCTTCTCCATAGATATCAGTAAACTGTTTGGGATAAAGCTTAGAATCAAAGACTGTATCTTGTTTATCAATTAAATCGGCAACACCCTCATTATGAAGTTTCTCTATCGCTCTTGTAAAACCATTATGATTGGCATATTCTTTATTTCCGAATTTACTTCTGTACATATGATACAACTCATGAGAGAAAAAACCTATAAGTTCCTCATCTGAATCTTGAAACGATTTGTTTAAGTCAATCACAATTCCTGATGGATAAGCATAGGCTTCAGGTTCAAAAATAGCTGCACTAATAGATGGAACTGTGATTAAAGAATCCGTTGGGTCAATTAAAAAGTCTTTTAGTTTTTCCTTTGCTGCATCAATTTTTTGATCAAAATCGTACTGTTCTCTGTAAGTGAGAAGTTCTTTCTCCATCTCACCTACTTTGATAAAGTTTTCTACAGTTATCTTTAGAAAATAATCTTGCATATTAGATAGATCCTCCTTGAGCGTGAACTGTAAAATACTGTCTTTTTCACTTTGAGATGGTGGGTAGTAGGCCAATTTTATCAACTTGATATATCCTTCTCTACTTTGATCTCTGCCGGCTACTTTATATCCAGTAGAATTAAAAAGTTGATCCCATTCCTCTTCTGATGGCAATTCTTCTTTTTGAAGTTTTTCTTTTACAATGAAAAAGGAGTCTACAGTGGTAAAATCGATTTGAGTTTGCTTTTTAGGCTTTGTACTGCAAGAAATAAATAGGATGCATACAATGATTTGTAAATAATAACGCATTAGAAATTGGTTTAAATTGAAGATTTGTTTATTCAGTAAATAACTCAGCTTAATCAAAAATTATATTTTCGATTATCAGTTAGTTTTTCTTTATAGAAATAAAAAACTGAGTTTGATGAATTCGGTGCCATCAAACCCAGCATATTTTTTTGATTTAGCTCTTCAGCCACTTTTTACTCCACCATTTTCTCAATGGCTCATCGTAGAACTTAACAGATAAGTAAGCCACTAAGATGGATACAACAAATGTGAGTACACCATAAACTGCAGCTAGACCGTAGTTTTGTTTTTCTGGTAATACCTCATTAAATACAAATGCGGTATACATATAGATAAAGGCATAATGAGTGATGTAAATCGGATAAGAAATGTCGCCTAAGAATTTGGCAAACTTTCTTGCTTTCTCATTTTTGATTTCTCCATTAGCTCCTAAATAAACGATCAATGGGAAAATAAAGATGATGACTAAGGCTTCGTATAAACCATTTATCCAATGGACATCTCCTCCTAATCTTGGAAGTGATAACACCAATATCATCAAGATGCTACTTATCAAGAATGAATGTTTGATATGAGTTCTCTTCATAAATCTAGATAACAACAAACCTGATAAGAAGGGATACGATAAGCGAATCATTCCGATTTTTAATTGAACAGGATCTAATGACCAGCCCCCTGCTACAGTTCCCGTATCTGCAGTGACAGAAAGGTGAATCAAGAAGCCCGCTGCGATACCTGCTAATACCATAAGAATGATATTTGGTAATCTTCTTAAAATAAGCGCATATAATGTGTAAGCGATATATTCGAAGAACAACGTCCAACCTGGTCCATTTAAGGGATACATCTCTCCCCATCCTCTCACATCAAAAGATCTTCCTACAGGAATCATTGTAAAACCAATAAGCATTACAATAATCACATCTTTTACTTCCGATGAAGCTAAATTTGCATATAACTCTGGGGATGCTTGTAGATAAAAAGTCGCTGCTCCAATGATCGACCCCATAATCACCATGGGTTGCAATCGAATAATTCTTCTTTTAAAGAATCCTCCTAATGTCATTTTATCCCATCGATTATCATAAGCATAACCGATCACAAAACCCGATAAAACAAAGAAGAAATCCACAGCCAAATAACCGTGGTTAATAATTTGATCTTTATGTTTTCCTAAAGCGAAAGCTTCAAGTATATGAAAAGCGACAACAATGATGGCAGCCACTCCCCTCATTCCGTCTAATATTTCGAAATGTTTATTTGTTGATTGACTCATTTAGCATGTTTAAGTAAGTAACAAGCAACAATTTATTGAAATGAAAAATAAAAGTTGATGATATTGATTTCCAAGTTCAAAATCTATTTATATTTATGACTTGAACATATATGAATTAATGAACAAAAAAGTCACTATTATAACTGCAGTATACAATGCTGAAGCTTACCTTGAACGGTATTTTGATAGTATATTAAATCAAACTTATAAAAATTTAGAAATCATTTGTATCGACGATGCTTCTACAGATAACAGTGCCACTATTATCGAGAATCATCAAAAAGATGATGCTAGAATAAAGTTAATTAGGGCAGAACATCAAGGATATACTTGTAGAAATATAGGTTTCGATGCCTGTACTGGAGATTATTTTACTATTGTAGATCATGATGATTGGCTCGGAAAAGACGCTATAGAAAAAGCCCTTCGATTATTTGAGACAGAGGATATTCAAGCTTCTTTATATCAGTTAAATTATTTTTTCTCTGAGGAGAATAATTCAATTTTACCTTTACCTCAAAAGAGGATCTTCACCAATTTAGAAGTTCTTGATTTAAGTATGGATTGGAAGATTTCTGCATTTGGCGTGTATAATGCCAAATTATTACCTCATGCTTATACAACATCTACAAAATTCTTTGCAGACGAAGTCCAAAGTCGTGTTCTTTTCCATAAGTGTGAAAAAGTGGGTATTAGTGATGGTGTTTATTTCTATCTGCAGAATGATTTATCTATTTCAAGAACTATAAGTGTTCGATCTTTAGAAAAGCTTGATACACATTTATTACTTAAAGATTATTTGATAGATAATAAATTATATGATGCAGTTAGTAATAAATTCCAACTACAACATATAAAAATATGGATTGGACTATTGAATCGTTTCTTAAAAGAAGATACCTCTCAAATAAATGAAGATGAGTTTATTAGATCGTTAAAACAGAAAAGACCATCAGTCTCATTATATGAAGTTTTGAGTTCTAAATTTTCTTTTAATGAGAAAAAATACTTAGCTTTCATGCTCATTCCATTTGGAATTCAATTTAAAATTTTATCATAAAAAAAGATGACCCAAAAGATCATCTTGTTAAGAAAAATGATACGAGGAGAGAAAATCTCTCCCCCTCACCTGTTTGTATTTAACTTTCTGTAGTACTATATTCTTCGATATAGTTAGATCTATTTACCTTTTACTTTACCCTTCTAAGTTCTTTGCAGGCTAGGCCGAAACTAGAACAGATAAACTGCTCTAGTCGCCTTTCCTCTGATTTCTGTTTTTAGCATGAGTGCAAATGTTGCTTATTTCTACGTTGTATCATTATATAAGCTGTTAGTTATTGGGTTACCGCTGATTGGTGTCGTATTCCCCTTCTATTATCAATTTATATTATTGAAATAGTGACAGTAACCACGTTAAGTCAGACATTGATTATATTTTTATTTTATTAAGTCATATAAGTCTTTTTGTTATCAAAAAATCTTCTGATTTATCAATTTTCCTTATTCTCGGCATTATTACCATTATCTTTATCCAAGTCAGTTGCCATTGTACCCGAAGCATCTATTTTCAATTCTTCTTGTATAGGCTCAAATTCTTGATTAACTTCATTCCCACAAGAAGTGAAAAACAGTGAAATTATAAATAAGCTGGTAATAGTAAAATACCTCATAGGTTTAAAAAATAAATTAAAACTTTTTGTTTCTGTTATCTATTAGATCCAACTCAGCAAATTTGTAATCAGTAAAAAATAAAAAAATGATGTTTTTTTTATTTCGTTCATAACTATATTTATCAACACATTGAATCCCAGTGACTTAAAAAATAAAGGGATTGAAGAATTTAGTCAAAAAAAATTTGATGAGTCGATTTGTACATTCAAAAAATTAGATAGTATTGCTCATAATGATAATTATGAAACTTATGCACATTATGCTTTAGGGCATATCTATGGAAAAGAAAAATTAGATACAAGAAAAGGAATTTATTATTTAAAACAATCTTTGCCATATCTTAGAAATAAAAAGAAAAATTTCTCATCTCATCAATTAACCACATATTATTTATTAGGTGAATATTATTATGCATTAGGGAATATTGATTCTTCAGAGTACTATTTAAAAGAGGGTTTTAATATTTATTTAGATCATCAGGAAGATTTGAGATTCCCTATATCATTTATACATCACCTCAGTAATATCTATTATAGAAAACATGAGTATCATATGAGCCAAGCTATTCTTGACTATGGCTTAAAAAATCACAAAAGAAGTAACAGAGTTGTATTTATAAATAAGTTAAGTAATCATGTAAAATTAGATGATACCCTTGCTATTAATGAAACTGTTCGATTATTAGAAAAAAACTTTGATGTTAGCGACTTATCTGGTAATCAATATTATCATCTTAGTATTTATACTTTTAATCATAAAAAGTATACTGAAACGATTCACTACTTAAAGTTATTTTTAAAAGCTTTTGACCAATATTATAAAAATTCAGATCCTACTTTCTTTAGTACAGATGAAATACTATTTCGGAATTTTTATATCGCAAGAGCACATTTAAAACTATCGGAATGCTATAAACATCTTGATAAACCAGAAGAACAATTATCTTCCTTGAAAACTGCTTTAACATATTATCAAAAAGGAAAATCTTCCCCTCATATAGACATTACTAGTATTGGTCTTGAAATTTTTAGATCATTAAAGGATTATGACAATTCACATGATATTAATGCAGGTATTAATTATTTAGACTCTGCACAACAGATTATTGATGAAGAGTTTTCGGTACGAAGTGATACTAATGAAATCATGAGGTATGAATTAATGATTCAAAACTATTACAAAGGAAAATATGCCTCTACACTTAAATGCCAAAAAGATTATTATTGGAAAAGTTATGAATACTTTCATGACTTTATTTGGCAACAACAAAAGGATGATGATTTGCTTTATCACTTTGAAGAATTAAATACAATTCAAGATGAATGGATTGAATTCTTCAGTCAGTCATATATTAAAGACAAGAATTTTGATGATTTAGCCAAAGCTTTAGAAATTATAGAAAATGCAAAGTCTAATATTTTGAAAAAGCGGTCATCAGGACTTAATGATCCTGATTTTATGACTTATATTAAAAGTGACTTCTTAATTAGTGACAAAAACAACCAAAAAAGTGTTTCCCCTCGTTTTACATCAAAAGATCTTAAAAAGTATTTTAAGGACAATTACGATGATAAATCATTTATATCATTCTACTATACAAAAGATAATTTTTACAGAATCACCTATAATGAAGGAAAATTCGATTTAAGTGTGATCAAATATGATGATACCACTTTAGATAAGCTTATTGAGATCTTTTCAAAAAGTAATTATTTTATCAGTCGTGACTTCATAGAACAACTAGACAAATTTGGTAAATATGTTTTACCTGACTGGGTAAATTCAACAGATAATAAACGTTTAGTCATATCCCCATATGGTAAATTAAATTCAATACCTTTTGAAGTACTTATTTTCAATGATAAGTACCTCTTAGAGAGTTTCGCTACAACCTACTCTTATTCAATACATTACAGTAAAAAGAATTTACAAAAAAACACGATTTATGATAAAGTAAATACATTCGCCATTGCTCCTTTTGCTAATAGTGATTTACAGTATACAGAAGAAGAGGTAAAAGATATTAATGCTGACTATTTATTAAATCAAGAAGCAACCTATAACTCTCTGCAAAAAGCCCTTCAAAATAGAAAATATAACGTATTACACTTTGCTACTCATTCAATCTTTAAAAGCATCCCACAAGATTCATATATCTCTCTTTATCCAGATAAATCAACAAAATCTAGAATTACTTTCGATGAAATTTCCAATATTAATCTTCAACACATAAATTTAGTGGTCTTAAGTTCTTGTCAGTCTGGAGTTGGTGCATTCTCAAAGGGTGAAGGGGACTTAAGTTTACAACGCGCATTTGCTTATGCCGATATACCTTCTGTTATTGCAGGTAAATGGAAAGTAAATGATAAATCATCTGCTATCATCATAAATAATTTTTATAACTACTTATCTGAAGGTTGGGAAAAGGATATTGCACTACAAAAAGCTAAATTACTATACATAGAAAACAATGAACATATGTATTACAACCCAATGTTTTGGGGTGGGCTTGTACTAAATGGAAATAATAATGCACTTGTTCCTCCTTCAATTGAAACTAGAGTACGGAAACTCTTTCATTAAGAAATCTCAATTGACATGAAAAATTTTTTTCTAAAACCAAGCTATACTTCTGAAAAAATCATTCACAACATAAAGACCAGAACTAAGTACGAAAAGACAATTGAACATCTTTACGACAAGTATTTCTTAAGCGTAAAAAAAATAATTGTCAACTTAGGTGGATCTTCAGAAGATGCTGAGGATATTTTTCAAGATGCGCTAGCTAAAGTAATTTGGAGTATCGATGAAGATAAGTTTCAAGGAAAATCACATATTTCCACTTATTTGATTACGATTGCAAAAAACATGTGGCTTAAAACTTTACAGAAAAAGAGTAAACATTTTTCGACTCCCCTAGAAGAAGGTTTGATCGATCAGCTTTCTGGAGACGAAGAATTACTTGAAGATATTCCATTAGGAAATGATGACGACTTATACACCAAATCTATGTTTGAAGACCTCATAGAAAAGATTGGAGTTGACTGTAGAAACATTCTAAAAAACTATTATTTTGATAAATTATCGTATAATCAAATACTCGATAGGAATAAAGGAAAATATTCTTCTGAACAGGCTTTACGTAACAAAAAAAGCAGATGTTTAAAATATTTAAAGGAAGGTTTACAAGATAAATTAGACGACAAAGACAGCTTACTAAATATTATTTCTTCATGTCTTTGATTACGAAATCACATTTTAGGCATCTAATATAGTGAGTAAAAACAAAAACCTTCATTAATCTATATTTATGGATAACTCGATTATAGAACAAAGGATTCAGCTCTCCTATCGAAATAAAGAAATAAGGGCTGTTAGAGAGAGAATGAAAAAAAGGCGAGCAAAACTTCAGTATCTAAAAGTTTCTTCAGCTGCTGCTGTTTTTGCTATTTTCATTGGACTTACTGTCTACATTAATACTCTAAGTGTCGAAAGCTTCATTGCTTCAACATCTTATAGCTATACGACTAGAAATGCTATTACTACTGAAAAAAGTACACTATTGATTGCATCAGAAGAGTTACTAAATCAAAGGTATGAGTATGTTATTGATCTTTTAGAAGATGAACAACATTCTGATCACAAAGATTGGATTTTATTAAAAGCCAATATGGGTTTAGGTAATTTTGATAAGGCCGATAATATCCTAGAATCAATAGAAGACGACCCAAAACATTTATACTATAGCAGAATCAACTTTAAATTTAAAGTAGACTACTATTTGATAAAATTGTTTTTCGGTAAGTAAGACAATTAATGAAGACTTTGGATTATTCCCATCCAAAGAAATTTAAAATTTATTGAAAAAGAATCCCCTTTTTACGTTCATTTCAATATTTTAAATTGTGGATGGGAATGATTTTTATAAAGGTAGCAACCTCCCAAAAAAAGAGGCCACAAAAGCCTCTTCTTCATTCAATATTTTTCTCCGAGAATTACTTCCCGATACAAAACTTACTAAAGATATTCTCCAACAAATCATCCGTTGTTACCTCACCAGTAATTTCACCAAGATGATGCAATGAATTACGGATATCTAATGCTAAGAAATCGCCAGTCATGCCTAAGTCGATACCATTGATCACATCGTCTAAAGCTTTCATTGTTTCTCGAAGCGATTGATAATGACGAGCATTGGTCACCATAGTGTTTCCTGCTTGTACCTTATCTAAGTTCACCAAGTGAAGTGCTCTTTCTTTTAGCTCTTCGATACCGATTTCTTTATCTGCAGAGATCTTTAAAAGATGTTCGTTGAATATGTCAAACTCTTTTGATAACTCATCAGATAATTGGTCGATTTTATTGGCTACTAAAATGTAGGGAACACCTAGTGCTACCAAGGCTTCCACTTCGGCTTTTACATCTTCGATAGTTGATGAAGCGGCATCAAACATATACATGATTAATGAAGCCTTTTTCATCTTCTCGTAAGAACGTTGTACACCTATTGCTTCTACTCTATCTTGTGTCTCACGAAGGCCTGCTGTATCTACAAAACGGAAAGTCACTCCTCCGATATTGATCTCATCTTCTATAAAATCACGAGTAGTACCTGCAACATCAGAAACGATGGCTTTTTCTTCATTCAGTAAGGCATTCAACAATGTGGATTTACCTGCATTTGGTTTACCTGCAATAACTGTAGGTACTCCATTTTTTAATACATTACCCATAGAGAAAGAATCGATCAACGCTCGAATGACTCTTTGAAGTTCGTTGATTAGGTCCTTCAAATCATCTCTTGAAGCAAATTCAACATCTTCTTCTGAGAAGTCTAGCTCCAATTCTATCATTGAAGCGAAGTGAATCAGTTTCTCTCTTAGCTTTTTGATATCTCTTGAGAAACCGCCTCTCATCTGTTGCATGGCCGCATCTCTTGATGCATGAGAATCCGCTGCAATCAAATCAGCTACTGCTTCAGCTTGAGCAAGATCTAATTTACCGTTTGCAAAGGCTCTTTGCGTAAACTCCCCTGCCTTGGCATAACGTGCTCCCACTTTCATGAACAGTTGCAATAACTGATCGGCAATAAATTGGGAACCATGACAAGAAACTTCTACCGTATTCTCGCCTGTATATGATTTAGGTCCATAGAAAATTGTTGCTAATACCTCATCGACAATAGTACCGTCTTCTTCTCGGATAGTACCAAAGTGTGCCGTATGTCCAGCTTGTTTTTCTAGGTCTTTACCTTTAAATACTTTATTTACAATTTTGATAGCATCAGGACCTGATAAACGAATAACGTGTATCGCTGATTGTCCTGGAACTGTTGCCAAAGCAACTATAGTATCTAATTCTATCGTTGTATGCATTCGATTGATTTTAAATTCGATACAAAGATAATGGGCTTTTATGGATAAAAGAGGATGAATTAAGAAGAATTAATGAGTGAAGGCTTGAAAAACAAAAAAGTCGATAAGATGTTCTCCTACCGACTTAATTTTTGATATGATAAAGGTGATTATTTTAATATCACTTTATTATTTTCCTCTTGAGTCTCACAGCCAATTACTTCAGATACCTGAGCAATTACTGTTGAGAATGATTTGTTCTTGAAGGTACCTGTGAACTTTCTTGATTTAAGTTCATCACTTTCAATCACAATTTCTTTACCATAAGCAATTGATAATTCCTCAACTACTTCTTCTAAAGAACTGCCTTGGAAGACGATGTTCGCTTGACGCAATTTTAAAGCATCCTGACTATCGTAAGCTACTTTAGAAATACCTTCTTGGTTTAAAACACCTTTTTCGTCTTTCACTAGTACAACATAATCGCCAGTAGATTTGTCCTCGTATCTTACCTTACCTGTTACTACTTCTACTTCATCCGCTTTTAGATAGAAAGATGTACCTAATACAGTAGTTTTGGTATCATTAGTAAGAATACTGAATGGCTTTTCTTTGTTGTGATGTACCTCGAAGAATGCTTCACCATTTAATTGAACCTGACGTCTATTTTCAGCAAATTCTGATGGATAAGTGATTTCAGAGTTCGGACTTAACCAAACGTGAGTACCATCAGGTAAGTCTACTTTTGCAACAGTAGTACCAGATGCAAATGTTTGTAGATCAGAACCTCCATCAAAATAATTGAAAAGACTAAATCCAACAGCAAGTACCATAGCTACCGCCATAGCCATTTTAGTTTGGAAGTTCCATAGTGTTCTTTCTTTTGTTTTTGAAGGAACATTTTTCTCTACTTTGAACTCCACCTTTTCTTTGGAATTTTGTTCATCAACATTCATGCGCAATAGCATTTTTGCCATTGCTGCATCCATCTCTTGATTTGATACTTCTTTCTTTTGTTTTTGACCTAAAGAAAAAGCTGTATCCCAAATACCTTGAAGCTCACTGTCTACACCTTTATTTGATGCTAATGATGTAGCCAATGAAAATTCTTCAGATTCAGCCTCTAAAACCTTAGACCAAATCTCGTTTACTTTTTTATCCAAAACTTCCGAAGCTGGTTTATTTCGGAGGTTTTGTCCCATAGACCCAGACATTGTCCAGATCTCCGTTACTTCTGATAGAACACTTTTAAACCTCTCGTCAGATGAAGCTACTTCTTTTGCTTTAAGTACAGCCTGTTCGTCTCCACCTAAACATTTAGCAATTAGTGTCCAATCTATGTTTTCTAATTTATCCATAGTCGGATAATTTTTTGTTATTAATAACTTGTCCAGCGTGATTTACACGCAAAATTTATCTTACAGTAGAAAATAGAATCGTCTTTATTATCCTATTCTATTTAACAGACAATCAATTTCTAAGTGTTGACAAAAATTTCTGAAAAAATTTCTGCATCCATTAAAATTTGTGTCACCAATCCTGCTGCTACCCATCCTGAATAAGACATTAAGCTTGGATCGGCATGTCCTTTTAATTTTTCTCTTAATTGTTTTAACGCTAAACCGATTTGATAATGCACTGTTCTCACAGGAATATCCAATGCTTCAGCAATTTCTTTATAAGTAAGATCTTCAAAACGACTCATTTTAAAGATTTCTCTCATTTTTTCAGGAAGTTCTTCTATTGAAGCATATAACTTTTTCTCCAACTCATTAAAATGATAAGCATCTTCAGTATCATTTTTCGAGATTTCCATACGTTCTGCCACCCCTTTCTGATAATCTCTTTCGAAATTACGTCTTTTGATAAAGTTTAATGTATGGTTTCTAGATGCTCTATATAAATAAGCTTTTAAAGATAAGTTGATGTTAAGATTTTCTCTCTTTGTCCAAAAATTGACAAAAATATCTTGTACCAATTCCTCAGCAGTTTCCCAATCGTGCACCATATTATTGATGAAATTAAGAATCGCCTGATAGTACTCTTTTGTAATATATTCCCAAGCATGTCGATCGCCGTTTTTAACTAAATCAATCAACTCTGCTTCTTCAATCTGATCAAAATTCATTAAAAATATCCCTTAAGGATTTTTAATTGACATTAAATTTGAAACAATATACAAAATTGAATTAAAAAATGTGACATATCTATTATATCATACATAAAATCTAACATTCCACACATTTCAAATCTTATCAGTCACTTGCATGTAACATATTTGATAGGGTTTTATAGCTAGCTTGTATACCAATTTGTGTACCCCCGGTTCGTGGCCGAGGGGCCAAGAGGCCGCCTCTTTGAAGACGGAGACCTAAATATATTTGAGTTGTATTTAAATTCTACTCTCCCTATTCCCTATTAGTTATTACTTATTACTTCACCTTATTATTTAAACAACGACTTCCTCCCATGTTTAGAACAAATAGGACATTTCTCAGGATCATGACGCTGTGCAGGGCAATACTCTCTACCAAAATAAATAATTTGAAGGTGTAAATCGTTCCAGTCTTTTTCATCAAAAAGTCTTTTGGCATCTTTTTCTGTCTGCACTACGTTTTTTCCGGTAGTTAATCCCCAACGGTACATCAAACGGTGGATATGCGTATCAACTGGGAAAGACGGTACTCCAAAAGCTTGAGACATCACCACACTTGCTGTTTTATGTCCAACGGCAGGCATAGATTCTAAATCAGCAAAATTATCAGGGACTTTACCATCAAACTGCTCAACAATCATTTTAGACATCCCATAGATACCTTTTGATTTCATTGGCGACAATCCACAAGGCTTAATAATTTCTTTAATTTCCTCAACAGAAAGTTTCAACATATCGTAAGGGTTGTCTGCCTTTTCAAAGAGAAGTGGGGTAATTTTATTTACACGTTCATCTGTACATTGTGCAGATAAAGCTACAGCTACTAACAACGTGTAAGGATCTTTATGATCTAATGGGATGGGTGGATTAGGATATAACGTCTGTAACGTTTTTACGATATCCTGTACTTTCTCTTTCTTTGTCAAAACGGTATAAAAAAATCTTGTTGATAAAATTTTGATGTAATATTAATCAAAGATAATAGTTACTTAAAAATATTATTTATTAAGATAAGTCAGGAAAAGATTTTTTTGGGGAAAATAATAGGTATTGTATTATACAATAAAAAATATCAAATTTGGTGTTACACTAATAATTAACAAATTCAAATGGAAGTACTAAAACCATTCTTTGATCTACATAAGATACCTGCTAAAATTATATTTGTAATTTCAATTACAACAGCTTTTATACTTTTTTATCCTCCACTTGAACATGATCAACTACGTCTTCTAGAACTAAAGAAAGAAACTGGAAAATATGTATCAATAACATTCCTTTTTACAACATCTTTAAGCATTATAAATTTGATCTCATATTGTTATAACAAATTAAAGGTTCTGATAAAAAAAAGAAAGGAAAAGAGAAAAGCCTTAGTGAAGGATCGTGAATCATTAGAATTTACTAAATATAAACTTAATAACTTGAATGATAATGAAATAAATATTCTGAGACAATATTATAAAATGACTATACCTAATGCAAAAACAACAACCATACTTAATCCATACCAACGTGATAATGCTTATCGAGAATTGATGAAATTCAATATAATTATATTACATGAAAATGGGTTATCTAAGATATCTCCGAAAGCAAACGAATTCATAATAAAAAGTGGAATACTTGAGTTTACTGAAGAGGAAATAAAAAGACAAAGTAAAATAGATAAGGAAGTTTAATGATGTAGATGAGTAAAAACTTTAATCATTTATATTATTAGTTTATTTGTCTGTTATAAAAACCATCTCATATCAGTAATACCTCCTTCTCCAAGTTCCAAATAAAGCCCATATTGATAATTCAAATCATTTATATACCCTATTATTTTTTCAAAATCTCTTTCTCTTGCCCCATTTTTCCAACTCATTTTTATTTCAATAACAAGTAAATTATTATCTCCATTTTCCTGTTCGTGAATAATTATATCTGGTGAGACTAATGATGGATCTGGATTATCTGGATCAATAATTATTCTTTTTGGATCTTGGTTTCCTTGTTCATTAGTCATTCTATTGTATTCACAGTTAACATGATAACCTTCTATTCTAGAATCAATTTTAACAGATAGGCCATTTGATACTGCTCTCTCACCTATATCAACTTCTCGTAGAAATAATAACGGCTGTTCTTCTAAAAGTTCATGACAACTTTCAACAATAATATCTTGTAGTTCTTCTATACTGTAGCTCATATGATTTGTTGTTAGAGTAATAATAGGTATTAAGTTATCTAAAATACAAGAATACAATATAGTTATGTCTATTCTATTTTTACATAATATTCTTCAATTATTTCTCCATCAACTTCTTTTGTAGCACGTATATCATTTGTATTTATAGGGTTTGTAAAATCACCTACATCATAATTTAATGCATCTAGCGTTTTTAATATTGTTTTTACATGTTCTCTTGCATAAGAGAGATCCTTAAAAGATAATATTTTTAATGTATTATCAATACCTGATACATTTTTTCCAATAAATATAGTTGTTTCACTCATTATTATATGTTCATTTATTTTCACTCAATTTATATATCTATAATTTTCTTTTAATTCTTCTAAGGATCTCTGCTAAATCTATGGATACTCCCTTGTATTCAAATTTATTCACCTTAACTATACCATCAATCAAATATTCTCCTTCTTTAAATTTCGATAATTCATTTTCTTTTGAGGTTAATGAATCATTTAATTGAAAATTAGCTAATTCCAACGATTTAATTGTTGCTTCTTTCGACTGTAAAATAGCTGTACCTAAAGTCAATTGACTTTGTAAATGTTGAATATTAGATTTTAGTTGTTGTACACCAATATCAGCACTGAAAACATTCATATTAGACACCTCAGGTATTGAAGGTAATTTTAAATAAATCGCCAAATATTCATGAATTAACTCCAATGCTTGATTTTTATCTATAGGAGTGACCGTAAATATTGTCTTTTCTGATTGAGTTATTAATTTTGATTCTGCTGAAACACCAACATCCTTAAGGAATTCAGTAAAGTATACTAGATATTGTTTACAAGCTGCTTCTATCTCTGTAGGAAATTCGAAATTTGAAATAATAGAAGGTTCATTTACCGATTCTAATAGATTTTGAACAGATATTTGATAGATTTTTTCAAACTCTGAAATTAGGTTGTCTGCAAATTTACCAAAAGGGTAGTTATCATCATTCAGATTATATTCTAATTCGATTCCATCTAATACACTATCAACACTTATTTTAAAGGTATAAGGATGGTTACTATTTTTTTTAATTTCATTCGCTAGTTCTAAAATGCTATATGACTTATTCCACCTTTCTAAGTCATATTGTATCAATAGTTCTAATTTATGTATATCATTATTATTTAAATAACTAATTACCTTATTTTCATTGTTATAATCATTATTTAATGTATGATTATAACGAACGATCTTTAAATCCTCAAATTCTTTTTTTGACCATTGTTTAACCTCCTCAAATAATTCTTTATTTGAGGAAATAACTTCGAAATCACCCCATAAATTTATCACAAGTGATTTTTCATCTTCAAGTCCATTAATTAGTAACGAATAATGATCTTCTTGATTTAGTTTTTCTATAAATTCTATTTTCATATCTATTATTTATCACCAAGTAGAGATCTAAACAGATCTTCAATTTCTGAAAGAAGTTCTGGAATTGAATTTTCTAATCTTTTAGATTCATCAATACATGTTTTTATTTCTTCTTTTGACATCTTAACTTTTTTCACTTCTGAATGATAGAAATTAATAGCAAAAGCTGTTTCATCATATTTATGAATTGTATCATCAATTTTTTTACAAGTTGTACCAGGAATAAAAATTCTATTTAGAGTAAAAAAATTAATTAAATTATTACGAGTACTTATCATTTGTTCTACAATTTCATCATCAAGATCAATTTGATCATCAGTTTTAATTTTCAAAAGTTTAATGAATTCATTCATAGCTGAATCAAATTTGACCAACTTTTTATACAACTCTTTTATTACATTTGCACGTTCTTTATGTAAATATGAAAATTGAACATCAAATTCTGATTTTATTAATTCTAGTTTGTTCTTGTGATCTTCAAGTTTTGAATTTAGGTCATGTTGAAGTTTTTTATTTTCTATTTCGATATTCTTTTTATGCAATTCAAGACCTTGGTTAAGTTCATTTTTTTTAATTTCTATAGTTTCACGAAAGAAATATTCAATAATATTTTTTCCCCAAAATAAACATACTAGTATCAAAAGGACAGGAGAACCATTATTTATAATTAGTTCTATTATTTTTGCCATTTTATCTTATTGGTTAAGGCGTTTTAGTCAAATAAATTGAAGAAGAGTTTATAAAAAAAGAAGTCTGTGTATGTATTTTTACTCTATAGAATCAATAAAACTCTGAATAGTCTCGAGATTACTTTTAGCTATTTTTAGAGCTTAGTTTATATCTTGGCCTTTTTAAAGCTCGGTATGTCTCGATAAATATTTTTTCTCAAAAAAACACTTTTCTTTTAACTTCCCTTGTTACTAGATTTTTCAGTGATGAGTGAAAAGTGAAGAGCGACCAAAATTTCCACTCTTCACTTTTCACTATTAACTCTTCACTTGATTACAACGCCGCCAAAGCCGCATCATAATTAGGCTCATCTACCGTTTCTGTTACTTGCTCGGTATATACTACCTTACTCGACTCGTCAATGACAACTACTGAGATCTTGAACATAAACCTGTTAAAGGGCCTGATGTAATTTTTAAACCATAATCATCTTCGAAAGAAGTATCTCTGAATGAAGACCCTGTCAATACATCTTCGATACCTTCTGCACCACAGAAACGACCGAAAGCAAATGGTAAATCTTTAGAAACACAGATCACTACCGTATTATCTAATGATGATGCCTTTTCGTTGAATTTTCTAGTGGATGTTGCACATGTACCAGTATCAACACTCGGAAAGATATTTAGTATTACTTTTTTACCTGCAAAATCAGATAATTTGATTTCTGAAAGATCTGATTTTACCAATGTAAAATCTGGAGCTTGTGTTCCTACAGCTGGTAACTCTCCTACTGTTTGTACTGGGTTTCCTTTTAATGTAATCTGTGCCATTTTAGTTGAAATATTTTAGAGAATAGTTTATAACTTCGTTTCCTGTTCACTATATAATGAACTTTTAAACCGAGCACAATTTAACACTCATTTAAATATGAATCCTCAAAAAAAAGAGATAATTCAAAAAACAGCTGACTTTATTGAACAAAAATTCAAAGGAGAAGGGACAGGTCATGATTGGCAACATATTTACCGTGTTTGGAAATCTGCCGAACTAATTGCGAGTACCGAAGATTGCGATGAATATATTGTATCTCTAGCGGCCCTATTACATGATATAGCTGACCATAAATTCTATGATGGCGATCTACTTGAGGGTAGTCGACAAACCAAACAATGGCTTAAAGATGCTGGAGCGGATGTAGACACTATAGAAAAAGTAGCTGATATCGTCAAAAGGGTTTCTTATAAAGGTGCAGGTGTGAAGGATGAAATGCCTTCTATTGAAGGACAAGTTGTACAAGATGCTGATCGTTTGGATGCAATTGGAGCCATTGGCATTGCTAGAGCTTTTGCCTATGGTGGAAGCAAACATCGTCTTTTATACGACCCAGAGGAGATTCACGAAATGCACCAATCATTTGATGCTTATCATAAGAGTGAATCTTCGACCATTGCTCACTTTTATGAAAAACTATTATTACTGAAGGAAAGAATGCATACTGAATCCGCAAAAAAAATAGCAGAGAAACGACATCAAGTAATGGAAAATTTCTTAGAACAATTTTATGCTGAGTGGGAGGGAAAAAGATAAACTTTAATTTAACTAAAGGAGGTATTACCCTCCTTTTTCTTCTTCTATAAATAACATCGCACTTACAAAGACAAGCAATTCATTTACAATATTTTAAATTAAATCAGATTTAATTTTATTTTCCATATTTTTTTATCAAATTAAAAAAGGAATTAAATCAATCTCATTACTAATACCAATCTTTTAAATAAACTACAATAATTAAATCATGAAAAATTCATTATTTAAACTAAGCTCTTCTCTATTCATTGGATTACTACTATTCTCATGTACTGCAAACGAAGAGACTATACCAAGCCAACCTACAGACCCTGACCTAGCTAGTTCTGTAGAAAACAATTATGTTATTCTATTCAAAGAAAGTCCTGCTTCTAATTTAAGAATGGTAACGCCTTCTTATATAGAAAGACAATTGCTCATGAAAAATGATGCTAATGCTTTTGCGTCTGAACTCCACCTTCCAAACGAAAGAATTAATCGTATTTATGGAGGTGTTTTAAATGGTTTCTCTATGAAAATCTATGACCAAAACGTCTTAGCTAAAATCAAAGAAGATCCTAGAGTATTGAAAGTGATAAAAGACGAAATCATCACATTAAAAAAACCAGGAACAGGTGGTGGAGGAACAAGTCCATCACAAACTACACCATGGGGAATTACAAGAGTCGGTGGTGCCGTTACATATATAGGTAGCAATGTTGCCTATGTTATGGATACAGGTATTGATTTAGATCACCCTGACTTAAATGTAGACGAAACTTTAGGATTTAATTCTTTCACAACTGGTAAAGACGCAAGATCACTTGATGATGGCGATGGCCATGGTACACATGTCGCTGGAACAATTGCAGCAATCGACAATGAAATTGGAGTTGTGGGTGTAGCTGCTGGTGCAACAGTAGTACCTGTAAAAGTTTTAAATAGCCGTGGCAGCGGTTCTTATTCTGGTATTATTGCAGGAATTGACTTTGTGGGTGCAAATGGTAGCAATGGTGATGTTGCTAATATGAGCTTAGGAGGAGGAGGTTACACTCCATTAGACGAAGCCGTGGAAGTTGCTGCAGCTACTTCTGGAGTTAAATTTATTTTAGCTGCTGGAAATGATGCTATTGATGCAAGTCAAGTATCTCCTGCTAGAGCAAATGGACCAAATGTATTTACAATATCAGCTTCTGATATTAACGACGATTTTGCTTATTTCTCTAATTATGGAGCTCCTGTCGATTGGTGTGCTCCCGGTGTAAACATTCTATCGACTACACCTGGAGGTACATATACTTCTTATAATGGAACTTCTATGGCTGCTCCTCATGCTGCTGGTGTATATTTATTGGGAGCAGCAAAAGCTTCCGGTACCGTAAATAACGACCCTGATGGGAATCCAGATCCGATTATCAGTCGCTAAATTTTAATTAAAGGAATTAGTAATGAGAGGCAGAGATAGAAAATTCTATCTCTGCTTTTTTATTCATTAATACTCACTGGAAGTATCATTTTAAATCATCTAAATATAAAACAAAAATAGCTCGCGATATCTATCACGAGCTATTCCACTATGTTATTCTATAAATTCTATATGGACAAACTACTTTTATGAATTTCTTTTTTCATATCTACTGAACTAACATTTTTCTATGAAATGACTTCAGATTGAAGAGGAGATTAATTCGGTTAACAATGACATTAATTTCTGACTTTTTATGATATTTTAAACTTGATTAAGACCTTTTTAGTTACACCAATTGAACGTTGTTAACAAGGAAATGAAACTTATTTAAGCTCCGATTATTCCACTGAAACAATTGTATAATTTAAAACCAATAAATAAAGTGATTAATCCGCTAGAGACGTTGCGAACACAACGTCTCTCTGAGGGGATAAAGAATACATAGAGTAAGTATGTCCTATGTATAAAGTTTTATTGTTAGTCGATTAGGTTGGAAAGTTTGCTTTTAGCGTTTGAGGGTTTCTATATAAACAAATAAAGCCAAGTAGAACGTACCATAGATACGGTCTACTTGGCTTTCAAGTTATTAACATAAAAAAAAAGCCTCCAATACACATTGGAGGCTTTTGTTATTATGACAAACTATATGAACAATATTTCTATTTCTTTTCGATTGAACTTCCTGAAGGAACATTTAATGAATGAGTATCAACAGTACCTTTATAGTATAATTTACTACCACCATTAACGTTACCAGTTAATTTTTGCTCCGCATATACCCATGCTCTAGCTCCTGCTTGAATGTTCACTTTTACTTCCTCACCTCTCACTGGGTTTTGGAAGTTATTTGGTTGTCTAAACCAATCAATTACTTCGCTATCTCTTTTCATATTAAAGAAAGCTCCATTATTTACTGAAATGTCTTGGTATCTCGCATAACCTTCAATAAAAGCAGATGTACCATCTGTTTGATCAAGATTTAAATGATTCGCCTCTATATTATTAAATGCTACTTTACCTGCATTTCTCACTTCAATATTTAATGTATTCACCTTAACATGACCAACACCTACTACCTGAGCATCATTTAAAACATGTAAATTGAAATTATCTGAATAAGTTTCAAAATCATTGGCAAACTCCACAGTAGAACTGTTTCTTAGTGTCAATGACTCAATATCAGGGCCACCAACTTTAACAGTTACATTATCATTGTGATTGTTATTGTGAATATATAATGTATTGTTTCTTACTTCGTAGTAATCGTCTAGATTATGACGACCTTCCACATCAAAGTTTTGAATATCTTTCTTTAAGAATAAAACATGCACATTATCTGCAACTTCAATTTTTGTGAATTTCGGCATTAATATACCATTAACGTCGTCGTTTGAACATGAAGTTAGTAAAGCAAATATTGCTAAGATCGTTACGTAGATGAATGACTTTTTCATTGTTTGTTTTTTGATTTGTTATGAATACTTCTACTCATTTAAGGAATTTTAAGTTATAGTATTTGATACTCATTAACATTAAAACATCCAACAAGATTACTTTCTAACAAACTAAAAGATTGAGGAAAACCAATTGATTACCGATAAATGCACATAACACTAAACAATACAAAAACTCATCTTAAAATAGTTAAATCAACTACAGAAAACACTATCTGATTTTACCTCTTTATTATAATTTCAAAAAGAACAATATTACTCAGGTTTTAATGCTAAATATAAAATTACACTGATTTTATTCTGTACATTATTATGATTTTTAGCATCAAATTGTAAATATCATTTAAGATAAAAAGTTCTTTTTTAAAGATAAAATCACATCTATTGTAAAAATAATCTTAAAAAAGTACTATTATTTAAAGTCATTAACTATATTTGAACTATAATTTGAAATGATAGACACGCAAACGCCTAAAGACACTATTACGGTATTATTACCAATTCATTATTTTGACACAATAAAAGGGACAGTATTTTTAATACATGTCCCTTTTTATTTTTAGCAACGATCAATCATTTATCAGAGGGCTTGAAATGAAATGATCTTATTTATCTCAATCGTATAATTTGATATTGATGATAGTTTCATCATATCAAAAAAACATTATCAAGTAACGTAAACCCAGTCAATGACTGGGCCTACCAACTGAAAATATTATTTTAGTTTCTTGATACCTTTTGTAGCTGCTTTATCCTTTGCTACTTCTAAGCTGATAGCATAACCACCACCTGGAGCACAGAATTGAGCTAACTTAGATTTCGAAGTCACTACATACTTTTTGATCTCGTATGCTTGAGGATTGTCTTTGTAGTGAGCATCTTTTGCATCAGCGTAAACTGTTGCGATATATGTCTTATCGGCATCCAAGAAGTCAAACTTGATGTTTGATGTTCTCTTCTCTTCGTCGTTTGTTCTACCTACGAACCAACGATCGCCACCTTTTTCTTTTCTAGCGTAAGTTACGTAGTCACCTGGCTCAGCTTCTAATACTAATGACTCATCCCAATCGATCGCTACGTCTTTGATGAATTGGAAAGCATCCATAAACTTCGCGTAGTGTTGAGGTAAATCTGCAGCCATTTGTAATGGCGAGTACATTGTCACATATAATGCTAACTGACGTGCAATTGTTGTTCTTACATAAGAAGTTCTGCTTGCCTCGTACTCGCTAATATCTGTAACGAAGATACCTGGAGTGTAATCCATTGGACCACCAACTAATCTTGTAAATGGAAGGATTGTCGTATGATCAACGTTGTTACCAACAAACGCTTCGTACTCTGTACCTCTAGCAGACTCGTTACCGATTAAGTTAGGGTATGTTCTGCTTAAACCTGTAGGACGAACTGCTTCGTGAGCGTTAACCATAATTTTGTACTCCGCTGCTTTCTTCACTGCATATAAGTAGTGGTTGTTAATCCACTGTGAGTAGTGATGATCACCTCTTGGTAAGATTGGTCCAACATAACCTGATTTTACAGAGTTATAACCATTGTCTACCATAAACTGATATGCTTTATCCATGTGACGTTCGTAGTTTCTTACTGAACCAGAAGTCTCGTGGTGCATCATCATTTTAATACCTTTTGATTTCGCATAGTCACGAACTTCAGCTACATCAAAGTCAGGGTAAGGAGTTACGAAATCGAAAACATAGTCTTTTGATTTACCAAACCAGTCTTCCCATCCTTCGTTCCAACCTTCTACCAATAAAGCGTCAAATCCATGTTCTGAAGCGAAGTCGATATACATTTTTACATTCTCAGTATTCGCAGCATGAACACCGTTTGATTTTGTCTTAGAGTAATCTGTTTTACCTAAGTGAACAGAATGCACATCGTTAGTGTAAGCCCACTGACTCATACCTGTGATCATTTCCCACCAAACACCCATGTATTTTACTGGCTTGATCCAAGAAACATCTTCGATAGCACATGGCTCGTTCAAGTTCAATGTAATTTTTGATAACAAGATATCACCTGCATTTTTGCTTGCGATAACTGTTCTCCAAGGTGTAGAACGTGGTGCTTGCATATAACCTTTCACTCCTTGAGCATCTGGAGTTAAGTGCGATTCGAAAACAAAGTTTTTATCATCAAGGTCTAAGTGCATACAAGAATATTCTACTAAAGCCGCTTCGTGAATGTTGATGTAAATACCGTCATCCGATTTCATCATTAAAGCAGTTTGAACACCTGTATCAGAAAAACCTTGTTGAGATACGTTACCAGTGTAAGCCTCTTTCATCAAACCTCTAATTTCAGAAAGCTTAGAAGTAACATAGTCATATTCTTGTGTATCGTAGTCACCTGGGATCCACCATGCTTTGTGGTCGCCTGCCATAGCAAACTCAGTTCTTTCTTCTTCGATTACGAAGTAAACTAAGTTCTTTTGCTCTGGGAATTCATATCTAAAACCTAAACCATCATCGAACAAACGGAAACGAATAGACATTTCTCTGTTTGTTGATTTTTGATTCAACTTCACTAATAACTCATTGTAGTGATTTCTGATTTCTTTAGACTCACCCCAAACAGGTTCCCAAGTTTCATCCTCAGTAGCTGTTTTAGTATCTACTACAGAAAAACCTTTAATTAGGTTTTCTTCATCTTTTAATTGTAAACCAAGTTTTGATTCTTTTACTATAGCTTGACCATCCATGTCTAATGCATAAGTAGGAATACCTTCTGCATTTACCTTAAAGGTCATTGTAAAATTTCCACTTGGAGATTTTAATGTTTGAGCATTGATGAGAGACACCAACATAAAGCTCGATAAAATAGTAAGTATTAGCTTCTTCATTTTCTTTTATTTATTGAGATTCTTTTCTTTCAACTGTATGCTACAAAAGTAGTGTATAGAAAACACCTTAAATAGCACAAGTTGTAAAAAAGTAGTTAGCTTAAGAACATAACAAACTAATAAACAGAATTTTAAACACCAACTATTACATCTAAAAAGTAGTCGAGTTTTTATTTATTGATGACCAATTTTCATCAATTCCACCTCAAAATTCTCTCTCCCTGCCAATGCATTGTTTCTTGCTTTGGTTCTGTAATTATAAATTGTGGTAATAGAGTATCTTAAAAACTCCGCAATCTGACTACTTTCTTCAATCCCTAATCGTAACAATGCAAATACTCTTAGCTCGGTATTTAGTAGTTCACTTTTCTTTAATTTGATTTGTGCCTCTTCTTTCATCAGAGAATTGTATTCGGCCACAAAGTTTGGGTAGAGTTTTAAAAAGGATTTATCAAAATCATGATAGAATTCTTTGAGTTCATGATCTACGATTTCTTTTGATTTTAGTAATTTCAGAATTTCATCCTTAGGACTTTTATTCGCCTTGCGTAATAAATTCTTTCGGTAATCATCAAACTTTCCGATATAAGCTGATGACAATTTTAAGTACTTGGTAATTGACTCTTCCTGTCTTTCATTAAATGAACGAAGTTGTGTATTGATAGCTTCAACCTGTTCTTTACTCGACTGAAGTTCCTCATTCAATTCACTCAATAAATGATTCTTATCCTTCACCTCTTGATTGGTGTCTTCTAGTTTTCTTTTTTGCTTTTGGATAAAAAATAATAAAAACATCATCAGTAATACCAATGCAACACTTACCACAATAAACCAAAGCATAATTCTATTGGTTCGCTCTCTACTTTCTTGATATGTTGAATCGATTAATGGTAAGATTTCTAGTACTTCATGCCTTCTTAATTGAGTATTTGAAGTAAGGGCATCGTCTAAAGCAATTTTAATATATTTATATGCTCTTTTTATTTCTCCAGCTTTGTATAATTCTACTGCTAACTCTTTTAATGAAGCATGTTCTTTCACTCCGCATTGAATATCTGATTTAGAAGACATAATCAAATACTTGATCTTTTGAGAAGTGTTTCCCAACTGACCATAGGCTTCTGCAATCATATAGGTGGCTGGAGCATAGATTCTGTCTGTAGGTGTCACCTCATCAACTATCTTTTGTAAATATTGAATAGCTTTGTTTAAATCACCTTTGGTTTTTAATAACTCAGATACTGCTAACCGGTGAGAAAGAGCCTCTTTATTAGTAACCTCTACTATTTTCTCTTCGTGGTAATTCCATTGATCTCTATATTTTTGTCCAAATTCCCCATCAATATTCATCAAGGTTAATGAGTTGTATAAGCTTGCATTAATAGAGTGATACAATTCTTTATAAGATCCCAGACCTTCTTCGTTTTTAAAAGTGTCTAATAACAAAATACTCTCATGGTATAACCCTACCAAAGAATACGCCTGAGCCAATAATAACTTCGCTTGAATGATGTAATCTGATGATTGAATCGTATTGGCAAATTCTAAAGTGTTTTCTGCATAATGCAATGCAGAATCTGAGTTGTACGGAATGTATTGTTGTGTGATCAACAAAGACATTTCGTACTTTATTAAAGTCGATTTTTCCTTATACAATCGCTGTTTTAAATACTTGATATCTTGAATACGTTTTTCAACGTAAGTATCCCTTTCATCTAACATGATATCGAGTTCGGACAGTTCTCTATCAAAATCTTTCCCTTGGGTAATTATTGAGGAAAGAATAAAAAGAAAAAATAATATTCTCATAGATTCATATTTACTCACTTGCATTTCTGATAAATGATCGAAAATTCAAGTGTTGGAACAAAGATAAATGATTCCAAGAAATATTGTAGATATCCAATTAGAAACCTGAAAAGAGGACGGAGAGAACTTTTCAATTCCTTTAAAGAAAAAAAAGAGAACCAAATTTTGATTCTCTTTTTCTCTAACGAAATTTCTCTATAAAATAATTATGCTTATGATTGTATACGAATAATCATCTTAGAATATTCATACATCGTAAACGATTTTGTGAAAATTTGTTTGTTATGTTTAACTCATTTTCATACTTATTGAACGTTTGCAATCTAGGCAATTACAGGTCTCCTCAGGGGGCATTTCCTAGATTTATGGTGCCACTTCATAAAGTGACACCACAAAATTAGATTTTTCAGACTTTTTGTTTAAACAAATATCTAATCCATCAGTTTGTTCTAGAATTTCACGATCTTCTTCACCACTCTCTGATCGCCTACTTGTATATTAACAAAGTACAATCCTGCTTTAATTTTCAGATCGGAAACATTTAATAAATGACTTCCTTCATCCAATTCTAATTGAGCAGCAGGGTGTACATCCTGTCCATTAATATTTAGGATTCGGATATTTACTGGAGTCGCCGCTGCTAAATTGATACTCAATTTAAAGTGATTCATCACTCGAGTAGGATACAATTGAATTCTTTCTTCTAAATCCAAGAACTGTCCAACTGTTCTTGCTCCACTTCCTTCCGGATTAGCATCATACCAAGTACCATCCATGTACCAACCTTCTGAAGAACGATTCAAATCAGAAGTTTGATTTCCATTTCCATCGTGGAATAATAGATTTGCCGAACTCACATTTGGAATAGTGTATTTAAACCATCCGTTGCCCTCACTTACCATATTTTCACCTGGCCAATTCGAGCTGCTTCCATCAGAAGCATTCCAATAATGTACTTTTGGACTTGCCCAAGTTGTTTTTAAGTGAACTGTTAAACCATTTTGAGGTTCAGTTGTTGGTTTCTGATCGTACCAAACTCCGTCTTTATACCAACCATCTTTATCTCTTGACATGTCCGGCGTTTGTCCATTTCCATGGAACAATAAGTTTGTAGATTCCACTGTTTCAGGGAAAGTGAAACTGTACCATCCATCTCCTTCATCTTGCAGATTAGCGCCAGGCCAAGTACTGCTCGCAAAACTACCTGCCGGAGTAGCATTCCAATGATGAATCATAGTATACCCATAAGCATGAACAGTAAATCCACCTGTTGGTTGTGTAATCACATAGTCTGCTGTCTGCATTGTGGAGATATTACTAGAATCATCCATCGCAATAGCTTTCACTGTCATATCTTCAGTAACAGTAAATGTTACAGTACTTTCTGCTGAAGTAGAAGACATATTTGGCATACTTCCATCTGTTGTATAATAGATAGTTGGAGAACTATCGCGATCATCAGTCGCTGAAATAGTCACTGAGACACTACCCACATATGATCCTGATCCTGGTGAAATATCTAAAGTAGGTGCTTCGGTATCTGGAACATCTTCAATGATTGGTTCAGGAACCCATCCCTCACCTTCAACATACCAAACATCACCACAAATACTCATTTCATCTCCTGTAATTTTAGTAGAACCACAAAGAAGAATCAAATTCGTACAAGTACCATCTAAAGTAGCTTCATAGAATCCTTCATATTTAGAAGAAGGAATCATGCTTTCACCAGGCCATGTGGTAGTCATACTACCATTTTCAACTCCCCAGAAATAAATTTTTGGATCGTTACAACTTGTAGGTTTAAAATATACCGTCATTCCACCTTCAGGAATAATTGGGAAAGTATATGATGTAGACACAATGTTAGATGAACCTACTTCATTAATAGCAATTGCTTTTAAAGTAACTGTTTCTCCTTCTGTTCCGGTAAGTGTTACTGCTCCAGAAGTAACATCTGATGCTGATGTTGGATCTGTTCCGTCTACTGTATAATGTATTACTCCATTCTCTGTAGCTGTCAGATTGATGTTTGCTCCATTCTGAGTATATGATAATGTCGGTGCTTTAGGCTCTACAGGAACACAATCCGGACATTCATTGTACCACTGACCATCTTTGTACCATCCGTTACTACTTCTTGTTAGATCTTCTGTTTTATTTGCAGAATTATCGCTAAATAATAGATTAACAGATTCTGTTTCCTCAAATACATATTTATACCAACCATCTTGATATTCCATCATGTTTGGACCTGGCCAATTTGATGGAGGTAATGCTCCTGCTGGAGTTTCATTCCAATAATGCACATTGACACTATTCCACGAATCAGGCTTTTTGAAATACACTTCTAAACCTTGTACTTCTCCAATTCTATAGGATAAAGTAATTACATCTGATTGATTACCATCTTTATCAAATGCAATGGCTTTGATATCTAAATCGCTAGCGATAGGAATTTTCACACCATCATATCGAGTACTAGCTACCGAAGGAAGAGAACCATCAGTTGTATAGTAAATAGTATATGGAGCACCTGCACCTAATGTAGCAGATAAAGACACTTCAATCGGATCTGTGTATCTACCTGGAGATGGAGAACCTTGAACAAATGGTTTGCCTGGTCCACCTTCGCCTGCTTGGAAGAAACCTTGACCATTTGAACCAATTCGACCTGGACCATTTAAAACATATACTGCTGCTGATCCCGACTCTACATTACAAGTTAAAGAACCATTCGATACTGCATATTCAGCACCTGTTACGGCATCTCTATATACTCCATTTGTTAAACCAGAGAAAGTGAAACTAGCAGAGCCATCTTTTGCTAAACCAACAGCCACTTCGCTATCACCATACTTTCTAACAAAACCAACTGCATTACCTGCACTTGATCCATCCCATCTCCATTCACCTTTCTGCAGTGCCGGAATTGCACTTCTCATGGCATTCAATTTCTGGATATGCTTATAGATTTTATGGCTAGGAGCTTGATCCATTACGTCACCATAATAAGCTCTACCCGTCTCATTAATAGATTTAGTAATCCCTGATGCATCATGAATATCGGCATATGCCCCCGACATAAAACGCATCTCAGTACCATAATACACAATTGGAATACCTCTCCATGTAAACATGAAGTTCAAACATGCTGCTAAGTTTTCATCGGTTCCTCCATAACGCTTGTTCCAGTCGTTATTTGGACCAAAGTCATGGTTATCTAACCATAATAAGTTGGTTGATGGATCCGCATACAAATGATCATAACGATCGGCAGCTTTTACTCCTGCGAAACCTTCCCCGTACTCGAATGGACCATGGAAACTAGCTTCAGCATAAAAGTCAATTACGGCCATTCCTGATGGCTCAGAAGCGTTAGTTGCTCCTCTCCAAGTGTACCAGTGAGGGTTGATTTCTTCAATACTATGTAACTCATGACGTTTTTGAGCAACCTCACCAAATACGAATAAATCAGGATTGATTTTTTTAAACTCATCTAAGAAATACAATACATCTTCTTTACTCATGTGTTTGATGGTATCCCAACGGAATGCATCCACACCCATTTCGATAAAAGTCTTGTAGGCATTTACCAAATACTCTCTCACTACTGGAGATGATGTATTTAAATCGGGTGTATCCCCTGCCAAAGCTCTATTATAAAGGTTTTCGGTATCGTCCCAACCTTGTGCAAAACCATTTCCACTATGGTGATACCATTCTGGATCAGTAGTATCTACATACGATTGAGTTGAAGGCCAATTATATAACTCTAAGTTCTCGTTATAAGGTGCTGGCATTGTAGGAATATTTGCTCTACTCCAAATTAAACCATCATCCGGGTTAGGCGTCATACCATCGTACTCCCAATTTGGATTAGGTTGTAAAGGGTTGCCTTCTAAATCTTGACCCCATACTTGAGAAGTATCTGTATTGTACTTAATCTCTGCCTGACCTTTAATACCAAAACGACCGGCATGATTCGTCACTACATCCAATACAATTTTCATGTCTCTTGCATGTACCTCATTAATAAGGTCTTGGAATGTTGCTCCAGGAGATTCCAAACGAGGGTCTACCTTAGTAAAATCATAAGCATGATAACCATGATAATCCAATGGTGACCAGTTTTGTACAATTGGAGTAATCCAAATTGCTGTAAATCCAAGATCTTGGATATAATCTAGTTTTTCGATTAGTCCTTTGAAATCTCCTTTCCATGTCACATCATTTGGATCTGTAATCGCTGGATTGATCTCTGGATCCGGATTGTACGAACTCCATTCGTTCGGACGGTTGTTACTCGGATCTCCATCAAAGAATCGAGTAGTTAAGAGGAAGTAAATAGACTCCTCTCTAAAATCATTTTGGGCATAGCTGCTACCCAACCCCATACTTAGTAAGCACAGAAGTAATAATAGTTTTTTCATTTTCATACTTTCATAAAATAAAGTGTTAGCAAAAAAGTGTTAGTAGTCGTTTGCTAGCGGGAACAATACAATAGTAGAGTTTACACTTTATTTAAGCGTTCCATTAATAGAAAAATGAGTGCATTTGAAGAAATGGTACGGGTCGATAGTTAGAAGGACGAGGAGGAGTCTTCGGGGAAATTGATAAAAAAGATTGATTTGATGATGTTTGAGAAGGTTTTAGGGGGAAGTAAGAAGTAAGAGGGAAGAAGTAAGAGGTGAGTTGATAGAATATTGAAATTAGAGAATTTTTGATAGAAACTAGGAGTTAGGAATTAGGAGTTAGTGGGACAACTGGCGCCGATGTTAAGCGAAGTGTCATCGGTGCCTACAAACGGTAGAGGTCTCCCGACCTCGTGTACTCTTTTACTAATAGTACGCTCCTCATAACGCTGGTACTAGTCAGGAGACTAGCACTAGAGAAGATATGGAACTATAAATAATCATTCGTTACATAATTAGAATCTGTGTAACGAATGATATTTAAGTTCTTATTCTAAAACATTTTTTGAAAATCATCTTCTGGGTCGTAATTACCAATTTTATCAAAACCTATCTTAGAAATTTTAATATTTCGTTTGGAAGCAGTTTCTTGAAAATCATCAATTATTTCTAATACATCAGGATGTATAGAATGATTTTTTGATGCATCAATGATTACTTCCATCCCATCTGGAATTTTATTAAGCGTTCTCAAAATACTTGCCTTATTCAAGAAACTCACATCTTCAGCTAAATGAATAATCAATGGGTTATTCAATTTTATATTTTCAGGATCTAAGTGATAAGGAATTTTGAAATTATTCCATAAGATATTGATAATACCAACAGCCATACCTAAACCGATACCTCTTAATAAATCGGTAAATACTATACCTAAAACGGTCACTATAAAAGGTAGGAAAAGGTTAATTCCTTTCTTGTATAATTCTTTAAACTGTTTGGGGTTGATCAGTTTATAGCCAATTACTAATAAAATAGCAGCTAAAGAGGATAATGGGATAAGATTAAGCACTTTGGGAATAACCATCACACAAATCAAAATCAATACACCATGTAAAAAAGCAGATAACCTTGTTCGTCCACCCGATTGAATATTAGCCGATGACCGGACAATAACTTGTGTTACAGGTAATCCTCCAATCATACCCGAAACGATATTCCCAACCCCTTGTGCTACCAATTCTCGGTTTGTGGGAGTGACTCTTTTTTGTGGATCCAATTTATCAGTAGCTTCAACTGAAAGAAGTGTCTCTAAACTTGCTACCACTGCAATGGTAAATGCAACAACATATACTTGGGTGTTGGCTAATTGATTAAAATCAGGTAAGGTAAATTGATTGAAAAACTCACCAAAAGAACCTGCTACAGGTATGGCGACTAAATGCTCGGAAGTAATGTCTAACACTGGGATATCATCAAACCATACGTTTAAAATGATCCCGATTGCTACAGCTAAAAGTGGTCCTGGTACCATTTTCAAAAAAGAGTTTTTGATGAAAGGTCTTTCCCATGATATCAAAATAATTAAAGACACCAATGTGATCACTACCGAACCCCAAGTAATCGATTCTGTCATATACCAAAGCTCAGAAAAAGTAGTATGTCCATCTACTTGAAAAAAGGCAAAATCACCTTCTGGGTCAGCGTCATAGCCAACAGCATGAGGAATTTGTTTTAAAAAGATAATTAAACCAATCCCTGTCAACATGCCTTTTATTACAGAAGATGGAAAATAATAGCCAATAACTCCTGCTTTTAATACTCCGAGAAAAATTTGTAACACTCCTGCGATCACCACGGCTAAAAGGAAAGTTTCAAATGCTCCTAATTCATTGATAGCATTTAAGACAATTACTGCCAATCCTGCAGCGGGTCCACTTACTCCTAATTGAGATCCACTAATAGAAGTGACTATTATTCCTCCAACAATTCCAGCAATAATACCAGAAAATAAAGGAGCACCGGATGCCAATGCAATGCCTAAACATAATGGGACGGCGACTAAAAAAACGACGATACTAGAAGGTATATCACTTTTAAGATAATTCAATATTTGTTGTTGTTCTTTCATAGTTATTTTTTGGTTAAGTACAGTTAAAAGCTAAAGTAGTCATTAACTGAAGAAGGTAGTTTATAATATCAATAATCTAATCGTTTATATATCTGTAAGATACGAAAATTGAAGGAGATTTTGAAGACATAATAAATCTCTAATAGAAAAGAGTCATCTTAAAATATATTAAAAATTTAAACTAAGTTTTTCACTTTATTTTTAATACAATTGTTAAGTTTGATTTTTATACATTTGTATTGAAACACATTTTAAACATTAATTATAATATGAAACTCACTTTAAGAAGTACAATTGGTGCATCTCTTTTGATGTTCGGATTGTTTTCTACAACTAGTCACGCACAAGACAAAGCATTAGATTTAAACAATATGGATACGTCCGTAAAACCTGGCGAAGATTTTTACAACTTTGCTAACGGTGGATGGATGAAAAAAGCAGAAATCCCTGCTGACCGTGGTCGTTGGGGTAGCTTTGATGAACTTCGCGAAAGAAACGAAAAAGCAACTTTAAGAGTATTAAATGATGCCGCTGAATCGGGTAAGCTTGCAAATGGTTCTGATCAAGAAAAAGCAGTTTTCATGTATGAAAGCGGTATGGATTCAGCTACTATCGAAAAATTAGGTTATTCACCAGTGAAGCCTTACTTAGCTGAGGTAGATAAAATTAAATCGTTAGATGACTTACAAGAAGTTTTAGAAAAATTACACGACTCTAGTACTTCAGTATTCTTTGGTATGGGTGTTTATCAAGATCTAAAAGATTCTAAAATACAATCACTTTACTTAGGGTATGCTGGTTTAGGTCTTCCAAATAAGGATTACTATACGAAAGATGATTCAGCTTCTGTTGCTAAAAGAGAGCAATATGTTCAGCACATCGAAAACATGATGAGAAAAATTGGGGTAAAGAAACAATCTCAAAAAATCTTTGATTTAGAGAATGCTTTAGCCGAATTTAATAAAACTCCTGTTGAAGCTCGTGATCCAAGAACTCAGTACAATCCTATGACTGTTGCTGAACTTCAAGGAAAATGCAAAACAATCAATTGGTCAACGTATTTAAAACATATTGATGTTCCTGCTGAAAAAATCATAGTTAATCACCCAATTTACTTTGAAAAGCTTGATTCAATCTTAGTAAATACAAATATTAAAACGATAAAGAACTACTTAAAGTGGCACATTATCCACGAAGCAGCTCCTTACTTAAGTTCTGAATTCGTGAACGAAAGCTTTGACTTCTACGGTAAGAAAATGAGAGGTTTGGAAGAAAACCGTCCAAGATGGAAGAGAGTTTTAGGAACAACAAACTCTACTCTAGGGTTCGCTGTAGGTAAATTATATGTGGAAACTGAATTCCCTGCTGAAGCAAAAGAGAAAGCAGAGAAAATGGTCAACAACATCAAGGAAGCTTTTGCTGAGCGTATCAAAAAAGTGGATTGGATGAGTGCTGAAACAAAAGAAAAAGCATTAAATAAATTAGCCAACTTTACTGTAAAAATCGGTTACCCTGATAAATGGGAAACTTATGAGAACTTGGAAATCAAAAAAGGAGAATATTTCCAAAACATCGTGAACTCTAGCATCTACGAAACAAAGAAAAACTTTGCTGAATATGGTAAGCCTGTAGATAAAACAAAATGGGGTATGACTCCTCAAACAGTAAATGCTTACTATAATCCTTTATACAACGAAATTGTATTCCCTGCCGCAATTCTTCAACCTCCATTCTATAACTACAAAGCTGATGAAGCTGTAAACTATGGTGGTATTGGTGCAGTTATCGGTCATGAAATTTCTCATGGTTTTGACGACCAAGGTAGACGTTTTGATGCTAAAGGTGAAATGCAAGATTGGTGGACAAAAGAAGATGGTGAAACTTTCCAAGGTAAAGCACAAATGGTTATCGACCAATACAACGGTTACTATCCTTTGGAAGAATTACACATTAACGGTGAACTTACTTTAGGCGAAAACATTGCCGATATCGGAGGTGTTGCTGTAGCTTATGATGGCTTACAAAGATACTTATCTCTACAAGCTGAAAAGCCAGGTATGATTGACGGTTTCACTCCAGAACAACGTTTCTTCCTTTCTTGGGCAACTATCTGGAGAACAAAATCTAGAGAAGAAGCACTAAGAAACCAAATCATGACTGACCCTCACTCTCCTGGTCAGTTCAGAGCAACTGGCCCATTATCAGATTTTGATCCTTTCTATGAGGCATTCCACATCAAAAAAGGTGATAAAATGTATGTAGCCCCTGAGAAGAGAGCGAAAGTATGGTAATTTAATAGGTAGTAAGTAGCAGGTAGTAGGTAGCAGGTTTTATCTGTCACTATCTGATAAAATATAAAAAGTCCCACTCAATTTTGATGTTGAGTGGGACTTTTTTTTAAGGTAGTAGGTAGCAAGTAGCAGGTAGTAGGTTCAAAGTTAACGCTTGTTTTTATTGAGATAATTACTTTAAACTAAACTTTTATTGTCGTTTTTTAGTAATCATCAAGATGACATTAGTTCCTCGGACAACCATTCAGCTTACACGAAACCCTACAAAAACAGAGGAGCGAACCAAACCTGCTACCTACTACCTACTACCTACTACCTGCTACTTACTACCTAATTTCCATGGCTGCCAACGTATGATCTCACTTATTTTGGTAATCATCTGATGACCACCAAATACAAATACGCCAAGAATTAATAAAAGGTCGGTTCCTATAGAAAGATAGAATAAATTATCTCTTACTAAAGGCATCTCAAAAATATGAGGAATGTAGCCTGGGAAAATAACTAAGAATAACCATAATAATATACATACTACACCAATTCTATATTGAGTGGAACTCGCAGGATAATCTTCTTCAGGAAGACCAAATAATTTTTTTACCTTTCCTTTTACCAGTTGTACTCCTTCTTTACCAGCTAATAAGCCTCCAATAAGAAGAAATATTTCTGGTCCTCCAACCAAGAAAAAAGTAACTAATGATGCTGTGATTGTGGTGTTAAAGCCGAATAAAGGAACGATCAAACCAAATACCGGACTAATAAAACCAAGGATAACGAAGGCTATCCCTATCTTACTTTTTAATGATGTTTTCATAGTAATTGATTTTAATTAAAAATTAGAATTAGTTGATTGAACCTGCAGTAATTAATTTTGAGAACCCACGATTGAAATCGTGGGTTTTTAATTACTTTAGATTCGATACTTAGTGTTATAGATTATTGAAACTCTCTGGAGTACGAACAGAAATGTCTTTTTCCCCAGTTTTGAATTTATCATATACTAACTCTTCCCATTGATCACCTTTTACCATACCCAAGTGATCTTCTGAGTGAGGTGAAATACCAGTCTCATACACTTGAATATAAATCGGATTGGGCTGTGCCTCATGGAATGGTAAGTTCTGATCTGCATAAGGACAGTTACTTGCCACTAAGTACAAATCTTTCTCACAGTAGAATTCCAATCCTGTACCATCAGGTACCGAAGGACTCAAGAACATTTTACCTCTTGTTACCCCTTCCTCATCTGGAATAATCTGATTGGGTTGGAAGATATTCAAGTCGTTTCTATCCGCTAAAAACTGAACTTTCTTTTTTCTCTCCTCCTCATCTTCAATGGCTGCAATTGCAGGAAGTCTATTTAATGCCTGAATAAAGTTTTCATGACAGCTATTCATATGCACTGCCTCATTTCCGTATGCACACATATTGTATTCCTTACTACAGTGAGCAGCGAAAAACATATGTTGTACTTTCATATTGTTATCTGGATCTTCCAATAGCTCATATGGATACTCATCTGCAACCATTGTCACGATTTTTTCCATGTACTTACTTTGTGTCCAAAGCGATCCATAAATTGATGGAGAGAAACCAGCTACAGCGGTTGTACTTAAATGATCACTCCATTGCTCCAAATCAGGTGTGAAGAATAAAATATCTGCAATCTGCGTTCTTCCATTATGCTGATGTGGTCTTTGTTCTATTCTAATTACCTGTCCAGCTTTAGCATAAAAAGAATTTCCTGTATGTGGCTCAAGTACATCTTCATACACTAATTTTCTTGTTCCATTATCTTTTGTAGCGATGACTTTGTCGTAAAATTCTACATTCGGCTTTACCCCTCTTGCAAATTGTTCTACTGGATCGATGTCGGCGTTATAACTTTTATTACACATAATTGATAGATTTTAAATTGTGATTAATTCGTATTCACCAACATAGGCGGGGGTGTGGGGGGAAACCTCTATTTTGTTGGGTTTCATTAACATAATAGACTTTTTTGATGTTGTTAGGGAGGGAGTAGGGAGTAGGTAGCAGGTAGCAGGTAGCAGGTAGCAGGTAGCAGGTAGCAGGTAGCAGGTAGCAAAGTTAATGATCGGTTTTTTAAGTAATAGGTAATAACTAATAACTAAGAGGTTAGAGTTTTTATTTCGGTTAGGGTATTGATAGCCTGGGAATTTATTCCATGAGATAGTTTTTTAAGTAAGAGGTAAGAGGTAAGAGGTAAAAAGTAATCTTTATATATAGATAGGCTCTAAAAAATTTAGGCTTTAATTTTTTATTAAATATCAATTTCTATCATGAAATAAAGTAACATTTTGATTTTTTATTGCACGAACCATTTGCTCGATCCCTACAAAAACAGAGGAGCGAACCAAACCTGCTACCTACTACCTGCTACCTCCTACCTTAAAAAATAGGGCTTTCCCAATCTTTCCCGCATATGGTAATGAAGGCATCAAAACCTTCCATTGTTTCATCAAAAAATTATCATCATGTGCTCTTTCAAAAACACTTTAGAAAAAAATTCGGATCAGATTGGAATTACTGGATCATTGATTTGTTTGGTCCATTGTCTACTGACTTCGGGAATAATATTAGGGAGTTCGTTTATTTCTCATCATGCCCATCACGGACATCATCATCACACTTTTGATTTTTGGGGCATTGTCGATTTATCTATGATACTCGTTAGCGGAGTAGCGGTCTACTTTGCGACAAGAAAATGCCTTAAACATACACACTCTAAATTAATGTGGATATGCTACTTAGCGTATTTATCCACTACAATATCAAAATACATAGGTTTTGAGCCGATTGAATTAAGTTTGATATCCTATGGAGCATCAATTTCTTTAATCGGATTGCACATTAAAAATATCTGGAAAGCTAGAAAATCACTACTACACCAAAAGGCTATTTGATATAGATTTCTAGCATATTATCACCCATAAGCATCAAACTTTTTCCACTCTTTATAAGCATCGTCGGCTGTCCATGGATAGCGTTCGGCGATGCTTTTTAATGCTTCGATAAATGTGTCGACATCAGATGGTCTTTCTGAAACATTAAAGCTGACACTCCTAAAAAATAAGTGGATCAACTCTGAAGGGATATCCTTTCTTTCAAAGATATCATCCTGAAGGAGTGACTGAATCGAGTCTTCCCCTTGAAGCATCTTTTGAGAAATCAATTCCACAATATATTTGCCCGAGAACATGTATAAACCAACCGCCCCTAGGGCATAAATATCTTGGCGAACATCTGCATTAAATGGATCGTGTAAACGTTCGGGTGCCATAAACATTGGTGTACCTCCTATTCTATTAATTTTGGTTTGCTGACTCATGGTCGTATTCTGATCTTTCACCAATCCAAAATCAAGTAATTTGATGGTATCGCAGGCACCTCCTTGATTACACACCATAATATTAGCAGGTTTAATATCTCGATGTAAAAGTCCTTTCTGATGTGCTTCCTTCAAACTATAACTCACCTGAAGTAAAATATAAACTCCTCGTCCAACACTAATTTCTTTGTTATGATAAAGCAAATTTTCTAAGGAAATTCCCTCTAAGTATTCCATCACATAATAAAATTGATGCTTATTATTATGTCCGTAATCATATACTTTTATGGTGTTAGGGTGATTTAATGATGCCGTCACCATCACTTCTTTTTTAAATCGATCGAGCGCATCGGTACCATTCAATTCCTTCTTCAATAGTTTAACAGCAACAGGCTGCTTGAGTAATTGATGTTCACCCTTATATACCTCACCAAATCCACCTTCTCCAATCTTTTCGACTAACTGATATTGTCCCAATTGCTGTAACTTCGAGATCTTTTTATTCAGTAAATTCAATTGCATATCGCTTCGGATAATAATCACTCCAAAAACGATAATAAGGACTACAGCAAGCAAGAAAGTAACATCAAATAGATGGACAGATTGATAGAACTCTCCTTTGTTTCTTTCGTAGATCAAACCAATATTTAAATCGGGAAACCATTTCCATGCTCCCACTACTTCATCACCTAAATAATCTGGATATCCTGCTAAAATTTGCCCATGATTTTGTGGTGACTCTTTTTCTAAATCTTCTTCCACCCCATACAACAAAGCTGTAGTTTGATTATTATACTTTAGTTTAATCGTCAGCGGATCGTTAAAAATACCTTTTGATTGATCTTTCCAAGTACTACTCAAAACTATACCCGACCGATTGAAAGCGTACACATTAGTCGATTGCTCCTGAAGGGCATTTTGAAATAACTCGCTAAATGTTTTATCGGCGGATAAACTCATTGTAAGCACCGCTATAAGTTGGTTATTGACCATAATCGGAGTAGCAAAATGACATTCTGCCGTGTATTGGTCCAACTCATTTTCTAAACTAAATACTTGATCAGAAAGCTCCATTGGAGGCACAAATACAGTCTCTCCTTTTATTACCTTCAGGTAATTTCTATAAGCACCCTCTGCCAACATTTCTCCAGTGAGAATGGAAATATCTCCTTCCTCATCGAGTAATCCAGTACTTATTAAAGTGATTGGACTTTTGGCTTGAATGATACTCATCCCTAAAAGCTGCTCTCTCTGACTTATTTTCTTTAACCTTTGAGTAAGCTCAGCTAATTTTCGATCATCTGATGTAAAATAGGTATCTCCGTTTTTTTCGTATAAAGTTTGTAATTCCTGGGCAATATTAATGACTGTGGGAGCAGTTGACAGATCTTGTACCTTTAGTTTTTCGCTCTTGATCCAGTGATTTAAAATAGATTCCTGAGCGTCTAAAAAGGCCACATGCTCTCGAGTCTCATTACTGATAAGTTTGTTTCGAATAATGGTACCATACACATACCCTAAAAGAATTAGAAAAGTGATCACAGACACAATCAGCCACGTTTTTTTATCTTTTATTGGAAACCGTGTCTTTGTTTTTTGAATCGTTTTTTCAGTAATCTCCTTTTGCAACAAAGGTGATGTTTCAACAGTTGCTTCTTCCTGTTCAACATCACCAAAGTTCTCTTGTTCCTGAACAAAAGAAAGATACAGCTTCAAGGTGTACTCCCTCAATGCAGTATCTTCTTCCGTTTGATTTTTGATGTATTTGATAGCTTCCTCTTTGGGAAGTTCCATGACCTGACTAAAAAGTTCGGTTGCTTTTAAATGTAAGTCATCCGACATTATACTTCCTTCGTTAAAAACATTTTGATCCACTGTTTGGCAACTGTCCAATCCACCTCAACAGTTTTGATAGATACTCCTAATTCATCTGCAATCTCTTGCATTTTCATTCCTCCGAAGAATTTTAATTCTACAACAGTTGCCTGACGTTCGTGTTTTTCTTTGAGGTGTTCAATAGCTTCATCTAGAGCTAAAGCCATATCTCCTCTTTCTGGTGAAAAAGCTACTGTTTTTTCCAAGTCGACTTTATGCCAATCACCTCCTCTTTTAGCGGTATTTTTGGTACGGGCATGATCCACTAATATTCTTCTGATGGCTCTTGCTCCTAAGGCATAAAAATGGGTTCTTCCCTGCCACTCAATACTGTCTTCATCCACGAGATTCATAAAAGCTTCATTCACCAACAATGTTGGCTGAAGCGTATGTCCTGCTCTTTCTCTTTGAAAAAGCTTTTCTGATATTAAATGAAGATTATCGTAAACCAGTGGATAAATCTTATCTGTTCTATCCTTATCTGTCTTACTGTTTAGAATCTGAGTGATATTATTTTTTTCCATAGTGAAAGTGAATTAGGGTAACTAAAGTAACGAATTATAATTAGAAAGTAAACGATGAATTAAATGCAATGATGATAACGAAGTGGACGTTGCAAAGCAACGCCCATATTTTTTCTAAATCTACTTATTAGATCATCGGTTTAGCCGATACATCTTTTGAGAAGATTCGATCATAAATTTTATTTTCCCAACCATGGTTAATATTTAAATGATTGTTAGAATATGGTGCAATGCCTGTGTCTTCTACTGTAATGTAAACCGGATTTGGATCTGCCTCGGGGAAAGGTAATGCCTGATCTGCATAAGGGCAATTACTTACCACCACATAACAATCTTTTTCGGCATAAAACTCTACTCCTGTGCCATCAGGAACTGTGGGAGATGGCGATAAGAAACATCTTGTCATACCATTTTCATCCTGACCAAATCGATTCCCTTGAAAAATATTGATGTCGTTTTTATCAGCAAAAAACTGTACAATTCTCTTTCTTTCCTCAGGATCTTCAATCGCCTGAATGGCTGGAATTCTACTAAATCCATGAATAAAGTTTTCATGACAGCTGTTTACGTTGGCTTCGGCACCGTGGGTCATCTCAATCCACTCTGGGCAACAGTGGGCCGCAAAAAACATATGTGCTGTATCTTTATTATCAAGTAATTCATAGGGGAACTCATCGGCCACTACAGTAGCAATTTTCTCCATGTATTTACTTTGCGTCCAAACACCAGAGAATAATTTCAAGTTTAATCCCTCAATAGGACCATTATTCAAATGATCACTCCATTGCGATAAATCGGGAGTCACAAACTGAACATCTAAGATCTGTGTTCTTCCATTATGAAGACTTGGACGTTGTTCGAAACGAATTACCTGACCTTTCTTAAGAGGAAAAGCATTTCCTGTATGAGGTAAGATCATGTCCGAATATATTTCTTTACGATTTCCTTTTGTATCGATCACTCGGTTATAAAAATCGTAATTCACCTTACACTTTTCTTGGTAAGATTTTACTGGATCTACATCTGCTTGATAATTGGCTTTGTTTTCTGTTTGATTACACATAATTGAAGAAATTTTAATTTTTAATTGTCTTTCACCTACATAGGCGGGATCTAATTCAAAACCCCTAAAACTTTTTTTAAATTTTTTCTTCATGCCATATTTCCAAAACTTGGAAATATGGGGAGGTAGAATATTTCCTTGTTTCCAAAAAATGTAAATATGGATATAAAAAAGCAGCTCCCAAATAAATGGAAGCTGCCAGGTTCAGAGTAATTAAACGGGTAAGAATCAGTGTCAATCATCATCTAAACACTATTTTCGTTCATTCATTGATGATCTCTGATTCCCCCTTAGTTATATCTTATCTTGATAGGTTTGAACTACCTCATCATTTTTCATTAAAGAGATTTGAATCTCCTTGAAACCTGATTTTTCAAATTCAAAACCATGGGATTCTTTCACATAATCACAAAACAATTTAAAGGTCTCCTGACCATTAGCTGTATCGCAATATTCCTCAAACATATCTGGAGCCCAACCTAACATTTCTGATAAAGCTTTAATATCCATTTCTACAAATATTAAATCACCTTGATAGGTGGCTCTACCCATTTCAAACTGAGCATTAAATTCTTGAATAATTTCTTTTTTATCATCGGCAGGTATCGTGTTGTCTGCTTTTACCATTAAAGAAAAAACCAATGAGAAAAATACAAATAGACCGGAGAATAGTAAATGAAACTTTTTCATAAGAGATGTTTTTTTTGATTCACTCTCTTATATCTAGGGGTTTAAAATGTCACCAGAAAAAGTAAAAAAAAATAAAGAATGCTTCTTTTTGATATCAAAAGAGCATAAAAAAAGAGTGAAGTTTCCCCCACTCTTTCTTTCATCTGTATCAATTTACTTTAGTCATTCATCTCAACAGCATGACCAATTCCTCTGTATAATTCTACTTCACCTTCTATCTCCACAGCAATTACAGTCACGTATTCGTCTGCAATATCTTCTGGAGTAAAAATCTGAACAATACCTGGAATTTCATTCCAAGGAGCTGAGTCAATCACATTATATTTTAACTCTTGGTTGCTTCCTACTACTCTAATGTTTTTGATTTTGTTCTTCACACCTTTCAATGTCATGAACTCACTAGGCTTTTGGAAATTGTACAAGTATATGATGTTTTTATTCTCAGATAAAGTGGTTGGACCAAAGAAGTGACCGTAAGGCAAGCCTGCGATGGTTCCATGTACTGCTTCATCGTGTTTTTTAATCCATCGACCAATGTCTTCCAAACGTTCCTTTTGCTCATCGGCAATTGTACCGTCAGGTTTTGGTCCAATGTTTAATAATAAGTTACCTCCTTTCGAGATACTTTCTACAAATGTTTCTACAATATATTTAGACGATTTGTAATCCGTATCTGTTGGGAAATATCCCCAACTTGTATTCATTGTCATACACAACTCCCAAGGACGGTCCGGAGCCATAATTGGAGGATCTTGTTCTGGAGTGTTATAATCTCCATAATGATTTAGACGGGAGTTCACAATAACATTTGGATTCCAAGATAATAATGAATCTTTCACTACTCTTGATGGCCATTCATCCGCTTTGTGTTCCCAATCACCATCAAACCAAACTAAATCTGGAGTGTAGTTATCAAACAACTCTTGCATTTGATTCATATTAAAATGTTGGAAACGTTGCCAAGCTGTCCAATACTTCTCTGTTTTTTCTTGAGGATATAACTTTCTCAAAGTTTTCTCATTCCTTGGGAAAGTAATTGGAGAATAATCCGGATGTGACCAATCGCATAACGAGTAATACACACCGACTTTCATTCCGTTATTTCTAACAGCGTTTACAAAAGGAGTATATAAATCTCTACCAGCAGCAGCGTGATCTTTAGCATCCAATTTAGAATACTTAGAGTCCCAAAGTGCAAGGCCATCATGATGTTTTGATGTCATAACGACATAATCAGCACCAATGCTCTTAAAAAGCTGAGCCCAAGCTTCTGGATCGTAGTTTTCAGCAGTAAATTTTTCCCCTTGTTTCATGTAGTCTTCCCATGTGATCTTTTGATGATACATCGACCAAGACTCACTAATTCCATTTACACCATAGTATCCCCAATGGATAAACACACCCAATTTAGCGTCTTTAAACCATTGCATTCTTTCATCGTAAGATTGTTGTCCAAAAACAGTGAATGCAGTAATAGTTGATACAATTAGTGTTAGCAGTAATTTTTTCATTTATACTTTTCATTTAATTGATAATAGTCGCATCAAAGAACTTGAAAAGAATAGAATTAGTAAACATTTTTAATCATAAAAATTGTCAATAGTATTAAATATAAAACGTAATCAAACAACCGGTTTAAATGGCTTATACAATCAAATAGATCAAAAATCTAAGAGATCATATCATTAAAAAACTACTTCTATTGTGATAAACAAACACCTTTTTCTCTCTTATTAGAGTCTTTTTATCCATAAATAAGCGATCAACTACTACATCAATTTAAAATTACTTTTCATTCATCATTACACTTATCACTGACGTTATAAATCACTGATTAAAAGGTTTAAAGTAGAAAAAACGTATCGGTTAACTGAATATTTGTAGTACACCATTATTAGTATCCAACTCACTCAAAAAATAAATTTTGGACTTAAATGAATTGTTACTTTTAACTACAACTAAAATGAAGGAATTAATTACCAAGTTTTGCAGGACTAGTCCAACTGCAAAGAATGGTTTCAGAAAACGGAATCGTTCAGGTCAATTTAAACGACCTCTCTTTTTTGCTGCTTTATTTATATTCATATCAAGTGGCCTTACCCAAGCACAAAATTATGGTATTGAAGTAGACAATGGATCTGCTACCATTTATTTTAATGATCAGAATTGGTCCGGTGGATGGAATTATATCTGCCTTGGCAGCGATTGTCAATCTGGTACAAAAGTCGGTAACCGATGGGAAAGAAATGCCTCGGGAATTCAAGTCGGTAATGTTTACGATATTCAATTGAAAATCCAAGACAATGCATCAGGACAGTACATTTCTGATATTTATAGTGTTACTGCTGTAGAAAAAGGAAGTACTCCTCCTCCGACACCTACATGCGATGATGGCATTCAAAATGGTGATGAAACAGGTGTCGATTGCGGCGGGTCTTGTACCCCGTGTGCAATCACTCCTCCACCTATAGCAGATCGTAAAGTAGAATCTGAACTTGCTTCTATTCTAGGTAGTGCTTCTATTTATGATGATCCCTCAGCATCAAATGGAAAAGGAATTGCTTACATTTCTGCTCAAGGTGCTGGATTTACCATTCAAAATACTCCATCATCTTCATCAATAGAAATTATTTATGCATCTGAATTGAGTGGGGAAATTTCTATTTTCCGAAATGGAATTGATGCAGGTAATGTCACTTTTAGTTCTACCGGATCTTGGGTAGGTACTTATCAAAGTACAAGTGCAAATATCAATATTGAAGAAGGAGATACTTTCTCTGTCATCTTTCAGACAGGTGATGCTGCTTTAAACATCGATTATATCAATTTTATTGGTGAAGCCACACCTCCTGAACCTTGTACAGGATTAAATAATCCTCAAAATGTATTTACAAATGTCACCACAGTAAATGAAACATCAGATGGAGCATTGGACGGATCGGTCACGTTTAATTTTAATAATGTAAATAACGACTACGATTCTATTCTATTTTTCTTTGATGGAGATTCAATTGTTGCTGGTATAAATGAAGGGGGCGTTACTTTCAATAATAAAATGGCAGGAAGCTATACTGCTGGTGTAAAATGGGGTAATGGAGATTGTTCCACTTATTTAGGTACAGTAACTATAGGGTCTTGTACTAATGGAATTCAAGATGGAAATGAGTTAGGAATTGATTGTGGAGGAGTTTGTCTTGAATGTGAAACACCTCCTGTACCTACATTTGAAGATTTGTTTGTTTCTGTTGCCTACTCTCCTACTCATGGAGAATATTTGATTGCAAAATATGGTAATCAACCTGCTTTGGCACTTTACACTTGGGATAATGATATCAATGAATTTGGCAGCTGTTCAGGTGGTTGTGCAGACAATTGGCCTCCATTAATTACTGACGCCAAATCACATCTAATTTTACCGTCTTCACTTCCATCTGGAGTAACTGGTGAATTTGGTCTAAGTGGAACATGTGATGGTCAACTTCAACTTACTTTTGATGGTAAACCCCTATATTATTATGCTGGAGATAACAATGAAAATGAGACTAATGGAGAAGCAGCGGGTAATGTTTGGTGGTTAGTCAAAGAAATAATCACAGATACTTGTTCAGACGGTATTCAAAATGGTGATGAATCTGGAATTGACTGCGGTGGTTCTTGTACTCCTTGTCAGCAACCGCCAGTTAGTGGTGGCGGATCTTGTAGCGAATTTGGTTTAACGATAATTGATGGACAAGGTGTTCTTTATTTCAGTGAAGAGGCTGGTACGGCTATTTATCTATGCGTAAATGGCGGTTGTTACCCTCCTGATGTTCAAGAAGACGGATATTATAAACGATTTGTTCAGATTTCTGCTAATACAGATTATACAATCAAAGTTCAAGGAAGTAACGAACAAGAAAAAGTAGCACAGGTTTCACAATGTTATTTTGTACCTACTTGTAATGATGGCATACAAAATGGTGATGAAACTGGGGTTGATTGTGGTGGCAGTAGTTGTAATGACTGTCCTACTTGCGAAGACGGAATTCAGAATGGTGAAGAAACAGGTGTGGATTGCGGTGGTCCCGATTGTGTTTCTTGTGATGTTGTTTGTAATGGTACACCTAACCCTAATGCTACTGTAGCTAAACAAGACGAAAGTTTTGAATGTGAAAATGATGGTATACTGACTTTATCATTCGATGATGTACAGGGTAGAGATATTTTAGAATTCTCTATTGATGGTGGCCTTTCTTATCCTTATAGCGAAAGTGATGCGTTAAAGTGGATTACCATTACAGACCTAGCTGCTGGTAGTTATCATATATTTGTCCGTTGGGGAAATGGCGGAGAATGTCCAATTGATTTGGGATATGTATCTATTTTAGAAGGAGGTCCTATTCCTACATGTAGTGATGGAATTCTAAACCAAGGGGAAGAAAGAGTAGATTGTGGCGGTCCTTGTGCTCCATGTGAAGTGGATGCTTGTGGTGAAATTCCTCTAGTTTTATACCCTACTCCTGCTTTGCCAACTCCAATCGAAGGGGTAGCACCTGGAACTCATGGCTATACATTTGATTTATCCACAGACTTATCAACAATATCTGTGGAATATGGACAAACCATCGGAATACAATCAGATGGCAACCCAGATTTTGAATTTTTCTGTTCTTGTAACCAAGTAGAATTTGAAGGCATCAAATTGAATGAGACCAATCAGGTACCAACTAAATGTCAATCTGCAGGTACCTTCTATTACTTCTTCAGATATAAGAAAAAAGGGTATATGACAGACGATCCAGGTGATCAATACATGTATTCTTCTTTGTTTACAACTGCAGGTCCTAGAATCGATCCGAATACACGACCAACAATTGCATCTGTGGGAGCCAATTGGATGAGATTCCGTCACCCACATGCTTATGATGGCATCACTGAAGCTATTTTTGATGCTGTACATAACGCTGATCAATTAAGATATTTAGACCGTTATGAAACGATCATCACAGATGGTCCAGGTAATCTGAGAATCGACCCTCAACTGACTTCCGCGAATGGAACTTTCCATCCGCATACAGGTGCTCCAGTTACCCCTGTTAGAATTGACATTTTAGATATTGGAGATTCTCCAGCTCCAAGATATGCCACAACTGTGGGAGGAGTATCAGGTACTACTTATGCTGACTTAGGTCCTGGGTATAATTATGGTAATATGGTGAACTATGAAATTACTGCTGTGGCTGGTGGATCTGGTGCACAAACCTATAATACCCTTCAAAATTACTTTATAGGAGATGGTTTCAATACTTTAGGCGACCCAAGATTAGCTTCAGCCGGTAAAGCATCTACTTTAATGATTCTTCCAAGTTTAGCTACTGCCGGCTATAATGAGAGGAATTATAATTTAGAGCGTGATGCCATATTTACTCAACATCTCATCACTTTAGAGAGCGAAGATGATGTAGACGATTTCTTAGAAGGACACCACCTATTCCATGGCGTTATACACAGAAGTGAAGCAGGTGGTTACAATCAATTCCAAGTGGATTTAGATGAGGCGAAAATCGGATCTACTTCTTGTGGTAGTTGTCACTTTAGAGATGGTAGAGGAGCTGAAATTACCAACACACCTCGAGGTCCAAGAGTGGCGCCTCCAGTATTTGGTATCGGTTTATTACAATGGATTGCTGTAGCTGAAGCAGGTTTACGCTGGGATGGTGGAGTGGCAACCGTCGAAGATCAGGCAAGAAATGCTTTAATAGAGGACCATGGTATCAACCCTGATACAGATATTTCTAAAGAAGATTTTGATCAGATTGTAGCTTACACCAAATTCTTAACGGTACCTACACGTTCAGCGAATTCATACAATGTTCCTGGAGTTGAAGAAGGAGAAATTTCTTTCAATACAGTAGGTTGTGCTTCTTGTCATCAGGTCACTCAGACGACTAGAACCGATGCTCCAAAAGAATTCCGTGATTTAGTGATCCGACCTTATACAGATATGAAAATACACAATGTGTATAACGGCAATTTTAGAACACCTGCACTTTGGGGAATGGGTAGAAACATCGATCTGCTTGAACGTAATGGAAAAGCTACCTTATTTATGCACGATGGTGCTGCAACTTCTTTAGAAGAAGCAATACAATTGCATGGAGGAGAAGCCTCAGATGTTAGAGCTGCCTATAATAATTTATCAGATGCTGATAGAGCCAATGTGATCAAATTTATTAAGTCACTATAAATCAAGAATCAAATGAAAAAAATAATATATATAAGTATTTGCTTCACTCTTCTGAGTATCAATTTTATGTATGCTCAAAGTGTAGCTTCCATAGAGATAAAATGCCCTCCATGTCGTCCTGTAATGGGCTGCGATCAATGTTTTGAAAATCAAACAGCGGCCAACGAAGCTTGTAATTCATCATCGGCTAGATTTATTGATTTAGAAAATGAGATAAAGGATTTGAATTTGAATATTTATCCAAATCCAAGTGCAAGTGGAGTATTTACAATCACTTCTGATCAAAAATTAATTGGTCAAATTAAAGTCTTCAATCCACTTGGGTCTTTGATAAGTCAATTTGATATTCAAGAAGTAAATAAACTCCAATATGGTAAAGAAATGAATTTACCAACAGGTATTTACATTCTGGTGTTTACCGATGTCAATGGAAAATCTATATCAAAAAGAATGGTCGTAGATTATTAACTCTCTTTTGCTCTAAACAAAAAGGGTATCCAGTAAAATGGATACCCTTTTTCTATATCAGATAACCTGATATATTTAAACAAAAAAAGCCTGGAATTATCCAAGCTCTTTAGTCTCATTTTTAATTGGTGTCCATCTTTCGATAGACGAAGGTTACTTTAATCATTTTAATATGATAAAAGCCCTTTATGATTTTTTCTATTACAAATTTGGTTAAAAGTTTTTACTTATTTACAAATAATTTACTTAATAACATTAAAGTAAATTAATTTATTTGATAAGTACCATTAATTAGTAACATAATACACAACGAACAAAAAAAAAGGTAACCCTCGTAAAGGTCACCTTTCAATATTTTTAACTTCAAATCTTGATTAATTATTATGCGGCTCAGGCGTAATTTCAATTGGATTTGAAGGCTCTACTTCTATTGGATTCGAAGGAATTCCTGCCTCTGGCTGTGGCTCCTCTGATGAAGAACATGAAGCAAAAAACATCATACCGAATATAGCTGAGAATAATAACTTTTTCATAATATTAGAATTAAAATTGTTTTGTTTAATTGAATCTACAACTACATAAACGCTGTTATTTTCCCTTTCGATTTCCTAAAAAGGATCGAGTTATTCCTAAAAAAGACCAAATCCCCCTAAAGATCAATCAGTTGTTACAATGTTATTTTACTTTTAGAACGATTTTACACATAAGACGAACGAAAATCTAACTAAATTCAATATCTTTCGACCTAAATTGACTAATAATAATTTTGTGACACTTAAAAATTAAAATTGAAATGAAAAAGTACTTAGTAGTATTATTTGCTGTAATGTTTTCTTTGACAGCATTTGCTCAAGAAAAAAAAGGTGGAAAGCAAGCAGCAAAAGCCACTAAATATGCTGAACTAGCACAAACTGAATTCAACCTAAACGATGAGGCAAAAAATAAAGTTTTCGAGTTGAAACTAGCTCATCAAAAAGAAGCTTCTAAATTGGCTAAACAAAAAAAATCTGGAGAATTAGCAGTAGAAGATTTCAAAGAAAAGCAAAAAGCACTTAACAAATCGTATGCTCCAAAATTTGCAGAAGCAATGGGAGTGTCGAAAAAAGAGTATGCTGCTTTCAATAAAAAAGTGAAAGAAGAAATGAAAAAGAAATAATTTCTTTTTAAAATCACTCTAATAAAGTCTGTATCCACAATTTTTAATGATGGATACAGACTTTTTTATTTATTCTTCATTCCTTAAAAACTATTATCCCTAGTTATTTATACTTACTAACATCAAATAGCTATTTATATGTTGATAGTTGATTAAATTTGTGAATAATTTGTCCGGTTTTACACTTGTATTAAAACTTATCAACATGGATATCTCGAATAAATCAAATAAAGATATTTTTTATCAACATCAAGCACAGACTTCTCCATATCCATTAGGAATAGAGATTGATCATGCAAAAGGTGTGTACATGTATGATGTAAACGGCAAGTCGTATATGGACTTAATTTCTGGTATTGCTGTGAATAACTTAGGACACGGGCATCCAAAAATTACAAAAGCCATTAAAGATCAAGTGGACAAATATTTATTTGTGATGGTCTATGGAGAGATGGTCCAAAAACCACAAATCGATTTAACCAAAAGTTTATTATCGGTTTTACCGGATACTTTAAATGCTACTTACTTTGTTAATTCTGGAACGGAAGCTAACGAAGCCGCTTTAAAGTTGGCTAAAAGATATACAGGAAGAACTGAATTGGTTAGTTTCAACCGTTCCTATCATGGTAATACGCACGGTTCTTTAAGTGTGTCTGGGAACGAAGTGAAAAAGAACGCTTTCCGTCCCCTACTTCCTGATGTTCGTTTTATTGATTTCAATAAAATGGAAGATCTACAGTACATTACCGAAAAAACAGCAGGAGTAATTGTTGAACCTATTCAAGGTGATGCAGGAGTTAGAATACCTTCTATTGACTATATGAAAGCCCTTAGAGCACGATGTACAGAAGTTGGTGCTCAACTTATTTTTGATGAAATACAGACAGGTTTTGGTAGAACAGGTAAATTCTTTGCCTTCGAACATTTTGATGTTGTCCCCGATATTTTAACTATTGCCAAAGGTATGGCAGGAGGCATGGCTATGGGATGTTTTGTTTCTTCTCAGGAAAAAATGAAAGTTCTTTCTCATGATCCTATTTTAGGCCATATCACTACTTTTGGTGGACACCCAGTTTGTTGTGCTGCTTCAAATGCAGTGATCAACACACTCAAAGAAGATAAAATAATAGAAGACGTAGAAAGAAAGGGTCAGCTTTTCGAAGACCTTTTATCCGGACATCCAGAAATTAAAGAAATAAGAAGAAAGGGATTGATGTTCGCTATCGATATGGAAAGTTTCGAACTCGTTAACGATGTAGTCACTACCTGTATTGAGAACGGTGTGATTACCTATTGGTTCCTTTCGACTCCATATGCATTTAGAATCGCTCCACCTTTAATTATATCTGATAATGAAATTAGAGAAGCTTGTAAAGTGATTCTAAATGCTATTGATGCTTGTGTTGTAAACCGTAAGAAGAGAATGGAGTCTTAAACACTTTCTCCGTGTTTTATTTCCCAATCAATCATTTGTTCTCTTAGCCAATCAGAAGCTTTTTTCCACTTCCTACTTTTCTGATCGTTTTGACTGATTCTTTTGAATGCAAGTTCTCTATCTACGTTTGCTTTTAAATTTGCTGTCATTGTGTTGATTAAGTATGGGTATTTGATAATATTTACAAATACAAATATAGTACATATAACACTTAAAACAACTTTTTAAAATTAAATTTTGAACAATTTAATTTTAAAAAGAAAACAACACCTAATCAACAAGTTAGCCTACCAACACTACACACTTAAAATGTTTAATCACAAACTAATTTAGAGTATTTGTTTTATATCAAAAAGATTTTGGACATTATAATCTCCAATAGATTCATCCTTACCATAATAGATAGTCTTCAACCCATAGTCTTTTGCTCCTTGTATATCCGTTAAAGGATTATCACCTATCATTATAGAATGTTCGATACTAGCCCCAGCTTGTTTTAAAGCAAACTCGAATATTTCCTTGGATGGTTTTTTATAACCACATGATTCTGATGTTACTATCACATCAAAATATTTATCTAAACCCGTAGTTTGTAGTTTAATTGCCTGGGTTTTATCAAACCCGTTGGATAAGATATGCATACGATACTTACCTTTTAAATATTCTAGCAGTTCTATTGATCCTTCTATTAAATGTGGTTTATGTGGACATATTTCGAGGTACTCATCTCCTATTCCTTCGGGACAATCTGAAGGAGATAAACCTACAATTGAATAGGCTGAGGGAAATCTCTTTAATCTGATGTCTTCTTTAGTTACTTTATTGACATTATAGAGATGCCATAATTCATTATTGACCTTTTTATAAGCCAATAGAAAATCTTCTACAAGCACTCTACCATTGCCAATATTATATTTGATAAACAATTGTCTCAGTGTCTCTTCAGAATTTTTTTCAAAATCCCATAAAGTATGGTCAAGATCAAAAAATAGATGTTGTATGTTTTGCATTCTTGTTAAGGAAATTTTTATATAAAGGATACAAAAGTCTTAAATGAGTGTAAGTTTTGTAATCACCATACGAAATTAAATAATCGGTCTTCAAAAACAGGGATCTTGGAATTATTAACAAAACAAAACAGTGAAATATGTCATTTATCATCATAAATGTAAAAAATACACGAATTTTTCTCTAACAGTTTTATTACCTTTGCACAAAATTTAGCAGAATACATGTCAGTGTGATTTTTATTTTTTGATAAACCTCTTTATAAACTACATGTACTAAACTAGAAAAGACATAATAAATTATATATATGGCACAAGTTGAAATGATTCTTCCAGCAATGGGAGAAGGGGTTATGGAAGCTACCGTTTTGGAATGGCTTAAAGAGGAAGGCGATAGCATTACTCTTGACGAGTCTGTAGTAGAAGTAGCCACAGACAAAGTGGACACAGAAGTACCTGCAACTATTGAAGGAGTAATCAAAAAGATTCTTGTTCAGAAAGATGATGTGGTACAAATCGGTGCTCCAATTGCTATTGTTGAAACAGAAGGAGCAGATGATGCAGACGCAGAAGAAGCACCTAAAGTTGAAACACAACCAACTAACAACACTACTGCAACTAATGAAGCAGTATCAGAAAACACATCACAAGAAATTGTTGCCAAAAGCGGAGATCGATTCTATTCTCCTTTAGTAAGAAGCATTGCTAATACTGAAGGCATCTCTCAAGACGTTTTAGACTCTATTCCTGGTACTGGAAAAGATGGAAGAGTAACAAAAGACGATATGATGAATTTCCTTAAAAATGGAAATACTTCATCGGCTACAGTTGCACCAACAAGACCTGCTACACCAACACCTGCTCCAGTAGCTAAAGCAGTTGCTCCTGCCGTTTCTATGGATAACGGTGACGAGGTGATTGAAATGGACAGAGTAAGAAAAATGATTGCTGACCGTATGGTCGCATCTAAGCAAATTGCACCACACGTTACTTCTTGTGTGGAAGCAGATCTTACAAATGTTGTGGTATGGAGGAATCAACAAAAAGCAGCGTTTAAAAAGAAAGAAGGTGCAAACTTAACTTTCATGCCGATTATTATCTCTGCAATTGCAAAAGCAATTAAAGAATTCCCTATGATTAACGTTCAAGTAGATGGTTCTAAAATCGTAGTGAAGAAAGATATTAATATAGGTATGGCTGTAGCTTTACCTAACGGAAACTTAATTGTACCTGTAATTAGAAATGCAGATAGATTAAGTTTATCAGGTTTAGCAATTGCTATTCAGGATTTATCTGTACGTGCTAGAGAAAATAAATTAAAGCCAGAGGAATTATCTGGAGGTACATATACAGTATCTAACATTGGTTCTTTCGGAAATACAATTGGTACTCCTATTATAATGCAACCTCAAGTGGCAATTATGGCTGTGGGTACTATTCGTAAAAAACCAGCTGTTATCGAGACTCCACAAGGCGATTTAATTGGTATTAGACAATTTGCTTACTTCTCTCATTCTTATGATCACAGAGTGGTAGACGGAGCCCTTGGTGGTATGTTTGTTAGAAAAGTAGCTGATATTCTTGAAAACTGGGATGTCAACCTAACAGTATAAATCAGAATAATCACTATTCGATTTCATTATATCGAATGGTAAATGATAAAATAGAGAAGGTGTTCTTTTTAGGACACCTTTTTTTATAGAGTAAAAAATCAGAATACACGAAAAAATGTTAATTATTGAACTTTTCTATTAATAACAATGCAAAAGATTATTTCAATTAAAGCTCATATCACCATTTTATCAAATTGATGTTTCGTTTATTCACATTTATATAAAATTTTCTTTGGCTTCTGTGTTTTTTTGTACGGATATGAACATTGTGTGTATTATTCGATCAATTATTTGATATTTATATGATGTATTTTCATTACAAAACCACCACTAAAGACTGATTTATAGATAGTTAACTAACTATGGCATCAGATTAGTATTTCACATAGTGTATTGGAATTAAAATCGAACTACAAAAACATATACCATCATGAAAAGCTTAAAAAATATCATTGCCCTTTTAATTATATCATTATTTACTTTCGGAACATCATTCGCTGATAATGTTGATAATGAAATAACAAAACTACGTGAGTCAGTTGAAAATGCATCAGCAAACGACTGGCAAGTATATGCAAATGCAGCTGAAAGATGTATTGAATTACGTTCGAATTTAAGTGAGGCCTATATTTGGATTGAAAGAGCAATCGAAATTGAGCCAAACGCATCTAACCTAGAATTAAAAGCAGATTACCTTGTTGCCAATGGTGCAAACGAAATGGCAGTAGAAGCTTATAGAACTGCAATATTAAAAGGTCTATCTGAAAAAGGTTATGATGTAGAAAAAGCACAGAAAAAAATGTTGTCTGTAATGAGATAACATAAAAGATATACAATAATCCATTATCTATTTTAAAGCTACTCCATTTGGGGTAGCTTTTTTTATGTCCGGTCTTTTACATAGACATTCTTTTAATCATTAATAATATAAATAAAGGAGTATTACCTGGAATATTATAAAAAGAAAAGAGGATGAGAGTTTCATAATCAGTATTTCTATTATTTAATCACAAAAGAGGAATTGTGATCACCAGGAATTTACTTTCTTATTTTAGCTTTATAAGTTCTTCTAATGAAATGATGCCACCGTTTACCAAAAAAACTATTCACTTTTAAACAGTTATTTCAAAATTATATATTAGGAATATAAGGATAATTTGATTCAATTTTTAGACGTTTTTCAAAACCGAACACAAACGCACACAAAAACTATTACACCTATATTAATTAAGACATCATCAATAAATTATTTTTTATTTTATTCATTTTTACAATATCAATAATTTATTAGCTTAAATTTTACAATTTTCACAAAACTAAATATCAATCAATAATAAACGTACAATAAACACGATTCTACCCACAACTTAACACAGAATAAATATACTAACAGAAGTTAATAAACATGTATTTTATTTTAAATAAAGATCAATAAATCAATAAAAACAGAATAATATTCTGATTTTACATTGAAATGTGATCGCTTTTGAACAATGTGTCCAAAAATGCTAAAAAAAGTAGGTCATTTTTACACTTAAAATCGGCAAAACCTTCAAAAATACATCACAAACAACTGACTATCAGTATTTTATTTACTTTTGGCAAGTTTATAGCAATACTGTTCATGTATTCAATCAAAAGAATTAAGACAACAAAAAACATATATCAATCATGAAAGCTTTAAAACAACTTCTAGTATTTGCTTTAGTAACATTCCTTGCAGTAAACACTTCTTTTGCAAAAGGAAATGAAAGAGATGACAACGAAATTAATCAACTTCGTGCATCAGTAGAAAATGCTTCTGCTACAGATTGGAAAGTGTATGCTGAGGCTGCTGAAAGATGCATCGAATTGAAAGCTAATTTAAGTGAAGCCTATATCTGGATTGAGAAATCTATCGAGATCAACTCTAACTCTGAGAACTTAGAAGTTAAGGGTGACTACCTTAGACTAAATGGAGCTAAGAAAATGGCTATCGCTACTTACAACCAAGCTATCTTAGCAGGTATGAATGAAGGTCGTGATATCACTAAGCTTCAAAAGAAAGTATTAAGATTGAGATAATCGATATATATATAGTAACTCCTATGAAGAACAGGTTCAGTAATGAACCTGTTTTTTTATGTCTATACTTTATATATATGTATAACATTTAATTGAGTGTTATTTTATGCCATCTTGTAGTAGCATTAATTAGGTTTAGATTTAATACTCTTCTTTTATAATATATATAGATGTTCTTACTTCTGGTTTGATCACCATTCCTATTTAAGAACTAATCCTCCTGCATATCATTTCGTACAACCGTACACCCTATTATTTTACCTTTTTTTCAAAAACGAACACTTCTGAACACAGAATAGCTTAACAGCATCTATTTTTAAGACATCCTCAAAAAATATTTTTTATTTTCCTTATTTTTCGAAATTTATCAAATAACAATGTGGGTTATTGAAAATATAATAATAGATGATTGTGATAAATATTAAACGTACAAAAAACACAACTTCAATAAATTTAAATCACAGAATATAATTTTAAATAAAAGTTAATAAACATCTAATTTATTTTAAAATCAAGTTAATCAAAACTCAAAAACAAAATATTATTCTGAATTAACATCAAAAAGTGATCGTTTTTGAACAATGTGTCCAAAAATGCTAAAAAAATCAGGTCATTTTTACACTTAAAATCAATAAAACAGTAAAATTATCCACGCAAATAATTGATTATTAGACACTTATATATTCTTGGCAAGTTTATAGCAATACTGTTTATGTAATCAATCAAAAGAATTAAGATAACAAAAAACATATATCAATCATGAAAGCTTTAAAACAACTTCTAGTATTCGCTTTAGTAACATTCATTGCTGTAAACACTTCTTTCGCAAAAGGAAATGAAAACGATGACAATGAAATTAACCAACTTCGTGCATCAGTAGAAAATGCTTCTGCTACGGATTGGAAAGTATACGCTGACGCTGCAGAAAGATGCATCGAACTAAAAGCAAACTTAAGCGAGGCTTATATCTGGATCGAGAAATCAATCGAGATCAACTCTAACTCAGAGAACTTAGAAGTAAAAGGTGATTACCTTAAGTTAAACGGAGCTAAAGAAATGGCTATCGCTACTTACAACCAAGCTATCTTAGCAGGTGTAAACGAAGGCCGTGACATCACAAAACTTCAAAAGAAAGTTTTGAGATTAAGATAATTAGATATCAAAAATTGGAACATCTATAAATAAAAAAACTAGTTCTTCATTGAACTAGTTTTTTTTGTGCCCATCAAACTTGATGGGCTTTATTTTTATATTCTACTCTTTGGTTATTCTCCTTTGATGGACTTTACAAAACCTTGAATATCTTTATTTAAATCTTTTGACTGACCAATTAACTTCACGAATGCAGAACCAATAATTGCTCCGTTAGCATAAGATGAAGCCTGCTTAAATGAAGCATGATCTGAAATACCAAAACCTATTAATCTTGGGTTTTTCAGGTTCATACCTTCAATACGTTTGAAGTAATCGATTTGCTCTTCTGAAATACCTGTTTTTGCACCTGTAACACTTGCAGAAGACACCATATAAATAAAACCTTCTGTATTTTGGTCTATTTCTACAATTCTATCATCAGTTGTTTGTGGTGAAATCAAGAAAGTATTTCTGATACCATGCGCATCAAACATTTCTTTAAGGTTGCTTAAATACTCGATCATTGGTAAATCAGGAACAATAATTCCATCAATACCTACTCTTTGAGCATCTTTACAGAACTTTTCTAAGCCATATTGCATAATCGGATTGAAATAACCCATTACTACAACTGGTACATCAACTTCCTCTCTAAATCCTTCTAATTGGGCGAATAGCTTTTGCATAGTCATCCCATTATCTAAAGCTTGCATATTACTTTCTTGGATCGTAGGGCCATCGGCAACAGGATCTGAAAATGGAATACCGATTTCGATCAAATCTACTCCACCATCTTGCAATGCTTTTAAAACAGTTCTTGTATCATCTAATTTAGGATATCCAGCCGTAAAGTAAATGTTTAACACATCTTCCTTTTTACGTTGGAATAGTTCATCTATTCTATGCATCTCTTTTTCTGTTTGTTATTTGGCGAAAATACACAGATCTGATGAAAATTTGATACAAAATGGGAAAAACTAAAGATCTCTTTTTTAATTTATATGGATTTATAACAAGCAGTGTTATTTTTGTTTACTTTCTGAGTTAATTTTTGGAATAATCAGAAATAGAATACTTTTGTGACCTAAATTTTAAAGAAGGAGAGAAATAATGATACATTTTTGGAAATATCAGGGTGCAGGAAACGATTTTATCATGATCGACGATCGTGATGCTACTTTTGATATTAACGATCATGAAAAGGTGGCATTTCTTTGTCACAGACGTTTTGGTGTAGGTGGAGATGGACTTATTCTTATCCGCTTGAAAGAAGGATACGATTTTGAAATGGTGTACTTTAATGCAGATGGGCATGTAGGTACGATGTGTGGTAACGGCGGTCGCTGTGCTGTTCGATTTGCACATACATTAGGTCTATTCGACACTACCACTTCTTTCTGGGCTGCTGATGGTGCTCACGAGGCTACTTTGGATGAACAACAATTGGTTCATCTTAAAATGAATCCTCCAGGTGAAATCGAGATCAATGCCGATCATTATTTTATGGATACGGGTTCTCCTCACTATGTACGTTTTGAAAAGGATTTAGATAACTTTGATTGCGTTACTGAAGGAAAAGCTATTCGCTATAACGAACGCTTTGCAAAAGAGGGAACGAATGTAAACTTTGCACAGGTCACTGGATCACAATCATTGAGCGTTAGAACCTACGAAAGAGGGGTCGAAGACGAAACATATGCTTGTGGTACTGGCGTTACGGCTTGTGCTATTGCTGCTAATATTGAACATGGTATGAAAAGTCCTATTCAGATTAAAGTGCTGGGTGGAGACTTAGCTGTTGGCTTTAAAAAAGTCGCTGAGAAAAAATATACTGATATTATTCTTACAGGCCCTGCCACTCCAGTATTTAAAGCAGAAATTGAAATTTAATTCAATAAAAATAAACATATGAATAAGGCTTAATCACTTTGTGATTAAGCCTTTTGTAATTAAATAAACTAAACTCAATAGCTGCCTAACTGTGATGAATAATCACATGTTCTCTTTTAATGATATGACCATTTTTGATCACATTTAATATATACTGACCATTATGAACGTCTTGAACATTCAATACATGGTGATCACCTTCTTTATTTGTATTATCCTTTAATGGAATCATCTGACCAGTTCCAATAAAGATTAGATTAAAATCTACAGATTTTACTTTTGATGCTGGCATAATCACATTTACTTTTTGATCTGCAGGAACTGGATAAATAGATATAGATTCTTCATCGCTTAATTTATCAGATGATTTAAACTCTACTTTACTTTTCCATGATTCTCCTTTTCCATCAAAATCAACTTCTTTTAATCTATAAGTAATATGACCTTGATGTGCACGAGTATCTATAAACTCATATTCTTGTTTCGTATTTGAATTACCAACCGCTTGAATATCATCCACCACTAATTCATAATGCTTACCGTCATAAGATCTTCTTAATTCAAAGTGGTCAACATTTTCTTCTGTGGCTGTTTCCCATTTGATGATCACTTTATCTTGACTTACTGTTGTGGTGAATGAAATCATTTCTAACGGTAAATTAGTACTTCCTGATAGTTGTTGAATACCATTTGGATTAAGTAAGTCTTTTACATTTGATGTCAGTTTGTTATTACCTAAAAATCGAATCCCTTCGCTATTTATACCTCCCTGAATGTAAAATTGACCTATTGGGTGAACATATCGACTATTTCCATGCCCATTACCATGGCCTTGATTTGTATTTAATGTAGACCAAGCACCATGATTATTAAAATTTGATCTTCCTAAAACATTAAATTTACCAATGACCATAGTTACAGCTCTTCCTGTTACTCTCCCTGGTTCATTAAAAGCGATTAATCCATATAAATTTAAATCCCTTCCTACTATTAACTCACCATTATTCGTGAAAATCAAATTTGGTCGCTTATTGTTACCGTTATTAGAAGATGGTTTTTTTCCATACATATTTACAGTTTCAGCAACTACAAAAGATCCATTATTAATAAAAGTAGAAGAATTGGTTTTTGAGTTATAATTCAATACTTTCTGAACAACAATACCTCCATTATTAATAAAATGAGTTGAGCTTTTATCATTAATATTTAAATCCCCTTTAATTAATAAAACTCCTCCTCCTTTTACATTAATATTTAAATTGGATGATTGACTATTCCCTGAAGAAATTAATGCTGCTCCATAAATTGGATCAATCATTAAATTACCGTTTACTACTAAGGTATCGTTGGTTTGAACAACTACACTTGAATAAGTTCCTCCCTCAACAGTAATAATATTAGCAAAAGATGAATTCAGAAAGATGAATTGAAATATAAGGATTGACAGCAATTTAAAATTTTTCATACTAGTATATTTGTTTAATATTCGTTGTGTACAATACTAATACTACTATCATTTTTGTCCCCCTACCCTATTTAACAGTCGTTAAGTTTAAACTCAAATTCTACAATTATTTATTGATATTATTCAATGATATTCTATTTATACCTTTAAATAAATTTAATTTTTAAGAACAAAAACTACGGTCTGTTATAAAATATCTATTCTACATTTGATATTTATTCGATCAATATTTGCAGATCACACAACATTCTTTTAACTTCTATACTATGGATTGATATCTTCGTTCCATATTAAAATAGTACTAACCCTGCAAACCAAGAAACGCAATAACATGAAGCGTCTCCTCAACATAATACCTATTATCTTTTTGATTTATAGTTGTTCTTCTCCTAAGAAAGTGGCAGAAACCCATTTTGACCAAGGGGAGTATGAATTAGCCATACACAAGTATGAATCATTGGCCAAATCTACAAGTGATAAAAAAACACAAGCAGAATATTATTATAGAGTAGCAGAATCGTATCGTTTATCCAACAGACTAACTGATGCTCTCCCATATTACAAGTTGGCAAAAGATGCTGGCTACGAAAATATGGATATGTATTTTTACTATGCTTATGGATTGGAACTTCAAGGCAATTACAAAAAGTCAAAAACACTTTTTGAAAGATATGCCAAAGAGGGGACTAACCGTCAGTTACTGAGAAGAGCAAAAGATGAAATCAAACATATCAATATTGTAGATAGCTTAGCCAAAAATCCAGATCCGTTTATTGAAATCACAATGTGTGAAAAGTTAAACAGTGATCAGGATGATTACTCGCCAATGTTTTACAAAGACGAATTGGTTTTTACATCAACAAGAGATACTAAAAAAGTCTATCACGGTACTGGAGAAGGATATTCTAATTTATATAAATATACTTTTGATCGAGCTGATAGTTGTAATGGAACCGTTTCCTATTTCGATAGCTTGATCAATCACCCTGACCTCCATGAAGCTTCTGCTACCTTCAATCGTGATGGCACTTATATGATATTTGCTCGAAGTAACACGGGGCATCACAAAGAAAACTTTAAGGAAGTCGATTTATATGAGAGTCGATTTGAAAATGGAGAATGGTCTTTACCAACTTTATTACCTATTTCAAATCCTCAATCTTGGGATGCTTGCCCTGCCTTATCAGCCAATGGCAAAACGCTTTATTTTGCCTCAAACCGAAAAGGTGGTTATGGTGGTATCGACATCTACAGATCCAAAAGAAACGTAAACGGAACTTGGGGAAAACCTAGAAATATGGGACCTAAGATTAACTCAAGAGGTAACGACATGTTTCCGTTTATTGCAGCCAATGGTAAGATGTACTTTGCATCTGATGGTCACCCTGGATTAGGAGGTTTAGATATCTTTGAGGCCACACGTAAAAATAACCGAATCAATATCAAAAACATGGGGCGACCATTTAACTCTTCTGGAGATGATTTCGGTTTGGTATTCTTAGAGAAAAGATTTGGTGCTTTCACATCAAATAGACACGAAGAAAAAGGAACATCAAAAGATCACATTTATTTCTTCTCCGACAAAACACCTATTCTTAAACCTGTAAATTATTTCTTGTCAGGTAACTCATTTGTCATTAAAGACACTACTGAAATCGCCTTAGGTAAGGTAAATGTCACTTTAAAAAATACTGAGGGAGAAGTTTTGGAAGAAGTTGTTTCTGATCAAGTAGGTAGATATACATTCGAGACCCAATTAAAAATGGGTGATGATTATATTCTAATTGCCACTAAAGATAAATACTTTATGGATTCGGTCTATTATACTACTGCTGACAAAGAAGTAGACCAAGAAGATCTTAAAGATCGTCCAGAAAAAATTGTGGATTACACTCTTGAATCTGAAGTAGAATTAACCAAAGATTATTACGACGAATTAATTGAAGAGGGAGAAATTACATTAAATAATATCCTTTACGATTTTGACGATTATCGTATTCGTGCTGACGCTGCAAGAGAGTTAGATAAATTAGTGACCCTATTACAACAACATAAGAATATTAGTATAGAATTAGGATCCCATACCGATGATCGTGGTTCTGAAAAATATAACTTGAAACTATCTCAAAAAAGAGCTGAATCTGCAGTAAATTATATTATCAGTAGAGGAATAGAAAGAGACAGACTCGAAGCTAAAGGTTATGGAGAGTTACTACCTGTTGTGTTTAACGCAGAAACAGAAGAGGAACACCAAATTAACCGTCGAACAACTATTACATTGTTAGACGAATTATAATAAAGCAACGATGTACATCAAAAAAGCCGGTTACTTGTGGAAGTAGCCGGCTTTTTTTGCATAGAAATAAATTATTATAATTTCTGTATTTCAATTTTCATATTTTGGTAATCAGTAATCTTATCATTTATCATCACTAAATTTTTTAATTCTGAATTATTATACTTTGATTTATTCAAATCGTACATAAGCATAATGGTTACAATATTTTTTGTTTGATACAACACGAAAGACAACTCCCATTTACCTAATATATCTTTAGTCACTTCTTTGGGAATATTATCCACTTTATATCCATAGGGTAACTCAAATTGAATTATATCTTTATAATAGCGTTTATATTTTAAATCAATTAATTGGTCGGTATTATCTAGTTCGATTATTTGTTTCGGCGAAAATATTAAACGACTTAAATCGATAAAATATTTTTCATTTTCATTTATAATCAACGAATCATATTCTATTCGATAATTATCTTTATCCTTAGTACTATCAATAATTATTTTTTTTCCTTTCAATGATTTATGAATAAAATCATTTTTAAATGTAACATTATCTACTGCATAACCTTTATAAATTATTCCTTGTTCTCCAATAGCATTATTCAATGTTGGAGATATCTTTAGCTGTACAAGGTTCTTAATATAAAATATACCCTCAGAATCTAATTTGATAACCTTTGCATTTAAATTATTTTTTTCGGTGCTTACAACAAATGTTTTATCTAATAGATGAAAAGGAACTTGAGATAGTCCGTAATCTTTTTGTGTTGCATCTAAATAATATAGTTTATCATCTATAACCACCATAACAATTACATAATCTAATAAATTGAAAGTTGGATATGTTAAATGACCTTGAAGTTCAAAACTAGTGTATAAAAGATATGCATCTAGACCTAATGTCTTTAAAGCATGATAAAGTGTTATATTAATTCCTGCTACATTAGAAATACCCGTTTCAAACCCTTTATCTATCAAAGCAGCATTGGTTTCTTTAGAATAACTTCCATTCCACTTATAGTGATCTTGAAAAAACGAGTATATATTCTCAGCTTTTATATATGTTGATACATTTCTTGACGTTTTACTTAAGATAATATCTTCAAGAGTTTTACTTAGAACAAGTGTATCTTTCTGTAACAGGTATGTTACTTCCTCCCATGAAAAAAACATTTTAGAAGATCCAGATTTAGTAAATCCTTTCACCTTTCTACCGTAATACAAATGTTTTACTTCAAAATTATCTACATATTTTTTTAAGTTAGAAGGTAATTGATGCGTCAATTTTTTCATCTTAGAAAGATTCACTAAAAATTCATCATCAATTTCTAATATATCTGATTGTGGAGATTTGTATATATAATTTTTTCTTACTTTAATATCGAAAACAAGAAAATAAGAGTTTAAATCTCCTAAAGCCAACACTTCTTCTTTTTCCTCTAATGAAGGTACATTTACTTTTCTCCAAGTTTTCACTTCTTTTAGATAAACACTTTGAGGAACTGCAGACATAAAATCCGTTCCTCCATTAAAGTCATTTTTTAAATCAAATCCATAACTACCATATTCAGACATGTCTATAAAACTATCAAAAGGCTTGACTTCTGGAAGACTAGGGTTTTGATATACACAATTGAAGAAATTATCGTATCCAACAAATGAAATTTCACTAAGTAATGTTGGAGCTGTATTTTGAAAAAACCAAGTATCAATACCATTACAATAAAGGTCAAAATAATTTATGAATTCATAATCGATAATGTCACCAACCTTTAAATTTTTAAAGGTAACCTTCACAATTGAATAGTTTTGGTTAGCAAAAACGACTATACTATCTGCTTTTTCAACACTTACCTTTCCTTTATATTTCCTGTATATATTTGCCCTATAAGGTAAATCAGAATCTTTTTTTGACTTTGATAAGTAGAGGTACAAAGTGTTATCACTTAAGCTTTTTTCTTTTAAAAATTTAACACGAACGTTTCTTTTTAAGCTATAAATGAAAGTAGATGATTTTACTTTTTTCTTTTGTACTACTCCTATGTCATGAAGTATTACTTTATCAGCATCTATATCATCACTGTTAATACTCCATTCTTTATCTGAAATTTTCCCGAACTTAACTTTTGTAGGTTTATCTTGATCTTGAGCATGAATAATGAATACTATAAGTAATTTCACTAAGAGCGTAAGTAATATTTTCTTGAGAAGAATATTATTCATCATTACTCTACATCAAAGTTTTTAATCGTAGTTTATTATTTGCGAGTTTCTGAATTTCAGAAGAAAACATAGTTAAATTTTTATAATCACTTAATAGGTAAACATATTGATTAAATTTACAATTCATCATGATAGTAATCACATTTCCCATCTGAGAAATTGAATATGAAAAAGTTCCTCCATTATTTTTTAAATTAATTTTAATTGGTGCTTTAGTATTTTCTATAGAGTATTCCTTTGGAAGAGTAATTTGAATTATGTCTTTGTAACTTTGTCTTGTTTGAAATTCAACTTCATATTTCCTTTGTTCATTTTTCTTGAAAACTGGTTTTAGAGTGTAATTTATTTGCCCTAAATCAAGATAATAACCTAATGAATCTTTAAGAATAAAATTGTCGATTTCTACATCATAATTCACCTTATCATTTGATTTTTCTATTAAAGAGTTTTTTCCTTTCTGCGACAACTTCACGAAGTCAACACTTTCATCATCCTTTAAGTTGGCATACCCTTTAAATGAAATAGTTTGGTTTCCTTGAGCATTCAATTCATCATCTACCGTAAACTCCAAAACATTTCTAACATAATAATATTCCTTTGATTCTAATCTGAATACTTTATTATTTAATCCATCATTTTTTGAAACGACTAAGAAATACTTGTTTAAAAGATTAATAGGTATAGTTTTTAAACCATATGTTTTTTGTGTTGCATCTAAATAATAAGATTTCCCTTCTAAGTTTAAATTAACAATAACATAGTCTAAAAGAAAGTAAGTTGGCTTTACTAAAACACCATTGCCTTTCATACTCGTGTACATAAGGTTCACATCAAATCCCATATCTTTTAGAGCTTTATACAACGAGATATTAATACCAGCTACATTAGAGACACCCGTTTTATAACCTTTCTTTATATATTCCTCTGAAATACTCGTTGCTTGTCCCCCATTCCAATTATAGTGCTTTTGTACTTCTGCATAAAGTGTACTTGCTTTTTCTACATTAGTAATACTTTTCTTTTTCAGATCATCAGTAATATTTGAAAATAAGTTTCCTCCTAATGGTATATCATTTTTCAACCTAGAACTTACTGCATTCCAAGAATCAGAATACGAGTGATATTTATTAATTGTACCATTAGAAACGTAAGCGACTTGTGCACCTGAAGTAGCAGTAAGGGGCATATTTGAAATAGATACTAAATCAAAGAAGATGTAGGGCTTTTTAAAGTTATCATTAAGAACAAAATCTTCCTCTTTAAAGGCTGGTATATCAGTTAAACGCCAAGTTTTTGTTAATAACCATTTTGAAGTTTGAACAGTTGCAGTGGCTCTATAATTTGTTCCTCCAAAGTTTTTGTTCATATTATTATTACTCCTTCTAGCCTGAACCATTTCCTTTCTTTCCACCCTTCCTTCATATACTAATTCAAGAGGGTATTGATAATTTTGATAGTAGGTATAATCATCTCTTTCATCATGATTAAAAGTTAACTCACTTAATAATGTAGGAACGTCATTTTGAAAATACCAAGGAGTAATTGGGTAAGCATAACTATCACTATAAGATTTATATTCTATATCAACAATATCTCCCACCTTTACAGAGGGTATTGAAACTTCTATTAATTGATAATGACTATTTGATTGTAGTTCCTTTATTTCAACATCATTTTTTATTTCTTTCTTGCCCACCTTACTAAATACATTAGCTTTTAAATGTAAGCCATCATCTTGTATAGATTTCGGTAATAAAAATTGAAATATATTATCAGATAAACTTGATTCTTTCAAATACTTTATCCTTTTGTTTCTTTTTAATTCTACTACTCCATATCCACTAAATACTCTAAAATTTACAACTCCAACATCATGAAGTATTACTTTATCAGCATTAGGATCTTTATCATAAATTGTAAGATTCCACTCTTTATCGGATATCTTTCCGAATTTGGTTTTGGTAGGAGATGATTTTTGAGCAAAACAAAATGATACAATTAACAGTAACAATATTTGAAGTAAAAATTTCATAGTTATAAAAAATTTGTAAAATGAGTTTAGTTTTTATTTAAACACAATATATATTACAAAATTAAATTATACTAATTTTGATAAGTTACTCTAGTTCTAAATATTAGAATTTTATTTAATAATATCTGTTTCATCTTTTGTCATTTAAATCCTATGAAAAAAACAGTCATTATCGGAGCCACCCCCAATCAAAGTCGCTATGCCTATTTTGCGTCTCAAAGACTAACTGATAATGGACATGAAATTGTTCCGCTTGGAATAAAAAAAGGAAAAGTAGCTAATGGTCAGGAAATTATAAACGATCAACCACATATCGACGATGTTGATACCGTAACAATGTATGTGGGTCCACAAAACCAAGATAATTGGATGGATTACATCATATCATTAAAACCAAAAAGAGTCATTTTTAACCCAGGAACGGAAAACCTAATCTTTTATCAAAAACTTAGTGAAGCAAATATTTACTTTGAAGAAGCATGTACATTAGTCATGTTATCGGCTCAAACGTATTAATCGAAAAATTAAATTTATTCATGCTTAAAATAGCTTATCATCCATGTTATGGTCATCCGGTAGAAGCAGGACATCGTTTTCCAATGGATAAATACCCGCTTTTAATCGAACAGTTATTGTATGAAGGAACAATTACAGAGGATAATATATTTTCACCAGATCCAGTAGATGAAAAATATGTTTTATCCACCCATACAAAAGAGTATTGGGAAAAATTAAAAAATCAAACGATTAGCTACAGGGAAGCCCGAAAAATTGGTTTACCCATGTCGGATGCATTAGTAAAAAGGGAGCTCATTATTACACAAGGAACGATTGAGTGTACTGAATTTGCTTTTCAGAATGGAGTAGCAATGAACATTGCTGGAGGTACGCATCATGCATATACCGACCACGGTGAGGGATTTTGTTTATTGAATGATTTTGCTGTTGCTGCTAATTATTTAATCCAAGAAAAAGGACTAGAACGTATTCTCATCATAGACCTTGATGTACATCAGGGAAATGGAACGGCAGAAATCTTCCAAGACAATTCTAAAGTTTTTACATTTAGCATGCATGGAAAGAACAATTATCCCATGCATAAAGAAAAATCTGATTTAGACATTCCATTAGAAGATCAAACAACAGATAGTACTTACTTAAGTATACTCAAAAAATATATTGATGTACTTTTTAATGAGATCGAACCTCAATTTGTCTTTTTCTTATCAGGAGTTGATATATTGAGTAGTGATAAATTAGGTAAATTAGGGATGTCAATTCAAGGTTGTAAAGAAAGAGATGAAATTGTTTTAAAATATTGTCATGATCATAATGTACCTGTAGCAATAAGCATGGGAGGAGGTTACTCTCCACAACTTCATATTATTATAGAAGCACACGCCAATACCTTCCGAATTGCAAATAATATCTATTTTTAATGGTGTACTTTAGTAACTTATTATGATATATCTAATTAAAGTTGAATAATTGCGCGTTAGTAATTTTTTATTGTATTATTTTCATTCAAAATTCATTAGAAACTGATATAAAATAAGCTTTAGAATTTACTAATATTTTCTTCCAAGGTTAACAAATTATTAATTCGTATCTTTTTTAAGGTAGTACGATAGATATTGAGTTACTTTGGGGTTCTAAATTCAACCAAAATTGAATTCGTCGTTTATACTTAAGATATGGAATTTGGTATTTTTGAGTTTTTAAAACTTGTTGGTTCACTTGGTCTTTTCATCTACGGGATGAAAATTATGAGTGAGGGTATACAAAATGTTGCAGGAGATAAAATGAAATCTATTCTTTCTGCAATGACATCAAATAGAATTGCTGGTGTTTTTACCGGTTTTTTGATCACCACGATTATTCAATCTTCTTCTGCAACTACTGTAATGGTAGTTAGTTTTGTAAATGCAGGATTACTTAGCTTAACACAATCGATTGGTGTAATTATGGGAGCAAATGTGGGTACAACTGTAACCGCATGGATCATTTCAATCCTTGGATTCAAGGTTAAAATGGCCACATTAGCGACTCCAATTATCGCTATCGCATTCCCAATGATGTTTGCTAACTCTAAAAAAATTAAAGATTGGGGTAACACTTTAATTGGTTTTGCCTTATTATTTATTGGATTAGATTTCTTAAAGAAAGCAGTACCAGAATTCAGTGCTGACCAGTTACAATTCTTAGAGGTTATTCACTCATCTTTAGGTATTTTCGCACCAGCGGCTTTTGTAATAGTTGGTACTTTAATTACAATTGTAGTTCAGTCATCTTCAGCTGCAATGGCTTTAACTTTGGTATTGTGTAACCAAGGTGTTATTCCTTTTGATGTAGCAGCTGCAATGGTATTAGGTGAAAACATTGGTACAACAATTACTGCCAACCTTGCTGCTATTGTTGGTAATACGAATGCAAAACGTTCAGCTCGAGCCCATCTTATTTTTAACGTGACAGGGGTCATATGGATGTTATTAATATATCCATTCTTCTTGAACTTTATTGTATATATCTCTCAAGAATATTTTGGACAGAATGACCCAAGAACTACTGCTGAAGCAGTTCCTGTAGCATTATCAATCTTCCATACAACCTTCAACATTATCAATACATTCATCATGGTATTCTTCGTGAAACAAATCCGTGATGTGGTTATCAGGATGGTTCCTGAAAAAGAAGATGAACACGAATATAGCTTAGAGTTTATTTCTGACGGTAGACCTATCGCTAACGAAGCAGGTATTGAACAGGCAAGAAACGAAATTAAACGTTTCGCTAATATCTCTGCTAAAGAAATCAACTCTTGTAGAAAAATCTTCCAAGGAAGTAAAGAGAATAAAAAAGAAAGAAAAGGTTACATCTCAAGGTTGCGTAAGTTGGAAGAAAGTACCGACGAAATGCACAATGATGTGAGTATCTTCCTTTCTAAAATATCAAAAGATCAACAATTATCATCTTCTCAAATTCAAGAAGTTAACTCATTATTAAGAGCTGCTCACGAAATTGAAAGAATTGGAGATATCTATAAAGGCATGACGTTTACTATCGAAAAACGTTATGACGAGAAGATTTGGCTTTCTGATGAGCAAAAAGCAGATTTAGATGACTTCCTACAAGTTGTAACCAATGCTTTCAACATTATGTTAGAAAACATGGATGCAAAAGAGATTGACCTTGATAAAGCTAATCAAGCTGAAAAAGAAGTCAATGCCAAGAGAAAAGAATTGAGACGTAAGCACTTAGAACGCTCTAACGAAACACCAGATGTCGAAGCACCACAAATGCTTGCATATAACGACTTATTGGCTTCAATGGAAAGAATTGGAGACCATATTCTAAATGTATCTGAAGCATTCGCAGGAGTGGCTTAAATCATAAAAAACTGAATATGAGCCTCATCTTTAATTAGATGGGGCTTTTTTCGTATGATTTAACGTATAAAATATTCCTTTCCGAACTTTATTGCTTATGTTTGTCAATTGAAAATTAATTGTTTAGTCATCTATTAGATACTAAAACTTATACATAACAAATTTTTTCGCAGCAATGGATCAAAGTACACTGCTAGATTTCGAGAAACCTATCGCAGAACTCGAAGCGAAACTTGAAGACATGAGAGAGCTTGCATCACAAAACAATGTAGATGTTAGTGCCGCTATAAACGAATTGGAAAGTAAAATTACTCAATTGAAAAAAAGTACTTTTGAAAATCTTACTCGTTGGCAAAGAGTTCAGCTTTCTCGTCATGCTGACAGACCTTACACTCTTGACTATATTTATCAAATCACTGACGAATTTGTAGAGCTTCACGGCGACAGAGCTTTTGGTGATGATAAAGCGATGGTCGGTGGTCTTGGAACAATCAATGGAAAAACTTTCATGATGATTGGTCAGCAAAAGGGTAGAAACACAAAGCAACGTCAATTGCGTAACTTTGGTATGGCTAACCCTGAAGGCTACAGAAAAGCTCTTCGTTTAATGCAATTAGCGGAGAAATTTAGAAAGCCTGTTGTTACTTTTATTGACACTCCTGGTGCTTTCCCTGGTATTGAAGCTGAGGAAAGAGGTCAAGCAGAAGCAATTGCTAAAAACTTGAAGGAGATGTTTAAATTAACAGTTCCAGTGATCTGTATCGTTATTGGTGAAGGAGCTTCTGGTGGTGCTTTAGGTATCGCTATAGGTGACTCAGTAATGATGTTAGAAAACACTTGGTACTCTGTAATCTCTCCTGAATCTTGTTCTTCAATTCTTTGGAGAAGCTGGGATTACAAAGAACAAGCTGCTGAAGCATTAAAGTTAACAGCTAAGGATATGAAGTCTTTTGGTTTGATCGACAAAATTATTCCTGAACCACTAGGTGGTGCTCATACTAACCCTCAAGAAATGTTCGAAATCATGAAGAAAACAATTCTTGAAGAAGTAGAAGAGTTAGAAAAACTAGATACTATTACTTTGAAAAACAACCGTATTGAGAAATTCTCTCAAATGGGTGTATTCAACGAATAATCGTATCTTATCACATACTAAAGAGGCCGACTGATTATTTAATGAGTCGGCCTTTTTTATATCTTCAATACAAATTGAAAATTAATTTGATGAATTGAATTTTCATCATCAACATTTTCAATATTCACTTCTTTCTTTGTTCTACTCCACCTTGCTGAAAGATAATGTCCGTTGCCAAATCTATATTTTGATAAAACATAAAACCGCCAACCTACACCATAATATGGAGGAAAAGAGTAGGCGTATCTTATGTTTTTTTCATAAGCATATAATCGAGTGGAAAAACTTGGTGCATCAAAAAATGCCAACCTGGTAGACAAATAAAATTTCTTTTCCCAATCCCAATTTAAGTCTTGGTAAATCATATATCCCAACTCCGAAACCTCTCTTTCTTTGTTATAGCTTCCTTGTGCTCTAAGTGTCCAATTTAAATGCTTTGAAACTTCTACCAAATACCTTAGACTTCCTTTTATAGTCTGTTTTTTTCCGTACAATTTTACTTTACTACTATCCGCTAAATAATACGCTCCTTTTTCCTGAAAACTACCCTCGAATTGTAACTTCTGCCCGTGCTTCACTTTATACCAACCACTTCCTCTAAACTCTACTCCTTCTCTACCTGCATCTTGCTGATAGGTAGCATATGGGAATTTAAAAACATCAAAATATAAATTCAATCCCCATTTCTTATACTGTTCCAATTTTAGTCCCATGTACAAACCTTCCTCGTTGCTTACACGACTTAATTCACCAAGACTATTCGCGTACGGAGCTACATAATTAGGTGAATATTTACGATATAAAATCACCCAATCCACTCCTTTTAAAAGATGAGTGAACAACGTTGTATTCAAAGCATAGCTATTATCCAAAGAGGTGGCCACTTCGGAAACTACATGGAAATTCTGATATCGAAAGCTGACATCAAATGATGTGTTGATAAATGATTTTCCTGAAAAGATTCCAAGTGAATCATTCCTCGAATTCATTTTTATTTCTTGATTATAATTTCCCATCAAAGTATTTAAATGTACATCAAATAGATCTTGATGATACCCCAATCGCGCTCCATATATCTTTTCTTCAATTTCTCTTTTTACTAACTCATCATCATCAGAAACTTGAACATATGCCTCCTTCTTTTGACAACCAACAAACATCTCTGAGTTTATTGATTTTGACCAAGTTATATCAGTTGCTGCTCCTCTAAAGAAATTATCGTTGGCCATTGAATTATAAGGTCTAATTCCATCTTGTCCTCTATACACACTCAATAACGGATCTCCTCCTTTCCCTAGAAAATAACCGCCGCCAAACACCAATCCTTGTCCCCCGATCATTTGAAAATCACCTAATATTATTTTTCGAAATCGCCCTTTGTTATATAAAGCCACATGGGCTGAAGAGTAGCTTGTTCCAAAATCATACGACTTAGGATTCCATTTAAACAGTTCGTCATTTTGATGTTGAATATTCATTCCCACACTATAGTCATTTTTTCTAGTCCACCTTCCCCTCAACTGAGTTGAAAACGGTACAATTAATTCATCATCAAAAGGGATTTTAAGACTTGTATTTAACATTAAAAAATGCTGATCGGGCAATTGCCAACGGTCTTTTGCTGAAAGTGATTCTTTATCCTTTGAATCAATAAAAGTAGCTTGCTTCACTCGTTTTTTTGTGGATTCTACCCAATCTAAACGATCAATTTCTCTAGCATTTATCAGCTTGCCAAATGTCTTTTTATACTCTAGAAAAACAGTTAACTCATCGTAGGTTAAGCCATAAATTTCCATCAGTTGATAAGGTTTTAACTTATTGATGTCTTTGGGATGAGCAAATAAATCTAACCAATAATCAATTTCTTGAGTGGACATTAATTCTAACTCTTGATCTGAAAAAACTTTCTCCAGAGTAGATTGTTCTTCAGCGTTTTGTGCTACTATTTGTTGCGTCATCAAAAAGATGAGACCTAGGATATATCTTCTCATGATTTCAATTTTCTAATGACATAACAAATCGAAAACTGATGAGACCATGCAAACACATCGTCTGAAGAGAAGGCATAATCGACTTTCCATTTTTTATGATGAAAACCGCTCCCTAAACTAATATCAAAAGGAAACATTTGAACGCCACCTCTAAGAAACAAATACTTCTTCCATTGGTACTCAAACCCCGATTTAAATTGAAGTGGTTGATACTTATCCCTTTCAAATGAAGTAGAAAACTTAAAAAACGAATTGATTTGATAATGAAAACCAAATGCCAATAATGACGATTTATCCGCTCCAAAAATGCCTTCTTTATACATCGATTGACCTACGTTTTTCATCCCTACTCCTAAAGAAACTTTAGAAGATAACTTGGTTCTGACGGCAAAATTAAAAGTGATCAATTGTAGGGTATTTACTCCCTCTGCTCGTAATTGATTGTAAGAAATACCTCCTCCTAATCGAATAATACCAATTTGATGAACACTGCCTAAATCGATAGATTGCTCTGATAGATAGGAATCCCCAATACTTTGGATACCTATAGAAGTTGACCAATCTGAATGTATTGGATGTACAACTCCAATAGCAGAATAGGCCACTTCTTGGAATATACTTCGATGTGTCACTCCAACTTCAGAAGTTGATAAAAGTATTGAAGACAGGTCGTTGAAACTTCCCCAAACATCATCAGAAAAAAGGTGTTGGTTTCCTTTTGCTTGGGATGATGCACCCAAAGGTATGTTCCCTAAAGAAGGACGAGGAGTTTGCGAAAAAAGAGAATAGCTTAGAAAAAGAAAAGTACACAAGGTACCCACTCTTGTAAATAGTAGCATTAGTCAATGAATCGTTAATCGTTTAATTTACAGTGACCTAAATTACTACTTTTATAATTATATCTAAGGTTCGATGAAAAAAAAACGTAAAATTCTTCAATCTTTCGTAAATGAATTGCATTTTGATAGTTCAAGATTGAATTTAGTGAAGCTGATAAGACTTAACGAAGGTAAATCTAATCCTAATTCATCCATTTTTTGAATAATAAAATTATAGATGCAAAGAACATCAAAATATATATTTTCCCTTCTCGGACTTTTATTACTTCCCTTTATAGGTTTGGCCAATTACATTTTGGTCCCTATGGATGTCACCCAAACCAATCATTTAAAAGCCTATGGCATCACTTATTGGGTGCTTCAAAAAGATGTAGAAGCAGAATGGCTCCTCAATTTTAGAGGAGGCAGCTTCCTTTTTAAATATGCTCAGGAATTTGAAAACGAAATGATTGTCCGTGGGGTATCCTATGATGTGATTTCTGATGCAGATGCTTTACAAATAAAAAGAGAAATTGAACATCCTGAAGCCAATATGGATATCATGCGATTGGATGTTCCTCCTAAAATTGCAGTATATTCTCCTCCATCAAAAATGCCTTGGGATGATGCGGTAACTTTAGTACTTACCTACGCAGAAATTCCCTACGATGTCATTTTTGATGATGAAGTAATTGCGGATCTTCTTCCAAAATATGATTGGCTACATTTACATCATGAGGATTTTACAGGGCAATACGGCAAGTTTTTTAGAGCCTATGGTCGTCAGAAATGGTACATTGATAACCAAAAGAAATTCGAAGCTTCTGCACAAAAGCACGGGTTTAATAAAGTTTCTCAATTGAAATTGGGGGTGGCTAAAAAAATTAGAGATTTCTGTGCGGGTGGTGGATTCTTGTTCGCGATGTGTTCTGCTACAGACACTTACGACATCGCTTTATCTGCTGAAGGAGTAGATATTTGTGATTTCATGTATGATGGTGACCCTGCCGATCCAGCTGCTCAATCCAAACTTGATTATTCTAAAACATTCGCCTTTAAGGATTTCAAATTGTATATGGATCCTTACAAATACGAATATTCAAATATTGATAATCAGTACTACGAAAGAGGTTTAACAGAAGGAAATGATTTCTTCAAACTCTTCTCTTTCTCTGCAAAATGGGACCCTATTCCTACAATGCTTTCACAAAATCATCAGCAAAATATTAAAGGTTTTATGGGACAAACAACGGCCTTTAAAAAGCATTTAGTAAAGTCAGATGTGATTGTGATGGGCGAAACAGCAGAAGCGAATGAAGTACGCTACATCCACGGAACATACGGTAAAGGTACTTGGACCTTTTATGGTGGTCACGATCCGGAAGATTATCAACATTTAGTAGGTGAAGAACCCACCGATTTAAACCTTCATCCCAACTCTCCGGGTTACCGTTTGATATTGAATAATATCTTATTCCCTGCCGCAAAGAAAAAGAAACAAAAAACTTGATGCTCGATTTTATTCAAGAATACTTTTTTGAACTACTTTACACTGCATTTCTACTTCCTCAGTTAATATTATGGTGCATTATTGTCCCTTCTCAGTGGAAAGTAGAACGTCATCATTCTACATCAAATAATGAGGGCGTAAGTGTAATTGTAGCTGCAAGAAACGAGGAACATCACTTACCCAGACTCTTGGATCATTTAGTAAATCAAGAGTATCCAGAATTTGAAATCATCATTATCAATGATCGTAGTTCTGACCAATCTTCTAGGATAATTAGGGAATATCAACAAAAACATAACATTATAAAGGAAATAGTCATTGATGATAATTTTGGAGCAATCAGCCCTAAAAAATTTGCTTTAAGTAAAGGTATTCCTCAAGCGAAATACAATCAATTATTATTTACAGATGCCGATTGTGTACCTGCTTCTAATCAATGGATAAAATTAATGACTTCTAAGTTATCGACTCATCCACTTACTTTAGGCATTGGGTGGTACCTACCTAAACATGGACTTTTAGTAGAAAAATTTACACAGTTTGAAACCTTAATTACCGCCTTACAATATGTCTCATTTAGTCGAATAGGCATCAATTACATGGGGGTGGGTAGAAATATTGCCTACACAAAAGCACTTTATACTTCAGGAGATGGGTTTGAAAGTCATAAAAATGTGTTGAGTGGTGATGATGACTTATTTATCAATCAAGTGGCAAACAAAGACAATACGGCAACAATAATTCACCCAGATAGTCTGACATATAGTCAGCCACCGTCCACTTGGAAAAAATGGTATTTTCAAAAATTAAGGCATTTAAGTGCCGGACATCACTATAAATTATCAAATAAATTGCTTTTAGGTGCCTTAAGTACTTCGCACCTATCAGTATATTTTATATATTTACTATTACTACCACTAAATGTGGCAAATTTATTGTATTTATCCCTTATGTTGATAATTCGATTAGTTGCCATCACAATCTGTACTAGAAAATTCACGAGAATGACGAATACAAAGTTTAGTTGGTGGTTTATTCCTATTATGGACTTCATGCTTATTGCATATCAAATTATAATTGGAGCATCCTCAGTGATCTCGAAACGTAACACATGGATTTAGAGAGACAGTTTTCCCAAAAAGCACTAGAAGACTTTGAATTAATAGATCAAGCTATTGCCGGAGATGAACAGGCATACGCGAAGTTGATGGGCCGTTACCGTAAATCAGTATATCATACAATACTGAAAATGGTAAGGAATGTCGATGATGCCGAAGATTTAACTATCGAAGCCTTTGCTAAAGCATTCAAAAACCTATCAAAGTTTAAAAAGGATTATACGTTCAGTACATGGCTCTTTAGAATTGGGTCGAATAATGCTATTGACTTTATCCGTAAAAAGAAATTAGAAACATATTCTATTGACGCCGAAGTGACCAACAAAGACGGTGATACAATGAGTATGAACATTCAGGATTCAGGCCTAACACCTCATGAAGAAGCAATCAAGAAACAAAAAATTCAGATTGTACATGAGTTTGTAAGCTTGCTACCTCCTAAATACCAAAGATTAGTAAAGCTTAGATATTTTGAGGAAAAATCTTATGACGAGATTGCCGCAGAACTAGAAGCGCCTCTAGGTACGATTAAAGCACAATTACACAGAGCCCGAGAGTTACTGTATGATTTAGCTAAGAATAGTAAAAACGTACTATAAGGATACATCAAATAGTCTAATCAAAACAGCATCAATATCATTTAAAGGAAATTGATGCTGTTTTATTTATAACACGGTGTGTTATTTTTGTATAAATCGAATAGAATAATCATTTATTAAAAAATGATTTTTTACTTTTACATCGTAATCAAAAAACTAAGTAAAAACGTGTTGGAACGATTTCTTACTTATGTGATGCGATGATTTAAAAACAAACGAATCAACACTATTTATTTCAACATATGAAACTAGCAGTAGTAGGAGCAACAGGACTTGTGGGAGAACAAATCCTAAACGTTATCAAAGAAAGAGGTTTCCACTTCGATGAGTTATTATTAGTAGCATCAGCAAGATCTGCAGGTAAGAAATTCACTTACGATGGAAAAGAATACACTGTAGTTACAGCTGAAGACGCTATCGCTCAGAAGCCGGATATCGCTATTTTCTCTGCTGGAGGTGGTACATCTTTAGAGTACGCTCCAAAATTTGCTGAAGCAGGTGCTACAGTAATCGATAACTCTTCTGCATGGAGAATGGATCCATCGAAGAAATTGATCGTACCTGAAGTAAATGCAAAGTCTTTAACTAAAGAAGATAAAATTATTGCAAACCCGAACTGTTCTACAATCCAAATGATTGTGGCTATCGGACCTTTGCACGAAAAATATAAAATCAAACGTGTTGTAGTTTCTACTTACCAATCAGTAACTGGTTCTGGTAAAGCTGCAGTAGATCAATTGTTCGCTGAAAGAGCTGTTTCTGCAGGTCAAGAGCAAGAAGTAAACAAAGTTTACCCTCATACAATTGACTTAAACGTTCTTCCTCACATCGATGTATTCCAAGACAATGGTTATACTAAAGAGGAAATGAAGATGATCAACGAAACGAAGAAAATCTTAGAGGACGATTCTGTAAAAGTTACTGCTACTACAGTTCGTATCCCTACAGTAGGTGGTCACTCTGAATCTGTAAACATCGAGTTCGAAAACGAATTCGACGAAGCTGAATTACGTCAAATTCTTGCTGATGCTCCTGGCATCATCATCCAAGACGATCCAGCAAACAACGTTTACCCTATGCCGTTGACATCTCATAACAGAGACGAAACTTTCGTAGGTCGTATTAGAAGAGACGAAACTCAAGAGAAAACTGTCAATATGTGGATCGTTGCAGATAACCTAAGAAAAGGTGCAGCAACTAACACAGTTCAAATTGCTGAATATCTTGTATCTGCAGGACTGGTTTAGTTAGAAAGTAGGAGTTAGGAGTTAGGAACTAATAACTAATAACTAATAACTAATAACTAAGTTCTGGAATTAATAGATTTAAAGGAAGCTGAGTACACTTTAATGTGCACTCAGCTTTTTTATGCTCTAGGTATAGACTTGTAAGTCAAAGATTTTATTAATATTTCACCTACCCTAGCGCTAGTCTCCAGACTGGTGCCCGCCTTATGAGGAGCATAAATTCAGCACCTATTAGTTATTCCTTATTACATAAACCGAGATCGGGAGATCTCTAACGTTCATGGTCACCGATGACGCTTCGCTTAACATCGGCGCCAGTTGCCCTAACTCCTAACTCCAAACTCCTAATTAATTTAATTTCCATCTATTTTAAAAACATCCTTTCCCTATTACAAACCTCCGAACTAGCACCTGCGTTATGAGGAGCGTTAATTCAGAACCTACTACCTGCTACCTACTACCTAACAAATTGGTTTATTTAACACCCTTTTTTTCAATCACTTGATCTATCTTGTTAGTTTTGAAGTTCGGACTTGATTGTGTGTGAGTCCACTATGTATTTTAGAGGATAAAAATAAATTAATTTGGAACAGACAATTACTAAAAAAGGAAATCCACTAGCATTACTTCCATTGCTAACATTCTTGGTGAGTTACTTATCAGTCTCACTTATTACTAACGACTTTTACAAAATGCCTGCAACCGTTTCTTTCTTGTTGGCATCTATTGTTGCTCTAGCGATGAACCCTAAAGCAACTTTGAAAGAAAAAATCTCTACATATACTCAAGGAATGGGACACTCAGACATTATGCTGATGTGTATTATTTTCTTGTTAGCAGGAGCTTTTGGCAACGTGAGTAAGTCGATGGGTGCCATTGACTCTACGGTGAATATGGCACTAAATTACCTTCCTAGTCATTTACTGATAACAGGCTTGTTTATCATTGCTTGTTTTATTTCTATATCGGTAGGTACTTCTGTAGGTACGATTGTCGCTATCGCTCCTATTGCTGTTGGTATTGCTGAAAAAACGGGAATGCCTGTAGGTATTGGCTTGGGTGCGGTTATCGGTGGTGCCATGTTTGGTGACAACCTATCGATGATTTCTGATACAACTATCGCTGCAGCACGAACGCAGGGTGTAGAAATGAGAGATAAGTTCAAGGCGAATATCAAGATTGCTTTACCTGCAGCTATTCTAACGATACTTATCTATGTAGTAACCACAAGTAATATTCAGCTTAACTTGGAACAGAGTTATGATTTCAGTTTCATCAAAGTGATCCCTTACTTGGTTGTTCTTATCGGTGCTTTATTAGGAATGAATGTGATGGTCGTTCTACTATTAGGCACATTGCTTTCAGGTATCATCGGTATATCTACCGAATCATTTGATATTTGGGGAATGATTGCCGCTACCTCTGAAGGTTTTATGGGAATGTCAGAGATTATCATTCTTTGTTTAATGATTGGAGGTGTAGTAGCCATCACTCATAAAAATGGAGGAATTGATTTTATCATTTATGCCATTACATCTCGTATTAAATCAACTAAAGGTGGCGAAATTGGAATTGCCATCTTGATTATGTTTATCGATATGTGTACTGCCAATAATACTATTGCCATAATTATTGGAGGTCCTATCGCCAAAGAAATAACAGATAAATTCAATATAGATCCGAAAAGATCTGCTAGTATCTTAGATACTTTCTCTTGCTTTACACAAGGTATTATCCCTTATGGTGCTCAGATTTTAGTAGCGGTAAGTGCTGCTGAAGCTATCACTCCACTAGGTGTGATTCAATACTTATATTATCCATTTATTTTAGGAGGTTGCGCATTGGCTTATATCTTTTTGATGAAGAGAAAATAATCGTATCGTACCATCTGAAAGAGGGTGTCTCATTTATTCACTTTTCCTCGTATCATAAGCCCCTGAATGAAATCCGGGGCTTATGATACGAGGTTTTATTGAATTATGGGACATCCTCTTTTTTTACACTACCCCATTCACAAACTCTACTAAATCCTCTCCCTTCTGTAAGCCTAGTTTTTTCCTCAAACGATATCGAGAAGTATTCGCACTTTCTGGTGATATTCCTAAAAGTCTCGACATTTCTTTACCAGTAAAGTTCAACTTCACTAAAGCACATATCTTGAGATCGTAGGTACTTAAGTTTGGATATTTCTCCTTTAGATTTTCAAAGAAGTCTTTATTGGCAGAGGTAAATCGATGTTCAAACTCCAGCCAACTCGTATCTTGATTGACTTTGATCGAATTGAGCACAGATCTCAACTCCTTACTTCCCTCCTTCTTTTGTAGTTCTTTCAATTTATCTTTTACAGTAGCCAACACCTCATCTTTAGCAATAATTTGAAGTGTCGATTGCGTCAATTCTTTATTCTTGATCGCTAATATTTGATCGTTTTTCTCCTTTTCTAAATTTTGTTTCTCCACCATCATTCGACGCTCATTTTTATAATTTTTCTTCATCAGTCGAATTCTCGTAAATACCAACCAAGTGATAAAAATGAATACTAAAGTGAGGATACCAATCGACAACCATAAGATTTGCTTCTCTTGTGTAACATTCTGAATCTTCTGTTGAGTAATGATTTTTTGTTGTTCTTGTTCCTTCTTTTTGTAGACATCATTAATCTCTAACAAAAACCGGTTATTCTCACTCTTGCTACTATATAACCATTGATCTAATGTATAAGCCGCATTTAAATAAAATAAGGCGGCCTTCTTATCATTTACCTTGTTTAATGCGGTAGATAGCTTTTTATAAATATCAGGTACAAAGTTGATATGTGCTCTATATTTCATGGCAGCATCCGCAGAATGTAGATAGTTTTTTATGGCCTTTTCATACTGATGAAGTTCCATAAACATATCAGCATACAATGAATAAAAAACTACATGATAACTCTTTACTTGTTGATCTTCAATTTTGGGTAAGATTTCATCAAATAGTTTTTGAGCCGATGAATATTGTTTGCCTTCTGATAATAAATAGGCCCTTTCTGACTTTACAATTAGTTCCGAAAAATCCCCTTCAGTAGGAATCATCAAACAGCTATCAAGATAGGTATTTGCTTGGTCAAGATTTTTATCATAACGGTAATGTACAGCGATCACAAAATAGTTTTTCCTAAGATTTATTTTCGGAACTATCTCTTGATTTACGAGTAAGCGATTTATTTCCAATGACTTTTTATAGTAAGTCAATGCTTGATCTCTCTTCTCATAAAGGCTATAGAGAATCCCCATTCCATCGTACACTCTTGCTCTTAGTTCAAGATTTTCTCTTTCGTCCAAAAGATCTAAAGCCGACCAATAGGAAGCATAAGCTTTTTGATAATTTACTCGATTGCAATACAATTCACCCAATTGAATTCTGGTCTCTACTTTATCAAAAAATGATTGTGTATCAAAGTTCTTTTCTAAAGATTGAATTAAACTATCGTTTTCAATTCCTTTTAAAAATGAAGGTGAAATTACTTTTCTAGTTTTAATATCAAGGTATTCTTTTCCAATAATATCATTTGATAAAAACGAGAGAACAATCAAGAGATTAAAAAATACGTACAGTCTATCAGTATATATTCGATTCATTACGCTGTCTAGTTACAATCTGCTTTAAATATCATTTAAGTAAAGTTTTCTTCCAATTTTATTGATGTAAAAATAACACTTGTCTATAGAGAGTCTATACATCTCTTACCTAAATATATGTAAATAATAATCATATTGACCTTACTAAATTAATAAAGTGGTCACGCACTTATCTCGGAATTACCATCAAATGACTTTTTCAAACATGAAAGAAAAATTTATTTTTTTCTCACTTCTTGCTATTCTATTGGGAACATCTTCCTGTTCTACCAAAATGCCTGAAGAGGTAAAACTAGCTTATGAGGAACTTCCTCAAACTCTTAATTTCAATAAGGATATCAAACCTATTTTATCGGATAAATGCTTCGCTTGTCATGGTCCCGATAATGGAAAAATAAAAGGCGGACTTCAACTGCATACTTTTGAAAAAGCGACAGCAGAACTTACAGAATCAAAAGGTAAATATGCTATTGTTCCAGGATCTCCTAATAAAAGTGAGGCGATCAGAAGAATATTAAGTAAAGACCCTAATGAGGTGATGCCTACTCCTGAATCTCACCTTAGCCTAACTGATGACGAAAAAGCTACTTTAATTAAATGGGTAGAAGAAGGTGCACATTATGAACCACATTGGGGATTTATGGCATTAAAGACATCAGATGTTCCAAAGGGATTAAAAAATTGGGGGTATAATGATATCGATAAGTATGTTGGTGAACGACTAAAACAAGAAAAGCTTACGCCAAACGAAGAGGCGGACAAGGAAACTCTGTTAAGACGTGTCTCCTTAGATTTAACAGGCATCTCACCAACTATAGAAGAGATCAATCAATTCGTCAACGATAAATCACCTGATGCTTACGAAAAACAAGTAGACCGTTTATTGAATTCTAAGCATTATGGTGAAAAGATGGCAACTGATTGGATGGATGTAGCCCGATATGCTGATACACATGGATATCAAATTGATCGTCCAAGGGATATGAGTCCTTGGAGAGACTGGGTAATTGCCTCCTTCAATAATAATATGTCCTATGATCAGTTTATTACTTATCAATTGGCTGGTGATTTATTTCCGAATCCCACTCAAGAACAAATATTAGCTACGGGTTTTAATCGTTTGCACCCTCAAAATGCTGAAGGTGGTATTGTCGATGAAGAATTTAGAGTAGAATATGTAGCGGATAGAACTGCGGTTTTAGGTCAGGGTTTAATGGGATTGACTTTGGCTTGTGCTCGTTGTCATGATCATAAATATGATCCCATCTCCCAAAAGAATTACTATGAGTTTTATAGCTTCTTCAATAACATCAATGAAACAGGTCAGATTTCTTGGGACCCCGATGACATTCCTGTTCCGACAATGATGTTACCTACCAAAGACCAAGAAGAAGTGATCGCTTATCTAAAAAAACTATGTGATGATAAAGAGTTGCATCAAAAACAAGTGATTGCTCAAGAAACTCCTTTAGCCAAAAAATGGGTAGAGAATAACGGTTATCAGAAAATCAGTAAAAAAACACTGTATAAGAGTCGTGTGGCTGAGTTTAAATTAAACAATAGTTTAGTCAACTCGAAGACGGGTAAAAAGGCAAAAATGGATCGTCAATTTTCTTATAATGAGGTGGCGAGTTATACCGATGGTAAATTCGGTAAAGGTGTATTATTAAATGGAGATGCTTGGATCGATTTAAAACCTGTTGGTATCTACGATAGAAATGATCCTTTCAGCATCAGTTTGTGGGTAAATATTACGAAAGATCTAAAAGAGGGGGTTATTTTCCATAAAAATCAAGCGGTAATGCTTCACTCCATGAAAGGCTATACCTTGTACCTAAAAGATGGAAAATTGCAAACCATATTGGCCCATACTTGGCCTGAGAATGCCATTATAAACAACTCGAAAAATGATATTCCAAGAGATGAATGGGTGCATCTATGTATGACTAACGATGGACGAAGCAAAGCAAATGGTATTAGTCTATACATCAATGGTGAAAAGACTGAAATGGAAGTGGAGAAAGACAACCTTACGAAGAGTATCATTTTCCATGACTATGAAGATATTATTTATGCTCATCCTATTGAAAAAGGGCTTCAAATTGGTGCTCGATGGAGAGGTTTAGGATTGAAAAACTCCAAGGTGGATCAAATAGATGTTTTCTCTAAAATGCTTACTCCTTTAGAGGTAAAACAACTCTACAGTCCATCATCATTTGATCAATTACTAGCAAAAAATCATACAGAATTAACTCAAGATGACCGTCAGTTATTGGTGGATTATTTTATTCATGAGGAATCGGATAATTATCAAAAAGCGGAACAAGAGTATTTAACAGAGAAGAAGAAATTGGATTTCACTTTAGATACAGTTCAAGAAGTGATGGTGATGAAAGAGATGGAAACACCTCGTCAAGCTTATATTCTGGAAAGAGGTGTGTATGATAATTACGGTGAAAAAGTGTATCCAAATACACCATCAAGTATTCTGACTTTCTCTGATGAACTTCCTAAAAATAGATTAGGACTGGCTCGCTGGCTCACAGATCCTAAGCACCCTTTAACGGCTCGAGTGGCTGTAAATCGATACTGGCAAAACTTCTTTGGTCAAGGTATTGTAGAAACGACTGAAGACTTCGGTAACCAAGGAAAATTACCTTCTCATCCAAAGTTATTGGACTATTTGGCCAACTCTTTTATTGATAATGGATGGGATATCAAAAAGTTGAATAAAATGATTGTGATGTCGTCTACCTATCGTCAAAGTAGCTTATGTTCTGATGAAATGAGGGAGAAAGACCCCGATAATGTTTTATTGGCACGAGGTCCTCAATTCCGTTTAACTTCAGAAATGATGAGGGATAATGCACTTATGGCAAGTAATCTTTTGATCAAGGAAGTCGGTGGTAAATCAGTTCACCCCTATCAACCTGATGGACTTTGGGTCATGAACGGAGGTAAATATCAACAAGGTCAAGGAAGTGAGTTGTATAGACGATCGCTTTACACTATTTGGAAAAGAACTGTCCCCAACCCAACTCAAGCTACTTTTGATCAACCCGACAGAAGTGAGTGTACGGTAAGACGACAAAAAACAAACACACCTCTTCAGGCATTGGTGCTATTAAATGATCCGACCTATATCGAAGCATGTAGAAAATTGGGAGAAGAAATCGCTCTACATGATAAGTTAGATGTGGGGATCAAGAAGACGTATAAGAAACTGACTGGCAAAAATATCTCAGACAAAGAACTGAGTATTTTAATGGGGGTACATACCAAAGAAAAAGAACGTTTCGAAAATTATCCCGATAAAACCAAAGGGTGGCTTACTATGGGGCATTATCAAGTAGACGATAAACTATCGAAATCTACCGTGGTGGCCAATGCTATTGTGGCCAGTGTAATCTTAAATTCAGACGCTACTATTACAAGAAGATAATCATGTGCAATCATCATAAAAAAATTAGATCGAACAATAAAGACCTTCAATCTGTCGAAAAGAAAATGGATAGAAGGAAGTTCCTGCAAACCACTTCTATGGGTTTAGGTGCAGCAGCGCTTGGTTCTTTATTTGGAATGGATAAATTGTTCGCAAAATCAAATCCTCAGCCAAAAGGAATTGAAGATATTATGTCTTCATTGCCTCACTTTATGCCAAAGGCGAAACGTGTGGTGTACTTATTCCAAAGTGGAGGTCCATCACAATTCGAAACTTTTGATTATAAACCCAAATTGATGGACATGTTTGGGCAGGAATTACCCTCCTCAGTTCGACAAGGTCAGCGATTGACGGCAATGAGTGCCCAACAATCATCTTTACCTATTGCTCCATCAAAATTTAAGTTTAATAAGCATGGTAAATCTCAAACTTGGGTAAGTGAGTTGTTACCGCATACCGCAGAAGTAGTGGACGATTTATGTATTATCAAATCGATGTATACCGAACAAATCAACCACGATCCTGCGATTACTTTTTTCCAAACTGGACATCAATTGCCAGGTAGACCTTCTATTGGTTCATGGTTAAGTTACGGCCTTGGATCAGACAATAATAACTTACCATCTTTTATCGTGTTGACTTCTGGTAATTCTGGTCAACCGCTGTATTCAAGACTTTGGGGAAATGGATTCTTGCCGACCCAACATCAAGGAGTACAATTTAGATCGGGTAAAGACCCTGTATTGTTCCTCAATAATCCAGAAAATTATCATCACGAAGACCGTGAAGATATGTTGGCCTATTTAAAAGATTTAAATGAGGTGCAAAATTCAGCTTTCGGAGATCCAGAGATTGATGCTAGAATCAAACAATATGAAATGGCCTTCAGAATGCAAACGTCTGTCCCTGAAGTAACCGATATGTCTGATGAACCTGATCATGTCTATGATATGTATGGACCGGATAGTAGAACTCCTGGAACGTATGCTGCCAATTGTTTAATGGCTCGTCGTCTTTTAGAAAAAGATGTGAAGTTTATTCAATTGTACCATAGAGGATGGGATCAGCACATCGGTTTACCTGGTGGAATTAAGAACCAATGTAAAGCCACTGATCAACCCACCGCGGCCTTCATCAAAGACTTAAAGCAACGCGGTTTATTGGAAGATACTTTAGTGATTTGGGGTGGAGAATTTGGTCGTACTGTATACTCTCAAGGGAAATTAACCGCCAATGATTATGGTCGAGATCATCATCCTAAATGCTTCTCGATGTGGATGGCGGGTGCTGGTGTGAAGCCTGGTATTACCTATGGTGAAACAGATGATTTCAGCTACAATATTGTAAAAGATCCTGTTCATGTTCACGACTTCCATGCAACACTGATGCACATTATGGGGATCGATCACGAGAAACTCACCTTTAAACATCAAGGGCGTCGATTTAGACTGACGGATGTTCACGGTAATGTGGTGAAAGATATTTTAGCTTAATCGACTATCAAATAATTATTTGAAATGAATACTAGAAGAGATTTTTTAAAGAAAAGTGGAATCGTATTAGGAGGTGCCTTATCCACTCCACTGTATAGCTTCAATATTCTTAAGGGAGCAAAAAAAGAACAAGAAATTTTAGGTCATGGCGACTATCAATATAAATTAAATCGAGATTGGGCAAAGATCAGTAGCGTAAGAAATCCTTTATTGAATTGTCATGAAATGGTGATGGACTCTAAAGGTCGTTTAATCATGATGGGTGATCATACGGACAATAACATCCTCATTTTCGATAAATCGGGTAAGCTTCTTGATTATTGGGGAACTGCTTATCCCGGTGGACATGGTTTGACATTGTCTCAAGAAGGTGAAGATGATTTTCTCTACCTCACCGATTCAGGTTGGTATTTAGATCGTAGAGGCAAAATGATACATCATAATGGTAGAGTGACTAAAACAACTACGGATGGTCAGGTCATCTTTGATATCGGACACCCCCAAACTATTGGTATTTATCAGCCTGGAGATCATTTCTGTCCTACAGAAGTAGCAGTAGGTCCAAATGGAGATATTTATGTGGCGGATGGATATGGTAAAGACTTTATTATTCAGTACGATCAATATGGCAAGTACATCAGACACTGGGGCGGACACGACAACAAAGACAATAACTATAACTTGTTCAATGCCCACGGAGTCACTATTGATAATCGTGATCCTAATAATCCACTTTTATGCTGTTCATCAAGAAATGAAAGTACTTACAAATGGTATACGTTGGATGGCAAATTCGTCAAGAAATTAAAGCTCACCAACATGTATATGTGTCGATCTGTATTTGATGATCAAAACTTATATGCCGGCGTATGTTGGTCGTCTCCTACTAATGCAGGAGGATATGATTGGACAAAACATACTGGATTTGTGACTATTCTCGAAGGTGATAAAGTGGTCTCTAACCCTGGAGGTACTGCTCCAAAATACGAAGACAATGGTGAATTAGCACCTTCTTTCCAACTAGAGCATAAACCTATTTTCCACGGCCATGATGTATGTGTGGATGAGGATAAGAATTTGTATGTCTGTCAGTGGAATGCGAATAAGACAGCACCGTTGATGTTGGAGAGAGTTTGATATTAGGTAGTAGGTAGTAGGTAGTAGGTAGTAGGTAGTAGGTAGCAGGTAGTAGGTAGCAGGTAGCAGGTAGCAGGTAGCAGGTAGCAGGTAGCAGGTAGCAGGTAGCAGGTAGCAGGTAGCAGGTAGCAGGTAGCAGGTAGCAGGTAGCAAAGTTAACGCTCGTTTTTAATTAGGAATTAGGAGGTAGGAATTAGGAGTTTCTAAATTAACGCTCGTTTTTAACTGATTACTTAGGAACTAAGGGGCGGAAATTTGCTATGTGAATAGGGTATCAAAAGCCCAGGAATTTATTCCTGGGGATAGTTTTTTAGACATTATTAGAATTTAATTTCAAATGGATTTTTCAAACTTTTCAATATTTATAGGTCGTTTTCATCCTTTATTGGTGCATTTGCCCATTGGCTTTTTGCTGTTGGCGATGATCTTTGAGGTGGCTACTCAATTTAAGTGGTTAAAGGATACTCAAAAGGTGATATCATTTACTCTTTTGGTGGGTGGTATTAGTGCAGTGGGAACTTGTATTTTAGGTTATTTATTGGGGCAATCGGGAAGTGATTATAATGAGACTACTTTAGATAATCATCAATGGGGTGGTATTATCACTACTTTGATAGCGTTTGTTTGTTATTTCATCAAAAATAAAAAGTTGCATCCATCTGTTTATCCTTCCCTATTGGGATTACTAGTCGTGGTGATGTCTTATACTGGTCACCTTGGGGGAAATTTAACTCATGGATCAACTTACTTAACTCAATATGCTCCCATTCAATTTGGGGATGATCATGTAGAATCTTATGCGATGGCAACTACTCCAGAAGAAGTCATTGTTTATGGTCATTTGGTGAAACCTATTTTAGAGACAAAGTGTGTGAGCTGTCATAATCAAGATAAAAAGAAAGGGCAGTTATCATTATCAAGTAAAGAGGATATTCTAAAAGGTGGAAAAAATGGTTCTTTTATCATTTCAGGCTATGCTGAGGCTAGTTCATTCATTCAAAGAGTCAGCTTACCCCATGGACATGAAGATATTATGCCTCCTGAAGGAAAGAAAGGTCTAAGTGATGAAGAGATAGCTTTATTAACACTATGGATTAATCAAGGTGAAGGCAGTTTCGATACGCTCTACTCAGCACTTGATATTCAAGAGGAATTACACACCTACTGCATGACAAAATTAGGTTTTGTAGCAGCTCCAAAAGATCAAATTACTTTAGCTGAAATACCACAAAGCAACATCAAAAAATTAGAGGAGAAAGGATTTCAAATTAGGGAATTGGTACCTGGAACAAACGCTTATGATATTACTCTTCCAATCAAAACAGATCAAGCCAAAGAATTATTACATCAATTATCAGAAATTAAAGATAATATCGTTTGGTTAGACCTTAAGGGACATCAATTAGATGATGAAAGCGTGAAATTAATAGCTGAGTTTAGTGAATTGAGAAAACTAAATTTGAGTAAGAATCCGATTACTGATAAAGGCGTAAAATCACTTCAACAGTTAAAACATTTAGAGGTATTGAACTTACACTCTACGAAGATCACAGAAGCTAGTTTGGCGTATTTTGAAGATCATGAGAGCGTGAAGAAGATTTATTCTTGGAATACTAAGATTTAGGGTTTTAGGTAGCAGGTAGCAGGTAGCAAAAAGCTCCACATATTTCACCATCCAAACTTCAAATTTTGAATCAAAAAAAAGCTCTCACCAATGAAGACGAGAGCTTTTTTTGCCTTACAGCTTTATTTCTTATTAACTGCCTGCAAGTGCTTCTGCACCGCCAACAATTTCTAGGATTTCGTTGGTAATTGCTGCCTGACGAGATCTGTTGTAATCCAACTTCAATGCTTTCAATAAGTCTCCAGCATTTTCAGTTGCCTTATCCATCGCCGTCATACGAGCACCATGTTCTGCCGCATTCGAATCAAGTAAGTGCGAATAGAAGTTTACCTTAAGTGTTTTAGGAATCAATTCTGATAAGATTTTATCTTTCTCTGGCTCAAAGATATAATCAGCTTCCTGACCGTTATCTTCTTGCTCTTCAGTGTTGTTTTCTAAAGCGAAAGGTAAGAATTGTTTAGCTCTAACGATTTGTGTTGCCACATTTTTAAATTCGTTATACACCATCACAACCTGATCAAACTTTCCTGAAACATAGCCATCCATAGCATATTCAGCAGCTTTTCTAGCACCATCAAAGTCAAGGTTATGGAACAAGTTCATAAACTCGTTATTTACTTGATGACCTCTTCTTCTGAAGAAATCGGCTCCTTTAGAACCAACTGCTAGCACTTCAACTCTACCTGCTTGATGTTGTTTTGAGTATTCCTCATTGATCAAACGAGTAGCTTCTTTTTGAATATTCGAGTTAAAGGCACCTGCCAAACCACGGTCTGAAGTAACTACAATTACAAGAACGCTATTCACTTCTTCACGAGCCTCAACGAATGGGCTAGAAAAATCAGTACCAAGTGCCGCAGTAACGTTTTCAAGGATAGACGCCAACTTATCAGCATAAGGACGCATACCTGTTACACGGTCTTGTGCTCTACGCATTTTTGCCGCAGAAACCATTTTCATGGCTTTTGTGATTTGTTGCGTTGAGTCTACAGAGGAGATTCTCTCTTTTACTTCTTTAAGACTAGCCATTTTCTAATGAGTAATGAAAGTGAATTAGCAATAGTAATTTATAAATTACCATTGCTAATTGCATATTATAATTAAGCCTTGTGGTTTTGAGCTACCTCTTCACCTACTTTCTTAAACACTGCAATGTGATTGTCGCCCCACTTACCGGCAGCAACTTCGTCCATTACATCTTTGTGTTTAGTTTCAAGAACTTCTAAGAATTCGTTTTCAAAAGCTTTCACTTTAGTTTCTGCAACAGGGTCGGTAATACCGTTTGAACCTGCCCAGATAATAGCGATTTGCTTTTCAACAGTATATGGAGAGTACTGTGCTTGCTTTAAGATCTCTGTGTTCTTACGACCACGATCAATTGTAAGCTTAGTAGCTGCATCCAAGTCAGAACCAAATTTTGCGAAAGCTTCTAGTTCACGGAACTGAGCAAGGTCAGTTTTCAATTTACCAGATACTTTCTTCATACCTTTGATCTGAGCGTTACCACCTACACGAGAAACTGAGATACCTACGTTCATCGCTGGACGGATACCTGCGTTGAAAAGGTTAGTTTCTAAGAATACCTGACCGTCAGTAATTGAGATCACGTTTGTAGGGATATATGCTGATACGTCACCTGACTGAGTTTCGATAATTGGAAGGGCTGTTAAAGATCCACCACCTTTTACCAAATGCTTGATAGACTCAGGCAAGTCGTTCATGTTCTTTGCAATATCATCCGATGTGTTGATTCTAGATGCACGCTCTAAAAGACGAGAGTGAAGGTAGAATACGTCACCTGGATATGCTTCACGTCCTGGAGGACGACGAAGAAGAAGTGAAACCTCACGGTAAGCTACCGCTTGTTTCGAAAGGTCATCATAAACTGCTAATGCAGGACGTCCAGTGTCACGAATGAACTCACCAATTGCTGCACCTGCGAAAGGAGCAAAGTATTGCATTGGAGCTGGATCAGAAGCGTTAGCTGCTACTACAGTAGTATAAGCCATTGCACCTGCTTTTTCTAATGCCTGAACAATAGTTGAAACAGTTGAAGCTTTTTGACCAATTGCAACATAAATACAATATACTGGCTCGCCTTTATCGTAAAACTCCTTTTGGTTGATGATTGTATCAATCGTCACCGCAGTTTTACCTGTTTGACGGTCACCAATAATCAATTCACGTTGTCCACGACCGATTGGAGTCATAGAGTCAATTGACTTGATACCTGTTTGCATTGGTTCATCTACTGGCTGACGGAACAATACACCTGGAGCTTTACGCTCGATAGGCATTTCGTATAAATCGCCTTCGATTTCACCTTTACCGTCGATAGGGTTACCTAACGCGTCTACAACACGTCCAAACATACCCATACCTACTTTAATAGATGCAATACGTCTAGTACGTTTTACTGTATCACCCTCTTTGATATCTGTGTATTTACCCATAATTACGGCACCTACATTATCTTCTTCGAGGTTCAATACCATACCTACGACACCTGATTCGAATTCGATCAACTCGCCAGCTTCTGCATTAAGCAAACCGTATATACGAGCTACACCGTCACCTACTTCCAATACTGTTCCTACTTCTTCTAAATCCGAAGAAGCTTTGAAACCTGTAAGTTGTTCCTTCAGGATCGCAGACACTTCGTCTGGTCTTACTTGAGCCATTTTTGTATCTGGATTTGAATTTTGACTATTCTTTACTAAAAAAGTATCACTCACATTTGGGGATACTAAAAAATTAATTGAAAGCTACTTTCAATTGTTGTAACTGAGACTTCACTGAGCAATCCAATTGCTTGTCGCCAACAGTTAAGATATAACCACCGATAAGAGAGGCATCTACTTTTTCTTCCAATACCACTGTCTTACCAGTAGATTTTGTCACCTTCGCAACTAATGCATCTTTAGTAGAAGCATTTAGAGGAGTCGAAGTAACTACAGTAGCTCTTTGAATATTTTTTACTGCATCAAATTCTGCTTTGATGGCAATAACGATTTCATATAAAGCCGAAGTTCTATTCTTTTCTACCACTAGGTTGAAAAGTTTATTTGTAAGATCAGTTACCTTAGATGAAAAAATTTCCTTAAGGATAGCTGCTTTTTTCTCAGCTTTAATGATTGGGCTACTCAAAGCATTTGATAGTTCACGGCTACCTTCAATAGTAGACATGATCAACTCTGCATCAGCATACAACGCATCCTGATTTCCTTCTTGGGAAGCTACAGAGACAAAAGCTTTTGCATAACGTGTTGCTACTCTAGATTCTGCACTCATGGTTATGATTTATATACAGCGTAAAAAACGCGTGTTTCTCAAAAAATTAGATATTTGCGTCTTCAACTAACTTGGCTACAAGTTCTTGTTGAGCTGCATCATCAGATAATTGCTTACGGATTACTTTCTCAGCGATATCTAAAGAAAGTTCAGATACAACACCTTTGATTTCAGCCAACGCTTCTCTTTTTTCTGCATCAATAGAACTTCTTGCATCGTCCACGATTTTCTTCGCTTCAGATTTAGCTTGTTCTGTTGCTTCAGCAATCATTTGATCTGCTTTTTTCTTCGCAGAAGTAATGATTTCTTCTCTCTCTGCACGAGCTTTCTCTTTTTCCTTCTCGTTTTCAGCTTTTAGATTAGCAATATCTGCTTTTGCTTGTTCAGCTGCTTTAAGAGCATTGTCGATAGACTCTTCTCTATCTTTTAAACCTTTTGAAATTACTGGAACGATCTTCACTCCGATAATCGCGAATACGATTAAGAAGAATAATGTGTTCCAAAATAAAAGACCTATACCAGGAGTTATAATATCCATCTCTTAATAATTTTGCGTGAGCGTTCTGACGTTTCTTTGTTGAAAGATACCCACCGCCGGGCAAACCCCTGTTGCGATGGATATCCAAACAAAATGTTTCTTGAATTTAGGGATTAACCTAAACCGATCAATAGACAAACTACTACTGCGAATAGTGCAACACCTTCAATCAAGGCTGCTGCGATAATCATTGCAGTTTGTAGGTTACCAGCGATTTCTGGTTGACGTGCCATCGCTTCAACAGCGTTACCACCGATTTTACCGATACCGATACCTGCACCGAATACTGCTAGACCAGCACCGATAGCTGCACCTAATTGACCTACGTTACCACTTACTTCTAATAAGATTGAAAGTAATGACATTTGAATTTTGTTTAAAAAGTTTATAAAAAGAAACGTATATGAAGCTTTCGCTTGCGCGAATATCATTCATTTGATTGTACCTAACAACTTACAGAGCAATTAATTAACTTAATTTCAGTAAATTGCGAGATTTCTTAGTGATGATCTGCTACTGCCGAACTAATAAACAGTGCTGATAACATCGTAAATATATATGCCTGCAGGAATGCTACAAAGATCTCCATAAAGAATAATGGGATGATGATAAATGAAGCAACTCCACCTACCCACCATTTTCCAATGATGAATACCAATGACATGAACGATAACAATACAATGTGACCACCTGTGATGTTAGCGAACAAACGAAGCATTAAGGCAATTGGCTTGGTAAACAAACCGATAATTTCTACTGGAATCATAATCGGAGACAACCACCAAGGTACACCCGGTGTAGCAAAAACGTGTCCCCAATATTGCTTATTACCACTGAAGTTTACGACTAAGAAAGTCATTACAGCAAACGTCATTGTGAAAGCAATATTACCTGATGAGTTTGCACCACCTGGAAGTAAGCCCATCAAGTTGTTGATTAATATAAAGAAGAATAGTGTAAGTAAATAAGGTAAGAACTTGTCTGTCTTTTTACCTAAGTTAGGAGCAATTACTTCGTCTCTCATGTAAAGAATTAGAGGTTCGAAGAAAGATTGGATTCCTGAAGGAGCTTTACCTACATTCTTTTTGTATCCTTTTGAGATTGCAGAGAACAAAATCAACAAAACAACTACAGATAATGCAGTTGACGTAGCATTTTTTGTTAATGAAAAGTCATAGATTACTTGATTTTCGTTATCAACATTTACAATGTGCTCATGGTGATTAACGTAAGTACCATAATTACCTTTTACTTTAGCATGGTGCAAGAAATCTCCTGAAGAGAAAAATTCAAAACCATTACCCGGTACATAAAGAATCACTGGTAATGAGATACCATAATGATGTTCGTGTCCGTGTTCATCTGTTGTCGTGATTAATGACCAATGATGTTCATCTTGAACGTGATGAAGGATAGTTGCTACTGGATCATAACCACTATCTGAAGCTTCTTCATGACCATCGCTAGCCAAAAGTGTCGAAGATTGTAAAAGTGCTGAAAAAAGCACTGCTAGCATTGCTAGACGGCTGTAAAAAGATAAATAATTACTTTTCATTCTTATAAAATCACTCATTTCCCCGATTTACCCTGCAACTTATGGTATAAGCAAATAATTTCAAAAATTGTGTAGGCAAAATAAAAAAAGAAGAAGCATAAAATAAAGCTCAACTTTTCTGTCTTGTCTGCATTTGCTTTTAAAAAAAACAGGATAAAAACAGTCAATGATAATACTAATCGGATCAAGACTGTAGCCATGTAAAATGTGTGAAAAGTGGGTCCGTTGCCGGTATCCGCACCTAAACACGTTATTTCAAATGACATTACCGCTAAAACAACATTGAAGATTAATTCATGATAAATGAAGCGGCCTAAATCAACTCCAAAGTGAGATGCTAACAGTATAAAAATGACAAATGACATTGTCACAATTAGCAAACCGACGTAGAAGCGTGTTCGAAAATCTAGATGCATTATAAAATTTCCAATTCTTCTAATTGGAATCGATTGCAAACATAAGGTAAACGAATTTAAACTTCAAAATGACATGGGTCATTTTTTTAGAAAATTGTCAACTTTACCTTTTTTTTTCATTATCGGGTCCTTTTTTAGATATTTTCTGTAATCCTTTGATTAAAATATACAAGGATGCAAACACTCCAAAGAGTAACAACCCTATGGTAAAATATGGTCCCTTAGTTTCAAAATACTCATCCAAATACTTTCCTCCGAAAGCACAGATTAATAATGTAACTATCATTTCTGTGCTTACAGAAGAATACTTAATAAAAGTAGAATATTTCTTTGAGTACTTTTTCTCGTCTGAACTATTTTGCTTTTCCATTTTCAACTTTCTCCTTTTCATCCACTGCATTTACAGTCTCTTGAGAAGTTGATGTTGTACTTGTTAACAATGGTTTTTCATTTCCCATTTTACAAGTTCCATTAAAAACAGCACCTGGATCAATTGTCAAAGACTTTGTAATGATATCACCGTGAATTACAGCAGATCCTCTTAATACCAAGTTTTCTGCTACTTCTATACGTCCATGAATTTCACCTTCGATCTCTGCATTTTGAGCAAAAACATCCCCCTCAATCTGACCATCATTTCCTAGAAAAAATTTAGAATGACATTGAAGGTTACCAATGATCTTACCATCCATTCTCAAAACACCATGAGTCTCCACATCTCCTTTTAGTGTAGTTCCATGTCCGATAGTGTTATTTGTAGCAGTTCCTCCTTGTGGTACAGGTGCTACACTTCTTTCTTCGTTATTTCCGAATAATCCCATAATCGTAATCGTTTTTCTTTTAGGTTAGAGTACAATCCTAATGTGTCTATAAAATCTATTCAAATGCAATGAAATCCACTGGGTCAACAGGGATTCCATTGTACCATAATTCAAAATGTAAATGCTGACCGTCTGTCATTTCTCCACTGTTACCAATAATGGCAATAATATCCCCTGCTCTTACAGACTCACCCACTTTTTTAAGCAACACGGAGTTGTGTTTATAAAATGACACTACTTGCCCTTTGTGTTGAATACCTATAACATAACCAGAATCTTGTGTCCAAGAAGATAAAATAACTGTCCCTTCAGAAATCGCTTTTATTCCTTCATTTCTTTTTGCTAGAACATCCACACCAAAATGAGACTCCTTTAAACTAAATTTTTTAGAAAGCACTCCATTAGAAACAGGAGGAAAGAAAAACACGTTCTCTATTCCAGAATAATTGCTTGTTACTGAAGTCGGCTTTAATTCCACTCCTTCAAATTCACTTCTAAACAAGGAATCTACAGGATCAATAGTTTTTAAATCAACTTGAATATCTGATACCTCTTCGGTATTTACAATTTTTGCTTTATAATCCTCTTCATCATCTACTTCTCCATCAATAATTGCCTTGATAGTAGCCATATAAACATCTTTTTCATCAGATGCTATCTTTAGAGAATCAAGTGACCTTTCCATTTCAATCAACTTTCTATCTGTCTCTCTATAAGCCACCCTAGGGTCAAAAATTCTAGATAGCAAAGTGGTTGCGAGAAGAAAACTCAAAACTCCTAAAACAGAAAATATCATCCCTAAAACCAAAAGAATCTTCACATAACTAAATCTGTATGCTGCTCTTTCAGCAAAGGTTTCTTCATCTCTTACGACCAAAACAAATCTAGTGGTTAGCCACTCTGATAACGTTTTTCCTTGTTTCTTCATCAAATTATCTCCTTGTTAAGAAGTTTCCCTTCTACGAATTCGGTCAAAGACCTTTCCAAGACTATGTTTATAACCCGTAAAATTACAATAAATAGTCACTTTATATACATTTTATATGAACTATTGATTTTTTATAACTTTTTGGACGATAAAAAAACGTAAATTTGTTAGTTGATTCATTAAGGTGTAGATTGATCGATGAATATTACTCGCCTACTTAAACTAATGGTCTTCAGTAGGCCTCAACAATCAATAGTAAACAATAAGAACCTACTTGCTCATAATAATGAAGCATACTTTTTCACATAAAAAATACTTTTTAGCCTTTAAGGTGATTTTATTTTTGATACTTGGCACAACAACTTCTTGTCATTTTTATCATAATACAGCCACTCATTATAATTCCTACTTTTTAGCAAGAGAAGGAATGGATAGGTTTCATAAGCAATTATTTGAGACTCATCAGGATGATTACAATGATGTCCTTTCGATTCTTATTCCTTTGGATACGAATCAAACAATGAATTACAAAGAGGATCTTGATTATGTAATTACTAAAGCATCACGTCCAATTAAGTTTCATAAATCCAGCGATTTTATTGATGAATGTTATTTGCTAGTCGGTTGGGTGAGAATGTACAAAGGAGACTTTGAAAATGCTTTGACTACATTTAAATATGTCAATTCTAAATTCACCGATGAGGATAGTAGACATGCTGCTTTGAACGCTTTGTTAAGAATGTTTATTGAAACAGATGAAGAAGCCAATATGAATTTGGTATTGGATATTATTAAACAACAAAAAGCACCTTACAATAAACTAAATACTAAAGATTATCATCTAAACCTGGCACATTACTTCAGAAATAAAAATTTCTATCCTGAAGCAATTAAGCACTTACGTATTGCTGCAGATTTAGAAGAAAAGAAAGTATATAGAACTAGATACTATTTTATTTTAGGTCAGCTTTACGAGAAAATTGGAGATATTGACAACTCGTACCGTTACTATGTGAAATCTAGAAAAATCTCAAAAACAAACGAATTAGATTTCCAATCGGATATAAGTGCACATAGTATGCAGCCCGTTGATTTTGGTGATCCAAAACAAGAAAAGAAAATAGAGAAATACTTCGCAAAGAAACTAAAGGATCATAATTACTGGGATTACAGAGATAAAATATATTATGAAAAGGCACAATTCGAAATGAGAAAACCTGATTACGATAAGGCCTTACATTATTTTAATGAATCGGTTCAAGTAAGTACAACCAACCAAACTCAAAAAGGTCACTCTTATTGGGAATCGGGTAAAATCTATTACGACGAGAAACAAGATTATATTAAGGCTGCAGCTTATTATGATAGTGCAGTACAAAACTTTAACGAAAGTGTATATGGCTTTGAAGACATCAAAAAAAGATCAGAAAATCTTCAAGAACTGGCGAAATACACAAAGATGGTCGAAGAAAATGAACGTCTGATAAAGTTGTATGAAATGAGCGAAGAAGAGCGAAATGAATTTCTTGAAAAAGAAATGGAAGAGGAAAAAGAAGAGCTCATATTAAGACAACAGTATGCTTTAGAAAACGAAAAGAAAAGACAAAAGCCAGAGACTTCTAGTTCAGGGTCATTCAGCAATAAAGAATCAACCGAGTTTTATTTCTATAATACAAATGCAATTTCTCAAGGAAAATCTCAATTCTTGAGAACATGGGGTTCAAGACCTTTGGAAGACAATTGGAGAAGATCGAATAAAATGGAGTTTAGCAGCAATGATAACCTTGCTAATCAAAATGACGATCCAAGAAAGAACAACAGCAAAGGCAAAAACAAATCTAATGAAGATGGAGAAGGCGGTAGTGAAGACTTATTTGCTGGTTTAAAATCGGTAGAAGAAAGAAAAGCTGAAATTCCGGGGAACGAGGGTGAACTTCAGAATACAAAGAATAAATTAGGTGATGGCGTTTTCGGTCTAGGTAAAGTGTACCTATATAGAATGAAAATGAATGATCATGCTTTAGAAAATTTCTACAGAATGATAAAGCAATTTAAAGATCATGAAATGGCACATGAGGCTGCTTACCTTATTTATGTTATTTGTAAAACAGATGATAGTTGTGATGAAGAACTAGCAAAAAGCTTCTTGATAAATTATTACCCTGATTGTCTTTATGCCAAGATTCTTAAAAATCCAAATTACATTAAAGAAACCAATGAAAGAGAATTGTACATAGAAAATTTATATGCTGATGCTTACAAGATGTATATCAATGGGCAGTACAATGAGTCGGATATCAAATTGACTGAGTTATTTACACAGTTCCCGGATAGTGATTTTGAAATCAAAGGTCGCTTTCTGAGAGTTTTACTTATCGGTAGAACCACCAAATATTACAAAATTTTCAAGAAAGCTTTAGAAGACTATTTAGAGAAATACCCTGATAGTGAATTCGAGGAAACTGCTCGAGGTATGCTAGATGAAATCGATGAAGCTCGATTGAAAAACGGGTATATTCCTGGTAGATATCATGATTATCAAATCACTATAGAAGAGTAAACCTTTCTTAATATACTCTTCTTTGGTATGGTTTTCTTGAGATCAATTTAAAGTAGTCATTACAAAACACCGTTAATGCTGCTGGTTTCATAAAATTTAAAAATGCCTTTTTGATCAAAATGATTAAATTGCGGTAATTTTACTTGTCATATCTTTAATTCTTAGACTAAAAAACAGTTCTGAACTTTTTTATATATGTACTTAAAAACGATTAAAGCACTCTGGATCCTATTTTTTGTGGGATTAATATCCATAATCATTTTTGGGGTTTCACTTAAAAATAACTGGTTTAACCTATATGGTAAACTCCCCGATCCTAGTGTGTTAGAAAATCCTGACCGTAACGAAGCTTCTGAATTATACTCAGCAGACGGAGTATTGTTAGGTAAATATTTTAGAGAGAATAGAAAAAAGGTTGAATATGATGAATTATCAGAAGACCTTAAAAATGCTTTAGAAGCATCTGAAGATATTCGTTTCTACCAACATTCCGGTATTGATTTTAAAGCGACTCTTGCTGTACCTTATTATTTAGCGAAATATGTAATAAGTAAAGGTAAACGAAGAGGTTCTTCGACGATTACACAGCAGCTTGCTAAAAACCTATTTAAAATACGTCGTGATGAAAATCTAGAAGGAAGACTATCTAGCATTAAATATCTTGACCTTGTCATCAACAAATTCAAAGAATGGATTGTTGCTGTGGAATTAGAAACTGCCTATACAAAAAGAGAAATCTTAACCATGTACTTAAATACAGTGGATTTCGGATCAAACTCTTTTGGTATTCATACTGCAGCACAAACATTTTTTTCAACCACTCCTGATAGTCTGAACATTCCCCAGTCAGCTTTGCTAATAGGAATTTTACAAGCACCTTCAAGTTATAGTCCTGTATATAATCCAGATAAAGCAATTACAGTTCGTAATAATGTTATTGGACAAATGGCTAAATATGGTTTTATAACAAAGGAGGAAAAAGAGAAATACATTGCTACAGATTTAGAACTAGAATATAATGTAGAAAACCACAACAAAGGTTTAGCTCAATATTTTAGAGCGGAAGTAGTAAAAGATATCAGACGTTTTTGTAGAGAAAAAGGATTGGACCTTTATGGTGATGGCTTGAAGATTTATTCTACAATCGATTCTAGAATTCAAATTAAAGCTGAAGCTGCCGTCAAAAAGCATATGATGGAGCAACAAACATTATTTGATGAACACTGGAAAGGACACGGCGACCCTTGGAGAGATAGAGAAGGTGAAGTAATTCCAAATTTCCTTCCAATGTCAATTAGAAGAACTGCCGTTTGGAAAGGTTTAAACAAACAATACGGTGGTGATTCATTAAAAATTGACAAAGCATTAAAAGTAAAGAAGAAAATGAGAGTCTTCTCTTGGAATGCTCCAAATTACGAGAAAGACACTGTAATGAGTTCTTATGACTCATTGCGTTACTATAAGATGTTCTTACAAGTTGGAATGATGTCGATGGAACCAAAAACAGGTAATATTAAAGCTTGGGTAGGTGGCATCAACTATAAATACTTTAAATACGACCACGTTCGTTTAGGTTATAGACAACCTGGATCTACATTTAAGCCTTTCTTGTATGCAAAAGCTTTGGAAGATCGCTTCCAACCTTGTTCTCCGGTAACCGATTTACCAATTACCTTTACAGCTGAAGAAGCAATGGCTGATAAACCTTGGACGCCAAAGAATGCGGATAGTTATAGTGGAAAGACTTATACACTTAGACAAGCAATGTCTCGTTCTATTAACACCGCTGCAGCATACTTAGTAAAAGTCTTAGGTGCACCTAACTTGTCTAGATACGCAAGAGATAAATTCGGCTTTAAATTTATCAGAGATAAGATGTTCAACTACATGGTTTCTGATGATGAAAGAGCAAGAGGTATAACAGGTTACGATAAAAAGCCTATTGCAGGTGTTCCTTCCCTTTGTTTGGGTACAGAAGATGTTTCCGTTTATGAAATGGTAACTGCTTACTCGGTGTTTATCAATAAAGGTACTTGGACTGAACCTCAATTCTTAACTCGTATCGAAGATAAATACGGTAAAGTATTGAAAGAATTCACTCCTAAAAAAGAGGAGGTTCTCAACGAGAAAACTGCTTGGTTAATGACATATATGCTTAGAGGTACATCTGAAGAATCGGGAGGTACAGCTTTAAGATTAAATCGTTATAAATTTAAGAAAGATAGTCATGTTGCTGGTAAAACTGGTACAACAGCCAATTTCTCTGATGCTTGGTTTATGGGCTTTACCAACGACTTAGTAACAGGTGTATGGTGTGGTGCTGAAGATCGCTCAGTTCACTTTAGAACGATTAAATATGGTCAAGGTGCAAGACAAGCCTTACCTGCATTTGCTTACTTCATGGAAGACGTTTATGAAGACAAAAAATTATGTAAAGAATTACATTATAACAAAGGTTACTTCCCTGAACCATCTATGAATTTAGGTGTAGAATTAGATTGTAGTAAATTTGATCCAGATCAATTTGGAGATTTTGATGCTGAACCTGATTCTACAATGGAAGAACAATACGAGGCTCCTACAGAAGTTGGAGATGGTATTTTGTAATTCAACAGAAATATTAAAATTAAAGCGAGGAGTGTGAATACTTTCCTCGCTTTTTTATTCACAAAAAGCAATTATGGATATTCGTACGAAAAATAAAATTGAATCAAGCTTAGAAATAAAAGTTGAACCTTTTCGTTCGGGTATTCGAAAAACTAATCCGCATAAGCATCATAAATACATGGAGATCGTGTATCTATCTCAAGGAGAAGGTGCACATACAATAGATTACGATACGTATCAAATCGACCAACCTATATTGTTTTTTATCCAAAAAGATCAAATGCATCATTGGGATTTACAATCCGATCCAAAAGGGTATGTGATTATCATGAAAAAAGGTTTTTTAGATAATAGTAAGGACAAACAGCTTATTGACTTGATAGGTGAATTGAGTCACTACCCTTCTCTATCAGTAAAAGAAACTTCAACCATCAACCAATTATTTGATTTACTTTCCAAGGAAGTGAAATTATCTGGAAAATATCAACATGATATCGTGGAAGGTCTATTAAAAACTTTATTCTCAAAACTACTTAACCATTCATCTCCAAAAGCAGAAAACCAATCTACATACAACGCTACATTTATCCAATTTAAAGAGCTATTGGAAGGAGGAGATCAAGTAATTAATAGTGTGAATCATTATGCAGAATTGATGCATACTACCCCTCAGAATTTAAATAGTATTGTAAAAAATGCTACGGGAATTTCTGCTTCTGTATTTATTGGTGAGTACATTATAAAAGAAGCCAAAAGAATGTTGCTGTACACGAATATGACGGCTAGTGAAATAGCTTTTCATTTAAATTTCAAAGACTCTTCTCACTTTACAAGATATTTCAAAAGAAAGGTGGAGGTTACTCCTGTTCAATTTAGAAATTCTTAATAAACGTTTATAACAACATTTACAACTTCCCCCTACTCTCTAGATTTTCAAAATGTACATTTATAAAGGTGAATTTTTTCAAATAGACCATTCACCTACTCTTCTCATCCATCATCTTTGTATTGTGTGACATGTAGATGTAATTATACTTTTATCTACACCAACTTCAAACCAATTAAAGAAACAATCTAGACCTAATGAAACAAATCTTATCTTTCATTTTGATATGTATTAATGTATCTCTGGTATCTGCACAAAATTTTCAGATTTCAGGGCAACTCATTGATAACGATAATCAAGAAACAATTCCTTATGCATCGGTAAAACTTTTAGATGCACAACAAGAGATTATCACCTTTACAAGCTCTGACTTCGATGGCAAATTCGAATTGAATAAAGTGAAAAAAGGAGACTATACCGTTGAAGTTTCTTTTGTAGGGTATCACTCCCTAACCAAATCAATTTCTTTATCGAATGACTTAAGCCTTGGTGCTGTTTTCCTGGCTCCAAATGTTCAGCAATTAGATGAAATTGTGGTTAAGGATTTAAAAGAAACAGTATCTACAAAAATCGACAGAAAAGTATATGCAGCTTCTGATTTTGAAACTGCAAGAAGTGGTACTGCAACTGATATGTTGAATAAACTTCCTCAGATTTCTGTTTCTCCAGAAGGTGATGTATCCGTTCGTGGCACCCAAGGATTTATGGTCTACGTTAATGGTAAACCTACACAAATAGATCCTTCTACTTTGTTATCTCAAATCTCTGCCGGTTCTATTGAAAACATTGAAGTAATTACTGTCCCTTCAGCTAAATACGATGCTCAAGGAAAGGCAGGTATCATCAACATTACAGTCAATAAATCTGAATTGGAAGGCACTTCTGTAACTGCTGGCGGTATGCTTGGTGGATCTCCTTGGAGAGATGGAGCCGAACCTGTCCGTGGTGGTGGTAATTTCAATATCACTCATCAAAAAGATAAATGGACTTTTAATGCCGGTGCAAACTATTTAAGTAGAAATGTAGATGGACGTCGTGAAGGTGAATCTGAAATCACTCAGAAAGATGAATTCGGCAACCGTACGGGTACTTATCACATGGACGCAGCAGGTGATCGCCCAGAGTGGCATGTCAACTATTCTGCTAATGCAGGTGTGGGTTACGACTTTAATGATAACACTTCATTAAAAGCGTCTTATTTCTATGGACACAAGAGTAACAAACGTACTGCGAATTATGTATACCATAACTATTACAAAGGACTAGACGGACAGATTATTGATGGTACTGAGGAATATATTTATAACCCCAATACGCATAATCGTTTTGGTGATTTCCACACAGCCAATCTAGACTTCTTCCATCAATTTGAAGATAAATCAAAATTAAACTTAGGGTTAGTTTATGAGCACTCTATTCTAGGTGATGACTTGGATAACAAAAACCAAGTGTATGATAAAGGAACAGAAACACCTCAAGAAACAATCTTAACACACTACACTCAAACGACTGATCAACCACTACATGCCATTCGTTTTTCATTAGATTACGAAAAGCCAATTAGTGATAATCAAACAGTATCTTTTGGTGTACAACCTCAGTTCTTAACACAGTCGGGTAATTATAATTACGATACGCTTAACCTAAATAATGGTGCTTGGGAAGAACATCCTTATTCAAATAGCTACGATTTAAAACGTAATATTTATGCAGGTTATGTAGATTATTCTGCAAGTTTTGGCAAATTGAATTTAAAAGCTGGACTTCGTTTAGAATATACAGACCAAGTAATGACTGTTGGTAACTACGAAGTTTTCCCAATTATTGATGTGCCTGAACAAGATGAGTTTGTAGTACAACAATTAAATGCCTTCCCTTCTTTAAACTTGGATTATGAGTTTAACGAAAATAACCGTTTGATTTTTGGTGCGAGTAGACGAATCAACCGTCCACCAACAAAGAATATGGCACCATTTCTTTATAGAAGACACTTTGAGGTATACGAAGTAGGTGATCCAACCCTTCAACCAGAATTCGTTAACCTTGCAGAAGTTACTTTTGATAAGAAAATCGGTAACCAAAACATTAGCTTAACTGCATTCTATAGAGGCGTTGAAAATGCTGTATTCCGTGTGAATGTGGTGAATGAAGGAGAAAATGTTTTAATGCGTTCATACACAAATGCAGGTGATGATCAATCGTTAGGTTTAGAATTAAATTCGAACTTCAATATTGCTAAAAGAGTGAAATTATTTATGGGTGGTTCATTGTATCATTATGCAATTAATGGTTCAATTTATGGACAAACTATTGATCAAAGTAGTTTAAACTGGAGCTTGAAATCGACCCTAAATACGGAACTCTCTAAAACTTTAAGTTTTGTATTTGATATCGATGTACAATCGGCAACTGTAACTGCACAAGGTCAGAATGATTTGTTCTACATGTCGAATATTGCTTTGGTGTATAAACCTACAACGATGCCTAATTGGGCATTCACAGGTAGAGCCAACGACATCTTCCAATCGAACATTAAAGGTTTAGATACAACCGGTAAGGATAGAAACTCAAATGAGAATACTTTCTATCAGAGAACTACTTACTACAGATATGGACCTATCGTAGAGTTTAGTGTGAATTACACCATGAATGCTAAGCCTAAAAAGAAAGGTAAGAAAACGGAATTTGATAAACAGTTCTAATTAAATTATAAAGTAAAAGGGGCTGATTTTTCATTTGAAGAATCAGCCCCTTTTTCATATCAAGTAGTTTATTTTTTGATGAACTTCTTAGTAAATCGTTCTCCATTATGCATTTCCATCTGAATGATATACAATCCAGGGGAAAGATCACTAATATCCATTTTATATTCCTCCATATTATTTGATGATAACACCAACTGACCTGTTGTTTTCATCAAATGAATTTGGTTAATTTTTTCCGGAGAGCTTATATAAAGCATATTTCCATTGTTCGGGTTAGGATATACTATTGGGCCAAGAGTTCTGAGATCATCTTCTAAGTTGGTGATGGAAGCATCTACCAAGATGGCATCATCAAATTGCCTTTGTACATTAGTACCTACAGCAAACATTACGATGTCTTTTTGACCTTCAGTTGCCCATTCCACTTCGTGCGGACCTTCACCAAAAACAACAGACGGTGTCGCATCATCTTCTTCTCCAAAGAACCAACCGATTAACGTACTATCAGCAGTTGATTGGTTGGTAAACACTACTGGTGAATTAAGTCCGACTTGTGTTTTATCAGATGAATAATCGAATGAAAGAGAGTTTACATTTGGATTATAATCAACTACTCTAAAATCATCCATTGCTAAACCAATTCCTCCAGAAGAATCTTGATTAGCGGCTACAAAGAACATACGAATGGCTATTTGTTCTCCTTCAAACCCTGCCAATGGAATATATTTAGTGACCCACTCGTCATTCGTAGAGCCTGTAATAATTGGAAAATCTTCTCCTCCCCAGAAATCTTCCGACGACAATTCATTATGCCATGCAGGATCTGTATACCCTCCAAGCAATCTCCACGATCGGCCAAAATCATTTGAGAATTCAACAAACATTCCATCTACTAAGTCCTTAATATCATGTTTAATATTAAATGAGAAACGTTGTGTATTACTTTCTGTGTCGGTACTTGCCGGAAGATCAAATACTGATGTGTAAAGGTAGAACCCTGTCGGAATTCTATACCCCGCAGTATCCGCTCCCAATACAAAAGCATTACTTCCACTTGTTGTACCCGATTTTCCTGCAATAGTTGAATTGCCTTTTGCCAAATCGGTTCCAGCTAAATTTAATGAGTAGAATAAAAGATCGTCTGACTCTAAATCACCTCCATCTGCTAACTCGAATGGAACACTTTTGACACCTAGAATTGGAATAGTATCCTTGTGATTCATCATCTGATCTCCATTGATGTATAGTTCTACTTCAAATTCTCCTGTAGTATCAGTATAGATATGTGTTGGACTTTGTTCTGTTGAAGTGGTACCGTCACCAAAATCCCAATTGTATGATGTTGCCCCGCCTGAATTATAAACAAAACGAACAGGTCTATTTGTGTACTCTACATCAGAAGTAATATTAAAATCTGCTGATGGATCTTCTTTTGTCACTTCAAAATCTCTGATCATAAACCCATCATCAGTATCTTCAATTTGGAAAGCTGATTCATGACGATAAACAAATCGGAAACGAACATTATTTCCTGCCAAGAAAGATACATTGTAAGCGGTAGAATCATTTTCATAAATGCCTAACCAACCTGTTTGATTCTCAAAAATGATAGGATGAATCGCACAGGCATCTTCAGGAGATTTATTGTACCAACCAAAACCTAAACCATCGTTAGCTTCACCAAGTAACTCCCAAGTACCACCATTGTCTACTGTGTATTGCATCTGACATGCTGCAGGTGCATTACAATAGGTAATATCCATACTCTTTGTGAAGTTGATCTTGTACTCCTTGCCTGTTTCCGTCATATCAAAAGTTGGTGTATATAAAATCGCTGCATACGATCGATTAGGTACTCCGCCTTGTGCTGCAGTTACCCATACAGTAGAATCTCCACTAGATATAAAATCACCTCTTGCTCTTGACCATTCCCATACATCATCTCCATCTCCGCCATCGAGATAAACGGTTTCTGTCACAAAACCACCTGTATCTGCTAGGAAATCTGTAGAGAATGGAAGTGTTTCTGATGGTCCTGCTGGAGGTCCTTCCGTCATTCTCAATCCTCGTCTAAATGTATTTGATCTACCTTCTGCATCGGTAACTTTCAAACTAATGATATAAGATTCTAATTCAGGTATTTCTGAGTAGTTATGAACTATCGTATCAGCAGCTGATGTACTAGTTTGACTATCCCCAAAGTTCCACTCATAAGTGGCTCCAGTGGCATAAGATAAATTGACAAACTTGATATCTTGATTTATAATACCATTATCTGATAATATATCGAAGGCTGCTATTGGTCGATTAGATAATAAAGCATCCATCGCCGCACTCATATTGATTCTTCCCGATCCTAATGCATTTTGATAATTAGGGTTTCTAGGATTAATATCTGTAGCGGTACCTTTTAATAAGGCCGACATTTGTAATGGTGAAATCGTTGAGTCTTGTGTTAATAAAAATGCTGCTGCTCCGGCCACCATAGGACAAGCCATTGAAGTTCCTGTGTAAGGTGCATAATCACCATCTAGTGATCCATTATCTGCCGCTACTGTACTGATAATGTCCGTACCAGGGGCTGAAATATCAATCCATGGTCCATATTGTGAAGAAGGTGCTTTCACATCATTACTTGTAGTATTGGCAACGGCCATCACGTAGTCATAACCTGCAGGATAACTTGGTAGATTTACGTTATCATTACCTGCTGCTGCTACGAAAAACATTCCATAATCTTCGGAAGCTTCACGAATCATTCTTGCCACTGTAGCCGAATAGAAATAGCTACCGTACGACATACTCACCACATTTGCTCTCATCTCAATAGCGTACATTAAAGCTTCTGTAGCATGAGTAATTAGTCGTGCATCTGGAGTATCGTCTGATGTTGCTTTCACTGCAAGGATTTTCACTCTATTGTTAGAAACCGAAGCCCCCCCAATACTGTTATTTGTCGCTGCAGCTGATATACCTGCACAGTGAGTTCCGTGTGAAAATGTATATCGATCTGCCTGGTTTGATGGAGGATTTGGATTTGGATCTCCGTTAATATATTCATCTCCGGATGCATCCCATCCTTGGTAATCGTCTACGTAACCATTTAAATCATCATCCTTACCATTGTTAGGAATCTCTTTTGTGTTTGTAAAAATATTTGGTGCTAAATCTTCATGAGTGATTAATACGCCATCATCAACAATGGCTACTACAATATCATTTTGAGGAGTATTGGCATTATCAGATAGCTTAGACCAAGCCTCTATTGCTCCAACCAAATTTAAATGATATTGAGATCCTGCCAAAGGGTCGTTGGGGTCACTGTAAATTTGTGGTAGAGGCACATTCTCTACATACAATACATTAGGATCAGCACTTAATTCTTGCATAAAACGTCTAAGATCGACACCATCATTAAGTGTAATCTGTAGAACATCCGATACAGAATTTTTAAGTACTTTCATTGGTTCAATCACCGAAGCAATTCTAGCATCAGTTAATTGTCTGAATAGATTTCTTTTCTCCGTTTCAACAAATACATCCTGATCAGTATCCATATAGGCCATTTGAATGTCTGTTGGATTTTTCAACCGAACAAATAACTTATTAGGAGATGAAAATTCCTTATCAGTAATCAACCTTGGTTGAGGTGTTGTAATTTGTCTTATGTTTTGAGCATATCCGTTATGAACAAAAAACAGACAGCCAAGTATTGCTATTATGAAATTAATTTTTCTCATGATGCCTATTTTTTAGTTAAGAATAATGTCCATTGTCTTGTCGTAATTCCATCAGAGAACAAAACATCCAAGCTAATCTCTCCTGAAGAAGCGGTCGTACCTGATATCGTAATGTATTCATCAGAAGGTCCCAAGAACTCTCCACACTGATCGATAATTTGGAAAGGAATATCTTGTAAATCACCCGCAATATTTGATATCTCATACAATCCCCAAATATTGTCTGGGTTGGCACTATCTGCCGTTTTGGTTATCGTAACATCTGGGACGTCAACAATTCCTTCATCTTTAGTCATTCTTGCAGCATAGGTACCGTCTAAATCAGATGGACAGTGGATGTCTCTTATAAGAAGATTATATTCCTTTTTTATCCCCCCTTGTCCGACGGTTACCTCAGAATTATCATCGAGATTTTTAGCTGAAGAGAGAATCACACTTAAAAATTTACCATTAGGTTTATCTACACCTTGAACTACCAATGGAGAAACTTCGATGGTGGCAGTATTTCGTGTATTGGTAAAACTCTGTTCTCCCGATTCATCTTGCGTTTTTTCTCTATTCTTTATGATAAAAGTTCCACCATTTTCAGTAGCAAATTTCTCAACAATAGCAGATGAATTGGCTTCGTTTCTTTCGATTGCCTTTGCCGTAAAATCGGTTCCAAAAATGGCATCTCCAGAAAAACTATATGTCACTTCTACACCTCTTGAGGTTTGAATGGCATAAGGCATTTCTACCACCAAACTCAAAGGAATAGAGTTTTCTCTCACAGAGTCAGGAGAAGTTGTTGCCGTTTCAAATGAAACTGTAGAACCCGAAAACCCTGCATTTAACTCTTCTGAATAAGTATCGTATAACTCGCAACTTTGAAAGGTGAAAGCTATACCTAAAGTGATGATATAAATTAATTTTCTCATACAATTTGTTAGTTAGAGCTCATAAACCACATTGGGGCATCCAATGCTTTCTGACTCGGGTTATTAGGATTTGAACTTATTTCACTTGGTGAATAAGGTAACCTTGTAATATGATTGGATAATGTCGCATCTTCAGGAAGTGGACGGTTGGATGGGTAACCTGTTCTTCGAACATAAGTCCACGCATCTATTCCTCTCTTAAAAGTTTCTATATATCCTTGTTGATGCACAGCTGTTAACGCATTAGCTGTTGATAAGTTTTGCAAATCTGGAAGAGAATTGTTGTAGTTTTCAAACCCTTGAACTGTTACTCCTTTTCCAGATGCTTGTACTGTTGATAATGAATTGAGATGAACTACATTTAACAAGATGCCTTCTCTATAATAATCATTCGCATCTACAGTTGTACCATTGATCCAACCATTCAAAATAGCTTCAGCTCTCATAAACTTTAACTCGGCTGCTGTTATCCAAAAATCTGGAGAGGTGGCCGTAATGTAATGCAAGCTCAATACTGAAGTCACCGTAAACGCAGATCTTGATCCAGGATCCACCCCTCTATGAGGGACCTGATCAGATGTCCCATCCGGTCGATCATAAAATATATCTATTCTAGGATCATTTGATCCTCTTAATAAATCAATAAATGGATTGGAAGCATAGAAAAATAAACTTTGTCCACCAGCAAATTGAAAGTGAAGTTTATAAAACTGATTGGCATTTGTCAGATCATCATAATAATCCAACTTCACTTCATCGGCTAAGCTTTCAATGTGGGCGGCATTAAATGCCGCTTCTAATCTTGATCCAGCATAACCAGAATCTTTAGCAGCAATGACCATCAAAGTTTTAATTTTGATAGAATTAGCAAACAACAACCACTTGTTCATATCTCCTCTGAATAAAAGATCTTCTCCTGAGATTTTATTTGGGTCGCCCACATTAATTGATCCCATTGCCTCATCCAACATTCTCACTACCCCTTTTAAAATAGTCTCTTGCGTATCGCTATTGGGGAATAAAATATCTGTATCTAAAGATTCTGAAAAGGGAATATCTTCAAACATTAAAGTAAGATGATAAAAACAGAAGGCTTGAATTATTTTGAATTGACCGGCAGTATTTACTTCTCCATTTCTATTCGCTAATAACTCACCTCTTGATGCATTTTTTAAGGCACTAACATAAAATGTAGACCAAGTATTGGTTTGTGGAAATGTAGGTACAGAGAAATTATCTGATGTTGAAAACACCGAAGCCCCTGCCCCAACATAATGTTGTGCCCAACGGTTAAACACGTCGGTTTCCATCACTTTGTCTGATGAGATACCAGTGATGCAGGTTGTCATTAATAACCCAGGTTGTTCTGCCACCTGATCATCTCCAGCAGCAAAAGGGTCTTTATTAATATCCAAGATGCTGTCACAACCTCCGAAAAGAAAAGTCAGGCATAAGGATAGACCAACGATATAATGATAGGTTTGTTTATTTTTCATCTTAGAATACTAATTTTAAGTTACCACCAAAACTTCTCGTAGAAGGTAAACTACCCATTTCCACAGCTCCAGAGGCATCACTTGCCGATTGGAATAAACTGGTTTCTGGGTCAATATGAGGAATCTTACTATAGATGATCCATAAGTTTCTAGCTTCAAAACCAACAGCTACAGATTTAATAAATCCTGATTTAGCCACTAAAGACTGAGGCAGTGTATACGCTAAACTTACTTCTCTTAATTTCACATATGTCTTATCAAATACAGATCCTTCGGCAATACCACTTGATGAATACGCTTGCCAAAAATCTTGATGAGATACTGAAATATCATTCGGCTTCACTGTACCATCTCCTGATTCTATATAAGCATTTCTATCTACGAAAGATTGTTCTCTGTTTACTGCTGTTTCTTCTGCTAGACCATTAAATCTTAAATCGCCAACAGTTCTTGAAATCATTTTTCCTCCTTGATTCCAGTCAATCAAAAAGTTTAGAGTAACACCTTTATATGTAAAGCTATTTTGGAAACCTAGTAGGAATTCTGGCTGAATCTCACCAAATGTTTCTTCATCACCCTGCATTCTCAAACCAGTATTTGGGTCGACCAAAATCTCTCCCGATTCAGCTCTTTTAAATCCAACACCTTGTAATTGCAGTGACTCACCAGGAACGGCTTGAACTGAAACCCCATTAAAACCAGAAGCAATTTGAAGTTTATCCAAACCTTCAATCAACTCAGTAACTTTATTTTGGTTTCGTGTAAAGTTAATTTGGGAGTTCCATTCAAAATCTTTTTTCTGAATTGGTATAAATGATAGTAGTAATTCAATACCTCTATTTTGTACAGCTCCTGCATTTACTCTTTTGGTATTATAACCTGTAGATTCTGGTGTAGGTACAGCTAGAATCTGGTTCTTGGTCTCTATTTGATAATACGTAAAGTCTACTCCAATTTTACCATTAAAGAAGCTAAGTTCAGTACCAATCTCCCAAGAGTTCTGTCTTTCCGGAACCAAGTTTTCTGGAGGAATAACATTGGTTGCTGCGTAAGCTGTTTGACCATTAAATGGATAATTGTTCGTTGTACCAAACTGACCAAAATAAGAGGAACGAGGGTAGTAATAATAATCCAATTGATACGGGCTTGTATCATTACCAACTTGTGCTGCACTTAATCTCAATTTACCATAAGAGAAGAAATCATTATGAATATTTAATGCCTCTGAGAAGATAAATGATAAACTAGCTGATGGATAGAAGTACGATCGATTGTCTTTTGGCAGTGTCGATGACCAATCATTTCTCATGGTCATGTTTAATGTCAAGTAATTGTTGTAAGTAAGTGATATATCACCATACATACCTAATAACCTTTGCTCTACAAAATCGGTTGTACTTACAGTGTTTTTAGCATTGGTTGGTGTATATAATTCTGACACTGATAACTCTGATGCAGATAAAGTATTTCTCTTAAATACTCTCGAATTATATTCATGTCCAACAATGGCTGTCAGTTTAAATTTATCACCAAAATCTTTTTGAATAGTCGCCATTAAAGAAGTGGTCAACTCGGTTCTTTCCATGTCATCATTTACAAATGAACCGTTGATTGCTCCCAATGTACCTTTAGCTGATCGCGTAAATCGTTTATCCACACGATAATCTAAACCCGCTCTACCTCTAAATGTCAACCAATCTGTTGCCTTCGCTTCCAACATACCAAAACCGAAGAAACGGTTGACATTGACGTCGTTACCATTTTTCTCTGCTACCCAATAAGGTGAATTTGAAAAACGACCAATCGGATTTTGTTCTCCATCGACTAATTGTAATCGCTCTAAAGGTGTTGTTCTTGGAATACCGTTAATAATTGATGTCAATACATTGGGTGAGTTACCACCTTGAGATACTGAACCACGCGTCTGAGATTGCACGTAGTTCATACCTACTCTTGAGCTAATTACTTTATTTAATTTATGACCGGCATTTACTGCGAAAGTATAACGATCTAAACCTGCACCGGGAACAATACCTTTTTGGTTCATAGAAGTAAAACCTAAACGATAATCTCCTTTTTCTGTGGCAGAAGAAACATCTATAGAGTTAATAAATAGTGAACCGGTCTCGTAAAAGTCTTTGACATTATTTGGATAAGCGGCTAGTGTCTGCAATGGCCATTGACTTTCCGGAAGATTGGCCGTATCCGAAGCATAATCATACATCGGAACCACTTGACCATCAATAATTGGTCCCCATCCGTTCTCCGAATTTTTATCGTATTTACCATGGAAACCTTGTGCATATCTATTTTGGAAAGACGGCAATCTGTTCGGCGTTTCAAAACGCACACTAGAATTTAAACTCACCGTTGGTCCTTCTTTCGCTTTACCTCTTTTGGTTGTAATAATAATGGCTCCGTTGGCGGCTCTTGAACCATATAGTGCAGCTGCAGATGCCCCTTTAAGAACAGTTACTGAAGCAATATCTGCCGGGTTAATCTCACCTGCACCATTACCTGCATCAAAAGCACCTTGAATACCACTACCTGTAGAGATGTTTGTATTACTTACTGGAATACCATCAACAACAATTAATGGTTGGTTTCCTCCACTCAATGAGTTCGTACCACGAATCACAATTCTTGTCGATCCACCAGGGTTAGAAGACGCCTGAGAAATTTGTACCCCTGGAACTTTACCAGACAGAGAGTTCAAAAAGTTAGTTGATTTTACTCTATCTACTTCTTCCCCATCCACAGAAGTTACCGCATAACCAAGAGTTCTTTTTTCTCTTTCAATGGCATTGGCTGTGACAATTACTTCGTCGAGTTCTTCGGTATTTTCTTCCATAGCCACATTAAAACTGGTTCGATTACCAATTTCAATTACTTGGGATTTCATACCTATAAAATTAAATTCCAATTTGTTATCGCCCGGTTGTAAGGAAATTTTAAAGTTACCGTCGATATCAGATACTCCTCCTCTTCTAGTGCCTTGAACAACAATAGTTACTCCTGGCAAAGGTTTAACACCATCAGTAACTGTCCCTGTAATGATTCTATCTTGGGCGTACGAATAGGTTAAAGTGATTAAAGAGAGTAGTAAAAAGCAAAGCGTCTTAGTTAATCTCATTCGTTCTTTGATGTTTACTTAAATTCAGTTTACTTTTTTTCATCGCCGGAAAGCTATATTTGATAGAGTACAAGAGTTAAGTTGATTAGGGCGTCCGCTCAGTTTATAATAGAAAGTTTTGCGAATGCGTATTTATTGGTTTAAATCAATAAAATTTGGGCGATCATTCTTCTCTTTTGATCGGTGATGAAGAAAAAACTAATTTTCACTTATAATATTACGTATAATTATTTTCTTTTCGAACTCTTTTGATAAGAAAAAATTATATTATTTTAAGAAAATTGAACTTTTTCAAGACAACTGTTTGATCGTGGAATTGTTATAAAAAAAGTCCTTGCTAATTTCTTAACAAGGACTTAAATAATTAATGATTAATTAATTACAGTATGTATTGTGAAAGATCTCTGTTTTTCACTAATCCAGAAAGTCTTTCATGAACCATCTCTTTAGTGACCACTATTTGTGCATTTGCTCCTATTACATCAGGAACATCAAATAGTAGATCATTTAGCAAGTGAGACATTACGGTGTGTAATCTTCTTGCACCAATGTTTTCTACTTCCACATTAATCTCATGAGCAATTACTGCAATTTCATCCAATGCATCATCATTAAATGAAAGTTGAACGTCTTCTGCTCCTAATAAAGCTTCATATTGCTTAGTAAGGGCATTTTTAGGTTGACGTAAGATCACTTTAAAATCGTTTTCTGTTAAGCTTTGAAGCTCTACTCTAATTGGGAAACGACCTTGAAGTTCTGGAATCAGGTCAGATGGTTTTGATAAATGGAAAGCACCTGCAGCGATGAACAAAATATGATCTGTTTTTACAACACCATGCTTTGTGTTTACAGCTGATCCTTCAACAATTGGAAGTAAGTCTCTTTGTACTCCTTCTCTAGAAACATCTGCTCCTTGTTTCGATCCACCACTCGCTACTTTATCAATTTCGTCGATGAAGATAATACCTGAGTTTTCTGCAAGTTTTACCGCCTCATCTTTCACCTCATCCATGTCGATTAATTTTGCACTTTCTTGCTCTACCAAGATCTTACGTGCATCCTCAATGGACATTTTACGTTTTTTGCTTTTCTTAGGCATCATTCCGCTGATCATCTCTTGGATGTTCATCATAGAACCCTCGTCGATTGGAGCTCCACCGATAAAGCCTAAATTACCAGAGTTCTTATCAACTGTAACATCAATCTTACGGTCTTCTAATTCTCCAGCTCTTAATTTTTCTCTGAAACGCTCACGAGTTTTTTCGTTTAGCTCGTGATCAGAATTAATATATTCTCCAGAATTATTCGTAGTTGGTGCCGATTTTAAAGGTGGAATTAAGGCATCTAGAATAGCGTCCTCAACAGCTTGTGCCGTTTTCTCTTCTACCATTGCTTTCTTTAATTCCTTCACCATGCTAACAGATTGTTCAACCAAATCTCTTACCATGCTTTCTACATCACGACCAACATAACCTACCTCTGTAAATTTAGATGCTTCTACTTTCACGAAAGGTGCTTTGGCTACTTTAGCTAATCTTCTTGCAATTTCTGTTTTACCAACACCAGTAGAACCGATCATCAAAATGTTATTTGGCATAATCTCTTTTCCAAGATCGCCTTTCACATTCATTCTTCTCCATCTATTTCTTAGGGCAATAGAAACGTTCTTTTTGGCATCATTCTGACCGATAATATATTTATCTAATTCTGCTACAATTTCTCTTGGGGTCAAATAATTTGAGCTCTCTAGCATAATGTCTTTTATTTAAAGTGAATATTTTATTCGATGACAGTCTTTTTTCTCTTATCCCAACCCGTCGTTGCCACCGATAAGCTCAAACTGTTGGTTGGTCCAGCAATATGGTACCAAGCCACACTGTAACCGAAATTGATGTGTTTTTTTACCTTCAATGCCGCTCCCAAGGACATGCCTGCTAGACCTTTTACATTCTGAGCAACCATTTCCCGACGTCTCATGACGTTATAACCGGCACGAATGTTCAACACTTTGCCTAATACAAATTCACCTCCAAATGCAAAATGTCGTGACAATTTGTCAGCAAATGAGGGTTCCTCGTAGAGATCGTTGCCAAAAGCGTCCTTTTCTCCTTTTAAAGAAGAGTCTGTATAAGTAATATCAAATTGATGAATATGATGATAAGTTACTGAAAATCTAATGGGCATTCTTTCTGGTTTAAACGAAACACCTAATTGTGTATCAAATGGTAGTTCACTCTCATCATTCGGTTGGTATTGTTTGGTAACAAACCCTGCGTTTTTGATAGCTAACCCGACTACTAAATCTTTGGTGGGGTGGATAAATGCTCCGTTTAAATCCACCATTAAAGCATTCGCATTAAAGCTTTCGATTCTGGAAGAAGCAAACTTCAAATTCGCTCCCATAGAAAACACACCTACTTTATGTGTGTAACTTCCTTGAAACCAATAATCGTTGGCGGTATACGTACCGTTATAATTCCCGTTTTGATCAAAACCATCGAACTGTCCGTAACCCATGTAAGACATACCAATGCCTACGATTCCACCACCTACTTGTTTAGCATATCCCAAAGAAGTCATTCCTGCCGTCATATGATAATCATAGTAATTTAAGAATGCCTGATTGGTAGATGCCTCTGTTAATAAAGCAGAGTTGTAAAACATCGCATTAGGATCGTCTAATCCCGAGGAGACTAAAAAACCTCCCAAACCTACTTGTCTTGCATTATTGGCTACATTTAAAAAATTAAACGCTTGTGATCCGCCTAATTGTGCAAATAATGGATGAACAAATAAGAAAAGAAGTGAAGTAATGAACAGACGAAGGTTAGTTTTCATTATTATTTTGCCTTATAAAAAAGTGTAGAACAACTTTCTTCTTTCAGAATAGACTTTGCTTTTGTCATCACATCTTCTAACTGAACATTTCTAAGTAGTTCTTCTTCTTCGTTAATTAAATTAGGATTGCCAAGTAAAGCACCGAAAGCGATCGACATGGCACGTGGTAGAATTTCTGTTTTCCCGTAGGTCATCGAGAATTCTGCCAAGTTTTTCACCTTATTCATATTCTCTTCAGTAAATTCTGTATTCTTGAAATCTTCGATTACTTGGTTTAAACTTTGATTGGCTGCTTCCAGTGAAACGCCATCAGATAATTTACCAGTAATACATAATAAACCGGGATCAAATGATCCGGTGATATAAGCATTAATACCAGAGAAAAGTTGTTCTTCCTTAACGAGTTTTTGATATAAAATTGAAGATTTCCCTCTCCCCAATAAATCACTTACAAGATCGGAAGTATAATATTCTTTTTCCTTTCTTCCTTCCATATGCCATACTTTATATAACATATCAATTGGTACATCCTTTTCAACTTGTTGGAATCTAGCTTCCGTTTGTTTTGGTTCCATCGGAATATTTCGAAGTGGTTTCACCCCTGCAGGTATAGGTCCAAACCATTTTTGGCTTAAACGTTTCACCTCTTCCGTCTTCACATTTCCTGCCACCACCATTACAGCATTCGAAGGTACATAATACTTATGGAAAAATGCTTTCACATCATCCATAGTAGCGTCTTCAATATGCTTAATTTCTTTTCCGATAGTAGGCCATTGGTAACTATGCTTTTTGTAGGCCATTTTTCTTAAAATATGCCATACATCACCATAGGGTTGGTTAATATACCTTTGCTTATATTCTTCTATGACCACTTTTCGTTGTACCTCTAAAACTTTAGGATCGAAGGAAAGACTCAACATACGATCAGACTCCAACCAAAAGGCAGTTTCTATGTTCTGAGCAGGTAAAGTGATATAATAGTTGGTAATATCAGGTGAAGTGAAGGCATTATTAGATCCACCTACTTTTTGAATAGGAGTATCAAATGAAGGCACATTTACTGAACCACCGAACATTAAATGTTCAAAGAGGTGAGCAAAGCCAGTTTTTTCAGGATCCTCATCCTTAGAGCCAACATCATACATTATATTGACAACTGCAGAAGCAACCGTTTGGTCTTCCAATACGAATACCTTTAAACCGTTATCAAGGACAAACTCATTAAAGTGAATCATTCTATATTTTTTATTTGACCAATAAAGTTAGTAGACCCTAACCACAATACAAAGGTTTAAAACATTTTACTACCTTTGTTTTCTATAGATTTTACAATATGCGAGAAGACTATTTAAATGGTGACAATTCTGGGTTCTCTGATTCCGATCGAGATATTGAGCGTGCATTAAGACCCCTTTCCTTTGATGACTTTACCGGTCAGGATAAGATTGTCGAAAACCTAAAAATATTTGTGCTAGCAGCCAAAAAGAGAGGTGAGCCTCTTGATCATGTCTTGCTACACGGCCCTCCGGGTTTGGGTAAAACCACCCTTTCCAACATTATTGCCAACGAAATGGAGGCGGAAATAAAAATAACTTCCGGCCCTGTTTTAGAAAAGCCTAGTGATTTAGCCGGACTTTTAACCAACTTAGAGGAAAACGATGTATTATTTATTGATGAAATACACCGTTTAAATCCTGTTGTGGAAGAATATTTATATTCTGCCATGGAAGATTTTAGAATTGATATTATGTTGGACTCGGGACCAAGTGCCCGTACCATACAAATTGATTTAAACCCTTTCACTCTCATTGGAGCAACAACGAGATCGGGCTTATTAACAGCACCACTTCGAGCTCGTTTTGGTATCAATGCGCGACTGCAGTATTATGATTCTGCTTTACTTTCTACGATTGTAAAGAGATCTTCAGGAATTTTACAGACACCAATTAATGAAGATGCTGCATTTGAAATTGCCAGAAGAAGTAGAGGAACGCCAAGAATATCAAATAATCTTTTGAGAAGAACAAGAGACTTTGCAGAGATTAAAGGAGATGGAACCATCAATCTTGATATTGCAAAAATGGCTTTGGGTGCACTTAATGTGGATCAAGGAGGTTTGGATGAAATGGATAATCGTATTCTCACCACCATCATCGAAAAATTCAAAGGTGGCCCTGTGGGAATCAACACAATAGCAACAGCTTGTGGTGATGAAGCCGAGACGATTGAAGAAGTCTATGAACCTTTTTTAATTCAAGAAGGATTTATCAAAAGAACCTCTCGTGGTAGAGAAGTTACCTTAAAAGCATACGAACATTTGGGTATTGTACCTCCTTCTGATGGAAATCAGGGGTCATTGTTTTAAGAAATGGTAAAGGATTGGTCTAAATTAGATTCAATCCTTTATTTTTATGGTACACTTTGTGTGTATTTTATTAACAACACTATCAACATTAGATAATTGAAATTCTTTCTGTCACTATTAACTGCAAGTATATTTATATTTAGCGGTTGTAATAAAACTAACGAACAGGCTACTTCTGAGAAATTAAAAAAAGTTGAGCACCATAATTTTTATGGACTCGATTCTCTTAACACGACAATTGCGCGCCTGTTTAATGAAAAAAAATATGATTCTGCCATTTCATTGTCCTACGAAGGATTAGTCATTGCTCGTAGGCACAAAATGAATGGAGAGATGGCACAGCTATACCTATTTTTAACCAAAAGTTTATACAAAAATAGACAATTCCAAAAAGGTCAAATAGAAGGGTTAAAAGCTATTGACTTTATAAAATCAGAAGAATCAAAAGCATTAGCTGGCGATATATATCTCACCCTTGCTAGAAATTCAAGATATCTCAATCAATACGATTCAGCCATACATTTTTATCAAAAAGCCGTAGAATTTTTGGCATTGGATGATGATTATGTTGGAATGTCAATCGCTTATAACAATATAGGTGCTGCACATAAAATTAAAGGTGATTATACTGAAGCACTTGAATATTACTTCAAAGATTTAGAATTAAATAAGCTTCATGATCTCCCAAAAGATCAAGCAATTGCCTGCAATAATATTGGTCAAGTGATGCTCATTACAAGAGATTATGAAACAGCCATCGATTACTTTAATAAAGCGGAGGTACTCTGTAGAGAAATCAACGATCAAAAAGGAATTGCATTAGCGAATAGTAATAAAGGCTCTGTCTATCATTTAATGCAAAAGAAAGATGAAGCTTTACAATTTTTCTTTACGGCTTTAAATATTTTCGATGAATTAGGAAATCAACAATTTAGAGTAGCAGAGACCCTTACAAATATTGGAAACACCTACATAGAGAAAGAAGATTTAGTTCATGCAGAATCTTATATCAATAGAGCTCTAAAGGTTTTCAAACAAATTGATAATCTAAATGGTATTATGAAAGCCTCATATTTAAAGGGGGAAATACTATACAATCAAAAAAAATATAAACAAGCGATTACTTACCTTTTTAAAGCAGAAAAATATTATCAGCAAAGTACTCACTACAGGGTAGAATATAGAAACACACTCCTTTTAATTCATAAATGCTTATCTGCTTCCGGAGATTATAAAAAAGCCTACAACTATCAGCTTTTATATGCAGAAGTAAATACTAAGGTAAATAATTCCAAAGAAAAAGAGGTGATGGCTAAATTGAATAAACAGTTTGAATCGAAGGAACAAAAACTACTTATCGATCAGCTTCATAAAGATACCTTACTTAAAAATCAGCAAATTTCTTTTCAGCATCGTATTTCTATTTTCCTACTTGTCCTATGCTTGTTTTTATTCACTTTTATGGTATTTATTTTCTTTATACACCAAAGAGGAAAAAAGACGCATCAATTAATTAAAGAACAGAATAGGGAGATTACTTCAATACACAGCGAGCTTATTGAGAGTTTACGATTTGCAAGAAAAATTCAATACTCATTAATTGCTTTATCTGATAGAGTAAAAGAAGTAATTCCAGATCATTTTATTTTTTGGCAACCTATACAAGAAGTAAGTGGAGATGTATATCATATGGAGTACAAGCACGGTCGATTATTTATTACTTTGATGGACTGTACTGGGCACGGTGCCCCTGCTTCTTTGATGGCTACTTTATGCATAAAAACATTAAATGATATCATCAATGATGAAATTATTCACCCAGATGAAATTCTTGAGGAATTGGATGATAGAATTAAGGATGAAAATAATATTGAGCAAAGCCTTACAGGTGTAGATGCCTCTATTATCACCTATAATTTTGAAACAGAAACTATAGAATTCTCTGGTGCAAGAAGACCTGTTTACATTATTGATGAGGAAGGAGAATATTACATAAAAGGCACCAAAAAGTCTATCTGTGATACACTAATAGGCAAAGAATCTACTTTCGTTAGACATAGCAAGAAATTAACATCAGATACTAAGGTTTATATGTATTCTGATGGATTCTCTGATCAGTTTGGTGGTTTAAATAATAAGAAGTTTAAAGAGCCTAACCTTCGTAAATTATTATCTAAAATCCATCATCAAAATATGGCAGATCAGAAAAAACAACTGAAGAATACTTACTGGAATTGGAGATCTCCTTCAAAAGATCTAGAATACAATGCCACAGATGATACCTTGGTGTTAGGATTCAATTTTAAAATCAAAAAATAAAATTTGTATTCACTAAATACATTTTTTATACATCAGAGATATTATTAAATTAGTGATAGTTACTTGGGTGATTTTTTCTTAAAAAAGATATTAGGAAAAAATTCAAGTAAATAACGACTAATGATCACTATAATGCCTGATAACCAATATATACTCTCCTTAGACCAGGGAACAACAAGTTCTCGCGCTATTATCTTTGATAAAAAAGGTGACATTATTTCTGTCGCCCAAAAAGAATTCAAACAAATTTTCCCAAAGAGTGGATGGGTAGAACACAACCCCAATGAAATATGGGCTACACAAGTTTCTGTAGCTGCAGAAGCCATTGCTGAAGGTGGTTTAACGGGGTTAAATATTGCAGGTATTGGGATTACCAACCAAAGAGAAACGACTATAGTTTGGGATGTAGATACCGGACAACCTATTTATAACGCTATTGTTTGGCAAGACAGAAGAACCTCTAAATTTTGCGATAAATTAAAGAAGAAATATGCTGATTTGATTCGTAATAAAACGGGGCTCATCATCGATGCTTATTTCTCTGCTAGTAAAATTAATTGGATCCTGAATAATGTCAAGGGTGCCAAAGAAAAGGCTATAGCGGGAAAATTGAAATTTGGTACAGTGGATAGTTGGTTGATTTGGAAACTTACTCGAGGAAAAGTACATGTTACCGATGTAACCAATGCGAGTAGAACCATGCTATTTGATATCCATAAGCTACAATGGGACGATGAATTACTTAAAATCTTTGATGTTCCAAAATCAATGTTGCCCGAGGTAAAATCAAGTAGTGAGGTGTATGCAAAAACAGCCACTACCTTATTTGCCAGTAAAATTCCTATTGCCGGAATTGCAGGAGATCAACAAGCGGCATTATTTGGTCAGCTTTGCTTAAAAAAAGGCATGGCAAAAAACACTTATGGTACGGGTTGCTTTATCGTGATGAACACTGGAAAAAAACCAGTGGTTTCAAAAAATAAATTATTAACCACAATTGCCTGGAAAATTGGAGACACCACCAACTATGCATTAGAGGGAAGTGTCTTTATTGGAGGTGCCGCGATACAATGGCTTCGAGATGGTCTTGGTATCATCAAAAAGGCAAAGCACACCGAAAAAATTGCCAAAGAGGTAAAAGATAGTGGAGGTGTGGTATTTGTTCCTGCATTGGCTGGACTGGGTGCTCCTCATTGGGATCAATATGCAAGAGGTACCATTTTAGGTCTTACAAGAGGAACATCAAGAGGACATATTGTTCGGGCAACTTTAGAAGCAATCGCATTCCAATCGTATGACGTTTTGAAAGCGATGGAAGCAGATACAAATAAATCGACTAAAGAGTTGAGAGTAGATGGTGGTGCTTCTGCAAACAATCTACTGATGCAAATTCAAAGTGACATTGCTTCCACTCAAGTGGTACGTCCAAAAACGATGGAAACAACGGCTATGGGAGCTGCTTTTTTAGCAGAATTAGCTGTTGGTTATTGGAAAGACATTGATGAATTGGAAAAAATTTGGTCGGTTGAGAAGACATTTAATCCAGATAATTGCCAAGAATCTAAAAATAGAGTTTATAAACAATGGAAAAAAGGAGTAAAACGAAGTTTTTCGTGGGATAAAGACTGATCATTTACAAATATTCTATAAATTTGCTTTAAGATTTTTATTAATTCAATTCACTTTAATTTTCTACACTCATTTTAACCCAAACTAAAAATGAGTACCCTGATAAAAGTTGACTTTTGAATTAGTGCGATGAAGATAAAAGTGATATTGCTCTTATTTTCTAAAGAGTTTTTTATCAGCTGATGAAAACCTCATATTGATATTCTATAGTAAACATTTAACTACACAACCTAACATAATGACATCTAATTTCTTTAGAGCCGTTTTAAAACTAGTAACGCTCTTTCTGATTACAAACTTTTTGATGAGTTGTGGAGGAGATGAGAAACCTACATCTCAACTTCCTGAAATCGAAATTCCTGTAACAGAAGTGATCGTTCAAGATGTACCCATTTCAAAATCTTTTGTTGGCCAAGTTTATGGTACAAAAGATATTCCTATCCGTTCTCGAGTAGAAGGTTACTTGGAAGGTATTCACTTCAAAGAAGGTAGCAGAGTAAAAAAAGGTCAACTGTTATATACAGTCGATCCTCAGACATATGCTGCTGAAGTAACTATGTTAAAAAGTAAATTAGCAGAAGCGGAAGTTACTTTAATACGAGCTAAAAACGATTTAGCCAGAATTAAACCTTTGGCAGAAAAAAATGCCGTTTCAAAATCAGATCTTGATGCTGCCCAAGCAGAAAAGGATGCTGCCGAATCTATGGTTGCTGCAGCTAAGGCGAATTTAAGAATGTCTCAAATCGAATTGGGATATACGACTATTAAATCGCCAATTTCTGGTATCATCGGTAGAACTGAAGCTAAAGTAGGTGAATTCGTTGGTAGAGACCCTAACCCAGTAATCTTGAATACAGTTTCGAGAATCGATTCAGTAAATGTGAGGTTCTACATCAATGAAAATGATTATTTAAGATTAGCTCGTTATTCTATTAATAACAAAGAAAACGAAAGAAGACAAAGCGAAAATGAGGATGTCAATAAGTTAGATTTGATTTTCTCTGATAACACAGTATATAATCATAAAGGACATTTCGATTTCCTAGATCGTAATGTAGATGCGAATACAGGTGCCATTTTAATTCAAGCGACATTCCCTAATAACGAAGGACTAATTAGACCTGGACAATTTGCCAAGGTGAGATCTACCATTGAAATTGTAAAAGATGGTGTGTTGGTTCCTCAAAGAGCCGTAATGGAATTCCAAGGCAAATATTCCGTGTTTGTTGTTAACAAAGAAGGAAAAGTTGCTCAAAGAGCTATCAAATTAGCTAGACACTCTTACAAAGATTACTTCCTTGTTAGAGAGGGCTTGAAAAAAGGAGAAAAGATTGTTCTAGAAGGACTTCAAAAAGTTCGTGAAGGAGCAACAATCAAATACAAAGTAGTTCAATTCGAATCACAGCACGAAGGAGCATAATGAGCAAGGAACAAATTCAATCAAACTTTTTTGTGAGGCGACCGATTGTCGCCATGGTCATTGCCATTATCATGACCATCGTTGGTGGTGTTTCGATTCTAGGACTTCCTATTGAACAGTACCCCAACCTTACTCCTCCTATTGTAAAAATATCTGCAACTTATACAGGAGCGAGTGCACTTAACGTAGAACAATCTGTAGCTACACCTTTGGAACAAGAAATTAATGGTGTAGAAAACATGATCTATATGAAGTCCATCAACTCTAACGATGGTACTTTACAAATCCAAACTTCTTTTGAAATCGGTACAGATCCAGATATGAGTACGGTATTTACACAAAACCGTGTAGCTACTGCCACTCCTAAACTTCCGGATGCCGTTAAAAGAACAGGTGTGAAAACAGAAAAGTCACTTCCAAACATCTTAATGTTGATCACGTTGACCTCTCCTGATGGTAGATACGATCAAAACTTCTTAGGTAACTACTCTTTGATTAACATCAAAGACGTGTTGGCAAGAACAAAAGGTATTGGTAGTGTTGCTGTACTAGGTACATCAGATTATTCGATGCGTATTTGGGTGAAACCAGATAGATTAGCCAAACTGAATTTAACTATCCCTGAAATCAAGAATGCGATCTCTAATCAGAACGTAATTGTTCCAGGTGGTAAATTTGGTGCCGAACCTGCTCCTAAAGGTACAGAATTCACTTACACAGTACTACTTCCAGACCGTCTTCAATCAGAAGAAGAATTTGGGAACATCGTTGTTAGAACCAACAAGGATGGTAGCCGAGTACTATTAAGCGATGTAGCTAGAATTGAATTAGGTGTTGAAACATATTCAGCATTTACTCGTCTGAACGGTAACAACTGTGCTGTAATTGCCATTTATCAAGCACCAGGATCAAATGCGGTAGATTTAGCAGATCAAATGATCACTAAAATGGAAGCACTAAAAGAAGACTTCCCTAACGGTATTGATTATAAAGTATCACTTGATTCGACAAAACCTATTACAGCGGGTATCAACGAAATTATTGAAACATTATTCGTTGCCCTACTACTTGTAGTATTGGTAGTATATGTGTTTATCCAAGACTGGAGAGCTACATTGGTACCAACAATGGCGATTCCAGTATCCCTAGTGGCGGCATTTATGCTATTCCCACTCTTAGGATTTACAATTAACGTACTATCACTTCTCGGTCTTGTACTCGCCATTGGTATTGTAGTGGATGATGCCATTGTAGTAGTAGACGCCGTACAGGTATATCTCGAAGAAGGGTATAGTCCTAAGGACGCTACCAATAAAGCAATGGGCGAAGTAACCGCTCCTGTAATTGCCACTACTCTAGTACTTGTTGCCGTATTTATTCCAGTGGCAGCCATGTCGGGTATTACCGGTCGATTGTACCAACAATTTGCCATTACAGTAGCAGTTTCAGTATGTTTCTCTTCACTAAACGCCCTGACATTATCACCTGCACTTTGTGGATTGATACTAAGAAAAACAGAACCTGTTGGTGGTCCATTGGGAGCATTCTTTAAGGTCTTCAATAACGTTTTCGATAGATCTACAAAATCATACCTCAGTGTAACTAAAATTGCCACTCGTAAGATTTTGATGAGTTGTGCATTTATAGGAGTTACACTACTAGCTGCAGGATGGTTAGGTGTTAAAGTACCTGTTGGTTTCATTCCTGAAGAAGATCAAGGATACATCTATATCAACGCTCAATTACCAGTAGCTTCATCATTACAGAGAACAAACGATTTAGCCCAAAAAGTTGAAAAGATCGTTGCTCAAGTTCCTGAAATCGATATGAACACTACAGTAGCAGGTTATTCACTTCTTTCAAGTAGTAACTCTACTAACTCGGCTTTCTTCTTCGTAACTTTAAAAAGTTGGGATGAAAGAGAATTAACAGCCAAGCAGGTAGTGAATAAGTTAAATTATTTATTTGCTACACAAATTAATGAAGCAAAAATCTTTGCCTTTGGCCCTCCAGCCATTCCAGGTTTAGGTAATGGATCAGGTTTCAGTATCATGATCCAAGATAAAGGAGGTAATACCCCAGATTATCTAGCCAATTACACCAATGAATTCATTAAAGCGGCCAATGCAAGACCAGAAATTGGTATGGCATTTACTACTTTTGAATCTAGTGTACCTCAAAGATTTATTGATATAAATAAAGATAAGATCTTAAAATTGGGCGTTAGTCTGGATGATGTTTATACCACATTCGCTGCCTTCCTTGGAGGATCTTATATTAACGACTTCAACCGTTTTGGTCGTCTATACAGAGCTTATGTACAAGCAGAGCCTGAATATAGAAACGATGAGAAACAGTTGGATATGTTCTATGTAAAATCGGCAAGTGGGGCAAAAGTTCCTTTATCAACTTTAGTAAATGTTGAAAAAATTAGTGGTCCAGAATTTACAAACCGATTTAACTTACTTCGTTCTGTAGAAGTTACCGGTTCTCCTGCCAAAGGATACAGTTCCGGTCAAGCAATGGATGCATTAGAAGAAGTAGCGAAAGAAGTACTTCCTGATAACATGACTTTCTCTTGGAACGGCATGTCCTACCAAGAAAAGAAATCATCTGGATCTGTATTTATCATTTTCGCCTTCTCATTAATCTTCGTATTCTTGATTCTTGCAGCCCAGTATGAATCATGGTCGATGCCATTTAGTATTCTATTGGGAACTCCATTCGCCATTTTCGGTGCCTTCTTCCTATTATGGGTAGCAAGATTCTTTAGTGAAAGTTACGAGAACAACATATTTGCTCAAATATCATTAGTAATGTTGATTGCCATGGCTGCAAAGAACGCCATTCTGATTGTCGAATTTGCCAAATTAAAATTCGATGAAGGATTGTCTCTATTTGATGCGGCATTAGAATCTGCAAAACTAAGATTCCGTCCTATCTTAATGACGGCCTTCTCATTTATCCTAGGTGTTTTACCATTGGTTGTTGCCACCGGATCAGGTGCAGAGGCACGTAAAGTAATGGGTATGGCACTTCTTGGTGGTATGGGTATGGCAACCATTTTAGGTCTATTCTTATATCCAATGTTATTCGTGCTTGTAGGTAAAATTGCAGGTTATGAAAAAGATAGAGAAAAATCGAACACATCAGAAGCATAGAAAGATGAACATACTTAGAAATATAAATTTCAAACAAATATTCATACTCCTCTTCGCTTCACAACTCATGTGGAGTTGTAAGATGGGTAAAGACTATCAGTCTCCGGATGTTGTCACTCCAGCTGATTATCGCTTTGGTACGGATACTTTAGTAAGTACTGCATCTGATACTATTGCGTGGTGGGAACTTATTAGTGATCCACTACTTGATACATTAATTGTTACTGCTCTTGAAAATAATCAAGATGTTGATATAGCAATGCAACGTATTGAAGAGGCTCAGAAGTTGTACCGTATGCAAAAAGTACAAACTCGTCCAGGTTTAGAATATGCTGCCGGTGTAAATTATGGTAATTACAGTGGGTTTGTTAATCCACAAGGTGCTGCATTAAGTTACTACGGGGGTGCTCAATTAAATTGGGAGATTGACCTTTGGGGTAAAAACCGAAGACTTTCTGAGGCAGCAATGGCCGATTATAAAGGTACGCTTTATGGACTTAGAGCGGTACAATTATCAGTTATTGCTGGGGTAACCGAAGCCTACATTCGACTTCTTGAAAATCACGCAAGTTTAAAAGTTGCTGAAGAAACATTGGCTTCAAGAGACAGCTCTATTCAAATTATGGTCGACCGATATGAATTTGGTTATATACCAGAGATTGATTTGAACCAAGCGCAAATTCAGCAGGCAATTGCAGCAGCTTCTGTACCAACCTACAAAAGACTTATCGCATTGTCTGAAAACTCTTTGGCGGTATTATTGGGAGAAAACCCGAGAGGTTTCCTAGTAGATTTCGAATTAGATGATCAAAAGAAACCGCCAATTATCCCTGCCGGTATTCCTTCAGATCTTTTATTGAGAAGACCCGATTTACAAAGAGCTGAGCATGCTATTATGTCTCAAAATGCCAAAGTAGGTTCAGCTATTGCACAACGTTTTCCTACTATTAGTTTAACAGGTTTTGCCGGAGCAGCAACAGAGTTTTTAAGTACAACAAACTCAGCTGCGGGAGCTTGGAACCTAGGTGCCGGAATCGTAGGACCACTTTTCCAATGGGGTAAAAACAAACGTAGAGTTGAAGTAGAAAAAGCTAGATTGGAAGCTTCAATTGCAGAATATGAAAGATCTGTAATATTAGCTTTCCAAGAAGTAGAAGATGCTTTGGCCTCGGTACAATACTACAGAGAAGAGCTTATTGCAAGAGAGCGTCATGTTAGAGCAGCTAGAAATGCTGAGCGTTTATCAAAAGAACGTTACGATAGAGGTGTTACGAGTTACTTAGAATACTTGGAACAACAACGTCAGGCATTCGAAGCGGAACTTAACTTTATTAATGTCAAAAGTAGAATCTTGGTTTCATACATTCAGCTTTATAAAGCTTTAGGTGGTGGATGGATCACAAGAGAAGAAAAGGCTGAAGCAGAACAGCAAAATAACTAGTATTGTTAAGCCTTATAAATAAGAAAGAGGTTGATTCAAAAATTTTGAATCAACCTCTTTTTGTTTTTGTGTAACCTTTATTAAAAATTACTCATTACCCTTGAATTAGATGAAGTCAATGCTTTGATAAGCTTATCAATAGTTATTAATACAACACAAAAGGCCACCACTTTTACATGGTAGCCTTTTTCACCTAAAAGTATTAGGCTTCTATCATAAATCAATCATATGCTATTATAAATATCCTTCATTCTGGATAATCGCTCCTTGAGAAACGTTTACTTCTCTTTGAGGAAGTGGGAAGATTTTATGTAACTCTTGAATATCACCTCCATTTATATCATCATATAAATAGTAAGCATTTATAGCATCCATAGCGTAAGGCATTCCATAACGTTTTAAATCTTGCCAACGATGTCCTTCAAACGCCAATTCCAAACGACGTTCCAAAGCCACTGCTTCTGCTACCTCTGCAGGTGTAGTTGCGGTTACAACAGAAGCTTTTGCTCGAGTACGAATCTCATTAATAATATCAACTGCTCCTTGCTGATTACCTTCCTCATTTAGAATTTCTGCATACAATAATTTCACATCTGCTAAACGTAAAACCACCCAATCAACACCAGATTGTTCTGCATCTGCTCCAACAGAGCTATATTTATCGACCACTATTTTACCTTGATCTTCTCCTGAACTAGCATCTTTACGAATATCAGTAGCATCGAATAAATCCAAGTACGATTGAGTAGCTTGAACACCACCAAAAGTACCTCTTGCACTAAACTCATAAGAGAATGTCTGATGCTCATTATTACCAGCACTATAACGAACCGCGAATAAGATTTCACTGTTCATTTCGTTCTCAAAAATTGATTTATAATCTTCTTGAAGAGAGAACGGACCATTATTGATAATATCCTCCAATAATAATTTAGCACCTGAATTATTATCTGTATTCATTCTCACTTTAGCCAAAATACCTTTAGCTGCCCAAGAAGTTGCACGACCTAAATCACTCCCATTATATGATGCAGGAAGTAATGGTATAGCCATTTCTAAATCTGCTGAAATCTGAGTATAAATTTCTGCCACAGTTTTATCATTCCTCATTGCAGTGTAATCATCATGAGCAATAGGAGTTAGCACCAAAGGAACATGCCCATATGCTTGTACTAATTGATGATACAAATAAGCTCTCAAGAACAAGGCTTCACCCTTAAGTTGATTTCTGAGGTTTTCTTCAGTGACCTTATCTACATGTTCTAAAACCATATTCGCTCGGTTGATCGTCATGTACGATAATCTGTAATAATCATAAAAGAAACCCGTAAATGTATTGAAGGTAAAAGTATTCATTTGATTATAGAATCCTTCTGTACCAGGGAAAGTATTATCATCACAGATTCCATCGATGGCCCAAGCTTGGTTCGTAAATTCTTGTAAGCCTGCATAGATACCAATAGTAGCTGATTCAATTTCATCGTTAGTTTCGAAGAAATTGTTTTCACCAATAGTAGTAGGAGGTGTTAAGTCCAAGAAGCTTTCACAGCTTGTCATACCCATTGATGCTGACACGAACAAAGCTGCAGATAATATATTTTTTAGTTTCATTATTGTCGTCTTAATTCTATGTAAGAAGTAAAACACGGCCTTTTATTTAATACTTGTCTGTTGTCAAAAAAAGACCGTGATGATGTGTTGTTTATTGATTAAAAGTCTAGTTTAAGACCTAATGAGAAAGTCTTCGCCACAGGCATTGGTCCTCTTTGGTAACCACGCGTATAAGCAGTAGTCAAAGCATCGTTAATACCTTCTGGGTTCAACCCTGTATACCCTTTCGCAGTGATGTAGAATAAATTACTTCCTGCAAAGAATACTCTAGCACTTCTAAATGCTTTACTGTTCGTCATAGGGAAATTATAACCGAAAGTTAGGTTACGTAATGCAATGTATGATGCATCCTGAACGTGCCAATCTGTTTCAGTTTTCAATCTTGTTGCATCAGGATCTAATACATTTACACCATCCTTATCATTTGATCCTGCCCAGTGAGTTTCTAAATAATGGTCATCAATATTTAGAACCGATGCACCGTGAGACCCTTGAATAGTAAATGATAAATCGAAGTTTTTGTATCTCAAGTTGTTGGTTAAGCCCCAAACAAAATCAGGGTTTGCTTGTCCAAGTACTTCCATATCGTTTTCATCAATTACTCCATCTCCATTTAAGTCTTGCACATATACACTACTTGCTTGCACACCGATTGGCCAATATACTTGGAACTCCTCTGCAGATAATTCTTGCTTCACTCTATATCCATAGAACTGAGAGATTGGTGATCCTATTTGTGTCATAAAGTGAGCGGGACGTTTAGAATCCCATGTCGATTGGAACGACTCATGTTCACCAAAGTTCAACACCTCGTTTTTAGTCGTTGTAATAGTCGCATTTGTTGTCCAAGAGAAATTATCCTTATCAATGTTTCTAGTGGTTAATTCCAATTCCAAACCACTGTTTCTTACTTTACCTTGGTTCACCCAAAGGCGCTCAAAACCAGATGTTGCAGGAATATCCATTTCAAGAAGTAATTGATCTGTTGTTGATCTGTAATATTGAACTCCTAATAATATGCGGTTATCAAAGAATCCGAAGTCGACACCCGTATTGAATTCAAACGTACGTTCCCAACCCAAATCATTATTTGATTTATTATCAAGAATATATCCCGGAACGATATTATCACCGCCACCAACATAATTGTCAGCCACCATATTACCGATATGTAAGTAATCGCCAATAGCGTTATTACCTGTAGTACCGTATGATGTTGATAATTTCATTTCACTAATCACTTCTCTGATCCCTTGGAAGAATGGCTCTTCTGAAACTCTCCAGCCCACACTTGCTGCTGGGAAATATCCCCAACGATTATTTGATCCAAAACGGCTACTACCATCCCATCTTGAACTTAATGAAACCAGGTATTTATCTTTGTAAGCATAGTTTACACGGGAAAGGACAGAGGCTAAGTTATCGCCCGTTTCATAAGCATCATGTAACCAAATATTTGATGCTGCTGAGATGACTCTCACCTTATCATTTAAAAATCCATTACCTCTAATTTCCTGACTTTGTCTTCTATTTGTCTGAGCAGTAAAACCTGCAATAGCAGAAATTTGATGATCACCCCATGTTTTATTATAACTCAAGATGTTTTCATTTAGTAAGTTGACTGTATTTTGGTGTACTGCATGTGCCTCTGGATTTCCGTTACGGTGACCGTAAGTCGTTTCGAAGAAATTTCGATTGAAATCAGTGTAATAAGCACCTAGAGTGGTCTTAAAATCTAATCCATCTGCAATGTTTACAGATAAATATGAGTTGACAAAAGCACGAGTCGTCTGCTCGTTTTTAGGCTTACCCGTTAATTTAGCGTAACCGTTAACGTTGTTGGTATTACGGATAGTCACCCCTGTATAATTCGGATTAGCAGAAGTATTAAAATGATCTTCCATTGCCCAAGATCCTACAGGGTAACCTGTTAATGCTGAAGTCATTTCGTTATGATGAGTGGGTAACCATGACGCTGAACGTCCTACATCATGCATTCTTACTTCAATACGGTCTCTGCTTTGAGAAGAAACGTTCATATTGATACCTACTTTTACTCTTTCATTCAGTTTTGCATCTATTTTCGCTCTTACTGAATATTTAGTGTAGTCGTTTCCTTCAACAATACCTTGGTTGTCTAATGCTTGACCAGAAATATAATAATTAACATTATCCGTTCCTCCACTCAAGTTTAATTGATACGTTTGAGAGAAAGCATTCCTAGTCATAATGTCGTTCGCATCATAATTATAGCCAATCTCTTGTGCTTGTTTAATCTGGTTTCGATTTGTTTCAGAGATTCCCGGACGGTTTAATGCGTAATCAGCCCATGAGTTTGGATTGTACAATCCATATTCCAATGCTGGCGTGCTCAAACTTAAATTAGAAGTCAGGGAAACTTTCATTTTACCCTTTTTACCTTCTTTCGTTGTGATGATGATTACACCGTTTGCACCTCTCGAACCATAGATAGCAGCAGAAGCTGCATCTTTTAAGACTTCGATAGATGCCACATCATTCATATCCACAGCAGATAAATCATCTGGAATTGGAAAACCATCTACTACGATAAGTGGTCCATTTCCTGCGTTAATAGTTGCTTGACCACGGATTTGAATGTAAGGTGTTGCTCCAGCATCTCCGTCTGTAGTTTGAATTTGGACACCTGCTAGCTTACCATATAAAGCTTGGTCTACACGAGCAACAGGAATTTCTTCCAAATTATCGTTTTCCAATTTTGCTACAGCACCCGTAAGGTGAGATTTCTTTTGAACGCCATAACCAACCACAACAACTTCACTTAATTGTTGGGCATCTTCTGCCATGGTAATATCAATTTTGGTTTGTGTTTTTACTGCTACTTCTTGAGTAAGCATACCGATGTAACTAAAAACTAGTACATCTTCGGGGTTACACATTAAAGTGTACTTTCCATCAAAGTCTGTTACTGCACCTGTTGTTGTTCCTTTGATTAAAACTGATACGCCTGGGATAGGTTGACTACCCTCTTGAGAGATGACTGTACCAGAAATTTTTGTTTGTGCATAGATTGAAGAACTAGCGAGTGTCATCAATAAAATGATATGCGACAAACGCCATTTTTGAAGTAATAATTTTAACATTGGATTAAAAAAATGTGTTCACTTTTAACTTTTCATACTTTATTTTGGTTGACCAGTGTACCAATCATTGGTCAACCAAATGTATAAATAAAAAATTAAGTGACACAATAACACTTATAATTATTTCAACACCGTATGCTTAATAATTGTAAATAGAAATTATTATCAACTGATTTACTGAAAGTTAAAAACAGGACAGTTTTCTACTTTTTTTATGAATCGATATTAAAATTCTAAATCAAGTGAGTTTAAGATGAAAAGGTCTTTTTATCAAAAATAAATACTTCGATAACAACGCTTAAATTAATTTAACTAAAGCTTTACTTCATTTTTAAGAAATAAATAAATAAAAAAGCCGAATCACATACTAAAAGTAATTCGGCTTTTTTGAGAATATTTATGTGTGATTTTCCTATTTCACCACATTCGCTTTTACAGAAATAATCGTCACAGGATCTGTAGGATCATTCGTAAAAATGGTAAACGACCTCACCTCTTTACCCGTTCTAGCTGTTTCCAAAAAGCGCAAGTTTATATTTGATGATTCCAAAGGCTGTACATTTTCATCCTCTACACTAAGTAATTCCAAACCATGATTTGCTTCCACTTTTAATATTTTCAATGGAACTTCACCTGTATTCATTACAGAGAATGATACAATCTTTTGACCATCATTTTTTACATTTCCTAAATTGATGTACGTATTAGATAAATTCATTTTTGGCTTTGGACCATCACCTTGAGATTCAGGGTAATGAATTGATGCTGAAACTACAAATTTACTTTTGATATCTTCTTGACGATTAGACAAAACTAAATTGATAGTATCTTGAGCATATCCAAATTCTGCTCTATCTTCTGGTTTGATAAATAATTCAAACGAACCTTCTGATTTTGGCCCCACACTATAGCGAGTACTATCAATTAAGATCCCTAGATGATCAGGCAATAAAGACGGTTTTTCAAAATACAGTGTATCATCAGTATCATTATAAAAATAAACTGTTTTTGATGTAATGCCTTGCGCAGTTAGATTACCAAAACTCACTTTTTTATGTCCCCATCGGATACCTCCGTTTTCATAAGGGAAAAGTTGTTCTGCAGAAAGTTTATAAGGTCGGATAAAACCCGCAAATTTCACGACTTGCTCTACCGATTTATCTTTAAACTTTACAATGATTTCTTTAGAAAAAGGCCCTGCCTTATAAGGAACGTAAGCCACTTTAATTTCCCCCTTTTCTCCTTTTTTAAGTTCTTTTGAAGGGTATTCTGGTAGCAAACATGCACAATCTGCAATGACAGTATCAATCTGTACGCTCGAAGCTCCGTCTACAACAAATGGAAAAGATTGGGTAAGGGTATCTTCTGTATGCGATAGTTTTCCTAAGAATACACTATCCGATTCAAAATGTACATACTGTGCAAAAGTAGTAAGGGTTAATCCGAAGATTAACATAAGGAAGGCAAATAACTTTTTAATCATATTATGGGGAAACAAAGTCTGAGCGTCAAATATAATGACTAAAACAGAAGCTTTGAAGAATTAAGCGTATTTTAAGCATAAAAAAACATGACACCATAAAATGATGTCATGCAATATATTTAGTGGTTAAAGAATTAACCTAAAATTTCTATTTTAATATAGCTAATAAAAAACCATATTGTTAAAGACCATATACTAATCAAAAAGTAACTTTGTCGTTTAACTTTACTACTTTTTACTATATAAAATGTGGGAAGCATTAATATCACGCCTCCTAATAATTCGATTGTATGATACACCCATTCTTTTACTTTCGGAATTATTGTATTCTTTTCTAGAAGAATCATTGTAACTCCAAGTAAGTTTATCAGTATCAAATATATAAGTAAGAACCCCATGTAATTTTATCGTTAACCTACTGCTATATACATCGAATTATAGGGCAAAGTTGTGTTTGTAAATTCTTGTTTGGTTAAATAGTTTTAAGGGACAAACAAGTCTATCATTAACATTTTACTTCTTTAACTTTCCATCACGAATAATAATTCTCTTTTGTTCACCCGACCATTTGATTTTTATTTTAAGGATATGCTTCTCCTGATCGTATCCCATATCACACTCTTCAGCCGGCATTTTTTTCTTATCGATACCAACACTTTTAGGGTAAGTCGGAACATTGTGAATTTCTAAAGTGATGTTTCTAGTCTCAGGAGCTCCATCATAATTTCCCGATTTTGATAAGGTGATATCTACTCCCTTTTTGGAATAATTTGCCAACACATCGATCAACTGATAATTTCCCTTTTCAATATTTCCAAATGTCTTTCCATCATCAGCGTACATGGTGATACTATGATTGTCCACCTCAGCATCTCTCCAAACCTGAAAAGTAATATCTTCACTTGTATACTCTTCTGTACTTTGAAGCGGTTTACTCGATAAAGGAATAATACTCCCTCCTTTAACAAAAACAGGCAACTCATCTAAAGGAACATCTACTGTAATGTTCTGCCCTCCTTCGTACTTCTTACCATTCCATAAGTGGTACCAATTCTTTCCTTCAGGTAAGTACAATTGCTGTTCTCTTCCTCCCTTCTTTGTTACAGGCGATACCAAGTAAGCACCTCCCCACATATAGGTTAATGACTCATTTTTTAACTCTTCGTTCTCCTCTTCTTCTAGGAATAAAGGACGTAATAGAGGCATACCTGTTGTACTGTTTTCATAAGCTAAACTATAATTGTAAGGCAACATTTTATATCGGTACTCAATGTATTTCTTGACGATATCAAAAGCTTCTCCATCATAATGAATTACCTCCGAAGGAATTTGTTCTTGTGCATGAGGACGATATACTGGCTGGAACACTCCATACTGTAACCATCTGATATACAATTCTGTTACGTCCTCTTGAGTGAAATCCCAATTTACAAAACCACCTAAATCGGAGTGCATATAAGGTACACCACTCAATCCCATCGTCATGCTAATTTGTGGCTGAGGAGTCAATCCTCCAAACGTTCTGCTCACATCTCCCGACCAAGGAACCATACCATATCGCTGAGAACCAACATATCCTGAACGCATCAAAATAAATGGTCTTTGATCTGGAAAATCTTTTCTATAACCATCATAAATTACTTTCGCCCACTGATGTCCATATACATTATGCACTTCATCGGCAGTACCATTCACATGATGTAACTCTGATGGATGTACTTCAGGTTCTCCTAAATCGCCCCACCAACCGGCAACACCTTGGTTATTTAGTCCTTTGTAAATATCCCAAAACCATTGGGCCGCTTCAGGTTTAAAAACATCGACCAAACCCGTTTCTCCAAAAAAGAATTCGTACACAAAAGGTTTTCCTAAATGATCTGTGCCCAATACTTTTTTATTCTTTGCTTCCTCCCACTTTTTAGAAGTCGTGGTAATAAAAGGTTCCGTTATCAATATGGTTTTTACATCCTGATCTTTCAATGTTTTTATCATTTGATCTGGATTAGGAAAATTAGGCTTGTACCAATCCAATGTTCCCATATCACCTTTTACATCCGGCCCAAACCAATATAAATCTAAGATGATCGCATCCACTGGAACTTCTTTTTCTCTAAACTTTTGAATGGTGGATAAGACTTCCTCTTGAGAATGATAACCAAATCTTGAAGAGAAATTACCAAACATCCATAGTGGTGGTAGAGGTTGCTTTCCAGTCAAATCGGTCAAGTGATTCAGCATATCAGGATAATCTTTCCCTGCCACAACCACATAAGAAGATCGTCCTCCAATCGTTTCAAAGGCCAATTCCTCCTCATTGGTTTCGCCAACATCAATAAATCCGACAGGTGCATTATCATAAAGCAAAGCATATTTTCTAGAAGAAATCATCAAAGGCATTCCAAAATTCATCTGAGGAGCAAACTCTTCATTAGAATAAGCGGCTCTATTGTATAATGGTAATCGATAACCTCTTCTATCCAAAGGTAAAGCACGTTCACCTCCTCCATATAAAGCCTCTCCTTCCTGAATCTCGAACTTGAATCCTTTTAATGTATCTGCATCGAAATAACCATCAGACTCTCTTAATAAAAGTTCCTTTTTTAGGTAATAAGAAATCTGAAAAGGAGCCTTCGAAACTTCTGCTCGAATGCCATCCGGTAGATTAAAATAAATGATGTTATCTTTCTCTTTCACCTCCGGCATCAATTTGCTTGGTGCAAGAATAACCGCCTCTGAAAGTGGTAATGTTTCTGTTCCCTTTGGGTAAAATTGAGCTTCTAAAATGAAAGGTTGAAAAGGGCGAAGTACCACTTTCCCATCATTTACTTGAAGGACTAAATTCTGTCCATCCATAGTGTAGCCTTCATATTTCCTTTGCCCAAAACAAAGTGATGTACATAGGAAGAAAACGAAAAAAAATAAATTCCTTGATGTTGGAAAAAAGCTAGTAGATATAGTGTGACGCATCAATTAAATCTTTCTTTATGATTATGATAGAATCAAATTAAAAAAAAATTACAGGCATTACTATTCTTATGTTATTAATTTTAGTAAATAGGCAATCCAAAAGTAATCCACTGAAGTTAGCATTGATTAACCTCAAGGCTAATGAACTTCTTATCAGAAATAATTCAAACGTTTATATTCAGCTATGACCAAAATTTTAGTAATCGATAAAGTACATGATTCCATCTTCAAAATGTTTGATGAAGCAGGTATAGAATATTCTTATCAACCCGATATCAAGGCGGATGAGGTTCCAAATGCTATTCCTCCTTTTGATGGCCTAATCTTAAGAAGTAAGATGAAAGTGGGTGTTGATTTATTAGAATTAGCTCCCAAATTAAAGTTCATAGCTAGAGCCGGTGCCGGTGTAGACGAAATTGATGAAGACTATCTAGAACGTAGACAAATTACTTTACTGAATGCTCCAGAGGGAAATATGGATGCAGTGGGTGAACATACCGTCGCCATGTTACTTTGTTTGATGAATTACCTGCACATTGGTAATTACGAGGTAAGACAAAAACTATGGCAACGTGAAGAAAATCGCGGGCATGAGTTATCCACAAGAACTGTTGGTATCATTGGTTACGGTCATATGGGACAAGCTTTTGCCAAACGTCTTATTGGATTTGGCTGCAAAGTATTGGCCTACGATAACGGTAAAACCAACTATGGAGACGAATATGCTCAAGAAGCTAGTCTTGAAGAAATTCAAGCACAAGCGGATGTTTTGAGTTTCCATATCCCTCTAAATGATCATAACAAACACCTTGTTTCTAAAGATTATTTAGGTGGTTTCAAAAAGCCTATCTACTTACTTAACCTTGCAAGAGGCGAAGTGATACCTTTCTCAACTATAGAATGGGGATTAGACAACAATAAAATTATAGCCGCAGGATTAGACGTGTTGGAAAATGAAAAACTCCATACGCTAACCGATGAGCAAAACAGAATCTTCCAAAAATTAATCAACGATGACCGTGTTATTTTCACTCCTCATGTCGGTGGGTGGTCGTTTGAATCGTATGAGAAGATTAGTACGGTGCTTGGGCGGAAGATTATCAACCTACTTCAATTATGAATAACTACAACAAAGAATTCGCAGCAAACAAAGAGCAATGGAATGCTAGAGTCGACAGTCATGTAGCCTCTAAAATGTATGATGTTCCAGGTTTCCTAAAGGGAGACACCTCTTTGAAAAAAATAGAACTGACAGAGTTACACGGTATGGAAGGCAAAAAAGTTTTGCACCTTCAGTGTCACTTTGGACTAGACTCATTATCATTGGCAAGAATGGGGGCTGATGTAACAGCTTTAGATATCTCTGATAAAGCGATTGATAAGGCCAGAGAATTAAACGATCAGTTAGGATTGGATGCTCAATTTATTTGTGCCAACCTCTACGATATCGATCAACATCTCACGCCGGAAGCACAATTTGATATGGTATTTGTATCCTATGGTGCCATCTGTTGGCTTCCTGATCTTAAAAAGTGGGCATCACTTATTGCTTCTTACCTTAAACCCGGTGGAGAGTTTTATATGGTCGAAATGCACCCTTATATCTACACATTAAACTGGGATACCTTTGTTCCTGAATATCATTATTACAACAAAGGGGTATATAAAGAAACAGTAGAATCGAGTTATGCAGACAGCACTCCGATGAACTTAACAGAGTATTTCTGGGTTCACTCCGTGGATGAGATTATCAATGCTCTTTTTGAGAATGGATTAAGTTTAACCAAGTTCAAGGAACACGATTATCAGACCTACGATTGTTTCGATAACATGATCGAAAGAGAGAAAGACGAATTTGTCTTTAAAGATGTAAAAGTGAATATTCCTTATATCCTTGAAGTGAAATTCAAAAAATAAATTGCAGAACTTTCAATATATTAAAATGAAGGTCTTTTAAAGTCACCTTTTTATATCATTAGCCCAGGTTTTCACTCCTGGGTTAATGACTAAAAATTCCTTTTATAAGCTTATTGATATATACCTTATTATTTCCTTTTTTCACTTCTTCTAAAATACCTAACTTCAGACATTCTTTAATATGCTTAGAAGCGGTGACTCTAGTTACTCCTAAACCAGATTCAATATATTCCACCCTTGTGTAGCCTTGAATAAAAAGAAGATCAACTAATCTAGGGTCATATGCTTTACCTGAACTGTTTCTTAAACTCTCATGAACATATTCAATTTTGTTTTTAAAATCTTCTATAATTCTAATCGTTTCCTTTGCTGTTTCAGTAATTAAGTTCAAGAAATAAATAGCATATTTTTCAAATCCTTCATTATTATTCATTCTTTTAAAATGACCATAATATTCGTGTTTTGTTTCATTTATTTTAGATGAAAGATATAATATCGGAGAATTAATCACTTCCATTTTCATTAAATATAGAACATTCAAAATTCTTCCTGTTCTACCATTTCCATCATAATAAGGATGTATACATTCAAATTGAAAATGAAGGAAAGCAACAAAAATTAAAGGATCAACATCAATATCTTCTTTATTAAATTCGATAAGAAAATTATACAAGTGTTTCGTTATTTCCTCAAACGTTTGAGGAGGTGTATAGATTACTTCATTCGTAACATCATTCCTGATAACAGTTCCTCCTCTAACTCTTAATCCTTGACTATTTCCTACTACAATAGATTGTATTTTATTAATAATATTCTCGGTTAAAAAACCAACATCTTCTAACATTCTCATTCCTTCAAATAAGGATTCTCTATAACCGATCACTTCTTTTTCAGAAGCCTGTGTTAGTTTAGGTATAGCAAGTGATGTATATAGTTCATCATAAGTAGTTATAATATTTTCTATCTCTGATGATTCCTTTGCTTCTCTTAGTACAAGAGTATTGATAAGAATATTTTGATTTGGTAAACTTTTAGCTGCTTCGTTCATACGTTCTACATAACGAACAGTTTCAGTAAGCTTTTTAAGCAAAGAAATATTTTCTATATTTTGTATATTTGAAGGAAATTCAATTAAGTTATACATATTTTTGTCATTCTTAAACTATCTATACATAACTAAACTAATAATATTATACAAGAAATACAATATTGATAAAAATAAAAAATAAGTTAAACTTCCTATAAAAGGATTTATTTAAATTTAGAATCATCATTTTTTGAATAATACCTGTTAATTTTGTGCACGAATTCTATTCGACTGCGTTAATGTAGTTGATAGTTTAGTTCAAAATCAAACAATGAGAAAATTCTTATCACATAAAATTTCCATTCAGCTCATGATCTCCATGATGGCATTTCACTTATTCAACGTAAGTGTGAATGTTAATGATGATCTATTGCCTGATGAAATGGAAAATGAGATCGAAAGTATTTTCGAGTTGATATCTGTGTATGCTTTCGATTCCGATGGTACCTTCTCAGACAACCCTTCTTCTGAAGATGAGAACAAAACTGTAGTAGGTGTTATCAACATCACTTGGTTTATGAATGCAGCCACAATTATTCCTTCAAACCCGTTGGATAAGGACGAACTTCCAACCGATCAATCCTTACCGATCGCTCGTCCACTATTCTATTCTAATCCAACATTTTCAATTGATACGCCTCCGCCGAAGCATGTTTAAGTGTAGGTAGCAGGTAGCAGGTAGCAGGTAGCAGGTAGCAGGTAGCAGGTAGCAGGTAGCAGGTAGCAAAGCTAACACTCGTTTTTATCTACACATTTCCTTTTGTTTGAGTGATGATTTTTGGGTCTTATGACCTCTCTAATTAACTAATCTATAGTTGACTCTCACTCACAATAATCAATCATTTATTGTTTATTCCTACATCAAAAGAGCATCTGATGATATCTCTTCTTGATCACTCTTTGATGTACAATTCCTAGTAACAATGCAAAAGGTACTATTAGGGCTTATCCTAATGTGTATGCATATAACATCATACGCACAGGAAAATAAAAACCAATTATCCTTGTCGCTTACACTGCCTCAAGGTGAAGAAATATTCTTAGAAAAAAACTTAACGTTAGTAGCGGAACGTCATAATATAGATATCGCTAAAGCGGAAATTATTCAGGCCAAAGCATGGCCAAACCCTGAACTCGGTGTCGAGATCGCTATGTACGACAACGAGGATAACAAGTGGTTCAGAACTGATTCTGAAGCACAAAGAGTGGTAGAAATCCATCAATTAATCGAGATGGGTGGTAAGCGTAAAAAGCGTACAAATATCGCTCAGAAGGAAGCAGAAATTGCTGAATATGAGTTCTACACGACAATGAGAGAGCTTAGAACTGAACTAAGATCTTTAATGGTGGAACTGCATTACCTTCAAGAAAAATCAAATAGTTATTTGAATGTGATAGAGCCTTTGGAAAGATTGATCGAAGTATACAAAGAACAATCTGATAAAGGCAATATCGCCAAATCAGAAGTAGTACGTTTAAAAGCCTTACTTCTTGATGCCCGTAAAGGGTGGTTAGATATCGAACAAGAGGCCACTGATGTTTCTTCTCAATTAAAACTGATATTGAACCTTCAACCTCAAGTAGATTTAACGATTACACTTCCTACTTTTAACTACAGTCAAAATGTTGTTGATCCTGAATTATGGGTTTCTGAAGCACAGGAACACCGTATGGATTTCAAAATTGAGCAGTTAAGATTACAGCAGGTGGCGGAGTCTTTAGCTTTGGAGAAAGCGGAGAATGTTCCGGATATCGAATTAGGAACAATGTACGACCGTAGAGGTGCTCACCAAGCGGATTACTGGGCATTACAAATTGCTTTCGATCTACCTGTTTGGAACAGAAACAAAGGGGGAATCCAAGCGGCAAAAATTGCTCAAGAGCAACAACAAGTAAAAGTAACTCAAGCAGAAAATCAGTTACAGATTGATGTGTACAATGCTGCCCAAAAGCTTAATCAAATTACTAAGGTGTACGATGCACTCGACCCTGAACTTTCTGAAGAGATGAGAGCGGTGATGGAATCTGTAACCAAAAGTTATCAGAAACAAGAAATCAGCTTGATCGAATTCATCGACTTTTTCGAAAGTTACAAAGAAAACCTAGGGCAGTTATTTGATACGGAATATGCATTATTCTCGGCCTTAGAGTTAATCAACTACACTGTAGGTAAAGACATCTACCCTATCCAATAATCTATTGATCCTAATAATCAGAACAAATCATGAAAAATATATATAAAATCTTCCTTCCTGTATTGAGCATTGCTTTCCTTATCGGTATGGTAATGAAGTTCGGTATTCTTAATGCCAAAACTCAAGAAATTGATACTACTTCCTCTTTGAATGAGCTTACTGAGAGTATGAAGAAAATGATCAAAACTCAGAAAGTGAAAAGTGATTTTATGCAGCATATCACTCAGCTTACGGGTAATGTGGAAGCGGTGCCTAACCAACAAATTTCTGTTCCTGCTATCGTTTCAGGTAGAGTAACTGATGTAGTCGTTGACCTAGGAGACCAAGTGAAAAAAGGTCAGGTTCTCGCAAAAATCTACTCTTCTGATATGGCAGAGATCCAACAAGAATGGATTGAGGCAAAAGCAAATGTAGACCGTGAAACAAAAGAGTACGAAGTGGCCAAATCATTATTTGATGCTGGTTTGAGTTCTACTTTGGAAATCCAACAAGCTAAAAGTGAGTTAGAGGCAGCCAATGCTCAATTAGAAAAGGTAAATCAGAAAATGAAGTTGATGGGAAATACGAACAGTGCAACGCATATCGTTAGAGCACCTATCAGCGGAACAATTACAGAGAAATCGATATCACCTAACATGATTATCAAAGAGGATCACGACGAAGCGTTGTTTACTGTGGTGAACCTTCAGAAAGTGTGGGTGAAAATGAATGTTTTCGAATCGGATATTCAATACATCGAAATGGGTTCGGATATTCAAGCATCAGCTTTAGCTTACCCTGATAGAATTTTCACAGGGAAAGTAGAAAAGATCTCTAAGTTCATCGATCCAGAAACTAAGGTGATGCACGCAAGAGTAGCTATTCCTAACCAAGAAGGTTTATTGATGCCAAATATGGCGATGAATATTCAAGTGATTCAGAAAACGAATGAAGAGGTATTTGCAGTGAATGAAAATGCAGTGGTTTTCCATAATAATAAGGACTTTATCGTAAAGAAAAATGGTGAGTCGTACAGCATCATGGAAGTGAAAGTAAAAGGTAGTAATCAATTTGGTGAAACTTTAGTACAGGGTAATCTTGTTCATGGTGAAGAAGTAGTGACTGAAAAAGCACTTGTGTTATTTAACGATCTGATTAAACTATAATATAATCCACTGCTGTAATGAAAAGATTTATAGAAAACATTATCGGATTCTCGTTACGAAACAGATTCTTTGTCTTTTTCTTAACGTTAATCATGATCGTTGCGGGTGTAATTAGTTATCAGAATACACCTATCGAGGCATTTCCAGATGTTACTAACCCGAGAGTAAGAATTATCTCACAATGGGAAGGTCGTAGTGCCGAAGAGATGGAAAAATTTGTCACTTTACCCATTGAGGTAGAAGTAAATTCCACTCCAGGTAAAACAGAGGTACGCTCGATTTCATTGTTTGGTTTGTCCGTAGTAACCATTGCTTTTGGCGATGATGTAGACGAATTCAAAGCAAGACAATTGGTGGCTAACCGTATCATGAATGTGGACTTGCCAGACGGTGTGGATTCAGAAATGGAACCTTCTTCTGGTCCTACAGGTGAGATTTACCGTTATACACTTTCGTCGGATCATCAATCGGTACGTGAATTAAAAACGTTACAGGATTGGACGATCGAGAGAAAATTGAGAGCCGTTCCTGGCGTTGCTGATGTGGTAAGTTTTGGTGGTGAAGTAAAAATCTACGAGGTTTCTGCCAATCCTCACTTGATGTCTCAATACGGGATCACTTCTCTTGAATTATATGAAGCCCTGGAAAATAGTAATGTCAATGTTGGTGGTGATGTAATCGAGAAACGTAACCAAGCTTATGTGGTTAGAGGTATCGGTCTCTTAAATAATAAGGAGGAAATTGAAAACGTCATCATCGAAAGAGAGAATAACACGACTATCCTTGTTAAAAACGTTGCTGAGGTAAAAGAAACTCACGCTCCAAAATTGGGTATCGTAGGTCTTAACGATCAATCTGATATAGTAGAAGGTATTGTTGTGATGCGCCGCGGTGAAAACCCAAGTGAAGTGATCGAAAGATTGAAAGATAAAATTGAAGAACTGAACGAAAGAGTATTGCCAGAAGGAACGCAAATTGATCCTTTCTACGATCGTTCCGAACTAATTGATTTTACCACAAACACAGTCACAAAAAACTTGGCTGAAGGTATCTTCTTTGTCGTCATCTTCGTATTACTTTTCATGGCCGATTGGAGAACAACGTTTATTGTTTCCATCATCATACCATTATCCCTTTTATTTGCTCTGATCTGTATGCGAATGAAAGGCATGACGGCCAACTTACTTTCTTTGGGTGCTATTGACTTCGGTATTATTATCGATGGCGCTGTGGTAATGGTAGAAGGATTATTTGTGGTCCTCGATCGTAAAGCCAAGTCGTTGGGTATGACCCGATTCAATAAGCTTTCTAAACTAGGCTTAATCAAAGAAACTGGAGGAAAATTAGGTGCTAACCTTTTCTCTTCTCAGTTAATCACTATCCTTGCTCTAGTGCCTATTTTCGCCTTCCAAAAAGTAGAAGGTAAGATGTTCTCACCTTTAGCATTCACCTTCGGATTTGCGTTATTAGGCGCATTAATCATGTCATTAACACTAGTTCCTGTATTGGTAAGTGTATTATTGAATAAGGATGTAAAAGAGAAAGAAAACTTCTTCACTCGTTTCATGCAGAAAATATTTTATGGTGCATTCTCTTGGGCTTATGCTCGTAAGAAAGTTACCTTAATGATTTCAGGAGCAGTGTTATCCGTAGGTTTATTTATGGGAAGTCAGATGGGTACAGAATTCTTACCTCAATTGAATGAAGGTGCCATTTACATAAGAGCATTTATGCCGATTAGCGTCAGCTTGAATGAGTCCCACGACATGACCAAAAAACTAAGGAATGAGATTCGAAAAATTCCTGAAGTGAGAGGAGTACTTTCACAAACAGGTCGACCAAACGATGGTACCGACCCAACAGGCTTCTTCAATATCGAATTCCATGTAGATCTTTATCCTCAAGACGATTGGGAACGTGGTCTCAGTAAAGCAGAAATTATAGAAGAATTAGAAAATAAATTAAGCGATTATCAAGGAGTTACTTTTAACTTCTCCCAACCAATCATGGACAATGTGGAGGAAGCCGTAACAGGTGTAAAAGGTGCCTTGGCCTTGAAAATCTATGGCAAAGATTTATATCAATTAGAAGACCTTGCAGAACAAGCACAAGAAGTAATGCAGGATATCGATGGTATTGCCGATCTAAATATTATCAAACTGATTGGTCAGCCTGAATTATATATCGATCTTGATCAGGTAAAAATGGCACAATATGGTGTAGCTACTGCAGATGCCAACTCTGTGATAGAAATGGCCATCGGAGGTAAAGCAGCCACTCAATTGTATGAAGACGAACGTCGTTTTGATATCAGAATTCGTTATCCTGAAGAATATAGAAACGATACGCAAGCCATAGGAAAAATTAAAGTGCCGACTTTAGATGGAGGTAGTGTTCAGTTGAAAGAAATCGCTGATATCTTTACCAAAACAGGCCCTGCCTTTGTGTACAGAAGTGATGGAGAACGTTTTGTAGCACTTACTTTCTCTGTAAGAGGTAGAGACTTGGGTAGTACAGTAGCAGAAGCTCAAGAAAAAGTAAATGCCGCCTTACAACTTAATAAAGGAATGTACATGTCATGGGATGGAGAATTTAAGAACATGGAACGTGCACAACAACGACTTATGCAAGTGGTGCCAGTGGTTATGGTCATGATCTTCCTTGTCCTTTTGACTACTTTCAACAATATCAGAGATGCTAGTTTGGTCATGATCAATGTACCTTTCGCCTTAGTAGGTGGTATTTTAGGTCTTTCGTTCTTCACGATCAACTTTGGTATTTCAGCAGGTGTCGGGTTTATCGCCCTATTCGGTATTTGTGTGCAGAACGGTGTATTACTCGTCTCCAAATTCAAGAGTAACCTTAACGATGGATTATCCTTGGATGATGCCGTTAAAGATGGTGTTAAATCTAGAATCCGTCCGGTATTAATGACCGCCGTTACTGACTTTGTTGGTCTATTGCCAGCATCCATGTCTACGGGTATTGGGTCAGAATCTCAGAAACCATTAGCTGTTGTGATTGTATGGGGAATTTTAACGGCAACCGTACTTACGTTAGTCGTATTCCCTGTCATTTTCAGTATTTTCTATAAAAATAAAACCAAACCTAGTTTGGCCTAATCATCATCAAAAAAATAGCTAGAGATTCATTTCTCTAGCTATTATTTAATTTTATCTCTTTTGTTTTTCGCAATCCATTGGGAAAAATACTCCAAAGATTAGGCACTGTAATGGTAAACGTTGTTCCCTCATCAATTTCGGATTCAACTTCAATTTCTCCTCCTAATCTTTTTACTGCCTCTTGTACAATATAAAGTCCTAAACCCGAACCGTAATTAATATCAGTTGCTCTGTAGAACATATCAAAAATTTTCTCCACATGTTCTTTTCTAATTCCAATACCGTTATCTGAAATTTTTAATATTAAGTCAGTGGGTTCTACTATTGCTTTAATATTAATACAAGGTTTGTATGATCTTGAGGTAAATTTAAAGGCATTGGAAATGATGTTATTAATGATAACCAATAACCTAGATTCATCACAGTAGAGTGGGTTATTAGCCTCTACATCAATCTCAATCAATACTTTCTGATATTCATTAATAAATTTATACTGATCTAGTGTTGTTTGTAATAATTCATGAATATTGATTTCACTAGGCTTTAATTCCATTCTATTATTTCTTGAGTAATTCAAGATATCATGAATGAAATCATCTAGTTTTTTTAAGCTTCTCTGCTGTAGCTTTAAATATTCTTTTATCTGACTATAATCAGAATCTAAACTCAATTCTATTAAACCTAAAGCTGAGGTTATGGGTGCCCTTAAATCATGAGATACTCTGTAAACAAAGTTGTCCAATTCTTTATTGGCTTTACTTAAGGCTTCATTTCTTTTCATCAAAGTTTCTTCATAATCCTTTCTGTGTGCAATGTTCTTTAGAATACATAAATGCCCAATAGGATCACCATAAACATCCGAAAGAAAAGTGGTTTTTACCTCCATCCAAATTTTTTGTTCGTCTTTATCTAAAACCTGAACTTCAATTAAACTATCGTTATTATTTATTTTTTTTAGAGTGATAGGTTGATGTATCCCATTATTATATTCTTTAAATATGAGATCAAATGAACGGTTTAATAAGTACTTTTTGGGAAAGCCCGTTAAATCAATAACTGTCTGATTTGCATAGGTAACTCTTCCTTCCAAATTAATGACCAATACACTGTCCTGAACACCTCTTAATATATTGGATTGAAAGAATAACTTTTCGTGATTTTCATGTTGAAGAGTGATATCTCTACCCATACAATAAATAAGACCATTATCGGTATTTCTAGAAATATCCCATTCAAAATATTTAAATTCCCCCCATTTGGTTCTATATCTGTTAATAAAAGATTTTACTAATTTTCCTTCATAAACTTCTTGATAAATACGTAAAGACTCGTTGATATCATCAACATGCAACCAATTGACAAAAGAGTAAGATTTTAATTCCTCGATAGAGAAACCTAATGTTCTCTCCCAACTATTATTCAAAAATAAAAATTCCCAAGTACCTGGATCAACTACTGCACATAAACTAAAAGCATCAGAAAAGAAAGGTTTAAACGTTACCTCATTCTCCTCAACAATACCTTTTCTCATTGTGGAATCTCTAAATGCATTCCTCTTCTTTTGATCACTTTTATGAATCAAAGTTTCTGCCACAATTTTCAATTGCTGAGTTGCATTCGTATCCAAATCCACTCCATTTTTTGGAATAAGAATACATATCAGACAAAAAACCTCATCTTTTTGACTATCAATAATGGGCACACAAACCTGTCCCATTTTATTTTGAGCTATATTTTTTGATTTAACCGATTCGATTTGAAGATTTTCAAAACTGGGTACTGCTACATTTTGTTTTGAGAAACGGCTGATGCAATTAAAAAAATCCAATTGATGATCAACTTTACATATCATACCATAATATGCTTGTTGATAATTCATATAAATCGTCAACAACATCTCCATGATCTCCTTTACATCGAGGTCATGATCATTATACCGAAGGTTTAATCTGAGTAACTGATTATAATATTCGTCCTTTTTGGTCATTAAATAAATTTAGAGTGAATAAGAAGCAGTAAGATTAGTCGTTTTTTAAATTAATGAAATATCTATTTAGATCAAATTATTAAAGAATTAAAAATCAGCTTTTTGACATTAAAAAAAATATAATTACAAAAAACACTTCATTTCCATCTAACATTTTCTACTTCTATGAGTTGTCTAACTATTTGATGATTTAGAAGAATAAAAATCAAAATGAAGTAAGATCCAGATAAACATTCACTACCACAATCAAGTAGCGTATAGTCTATTTTAATTTGCTGCTTAATAGGAGGAATACTTACACGGTTTGTGAATAAATATTGATCTATTGATAGTTTTTAACTTCTATTTCGTTGATAATCATAGTATAAAGGGTAGCTATTTTACGAAAAAAATTGATTACCGATAATTTTAATCGTATTTTTGCAAACCGAATTTTAAAATAAAGAAAAAGTGGAGCATACATTTAAAAAACCTGCGACAAAACGTCCAGTGGAATTAATGGCCCCAGCAGGCGGATTTGACTCAATGATGGCAGCCATCCAAGGTGGTGCCGATTCTATATATTTTGGGGTAGAACAGCTCAATATGAGAGCTCGTGCCTCTATGAACTTTACTCTTGATGATCTTGAGGAAGTGGCTCGTATCTGTAATGAGAATGGTGTTAGATCGTACCTTACTTTAAATACGATTATCTATGAGCATGATTTATCGATCATGCGTAGAGTAGTTGATCGTGTAAAAGAATCTGGTATTACAGCCATTATCGCATCAGATCAAGCAGTAATTGCTTATGCATTTAGAGTGGGTGTAGAAGTACACATCTCTACTCAAGTAAACATTACGAATGCTGAGACTGTACGTTTCTACGCTACATTTGCAGATGTAATGGTACTTTCAAGAGAGCTTTCTATGGTTCAAATGAAAACGATCTGTGATACCATCAAAAACGAGAACATCACTGGTCCTTCTGGAGAATTGGTAGAAGTTGAGGTATTTGCTCACGGTGCATTGTGTATGGCCGTTTCTGGTAAGTGTTACTTATCATTACATACACAAAACTCATCGGCGAACAGAGGTGCTTGTGTACAGAATTGTCGTAGAAAATACAAAGTAATCGATATCGAAGACGGACACGAGTTAGAAATCGATAACGAATACATCATGTCGCCAGAAGATTTATGTACTATCGACTTCCTAGATCAATTATTAGATACAGGAGTGAAAGTATTGAAAATCGAAGGTCGTGGTAAAGGTCCTGAATACGTAAAAACAGTTGCTCAGTGCTACAGAGAAGCTATCGATAGCTACTTCGACGGTACTTACACTAAAGAAAAAGGTGAGCAATGGAAAGAGCGTATGACTGAAGTGTACAACCGTGGATTCTGGGGTGGTTACTACCTTGGTCAAGAAATGGGTAAATGGACAGATCAGCACGGATCGAAAGCAAAAACTAGAAAAGTATTCTTGGGTAACGGTCGTCGTTATTTCAAAAATATTCAGGTGGCTGAATTCCAATTGGAAACTCAAAAAGTAAAAGTAGGTGATCGTCTTTTAATTACTGGACCAACTACAGGTGTTGTAGAGACAGTAGTTGAGGAACTTCACGTAAACGACGAAGGAAAGAAAGAAATGGCGGTAAAAGGCGATACATTCAGTATCAAATTGGACACCCAAATTCGTCCTTCAGATAAATTGTATAAATTAGTGGATGCAGAGACTGTAGAAGCTTAATTCGTTAAAAACGATCATGAGTAAAATTACAATTACGCATCAACGAAATAAATGCATAGGATGTAACTACTGTGTGGAATTTGCTCCAGACAGATGGGTGATGTCCAAAAGAGATGGGAAAGCTACATTGGTGGGAGGAGTCAATAAAAAAGGCTTCTATACGACTAAAGTAAGTCCTATTGAATTAGACGAAAACATTAAGGCAGCAGAAGCTTGCCCAGTGAAGATTATAAAGGTCAAAGAGTTTTAATAACTTTTTGATGTAGCGTAAAGAGGTGGATATCTTATTGGTATTCACCTTTTTTATTCCAAAAAAAAGCCACTTAATAAATGTATCAAGCGGCTTTCAGGGTTATTCTGAGATATAATTTTTTTACCTTTTCGATCGTTTAATCTTTCGATTTTTTATCAAAAAGTTCATTTTCTTGAAGCTGTTTTACAGAATCATTCAATTTGATTTCTTTGTATCGTTTTGCCGAAGCATTTAATTTTTCAGCTTGAGTCTGTTCCTCATTTTGTTTAGCATCAAATACTCCTTTAATAAGTGATGTTGACTTAAATTCACTCCAATTCACTGTTGTTCCGTTATTGGAATGCTTCACTCTGTAAGTTTCTATCAACTTTGATAATTCTTTTTGACTTATATCCGCTTTAATTTCCACTACGTTTTCAGAAGACAACTCTTTTTTAATGTCTTGAGCATTCACATGTAACATCGAAATTAGGGATAGCAGAGAAATAATAAATAGCTTTTTCATTGTCAGATTATTTAAAGATTGAATTTTGAGACATCAAGAAGTTATTCCTTATTGATGATGATACAAATATCGGGGTGACAGCATAGATTCAGTTGCACGAAATCACATACTACTTACACATTCTAGTCAATTCATCCTCCAACATAGTATTTGATATGAACCATCCTATATTTGTTGTATCGAATGGTTCATTATAATTAAAAATCAAATTTTGTCATTAACTGGAATCTATTGGCTGTTCCTAAAGCACTATTGGCCGTTCTTTGTGTACCTCTCATGTATTCTATACCTGTAGAGAAATATTTAAGCGGTTGCCAAACCAAGTTGATGTGAGATATACCTCCTGCTTTTAAAGCAAATGGATCTCTAGAGTCTGGAATGTCCATAAGCCAACCATAGGCATATGAAAAGTTGGAAGACCATTTTTCGTTCCAGTGATGTGTATAACCTACCAAGGCAGAAAATGATTTCATGGCGACTAATTCACCCTCTTGGGTTAAAACCGCATTGGCATTACTACCAATAAAAGCCAGAATATTTTCTCCAGATCCAATACCGTAATTCACATTCCATGAAACCGAATTCTTTCTATTTATTTGTCTTCGTCCACCAAAAATAATATCCAATTGTGGAGTGGATGCATTCTTTCCTTCAGGGCCACCTGTCCAATTTAATTGAGCGGCACTTGCTCCGAAAAACAGTTTAGTATTTTTCTTACTGTAAATGAATTTCATCGATAGTAATGGAAGTTGTGCTTGAGCCACACCATTTAAGGTATTTGGGTTTTCAATACCCATATTTTCCAAGTATTCGATACTTGCACCAAACAACCAATTTTTATTGATATTGGTTTCGTATCTGATCTGATTTGAACGGCCTCCAAAAAGGGCATCACCAGCGGCAAAATCAATAATAAAAGGAAGCGTTTCCAAGAATGTGAGGTTGGTCCATGTTTGTCCAAAGGTAAATTTCCCCACTTTTAAATAGGCATGTCGCATTCGAAACTGATTTCCTGATGAAGAAAAGAAATCGCCTTCTACAAACATTTGTACAGGCGTATTACTCACCTTACTTCGAACATCTAAATTGATTCTTGTTTCTTTTGAGAAAAAGCTCACATATCCTGTACTTCCGTAATCTGCCTCCCCTTTCACAGGAATGGTCGACATCAAAAATTGCGTTTTATCTCGGGTGCCGTTAACATCATACACGAAATCGTTTTTCATGTAGCCCCCAATTTTCATTCTTACGTTTCCTTTCCCATACATCAGCCAAGATCCTGGAAATGATGGATCTTCCCATTGTACTTCCTCCTCATCAATATTTTTCTTTTTTGAGAGTTGATCTGATATAAAGCCTTGAGAAAACAGATCGCCGATAAAGAAAAAACTAACAATGAGAAATAATTGAATAGTTTTCATTTGTAGTATTAAGATTGGTTAATAAATATCAAATAGAACTCCTTTCTTTTCTACTTGATGTCCCACAAAATTACTTTGTTCATGAGGGAAACATTTACACAAAACGACAGGTATTTTGCATAAAACTGTCTTCATTTATATCAGTTACTCACCACAATTATTTGATTAAAAAAAGAGGCATCATTCTGATAAACTATCAAAATGAAATACCTCTATTGGGAAAACCCAAATCAATTTTCAATCAATGAAAATATTACTAAAACACTTATCTTCTATTGTTCTTCATCAAACAAACCTGAATTGGCAATCTGACGTGCGTATCTATGAATAGAATCATCCGGCACATTAGTAGAGAAAAATACAATCACTAAATCTTTTTTAGGAGAGACATAGATCCCTTGACTTTGGAGACCTGATTTCCAGAAATCACCGTCTTCCCAAACGCCATCCCATTGTCTTGCATTTGAAATCACGTTATCATCACCTAACCTGTCAATGAATACAGGACCATCAAAGCCTTTTCTGTAAAACTCTCTTGACCTTGTACCATTTTGAATACGGCTGATGATTTCAGGAGAAACCACTTGTTCTATAGCCGTTTTATTCCAACTTGGTGTATACAACATGCCCACTCTTGCCATATCACGAAGTCTACTGGATACAATACCGTGACCTATTGCTACACCATTTGGCGAAAGGTGTATGTTTAGGGTCGATTCTGCTCCCATTTTTGAATAAATTCTTTGGTCTACAAATTCTGCAAATGGTTTTCCTGAAACTGCCTCAACCAATAAAACTAGCATCTGCGTATGCGAAGAACCATATTCTAATTTCTCTCCAGCAGGGTGCGTTTGTTTTGCTTCTTTTAATACATCTCTTACTTTTTCATTTTTACCGTTGTAAGGCAAATCTAATTCAGCAAGAAACAATCTTGTTGCAATAGAGTTTGGATCAGAACGCGTCTCATCATTTTCCTCTGAGTTAAGACCTGGCGTCATGTCCATCACATCTTTCACTTTTACATTGCCATAACCTGTATGTTTAAAATCATGGACGTAATGCCCTATTGTTTTTTCTTGATCTATTTTTCCATCTGAAATCAATAAGTCTACGGCAAGACCAGGAATAATCTTCGCTGCTGACATCCAAACGTGATGATCGCTTTCTGTCATTCCTTGATAGTTTTCAAAGACGATTTCACCTTTATGAACCACTAAGAAACCTTGTGCATAACTATGTGGATGCACCATAAAATCATTTAATGAAATTTCCCCAAAATGCTTGGTATGAGCTTTGACCTCTCCTACCGCTGGATTAATATTTTTAACCAGTTCCATTTTGTGATTAGGCTCAAGTAATGCCGTATTGAACAATTCTGAAGTTCTTAATCCCCACCAAACGGCATCGTCTCCACCTTTTAATAAGTGAGGTAAATTATAATTGTCTCTAAATTTTTGAACTTGCTCTTGTGTGAAACCATTTGCAAATTCTTTAATCGGAGTTCTGTAATCTCCTTCAGTTTCGTGAACATTTGTTCCTTGTGCATTTACTTGTGACATAATTGATCCTACTAATAATGATGATAATAATATTTTTTTCATGTTTCATTTTTAGATTGATTGATGACACAAATATCACTTGTTCAACCTAAAACTATTTACAAGAAAAGACTTAGTCTTTACATGATTTTGTCAATCTTGATCTTATGACCTTTTAGATATCAACATCCAATTTGGAACATGTAATTTCCAATGAATAGCAGCCGCACGGATAAAGAAAGTAAGAGTAGCACATAAAGTACCCATCAACTTCACTTGATCAGGGAAAATTTGAATTAGAATTAAATATAAAATCACCCCAAAAGTTAGTGGAAGAGCATACAATTCTTTTTTAAGCAATAAAGTGGTGTTCCCTGCCAATACATCTCTGGTTATACCTCCACCTATAGCTGTAATTAGACCTAATAACACTGGCCCTACAGGTTGAGCAAAATCTAAAGCTATCGCTTTTTCAGCTCCTTGGATAACGAACATAGCAATACCAACTGCATCAAGGTATAACATCAAAGAGTAGATATTTTTTCTGGACATGAATTGATTCCCATAAAAGGCGACAATACTAGATACTACTGCGACCCAAATATAATTGAGATCAGTAGCCCAAAAAACGGGAGCATCTAATATCATATCCCTAATTGTTCCACCTCCAACAGCAGTGACTATTCCCATAACGATAGCACCGAATAAATCAATTTGCTTGGGGATAACAGCAAGCACGGCAGTAACTGCAAAAGCCACTGTTCCCAGCATTCCTAATGTATAATAGATCTCTGGAGTATTCATTTTTTAGTGTTTTGTTTTTCAATAATCGATAAGCAAAGGTCCTTTTTTAAAGTTGTAAAGGTTTGCAAGAAATAATCAGTTGGTTATACGATATAGGCAAATGATAAAATAGAAAAGCCCATCAGACAAAAGACTTGTCTTTCCTGATGAGCATTTTCATAACTAGCAAAGTATATCAATCATATAAAGCTTCTTCTAATTCTTTTTTTAATTGAGTCTTATCAATTGTTCCTTTTTTGGCAATAAATACCAACTTAGAAACAGGTGATTCATTTCCCCACTGTTCATCACTTTTTAATGACCAGCGTTTACTCACTCTTTGATAGATCATTTTTTTATTCAAATCGCTGTCGATCTGCAAAATTCCTTTTGCTCTGATGATATGAGCGGGTAAATTCTTTATAAATGCATTGATCTTTTCTTCCTTAAAGGGTTGGTCGAATGAAAAACTAACGCTCTCAAATGTGTGCTTGTGATTTGTTTTTTTGATGGCTTTTGCTTTTTCATCTTCCAAATTATGATCCGCCTCAACACCCAAAATCACATCAGTAGGCACATCACCTTCCACTGTTTCCAAAACAGCTTTATTGGGTTGATGCTTTGCGATCCATTGGTTGATTTTTTGTTTTTCTTCTTCAGAAACTAAATCTGTTTTACCAATGGAAATGATATCTGCTGAAGTCAACTGATTGATGAATAATTGTTGACTTGATTCATCTTCCAAACGTTCAAAAAACGTCTCCGCATCTACCAAAGTAATGATCCCATCCAATCGAATTGCTTTATTTGATAAAACAATTTGTGCTATAGAACCCGGTTCTGCTACACCACTACATTCAAGAATAATGGCATCAGGTTGTTCTTCTTTTTCAGAAATGTCGATTAATGTTTTTGTTAAATCACTTGATACTGCACAACATGCACAACCATTGGTCAGGCTAATCATATCATCCGTTTGCGATTCTACCATTGTAGCATCAATATTGATTTTTCCGAAGTCATTGACCAAAACGGTAATCTTTTTTCCTCCAGGATTTTGAAGGATATGATTTAGCATGGTTGTTTTTCCTGCTCCAAGAAAACCTCCTAAAATGGTAAGAGGAATTGTTTTTACAGGTGCTATATTTTTATTTCTCAATGCCATAGCGGCAAATATTAACCCCGACATTGTTTGTCTTGCATCCAAAGCTTGATCCAATGGATTCGTTATTGTTTTTTTAATCGAATTCATCTTACTAGCATTTATTGATTTTACCACCTAATACCGTTCCCCAGATTGGGATATCCTTGATTTCTTCTGGCTCAACTTCCATCGGATCTTGATCCAATACGGTAAAGTCCGCCATTTTTCCTTGTTCAAGGCTACCTATTTTATCTTCCAATCCTAAGATGTAAGCAGCATCAATCGTCACCGCACGTAATGCTCTTTCTACACCAATTCTTTCGTGTTCTGCTACCACTGTTTTTCCATCTTCAGCAATTCTTGTTACTGCAGCATATACTGCTGTTAGTGGATGCATTGGTACTACTACTTGTGGGTAATCTGAATGTAAAGCGAAGATAACTCCTTCTCTTTCTAATGATCCAAGACGTGCTTCTCTTTGTGCTCTATCAGGACCGTATGCATGTTCTGAATGCAATAATGATCTAAAGTGTGAGAAGTAGTTATTGACACTTGCCAAGCCACCTAATGCTTTCAATCTTCTTGCTTGCATTGGGTTACTAATCGCATAATGTTCTATGGTAAATCTATGATCAAAACGAGGATGAACTTCCTGTAATTTGGCTAGCATGTCTAAAGAATTATCTAAAGCCAAATCGCCGTTTGCATGACAGTGAATCTGGAATCCAGCTTTCCAATAAGGAAGCATTTCTTTGAAAGAAGCATCTCCATCTACACCATTTCCACCATCTAAATAACCTGGGAAGTTGACTTGAGATCCCATTAACGGGAAAGAACCATCGCTCAAGAATTTTACTCCTGTGAAAAATAACTTATCCGTTTCATATTGCTTCAACCCTTTTACAAATTCTGGTGCTTTATCTCCGTGAGCCAATGTCATCGACATCGCATGTGGAGTTAATGACATACGGATAGGAAAATCAGGATCGTTAGTTGCATTAACATGATCCTTCAATTCTTCATCATAATTCAAAACACCAAACATCAAATCGGCAATAGTGGTGATCCCTGCACGGTGACCAATTCCACTCATAAACTTCAAACCTTTTTCTCCACCCAATTCTGAAATGACATCGATAATTGGTGCGATGGCTAATTTTGCACCATCAGATTCTAGGAAAACACCTTTTAGATCGCCATTTTCTTCTCTTAAAATATGTGGAGATTGTAAGCCTTCTGGAATGTTTGCCATCTCAATGGCAAGAGAATTCAAATAGGCAAAGTGAGGAGCAAATCCAATCACAAAAATGGGACGAGTAGAAGATATAGCATCCAAAACTTTACGGTCTAAACTTCCTCCTTGATTGGCGGGATCAAAACCCCAAGCAATGATTGGTTCGTTCGGGTCTTCCTTCTTCGCATCAATTTCTTTTAAATATTCAATCACATCTTCATAATGAGGGTGAGGTGGATTGATACCATTCAAACCTGGCCAAGGAAGTGGACCAATATAATCTAAACCTAGAAAACCTGCTGACATCCAACAATGAGAATGTGGTTCGATTAAACCAGGAAGAATAATTTTATCTTTTAATGTATCGTCATAAGTAACATCATACCTGTCAAGCCAAGGCTTCATAAACTCTAATGTACCTATTGATAATATTTTTCCATCAAGCACTGCTATTGCTTCCGCTTCTGGATTTCCTTGATCCATGGTATGAATTTTTTTAGCAGTGAAAACAGTTACTTTTTGTTGATTTTTCATATTTATAGTATTGATTGATATTAAATAGGCAATTGGGTTATTATCCATTACCTTAAAGCTTATGATACAAATGTCTTGGTTTTAAAACACCTTCTATTTACCTCCTTCATCACCGAAAGAGATATAAATCAGGACCCTTACATTATTGCTCATTGTTATGCATTAATCGCTTTGACAATTGCTCTTGCCATTGCTTCTTCTTGGTTTTCTCCATCACTAGTACAGAACCATGCTACTACGGTATCATTTTCTGGTGATATGTAGACACCTTGTCCTCCTACTCCTTTTTTATACAAATCACCATCAGGCATAATCGCATCCCATTGGTATCTATTGTAGATTTTGCCTGCTTCATCATAGAAAGAAACTGTGTTTTGTTTACCAATCCACCCTTTATCATACATTTCTACAAATCTGTTATCATAAAACTTATCCATGATTTCTTGTGGGACAAGTGCTTCTCCTGCAATTTTTTCACAACTTGGTGTAAATACCATTCCCCATCTTGCTAGATCTCTAAGGCTTGAATTAACTCCTAAAAAGCCTAATGTATTTCCTGAAGGGCTCATCATATAAAAGGCATCATGTTCCATTCCAGCTTTACTCCAGATACGATCTGCAAACATTTCGTTCAATGGTTTGTCTGCTACTCTCTCAGCAATACGGTTGATTACGAAAGTATTGATAGAGTTATATTCAAACTTCTGATGACCTGGAGTTTTTCTTTCCATAGATCTTAAAACATCCACCCAAGTTTCATTTCTTTCTTTTACATCTGGCAAAATACCCACTGCTGAAGTTGCTGCCCAACGGTACCAAATTTGATCAGGATCAGTTCTTGAATTCTGAATTTCCTCATCATGCTCAGTGCCATTTAAGCCAGTAGCCATATCCAATGCTTCTTCTACTTTTACAGTATCCCAAACGGAATCTTTCAATTCTGGTAAGTAGAAAGAAACATAATTATTGACATCTACTTTTTGTTCATATTCAAGAAAAGCCAACATCAATGCTCCTGTTACTTTAGACACTGAATACCAAAGGTGCTTTTCATCTGGTTTCATTGTTTTATAACGCTCATAAACAATTTCACCATTCTTTACGACTACCATTGCATCGATAGGTTTCGTATCAAAATGTTGATTGACACTCACCATATTATCGTCTTTATTCTTATACTGAATCTCTCCAATATTTGCATTTACATTATAAGGCAATTCACTTACTTGACCACTTCTTGGTACTTGTGCTGTCGGATAATATTTTGATTGCTCTATCCATGCATAAGATGACATTTCGTTAGGAAATTGCATCTTTACTTTATTCTCTGGCTGATTAAAGAATTGGCTCACCTCTTGTGTTTTATTCAAAGGGATATTGCTTTTTAAATTCTCAGCATTTGCTTTAATGATATTGTTTTCTTGAGATTGTTGATTTAAGCTTTTCATTTTCTTAGTAATTTGATTGATTATTAATGATATACAAATATCCTTCTTTGACGGTGGAATCATTTACAAGATAAAAGCAGGTGTTTACAAGATTTCGGCTATTTGATAATTCCGTTTTTATATAGAAAAAGCCCATCAAAATCAGTCCGTAGACCTCTCTTGATGAGCTAATTACTATCCTATTTATTAAATCTATATTTTCTTATTGATCAGCTACTTTTTTCGCTACTGCACGCATAAAACCTGGAGCTTTATCTGATCTTTCATTGGGTGTGTTTGAGAAAACAAACGCACAGAAATCTCTATCAGCATCTACATAAATACCTTGGTGCATATTACCGTGTTTGAACATCGCTCCATCAGCCCAAACTTGATCCCACTGTGCAGAATTTCTTTCTCCAATATCACCAGTCCATTCTAAGCTATATCCTTCCTCTTCACTTCCTTGGTAAGCTTTTGGATCGCCTAAAGTTCTGATTCTTTCTAAGATCTCAGGCGTAACTACTCTTTTATCAGATACCACATTCCAACTAGGTGTATACATCATTGCATATTTCAATGCATCTTCAATTGTAGTGTTGACTAATCCACCTCCTACGGCATGGTAATCGGAAGCTAGTCCCACCATAAATTGATTATGAACACCTACTTGAGACCAAATTTTTTCATTGAATACATCTTTGTAAGCTCGACCTGTCGCACTTTCTATCGCTAATACTAAAGCTTGCGTAATAGCTGTTGAATAACGAAAACGATCACCTGGCTCTTCACCTTCAATTGGCTTTACTCTACGCATCACCTCAATCCAGCCGTCACCTGTTCCTTCAATATCGAATAGAGAAGCAAAATACTGTTCAATCCAGCTATTAGGGTCAGAGAACGCCGCTGTTGTTTCTTCCAAGTCCAAACCAGAAGCCATGTTCAAAGCATTTTTTACAGATACTTTATCCCAAGCTGTTCCGGCTAATTCTTTTGCGTAATAAGTAATTGGTTTTTCAAGATCCAATTTCCCTTCACTTTCCAACAAGATCGCCAATGTACCTACCGTTGTTTTTGAAGCGGACATCCATACATGATAATCTGTTGGTTTCATACCTGGGTATGCTTCAAAAATAACTTTACCTTTATGAGCCATGATGATCCCTTGTACTCTATTGTAATCATCATTTAAGTATTCGTTTAAAGTAGGAGTTTCAGATCCGTCTTCTAAAGTGAATTTTGTATTTCCTAAATCAGCATCAATATTACGTTCCAAATGACGTTCTTCATGCGTAGGCATTGCAATATCTACATTGATAAACTCAGGGATATTCATATTGATATACACCGATTGGTCACCTGCCGCCTGCCAATTGGGAGTACTAAAGTTTCTATGCGTTTCTCTGATAAAATCTAACGGGAAACCGTCTTTTACTTTAGAGATTGGAGTCGTAACTTCTGTAATTTTACTAATATATTTTTCCGATTTTGGAACTGTTACTTTATGTTCTTCTTGAGCATTTGAAGTAGTACAATTTGTATTGAACATCATGCTGATTGGCAATAAGATGGATGAAAATTTAATGATTTGTTTTTTAGCTGTTGAGAAACGTTTTGTTTGATTTTTCATTTTCTTTTAGATTGATTTTTTATTTAAAATATATTTTTCGTTTTGTTGATGATACAAATATCAGGGTATTGAAATTGAATGATTTACAAGATTTGAGATTGTAGTTACAAGAAATCGGAAATCGTTTTCAATACTCGTTTTTAGCATCAATTATTTCTTTAAGGAATTCTAAATCTTGTCATAAACTGAAGACGATTCGCCTGACCGTATCTTCCATCTTTTACGACGTGAACACCGTGCATATATTCAACACCAAATGACACATTGGTATAAGGCATCCAAACTAGGTTGGCGTGGAATGTACCTCCTTGTTGAGTGGTTTCGTCTAGTTGGTAATCCACTGTATTCAATGAAGCATAATAAGCAGCAACGGTTGTATTTAAGCTCTTCGTCCAGTAATGATTATAACCGATGTAGGCTTGATGAGCATTTAATAATTCCAATTGATTGTCAGAAATCACACCATCACTTGGGGAAAACTCTAAGAATAAAATTCTATGTCCAGCACCCTTACCTGTAGAGGCCCCAAACATCAATGAATTACGATGTTTTTTGTCCAATACAAATCGTCCTGTTAGGTTAATACCGTAACCATACGCTTTTTGCGTTGGGCCATATTGACCACCTTGCCAATGATGTTGAAATACATCTGCACCGATCTGCATGTGAGAAAACTTATTCATTTCCCATCTCACATTACCCGCAAACGTAGGCATAGTAGTGCGTGCAACTCCTTCTAATTCGTAAGGGTTATCGATACCACTTTTTGGTCCTTCCAAACCTACTGTATAACTTAAGTTCTTTGTGATTTTATCGGTCCAACGGATTTGAATTACACGATCGCCATACGTTCCATCACCTCCTGCAAAGTCAATAATACCTGGAATTGCACTTAAATCGGCATTAATAGACCATGTTTGACCCGCAAGGATATTACCAAATACACCATAGGCATGACGTAAACGTGGTTGACGATATAATGAAGGATCGTCTTCAAAGAAATCCATTTCAATAAAAATTTGTAATGGCATTTCCTTACCAGATCTTAATCCTTTAACTACCGTTCTAAAGTCAACGTTGAAACGTGTTTCTTTAGCATGGAATGTTGATTGACCTTTCAAGTAAGATTCAGGTGAACCTTTAATTGGAATTGTAGCACTTTCAAATTCGTAAGCAGAACCGATATAATTGAAATCTTGGATGTAATCCATCTTCACATAACCACCAAACTTGATTCTCGACTTCGAACCAAAAATGGGAATGGAATTAGGAAAAGCATCATCGATTAATTCTTGTCCTACTAATTGTCTAGCGTTCATCTGTTGAGGGTTAATTGCCCCTTTGACACCCACTAGATCTTCTTTATTTTCTTGGGCGAATAATGGTACTGAAAGGAAAAAACCTAAAATTGATAAAACATAAGGGTGTAAAAGCCTATGCTTACTCTTTAGACGTGTAGTAAACTTTTTCATTTTAAGAATTTGTATTTAGATTGAAATCATCATTGTGATATCATCATATAGTTAGAGACGTTGATAGACAATCCCTTAATGATGACTTTACAAAGATGTAGGAATAGATTTCAAATGCTTTACAAATTCTCGGCAACCACTTACATCAAAAAGTAAACTTTGTATTACTGTAAAGTTCCTCTGATAGAAGAAGGAGCGTACCCGAAATGTTTCTTAAAGGTTCTACTTAAATGCCCTACATGACTATAGCCCAAATCATCAGCAATTTCTGTTAAGCTTTTGTCAGAATACTTCACCTGACGGTATGTTTCCTCTGTTCTATGTTGGTTGAAGTATTGTAGAATTGGTAATTGATAGACTGCTTTAAAGTTTCTATTTAACTTTGATATACTCATTCCAAGCTCGAAACTTAAATCGTTAAGATTAGGTGGTTCAGTAAAATCAGCTAAAATTTTATCCTTTAACAAGACCATGCTACTAAAGTCTTCGGGATGTATTTTGATGTTGGATTTCGTCATCAATCCTTTTTCCATATTCTCTTTTAAGGCACCTAAAATATCCAATGCCCTGGAGAAGTAGGAAAACTTTCTTTTGGTTTTATTCTGACTAGATTTCACCATTTCATTTACATAACCCTCGATTTCAGGAGATAAAGTAAAGTAATGAAACCAATCATCTTTCTCATTAATTAGCTGTTTGAATTTAGAATCGCCATCCTCTTCGAAAAAATCGAATACCCCCAATGGAAAACGAATCGTAATCCACTGACAGCTTATTTGAAAAGGATATTCTATATTAAATAATTGGTTGGCATTATATAAAAATATTCCATCGTGATTAAACCTTCTAAACTTATCTTTTTTTGAATAAGCTCCTGAATAACCAATTCTTAGAACCACAAAATTTCTATCCACATTGGGAACGTTGGAAAATATAATTTGAGTATTACTGTTCATCTTTAAATGACCTACATACATTCCATCCATATATTCGTAGGAAGTGATTTGTAATTTCAAATCGTTGTTGTCAATGAACATATCGACACCATCCCAGGTTCCATTAAAATCTTCCGCAATTCTTTGATAACTCTCATGAGGCATGTCCTCATTGGATTGGATTTGGTATTTCTTCACAATTAAATAGTAGGTTAATGAAATATTTTTTTAGGTGTCCCATTGGTTCGGGAGTACCATCAATTCATAAGAAAGTAAATGAAAGCACGAATCTAATATAAATAATTTTTGATGTAAACTGTTGATTTAATGTTGACGATTTTATGCAAATCATTAATCAAATTGTGTAAATCAATTCAGAATTAAACCTTGAACTTTGTAAAGCAAAAGATAGATAGTATCACGTAATTATCATTTCATATCAAATTAGAATAAAATGTAATAGGTTAGTTTCTACTACTCTCTCAAGCTAATTTTGGGTAATTATAAAGCCTCCTGCTAACGTGGGGGGCTTTTGTTTAATACAAAAAAAAGAGTGAACCACTTCTGATTCACTCTTCCCATCAACTTTTCCAGTAAACGAATTACCCTGCCACAGCAGCTTTCTCATTTACTGTAGTTGATTTTTTCTCTTTCGTTTGTTTCAACTTAATCACTCCTACCTTATCCAATACAATAATGATTAGATATGTTGGATCGATTTCGTGCCAACGAATACCTCCAAAATTGGCTCTTGAACCTCTTGCGTGATGGTTATTGTGATAAGACTCACCCATCATCAAGAAATCAAAAGGTAAGAAATTCGTTGATGTATCACTTACTTCAAAGTTTCTATATCCGTAGATATGTGCAAACCAATTGATGATTGCCCCGTGAACCGGTGCCATCAAAAAGTGAATAGGAAGTAATAAGAAGAACCAAGGACTCATACCTAATTCCATGTAAGCATAAACGTAAACAGCTACGTAAACTAATCCCCAACCAATTCTTGAGAACCAATTACTTGCAAATTTATCGAACGAATGCCACTCAGGAACATTCTTAGTGAATTTAGCATCAACTTCTACTCTACCTTTACAGATATCTGTATAAATGTTTTTTGTAGACCACATCATCGAGAATAACGATGGTGAATATTTAGGTGAATGTGGATCGTCTTCCGTATCGGCAAAAGCATGGTGCATTCTGTGCATAATTCCATAACCGTACGCACTTAAATAATTTGATCCTTGAAAGATGTAGGTTAATACAAAAAATACTCTCTCCCATCCTTTCGACATGGTAAACATTTGATGTGCTGCATATCTATGCAAGAAAAATGTTTGGAAGAATAAAGAAGAGTACCAATGAATTATAAAAAAGGCAATAATTAAATACATATGTTCCGTAGTAAATAAAAATTCAATAGCTTAATTGAAACTGTCATCTTTAAAACCATCTAACACACGTATTTGTGACAAAAATTAAAATTATTTTTACAAATATTTAATAAAACATTGATTTAGAGAAATAAAAAAGTGATGATTCCTAATGTTAAGGAACCATCACTTTTCGTAATTATTTTAGAGACAAATGCTATTGCATCATCTTTTTATAACAATCTTGGAAAGTAGATTGTGCTAACTTGAAGTTCTCAGCATATACTGTTTTTAATGCTTTCAAATCTTCTAAAGATTTTCCTTCGTAGTCTGCCTCTCCATTTTCAACTGACTTAATTCGAGCATCGATATCTCTTGATTTGCCTTGGAAAATTTGGAAAAGCTGCTGTAAAGTAATCAAAGATCTTCTAGCAACAGTATCTGTACCCATACCTGTAGCAACATAGTAATTTACATTTTCAGCATCACGTCTTACCAATAGGTTAAAGATCTCGTTAGCTTTATCTACATCACCTAAACTATAGTATAAGTCCATATATTTAGGAGCATAGAAACTAAATGGAATTGTTTTATCTGGAACCATCTCAAGGATCCAATCCAATGTTTCTTTAGATTTAGCCAATTTCCCTGGATCGTTTTCTAGAAGACCATCATAGTATAATGTTTCTGCAAGACGGTACACGTTATTTCTAGTGTTTGCACCAAACTTACGGTATTCATCATCATAATATACACTTTCATCTTGAAGACCTCTGAAAGCAAACTTCTTGATGTTCTCCAACATCACTTCAGTATTTACTTCTCCTACCTCACCAGGATTTTCTTCTGTAACTACAGGTAGTAAACGGTACGTCATACCTTCTAAATACAAGTATCTTCTCAAGTCCATGTTGATGGTATTTGCAGAAGTGTTATTGAAATAGATAGGACGTTTCCAATCGTTGGTAGCGATCAAATCAAGTAAGGCCAATTCGTTTTTGAAGATATGTCCTTTTGATGACTTCAAGTCCCAAACCATTTTTGAAGAAACAAATTTTTCTTTCCCTTTAGGAATGATTCCTTTATTGACTACATCGGCACTATCAACATCTAAAATAAATCTTCTTGATAATAATTTAGAAGTTGTTAATCCACCTTGTAATCCTACTTGAACAGCTGGCAAGTTCTTATTTACATACTCTAAGTAAGCTTTAAGATTCACACCATTCTTCGCTCTTTCGTCTTCTACCAATGGAATGTAATCGTTTTTACCTTCCACATAGTTCTCTTTAGTAATAGATAATGGTAATGGAGCTGATTCATACTGTTGTTGTTTCATCTGATCCAAGTACCAACCCGTACTGAAGTAACTTAATACTGCCACACGAACATCGGTTCTAAATCCTTCTACGTTTTGAACGTACCATAATGGGAAGGTATCATTATCACCACCCGTAAATAGAATCGCATTCGGTGCACAAGAAGCTAATGTATTTCTTGCTTGATCAACTGAATGCCAACGGTTCGATCTATCGTGACCATCCCATCCATTTACAGCCATTACTGACGGAATCAAGAACGATACAGCAATACCAGCAATTGCTCCTTTGGAGTTTAATTTCTCTGCCAAGAATTGAGCAATAGCAAATGCACCGAAACCAATCCACATGGCAAAGGCATAGAAGGAGGCTGCATAAATATAGTCACGTTCCCTAGGTTCAACAGGAGGAGAGTTCAGGTAGCCTACTAAAGCGATACCCATAGTAATAAATAATATTGCAACTACATAGAAGTTCTTTTCGTCCTTCTTATAATGATACAATGCACCTAAAATACCTAAGATTAAAGGCAAGAAATAGAAATTGGCTCTCGCTTTATTTTCTTGTAATAACTCAGGTAGGTCTTGCATATCATCCCATGGAGCAAGGTAGTTAGCATCTTTTTCATCGCTTTCTCTACCGGCAAAGTTCCACAAGAAATACCTCACGTACATATGCCATATCTGATATCTAAATAGATAGACCATATTATGCTTAAACGTAGGTTTTTCCCCAGATCTTATACCTGCCCATTGTCTATATAAATCAGCATGATGACCTTGTCTAGAATATAATCTAGGAAGCAACATCATGTCTTTTTTAGCAAATTCAGCTTTTGTCTTCTTATCGTAAGCTTCGTAATAATCGTTTCCGTTTCTCTTTGCCTGTCTGTATTTATCACCTACAACCTCAGTTCCTACATGTTCAGCATCGAAAGTTGGTCCGTATAATAATGGACGATCACCATACTGTTCACGTTTTAGGTAAGATACATATCCTAACAAATCGTCTGGAGCGTTTTCATTAATTGGAGTCAATTGGTTTGAACGAATAATAACCAAAGTATAACTCATGTAACCTACTAAAATGAAAGTCGTTCCAAGAATCAAATTGTTTAGGGTAACCATGTTGTTCTTTTGCGTCACATAAATACCGAAAACAAGAGCTCCTACCAATAAGAATGAGAATACTAAACCGCCAGTACCAAATGAGGCACCAAACATGTTTACAAAAATTCTATCCACTAAAAAGGCAAAAGAAGGTAAGCCTGGAATAACAATAATGATAATACCCAAGATAATTGCACCACCAGCAGCCATTGCTGCTATAGTACCTTTAAAGGTGATATTATTAGGATACTTTTTATAGTAGTAGATCATTGCTACTGCTGGTAAACAAAGAAGGTTTTCTAAGTGGACCCCAATAGATAATCCGATGATATACGCAATCATAATCAACCAACGGTTGGAAGCCGCAGGATTTTCGATATGTTCCCATTTTAAGATGGCCCAAAATACCAAAGCCGTAAACATAGACGACATGGCATATACTTCGGCTTCTACAGCTGAGAACCAGAATGAATCTGAGAATGTGTAAGCTAACGCACCAATAGCCGCTGACCCTAAAAGAAGAATCTTATTGGTTAAAGAATAACCGTTTTCTGATGGTTTAACAATTTTCATCCCTAACATCACAATACTCCAGAAAAGGAATAAGATGGTTAGTGCACTCATAAATGCCGATTGGAAGTTGATCCACCAAGCTACTTTAAGTACATCTCCAAATGCTAAGAAGGAGAACATTCTATTTATTAAAAGAAAGAAAGGAGCTCCCGGAGGGTGAGGTACCATTAACTTATAAGATACCGCTATAAATTCACCACAATCCCAAAAGGATGCAGTTTCTTCCATTGTGATGGTGTAGACAGCTAAAGATATTAAAAATACCGTCCAACCTGCTAAATTGTTTAATCGCTTAAATTCGTTCATTCTATTTCTGTTTGCAACTAGCGAAAATAGGTGAAATTATGGTCTTCATTCAAACCCTAATCTTGATCTTGTTCGTTTTCGCTCAAATTGTAGGTCTAGTTATTTATTTTTTAACATACTTTATTAATAGACGTCAATAGATTTTAAGAAACCAATCACGTTCAAGTCTTCTAAATGATGTGCATGCAAGCCTGCTTTCTTTGCTCCCTCCACATGTTGAATGGAATCATCTATAAATAAAGTAGTTGATTTGTCTAATTTATTTTCTTCAATAACTGTTTTGAAAATACTTGGATGAGGTTTTCTATCGGACATTTCGTAAGAATAATAACCTCTTTCAAATAGTTTTTTGAAATCACCAAAATCCTCTCCTAATGTGTCCTTCACAATTTTATTGAAAGCGTGAATGTGAATCTCGTTGGTATTTGATAATAAGAAGATTCTGTATTTCTTACCCACTTCCTTCAACATTTCAATTCTTTCCACAGGTAAATCCAATAACATGGCATTCCAAGCCTCATCAATTTGTTCGTCGGTAATTGGAGCATCTACAAGACCCCTAATTCCTTTTCTAAAATCGGCAGAAGAAATATTTCCTTTCTCATAATCATCGAACAAAGAAGTCTGCTCTTTTTTAGTATAAAAAGGGGCAACAGGTTTTTGTAAGATTTCTGCGAATTTTTCTAATGTATTTTCGTATCTTAAGTTCAGGATTACGCCTCCTAAATCAAAAATGATCGCTTCGTATGACATTTTTAGATATTTAATTGGTTTGTTCCTACTCTATGAGCTGAACTTTTCCATTTTAATTCTTATTGACCGCCAAAGATACTATTGTTTTCAAATTAAAAATGAAATACTACCTATCCTTTCTATCACTTTTAAGTTTTCTTATTGTTTTTCCGATTTACGGACAAGAAACTGAGGAAGAAGTCATCATGGAAAGCTTTCCAAACGACCATGATTTCTACAAGTTTTACATCTACGATAGTACCGAGTATTCTCAAAGTACTCCCTATCATGCTCTGCATACACATATGGACTTCCTTGATGAAGAAAACTACCGTCCTGCCGTTGCTGCAAGAGTATTCCCTACAAAAATGGGTTCATTGGAAGAACGTATTAATATGGCCTATGAACTAAAATTGATTTATGCTGCCAAAGGAATTTATCTTTCTGCTAAAGAGTTACCCTTGGAAAAAGACTATGTCGAAAAAAACACGAACAAAAAGCGTTTTATCATCGATAGTCGTATTCCTGAGATCTACTTGATAAAAGTGGGCGAAAGGTGGAGATACTCCAGTTATTCTTGTTTAAAAATTCGGGATTTATTCGAAAAGTCCTACCCACCTTACTCTAGAAAGTTTATTAAGTATGTGAGTAAATTAAATAAAGGGCAGGAAATCTACTTTGGACTAAAAGTTTGGCAATGGACGGCCTTTCTAGCTTTGGGAGTGATTATGTACCTCACTTACTTTATTTCTCAATGGGTGGTAGCTATCATCATCAAACTCTTGTTTTCGAAGCAAGCAAGCCCTAGTGTGATTCATTTGATCATCAAAAAATTTAGTAAACCAAGTACACTCGCCTTTTTAGCCTTTATAGTTTATCTCTGTCTACCAATGCTTTTATTGGACAGTCAGGTCATGAGAGTCATTTCACTAATCATCAGATTCTTCTTTGGTATTTGTTCAGCTGTTTTTGTCTTTAGATTGGCCGATATTATAGTTATTCAGTTGATGCACTCAAAGCAGCGTCTATCATTAGATCAACATTTAGAACCTGTTTTAAGATCGTCCCTCCGATTAATTGCCTTAATGATCGGTATTCTACTATTAATGAAAGTGATGGGCTATAACATTACAAACCTAATTACAGGAATCTCATTTGGTGGTTTGATTTTGGCTTTTGCAGCACAAGATACCGTTAAAAATTTTATTGGGTCGATTATGCTATTTACTGATCAGCCTTTTAAAGTAGGTGATAATGTTGTGGTGAAAGGACAAGCCGGAATTGTAGAAGAAATTGGATTCAGAACCACTAAAATTAGAACATTTGATAATTCATTGGTCAGTTTACCAAATAACTTAGCAGCTGATAATGATATCAATAATTTGGGTAAAAGGGAGTTTAGAAGATTCAAAACAATGCTCACTTTAGAATATGGAACACCACCTGAAAACATCAAAAGGTTTATTGAAGGTATCAAAGAATGTATAGAAAACCATGAACTCACACGTAAAGAAGGGTATCAAGTAAGGCTCTTTCAGTTTTCTAGCAGTTCAATCGATGTGTATCTTAATGTTTTCTTCATTACAGACGATTACAATATAGAGTTACAATCTAGAGAAGAAATGATGTTTTCGATTATGGAAATCGCTCAGCGTGCTGAAGTGAATTTTGCCTTTCCTACACAAACTATTCACCTCAATAAATCGGGAGAAGAATAAATGTATGTTATTAATCAAAAAGTTTGAAAGCCGAAGTGATTCTTTATTTTTACATTTACATCATAAACTAAAGAACATTTAATTCTTCGGAATACACTTATGAACAGATTCTTCACTTACATATATATATTTTTAGTTGCTTCTGTTAGTGTTTATGCACAATCAGATTCTACTATACAAGAACAAAGCTACCCAGATGATCACAGTTTTTATAATTTTAAAAATTTAGACAGTGTAGAATATTCATTGAATACTCCATATCACGCTTTTCATACGCATCTGAATAACTTGGAAGAATCTAGTTTTCATCCTAAAGTTTCTGCACAAGTATTTCCTTCGAATGTAGGCTCTTTAGAAGAGAGAAAAGAGTTGGCTATAGAACTTAAATTGATCTATTTAGCGAATAATATTTATGTAAATAATATCGACCTACCATTAACTAAGAAATACATAGATTCGAAAACAAAATCAAGACGTTTTCAGATAAGTGATAAGATCCCAAATATTTATCTTGAATATCAAAACGGACAATGGAGATATTCTACATATTCTTGTCAGTCCATCCATCAGCTATTTAAAGATACCTATCCCTCTTTTGCTAGAGAGTTAGTACTTTACACAAGTAATTTACAGCGTACACAGGGCAAGTTTCTTAACTTAAAAGTATGGCAATGGATCTCCATTTTTAGCTTATTGGTATTAACCTATCTCTATTACTTTTTTAGTGTTTGGTTTACTGAGAAAGTACTCTCAAGACTATTATTAAAAGCAAAACAAGAACAACTTGCCAAGATTATCGTCCCTAAATTAAGACGACCAATTGCTTGGCTCAGTATCTTAGCCTTTGGATTAGTTGCCATCCCATTTTTACTTCTTCCAAGCGGTTTTTCTTATGTAGCCACAATCCTAGTTAAACTAGGTTTGGGAATTAACTTTGCTGTTTTATTCTTTGAGTTTGCTGATATTTTGGTTTTGAGAATTGGCATCTTCTCTAAGAAATCGAAAAAGGTAGATGAAAACCTCATCCCTATACTAAAAGTAATCTTCAGAATTGTAGCCATCTCATTAGGTATTTTGATGGTCCTCCAGATTTTAGGATACGACATTACACACTTAGTTACAGGTATTTCCTTTGGTGGTGTGGCCATAGCATTCGCTGCCCAAGACACTATCAAAAACTTTATTGGTTCTGTAATGATCTTTGCGGACCGTCCTTTTGAGGTGGGCGATTGGGTTATTGTTAGAGGTCAAGAAGGTATAGTGGAAGAAATTGGATTCAGAACATCAAGAATAAGAACTTTTGCTAATTCTATTTTAAATATCCCTAACGGTTCTTTAGCTGATAGTGATATCGATAACTTAGGAAAAAGGCAATACAGAAGGTTTAAAACTAATTTGGCTATTCCTTATGGCACACCGCCAGATAAGATTGAAATGTTTATCAAAGCGATAAAAAAAGCAGTAGAAGAGCATCCTCAAACAAGAAAAGACTTCTATGAAGTAAGATTGAACAACTTTTCTAGCTCATCATTGGATATTCTTTTGTATATTTTCTTTATTACCAAAGATTGGAGCGAGGAATTACAAGCTCGAGAGTATCTGATGCTGAAAATTTTACGTATTGCACAACAGATGGGTATTGATTTTGCATTTCCAACTCAAACAATACATCTTGCTCAAAATGACAATATGCTCATTGATGATTAACAACAATGGATAAAGAACACTCCACCCATATAACCGCAGAACAAAATTACTTTGAAATTTTCGAAAAGGCCTATGAGTCAGGTGACCTTCCCAATTTTGGGCTCAATGCAAAAGGTGAAATAATCTTTTGGAATGGTGCTATGCACACCCTATCTGATTATTACCCTGAGGAAACCATAGGAAAACACTATTCTGATTTTTTCGATATTTTTCATTATGAAAAAACATTCTCATTAAATGGTCTCACTCAATCGCTTGATGCCAGAGTGAGAACTAGAAACGGTGAAGAACTTGCTTTGAAGATTGGCGGAGTGAAAGTGGAACATCATGATGATGAACGCGTCTATATTTCTGTCCAAAACGTTTCTAAGGAGATCTATCATGTTCATGATCTAGTCAAAAGCAATACCTTAATGAAAGAGCTTTTTAGTTCTTCTGATGAAATGGTGGTTGTTTTTAACCGACAAGGTCTTATTCAATTTGCCAGCGAAAAGTTTCGACAACTTCTCAACTTAAATGACAAGGATCTAAAAAGCACTGTTTTTATTGATCTTATCCCAAAAGAATATCAAGAAAAACTTCTGATTAGTTTAAAGTTGGCAGAGGAATCAACATCTGATAAAAAGATTGAACTTGCTTTAGAAACAGAAGGCAAAACGAAAATCACACAATGTCAGATCAACTTTAAAAAAGAAGCCAATAACTGCTACCGACTTCACCTTACGGATATTACAGAGAAAAAACGTAAGGATAGAGAGAAAGAAGTGATTATCACTTTTGCCAAATTATTACAACAAAACTTTAGCATTAGTGATCTTCTCGAGAAAGTCTATTTAGCCATGAAATTGGTGGTGGATATTGAAAGCTTTATTGTCGTTAGAAAGAAAGTTTTTAACGCCGGAATGTATATCGCTTTTAATAATCACACCCGCTCAAACAATAAAAAACAAGTCCCTGCCTCCGATTTTGCTTTACATATGGTCGATGTATTAAATAGACCCATGTTTATGTATCGTGAAGTGATCGAAAAATTGGCAGATCAATACAACATCAAACTAGATAAAGTTCCTGAAATTTGGATGGGACTGCCTTTAGTCACTAATAATCAAAAAATGGGGATGATTGTGATACAATCTTTCTCTAATAGAAAAGCATTCAGTAAACCCGACTTAAATTTATTCGATTTAGCCACAGGTTTATTAGCCGCTGCCATAATCAGAGATCAGTCCCAATTAAAAGTAAGGGCACAACGTGCGCAATTGGAAGCGATCTTCGAAAGTGGTAACCAAGCAATATGGACCTTCAACAAAAAGGGTGAAATCACAAGACACAATCAGCGCTTTGCGGAAATAATCAAGAAGTATTCGAATATCGAATTGCTGCAAGGCATGAATCTCAAAGATGTTATCCCTGAAGAAATGGCACCCCCTGAATTTTGGAAGGATCGTTTAAGAAGCGTTTTCGAAGGGAAATCAGAATCATTTGAATTTAAGTTTAACACTTTCGCCAAGGAGGAACAATGGCACTCTATTTCACTCAACCCAGTAAGAATGTACTCTGGAGATGGTGAAATTATTCAGGAAATTGCCGGTGTAACAAAAAATATTACCAACAGAAAGAAAATGGAACTTCACTTGGCCGATAGTGAAGAGCTCTTCCGTAATATTTTTGAAACCCTTCAAGACGTATATTTTAGAACCGATTTAGAAGGTAAATTCAGCTTGATCTCTCCATCAGTGAAAGATATGTTGGGAGAAGATCAAATGCATGTTGTCGATAAACATGTCACCGATTATTACATCAGTGAATCTCAGTTATCGAGATTGATGAAGGAATTAGCTGTAAAAAAATCGGTAAAAAACTACGAAAGTACGGTTAGAAATAAAAAGGGAGAAGTGAGGTATATCCTATCGAACTTCCGTTTGATATACAATAAAGATAAAGAGCCAGCAGGAGTTGAAGGTCTGGCTCGTGACATTACCCCAATCAAACAATCAGAACATGAACTGAGAGAGGCGAAAGATTTAGCCGAACGTTCATTGGAGGTGAAACGTCAGTTCTTATCCAATATGTCCCACGAGATCAGAACACCTATGAATGGTGTTATTGGTATGGTGGATTTATTGGGAACAACAACATTAACTAAAGAACAAGAAAAATACGTCTCCACAATCAAAAGGTCATCAGAAATTTTATTAAATATTCTGAATGATATTCTTGATTTATCAAAAATTGAAGCAGGCAAAATGGAGCTTCGGCCATTGCCTATCGATCCGAGAACGACCATTTCAAAATTGATCGCTCTCTTTCATCAAAATGCAAAAAACAAAAATACCGTATTAAGTTCGAATGTAAGTGATTCCGTACCTAAAGTTATTTTAGCAGATGAGACCCGCTTACTTCAAATCTTATCCAATTTAACTTCTAATGCCATCAAGTTTACAGATGGTGGAACTGTACGTATTGATGTAAATGGTATTCAGAAGTTTAATGGCGTTTACACGTTAATGTTTGATGTTATCGATACGGGATGTGGCATCTCTCCTGAAGGTCAAAAACACTTGTTCAAGCAGTTTAGTCAAGTTGAGGAAGACGCCTACAAAAGAACAAAAGGTGGAACAGGACTTGGGCTTTCCATATCACAAGAATTATGTAATATGATGAGTGGTGATATAGGTGTTGAATCTGAGGTTGGAAAAGGTAGTACTTTCTGGTTTACTATAGAGGTAAAAGAGGTCAATCACCTTACGCCAACGAACAATGCGGAGGATGTTCAAGAAATATTTTCTCCTAAAATTTCTGTCCAACAGCCTAAGGTACTTGTCGTAGATGATAACAGTGTCAATCTAATGGTTGCAGAAAGTATCCTGAAAAAAGCAGGATGTAACACAACTACAGCCAATAGTGGAAATAGAACTTTGGAGTTATTATCAGACGGTCATCAGTTTGATATGATCTTTATGGATATTCAGATGCCAAATATGAACGGCATGGAAACTACCCAGAAAATCCATAAACAATTTCCAGAAGTGAAGACACCAATAATTGCAATGACTGCCTTTACCCTTCAAGAAGAACAAGAGGAGTTCATGAAAGCAGGTATGGATGGTTTCTTGGCAAAGCCTATTAAGGCACACGATTTACTTAAAAAAGTAGAACAGGTTATTGTTCAAAAAATAGATGAACAATTCCCAATGGACAATGAAGTAAATGAAAATATTGAAGATATAGTTCCCGAAATAATAGAAGAGGAAACAGAGGAAGAAAAAGTGCCAAGAACAGATGTTGATATGGATGAAAATAATCATGTGATTATTGACTATTCTATCACTGCTGAGTTAGCAAAATATGGAGGTGTAGAGTTAATTGAATTATCTTTTGCCGATTTTATCAACGAAGGAGATCAATTGATTCATGATTTAGTTGAAGCAAAAAACAGTATGAATATTGTTGAAATTAAATCGATTATGCATACTTTCAAAGGTACAGCTGCCACCATAGGCATCATGAAGCTAGCGGATAAGGCAAAACATTCTGAACAAAAATTAAAAACGGATGACACCACTAATCTTATGGAAGACATAGACGATGTTTTCACTCTTTACGAAGAGTTTAAGATTACTTGGAATAAAAATGTAGGATTTTAAATATTTCTTGAATTAATACAATGTACATACATGTCGGGTTAAAGAAACTTTTTTTTGTAACTTTAATTCGTAATTCACGTTGTGCATTATAACAAAATCAATCGATAACTATGAAAACAATTACTAAACTCGGAAGCTTAATCACATTATTTTTTGCAATATTTCTTTTGTCTTCAGTAGAGTCTAAAGCTCAAGACATCGAAAAAAGAAAGCAATATTTGATTAGCAAAGATTGGACTATTACCGAGGTAAAACGTGAAAAACTAACCAAACAAGAAGTTTACGCTTTGGACGAAGGAAATACATTACATTTTTCAATCGACAAAAAATTTGGTTTTAAAAACAACAAAAACGAATACCTTGCAGGAAAATGGGTAATGGCAGGAAAGAAATCATTACTTTTAACTCATGGTAAAGGAGACGGATCATCAGATACTGCTTCTTCTCGTTTTAAAATCGTGAAAATCTCAGAAACACGAATTATCCTAAAGAAATTAGACAAGCCTAAGGGCAAGTTCGTTTTACAATAATTTGATACCTAAAGAATAAAAACTACAATGAAGTTTACTAGAACAATCGCGTTAGCAATCGCATTTATTTCCTTATTAGTTGTTGGATCATGTTCAAGATCTGTTACTCGTATGGATCCTAACCAAGCTGTAGATATCAGTGGACGTTGGAACGATACAGATTCTAGACAAGTTTCTAAAGATATGATTTCAGATGTGATGAGCCGCCCTTGGTTGCCAAACTTTGAAAACTCAAAAAATAGAAAGCCTGTTGTAATTGTTGGTGGTGTGATCAATAAATCTCACGAACATATTGAAGCAGAGACTTTCATTAAAGATATCGAGCGTGAATTCGTTAACTCTGGTAAAGTAAGAGTTGTAGAAAACGATCAGTTTAGAGCTCAATTGCGTGCCGAACAACAATCTCAGCAAGTGAATGCTTCTGAGGAAACTAAAAAGAAAATCGCTCAAGAATTAGGTGCTGATTTTATTATGTTTGGTACAATCAATTCTACTGTTGACCAGTTGAAAAAAGAAAAATTAGTAAACTACAAAATCAACTTGGAGTTGGCTGATTTAGAATCAACTGAAAAAGTATGGATTGGTGACAAAGAGATCAAAAAATACATCAAAAACTAGTAGACGTATGGACAATGCCTAGAGGGCATACATATATCCGCTATACTTCTCCTTACCTTTTTAAATGAAGGTAAGGAGATTTACTATTTTACTTCAACCTTCACTTAATTCTTTCAAAGAATGAAGTATTATCTACGATTTTTTATATGTGCTGTTGTTGCCGTAATTGTGGTGGCGTGTGCACCTACTTTTTACGAAAAAACCTACGAATTTAACAAAGCACTTGCAGAAGGTAATTTCGAATCTGCATCGATTATGATGCAACAGAGCGAGAAAAAAATGAGCTCTGGAAGATTGGAATTTCTTTATTATGTGAATGCCGGTATGGTGGCATCCTTAATGAATGACTTCGAAAAAAGTAACAAAGACTTTCAAAAAGCTGATATTTTTATTGAGGATCACAAGAAAAATGTATTCGAAGAAGGTGGTGCTTTATTACTAAACCCTAATTTAACTACTTACCCGGGGGAGGACCATGAAAAATTGATGGTTAACTACTTTAAAGCATTGAATTACCTGGAAATGAGACAATATAACGAAGCACTTGTAGAGTGTAAGCGTATGAATATTCGTCTCAACCAACTTAGTGATAAATACAAATCAGATAAGAAATACAAGAGAGATGCCTTCATTAATGTAATGATGGGTATTGTCTATGAAGCTTTTAATGATCCAAACAATGCATTTATTGCCTATAGAAATGCTTTAGACATTTATCAAAACGATTATGCTAGGCTTTTCAAGATGCCTGTTCCAGCTCAGTTAAAATATGATTTAATTCGTACAGCAAGAAAAACTGGACTTCACAACGAAGCCGACAAATATGCTGCTGAATTTGGAATGGATTTTCAAGAAGACGATAGTTATGCTCATTTGACTTTACTTTGGAACAATGGTATGTCTCCTGTAAAAGCGGAATGGGGTGTTAACTTTGCCATAGTACAAGGACGAAATGGTTACGTTACTTTTGTGAACAAAGAATTGGGACTAAGTTTTCCTTTTTACTGTGGTAACGATAAGCCAACTGTCTCATGGATTAAAGCAGTTTTCCCGAAATATGTAGAACGTAAAAACTTTTACAAAAATGCTCGTTTAGTAGGTGCAGATAATATCGCTTATAAATTCTCTCACGCACAAGATATCAACGCCATTTCATTTAAAGTATTAGAAGAAAGAATGTTGGTAGAATTTTCTAAGACACTTTTAAGAGTAGCAATGAAACAAAGTATCGCTGCTAAGGTATCTCAAGAAAATGAAGGATGGGGTGCTGCACTTAGTATACTAGGTTCTGCTACCGAGTCTGCTGATACTCGTTCTTGGCAATCGATGCCTAGAGATATCTCTTATACAAGAATTCCTCTTAAGGAAGGACAAACATCTGTAGATATTATCCTTACAAATGATAAAGGTGTGGAAGAAACGAAAACAATTCCTTTACCTCAGTTTGCTAAAGGTGAAAATGTAGTGCTTCCTTTTTACAGTTTAGCCTCTTACTCTGCACAACAATATTAATCTTTAATCAAAGAAAATATGCAAAGGCCGTTTCATGAGTTATGAAACGGCCTTTTATATGTATTAGAATTTATAGATCTCTTACACAAATGATTTTAGAGATATATTTTGTCAACATCAGATTTATTTACAGTTTTGTGGAAACCTGATTCCATTTGTTATTAGGTAAATATTACAATCAGCATACAGATGAACATTACAGCCTACCAAAGCTTTTTTATATATTTTGGATACATTATTATCCTTTTTATCATTTCCTACTTTACCAATAAAGCACATTCAAACACCACTTTTTTTAATGGTAATAAAAAATCTCCTTGGTACGCTGTGGCTTATGGAATGATAGGCACTACGTTATCTGGTGTAACGTTTATATCTCTTCCTGGCATAGTAAAAGTTGCAGGGTTTTCGTATTTACAAATGTGCTTCGGTTACATTTTAGGCTATATAGCCATTGCCTACATTTTAATGCCTATTTATTACAACTATCAACTGATTTCTATTTACGGATATTTAGAGCATCGTTTCAATAATGTAGCTTATAAAACGGGATCTTCATTCTTTTTGATATCAAGAAGTCTACAAGCTGCAGGAAAACTATTCTTGATGGCCACTGTACTTCAAACATTCATTTTTGATCCTCTTCAACTTCCCTTTACCGTTAATGCTGCCTTTTTATTATTGATTATCAGTTTATATACCATTAAAGGAGGAATTAAAACTGTGGTTTGGACCGATACGCTTCAAACAACATTTATGATTTTAGCAGGTGTTTTCACTTTGGTGCTGATATCAAATTCATTGGACATGTCTTTATTTTCATTATGGGATAAAGTCGTTGATGAAGGAACTTACACCAAAGTATTTAACTGGGAAATCAATAGTCCTGGCTACTTTTGGAAACAATTTATCTCAGGGGCATTTATTGTGATTGTAATGACGGGGTTGGATCAAGACATGATGCAAAAGAACTTAACGATTAATACCCTCAAAAAAGCACAACTTAATATGGTTTCATTTAGTGTGATCTTATTCTTCACTATTTCCTTATTTTTAGTTATTGGTGCTTTTCTTTATACTTATGCAATAGAAATAGGTATGGAAATCCCTACTAAATCAGATCAACTTTATCCTATTATTGCTCAACAAAAGTTAGGTTTAATCGGTGCATGTATCTTCTTATTGGGTGTTATTGCAGCAGCATTCTCTAGTGCAGACTCGGCCATTACTTCTTTAACAACCGCTTTTTGTATTGACTTTTTAGGGTTTGATAGCGAGAGTCTAAAAAGCCAAAAAGCGGAAAATACAAAAAGAGGAGTTCATTTAGGTTTTGCTCTTGTATTATTTTTATTGGTGCTCTATTTCGAATCAGTAAACGATACCAATGCTTTAGATACTATATTAAAGTTAGCTACCTACACTTATGGCCCATTGTTGGGATTGTTTGCCTTTGGCATATTCATGAAAAAAGAGTTCCAACCTAGGTTTATTCCATTAATTTGTATCCTATCTCCCTTAGTTTGTTATTTTTTACAAACAAATTCTGAAAATTGGTTGAATGGGTACAAATTTGGATATGAATTATTGCTACTAAATGGATCCTTTACTTTTATAGGGCTGCTAATTAGTAGTTTACCAATAAAAAAATCATGATTTTTTATTGGGTTTAATTTAGTGTAGTACTTAATAATAAACATTAGACAAGCTATGAAATCATTTTATTTCATGATGATTAGCGTTGTCATTGGGCTAACAACCACTTATAACTTTCTTGATTTGCATCATGATATCAAAAGTTTTTCAAAAATGATAAACTTAGAATCAAATGCTCCCAAAGAATCCATACGGGTCTCTGGTATCAACATGAATCTTTCTCAACCTATTCATGGAAAGTTAGGTGACTTTGACAACTTGTTCATCAAAATCTCGAGTACAAATTCTATATCTCTGCTAGATGTTGAGTATAATGATTTTGTGGTGCATGCCGCCGACGAAACAGAATCTAACAGAAATATGAATTTAGTAGGATTGACTTTCCCATTAAGTCATCAGAAAGCAACGATTCTAAACCTAAGGAAATTTATTAATCATTCAATCAAAGAAAAAGGAGACCACATTATCAAAATCAGATTAAGTAATCAAGAAGATGTTTCGAATACCAAAATCACAGAAAAGTATTTAAAAATATCTTTGAATTAATTCAAATTACCCTTTATCTCTCCCTATTTTTTCTTAATGATTCACCCATTTCCCTTAATATTTTCAAGGAGTTCAATTCTCCAAAATTAGGTAATTGTAGAGTATAGAATTTTACAGTTTGATCCATTATTTCCCTTCTTTTTGATAATGGAATAACCACATCATGCTTGTAAGGTAATTCAATAAGTTGATCTATATATTTTATCAACCCCGAGTCCATATACCCTAAAGATTGTGTTTCACTTAATAAAAGAGAGGCAGAAGTAATGTCAATTCCTAAATGATGACTCAAACGGAACATAAACTGTAAGGTGAAAGAATTCCAATTATGCTTTAATTCGTCTAAGGAAATAAGGCTATCTTCTAAAAATTGATACAACTCGGGATTACCAATTTCATCTGCTCTAAGTGTTTTCTCCAACAGTTCAGAAAGGAAAGTAAGAATCATTGACTTTTGCGGATTAGTCCTTAAAGACATTAGCATTTTACTTATTCTAGCCTCCTTGACCATCATTAAAGTTGAAGTACCTTTTTCGTATACCTGTAAGTCCAATATATTCAACGGAAGATAGAAAGATGCCTTATTGTTTTTCTTACTGAATGCTCCTTTTATGATATAATCTCTTCGACCGAATTTCTCCGTATAGACATGGGCTATCAGAGAAGAATCTCGATAACGCATATTACTTAATACTATTCCTTTGGTCGATTCAATCATATTTAAACTACTTTACTAATAAGTTCACTACAATATCTTAAATTTGTAGTTGAATTCTATCCTATTTTTAAAATATGATCCCTCAGGAAACCGTTGAAGAAATAAAAAGAACCCTCGACATTGTTGAAGTTGTAGAGGATTTTGTCCCTTTAAAGAAAAAAGGCAAGTCTTGGATTGGACTGTGCCCTTTCCATGTGGACAATACTCCCTCGATGTATGTTACACCGAGTATGAACTTGTACAAATGTTTTTCTTGTGGTGCTTCTGGAGATGCGATCAAATTTGTACAGGAGAAAGAAGGAAAATCTTATGTTGAAGCGTTAAAGTACCTAGCGGCTAAATACGGTATCAAGATCGTTGAGAAAAAACGATCGCCTGAAGAGGAAGAAAAACACAAAAGAAGAGAAAGTATTTTCTTAACCATGAATTTCGCTAAAGATTACTTTATGCGTATCATGCAAACTTCTGATGAAGGAAAATCTTTAGGTCTTGGTTATTTTAAAAATAGAGGATTCAACGGGGACACTATCAATAAGTTTGAGTTAGGCTACAGTTTAGACTCTTGGGATTCTTTGGAAAAGGAAGCTACTGGAAAAGGGTATACTGTAGAATCATTAAACTTAGCCGGACTTCAATCAGAAAATGACAAAGGAAGAAAATACGATAGATTTAGAGGTCGTGTGATGTTCCCTATTCATGATTTATCTGGACGTGTTATCGCCTTTGGTGCTAGAACGTTAAAGAAAGATGGTAAACCGAAATACCTTAACTCTCCAGAAACAGAAATTTATCATAAGAGTGATGCTTTATATGGTATTTTTCATTCGAAAGATGCGTTAAGGGTAAAGGACAGATGTTACTTAGTAGAAGGCTATACTGATGTCATCTCTTTACATCAAGCTGGAATAGAAAACGTTGTGGCCTCTTCTGGTACTGCTTTGACAGAGGGGCAAATCAAACAAATAAAAAGATTTACCAATAATGTTACCTCACTATTTGATGGTGATGCAGCTGGATTAAAAGCAGCCATTCGTGGTGTGGATATGCTATTGGAACAAGGGTTAAACGTGAGAGTCGTTCGACTACCCGACGGTGAAGACCCTGATAGCTTATGTGCTTCTTTAGGTGGAGAAAAGTTTTCTGAGTTCTTAAAACAAGAAGAAACTGATTTTATTCTTTTTGCAGCTCGTTTGTATAACGATGAAGCGAAAAATGATCCTATTAAGAAAGGAGAAAAAATCAGGGAGGTATTAATGAGTATTGTCAAAATACCTGATACCATTCAACAAGAAATTTTCCTTAAAGAATGTGCTGAAGTATTTGAAATTTCCGTAGAAGGACTTGCTAAAAACCTTCAGGAAATAAAACAAAAAGAGATTGAGCAAGCAGAAAGGAGAAAAAATCAGCAAAGAAGACCTTATGAGAATCCATATGGAGGATCGAGAGGTACTTCTAATACTCCTTCACCATTACCTCCATCAACTCCTCCACCATCAATGCCACCAATGGGCTTTGATGATTTCCCCGCCAATACACCTCCTCCACCTCCAATGGACGATATTCCACTTCCGCCTCCTATGGAGTTTGATGGATTCAGTAGTGGAGGAGAAATGCCGCCACCACCTCCACCTATGGATGAGATGCCGCCTATGCCTTTAGACATAGAACCTACAGCTCCTCCTATTTTACCTCCTTTGGGTGCTGAAGAAGTTAAAAAACCTGCTTTTGAACGTCCAAAAGGACCAAGTAGATTAAAAAGGTTAGGCATTCATGAAGAAGAATACATTCGTATCCTAATGCTTTATGGTGATCAATACATCAATGAAGAAGTTGGCTATATTTATCAATATCTTTTTGATGAATTGGGAGATATGATGTTAGAGGATCTTTTCTGCCAACAAATTCTTGTGGATTATAAAAATGAAACTGCTATGGGAGAAATTCCATCCATTCATTACTTCAAAGAAAAATATAGTGAGGAAAAAGACAGGAAGCGTATCCTAAATATTATTGGAGAAGATACGCACGAACCTTCTGCTGAATGGACGACTCGTCATAAAATTAATATCCCAAAGAAAGATGAGAACGTAGGTAAATTAGCTTACAATTCGTTGCTTTATTATAAAATTGCTTACCTAACTGACCTTATCAACCAATGTCAGGATGGCTTAGTAGTAGCAGAGCAAAATAATAATGAGGAGAAAATGATGGAAGCTTTGGAGCTGATGACATTATTAGCTCAACAAAGAAAGGAAATAGCAGATCAGTTAGGTATTACAATTAAATTATAATAATGTAAACTTTTAAATTGCATCTCCGTTAAAGTATTTGTTAATAGTCAAAGTTTCTGTAACTAATGATGCAGATGTATTTATTTTAGAATACATATTTGTCATCATATATAGCTTTCAATTTTATAATTATTATCGGTGATCTTTCTTAAAGACCTGATATTATTAAATATCAAGGAGTTCTATTGACATTATTTTAATAACTTTTATTTCCATAGTAATCTTATAGAGTATATCTTTGTGCCTTGTCAAAGAGTAGTATACTCTAATAAAAATGGACATCATTAATTATACATAGATCTAATGAGTAATTATCAACTTTCACATTTGGATGAGTTGGAAGCTGAAGCGATTTACGTTTTGCGTGAAGTTTTTGCTCAGTTCCAAAATCCAGCACTATTATTCTCAGGTGGTAAAGATTCGATTACGGTAGCTCATTTGGCGAAGAAAGCCTTCTACCCTGCCAAAATACCATTCACTTTTTTACATGTTGACACAGGTCACAACTTCCCTGAAACAATTGCTTTCAGAGATAACCTTGTGAAAGACCTAGGAGTAAGACTGGCAGTTGGTTCTGTCCAAGAATCAATTGATGAAGGTCGAGTTTTAGAAGAAACTGGTGCGAATGCTAGTAGAAATAAACTTCAAATTACTACTCTATTAGATACTATTGAAGATGAAAACTTTGATGTAGCTATCGGTGGTGGCCGTCGTGACGAAGAAAAAGCGAGAGCAAAAGAGCGTTTCTTCTCTCACAGAGACGAATTTGGACAATGGGATCCAAAACGTCAGCGTCCTGAATTATGGAACTTATTTAACGGAAAATACAGTCAGGGAGAACACTTCAGAGCGTTCCCAATTTCTAACTGGACTGAATTTGATGTTTGGCAATATATCATGAGAGAGAATATCGAAATTCCTTCTTTATACTTGGCTCATGAGCGTGATGTAATTTGGAGAGATAACACTTGGTTACCTGTTTCTGAGTACACTCAGTTGCGTGAAGGTGAAAAAATCGAGAAAAAGAAAATCCGTTTTAGAACACTTGGTGATATTACAATTACTGGTGGTATCGAATCTGATGCTGACACTATTGAAAAAGTAGTTGAGGAAGTATCAGCAATGCGTCAAACAGAAAGAGGTAACAGATCAGACGATAAGCGTTCTGAAACTTCTATGGAAGATCGTAAGAAAGAGGGTTATTTCTAGAACTAAAAAATTATCATCAACGTGGAAATTTTAAGATTTACAACAGCAGGTTCTGTCGATGACGGTAAAAGTACATTGATCGGACGTTTATTATATGATTCGAAGTCGATTTTCGAAGATCAATTAGATCAAGTATCAGAAACTTCGAAAAGAAAAGGTTTAGAGCATGTCGACCTTTCTTTATTAACTGATGGTTTAAGAGCTGAGCGTGAGCAAGGTATTACTATTGATGTAGCTTACAGATACTTTGCTACTCCAAGACGTAAGTTTATCATTGCGGATACTCCAGGTCACATTCAGTACACAAGAAACATGGTAACGGGTGCTTCTACTGCTAACCTTGCATTGATCTTGATCGATGCTCGTAAAGGTTTGGTAGAACAAACACACCGTCACGCAATCATTGCTTCGTTACTTCAAATCCCTCACATGATTGTTTGTGTGAACAAAATGGATTTGGTTGACTACGATGAGGAAGTATTCGAAAAAATTCAAGCTGAATTTAAAGAGTTTGCTGCTAAATTGAATTTGAAAGACATTCGTTTCGTTCCTATCTCAGCATTAAAAGGTGATAACGTAGTGAACCGTTCTGAGGAAACTCCTTGGTACGACGGTGAAACGCTATTACACACATTAGAGACAATTTATATCTCTAGTGATAACAACTACATCGATCCTCGTTTTGCTGTACAAACTATTATTCGTCCTCACTCTGATGCATTCCATGATTTCCGTGGTTATGCTGGTAGAGTATCTTCTGGTGTATTCAGAAAAGGTGATGATATCGTCGCTTTACCTTCAGGATTCACATCAAAAGTAAAAGAGATATACCTAGGTGATAAAGAAGTTGAAGAGGCTTACCCTCCTCAGTCGGTAACGATCACTTTGGAAGATGATATCGATATTTCAAGAGGTGATATGTTGGTAAGACCAAACAACAAGCCTCAACAAACACAAGACTTAGATGTAATGCTTTGCTGGATGGACGATCAGCCACCAAGACCTAGAGCTAAATACATCATCATGCACACGACTAATGAAGCAAGATGTATGATTAAAGATATTCAGTACAAGATGAATATCAATACATTAAGCAGAATTGAGGGTGATAAATCATTGGAGATGAATGATATCGCTAGAGTTAAAATTAGAACGACTAAGCCTATCATGAGTGATCCTTACAAATCGAACAGAGTTACAGGATCTATTATTCTTGTGGATGAAGCAACACATCAAACTGTTGCAGCAGGTATGATCAGAAGAGAGAAGTAATTCTCATCTAGATAAATAGTAAAGAACACCTAAGGTTACTTAGGTGTTTTTTTGTACCCTTATAATTATACTATTCTATGATTTCGTACTATAAAAAAATACAATTATTGAGTAAATTTGTAATAAGTTAAATCTAAGAAAATTGCTATCTATCTGAGTTTTTAAAATTGAAACTCAACCTTTTACATTTATTAACGTATTTAATAAGTAACTGCTCTTCTCATTAAATAATACCTTTTATGAATTGTTTAAAAACAACTATCATTGTTCCAATAATTGATTCTTTACCTGAATACCTATCCTTATTTCTCGATCAGCTTTCCCATCAAAAACATATAGATGCATTACTATTATGCAACTTCAATTTAAATATTGAAACACCTAAAAACACAAAGCTCATCTTTGCAGATGTAAATAACCTACAAGATTTAGTACAATATTTAGGGTCTCAAAAAGCAGATTATTTATTACAATATGATTTTTGGACTATAGGAAGTATTCAACATTTATATGGACAAGTTCATTTATTCTTAAATCAATTAGAAAAAGAGGATACTGAAATGATTATTCTAAATGAGAATAATGAGAACCTTATATTTTTTAAATCAAATGAAAAGGTGATAAATGAGGTTTTACTTAATCAGAATACAAAATCATTGAATAAAGTAGAAGCTGATATTATTAATAATAACTTCCGTAAAACATTTTACTTCAATCAAGGACAAATTATCGATTACTACAATCGTATGAGTTATCCGTTTATCAACATAGAACAATTATTAAAACATCGAATTGTTAAAAACTATGACAGCGATTGGCGTAAAATTCCTTCTATTTTCTATTTAGATACTACAGGCTTTTACAGTGAATCAGAATTTAGACAATACTCTCAAGTAAGGTTTCAGAAAGAGGTAAGAGCTTTTGGAGTAAAATGTAAAGAGTATTTTTTAGGCTTATTTCAATCCAACAACAAAGAAATTGCTTAATCATTTCCTCTAATCTTCCCTTGGCAAGTTATTTGATCTAAAAGAGTTAATTTTTATAAAAATTAGCCTTTCATTAAAGGATCAAAAACTTACAAGATGAATCATTTTTTTAATTCAGTAATTCGTCTGTTGTGCATTTTATTTTTTGTCGCTCCTATTCACAATATATTCGCACAATCAGCCACTGTACCTTATGACCCTGAATATTATCATTTAATCGATCGTTACGAGATCAAACAAAAGAATTTTGGGAATATCTTCACAAACATAAAACCTTATGGCAGACAAGATATTGCAAAGTTCATAGAATATTTCGATTCAACCTATACAGGTAATTTATCTGAAGCTGATAAATACGAGCTTTCCTATTTAGCACTTGACAATTGGCAATATATGAGTGATTCTACAATCGCTCAGGTGAAAAAGCCTTTCTTGAAATATATTTACAGAAGTAAAATTGACTTTGCCAATGTAAACGAAAAAGACTTTGAGGTACATGTGAATCCTTTAGTCTTATTCAGTGCAGGTGATGATAACTTGAATACCTCAAGACCTTTTGTAAACCAAAGAGGTGCTGTAGTCTATGGATCAATTGCTGGAAAAGTAGGCTTTTATATGCAAGCAAGTGATAACCAAGAGCGATTGCCTTTCTACGCACAACAGTATTCCCAAACCCATAATAATACGATGCCTGGTCAGCAATGGTATAAAAACAATGGGGACGGTACATATGATTTTTTTAATGCACAAGGATACATCAATTTCCAATTATTAGATAAATACATTCAAGCAGAATTTGGTAGAGGTAGAAACTTCATCGGTAACGGCTACCGTTCGATGTTCTTATCGACTCATGCCAATGATTATACTTATTTGAAGCTAAATACTAGAGTTTGGCATTTAGAATACACCAATATTTTTGCCCAAATGAATGCAAGCAATGTGGCAGATATGCCGTTTACTGCTTTGCCAAAGAAATACATGGCGATGCATCATTTAGGTTGGAACATCACTAAAAACTTAAATATAGGTTTATTCGAGCAGGTGATGTTTAGTAGACATGATTCTTTAGGGAATAATCAGTTTGATATCTCTTACATGAATCCAATCATTTTCTACAGAGCTTTAGAACATGGTTTAGGTGATGCCGACAACGTACAAATCGGTTTTGATGCTAAATATAACATTTGGAATAAAGTACAGCTTTACGGACAAATTATGGTAGATGACTTAAGTGTAGTTAATCTTGGAAAAGGTTATTATGGTAACAAATTCGCCTATCAGTTAGGGGCTAAATATATTGATGCATTCGGTTTGAGTAACCTCGACTTGCAAGGAGAAATGAATGTTGTCGATCCTTACACCTATTCCCATAAGGAAACCACAGGAGCAAAAAGTAATCTATACGGCAATCAAGCACACTATTATCAAGAGTTAGCACACCCGAATGGTGCCAACTTTTATGAGTTAATTGGTATAATTCGCTACCGTCCCCATTTCTTACCTAGATTATCAACAGTAATTAAAGGTATTTATAGAGAACAAGGATTTAATACTTACGATGAAAATGGAAATATCCTAGTCAACTACGGTCATGATATTTTTGTGAACTACAATACAGCTCCAGGATCTCCAGATTCTTTCGATAATAAGTTATTACAAGGAGACAAAGTAACCACAATGTATATTGATGCTGTTTTAACTTACTCTCCTTTCCATAATATCTTTGTGGATTTACGTGCCACTTATAGAAAATTAAGCAGTGATGATAATGCCACATATAATCAATCGGAAAATTATATTGGTGCTGCATTAAGATGGAACATTGGTCAAAGACTTTATGACTTCTAAAAATTAGACCTCTTAAGTTATTCAAAGTAGAGAAATCCGTTTCTCTACTTTTTTTATGCTCAAAAATTAATTTACGTAACATTAAATTCACATTAGAGATGGTAATATATCTATAATTAAGATAATTTTGATAATATATCTTACGCATGTACCTTATATATTAACTCAATGTTAACTCAGTATGAATAATATTCGTATATTAGAAATGTAAAGAATACGATTTTATTCATTCATGAAATTTGCTATCACCATATTATCCCTTATCATTTTACTTTCCTTTGTGGGAAAACAGGATACATATGGGCAAAATAATACTATCGTATTGGCTAAAAATCAATCTTCTTCTATGCTAGAATATTATGCATTGAATCAGATTGAAACTGCATGGCAACAAGATCACTTTAATATATACTTCTCTCCTACCGATAACATCAAAGCCTCTGAATTTGTCACTATGAAAAAAGAGGTAGAAGATTGGGTCAACTACTGGCAAAATCAAAAAGAGAAAAACAATAAGTCTATTGTTAAGAAGATCTTTAACAAAACAAGAAACAAATTCCTAAAGAACTACGCAGAATGCAGTAGTTTTTCTAACATGCTAAAGACGGGAACTTATGATTGTTTGACTGCTACTCTATTGTATGCTCACATTTTTAATGAAATGGGCTATGATTTTACAATAAAGCAGTTAAACAGTCATGTTTACATCCTATTAAACGATGAACATTTAGGTTTAACATTAATCGAATCGACGGATGTTTATGGGTATGTAAACAATGGAGACGATATTAAAGCAAGGGAAGAAAAATATCAAACACGCTTGGAAACTTCGTTACTTTATCAAGAATACGGAATGAATTTAAGCGAAAATTTAAGCATTAAAGATTTAGCTGGGTTACAATATTACAACCAAGCTGTAAATGCTTATAGAACACAAGATTTAGATCAAGCTCAATTATCCTTATACAAAGCATCATTAGTCACCGATTCACCAAGAATCATATACTTAAGATCTTATTTAGAAGAAGAAGGATTAGTTGAAGATTGGACGAAATAACCGTTATCAAGTAACATATAATAGAAAAGGCGTTGAACTTTATAAGTCAACGCCTTTATTGTTTTTATATCAAATAGAAATTAAACTACCTTGATTAAGCAGTAGTTTTTCTTTCCTTTCTGAGCCAAGATGTATTTGTCTTGCAACAATTCTAAATCTTTAGGCAACTCACTACCTTGCAATTTCGCTTTGTTGATAGAAATACCGCCACCTTTAATCATTCTTTTAGCTTCACCTTTAGAAGCGAACAATTGATTTTGAGTACCTGCTGATAATAAATCAGCGATCTCAGCCATTCCTTCTAAATCAGCTTTAGTGATTTCCGATTGCATTACGCCTTCGAATACTTGAAGAAGCGTTCTTTCGTTCAACGACTTCAATTGCTCGGTTACATTCTTACCAAAAAGAATATTTGATGCCGCAATAGCAGTATCCAATTCTTCCTGACCATGTACTGCACGAGTTACTTCTTCTGCCAAACGCTTCTGAAGAATACGCGTATGAGGTGCCTCATCGTGCTCCGCAATTAACTGATCGATTTCTTCTTTCTCGATAAACGTAAAGATTTTGATGTATTTTTTCGCATCTTCATCTCCAACATTTAACCAGAATTGGTAGAATTGGTAAGGTGAAGTTTTCTCTGCGTCTAACCAAACAGCACCGCTTTCAGTTTTACCGAATTTTGTTCCGTCTGCTTTTGTAATCAATGGACAAGTAGCGGCAAATGCTGTTCCTTGTGCCTTACGACGAATCAATTCAGTACCTGTTACGATGTTACCCCATTGGTCTGAACCTCCAAATTGTAAACGACAGTTTTTCTCTTTGTACAGATGATAAAAATCCCATCCTTGTAACAATTGATAAGTAAACTCTGTGAATGAGATACCCGAACCTGCAGCTAAACGCTTTTTTACAGATTCTTTACCCATCATATAATTTACTGTCAAGTGCTTACCTGCTTCTCTAGCGAAATCGATAAAACTGAAATCTTTGAACCAATCGTAGTTGTTCAAAATCTCCGCTGAATTATCTCCGCAATCGAAGTCCAAGAATTTCTCCAATTGTGCCTTCATTCCTGCGATGTTCTTTTGGATAGTATCGTCATCCAAAAGTTGTCTTTCCGCATCTTTGAAAGAAGGGTCACCAATCATACCTGTTGCACCACCTACAATTGCTAACGGCTTATGACCCGCTTTTTGTAAATGTCTAAGCAACATTACAGATACCATATGACCAATGTGAAGAGAGTCTGCTGTCGGATCAAAACCAACATAAGCAGTCGTCATCTCTTTGTTTAATTGATCTTCGGTACCTGGCATGATATCGTGCAGCATGCCACGCCACTGCAATTCTTCAATAAGATTTGTTTTTATATCTGCCATTTTCCTGTTGTTTCAAAATTTGAACTCGCAATTTACGAACCTGCGCTAGATATTATATATTTTCTTTGAATAGATTATTTAAAGATGCTTAAGATTTTGTCTTTAATCGTTGTCCGACCTTCAAATTGTTACTTTTTAGGCCATTTAGTTGCTTTAACTCTCCAACAGAAAGACCTAACTTCTGAGAAATACTCCATAAAGTATCTCCACTCTTCACAGTATAATAAGAAGTTGTATTACTTTTTGATGATTTCTTCTGCTCATTAAGCACACTACTCGGCGATGGAGGAATCGTTAATGTCTGTCCTGCCTGAATAGTAGAAGTTTTCATATTATTCACCTTCTTGATATCGTTTACATACACTCTATACATCTTGGCAATCTCCACCAAGTTATCACCCGACTTCACTTTATGATACCTCGTTTTTGATGAAGGACCATAAGCGGTAGTTGTGGTATTCGATGTATTTGATGTTGTCTTAGTACTTTTCGAAGCACTTGAAGAAGTTACTTTATTAGAAGTATAAACCTTTATTTTTTGTCCTTTATAAATCGTCGAACCACTTATTCCATTCCATCTTCTCAAATTAGAAGCTGATGTATTGTATTGTTCAGCAATTCCACCAAGCGTTTCACCACTTCTAACGGTATGATACACTAAATTATCTTTAGAATTATTCGATGCAGCTGGAGTAGATTTTGATGCTGTACTTGTTGTCTGAGCTTCCGGAGCCTTATATTTTCCTTCCTTGATCAAAAGACGCTGACCTTTATAAATCGTTGTTCCTTTTATCTTGTTCAATCTCTTGATATCCGCAACATACACTCTATATTTTTTGGCAATCATTCCCAAAGTCTCTCCACTTCTTACCGTATGGTAAATACTTGCACCACTTGTTTTAGAAGATGAACTTGAAGTTGACTTCGTACTTTTCGATTTTGATGAGCTTGATGAAGAAACGGTCGACGGTCCTGGACTATACGCATTACCGTAAATCTTTAATTTCTGACCAGGATAAATGGTATTACTTCTAAGGTTATTCCATGCTTTCAAACTACTAATTGATACACGATTCTTTCTAGCAATTAACCCTAACGACTCTCCACTTCTTACATAATGATAATAATAGCCATCTCCAACATTAGCTCCATTACCAGTATATTTAATTTTTGAAAGAATTTCATCCTGATTCTCCAAGTAATAATTAAAACGTGCCTCAGGAATCTTAATTCTAAAGTTCTTCACATAGTTGGGAGCAAAACCGAATCTTAAAGAAGGGTTCAAAAGTGTTAGGTCTTCTCGACAAACCGATAATTCATCAGCTAGTAAGCCTAGATCAACTGACTGACTCACGAAAATATCTTCTGACGGAATTTCATATTTTGGTAAATCCTGTACCAAGTTATATTCATCAGCATACGTCAATACATAAGCCATTGCTACATATTGAGGTAAATACGATCTTGTCTCTCTTGGAAGCTTCTTATAAATATCCCAGAATTTTTTCTTTCCAGACCTTCTTTGTGCTTTTCTAATATTACCCGGACCACAATTGTATGCAGCGATTGCCAACTCCCAATCTCCATGATAATTATATAAGAACTTAAGGTAACGTGCCGCTGCTCTTGTCGCTTTTTCAGGATCCATTCTGTCATCAATCTGATAACTTTGTTTTAGACCATAGGCTCTACCCGTTCTTGGCATAAATTGCCAAAGACCTTTTGCTCCCACTCTAGAAAGTGCTACGGGCTTTAAAGCCGACTCAATAACTGCTAAATATTTTAATTCTGTAGGTACTCCTTCTTCCGCTAAAATTCGTTCGAACATTGGGAAATAAATGTTCTGACGCTCCATAATTCCCAAAGTGTAGTCTCTATTACGTACCGCAAAATAGTCGATAAACAAACGTACTCTTTCGTGATACTCTAATGGAATCACATTTTCCAATTCCTTCAGACGTTCCTTTACTAAACTATCCGTTACGTTTGGTACATAATCATATGTCTGATCGACCACATCCAAAAGAATTGCTGATGTGGTATCAAAATCTTCAAAATTCTCAAACCAAGGAGCATAAGGGGCCGCTTCTACAATCTCTAAAGTATCAGATGGTAAAAGATAACCTTCAGGTAAAGCAACGGTATAAATACTATCCTTCCATGTCATCATATCACCCTCATCTTGGGCAAATAAAGAAGACGTAGATACTATCACACATACGAAAATAAAAGGGGCGAATAACTTATTGAACTGCATTCTCGGTTAAATAATTAGGGAATTTAGACAGCTTTATGAGACAAGAACATCTACAGAAAATATGTTCTAAAAATGAATCGTTGCTTTCAAATCACAACGTTTCAACAAATATACTACGATTTAAGAATTTTGAGGGATGAATTGAAGATTTATGTCGTAGAATGAGGATGTTTTTTGTTAAAATAAAAAAGGTGTAAAACATCGATTAAGATAGCCTTTACACCTTTATTCATATTTTCGTCATAAAACTAAACTATAGTTTAGTTTAATTCAGACAAGTAATTAGAAAATGCCAACATCTTCTCTTCTTCAAATCTATTGGCCATAATCTGTAAACCGATTGTCAACCCATCTTTATCTTCTCCGTTAGGAATTGATATTGCCGGTAAACCTGCCAATGAAGCATGTACCGTATATAAATCACCTAAGTACAATTCCAATAGATTATTTTCGCCATACTCACCAATTTTAAATGATGGAGTGGATGTGGTGGGCATCAAAATGAAATCGTATTCCGATAATATCTTTTCTGTTGTTTCTTTAATCAACCTTCTTACTTTTTGTGCTTTTGAGAAATAAGCATCATAATAAGAAGCCGATAAAACGAAGGTTCCCAACATAATTCTACGCTTCACTTCATCACCAAAACCTTCTGATCTTGATTTCTTGTAAAGTGCTTCCAAATCTTTCGGCTGATCTGTTCTGTAACCATATCTTACCCCATCGAATCGTTCAAGGTTTGTGCTTGCTTCTGCAGTTGTAAGAATATAGTAGGTAGGTAATAGATAGTCTAAAAGAGGGAATTCGATACCTTCTACTGTATGACCTTCCGCTTTTAAAGCCTTGATCTTATTGAAAGTTTTCTCGCTGATATCTTTATTCAGGTGCTCACTTTCCACCGTCTCTTTGATATAAGCAATGCGTAATTTCTCCTTTGGTTTATCATTAACTGATGTCGAATAAGCAGGAACTGGTTGTTGGGAAACTGTAGCATCTTGCTCATCTTGACCTGCAATAATTTCCAATACTAGAGCAGCATCAGGTACATTATGGGAGATAATACCAATAGTATCAAAAGAAGAAGCGTATGCAATTAAACCCCATCTTGAGATTCTAGAATAGGTAGGTTTTAAACCAACTGTTCCTGTAAAAGCAGCAGGTTGTCTTACCGATCCACCTGTATCAGAACCTAAAGAAACTAAACAGTGGTTATCTGAAACCGCTACTGCTGATGCTCCCGAAGAGCCTCCCGGTACACGTGTTTCATCTATATTATTTTTTACTACGCCAAAAGCTGAATTTTCGTTAGAAGAACCCATAGCGAATTCATCACAGCTTTGTCGACCAATAATAATCGCGTCTTCATCAAGTAGTCTTTCTGTTGCGGTTGCAGAGAAAGGAGATACATATTTATCTAAAATCTTTGATGACGCTTGCAAGCCATGATCTTTATAGGCAATCACATCTTTCAAACCTACTACCATACCTGCTAAACGACCGGCAGTACCTGAAGCGATTTTTTCATCTACTTTCTTAGCCTGAGTGATAGCTTCATCAGCATATACCTCATTCCAAACATTTAGATGCTTCTTCTCCTCTATTCTTGCCAAATAATTTTCGACCAAAGCCACACAAGAAGTTTCTTTGTTCGCAATTGCCGCCTTTATTTCATCAAATGATTTGTACATATGCTCCGTATAATTAGAAATTAGGTGTGTGCGACTCGCACTGAAGTTTGTTTTCGCAATAACACACAATAATTTTTTTGATCTTCATTTTGAAGTGACCAAAATAAAAAAAGTTTATCTATGTATAATGACAAAGATAAACTTCTTTTCGTTTTATTGTGAAAAATTTAATGAAAAAGTGATTTCATTAAAAATATATCAAGAATGATAAGACTGAATTACTTTTCTTCTTTCTTCTTCTCCTCTTCCTTAATGCCCTTCTCTAACTCTTCTGAGATTTGGTTTTTAGCATCTTTGAATTCTCTGATACCTGAACCTAAACCGCGAGCTAATTCAGGAATACGCTTCGCACCGAATAGTAATAAAACTACTAGACCGATGATTACCCATTCTAAACCGCCAGGCATTACGAATAATAAAATTGCATTCAATTCCATGGTGTAATGATTTATTGTTTGTTACGCATTGCAAAGGTACTTATTAATATGCTAATATCAATTAATCCCCTCAACTTCTTTGTATTGCATTTGATAAAGTTTAGCATAAAATCCGTTTTTTTCTAATAATTTATCATGTGATCCGGACTCTTTTATCTCTCCTTTATCCAATACTATAATGTTATCTGCATTTCTAATTGTTGCTAATCGGTGAGCAATCGCAATACTAGTACGACCTTTCATCATCGAATTGATTGCATTCTGAATAAGTGCCTCTGTTTCAGAATCTACCGAAGAAGTGGCCTCATCTAGAATAATAATCGCAGGATCATAAACCATTGTTCTTACAAAGGAAAGCAACTGTCGTTGTCCAACACTTAGGGTCGCACCTCTTTCCATTACTTTATAATCCAACTGCCCAGGAAGTTTCTCGATAAACGACTTAGCACCCACCAATTCGGCGGCTTTCATAATCTGTTTATCCGTTATCGTTTTATCTCCTAAAGTGATGTTATCTCGAATAGAAGAAGAGAACAAGAATACATCTTGAAGCACCACACCCACGTGTTTTCTCAAATTATGTAAATCGTATTCCTTAACTTCTTTCTGATTCACATAAATACTTCCTTTATTTATTTCGTAGAATCTAGAAATCAAATTGATGATTGATGACTTACCTGCTCCTGTCGCCCCCACTAAAGCCACCGTTTCTCCGTGGTTTACTTTAAAGTTGATGTTTTTCAACACATAGTCCTCATTATTATAGGCAAACCAAACATCTTTGAACTCTACATCTCCATTGATATGATCCGTTGTATAATTTCCGTCATTGCTGATAAAATCTTTATCATCCAATAATTTCAAGATACGGTCTGAAGATACAATACCCATTTGTAATGTATTGAATCGATCGGCAATCATACGAATCGGTCTAAAGAATAAGTTGATGTACATGATGAAGGCGATCAACGTACCCAATGTAGCATAACCATCTAAAACACTATGTGCACCCCACCAAACTAAAAGACCTGTACCCGAAGCAGCAATAACTTCCGCCACTGGATAGTAAATCGAATAATATAAAACGGTGCTAATATTAGCGTTTCTATGTTCCTTGTTGATTTTCTGAAATTCCTCTTGCTCTCTTTGTTCAGCAGAGAACAATTGCACCACATTCATACCTGTAATGTGCTCTTGAACGAAGGTGTTTAGGTTAGAAACTGCATTTCTTACTTCATTGAACGCTACTTTAATTTTCTCTTTGAAAACGTAAGTAGAGAATAAAAGTAGAGGCAAAACAGATAAACTAATCAAGGTCAGTCTCCAGTCAGTATACAACATTACCAAGAAGATAAAAATCAATTGAAGGATATCTCCAAGCATTGCTGCGACACCATTGGTAAATACCTCCGATAAGGTTTCTATATCAGATACTGCCCTGGTAACTAAACGCCCGATAGGTGTGTTGTCGTAAAACTTCAACTTTAATTTTAAGATATGCTCGTACAATTGCACACGCATATCTTTCACAATATGCTGTCCTAACCAACCTGAAAGATATGTATGACAAAACTGCACCAAAGCTTGTAATAATTGCACCGCTATTAAGATGACAATCATTTGATTTAAGCCGGGCATATCGTTCTCGATAATGAAGTTATCGATTGTATATTGAATTAAATAAGGTCTTGAAGGAGCCAAAACACCTAATGCTATTGTCAAGAACACTAGAAAGACAAACGCTTTCATGTGTGGCTTCACAAATACCAACATTCTTGATAAGACTTGCCTATCGAATATCTGACCTGAATTTTTTTCTTTATCCACTGATTAATGAGTTAAGGATGAAATCCTGCTAATTATTAATACCTCTTACGTTGGGTGAAAAGATGATATTAAATCGAACCTTAAAGGTATAAAATTATTACAGCAAAATTCGATGATGTCTAAATAAGAATCACAAAAATGCCTCTATTGTTTGAATTTTCTAAAATCATCTCAACGAATTACTATGATATTGGAAGCGTTTAAAAATATTAAAGTTTACTCTTATCCTTAGAAATCGTAATTAAAAGCATTTTTTGATAAAAAAATGAATTTTATAATTTTCAGAATATAATTCTGCATATTTCATATAAAACAGACAAAAAACATAGAACAAAATTCACCAAAACCTATAATTGATATAATATTTGGTAATTACTTAAAATTTTCATCATGAAAGTAGCACTTGTATTACTATTCAGAAAATGTAACTTGCGAAGACTTAAATGTTAGATACATATTAATCAAGAACAAGACACTATAACATATATAACTTAAATGGAAGATATCTCAATATTTGAAGAAGTCTCTTCTATGGGACACGAGCAAGTTGTTTACTGTCACGAAAAATCGACAGGATTAAAAGCAATTATCGCAGTACACAATACAGTATTAGGACCAGCACTTGGTGGTACTAGAATGTGGATGTATGAAAATGAAGCTCAAGCAACGTATGATGCACTTCGTTTATCGAGAGGGATGACGTTTAAAAACTCTATCGCTGGATTAAATCTTGGTGGTGGAAAAGCGGTCATCATTGGGGATGCGAGAAAACACAAGTCGGAAGCGATGCTTAGAGCATATGGTCGTTTCTTGAAGAACTTGAACGGAAAATATATTACAGCAGAAGACGTTGGAATGAACGCTTCTGATATGGAACATATTGCAGCAGAAACTTCCTATGTAAGTGGTATGCCAGAAACAAGAGGTGGTTTAGGAGATCCTTCGCCTTTTACAGCATACACTACTTATATGGGTATGAAAGCAGCTGCTAAAAAGCAATTTGGATCAGATAGCCTTGAAGGCAAAAAAGTATCTATCCAAGGTGCAGGACATGTGGGTGAGTATATCATCCAACATTTGAAAAAAGAAGGATGCGAGATCTACGTTTCTGATTTCTATGAAGATAGAGTGAAGGATGTAGTGAACAAATACGGCATCAAAGGTGTAGGTTTGGACGAGATTTATGATTTAGATGTGGATATCTATTCGCCATGTGCTTTAGGTGCTACAGTAAATGATGAAACGCTAAGCAAATTAAAATGTTCGATTATCGCAGGTTGTGCAAACAACCAATTGGCGGATGAAAAAATCCATGGCGATTTAGCGAAATCAAAAGGCATTTTATACGCTCCAGACTTTTTGATTAACTCAGGTGGGGTAATCAATGTATATGCTGAAGTGATTAAAACAAACAAAGAATGGTCATGGAACAAATGTGAGTTTGTTTACGATCAGACTTTAAAAGTTTTTGATCAGTCTGAAGCTACAGGCAAAAACGCTCAGGAAGTTGCTATCGATATCGCACAGCAACGAATCAATGAGGTGGCCGCTATAAAAAGCACATACTAACATACCAATTCAGGTGAATTATATAAACCAAAAGGCATTCCTACGGGAATGCCTTTTTTGTATTCATCGCTTTTAAAAGCAGACTACATAATATGTTTTTGCCAATGAGTATCAGCTGATTTTTCTAATCGCTCAGCTCCCTCCTCGTTCCAATCTTCTAAAGTATTGGTAAAAAACTTATTGTAAAAAAGAAAGAGCCTTCCATTCTGAATCTTATACGTTTCATAATTCACACTTACTTTTTCACCTTTTGCTCCCATCGCGTAAGCACACCAACCTCCATAAGCAGGTAAGTATTTTTCGGGATTTTCTTTAAACGTTTCTTTATTTTTATGGGAGGCAAAATAATAATGTGCTCCTTTGTGAATAACTGATATATGTTTATCGCCTTCTACAGGAGATCCTGAAAAATAACTCACAGGATCGTAGCCTCCAACGGCAACATCACCCTTTTCTAGATTCAAATCACTTGGTATTTGTGAATAACCTAGTGTTGATAAACATAATAATGTGAATAAACTGAGTACAAATTTAGTTAGTTTTCTCATTTTGAAATTCTGATCATTTATTGTGAATAAGTTTCCGGTTTTATAGTTATACTGTTTTTTTGATTAAAAAGTTATTCACAATTCATCAATATCAAAAAGCCTTATTCCAAAACGATGTCTGAAATAAGGCGAATATTTGAACTAAATGTTGATAAGTGATTTATTTTTTTCCGTAAACTAACGTTTGAATTCCTCTTGCTGGAATTGATAGCTTAGTGGATTGACCTTTTACATAAATTGTATAATCATAAGCTTCATCAGAAGTATTCAAAACAACGGTCACTAATCTTCCATCCTTATTAATAAATGATGTTGCCTCCAAGAAATCGTAACTTACCGCTGTACTTACTCTGACTGCTCCCGGACGAATAAATTTAGAGAAGTGTCCTAAATAAAAATAAGATGGTGTATAGATCAATTCATTCTTATTTAAGTCTGCATGAATAGGAGCAAAACAGAAATTCCCCACATGGTTTGGTCCTCCGTTTTGATCTAACAAAATATTCCAATCTGTCCATCCTGCAGTTCCTCTATTAAAGTCATTGACCATAGAACGACCATATCTTTCTGCATTTGGCCAATAATAATATTTTTGATCATCAAAACCTTCATTGCATCCCTCTGTAAACAAAAGGTTTTTAGATGGGAAGTTTTCTTTCACTTTCGATAAATTATCAAACATTGGCTCACTACCTGTCCAGTTTTCATACCAATGGAAACCAATACCCCAAGCATATTTTGCAGCTTCTGGATCACCAAAAATAGTATTTGCTCTATTGACAATTAAATCCCTGTTGTGGTCCCACACTACAATGTTTTTATCACTTAATCCTTCTTTTTCGAAAGTGGGTCCTAAATAGTTTTTTAGAAAATCTCTTTCTTCTTCAGCAGTGTACACACAAGATTCCCATGTCTGAACAGCCATTGGTTCATTCTGAATCGTCACACCCCAAACTGGAATACCTTCTTTCTCATAGGCCTCAATGAATTTCACATAGTAATTGGCCCATGACTGATAAAATTCAGGTTGTAACTTACCTCCTTTCAACATGTCTTTCTTTCCTTTCATAAATGCAGGAGGAGACCAAGGTGAAGCGTAAAACTGAATAGATTTATCTGCTCTTTTCATCGCTTCTTTGATCATTGGTAGCTTCGTTTTTCTATCATGATCTATGTTGAAAGTTTTTAATTCTTTGTCTCCTTCCTCAATATAAGTATAACTTTCAGAACCAAAATCACTACTGTGAATTGATGTTCTCAATAATGTATAATCTATTCCATCTTCCCCATAGTAAGCATTCATCAACTCTTCTTGCTTATCTTTGGACAGTTGATAAAATACCTCTGAAGAAGCATCTGTTATTGCACCTCCAATACCTAAGAGTGTTTGATATTGCTTATCAGGATTAATAAAAATAGACACATTTCCCTCAGTAGCCTGTTTACTTTTTTCAAAAGAATAGCTACCTGTATTTGATAAACGTAAGTCTGTATTTTTAGCGGTTGTAAAAACAGATACAGAATTTGGTGTAATCATCTTTTGATGGGAATACTCAACTAATATTTGTTGTTTAGATGATGTACAACCAAAAATAAAGTTTGTTGCTAGAATAGCACTAATTAAAGTTTTTTTCATTTAACTAACTGGTTTTCTATGAATAATAGTAGCTACAGAATTACTTGGAAGGGATACTGTATATTTTTCATCTGTTCCGCTAAAATTTAGGTTTAGTTTAGTGTTACTTTCTGAGTTATTCATAATTAAAGTAACAGTCTTTCCTTCAGGAGTTAGGAACGCTACATTAGGTAAATTTCCCATCTGATTCGTTTTGATTCTTACCGATCCCACTGGAATATATTTCGAAGCATGACCAATGATATAATAAGCCACATTTCTATTCACTTCGTTATCATCTACAGTTAACCCTCCTAAACATCTTGTACAACCTCCGGGTGTTCTTGGTGTTAACGCACTATTTGATGTTAGATTCCACTCCATCACGCCTTTTGCCCAATTTCTCGTAGCACCAATTATGATATTCTCAAAGTGCCACATTAATGTTCCTCCAAAATCAGCATCCTCAGAATCCACCCATTGTTCAGTAAAGTAAATGTCTTTAGTCACATCAGCTGCTTTTACTTGAGAAAGTGCAGAGATATCCCCTCCATATAAATGAAAAGCAGAACCTGAAATAAATTCGTTGGCTGCCGATTTAATAATATCTATAGGATAATCTGGCCTATCTGCATTGTGATCATAAGTAATGATTTTGGTATCAATATTTCCTGCTCTAAATTTAGGACCTAGCTGCTGGGCAATAAAATTCGACATTTCATCAGCATGCATCAACATGCTTGGTTCGTTACCTGGATGTAAAGGTTCATTTTGAACGGTGATAGCATAAATATTAATTCCCTCTCTTTTGTAAGCTTCGATATATTTGATAAAATAATCAGCATATGCTTCATAATATGTTTCTAATAACTGACCACCAATAGCACTGTTATTAGTTTTCATCCAAGTTGGAGGAGACCATGGTGTACTTAAAAATTTGATATTTGGCTGAATAGCAACAATTTCTTTTAATACAGGAATTAAATTCTTTTGATCTTCAGAAATAGAAAAGTTTTTAAGTAAATCATCATCCTCTCCTTTTACCAAAGCATAGGAAAATGCTTTCGCATCTAAATCAGAAGCTGCAATGCTCAAGCGAAGAAATGATATTCCTAACTGACCTTTTTCAGCATCTGTACCAAATAACTCTTCCAATAAAGCTTTTCTATTTGATGCAGACATTCCCATTAAATGCTGTGCACTTCCTCCTGTTAAGGTATAGCCAAACCCATCCATTTCTTGATATGTTTGATCTATATCTATTCTCAATGTAGAAATGTTTTCCTCATTACCTGCTAAAACAGCATCTTCTATCACTCTTAATCCCACATTTGTTTGATTTGAGACATCAGACCTTGAAGTCACTACCACCATCACATTATCAGGGTTATCAGGAGCTACAACCGGAGGTGGAGGTGCTACTGTTTTGTCCTCCTCAGAACATCCTGCTCCAACGAGGAAAGCAGAAAGTATAATACTTAGAATCGTATTCATTTTTAACCTTTTCATATTTCTTTAATCAATAGCCCTGCCCCATTTAGGGCAGGACTTATTTATTTATTGCGTAACAGAATAAGTACCATGTACTAAATCTGCATTCACCACTAACTCTACATTATAAGTACCATCTACTGTAATGAATTTAAAGTTTTCTACTTCAACACCATCACCTGTATCTACTTTTGGTTTGTTAGTTGTTGTACCAGACATTGCAGTTGCATCATCAGTTGAACCATCAGCATTATAAGCTCCAAATTCTATATCCCATGGAGAAATAAATTTAGAATCAAACCCTGCTTTTAGACTTGCTCCTTGAAGAACATAAGTGAAAGGATGTTGATAAGTCATTACAATTTCTTCTCTTGCATCCCAATCTGACCAATGAAACAGTTTTACATTATAGAATTGCCATTGAATATTTGAATCATCAAAATCTACAGTCAACATATATGCTTGGTCTAAGGCTACGGTAAAATCAGCTTCACCTTCTTGTAACTCTACTTCCCCTGTAACATTATCCCATGATGCATCATCAGTTTGTCCGATTGCTCCGTTGATAGAATAATAAGTACCTGACCCATCTGCAGAAGAATTCAATTTAAATGTGCTTGATGTTTGTAATGCAACATGTACCGGTAGCTTGAATCTATTGCCTTCCTTAATCATCTCAACAACATCACCTTCTGATGGTATATAGAATAATGATTCTGGACCTGTAGGTGGAACATAGGTTTTATCCAAAGTATAAGTATAGGCGGTAGATGATAAATCGATAGTGATCGTGTACTCTCCGATTTCTCCATCAAAATTCATATCAGATACTTCGACTCCTTGTGCATCTTTATCTTCTTCTAAGATCAAAGTATTTGATGATCCATTAACATGTTTGAAAATATTCTCCCATGTATCGGTTTTTCTAAATAAGTATCCACCTGTTTGTTTGAAATCTCCAACAACAGTATAAATACCCTTTCCTTTATATGTGAATGCTAGACCTGTCCAATCGCCAGAATCTGAAGGGGGAGCTCCGAACAATTCAATTTCTGTGAAATCCCTTAATTCATAAGTACCATTTTCTAAATCAACTTTTAGACGATATACCTTCTCTTCATCCACAGTAATTTCATTACCACATTTTTCAATCAGGTTGGCTTCATTTATACCAAAAATAGATGCTTCATCACTTGCGTTGTCAACCATATAGAACGACCCATCTGCTGATAACTTAGAATAAACCTCATACACATTAGATGCCGATCCATCTGCATTCAGGAGACGCTTGAAAGGAATTGCATCTGCCCTTTCCACACCTGCTTCAGTAGCTGATCCTGTTAAGAATAGTTGAGTAGGAAGTGTTTCTGTTTGGAATCTTACTACATTGATATTAATCAAATCTTCTGTTTTACGTTCCATTGAGGAAGCGACAACACCTACTTTTATACTTACCTCACTGCTCGCAGGAATACATTGTGCAGATAAGATCTGATCTATGGACTGATATGAAATACTTCCTGTTAAAGCCTTTCCATTATCATCAGACAATACTTTTAGTAATGGATTTTCTGACGAAGTTGCTGTATCAGGCAAAACAACTATTTGATAAGTGACATCATAACCTGCAGAATTAACGGCTGCTGTCCACTCAAAATCTATCGTTTCATCAGGGAATTCCTGTATAAGATCAATTGTTTCACCTTCTGAAGGAACCATCAAAGATGGATTGGATAAGTCCCAATCACCTTCAGGTTGCATATTTTCTTTTTCAGTACACCCAATGATAAGGAATATACTTACTATAAATGTTAGTAATTTTTTCATTGCTGTTGATGTTAAGATTAGTATCCTGGATTTTGCTCTAAATTTGGATTTCTGTTCATTTCCACCTGAGGAATTGGAAGTAAGATTTTGTTTTCGTTCATGTTATAATTCACAAAGCCATTACTCTCTTTATCAAATTCTTTAAGGTTTGACATTGTCTTTACCAACAATCCATGACGCTGTAAATCTTCCCAACGCATACCTTCTTGAGCAAACTCTAGACGTCTCTCATTTAAAATCGTGTTTCTCATCACTTCTTGAGACGACATTTGATCTGAAGTAAGATTATTTAAACCCACTCTGTTTCTAACTTTATTTACCTCAACAGCTGCTCCGTTGATATCATTTAGTTCATTAAGAGCTTCTGCTTTTACCAACAACATATCAGCATACCTCAAAAGGTATTGTCTATCTGTACTCGACCAAGCCATTGGATTCCTCCATTTGTATGCAAAAGGTAGGTTTGTTGAATTCTCCCCAACATTTGACCAATACTGATCTCTCCATGCAGTAATGTCTTCAAACAGTATTGCGGCTGATTTTCTTACCACATCGCCTTCAGCATCAAAAGCATTGACCAAATCCACTGAAGGTGTTCCAAATTTTCTCCAATCATCGTTGGTAATAGATGGGGGCAACATCATTGCAGAAGCAAAGTTGCCAATATTACCACCAATGTAGTTTGGCATAAAGATGCACTCTTCATTTTCATAGTTCGCTCCGGTAAATAGGGAATTATAGTCACTCACCAAAGCATAACCTGCACTACTATTGTCTACTTCTCTTACTGCATCAACCACTTTTTGCCACTGTTTACTTTGAGCATATACTTTCGCTAATAGTGCATAACATGCCCCTTTTGTTGCTCTAGTTTTTGCTTCAGATCCTACAAAAGTTTCTGGTAGAGCATTGGCTGCTTCAATTAAATCTTGCTCTATCTGAGCGTAAATTTCTGCTTCTGTACTTCTTGGAATGTTTACATCCTCAGGAGCTGTAGATAAAGTTGGTTGAGTAATTAATGGTACCCCTCCCCAAAGTTTTACTAAAGAGAAGTAAAATAGCCCCCTTAAAAACTTGGATTCACCAATAATTTCTGCTTTTCTTTCTTCTTCTAAATCGACCACTCCGTCTATGCGATATAAAACATTATTCGCTTTAAAAATACCGTTATAAAGCGATGACCAATCCTGATCTACTTTACTATTTACTGCAGTAACAGTTAACAAATCAAACGAATGGATTTCTGGGTTATCTCCTCCAGAATAAAAATTATCAGATCGCACATCATTGTATATCATCTCATCCCACTCATAAAAGTCTGAATGTAGAGTAGTATACGTTCCTGCTAAAGCTGATTCGATTTGTGTAGCTCTTGTGTAAGCATTATCAGCAGTTTCATCTGATATAGGTTTTAAATCTAAGAAGCTATCACAAGCACTGAATGAAAGTAATGTAGCTCCTAAAGTGATATATTTTAATAATTTCATTTCTCTACAAATTAGAATGATACGTTAAGACCAAAAATGTATGTTCTTGTTTGTGGATAAGTACCGAAATCAATACCCATTACCCTATTATCACCACCTCTATAATTTACTTCTGGATCAAAGCCTGAATAATTCGTGATAGTAAACAAGTTCTCTCCTGTCGCATACAATCTGCATGAACCTAAATTGATTTTCTCTAGGAAAGTAGAAGGAACATTATAACTGAAAGTCAATGCTTTTAATCTCAAATAAGACGCATCCTCAATAAATCGGTCGGATATCAAGTTGTTTGTAACCGTTTGATCACTTCCCAAAGGATACGCACGTGGTATATCTGTGATATCACCTGGCTTTTGCCATCTTCTTAAGACATCAGTTGTTTGATTCATTGGTGATGACATGGATGTAGTGACGATTCGAGAAGCATTCAACATTTGATTGCCTTGAGATCCTTGGAAGAAAATACTCAAAGAGAAATTCTTGTAGGAAACATTGTTTGTGAAACCATAAATAAATGTTGGATTGGCATCACCAATCACTTTTCTATCTTCAGGTGATGGATCGAAAGTGGTCTCTCCGTTTTGAGTGATGTAATAAGCATTTCCTGTTTCAGGATCGACACCACCGAAAGAATATCCATATAAAGAACCTAGAGGAAGACCTTCTTCTATAATGATTGCATTATCTTTTGAAATAACATCTACGTAACCATCAAGTACTGTTTGTCCAACTAAATTGGTCACTTTATTTCTGTTCAATGAAAGGTTCATGTTCATCGTCCATTTCACAGCTTTATCCACATTTACTGTGTTTAGATTGAATTCTAAACCTTTGTTTTCTAGTGATCCAATATTTTGAATTGCTGAATTATAACCTGTTGATTTTGGTAATGGAGCATCAAATAACAAGTCATTCGTTACTTTTTGATAAGCATCGACTGTTAACTCTACTCTATCGTTAAACAATCCCAAATCGAAACCAATATTGATTTGTTCTGATTCTTCCCATTTCAATTTTTGATTCTCCACTGATGAAGGATATGATCCCGGAGTAGCTGAACTTGTAAAAGGATAAGGAGCATTTTTTGATACTCTTGCCATATATGAGTAAGGTGCAATGTTATCATTACCTACAATACCCCAACCTGCCCTTAATTTTAGATCAGAAATCTGTTCTACACTTTTTAAGAAAGCTTCTTCAGAAATTCTCCAACCTGCAGATAAGGAAGGAAAAATACCCCATCTGTTTTGAGGTCCGAATACAGAAGACCCATCTACACGAATATTGGCAGTCAGTAAATATTTATTGTCGAAATCATAGTTTGCACGACCAATAAAAGATGCATTGGCCTTTTCTGAAGCCCATGCTGAAGATGCTATAATATTTGCTCCCGCATTTGGTGTAGAAATTTGGTCAGAATCAAATCCTTGGCGTTCGATATTAGAACTTTGCCAATGGTATTTCTGAATAACTGAACCCGCTAATAAATTAAATTTATTTTTACCAATTGTCTTATCATACGATAGTGTATTATCAAAAATAAAGTATCTGTTATTATCTTGATTAAAAACTGAAACTCCTTGTTTTGCTCTTCCATCTACTGTTTCAAAAGGATCTTTGAACGATCTAAATTGGGATGAATTATGGTCTACACCTAAATTTGTTTTAAATTTTAAACCTTCAACTAACGTTGCTTCAGCATAGAAATTAGCCAAGAATCTTTTATTGGCAAAACCTCTATCAATACCATCTGTACTTGCCAATGGGTTCTCCCAAGCTTGTGCCAAAGGGTTGGTAGTAAAGCTACCGTCTGGGTTTCTAATACCAATAATTGATGGTGTAGTGAGTGTACCTAATAGAACACCGCCTCTATCTACACCAATATTATCATTTACGTCTACATCTTTATAATCTGTGTAGTTTACTCTAGTACCTACTTTTAACCAATTTGTTACTTCCTGATCTAAGTTAACCTTAAAGTTGGCTCTTTGCATTTCAGCCGATCGAACAGCCCCTTCTACATCTGTATAACCACCAGAAACATAATAATTTGTTTTATTAGATTTTCCAGAAATAGACATTTGATAGTTTTGAGTAAACCCTCTTTGGAATACTTCATTCTGCCAATCCGTTCTTTCTCTATAGCTACCCCAATCGTTAAAAGTAGTTCCCATATCTGTCATTAACTGTCTGAATTGCTCTCCATTTAATACTTCTTGGGTATTCCATACTTCAGAAAAACCTCCATAGACATCTAATGAAATTGTTGGTTTATCAGTTGATCCTTTTTTAGTAGTAATTAGCACAACCCCATTGGCACCCTGTGCACCATAAATAGCTGCTGCTGACGCATCTTTTAATACTGAAACACTTTCAATATCAGACGGGCTAAGTGATCTTGTATCTGTTGTAGGCACTCCGTCAATTACATATAACGGTTCGGAAGATGCGTTAATTGAATTGGTTCCACGAATTCTCATGGAGATACCTTGAGAAGGCTTACCCGAAGAAGCTTGCACTTGAACACCTGCAACTTTACCTTGGATTAACGCTCCCATTTGAGAGTTAGGTCTAGATTCCATTTCCTCAGCTCCCACTACTGAAACAGAACCTGTAACTGCTTTTTTATCTTGAGTACCATAACCCACCACAATCAATTCACTTAACGTCTGCATATCTTCATCCATTGTCACGTTAATCTTAGTTTGTGAACCAACTTTGATTTCCTGAGTGACCATACCTAGATATCTAAATACCAGAACATCTTCGGAAGAATTGACAGTAATAGAATACTTACCATCAAAATCTGTGGTAGTACCAATAGTCGAATTATTGATTAGGATATTTACCCCTGGCATAGTTACACCTTGCGTATCGGTGACTATACCTGATATAGTTTGTGCATTACTAAATGCGGTTATCAAAAAGAGAGGTAGGAGTAAGATTAGCCATTTAGGAAAAATGTCTAAAAAAGTATTTCTTTTTATCATCTTTTATACTGTTTGTTTTAAGGCAATAAACATTTCATTTCATGTACATCGAAAAGGAGTATAACCTTGCGCTTTAGATTATGATACAAAGCAACAGCATAAAAAGTGTTCTTACTACGCTTAGTAGATAATTAGTAGAAATATATAAACACTAATAGATTAATTATCAGACATTTAATAAAAATAACAATAAGTAAATTAGTAGTGATTTTATAAGGTTTACTCACTACTAAAATGAAAAAATCAGTCTATTTTCATGACAAAATCTTCTAATTCCTCTCTTGAAACTATAGATTTGTTTTTCACTTTCACTCTATAGTTATAAATGGTAATTACTGAGTTCCCTAATAGTTGGGCAATCTTATTGGAGTCGGTAATTCCTAATCTTATAAGAGCAAAAATTCTTAATTCTGTATTCAAAAGCTGATTATTTTTAATTCGAATTGGATCATTTGGATCAAGTAATTGATTTAGTTTATCAACAAAATTTGGATAGATAGTTAAGAAGGTTTCATCAAAGTTTTTATAGAAAGCTTTCATTTCATTTTTCCTAAGATCGTTGTTCTTCAACTCATCAAGAAGTTTAGAATACTTTCTTTCTACCAGCATTTTTTTGGTATGATTACTTTGCTTCTCCAACTTATCGATATAATCTGAACAGATTTTTAGGAACTCACCTATATAAACTTCCTTTACATGGGAAGTATTCTTCAAATCCACACTGACCTCTTTCAGTTTTTGATTAATAATCAGTAGTTCTTCATTAGCTTTTGAAAGCTGTTGATTAATTGCCAATTGATTTTTTTCTGATGCTTTTAAAGCCCTCAACTGCCTAAAATAAATGATCAAAGTGACTAAAGCGATAATAGATAGTACACTGATTAATATAGTGTATATCACAAATCGATTGGCTTTTTGCGATAATTGATCTTCGTAAGATTTCGAGATTATAGGCTGAATATTGGCGATCTGAATTGATCTTAGTTTTGATCCATAAAATGAAGCATCCTCAAAAGATATATTTATATAACGATAAGCACGGTCAATATCACCTTGTTTATGTAAAAGCAAAGCTAATGTTGCTAAAGAGGCATTGTCATTTGTACAACTCATAATATCTGATATTGCAGAGAGAATCAAATATTTTTTTTCTTTATGAATATCATGTTCTACTTCATAGGTTAATGATCGAATAAAAGCAGCTTTTGAAAAATCTCTCTGTCCAAGTTCTGTTTTATTCATTATCAAAGTATTGAACTTTCTAGCTTCTAAAAGATTTCTATTATCTAATGCCCTAGTTTCTTTGATATCCAAAGCGATAATAGAGTTTTGTGGAACAGTATACAACAACGTATCACAATAACTTTGATACATCAAACGATATCCTTCTTTTAATTTTCTTGTGGTTGAATAGAAATACAGTTGATTATACCTTTCCTTATTAATATAATAGAATTGAATCAGCTGTTCCTGAGACAACTTTGACCTATCAATTTTTTGTAAAATCTGCCCTGATTCCTCATAAATTCCTGATGTGACCAGAATACTGGCCAAATTCAACTGACCTTGATTAATCCATAATTCATTTTTAGATTCTTCCGCAAAGTGTAACTGTTCGTAGGCAAAATATAAGGCCCCTCCAAACTCATATACTTCGTATTGATGAAAAAGATCCTCTGCAAGAAAATATTTATCTTCCAATGAAACAGTATCATTTTGCTCCAATTGAGTTTTTAAATCCTTAATCTTTTCCTCCCTTTTGTTTTTTAAAGAAGGACGTAACTCGATCGCTTTATCAAGTTCTCTAAATAGAGAATCAATTTCTTTATTTTGAGAATATGAAAAGTGAATTTGAAAAAAAAGAAAGGTAAAAAAGGCTAGTTTATTTAATTGATAACTCATCTATATCATAAAGACTAAAAAAGTGGAAGAAGCATAAAAGATATGGTCTTTTATACTTGCTGATTATTTGATGACAATTTAGGAGAAATCATTTTGAATAATACTTTTTCAAAGTCATAACTTTTGTCAAAATCAAAAAAAACAGATAGAATTCACTCCCACCTGTCTTTAATATCATATGATTTAACGATTAAAGAATTACTTCTTTGTCGTAATGTTCTTCTACATCAGAAAGAATATTTAATACTTCTTCGTGAGTCATCGCTTCCACCAAACGTGTTCTGAATGGTTTGAAGTGTGTGATTCCTTTGAAGTAAGCAGTATAGTGTCTTCTCATTTCGAAGATACCCGTACGATCACCTTTCCACTCTACGGAGAAGTTCAAGTGACGTTTTAAAGTATTAATTCTTTCTTCTAATGTTGGAGCATCTAAAATCTCTCCTGTTTCCATGAAATGTTTGATCTCGCGGAAGATCCAAGGATAACCAATCGATGCACGACCGATCATGATACCATCAACATCATATTTATTTTTGTACTCCAAAGCTTTTTGGGGTGAATCGATATCACCATTACCGAAAATTGGAATATGAATGTCAGGGTGATTTTTCACCTCAGCAATTTTCGTCCAATCGGCCACTCCTTTATACATTTGCTGACGAGTTCTACCGTGAATCGTTAACGCTTGTACACCCACATCTTGAAGACGTTTGGCTACTTCAACAATTCTAATAGTACTATCGTCCCAACCTAATCTAGTTTTTACAGTGACTGGCTTGTTTACTTGCTTCACAATTTCCTCTGTCATGCTCTGCATCTTGTCGATATCCAACAAAATACCAGCACCAGCACCTTTTCCAGCTACTTTTTTTACAGGACATCCGTAATTGATATCGATCATTTCTGGATTTGCTTCTTCTGCAATCGCTGCAGCTTCACGCATAGATTCTATCTTTTCCCCAAAAATCTGAATACCAATGGGACGTTCGTAATCGTATATATCTAATTTTTGACGGCTTTTTGCTGCATCACGAATCAACCCTTCGGCAGAGATGAATTCTGTGTACATCAAATCTGCTCCATTTTCTTTACAAACTGCTCTAAATGGAGGATCACTTACATCTTCCATTGGAGCCAGTAGCAAAGGAAAGTTTTTTATTTCTACGTCACCTATTTTTACCACGAGATGAAATCAATTTAAATGTTTAGCAATTATTGTAGTAAATACTCTTAAAGAAAAAAGTATCTTTGCTACAATATACAACTAGTTTTATACAACGCAGGTTCGTAAATCACTCTTAATAAGGCTGTTTGCTAACAACTATTAGGAAGTTACCCTGCTGTTGATAACTGCAAAGTTACATAAAGTTAATGATAGAGCATACAAATCAGCCTTCACAATTAAGTTCCCTTATCAAGTTATTGGGTATTTTTGTAGCAATTCTCTGTTTTACCTTAATTGGTCAAGCAGCAGTTGTGGCACTTTTAGCACCATTACATAATTACGATGCAATGGATGCTATCAATAGTTTACAAAGATTTGATAACCGTTTTGAACTACTTTTAGCTCAAGGAATTTCTGCCATTTTTACTTTTATTTTGGGACCTTTAGCCTTTGGGTGGAAATTTGATCGATCTTATATCAAACAATTAAGACGACCATCAATCGATAAGCAACAATATTTATTAGCCATCATTATAATGGCGATATTTCTACCACTAGGTGGATTGATATTGTATTGGAATCAAAATATTCAATTTCCAGAATCAATGTCTGCTCTAGAAGGTTGGTTCAAATCCAAAGAAATACATTTGGCTGAAGTCACTGCATATATTGTAGATTTTGATAGTTTTTGGGAATTCTTATTTGGATTAGTAGTTATAGCACTATTAGCTGGTATTGGAGAGGAGATCGTTTTTAGAGGTTTTATTCAAAGGTATTTTGAGGGAATATTCCAAAATGTCCATGCGGGCATTTGGTTATCTGCCTTCTTTTTTTCTTTTATACATTTACAATTTTATGGCTTCTTTGTGAGATTGCTGATGGGGGTATTACTAGGATATTTATTCCTTTGGTCAGGTAGAAGTTTATATCCTTGTATATTAGCACATATTACTAATAACGCAATTACAGTAATTAGTGTATATTTGAACAAAGAAGAGTATCTTCCCGAAATGAGAGATCCTTTTTCTGCAGAAGCACCAGAATGGTATATAGTAGCCATATTCACAGTCCTGGCTTTTGGGCTTTTGTATTATTATAAAAATATTGGAAGTAAATTACGAAACACATAAAAACCTATAGTATATGTCAAAGTGGGTAAAAGTATATTCGACTGATCAAGTCTATAAAGCTGAGATCGTAAAATCAACTTTAGAAGATAGAGGTGTCCCTGCTGTTATATTAGATAAAAGAGATTCGTCTTACAACGATTTCGGATTAAGAGAAGTAATGGTAGACGAGTCGAAGAAAGAAGAAGCTGAAACTATAATAAAACAAGATGTTGAACTTAAATAAACGATCTGAACTTACACAAAGAGTTATTGTAGGATTTTTAGGAGGTGTAGGTATGATCGGAGCAATCTATTATGGAGCATGGACGTACTTTGCCTTGTTCTTAGTAATTAGTATTGCCACAATTTTAGAATTCTATAAACTTTTAAGATTAGAGGAACACCTACCTTTAAGAACTTACGGTACTTCATTAGGTATTTTAATCTACTGTCTTACATTCTTTATCGAACTTGATATTATTTCGATGAAATGGATGTATTTAGTTTTTGTCGGATTTACTTCGGCATATCTGATTAAGCTTTACAATAAAGCAGACAAACAACCTTTTAAAAATCTTGCGTATACATTCCTTGGGGTAATGTATTGCTCTGTCCCTTTTGCATTAATCCATACCTACGTATTTTTTGATACACAGTACCACTATGAGATCTTGATAGGTGCTATGCTTATCTTATGGGCCAACGATTCTGGTGCGTACTTTTCAGGAAAAACATTTGGTCGTAGAAAATTATTCGAAAGAATCTCACCAAAGAAAACTTGGGAAGGTAGTATTGGCGGTGCAGCTTTAGCAGTAACTGTTAGTTTGGTATTCTCTCACTTCTATACCTCTTTAGAAGCATGGAGATGGGTAACTATAGCCATTATAATTGTGGTGACAGGTACTTACGGTGATCTTGTAGAATCCCTATTCAAAAGAAGTATGAGCATCAAAGATTCAGGTACAACATTACCTGGTCATGGTGGTTTTCTAGATAGATTTGATGGTTTATTATTATCTGCTCCATTTATTGCAGCATTTTTAAGAATATTTCCACCAAATTTTTAAAATTTATCGCCAAATATTTGGAAGTAATAAAACATTCCTACATATTTGCACCCGCTATCACAAACAGATAGCACATAGAGAGTTGGCAGAGTGGTCGAATGCGGTGGTCTTGAAAACCATTGTACCGCGAGGTACCGGGGGTTCGAATCCCTCACTCTCTGCAAACAATAAGGCTTCAGAATTTCTTCTGAAGCCTTTTTTGTTACGCTATATTTAACCTAAAATATTTTAATCTAACTAAATATCAATTGATTACAATAAACTTTAAAAATAATCCATAAATTACTTGTACTGTAAGATAAAATCCCACATATTTGCACCCGCTATCACGAACAGATAGCACATAGAGAGTTGGCAGAGTGGTCGAATGCGGTGGTCTTGAAAACCATTGTACCGCGAGGTACCGGGGGTTCGAATCCCTCACTCTCTGCAAACAATAAGGCTTCAGAATTTCTTCTGAAGCCTTTTTTGTTATATCAAGTATTATAGTGTGATACCTCACCAAAACATATCATTATGCAATAATTTTGACTTTCGAAATTAAGTACAGTTTAAATCAATTCATGATTAACAAAAACTCTACATACTCACTAATTCTCACTTTTTTTTAAATTCTTTTAAAAAGAAAACTGTTAGCGTAATAGTTATAGTTACACTGATAAATGAGAAAAGAGTATGCCAATTACATTCATTACTAAATTTGATAAATATCAATACGATAACTACACTGAACAGTATCATGATTACAATTGGAAGATTATTTTTCATATTCGTATTTTATCAATAGTTTGTACTCATTTTGATCAACATATGTCATCTTAATCACTTTTAAATACTATATACAAATTGATTTTTAACTAGAATACTTCAAAAAAATACATGTACCATTAAATGAATCTTAGGGTACTCAGTGGTACACATCCTATTAAATGATTGATTAATAATGTATTATAATTTCATGGAATGGTACATATTTTTTGATATCCTCATTAAAAAAACGGTAACATTAACTAATTCTACTCCAATTCGTTACCGACTTTTTCACCAACAAGGATTGTTGATGTTTAATAATCTGATGTTTCTCTTTCGAAAGATCAGGATCTTCGTCTAATATCTTTTCAGCCAATCCTCTTACATATTGTAATAAAGCAGCATCTTGACCAATATCTGCATGTCTTAAATCAAGTACTCCACTTTGTTGTGTGCCCTCGATATCACCTGGTCCGCGAAGTTTTAAATCAGCATCCGCTATTTTAAAGCCGTCTGTGGTATCTACCATGGTTTGAATCCTCACTTTACCATCCTTAGAAAGCTTATCCTTTGTCATTAAGACGCAATAAGACTGTTCAGCTCCTCTACCCACACGACCTCTTAACTGATGCAATTGTGCTAACCCAAATTTTTCTGCATTTTCAATCACCATAATAGACGCATTAGGAACGTTCACACCTACCTCAATTACAGTGGTAGCCACCATAATTTGAGTTTTATTATCGGCAAAACGTTGCATCTCTGCATCTTTATCAGCTGGTTTCATGCGACCATGAACTATGCTTACTTTATAATCGGGAAATGCTCTTGAAACAGCTTCATAACCTTCTTCCAGATTTTTATAATCCAAGGTTTCCGATTCTTCAATCAATGGATAAACAATATAGGCTTGTCTTCCCAACTCAACTTGCTCTCTGATAAAGCCGAATACTCTCAATCTTCCCTTATCAAACTTATGCCATGTGATAATAGGTTTACGTCCTGCGGGCAATTGATCAATAATTGATACCTCTAAATCACCATACACCGTCATGGCCAATGTTCTTGGAATCGGTGTAGCTGTCATCACCAACATATGAGGCTTGGCTTTACTTTTCTTTTTCCACAAGGCGGCCCTTTGTGCTACTCCAAAGCGATGTTGTTCATCGATGACACAAAGACCTAGGTTATGGAAATCCACTTTATCTTCAATTAAAGCATGGGTACCCACTATAATTTTAAGAGAACCATCTCTAAGGGTTTCGTCAATACGTCTACGATCCTTTGTTTTTGATGATCCTGTAAGTAATTCTATGGTGACACCCATCGCATCTGCAAAAGGCTTGAGGCCATTGTAATGTTGCTGAGAAAGAATTTCTGTTGGTGCCATTAATGCAGACTGTGCATCATTATCTAAGGCCATCAACATACACATAAAAGCCACAATGGTTTTGCCAGAACCTACATCTCCTTGAAGAAGACGATTCATCTGGAAACCACTTTTCATATCATTATAGATCTCTCGAACCACTCTTTTCTGAGCATCGGTAAGATCAAAAGGCAAATGTTCTTTATAGAATATATTGAAGGTAGGAATCTGACCAAAAACCTGTCCCTTAAACTTGTCTGTTTTTTTTCCGACTTTTGAGGCGATGATTTTTAACTGAAGGAAGAACAACTCCTCAAATTTCAATCGTTTTTTGGCTTGCTCTAATGTATTTGGATCTTTTGGAAAGTGGGTCCAAGCTACAGCCAATCCTTTTGATATCAATTGATTTTCTTCTATCAAATAATGGGGTAGTGTTTCTGATATATCGTGATATACTTTTTCGAGAAGTGTGCGGGTAATTTTAGCCAACATTCGGCTATCAATCCCTTTGTTCTTCATTTTATCGGTAGTATGATATACAGGCTGTAAACCACCTGTTTTAGGTTTAGCTGCACTAGGATCGTATTCCTCCATTTCAGGATGTGCAATCGACAACTTGTAACCATATCGCTGAGGTTTCCCATAGATAACATACCACGCCCCAATTTTCAGTTTCTTCTCAATCCATTTTGCACCTTTGAACCAAACCAATTCTAGTTCTCCGGTTTCATCAGAAATAAACCCAGCCAAACGTTTTGACCGACCATCTCCAACACTTTGCAAATTTGTTAGTCTTCCTATTATTTGAACGTAAGTAGAATCGTCAATCACTTCATTGATTTTATAAAAACGAGTTCGATCCTCATGTCGAAAGGGATATTGTTCCAATAAATCACCAAAAGTGTACACTCCTAACTCTTTATTTAGAAGCTCAGCCCTCATGGCTCCTACCCCTTTTAAGTACTCAATTTTAGTATCAAAAATATTTTTCACTGAAAATGATTAAATTTTTATATATTTTATTCGATAGTCAATATCCCGAAATTAGTGTATTCTGATGAATTCTATTAATTTTAAAAAAAGGCTTTTTAAAAGAGTTCCCAAGAAATATTAATTTTAGATAAATTATTGCTTCAAAACTTCAGTTTTTGGCAAAAATTAAAGCACCCTTTAATTTTCTTATAACTCATATTCATCCAATATACTGTTCTAAATATGCGACAAGCTATTGTCTTCATACTAATTACATTATTTTTTTTCAGTCAAAATATCTATTCACAAACTCCTGAATTAGATAGTTGGAGAGAAAAAACTCGTTCTACTGTTTTTTATAAAATGGAAGTAAGAGAGCGTGGAATTTACAGGGTAAGTAGTGATATTTTACAAGCTGCTGGCTATCCTGTTAGTTCTGTAAACCCAGATGATATTAGAATATATAGAAGAGGTGTAGAGATAGCTATTCATGTAGTTAAATCGGGTAATCAATTAAATTACGTTGAATTTTATGGTGATAGAAATGATGGTGGGTCAGACGCTGATTTCTTTTTAGATCCCAATGACCATATCAACCCCTACGAACCTATTTATTCTAGAACAGCTGTTTATTTTATATCTGCTGGTGATGTTCCATCAGAAACGACTCCTCCCAAAAGAATTGCAACTTCTACATATACTAACGCAGGAGCTACGATACCTACCAATCATTATTATACTGAAACTTATAGAGGAGTACCTGTAAACGGAAGTCCGGTACAAGTACCTTTCGGATCACTAAGAACTTCCTATTGTAGGGGTCATTCGGCTGATAATTTTTCTTTTAGTGATAATCGAAATAAATTCAATTCCAATTTTGACTCTCCACGTTCTTGGACCACTTATAATAACAATAATGTCACTGGTATCATGTCTTTTCAGTTACCGACAGTTGATTTAGCTGACTCGTTTAATGATGCTACTATTGAGATGCGTATTATTAATTATGCTACTCGAAGTGCCAATATCAATATTACCACAGATAATGGAGATGGCAATATCACTACTAAACAAAATAATATTGGTGTAAATCGTTATGAGGCAACAGGAGTACTTTCTTACACTTTAACAGACAGTGAGTTTGGATCGAGTAACTTCACTAGAATAGAACTACAAGATTCTAGAGAAGGATCAAATAATACGGATAGAAATCAGTTGGGGATGGCGTATATTAATTTAACCTATCCTCAAAAACATGATCAAATAAATAGCACAGAAGATAGGGTATTCCATTTATTCACTACTCAAGATTATAAATTATCAGTTGATGAAAATACCAACGGACGTTTTTATGACATCACTGATAATTATACTCCAATCCTTCTTCGAACAACTACTTCAAGCGGTAAAACAGAAGCGACACTTCAAGCCAATAGTGGAGCAAAAAAAGAAATTATTTTTTCTGCTGGAACAAGTGTACCTACTAATATAAGTGAGGCTGAATTTGAGTTTACAAACAACAATTTGAGTTCTAATTACCTCATGATCACTCATAGTGATTTAAACTCTGCTGCCTCTACTTACGCTAACTATAGAAGATCTCCTGAAGGTGGTAGTAACTCCGTTTCATTGGTAGATATTGATAAATTATACAATACGTTTTCTTGGGGAGAACAAAGTCCTTTGGCTATAAGAAATTGTATCAAACTGCTGCATCAAAACAACTTAGAGTTCATCCTTCTTTTAGGAAAGGGGTTAGATTTAAATTATGATCCTTATGAAACATCAAACATTAGTGGAGAAAGAGCAGTACATTATATTCCTGCTTATGGTTTCCCAGGTTCTGATGTGGCCTATACCATGAATTTAGAAGATGAAAATGATGTTGTTCAAACCTATCCACAAATACCAATCGGCAGGATGTCGGCTATCAATAATCAACAACTTCTTGATTACCTCAACAAGGTTATTGAACACGAAAGTTTAAATTTTGATGTTCTTTGGCGAAAAAAAGCATTGCATTTAAGTGGTGGTGCTACTCAAAGTCAGCAAATAGATTTTAAAGAAATTGTCAATCGATATGCTTCTATTTTTGTCGACACTCTAGAAGGAGGTACAGTAGAAACAATAAGTAGAGAAACAGATGGTTCTATCGAGTTTATTGATGTTTCAGACATTGTTAATGAAGGAATTGGTTTAATGACTTTCTTTGGACACTCTTCTTCAGAATCTGCAGATATTGATATTGGAGAAGCAAGTGATCCAACAAAAGGATATGAAAATCAAGGTAAATATCCATTTATTGTAATGAGTGGCTGTGGAGGAGGAAACTACCTTACTCACAGTAAATCTTGGGGGGAAGATTGGATAGAAACACCTAATAAAGGCGGAATAGGCTTTATGGCCAAGTCTGGCATTGGTAGTGCCAATGAATTAGAAGATTATGGTGATCAGTTCTATATTAATAGCTTTCAAAAATCGATCGGAGATCATATTGGAGTTCATATAAATAAAGTGCAAAAAGCTTTATTAGAGGAATATTCAAATAGATTAAGGCTTTCACATATAGAGCAATTCGATATGCAAGGCGATCCTTATGTTAAGATTGCTCCTGCTCAAGTAGATTTTGCAGTTTCATCAGAAGAAATCTCTATCATTCCAGAAAGTAATACACTTAATGAAAGTGATGATTTTTATAAACTCAGAATTAAGGTAAATAATTTTGGTAGGACTTCTGACAAAGAAAACATTTATATTCAAGTCAACAGGAGATATGCCAACGGTCAATTATCAAATAATGTTTTTGTAAGCGAAGCAATTCAAGCACCTAAAAACAATACAGAAGTACTCATTACCGTAACCAACTCAGCAGAAGATAAAATACTTGGCTTTGGTAATAATGAAATCATTGTTACAGTTGGTGATTCTATAGGAGCTGATGGATCAGTTTTAATTACTCAAAACGAAATCTCTGAAATAAATAACACAGCGACGCTTAGTGCTCAGTTTTATGCTAATAAAGTCAACTTTATCTATCCTCAAAAGTTATCTGTATCGCATGAAAATAATGTAAATCTTTATGCTTACGACTATAGCTTGGATAAGCAACAAAGAGGAGTAAGATTCCAAGCATCTTTAGATAGTGGTTTTACAATGGTATTTGCTGAAGAAATTGTAGAGGATAGACAATTATTTAAATGGAATTTGCCTGTTGCTTCATTAGCCGATTCAGCCGTGGTTTATGTTAGAATTAGACCTTCTGCCAACTCCAATGAAATATGGGATATCATGTCTTTTACAAAAATAAGTAATAGTAGTGGACATGGATGGATGCAAAGCTCTATTTACCAAATGGAACAAAATAATATCTCTGGAGTTACTTTAACTGGAAACGAAAAGGATTTAACATGGACATACCCTACCGATGATGTTATTGTAAATGTACAAGCCGGTGGAGGAACTTATAACAGTGGTGAATTTTATCAAGTATCTGTCAATGGACAAACTTACTTAGTTGAAGGAGAATGTGTAAGAAGTGGAGAGGGAGGAGACAAGCTATTATTCTTAGTTTTTGATCAAAATAGCGGTGAATTTAAAGGGGCTCAAGAACGAAATTGGGGAACTTTACAATGTGGTTCTGGTACGCCTGCCGTTGCCGTAATGTTTAATTCTACAGATTTTAGAGGTGGTAATATTTGCTGTGGAGATCCATATACTCGAAACGGTCCTCATGCATTATTCATTGACCCAACTTATAAATTTGAGTCAATTGAACCTGGAGATTATGTTCTAACAATAATGGCCGGATCATTTGATTTCCAAACGAATAATATACCTGCTGATGGTACTCCTCAAAAAGATGCATACGATCTACACCTTACCGCATTTACTGAAATAGGATTAGACCTTACAGAAATGCAAAGTAGTTTAACTCAGCCCGGCTTAGCTTTTATTGGTTGGAGTAGATTCCAAATGGCTAGTACTACTTCTCAGACGTTTTATGCAACTGCAACAAATCAATTGTTAAATGAATCTTTTACTATAAGAAGAAATATTAGTACTGCAACAGTATTGACTCCACCAATAGGACCTTCATCTTTGTTTTCTAGATATTGGTTAAATGTAGAAACAGATGCCAATGATATTATATCAACTACCGTATTTGGTTTAACAAGAGATGCTAATAACCAAATTATTTCAACAGATTCTATTTACAATTATGCTGGAGTTTCACCATCAAATGGCTTTGATTTATCAAGAATTGCTGCCATTAAAAATTATGAGGAGATTTCATTGAAATTAGAAATGACAGATGCAAGTGCTACCCCTACTTCAGCACAACTACGAAATTGGAGGGTAGCTTATGAACCAAGCCCTGAAGGAGTTTTATTATTGACTGATAATCTCACAAAGAAAGAGATTCAACAAGGAGAAATACTCACCTATAATTATGAGTTTCATAATGTAAGTACTAGCCCATTCAAGGATAGTATTATGGTAGAAATTGAATTTTCCCCTCTAAATAATCAATTTTCTACTTTCAGAGATACTATCGGAATCCAACAATTACCAGGAAACTCTTCTCAACCAATAAGTTTAGAAATTGATACTTGGAATAGAGACAATCCAAGTAAACGATTTAGTGGAGAAACAGAAATATCAACTCACGTTAACCCAGATAGGTCTACTCACGAAATTATCTACAGTAATAACAATGCAAATGAAAGAGTCAATGTATTAAAGGACTCCTTAAACCCGCTCATCGAAATATTATTTGATGGTGCAAGAATCATAAGTGGAGATATTGTGAGTCCTAGTTCTAAAGTAAATATTAGTCTTCAAGACGAGAATAACCACATTAATCTAAATGATAACTTCTTTAGGTATAATGGCACCGATACAACTACTTTACTCCAAGCATTTATACAAAAGCAAGGAGAAGATCAAACCTATACCATCAATTTAAACACTATTGGTTTCGATAATGTAGGAAGTAGTAACCATATTATGACAGACTTTAATATTAATGATGTTGTAGACCCCACTCTTTTAGATACAGATGGGACTTTATCTTCTGGTAGATATACTATTGAAGTATTTGGATCTGATCCAACAGGCAATGGATCTGGATATGATAGAACAGATGAACAAGGGTATAAATTAAGAGTTGATTTCGAAATTGTAAAAGAAGCAGCAATTACCAACTTCTATCCTTACCCTAATCCATTTTCTGATGCTGTTCGTTTTGTTTTCCAAATTACAGGTACTTCAGTTCCTGAAGATTTAAAAATTCAAATCATGACTGTGACAGGTAGAGTTGTTAAAGAAATCTTCAAAGACGAATTAGGGCCTATAAGAATAGGTACTAATATTTCGGATTATGCCTGGGATGGGAGAGATGAATTTGGAGATCAATTAGCCAATGGAGTGTATCTGTATAGAGTGATCATTCCACAAAAGGACAATGGAGACTTTAAACATTTAGAGAGAAATGGTGATAACTTGTTCAAACATCAAATTGGTAAATTATATTTACTGAAGTAAAAAATCACAAGGAATATTCACTCCTGTTTTTTGAGGGAGTTGATGATATAATTTGCTGTTTTTTATAGCTCTTGAACAAGGATAAAGCATCCATAAACTTAAAATAGATATAAAAAATATTTTCCTTTTATTCTTTATTTGTAGATCTATTCTTCGGAATAAATAGCACATAATAAAACAAAAAACAGGATACAAAGGTGTTAGAAAACGTTCCATTTCTTGGTGTCCATCACCTGCTTTTTTTAAGAATATTGTCACTATATATAATATCACATATCCTATGAAAACAAAAGAAAAAAGCTTGATCTTTTGTTCTCCTTTAATCAATCCAAAATAGAAAATAACAAATAATAGAATTACTCCAGCCAATAAAAAAGAATCATGAAAAACAGGAAGAAGGTACCTGCTTGTCACCAAAAAGTAATCGTAAAGAACAGTTCCTAAAAAGGATATATCAAATGTAGCTTCCTCTCTTTCTGACATTCCTCCTAGAGATTGAGAGAACCACAAAACAAATGGTAGCAACCCAATCAAACAATGCACTAAAAGTTTTTTATAATTTTTAATCACCACATCAATATAAAAAAGAACGCTACCTGATAATATTAAAATAATAATGTATAAACCTGCTATTCTTTGCAATGGCAAAAGAGCAGCTGATATAGTTGCTATTATCAAATAATTATTTTTTGATGTACTCAAAAACTTTAAGTAATTAATAAGTAAAAGGCTCGTAAGAAATACAAACACACATTCTGACCACACAAATTTCTCGCACAATAAAAAACCTGTTGATGTCGAAAGTAAAATACTTAATACAATAGTAAATTTAATTTCAGAGTAAGTAGATCTAAATATTCTTATCCACAATATGATACTTCCTAAAATAGAGAAATAGTGTAAAAGAATAATATTTAGTTCATTTAAACCTACCCATGATAAAATAACAGAATATAGAGGTGGCCAAATTGTATTTTCATTACCAAAGACATCTAAAAAAACACCTTTTGACTCCCAACTTATTGCAGAAGCTAAATATGTACAGGAGTCATTTGTTAATGACACACCTGTTTGTAATGCTATAATAAATAGAGGTGTAAAAAATAGAATTGCCGTTATGGCTCCTATATTTTTTTTCAAAAAGTTTTCTATCATTAAAAAAATGTTTGTCCTTTATCACCTAGATTGCTCTATGGATACAAAAATATAATCATTCAATTCTTATTATTAAGGCAATCTACTAATTTTGTAAATAACAACACTTTTTCATCTCCAAATAGTAACTAGGGAATCCAACATTTTTTAATGAATTTACTAAACAAAAACAGTTTCGGTACTGACCTAAAAATACAATTAGGAGGGTTTATCTTCCTGATACTATTTCTTTTCCTAAATTTTCATCAGATTATTTTTCACCCGAATAACTTCTTACTATGTGACATTGGAGTTGATGGTATAAAAAATTATTATTTATATGCTTGGGTCGCAAAATTTGGCAATGCTAATGCCATGAACTATCCTTTTGGAGAAGTAATCTTATTTAGTGATTCTGTGCCCATATTATCTTACAGTATTTATCTATTAAAATCTATAGGAATAGACCTAAACACCTATTCTGTTGGCATCTTACACTATAGCATGCTGATATGTTTCCCAATCTGTTATTTTGGTTGTATCAAATTGTTTAAGCACTTCAATTGTGATCCCATAATTAGTGTATTAGGGGCATTACTTATTACTTTAGGCAACCCCGTAAACAGTAGAATACTTCTACATTTTGGCTTATTCTACATTATCATTTCTCCCCTACTTATTTATTTTATTTTTAAATATACTTCTACGGCCCACTGGAAATATTTGATATACATTTCCCTATTCAATTTAATAGGATATTTTGCTCATGGATATACTGGAACACTTTGGGCAGCAACAACATTATGTATTTTTCTAGGTTTATTTATTCTCTCCAACTATTCAAAAAAGACAATTGCTATTGGTTTTACTTCATTTTTAATTCCTACAATTATTTATTATTTCTCTGTTCGTTTATCAGATGATCATTTATGGAGAACGAAACACTTTACGATTCTATATGATTTTGCCATATCATCAAAAAATATTTTTGATAAACTACTTTTCAAAAACCTTTATCTATTTGATAGTCTTCAGTTAAGGTTTTATTTCTGGATTTTTTTAGCAATAAGTCTAATCCTATTTATTAGAAATCTTTATATCAAAAAAGAGATTGATGTTTCTGTTTATATTTTAACAATTAGCAGTCTTCTCTTTTTCGGATATGGACTTACTTTATTTATTAGATTTGATTTCTTATTTAAAATATTACCACCACTAGAACAAATTAGAGATTTGTTACGTTTTGGCTGGATTTTCTATATTCTTATTCTATTAGGGATGCTTATTTTCCTACATCAAAATCTCAATAAATGGATTATATATTCAATTTTAATCTTAGGCATTTCTGAATGTTATTTTTATCATAAAGATATTATGAAAGAAAGCTTGATGAAGGAAAATATATTTTCAGAAAATAAATATGAACTTGATACAGAAAATATTGAAGTCTTATACGCTGTTTTCAATAGTAACAGTATAAGTGATAAAGATCCAAAAAACCGATTTGCAAGAGAATTATTATACTCTCTTTCTTATCATTTTGGTATTCCAAGCTTAAATACCTATTACTCCCGTTTATCGTTTGAAGAGGCTCATTATACCGACCAATTACTTTTACCTTCCATAGAATATAGTGAGCAATTGTTTTCAAAAATCAATTGGAAAAAGAATGTACTCGTCATCACTGTGGATTCTTTATTTGCACCTCATTGGAAAAATATTTCATCAGTTAAGACCGATTTAATGTACACTGTTCCAATAAGTGACTTTTTACCTCCAAAATCTTCTTTAAATCAACTTAGAGAGAATAGTATTCTCACTCTTAAAAAAGTAGATTCTCTTTTCATCGAAAATAACGAACAATTGATAATCGCGACAAAAGCAAATCAAGATTTAATGACTATAGAAATCGATTCTCTAGTTCTTGGACAAAATTACGAAATGAGTATCTGGAGTTATAACTACCATCAAGACAGTTTAAATTATAATCGATTAAAAATATATCAAAAAGATAAAATGATAGGCTATAATGGTAGTCCTGAGAGATATTCGGTTTTAGCGAATAAATGGGGTGTGCTAAACATTCCTTTTACACCAATTGATAACTCCAAGATTGTATTAAAAGTGACAAGGCCTATTAGTAAATCTCCTTACTACTATGATAAACTATTTCACATCACTTATGAACAAAAAGATAGAGAACAACCGCTAATATTCTCTGAAATCAATATATACAAAAAATGAGGTAAGCCGACTAACAACTTACCTCATTCATTTATCTATTAATGGTATTATAACCTCACTCCTAGAACTGTAATATCGTCCCTTTGAGGAATATCTCCCATATGCTCATTCAATGCATTTTCTAAAGCTGATTTTTGCTCTAGCATCGGTTTATCCGCATTTTCTAAAAGTAAATCTGTCAATTTTACTTTACCGAATTTCTTACCATCTTTATTGTTTTGATCTTGAAGACCGTCGGTAGTTAGATAAATAGATGAACCTGCTTTTGCTTCTACTTCTTTATTCGTGAAACTTACTTTTGATGATTTTCTTCTATGTACACCACCAATCGATTTGTTATCACCTTTTACTTCGATTAATTCAGTTCCTCCTGGCTCTTTGATGAACAACGATCGTTTCGCTCCAGAGAAGATCAATTTAGTTTCGCCTGAGATACTCTTCTCAATCATCACTAAACAAACGTCCATACCATCGTCATTACTCTTGTTTTCTTGGTGAAGGGCGTCGATTACACCTTCGTTTAGCATATCAAGAATTTTGGCAGGATCGTAAATACCTTTCTGGTTAATGATCTCGTTCAATAATGTGTTACCAATCATCGACATGAAACCACCCGGTACACCGTGTCCAGTACAGTCTAAAGCTGCAATAAATATTCTTTCTTCTATATCCGTTTTACTGAACGATAACTTATTCAGTTTCTCATCGATCTTAGTAAACCAGAAGAAATCTCCCGATACAATATCTTTAGGCTTAAAGAATACAAAGTTTTCCAATAGACCTGTCTGAATCTTCGCATTGGAAGGAAGAATGGCTCTCTGGATCGTTTGTGCATATCGAATGGAGTCGGTAATACTCTTGTTCTTGTTATCAATCTCTTGATAAGCGTTGGCGTTGGTTAAGGCAATTGCACAGTAAGAAGCAAGTGTTCTCAAGATGTTCAACTCGTTTCTTGTATATGCATGCTTGTTATAACTCTGTACCGTTAAAACACCTAAGTTTTTCTCCGTGATTAGTGGCAAGTACACCAACGAGTTTGGACGTTGAGAAGTTCTGAATTCCGGTTCTTGTCTCAAGTAATTATCAATCTCATATTCATAATCGTTGATCACAATTTCCTCACTCGTTTTATAACAAAGAGTAGTTAAACTATTTTTTGCTGATAAATCAGTACTAAATAGAGGAAGAGTTAAACCATTTTCCAAGAAATTGATATACTCGATTTTATCATAATTCTCACGGTAAATACCAATACCAAACACCGCTGCATCCATTAAGGTATTGATGTATGCATAAGCTGTCCAGTTAATTGATTCCAAATCAAGAATCGCGGTAATTTTCTGACCGAAGTCCGATAGTACCTGAATGTTATCGTAAGCTTTTTCAATTTGTGAGTTGGCCGCAGATAATTCGTCTCTTTGTTTTTCAATCTCCACATTCTGACCTAAAATCTCCTCGTTTTTAGAGGCTAATTTCAAGTTCTTTCTACGGTTTTGGAAGTAACCAATGATAATCAAGACCATCACGATGAATAACAAACCAAACATGCCAAGGTAGATTCTCTTGTTTTCTTCCTGCTGCTTAATTTTGTTATCACGGATTTGCTTATCTCGTTCAAGGAGTTCTAATTCTCTTTGCTTACGTTTCGCATCCGTTTCGTTTTCCTTAATCTTTAATTCGTTTACCTTCTTAATTCTTTGAAGTTGAGAGTTTTCTTTGGCAATCTGCTCAGCTTCTAAGGCTGTCATGGTTAACTGAAGTTCCTGTTGTTGCCTCTTTTGCTCAAGTTCTTTCTGAATAAGTTCTTGTTCCTTAATGTATTGCTCACGCTGCATGATCTCAAGATCTTTGGCCTTACGAGCATTCTGTTCTTCCAAACTTTTCATGGTCGCTTCATTCACCTTTTGGTTCATGATAAGAAGGTCAATTTCTTTTTCCTTTTTCTGAGCTGCTAAACGGTTTTCAGTGATTTTCTTAAGCTTAATACTCTCTATTCGAATCAAACTATCTTTTAAAGAAAGTCTTCTTGATAATGTATTATAGGCTCTCTTGTAGTCATTCATCGAACGGTAGATATCTGAAATGTGTTTCAAACTTTTTTCCACACCCGAAATATCTCCTGCTTGCTGTGCCATTTTACCACTTTTTTCGTAGTACTTAATGGCCTCTTGAAGGTTGCCTCTACCTGTGTGTACAGAAGCGATATAAGAATAAACTACTGCAATTTCTTTAGGTTTTCCTCCTGCTAATCTAATTTTTAATACATCGTTGTAGGCCTTAAGTGCTTCACCATATCTTCTTGACTGATTGGCCTGTGTACCAATGTTCATCAATAGAGTAGCACTTTTTTCTTCTGGCTTACCTAGTTTTCTGTTAATTTCTAAGGCCTTCTTAAAATATTGTAAGGCTTTTTCTGGCTTATGTAAACGTACGTAACATACACCGATATCATTCAGAGGTACAAATTTACCCTCTTCATCACCTAGTTTTTCTTTGTTAGCAAGAATTTCTTCGTTGATATTTTTTACAGTCTCGTAGTTTTTTCTTGCCATTTCGATACTGGCAATCTGAGCTAAAGCTGTGTTATAGGCCTGCAAATCGTTTGGATCGTGGTAATATGCCTCTCTTTCTTTCAGATAATCTGCCCCTTTTCTGAAATAAAATAATGCACGGTCATAATTTGCTAATCGCTGATAGGCATTACCCAATAAACTCCATATCTCTTGCTGACGTTTTTTATCATTCATTCTTTCGGCCACTCCCAATGCTTTGACCATGTATTCAATTGCATTTTCGTAAATACCCCAGTCTTGGTATAAGAAACAGATATCAGAATAGGCATCATATAAAGAAACGTCATCATTCACCACCTCAAAAATCTTAATCGAGTTAATACCGTACTCAATGGCGGTATTAAAGTCTCTTTTAAGTTTATACATGGTAGATTTTAAAAGTAAAGCATTTGCTTCTCCCAAACGGTATCCAATTTTTTGAGAGATGTTGTAAGCTCGATCCGTTGTGATTTTCATCGCATCGAAATTACTCTGCTCCAGCTCTATTCTAGAAAGCTCAATAAGTTTATCTACCTTCAATTTTCCATCAGGTAGTGATTTTATCTTTGTCTTCAGTTCATTTGTGTTTTGTGCATGGGTTTGATTAGTAAACGCAAGAAGACTGATGAGGACAAATGTTGTAGTAATTAATTTCTTCAAAAACATAGGCTTACCGTGAATTCGGGACAAAAGTTGAGGCCATTGATTAAAAAATGGTATATCAATCTGAAAATCAGACTCATTCCACCTCACACTTACAATTTAAACATGATTATATAATCATTCCAATTATTAGTATGATTTTATGTGCAAAAATCATGACGAAACATGATTTGATCATCAAAAAAATTCTATTTACTTAATTCTTCCATAAGAGGTTCTAAAGCCTTACGTAGGGTTTTATGATTACATGAAAAATTATTTATGATTATCGTAAATACTAAAACGTCATTATTTGTTTTAATATAACCTGCATAACTTCTCACTCTTCTCATAGATCCACTCTTTCCTAAAATCTTTCCTTTTGCCCCATTATAGCGACAAAAATACTTTAAGGTACCTGATTGACCTGTTTTAGCAAGAGATTTTTCAAAGTCTTCAAAGTAGTCTTTTTCTTTAATTCCAATTAAAAAATCGACCATATGACTAGCAGAAAATGCACCAAAAGGTGACAAACCACTACCATCTTCAAGAAATATTCCTTTAGAACTACCACCCAGAGAGCTCACAAAATCTATAACGCTTTTTGTTACACTATCAGGTAGAATAGAATTCTTTTCTTTTATAGTAACGGTCTTTGCTAGCGCTTCCGCATATAGATTGATACTTTTTTTATTTGTTTTATCAATAATTTTAGAAATTGGTATGGATTTCACCGATGTCAACTCATGTAAATCAGTAAGTTTACTTTTATGATAAATCACTTCAATACACCCTTCACCAATAGATACGCCCCTTTCTACTAAAGTGGTTTTCAACATATAAATTGCATGATAATCAGGATCCGTCACACCGCCTTTTACCTTAAAGTTTTTACGATTAGGAGGTAAAGTTCCTCTAATAATATGACTATTTGAATAAGGAGAAGAGAAAATAAACGAATTGTCACCCGTTCCTTGTTCTCCCGATAAAACATCAGCTTCTACGGTTAAATAAGGCGTTTTAGGTGTTATCGAAACGATTTCAGCTTTTTCTCCAGTATTACCCGTATTCAAATAAATATTATAGATATTATCATCAATATTTAAGCTATTGACACCTGCTCCATAATAGTTTCCTAAATCTTCCCAAACCCATTTATAAGGAGTGGTTTGTTTACCATATAGGGTAGCATCTGCCACAATTTTTCCTGTAATCTTTTTCAGATCGGGTAAACTTGCAGCAATAGCACTATCCAATTGAGCCAATCTTAAGGTCGGATCTCCACTACCATGAATAATTAAATTACCATCTAATACACCATTTTGATAACTCCCTGAATAAGAAATTTTAGTTTCGTACCTATAATTACTCCCCAATTTATCAAGTGCATTCGCTGTGGAAAATAACTTAGTAATGGATGCTGGTGTTAAAGAAATATTGGATTGATAGTCATAATCGAAATTCTTATTTTTTATTGAAGTTACTTTAAACGATACCGAGGCACCTTGCATCCATTCTTTGGAAAGCAATAGTTTCAATTCTTTATCAACTAATTGATGTTTATTTTGAGCAAAACTTTGAACAAAACAGAAAAAGAGGCCAAAGAATATCAGTTTAGTAGAATCTATATTCCTATTAATATAATTATTCATCATAGATCTAAAGATAAATTCGTTTATAATACAAAATCTCGGTAAATTTGAGCCTACAATTTCATATATTGTTAGCCGTATGTTTGCCTACATAAAAAGTAACCATTAATGTTCCAAACATACCCGAAATAATAATAAATTAGAAACAAGATTAAATTTAAAACACAAAACGCTTGATAGAAAAAGTAATTCCATTAGAAGATGTTGCCTTAGTAGATTTTTTAGGGGTAGATAATAGCAACATCAAAGAGTTATCAACTGCATTTCCAAACAGTAAAATAATTGCGAGAGGTAGTGAAATTAGAATTCAAGGAACAAGTGCCGAGATTATTAAGGTACATAAGGCCATCAACGAACTTCTTATTCATTATAGAAAATTTGGAAAGGTAACCGTTGATAATATCCTTGATTATGTAGAGATGAATGCCGACTTACAGGATGCAGATGTTAAAGATGAAATTCTGTTGTACGGTGCAAAAGGAATTGCCATTCGTCCTAAAACAAGTAATCAACAAAAATTAGTTGACGCAGTAAAGAAAAATGACTTAGTTTTTGCTTTGGGACCTGCAGGTACCGGTAAAACTTATGTGGCTACTGCATTAGCTGTGAAAGCGTTAAAAAATAAACAAGTAAAAAGGATTATTATTTCCCGTCCAGCAGTAGAAGCAGGGGAAAGTTTAGGTTTCCTTCCAGGTGATCTAAAAGATAAAGTTGATCCTTATTTACGACCTATTTATGATGCTCTTGATGATATGATTCCATCAGAAAAACTTAAATTCTACATGGAAAACAGGGTCATCGAAATTGCACCTCTTGCTTATATGAGGGGTAGAACCTTAAGTAATGCTTTTGTATTGTTGGATGAGGCTCAAAACACCACAGAAATGCAAATGAAAATGTTACTGACTCGTCTTGGCTTAGATTCTAAGATGATTATCACTGGTGATATTTCTCAAATTGATTTGCCTCCAAGACAAAAATCGGGTTTGGTTACAGCATCAAGAATTCTGGAGAATGTACAAGGCATTAAAGTACTTCACTTAAGTCAGAAAGATGTGGTAAGACACCGATTAGTTAAGAATATCATCTCTGCGTACAAACGTTTTGATGATAAAAAGAAAGAACAAAAAGAAGAAATCAAAAAAGATGCTCAGAAATAAAGAAGTACGCATACCGTTACTTCTCATCTCCATAGCATGGTTTCTCTATGCCTTGGAGTTATCTTTAAACATACAACTTTTCCATCTTGGTATATACCCAAGAGAAAGGTTAGGGTTTATTGGTATATTTCTTCATCCTTTCATACATGGTGGTTTTAACCACATATTCAGTAATACCATTTCTTTTGGGATATTAAGTTTTGCACTTTATTATTTTATCCCAAAGGTGGCCGACAAAATATTAATACAACTTACTATTTATAGCGGTTTTATGGTATGGCTATTCGCACGACCTTCTTTTCATGTTGGGGCAAGTGGTATTATTTATGGCATAGCTTCGTTTTTGTTTTTTATAGGGTTATTCCAAAAAAATCCAAGATCATTAATTGTCTCATTATGTGTCGCTGTATTATATCACGGCATGTTAACAGGATTGGTACCTAACGAAAAAGGAATTTCATGGGAGTCACATTTATCAGGCAGTATTGTTGGTTTTTTTCTAGCCTTTTTTTACAGACACGTAGAAACCACTTTCTCCCAAAAAGTGCATACAGACTTACAACACGATTTATACAAAGAAGGCTATCAGCCTTTGGAAAACGAGAACATAAAGTATCATTATACTGAAATAGATAAAAAGAAAACTAAACAATAAAAATATGATCCTTAATCTAATCAAAAGGTTTAGGGTACACAAAGAAGCTGAACCACTCATTTGGCTTAAAAAAGTGTTCTTCTATACCATAGGGATTAATCTATTGTTTGCCATACTTTTTAAATACATCGAATCCGTAACTTGGAACGAGGCAATATGGCAAACATGGCAAACTGCCACTACTGTAGGCTATGGTAATGCACCTGCTGAAACACTCGCAGGAAGAATAATTACAATGCTATTAAGTACAGTAAGTATTGCTTTTGTTGGTGCGTTATTTAGCGCCGCTTTCGATTACAAAGAATTTTACAAGACTCAAAAAAAATTAGGCTTTATGAAAAATCCACATAAAGACGGATATATCATTTTTAACTTTCCGGGGAATAATGTAGCAAAACATTTTATCGATGAACTAAGAGTAGTTGAAAAGTCGGTGGGGATTTGTTTTGTTGATGACAATATCAATGAGTTACCTGAAGAAATAGCACACTTACCTAATATACATTTTATTAAAGGGTGTCCTCTTCAAAAAGAAACGTATCAAAAAGCCGAAGTTCAAAATAACAAAACAGTAATTGTATTCCCTGTGGATGCTTCAAAATCTAATTCTGATGGAAGCACGAAAGTCACTTTAGATTTACTTGAACGTTTTGTAGATACTTCTAAAACGAGACTATTATATATTCTTGTTGACATGGCGAATCTTTGGATGTTCGAAAAGAACAAAGCCACTTATATCAGCTCTGATTTATCGGTATTGGCCATAGTACAAGAATGTCAAGATCCATATAGTGCTTTAGTCATCGAAGATTTACTCTATAATACGCAAGGTGCCAACCCTATGACGGTAACTGTCGACAAGATTGCTGGCATTTCTTGGAAAGAGTTACAACTATCTTTATTTCAAGTTTTAGAAGGTACAAAACACAGTTGTAACCTTTTAGCTATCATCAGAGATGGTCAAAGTAATTCGTGTCCAGAAGCTTCTGAAGTACTCAAAAAAGGGGATTTATTATCTTTAGCAACCTATTTGGACTTCCCATGGGAAGAGATCGAAGCGAAAATTCAAGCCTTAACTATTGATAGTCAATAAGAATCATTTAGAAATCAATTTAATTATTTTTGGAAATCATTTTCGTTTTATATAATTCTTGATTATATTTGCGATCCGAAATAGGAATAGAATTTGAAAATACCTTATTAAAAGGAGAATATAATGATCGAAATTAAAGTAAAAGACAACGAGTCTATCGACCGTGCTCTTAAGCGTTTCAAAAAGAAATTTGAAAGAACAAAAGTACTTCGCGAATTACGTGGACGTGCGTACTACGAGAAAGAATCTGTTGCAAACAGAAAGAAAAACATTAAGACTGCTTACAAGATCAAAATGAGAACTGAAGCAGGTGCTTAATTAGTACTGTTCTATTAAAAGCCTATCATATCTTTATATGATAGGCTTTTTTTGTTTGTTTGATTTTCAAATCAACAAGAAATATATTATTTTGAAGAAGAGATAGAATGAACCACCGCTGGGTTAATTTAAAATTTTGATTTAGACCATTTTACTATCTCCTACTTTTTGATTTTGGGAATGATGCCTTTCTAGGTAGGATTTCCCTCTTAACAATAATAACGTTTAGTTTATCGTCAAATGAACAAATCACTACAATCTTTCTTAGCGTATTTACAGTATGAAAAGAAAGTGAGTGAGCATACTTTAACAGCTTACACTATCGATTTAACCCAATTTGAAGATTACTTAACCAAGGAACAAGAGGACTTTCAAATAGATCGTGCTAATAAATCAGAAATTAGGCTATGGATTGCTTCTTTAATGGATCAGAAACTTAGCGCTAAAAGCGTTAACCGAAAAATCGCATCTTTAAAAAGCTTTTTCAAATACTTGCGTAAAATCAATATCATTGATGTAGACCCTGCCAAAAGTGTACATTCTATCAAAACTCCCAAACGTTTGCCACAATTCGTAAAAGCAAGCGAGATGGAGTCCCTCTTCAATAAGGATACTTTTGATACATCTTTCGAGGGAATTAGAGATAAATTAATTTTAGAATTCCTTTATGGAACTGGTTTAAGAGCTTCTGAGTTATTAAGTATAGAAGTGAATGATATCCATTTCAGCAGCCACTCGCTCAAAGTGATGGGGAAACGAAATAAAGAAAGGATAGTACCACTACATCAAGTTTTAATTGAACAGCTCAAAAACTATTTAAAAGAAAGAAATTCATTTGATACAACTGCATTATTCGTCAATAACAAGGGTACCGCCTTGAACTACCCTCAACTATATCAATTAGTAAAAAAGTATTTGAGTCTACACACGACAACAAGTAAAAAAAGTCCTCATGTACTTCGACATTCTTTCGCGACAAGTATGCTGGAGAATGGTGCTCAACTAAATGATATAAAAGAACTCCTTGGGCATTCGAATTTATCTGCTACTCAGATTTACACTCATTCTACTCTAAAAAGAATGAAAAACATTCACGCTCAGGCACATCCAAGAGGAGGACAAAAAAAGTCTTAAATCTGATCAAAATATCTTGAAAAAATACAACTAATGTGAATGAAAACCGTTATATTAAATATTAATAAACGGACGATAATTCACTTTAAGGACAAGGTATTTATTATCAATAAATTGCGTTTTTAAGGTAATGAAGGCATCTTTTGGTTTATAAATAAAATTTTTCACAACACATTTTAAACTGTAAGAATATGAAACTCGACATCCAATCAATACATTTCACAGCAGACCAAAAGTTAATCGATTTTATTCAACAAAAAGTAGACAAATTGGAGACTTTTTACGATCGATTCGTAGACGGGGAAGTATTCCTAAGAGTACAAAAAAATAGTGACAATAGTCGAGACAATAAAGTTGTGGAAATTAAGCTTCGCATTCCAGGTGATACACTTGTTGCTAAAAAACATGGCGTATCTTTCGAAGCTGCTACTGATGAAGCAACAGAGTCTTTAAGACGTCAAGTAAAGAAATATAAAGAGAAAATATTAGACAAATCAGGCGCTTAGTCCTGATAAAAACGCATAAATCCTTAAAGTTGTAAAAAGATGCCGAAGAGGTTGTTTCAAAAAAATTGAAGCAACCTCTTTCTTTTTGCAAACCTTTGAAAGTTTGGAAAACAAAAACCTCCACATCTCGAATATCAAGATGGGAGGCTCAGTAAACGAGGATATAAATAATACCTTTACAGTATCGGTTATTATACATTATAATATCCTGAGTACTGAATAAATTCTTATCTGCCTAAGTTCTACGAACTCAGGCTATAACCTTGTTTGAAGATCAATTTTGATGACCAATATTAACCATAAATACTGGAGTTCTCACTATCCTTTAAGAGGATTTAATATAGTCTAATATTTGTTTAGCTTTCTACAGAAAGTATTAAATTTATTTACGATTATTTGGCTTATACTTAGACTTTTGCAGAATTTTCCGAGCATCTTTTTCCTTCATCAAAGAGACGAAATCTTGCTCCTTGTTATTCCTTAAATAACTTTCTACAATTTGCCAACCTAACCATCGACCTAATCTACCGGGACTATCGCCAGAAATCTCTGATGTCGTAGGTCGATCATCTACATATCTTTTTACTGTCATTCGTTCTGACTTGTACAACAACTCGTTTTCTACGAAATGACTCCATATATATCCTTCATTGTATTGAACTTCGTAAAGCTCTCTTTTACTATACCCTGCCTTTATGGTATCAGGTAGGTATGGCATTGCTCTATCCACGAACTCGTAAGCTTTACCCCAGGCAACCATCTGAGCCAAAACCGTTCTATCTCTATCATTTACCTGATTAAAACGATTTGATAATATCTGTACAGTAAAAGGGACAATATACTCTGGTGTATAACGCTTTAAAATGTATCCTGGCGTTTCTGGAACTGTAAAAGTAGCTGTTGGTCCCGTGAAGTAATCAATACCTAACACAATCATGTCTCCGAAATCAAGAACATCTCCACCAAAACCCCAATTTCCAAATCCTGATACACTTGTATATACCTTAGGAACCTTAAATTCTGGATAGTAATACTTTATATACTTAAAAGCATCTTCTAATTGCTTTCTTTCCTTTTCAAAATCGCCATAAACGTTTTTAGCATCCATTCTTAACGTATCGTTTTCTGGCTTGGATAAGAAGTCGTATAATGCTTCTACTAATACTTCTCTTGTAGGATACAATCTTGCTTGAAGGAAATACTTTTGCTCAATTTCTGGATTTTCCACTAGATATTTCACAATCTGATCTCTAGTTTCTAAAGCGAAAAGTTCGTCTTCAAGGTGACGTACTTCGACATTCACTTCAATAGATGAAACATCTGGAATCGTTTCTTCATTATCAGTGCTACAACTATAGAATGATAATGTAAAAAGTAAAATAAGTAGGTAAGTATATTTGTACATTTTTATTCTCAAAGTGCTAACACCCACGATTGAAATCATGGGTTGGTGATAAATTGATTTTGACAACACTAAAGTATTGTCAAAATTAGGTTAAAACTCAAATTTATCTCGACTTCAGTCGATATATATTCAACCTTTATTAACCCATGATTTCAATCATGGGCTTAGAAGAACTTGTTTCTAAAATAAACCCTTTAAAAATCTATAATCAAAAGTTATACAAAAAAACCTCTTGCATGGAATACAAGAGGTTTTTTTTGAATATTTTAAACTCGCTTACACAAAAGCAAAGAATACTAACCAAACTACAATTAAGATACTAAATAAGATTGGTAAAGAGTATCTTAAAATGTATCCAAAGAATGATGGCATCTCAACGCCTGATTGCTCTGCAATTGATTTCACCATAAAGTTTGGACCGTTACCAATATAAGTCATCGCTCCGAAGAATACTGCTGCAACAGAAATCGCTAATAACTCTAATTGTGCTTCATGATTCGGTGCTCCATTGACGATACCATTCGTAAAGTCTAATACTTGCTGTGCACTGTTAATGTCTGCTCCTTTAGAAGCCATTGCAGCGGTTAAGAAGTTCAAGTATGTTGGTGCGTTATCAAGAATTCCAGATAATGAACCTGTTGCCCAATACAGTGTATTGTGTGTAATTAGAGGTGCTCCTGCATCAGATGCTGCAAATCCACCGACTAATTCTAAGGCTGGCATCATTGTACCGAAAATACCGATAAAGATAAATGCTACTTCTCTAATTGGTTCGAAGTTGAATTCGTTACCTTTAATCGCTTTTTGATCAGCAAATTTATAGGATAAATATGCTACTGAAAGCATAATAATTTCTCTGATGAATGAGAATAATGTTGCTCCTTCATGGTGTTGTAAATCACTTAAGAAACCAATTGACATTCCTTCGTGTGTTTGAAGAATACCTGGTAACCAAGAGATTTTTGATGGATCGAAGAATACTGCTGCTACTAAAACTGCTAACCAAGCAAAGTTCTTAGAACCAGTAATCGTGATTTTATTTGAGTATGTTTTCTCTGTTTCTTCATCAAAAAGCAAGTTCTTTTTGTTGACAAAACGTCTATCGAAGAAGAAGAAAACTACCGCCAACATTGCAATTGTAAATGCCCACATTGGTACTGAGTGAATCAAAGTCCACTCAAACGGCACTCCTTTAAGGAAACCTAAAAACAATGGAGGATCACCAATTGGAGTTAAAGCACCACCTACGTTACTTACAATAAAGATAAAGAATACTACATGATAAGGTTGGATTCTTTCTTGATTCAGACGCATAAACGGACGAATCAATAACATAGATGCACCTGTTGTACCGATAATGTTAGAAATAACAGCACCGAATACCAGTAATATTGTATTAGCTAGTGGTGTTCCTTTTCTATCTACATTAATCATAATACCGCCTGAGGCGATATATAAACCAGATAAAAGTGCAATAAATTGGAAATATTCAAAGAAAGCATGAATAGGACCATGTGTATTGTGCAATCCAAAAATGTAATAACCAACTACAATAGCAGCTAGTCCAACGGCAACTTTTGGATAATTGTGATGCCAAAACTTTTCGTAAAATAAAGGACCTGTTGCGATCATAATCAATAAAGCCGCAAAAGGGATTACCGACCATGGAGCAGCTTCCGGATGTCCACCTCCAGATGCAAACACAGGTGACACTCCTACTGTCAACCCTAAACCGAGCATAACAAAAAGAAGTAATATTTTCTTTTTCATAATCTTAACTTAATTCTTAACTACCTATTCTCTTGGTGTAATTAGTCCAAGAGACCTATTTGAATGTTAGTTTGTACTAATTTAATTGTTCGTTAATTTTCCGCCCTCATTGAAAATCATACACACACTTATAGTACTGACATTTAATTGATGTATCCGAAAACCCATATAAATATTGGCTCCCGGTTTCTTAACGCTATTTAGGAAATATTACTCTCATAAAACAATGATAAAATTCAGCATATTTTTTTTTGCTTATAAATTTACTGACTATTAACATATTTTTTTGAGAAATTAATAAGACCCTATCTTACATTTTAAATTATTTCACATTTTATCGGCATCTTGTTTACATATCTCTAATATCACTTTATTGACACTTAATTTTATTATATCCCTCTTCGTTCAACATTGAGGTAAAAATCACCTCTCCTTTAGTGTTAATGTACATGACAATATGTAAGCGAGCTTGATGAATGTATTGCTGAACCTTAAATAATGGTGCTTTTAACGTACCTATATTATCTATCTCCTCAAACTCCGGATAAATGATATCACCATATAAAGAGTGATACGCCCCGTATTTATTTCCTTTTTTATATTTCAACCAAAAAGAATCTTTATCCTTTTCTATAATCTGATATTCCTCGCAAGTCATCTGAATATCATTTTTCGATACATCCAACAACTTCCACTGTTCATCCTCTAATACAAATACTTTTGAGGAATCTAATTGTAGCAACTGCATATCATCATAATAGAAAGAAGCTTTTTTTACATTGTTGATATCAAACAGCCCTTTCTTTCCTCCTTTTTGACCTAGCCATAAAGCCACCCCTTTCTTTCTTAAAGTAGTCGCGACAATGGCTTCATCAAACATAGGTGCTATTTGATGTTGGTTTCGAGTATTATAATATCCAAACTTCTTTTTAAGTCGTAAACTCAGCTCATTTCCATCACCTTCAATTGCATCGAAACCTTGACTGAGTATTCTTTTTCCTTCTAAATTATAGAGATACATCAAGTTGCCATATTTGGCTACCACTGCATTTTCTACAATCCTCATCGAAGAAAACTGCGGAGTCATCACCTGATGTCCTTTTTCATTAAGCAATGCGTATTTTCCATTTTTCTTAGATTTTGCCACAATAAATGGAACTTCAACCGAATCTTGTGGAACATAAGTCACATTCCACTCATTGTATTTATCGAGAGCACAAACAATTCCAGTAGTAAATCGAACAAAAGTCTCCTTATTTAACTCGTAAACAATATCTGCAGTATTTCCATTGAAATACATGGTATCAGCAGTGGTTCTAAACAAGCTATCTCCTACCCAATTGTACGATTTCCATTCGGCACTATCCTTAGAAATAAAACCTTTTTCATATTCATATGGGTAGTTTAAACTATCAACCACTATTTGATTCTGATAATTTAACATTGCATATATGCTATCGTTTCTTACCCACCAAAAATTGTGTTTTTTCACATCTTTAACTTCATCGTAAGCATCAGAATACTTTTCTCCGTTAGGCGTATATAAACTCCACTTTTGATATTGTTTTAAGAGAAACCAAGAATCGTCTATAATCTTATAACTATTATAGACAAAATCTTCTGATGTACTCTTTATTTTCCCTTCAAACACATCGTCTTCACTGTACATTGCCCAACGGCCCTTCTCCATTACCAACATTCTATTTTCTGATAATTGGATCAGCTGACCTGCTTCTATTGGAAATTTAAGTGTGCCGTCTGAAGATATTATACCCCATCTATTTTTTATACGAACACCATACAATCTTCTGCTTAACTGAATAATCTGATCGTAAGTAGGTGGCACCCACTCGCCTTCTCCTAAACAGTAAAGTCCTACCTTATTATTTGATGTTACCGTATAAATTCCTTTTGAAATAAATTCTACTTGATTGTATTGAAAAGGGATCATCACCTTCTCAAATCGGTCAATAAGTCCTCTTTTTCCTGTAGAATCTGATAACAACAGAAATAATTCATTGGTACCATGACAATTATAAGTCACATCAGCTTCTTTGTATTTTGCAGGAATTTTTAGGGTACCATAGTTATTGATAAACCCAACATTACTATCAATCGCTACGGGGATTTTAGTATAGTCTTTATCTTGTAAAAGTTGAGTGTAGTAATCATTTTGCTCCCAATCTGTATAAGTCTCAAGTACTGATTTCTTATCATCAGACATCAAAAACAATTGAAAAATAGCTGAACTTGCACGTTTAGATGAGGGATAATCACGAATAAAATACTCATAGGCTACTTTTGATTTATTTTTTGTGAGTATCCAATACAAATCCCTTTCTACCTCCTCTTTATAAGGAGAATTTGGATGTTCCATCAAGAACAATCGTAAAGATTTCTCGTTGGCGTCTTTGGTCTTGTGTTGAAAAACTAGCTTTTCGTATTGTTCCAAAGCAACAGCAGCTTGTTTGGCATCAGGGTAACTTCTTAAAAACAGTTCATACGACTCGTAAGTATGCGTTCTTTTAGCATTTTCAAATCCCAGACTATCTCTTTTATGAATAGCTTGAGGCAAGATTAAAGAATGAGGATATTTCTGAACATAGGTCACAAACGCTTCTTCCGTATTTTGGCTATTCGCTTGCTTATAAGCAGTTGCTTCGACATAGGTAATCCATGTTTTAATAGAATCGTTATTCACATATTGTTTGATGAACTCTCCTTTTAAATCGTCGTTCGCATTCCTCCATAAAGTATCTGCCGTTTGTAGGAATTGATAAGCTGTATCTAAATCAAAGACCTCTTTATTTTGAATATAATAAAGTCCCCAAACATAATTTAAAGCGGCACTTTCGTCCAACTCCCCATTTTCTTTGATAAGCTTTTTATAGATTTTCTCGTATTCTCCTTTATTAGACAACTTCCAAAAACTTCTAGCATTTTGAGCGAATAATTGTCCTGAAAGAAAAATTAATAATATTGTAAGTATTTTTTTATGCATAGTGAAATACAATCTTTTTCAATTGTCGCCGGTTACTTGTTTTCATCTGAATGTATTTAAATCAGATTTCTAACATGATCAGGATAACCGTTCTACAATGATCATTTCTCCCCTCGTTTTCATTCGCAAAAGTAAAACGTAATATCTTTAATTTCTAAAAATCACTCCTATCTGATAAAATATATAGCATAAAATAACCTTCATCTTATAGGTAAAGTCTAGTTTTTTAAAAAGTTTAATAGAAGTAATTCAATAATTGTGTTGAGATTTCATCTCTTAGCTTAACTTTGTGGTAATTTGAACCTCTAAAACTTCCTAAAATACAGGAAGTGGAAATTAATTGTGTTGATGTCAAAGTTTAGACTTCCATTTTTTATATCTAAAAGGTATTTCCTTTCACAAAGAAACATCAAGAATATACCTTTGATGTTGTTGACTTTAGTGTTGCAAATGTCTTTTGGGCTTGTGATCTTTCTTGGGAAGGCTATTGGTGTGCTGTTTACTTTTTCTCCAAAAAGAATTCGTAAAACCTATAAAGGAATGGCGGAACTATTTATCCGTCAAAACTTTATTCAAACTTTATCTAACATCGCAATGGTGGGTGTTGGCTTCGGTACTGCCGCTTTGGTGATTGTGCTTTCCCTATTTAACGGTATGGAAAGAACGTTAACAGGAATGTTTAATCGACACAATCCCGAACTAAAAATTGAGGCCACCTTTGGTAAATCTTTCCCTTACGAATGGACGCTAAGAAATAAAATCGAAGAAATTGAGGGAGTAGAAGCAATTACTGAAGTGATTGAAGACAAAGTCTTGATTTTATACAACAACAAGCAAAAAGTCGTCAACATGAAAGGTGTTAGCGATAATTTTGCGATTCAAACACAAATTGACACCACCGTTGTATTAGGAACCAATACTCTTTTTAATAACGATAATCAATACGCATTGGTCGGTTCGGGAGTATATCAAGAACTTGGGTTGAGGCTTAGAGACAGTATGTATCCCCTCCAATTCTGGTATCCGAAAAGAAAAGGAAAATCTTCTTTAGACCCTGCCAAGGCGTTCAATAAAAAAATCATACAAGCTGGAGGTGTCTTTGTGGCAGAACCTCAGTTTGATCAATCTACTGTTATTGTTCCTATCAAATTTGCTAACTCATTATTGAACTATGGAAATTTAAGAACAGGGCTAGAAATAAAAGTAGCAGATGGGTACAATGCCCACCACGTAAAGAAATTACTAATAGACAGTATTGGTGATAAATTCACCATTAAAACTCGACCAGAACAGCAGTCTCAAGTTTTAAGAGCATTAAAAATTGAAAAGTTCTTTACCTATGGAACTTTTGCCCTTATTCTAGGAATCGCCTCATTCAACGTATTCTTTGCATTAGCAATGCTTTCCATAGAAAAGAATGACGATATGAATGTCTTAAAATCTATGGGAGCGACGAATGGAATGATCCGTAAAATCTTTGTTTTTGAAGGTAGCTTAGTGGCGGTATCAGGAGCTATTTTTGGGTTGATTTCAGGTTACACATTCTGCTTTATTCAAGAGAAATTTAAATGGATTAGCACCGGTGCTAACAACGGTATTCTTGATGCTTATCCCGTAGAAACGAGATGGCAAGATTTTCTTATCATCTGTATCACAGTCACCACAATTACATTACTCGCTTCGGTCATTCCGGCGAGAAATGCAGCAAAAAATACAAGGAGATAGAATAACAAAGTGGAATTAACACTCCGTTATTATTAATTCATTAAATTTGTATCAAAATTTATATCAATTCCCTAATTACCATTTACATTAATTAAGGATTTATCAATATATCCAATCGTTTGACATGAGTCTAAAAGATCAAATAAAAACATTAGTTCAAGAAAACTTAGAAGAGATTGTAGCTAACAGACATCATCTTCACGCCAATCCAGAACTTTCTTATCAAGAATTCGAAACCGCTAAATTTGTGGTAGAAAAACTAAAAAGTTATGGCATTGAAGTACAAGAAGGTGTGGCTAAAACTGGTGTAGTTGGTTTGATCAAAGGAAAAAATCCAGACAAAAAAGTGATTGCCTTAAGAGGTGATATGGATGCACTTCCAATTACTGAAGCCAACGATGTTCCTTACAAATCAAAAAATGAAGGAGTAATGCACGCTTGTGGTCATGATGTACATACGACATCATTATTAGGAGCGGCAAGAATTCTTAACTCCATCAAAGATCAGTTCGAGGGAACCATTAAATTGATATTCCAACCGGGTGAAGAAAAACTACCTGGAGGTGCTTCTTTGATGATCAAAGATGGTGCTTTACAAAACCCAGAACCTACAAAGATTATTGGTCAACACGTTATGCCATTTATCGACTGTGGCAAAGTAGGTTTTAGAGAAGGAATGTATATGGCCAGTGCCGACGAGATCTACTTTACAGTAAAAGGTAAAGGTGGACATGGTGCAATGCCAGAAAAAAATATAGATCCTGTAGTAATCACATCACATATTATTGTGGCATTACAACAGATTGTGAGTAGATACGCTGCTCCAAAAATTCCATCAGTTTTATCTTTTGGAGATGTAAGAGCAATTGGTGCTACCAACGTTATTCCTAACGAAGTTAAAGTGCAAGGTACATTCCGTACCATGAACGAAGAATGGAGAATGGAAGCACACGAAAGAATTACTAAAATTGCAGAAGGCATTGCAGAAGGTATGGGCGGATCTGTAGAAATGGACATTCAAAAAGGATATCCTTTCTTGGTGAACGAACCCGAATTAACTAGACGCAATAAAGCTGCTGCCATCGAGTATTTAGGTGAAGAAAATGTAGTGGATCTAGACATTTGGTTAGCTGCAGAGGACTTCTCTTACTACTCTCAAGAAATGGATGCTTGTTTCTACCGTTTGGGTACTAGAAACGAGGAAAAAGGCATTATTTCTTCTGTACATACTCCAACTTTTGATATCGACGAAGATGCCTTGCAAATTGGTGTTGGTCTGATGGCTTGGTTGGCGTTGTCGGAATTGAATGCATAACCTTTAATTTTCCCACGATTGAAATCGTGGGCTAGTGATATTTGATTTTGAAAACACTGAAGTGTTATCAAAATTTTTAAGAATACCTTGATGTTGTTAAACTTCATCAAGGTATTTTTTTCTGACAATTTTTCAGTTGAATTTTACAATATCAGAAGATTACGTAGTAGAATCTCACCTTTGTCAGTAAAATGCCGACAAAATGACCCAGAATGTCAGTTGGCAATATTGTTGATAAAAACGGAGTGTGTATTTCAACCAAGAAATAATTACGAAAATGGCAGAAAATAAAGAACAAGACAATATTGAAAATAAAGAAGAGCAAGTAACTGAGGAGTCTCAAGAAACTACTGAGGATACTGCTTCTGAAAATACAACTGAAGAAACTAAAGAAGAAGCAGCTGAGGAAGCTTCTGAAGAACTTTCTGAGGTAGACAAATTATCACAAGAACTAGCAGAAATGAAAGACAAATATCTTCGTCTTTACTCTGAGTTCGACAACTTCCGTAGACGTACTTCTCAAGAGAAATTAACGTTGCAAAAAACGGGTAGCGAGAAAGTGATGAACGCTATTATTCCTACTATTGATGATTTCGAAAGAGCAATTGCCAATACAAAATCAGATAATGAGGAAGTAAAGCAAGTACTTGATGGTGTAGTGATGATCAAAGATAAAATGTTGAAAACACTAGAAGGTCAAGGATTAAAGCAAATGGAAGATGCTACTGGTAAAGAGTTGAATACTGATTACCACGATGCAATTACTCAAATTCCAGCACCAACAGAAGAATTTAAAGATAAAATCGTTGATGTGGTAGAAAATGGCTACATCCTAAACGATAAAGTGATCCGCTACGCGAAAGTAGTTGTAGGACAATAAGAAAACACACAACGATGTCTAAAAGAGATTTTTACGAAGTACTCGGCGTTTCTAAAGATGCTTCAGGAGGAGAAATTAAAAAGGCTTACCGTAAAGTAGCCATTAAATATCACCCAGATAAAAACCCTGGGGATACTGAAGCAGAAGAAAAATTTAAAGAAGCTGCAGAGGCTTACGAGATTTTAAGTGACGACCAAAAAAGAGCGCAATACGATCGCTTTGGTCACCAAGCTTTCGACGGATCTGGCGGATTCGGCGGCGGTGGGGGTGGTATGAATATGGAAGACATATTTAGCCACTTCGGTGATATCTTCGGCGGTGGTGGAGGAAGCCCATTCGGCGACTTCTTCGGCGGCGGCGGTGGCGGAAGACGTCAGCGTAAAGGTTCTAACTTAAGAATCAAGCTTAAAATGACTCTTCAAGAAATGGCTCAAGGTGTGGAAAAGAAAGTCCGCATTAAGCGCTATACTTCTTGTGAAGCATGTAACGGTACTGGTGCGAAAAACGGTACAGACATGACCACTTGTAATACTTGCCACGGTTCTGGTCAGGTACAAAAAGTAGTCAACACCATGTTGGGTCAGATGGTATCTAATTCTACTTGTCCTACATGTAATGGTGAAGGAAAAATCATTAAACACAAGTGTGATAGCTGTGGTGGTGAAGGTAGAGTATATACTGAAGAAGAAGTGTCTATCAATATCCCTCCAGGGGTAGATGATGGAATGCAACTTTCTATGAGAGGAAAAGGTAACATGCCTAAAGGTGGCGGAGTTGCTGGAGATCTTTTGATTGTGATTGAAGCCATCGAAGACGAACATCTTCATAGAGATGGAGAAAACATCCATTACGAATTACACCTTAGCTTTGCTGATGCAGCTCTTGGTACAACAGTAGAAGTTCCTACTTTAACCGGTAGTGTTAAAGTTCCAATTGATGCTGGTACACAAAGTGGTAAAGTATTAAGACTAAGAGGTAAAGGTATTAGAGATATCAACGGTTATGGAGTAGGTGATCAACTGATTCATGTATCAGTATTTACTCCAGTAAAATTAACTTCTGAGGAAAAAGAACTTCTGAAGAAATTAAAAGAATCGAAGAACTTTAATCCTTCTCACGAGCACAAAGAAGAAAAGCGTAAGAGCTTCTTCTCAAGAATGAAAGACTTCTTTGCTCAATAATTAGAAATCAATATCAGATATTCTGATAACTATATTGGCATTACTCAATTCTTTTGGGTAATGCTTTTTTTATTCCTACTCTTTTGATAATGGTATTATTAAGGCATTATAAATCATATTTATTACTGTTGTTTATCATTAAATAGCGTTAATCATAAGTGTAGTTTTAAGCCTCTCAATCAAAATATTGTATCTTTGTGGATTACAAGCCTTTGTTTGTTGAAAATTATTTTTTCTTTCATCAAAGGATGATAATAAAAGCTGAAAGATGTTCACTCACGAAACACAATTAAGGATCTGTTATGCAGATACAGATCAAATGGGATTTGTTTATTATGGTCATTATGCCAAGTTTTTCGAGATCGGAAGAACAGAATCTATTCGATCTTTAGGCATGACCTATAAGGAGATGGAGGAAGATGGAGTGATGCTCCCTGTTTTAGAAAACTTCTCGAAATACATAAAACCTGCGAAATATGATGATCTAATCACTATTCGCACCAAATTATTGGAGTTGCCGAAAGTGAAACTTCAGTTTGAATACGAGATATACAACCAAGACAATGAGTTGTTACATACAGGTTGGACAAAACTAGCCTTTATGAGTAAAGATACTTACAGACCGTGCCGTGCTCCTCAAAAGTTTTTGGAGCTCATTGCGCCGTTTTTTGTTGAACCAACAGAAGCTTAAGTGAGTAAAAATAAAATACATAATAAGATCCGAAATCACGATCGTTATCAAAAGCTGAAAGAAAAATTAAATTCTTCTAGAGTACCTCACACTGAAGTCTCTTTTTATACTTTTGGTAAAGCTTTGATTCATAGAGTAGATCAAAATGATTTATTGCAAAGAGGACAGGCCATTGGCTTTAGCTTTAGTTTGGCCATGCTTCCGTTTATCATTTTCTTCTATACCCTAATTTCATATATACCATTCGATCAATTCGATAGCATTCTTCAGATTTTTAGAGAAGAGATTTTGCCTCATTATGTGTATCAGGCCATTGAAGGACCAATACAAGATTTAAAAGGCAGGTCGAGAGGTGGATTTCTCTCCTTTGGTTTTATTGGTGCAACCTATGTGGCCACAACGGGTATGAGGACACTTATGAATGCTTTCAATAGTTGTTATCATCTAGAAGATAAGAGAAGCTATCCGATGCAGTTTATGACGGCATTAAACCTTACTCTCTTATTTCTGCTTACTTTATGTGCTTCCTCATTACTGCTTATTTGGGGAAAGCATTCCTTAGAGTATTTACATGAACACGGTTTCCTCAATAATCAGTTTACTATTTATAGTTTACTAATCCTTCGATTCCTTATTGTGGTGTTGATGTTCTTCTTCAATATTGTGATGATTTTTAGATATGCCCCAAGTGATCAGCTGAAGAAAAAGATCTTCACTCCTGGATCTATTGTGGCTACCACCTTGTCCATTTTGGTCTCCCTCCTATTTGGAATATATTTAGACACCTTTAATTCATACGATATCCTTTACGGTTCCTTGGGTGCCTTTATGGGAATGATGGGCTGGGTTTTCACCATCGCTATGATCTTACTTATTGGTTTCCAAATCAATACAACTATAGAGGAAGCACAATTATGGTCGGAATCCAATCCTCCTGAAGAATTCAGATAAAATAATTTAATTTTATTTGTATTTTTTATGGATTAAGGCTTTGGAAAATTAAAATCAACCGTGCATATTTGCACACGTCAAATGACACAGAGAGTTGGCAGAGTGGTCGAATGCGGTGGTCTTGAAAACCATTGTACCGCGAGGTACCGGGGGTTCGAATCCCTCACTCTCTGCAACTAATAAGGCTTCAGAATTTTCTGAAGCCTTTTTTTATTTTCAATTTTTGAGATTAGATTTTTAATTAAAAGCCCAAAACAAGATTTCCAACAAGCTTGAACTCTTTAAAATTTCAATAAAAAACAGTGAATTTGATGCATCCTTTTCAGTCAAATTCACGTATATTTACATAAGTGTCAAATTACTAGAATAAATATTAATAACATGTCAAGAAAACTCGTAAAATCAACAAGAAACTCCGTCTTAGCGGGTGTTTGTGGTGGTATCGCAAACTACTTTAACATTGATCCAGTATTACCTAGATTAGGATTTGCAATTGCAACTGTCGTTGGTGTTGGATCACCAATTCTAATTTATATAGTCGCTGCATTAGTGATGCCAAAAGATGAATTAGAATTCTAAAGAATTGCATAGAAAAAAGGGTAGATTTTTAAAAAAAACATCTACCCTAATTAAATATAAAAGGTTGTTTTATAATGTGGTCAACAAGATGTTGCAATGCAACGTCGGTACGTTAAACCATTTTATTATAAAACAACCTTTTTGTATTTAATCACTTATTCTATTTAAAAAGGCATCGGCTAATCACTAATTTTTGTATTTCCGATGTTCCTTCTCCAATAGTACAAAGCTTACTGTCGCGGTAATATTTTTCTACAGGATAGTCTTTGGTAAAACCATATCCTCCAAAAATTTGTACTGCCTCATTGGAAGTACGAACAGCCACTTCAGAAGCATAGTACTTTGCCATAGCTGAAGCTTTATTGATATCCTCTCCACGGTTTTTCTTTTCAATTGCTTCTTTAATCAATAAATAAGCCGCTTCTACTTCTGTTGCCATATCAGCCAATTTGAAAGAGATTCCCTGAAAATGAGCAATCGGCTTTCCGAATTGTTCTCTCTCTTGTGCATATTCAATCGAACATTTTAAGGCACCTTTGGCGATGCCATATCCCAATGCTGCAATAGAAATTCTACCACCATCTAAAATTTTCAAAGCCTGTACAAAGCCTTCTCCTACCCTGCCAAGTACATTTTGCTTTGGTACTTTACAATCGGTAAATATCATTTCGGTTGTTTCGGAAGAACGCATACCTAGTTTCTTTTCTTTACGACCGCCTTCAAAACCAACGGTGCCTCGTTCAACGACAAATGCAGTCATCGCATGCTTATCACCTTTATCACCGGTTCTTGCCATTACCACAGCAATATCTCCGCTTTTGCCATGAGTGATAAAGTTTTTGGCTCCATTCAATAACCAATAATCGCCTTTATCTTCAGCGACAGTCATCATGTTACCGGCATCAGATCCTGTGTTGGGTTCAGTAAGTCCCCATGCACCGATCCATTCTCCGGTTGCCAATTTAGGTAGCCACATTTGCTTTTGGGCATCGTCTCCAAACATCAAAATGTGATTGGTACATAAAGAATTGTGTGCTGCCATGGACAAGGCAATACCCGGATCGAAGTAAGCCAATTCGGCAATCGCAGAAACATAGGCATGATAGCCTAATCCTGAGCCTCCATACATTTCTGGAACGAGCACTCCCATGAGTCCTAATTCACCCATTTGATGGAATAATTCTTTAGGGAAGTGTTCGTCGTCGTCCCATTGTTCTCTGAAGGGAGCAATGTGTTTTTCTCCAAATTTCCTGACCGAATCTTCGATCATCTTTTGTGTTTCAAAAATATCTTGAATCATGTGTTTAGGTATAGTTAGTAAGTGAAATCAAGGCAGAGACCTTTAATTCTTGATTATTTATTTCAATGATTTAATTATTTCTGCGTTTTTGGTTGTAATAAATTAAGAATTAAGATTTTAAAAATTAAATTTATGGAGTGGTATTTTTCATATTTTTTAATCTAGGTGATATGACTTCTTTAAAAATAAACTTCTTGATATTCATAATGTTTATATCGACCATTGGTGGCTTTGGACAAAACATGGACGAGGTAAATAAAAACATCGAGCATTTATGCAGCAAACAATTGTTCGGTAGAGGTTATGTAAAAAATGGAGATCAGAAAGCGGCACATTTTATTCAAATGCAATTTTCTAAACTTGGTCTTCGTGCTTTAAATCATGAAAATTATTATCAAGATTTTTCTTTTGATGTAAATACCTTCCCACAAAATATCAGTTTAAAAGTGGATGGCACATCTCTAGTTTTAGGAAAAGATTATATACCTGCGTCTGACAGTGGTTCAGGAAAATCAACAGGAAAAATTCATTTTCTCAACGAGGCCATATTTTCTGATAAAGAAGCCCAACAAGAGTTTATGAAAAAAGATTTGTCAGGACTCGTTTTAGTCTATGATCAAAAACAAGAGCAAAATAAAATGAGCTGGGGTCGATTGCTTTTTCCTAAAATGATGGAAGCCAATGCTACTATCGTGCTAGTGGATAAAAAACTAACCTCTGGGATATCACAATATCAAATGCCACAACCTCGTTTTTTTGTCTTGAAAGAGAAGATCACTAAGGAGAATAAAGAATTGAGTTTAGATATTTTGGGGTTGATGAAACCACAATACAAGTCTCAAAATGTTATTGGGGTGATCAACGGTACAACATCCCCTGAGGAATACATCTTCATCACCGCACATTATGATCATTTGGGAGGCATTGGTAAGAAAACCTATTTCCCCGGAGCAAATGATAACGCTTCTGGAGTGGCTATGCTTTTAGAATTAGCGAAACATTACCAACAAAATCCTCCAGAGAAATCTATTGTATTTATTGCTTTTGGTGGTGAAGAAGTCGGGTTAATCGGATCGAAATATTATGTAGAACATCCTCTTATTCCCCTAGATCAAATCAAATTCTTGGTGAATCTCGATTTATTTGGCACAGGTGAAGACGGCATGATGGCCGTAAATGGAAAAGTATATACGGAACAATATCAATTACTCGATTCTTTGAATACGGAAGGCAATTACTTATCCTCTATTCAATCTAGAGGGAAGGCAGCCAACTCTGATCATTATTTCTTCAGCGAAGCGGGAGTACCTTCTTTCTTCTTTTATTTGATGGGAAAATCTTGGACGCATTATCACGATATCAATGATAAAACCCCATTGCCTTTAAGTGATTTTAAAGGGGCATATCAGCTGATAATCGACTTTTGTGATCATCTTTAAAAGGTGTTAAAATGTATTAACCGAACAAGTATTAACAATTTCAATTTTTAGGGGTGATAATCAGTAAAAAGAGATATAAGAACTATTTAATTATATATCTCTCATGCAACATCGCTTACTATTCATACTCGTGCTATTTGTTTCGCTTCAGTCTTGTGTTTTACTAGACGAACACGTTCCTGCTGATGAAGTTAAGGTAGAATACAAAGATCAAGATGCTTTAAAATTAAAGCCTATGGTCGATCGATATATTCAAGAAGCCTCAAAAAGAAATGTCTTCTTTAAAAATAAAAAAGTCACCATTCATACAACATCTTATTCAGGCATTAATGGTAAGGGTAATCCAATGACCAGTAATGTCAACATCAATAAGACTTCTAAAAACTGGGAGAAATATATGAAAGGAGATGAAGCTGCGATGCTTTCTACAGTTTCTCATGAATTATGTCATGCACTATTAGGTTATCACCATAGAGGAAATGGAAAATTAGAATATCACGGTGAACTGTATAGAAATAGTATTATGACTTCCACCAATTGGGGAGTCCCTTCTTTAGATAAAGAAAATAACGAAATCTGGGAGTACTATTACGATGAGTTATTTCGTGTAACAGATATTCAAAGTAACTACGAAGAAATTTCAGCAAATGGCAAAGAAGATATGTCTCAATTCGATGTTTGTGAACATCATGATGAAGTAAACTAAAAAAAACAGGTCTTTTATAAAATGATTATGAGAAGTTTACAACTATTCTAATCAGTTGTTAAATTCTTCCATTACCTTTGCATGTGGAACCTCGTGCAATTTGAGTTATGTGCTGGGTTCATTTCCAAGTTCATTACAACATTATGTACGATAATAAAAAGAAACATTTTAGAAGATCACCACGTCCAAAAACAAATGCTGAAGATATCATGTATGGTATTCAGCCGATCTTCGAGGCCTTAGAAGCAGGAAAACAATTCGAGAAATTATTTATACAAAGAGATTCATCTAACGAGTCTGTAGCAGCTATTCATAAAATGGCCAATAAAGCAGGTATCGTGGTTTCTCGTGTTCCTCAAGAAAAATTACAACGTATTACTTCTAAGAATCACCAAGGGGTGATTGGTTTCGTACCAGCCATCGACTATGTGGACCCTCAAAATGTAATTGCTACTGCTTACGAAGAAGGTAAAGTGCCTTTAGTTCTTGTATTAGACAGAGTAACTGATGTTAGAAACTTTGGTGCCATTGCTAGAACAGCTGAATGTGCCGGAGTAGATTTAATTGTGATTCCTAAGAAAGGTTCTGCACAAATTGGTAGTGATGCTGTGAGAACATCAGCAGGTGCCTTAAACCATATTCCTGTAGCAAGAGTAGACAATTTGACTCAGGCAGTGATTGAAATTCAAGAAGCAGGTCTTCAGTTGGTTTCTTGTACTGAGAAAGGTTCTAAAGATGTGTACTACATCGACATGGAAGGACCAACGGCTATTATTATGGGTTCTGAGGAAGACGGTATCAACAGTGAATTGATTCATATCTCTGATAAATTGGCTAAAATTCCAATGACAGGTAAAGTGAGTTCATTGAATGTTGGTGTTGCTGCCGGAATCATCATTTTTGAAGCGAATAGACAAAGAATGATGAATGCTTAATGCATTTTTCTATCTTTGTGAAAAATTATAGATAACAAACAAAAGCATCTATGCAGTTTACTGAAAATTGTAATAAAATCTTTGCACAAAGCATCGATACTTATCATGTAAAAGACCACGTAGATACTCCTATCGAAAACCCATTTGATAAGGAAGATATCCAACACCTATTATATCTTAAAAACTGGATCGATACTGTGCAATGGCACTTAGAGGACATCATCCGTGACCCTCAAATTAATCCAGATGAAGCGTTGAAAATCAAAAGACGTATTGATGCTTCTAACCAAGAAAGAACAGATGTAGTAGAATACATCGACAGCTGGTTCTTGGAAAAATATAAAGATGTTGCAGCGGTAGAGGGTGCAAGTATCAACACTGAATCTCCTGCATGGGCTATTGACCGTTTATCTATTCTTGCTTTGAAAATTTATCATATGCAAGAGGAAGTAAACCGTGAAAACGCTACTCCTGAGCATAAAGAAGCTTGTCAAGCAAAATTGGATATTCTTTTAGAGCAAAGAGTTGACTTATCAACTGCTATCGAAGAATTAGTAAATGATATTGCAGCAGGTAAAAAATACATGAAGGTGTACAAGCAAATGAAAATGTACAACGATCCTTCGTTAAACCCTGTACTTTATAAGGAAGGTAAATAATCCTCTCTTATCCTATGATATAGATCCTCTAATAAGGATTATTTTAAAAGTTGTTTTCATATTACTCTTTGTATTTGGAAACAACTTTTTATTTTTATGACGGGTTATGCTTTTCAATGGTCTAACCTTAGAATTACTAAAGTTTATCAACATTCTGTTTATTTCATGTCAAAAAAAATTCTAGCATTTCGATTTTCAGCAATGGGCGATGTGGCTATGACCGTTCCAGTGCTTAAAGAGGTTTTAAAGCAGAATCCGGATACCGAAATCGTCATGGTTTCTCGTCCGTTTCTAAAGCCTTTTTTCGAAAACATTCCTAGGTTAACCTTTTTTGGAGCTGATTTAAACGGGGAACATAACGGCTTTAAAGGACTTAGAAAGCTATACAAATCGCTTCAGGCACAAGGTCCATTTTTAGCAGTAGCTGATATACATTCCGTATTAAGAACCTTTATATTGGATGCTTTTTTCCAAACATCAGGTACTAAGGTCGTTCGAATTGACAAAGGGCGTAAGGGCAAAAAACAGCTTACTAGACCAAAAGATAAAGTGATGCAACCGCTTAGGCCAATGCCCGAAAGATATGCAGATGTCTTCAGAAAAATTGGTTTAACGGTAGAACTTCCTCATCAATTAAGTCCTAAAGTTTCTGATGCTTTAAACCAGGCAGAGTTAGAGCTTTTAGGCGGAAAAAATAATTCTTGGATTGGCATCGCCCCTTTTGCTCAACACAAAGGCAAAGCTTGGGGAGAAGTGAAAGCAGTCGCTTTGGCTAAATTGCTTCAGGAAAAAGAAAATGCAAAAGTGATCTTTTTCGGTGGACCTGGAGAAGAATCAAAGCTTTTGGATAAATGTGTGGAGCAAGTGCCTGGAAGCATTAACCTTGCTGGAAAAATTAAATTAAAAGAAGAGTTGGATATTATCGAACATCTCGATGTGATGGTCAGTATGGACTCTGCCAATATGCATATGGCTTCCTTAAGAGGAACGCCGACAGTATCGGTTTGGGGAGCCACTCATCATTATGCTGGATTTATTGGCTACGGTCAAGATAAAGCGAATATCGTAGAGTTATCCACTCAGGAACTTCCTTGCCGACCATGTTCGGTCTTTGGTAACAAACCTTGCCTAAGAGAAGACTATGCTTGTTTGGAGGGAGTCACTCCAGAGATGGTCTATCAGAGAGTGGCAACAGTTTTAAATAAATAAGGATTCATACCATGTCTCTCATCTATTTTCTTGATTTAGTAGGAACGTTTGTTTTTGCTATTTCTGGATCTTTAGCTGCATCGGAAAAGAAATTTGATATTTTCGGTGCCTTGTTTGTCGCGAGTGTAACTGCTGTTGGCGGAGGTACCGTTCGTGATGCTATTTTAGGCAGTACTCCTGTTTTCTGGACAATGGATACCAATTACCTTTTGGTCATTACAGGAGCGGTAGCTTTTACTGTGTTGTTTAAAAAAATAGTGACCAGGTTACGCACTACCCTTTTTCTTTTCGACACCATGGGATTAGGTGTTTTCACTTTTATTGGTGTAGAAAAAGCATCGCTTATGGGGATATCTCCTGCAATTTGTGTCATAATGGGAACATTTACAGCTGTACTTGGAGGTGTTATTCGCGATACTTTATGCAATGAGGTCCCTCTTATTTTTAGAGAAGAGATCTACGCTACTGCTTGTATTGTGGGCGGGATTATTTTTGTACTCCTTTCCTACTTAGGATTAGCGGACAACATAACTACTTGGGCAAGTGTATTTTCTGTCATTTCGATTCGTATTCTAGCCATTAAGTATCATATTACTTTGCCTAAGATGAAATAGTTAAGTTTGTTTTGTTCTTTCAGTGGTCACATCAAATACTCTTTTTGGAGCTTAAAGAACAAAAAAACACATGAACATTTGTTAATTTGTTAGTAAGTTCTGATGATTATCTGCCAATTATCATCATTTCCCATAAACATTTCATTACATTTGTGATAACAAAAGAAAAAATTACACCGTCTTCTAAAGACAAATAACTATATAAATCATATGGAAACTTTCTTATTAGGTGTAGGCATTTTTGGTCTATTCTTTATTTTGATGTCAGTAAAACTGATTTTCAAGAAAGATGGAAAATTTGAAGGTACTTGTGCTTCTCAAAGCCCATTTCTAAATCCAGAAGGTAAATCTTGTAGCTACTGCGGTAAAGATCCAAGCCAATGTAAAAACAAGCAAAAAGCGGCTGGAGCATAATCTTATCAAAAAATATTTTGACGGTCCCTATCTTTAAAAGGTAGGGACTTTTTTTGTTTATAAAATTACAACCGATTGCAATATTTTTTTATCAAAAATCATCAAAATCAATCGCCAACTTATCATAATTGTTTCTTTTACATTTTTATATTTGTCATTGGAGATAGGAAAAAAAAGATTCTACCTCTTGTATGAAATTAAATAATCGAAGATAACTTATATGTCAAATAAAACTCCTAAACCCGATTTATCCTTTTGGCAAATTTGGAACCTTAGTTTTGGTTTCCTTGGTGTACAATTTGGATTTGCCTTACAGAATGGTAACGTGAGTAGAATCTTACAAGCTTTGGGTGCAGATGTGCATCACTTGGGCTATTTCTGGTTAGCGGCTCCTATTGCGGGTATTATTATTCAACCAATTATTGGTGGTGCTTCAGACTTTACTTGGAACAGACTTGGACGTAGAATTCCTTACATTGTAGGTGGTGCAATTATGGCGACATTGGCCATGTTCTTAATGCCGAATTCTGAAGTTTTTGTAGCATTTCTACCTCCAATGATTTTTGGTGCCATTATGCTATTAATCATGGATGCCTCTTTCAATATCACCTTCCAGCCATTTAGAGCTTTAGTTGGTGATATGGTTAACGATAAACAAAGAGATTTAGGTTATTCAGTTCAATCATTCTTGATTAACACTGGTGCTGTTATTGGTTCAGCATTACCATTTATACTAACAGCATGGGGCGTTTCTAACGAACCGGATACCGCTGCTGGTCAAAAAGTAGCTGATTCAACAGTATGGTCGTTTTATATTGGTGGAGCAACGTTAATCTTGACGGTGATTTGGACAGCAATGAGAACGAAAGAGTATCCTCCAAAAGAATATGCAGAGTATAATAATGTTGATCTTGAGGCTAAAGCTCAAAAAGAAGATAAAGGTGGTATTAGGGAATTTATGGATACTCTATTAGGGTCTCCTAAAGTAATGATACAATTAGCAGCAGTGCAATTATGTTCTTGGGTAGCACTTTACTTTATGTGGGTGTACTCTACTCCTGCTATCGCTCAACACATTTGGGATACAACAGACACCACATCAAAAGCGTATAACGAAGCGGGTGACTGGGTAGGTATAATGTTCGCTGCTTACAGTTTAGCGGCTGCATTATTCTCTATTGCGATGCCAATCCTAATTAAAACTTTAAACAGAAAAGCAGTTTACTCAGGTGCTTTAATCTGTGGTGGTATTGGTTTAGTAAGTATCAGTTATATTCAAGATCAGTACATGTTGCTTATTCCTATGATTGGTGTAGGTATGGCATGGGCTGCTATCTTGGCAATGCCTTTCAGTATTTTAGCAGAAAACTTACCGGCTGAAAAAATGGGATTATACATGGGTATTTTCAATGTAACTATTGCAGGTCCTCAAATTTTCGCTGGTCTTTTTGGAGGTTCAATCGCTACAAGTTTCTTCGATGGAAACACAGTAGGTCTACTTACTTTCGCAGGTGTTTTACTCATTATTGGTTCATTCTGCGTAGGTTTAGTATCGGATAAGAAACCTTCTACTGAAGAATAAATCAAACAGATTTACCTATATACCTTTTTTTAAAAGAGCATTTTGGATGGAATTAGTTTTCCTTCTGTCATGCTCTTTTTTTGGTTTAAACAGTATAACTTCAAATTTGGCACACATTTTACGCCTAATTATATCTAATCAAAAGTATCAATTTGAGGAATTTGAACGTTATCTCTCTAGTTGATCTACTCACTTTTTAAAACGACCTACCTTTTTCAGGGATAAAATATAATGATCGAGAAATACTTTAAGCAATTTTCTATCAAGCAACTCATCTTTTGGGTGGGAGGTATTCTTATTGGAGCAGTACTGTTCACGGTCCTCACTCTTGTAGGACTTTACACTAATGAGAGTTTAGAAGTAGATGTCTCTGCTCGTAATTCAATGCTTTCCCAAAGAATTGTTTTGTTGGCCAATATTTATGTAAATACTGGAGATCAATCGGCTAAAGATGATCTAGAAAATGCTTTAAACCTGTATGATGGATCTTTATTGGTGATGAAACACGGTGGTTCTGTTCCAGAGATGGAAAGCAAGAAGATCCGTCCTGCTAATGAACGTGTAGACGATTATATTGAGCGTATTGAGGAAGTTTGGAAGCCATTTAGAAATAATGTTAGAACCATACTAGAAGAGCCTCTGAATACATCAAATTATTCTTTCAACATGGATATTGATATGGCGCTATACTTATCGGATAGTGTGGGGCTTTTGAGTCGTTTTGAAGAAGAAAACATCACTGTAAGAAATAGCTTAACGTATCTGGAGAAAAATTCTGGAGCGATGCTTAAAGTCAATCAGGATTTAGTAAAAGCCTATGTGAATGATTCAGAAGAAATCGAATATCAATTGGTTCGTTTTATTCTGATTGCCATTATTCTGATCTGCATTGTTGTATTTGTCAATGCACTTTTACTCAACAACCTCATCATTAAACCTCTAGAAGAATTATCGGAAAAAGGGAACCTTATTGCGGCCGGTAATCTTGATGTTGAATTTAATTCAAGAGGTACCAAAGAAATGACCAAAATGCGTGGCTCTTTAATGAGTATGCGTCAGAAATTGGAAGACATTTCTATGTATGTGATGGAGTTTAGTAAAGGAAATTATGATGTCGAGTTTAGTGCTGAAGATAAAGAAAGTTATAAATCCGATCCTTTTATTCAATCCTTAGTAGAGACGAAAAACCGTCTTAAATTAAACTCCGATGAACGAAGTGAAAGAGAATGGGTAAACGAAGGGTTGGCTCGATTAAACAAAGTAATACGTGTTCATAGTGGCAATTCTGTTGAATTAGGTCATGCCTTGGTCAAAGAATTGAGCCGTTTTATGAATTGTACACACGCGGCCTTCTACATTCATAAAAAAGATCCTGTCACTCAAGATGAATTTTTAGAGCTGACTTCATTATATGCTTTTGATACTTACAAAGAGGAAGAAGGATTGAAGATCAGAAGAGGTGAAGGACTTATAGGTGAAATTTGGCAAGAAGGCGAGCCTATTTACCTTACAGAAATTCCGGATCAATATATCAACATTCGTTCTGGTTTGGGTGATGCTTCCCCTAACTCTATCACCATATTCCCATTCAAATCGCATGGTATCGTAGAAGTAATTCTGGAACTTTCATCATTTAAACCTTTAGAGAAAAAGGCACTTCAGCTATTGAATGAGATCGGTGGAGCTATAGCGACCTCTGTAGTAACCTCAGAAAACACTTCTAACGTAAGTAAGCTATACAATGACAGTAAACGCCTAACAGATGAGCTTCGTACCAATGAGGAGGAAATAAAGCAAAGTATGGAAGAACTTCAGGCTACGCAAGAGCAATTGGTAAGAGAAAGAAGAGAAACAGAATCTACGAAGAAGCTTCTTAACGAAATTGTTGACTCAACTGCGGGCCGATTACTTATTGTTGAGGATAGCGGACAAATCTATTTTGGTAGCCTTTCTATGCAAGAGTTCATTGGATTTAATGCTGATGAATTAAAGCAGATGGATATCAAAGAAATCATCCCTGGCTTCACTGAAACAGAAGAATGGCAGAATCTACATCAAAAAGAAAAATATGATATTCTCAATAACTTAGGAGAAAGAAATAAAATGTCTCTTGAAGTTCGTAAAGTATACTTCGAAGATGGAGAACGATGGTTGATTTCTATTTCGAAGGCTTAGAAAAAAATTGAAACAAGATTACTTAAGCAATTAAGCTGCTTAATTGAGTAAACAAAATGCCTGATACAGTTAAAATGTATCAGGCATTTTTATTTATGCATTGAAGTCTGCAAAGTCATTATTATACTGTTACGTCTATAAGAATCACAATACTCTATTTGACTTCAAATACTCTCCTTTTTCTAATATAACCCTCGGCATCGTTAGGAAGAATTACTTTGTACCAGATATCATTTTCACTCTCGATCTTCAAACGTTCGCCCTGAACAATCTCTGCAAGCTTCTTACCACCGGCAGATGGCTCATTCATCAATAACGCTCCATGATTTCTCACAATCGCTTGTTCTCTTTCAATTCCTCCATTAAAAGCCCATAGTCCAATAATAGAAAAAACTGCAACAAAGAAAGTTAAAGTTGTAATTGACAAACTTTGTTTCCTTCTAATGAACATTAAAACCAAACATACCGTTATCAAGGTAATTAAAACGGCTGCAAAAAGTGTTTGCATGTTATTGAACAAGGAAACAAAAAATTCTTTATCGGAATACTGATATCCCAACAAGTTGTTTTCCTCTGCAATTTTTGTCATTTTATTTAACGTCTGACGGTCAGCCGTAAGGCGATATTGCAGATTTAAATAGTACAAAGCAGTGGAATAATTGTCTTGTCCCTCTTGAATAAAGGCCATTCGAAGCAACATTCTTGAAGAATACGCTTGATCATTTGTCAAAATATCTTCGTAAATAGTGTAAGCATCAATGTACTGTTGTGATTCAAAAAGTGAATCTGCTTTGGAAATTTTCGTTTCTAAGGCCGAAAATCCAAATCCTAATTGACTGAAAGTCAATAAATATAAACTTATTAAGGATAAAATAAATCTCATTATTTGCTTGATGTTGAAAATCATTCTACATTTGCACTCGCAAAAAAGGAAAGACAAACGAGTTTTTCAAATTTAATAGGTCGTTTTAATTTTCTAAAATTACTTGCGATCTTTTAGAAAAATTATGATTCCGTAGCTCAGTTGGTAGAGCATCTCCCTTTTAAGGAGAGGGTCCTGGGTTCGAGCCCCAGCGGGATCACCAAGCCAATACAGAAATGTGTTGGCTTTTTTTATGCCTTGATAAACTCAACTTTTTTTCGGATATTATAAACAACACGAAATTAAACTGCCTATAGAACACCTTTACTAAAAAAATACTATGATTTATGAGAAAAGTAAACTACTGAGAACATACAAATATGTGTTGAGTAGTAGCCTATTAATTATTTTAGGATTTTTTATCTCTTTAGAAGCATCCGCTTCAGAAAGAAGAATTCCCTTAAAAGAAAATACAATTACTACTTATCAAACTTTAAGTTTGGTAATTCTACCAAACCCTGTTGTAGCAGAAGAAAATGGTCTAAATGTCTCAATGGAAATTGATGGTATCGATCGTTCATTCCCTGTACAAGTATTGCTCTATAATACCATCGGAAACTTGATTTACCGTATGGATATATCTGTAGATAATTCTAAAGTACAATTAAAATATAAACCTAAAGTAGAAGTTTCAGAAGGCTTATATTTCGTTTCTGTATTAAACGGAAATCAAAGAGTAACAAAACGCTTGGTAGTAAACTCCCATTAAAAAAAGCTTGTCATCTCTTTAGTTGGAATAACAAGCTTTTTATATCATCAATGTATATGTATTATCTATGCCACTGAACCTCTCAGACGATCTAACAAATTACTTAAAGTCTCTGCTTCCTCATCAGTTAGGTTATTAAACATATTCTTCATCTCGTCCTCTAGTGGATCAAGTTGCTTCAACTTATCTAATCCTTCCTGAGTAATAATCACGTCTACTTTTCGTCGATTACTTCCACACGTTTCTCTTTGAACATATTTTTTCTCAATCAATCGGTCAATAAGACGGGTTAAATCCGGGCTTTTATCAATCATTACCTCCTTAATACTTCCCGGATTCATGCATTTAGGATGAGCACCTCTTAGTATTCTCATCACATTATATTGTTGATGAGTTACTCCGTGTTCCTTAAACCAAGATTTAGTTTGGTTAAGCATCCAATTATTGGTAAACATTAAATTGATATAGGCTTTCTGAAAAGCGTCTTTAAAATTTTTCTGATTTATATCTTTTTCAATCGACATGACAAAGGAAGTATTTGTTTGAACAAAATATGTTAACTCGCAATAAATGATATTTTTCTAATAATACCAAGAATATCAAATTTTGTTTAAACAAATTGTATTATTTATAGAGAATTCAAATAATCTATTTTGATCATTCGCTTAGTTAGAACTAATTGAATGCTGTTTATTTGAATCGATTTCTTTCGTAAAAACAGTTGGTGCCCAAGTCCATTTATGCCATAACATTTCAAATGGTCCTTGTTTATACTTTTTCAACCAAAGGTGACAGAAAAACATTTGGAAGAATAAGAAGACAAATCCAATTAATAAACTAAATGCCACTCCACAAGTATCGGCTAAATGGAATCCATATCCGAAATAGATAATACCTCCAAAAATGGACTGAGTGATGTAATTGGTTAAACTCATTCTACCATATGTCTTTACTACTTTAGTCGCTTTTTGCACCGCTTTAAATTGATATAGCCACACAATTAAGGAAATCCATATAAAGGTGAAGCTTAACTTCCACCACATATCGAAAATAACTCCTAAAGTTCGTTTTATCGCAAGAGCTTCTTGCTTAGTAAGAAATATATCTTTTAAGTACAATAATGGAATCATGACAATAATAGAGATCACAAAGACTTTTTTCCAACCGCCTATAAACTCATCTCTAAAGTAGCCTTTTTTCCCTATCCAGAACCCTAAAGTAAACAAACCTATCGTTTGTTCTGCCCTGCCATTTTCTACTGCCCATAGGAAAGAAAATCCTTGTCCATCGGTAAGGTTACTTTTGACCGTCTCCCAGAAAGTGCCATTTTTAACGACTTCCATGCTCGACTTCCATAATGGAACAAATAATTGACTTCCGACTTCGTATGTAGGTACTAATTTGATATATATAAAATGAAGAATTTCGTAAGGTTGTGCTAAAAAGAATAAAGCGATTATGAGTAACGATTTATTCGATAGATGTCTCATAAAATATAAGGAAACACCACATACAGCATAGAGTAAAAGTACTTCACCAGGGAAAAAGGCGGCATTAAATTGGGCAAAACCTACCAATAATAACAATCGCCACAAATACCTAGGCCCAAAATCAATCCCTTTTTCTTTTTGTTTTTGATACATAAGGTAAAAGGTAAACCCAAATAGTAAGGCAAAAATCGAATAGGTTTTACCTCCAAAAAAGAAGAACATCCAATGGAAAACTTCAGCGTTTAACGTATTCAACCAATCTGGATTGATGGATTTATCTGGATAATGATAATAGTTAAAATGCTCGATATTATGAATTAACATAATGGCCATGACAGCATATCCTCTTAGGACATCAATGACCTCAATTCTTTTATTTAGTACGCTACTCATTTCAATTCGAAGTAATTTAATTTCGTAAGTTTAGTTTTTACCGTCGCAAGTAAAGTATTTATTTATAGATAAAAAGTGATTTTTAGCGGGCATTAAAAAAAGGACTACATTTCTGTAGCCCTTTTTATATTTTTAAGACAATTACCTTATACTTCTTCTGTAGTATCAGGCTTTTGCTCTGTATCCGTCGTGTTTTCTTCAGAAGGTTTTACTTCAACTTGAGCCTGTTCAGCTTCAACTTCCGCTTTTTTCTCTTCTGCTTCTTCAGTAAACTCTTGATAAATCGTTTTCTTATCAAATGGTCTTTCTCCGATGAGTTTTACTAAATCTGATTGATACAATACTTCTTTCTCTAAAAGTTGTTGAGCTAGTTTCTCTAAAGCATCACCGTGTTCTCTTAATAAATCAAGTGTTCTTTGGTAAGCACCTTCGATTAACTTTTTCACTTCCTCATCAATCTTCTCCGCTAAAGCTTCAGAATATGGTCTAGAACTAAATTCGCTACGGTTTGGATCGTAGAATGATAAATGACCAATTTCGTTGTTCATACCATAAATAGACACCATGCTGTAAGCCATTTTGGTTGTTCTTTCCAAATCACTTAATGCTCCAGTTGAAATTCTACCGAAGATGATTTCTTCTGCTGCACGACCACCTAATGTCATACAGATTTCGTCCATCATTTCTTCTGTAGTATTTAAGTATTGTTCTTTTGGTAGGTATTGTGCATAACCCAATGCAGCAACACCACGAGGAACGATACTTACTTTCACTAAAGGATTGGCATGTTCTAAGAACCAACCTGTCACCGCGTGACCTGCTTCGTGGTAAGCAACAATTCTCTTTTCTTCTTTAGAGATGATTTTATTTTTCTTCTCTAAACCACCAATTACTCTATCAATTGCTGCCATGAAATCGTCCATCTCTACAGCTGATTTGTTATTTCTTGCAGCAATTAGTGCAGCTTCGTTACAAACGTTCGCTAACTCAGCACCCGCAAAACCTGGTGTTTGAGTAGCCAATTCTTTTGCATTCACATTTTCCGATACTTTGATTGGATTTAAGTGAACTTTAAAGATTTGCTCTCTACCGTTAATATCTGGTTTATCTACAGAAATCTGACGGTCAAAACGACCCGCACGCATTAAGGCGTTATCCAATACATCTGGTCGGTTGGTAGCTGCAAGAATAATTACTCCTGAATCTGTACCGAAACCATCCATTTCTACTAAAAGTGAGTTCAATGTGTTTTCTCTTTCATCATTTGAACCCGGCATAGAACCCTTGCCTCTTGAACGACCGATAGCATCAATCTCATCAATAAAGATAATACAAGGCGCTTTTTCTTTAGCTTGTTTGAATAGGTCACGTACACGTGCTGCACCTACACCCACAAACATTTCTACAAAGTCAGAACCTGACATTGAGAAGAAAGGTACACCTGCTTCTCCGGCTACTGCTTTTGCTAATAATGTTTTACCTGTACCTGGAGGGCCTACTAGTAAAACACCTTTAGGAATTTTACCACCTAGGTCTGTATATTTCTTTGAGTTTTTCAAGAAATCGACGATTTCTTCTACCTCTTCTTTTGCTTCATCTAAACCTGCCACATCTTTGAAAGTTACTTTCATGTGGTTGGCATCAAACATTTGAGCTTTTGATTTACCAATATTGAAAATTTGTCCACCAGCACCGCCAGTAGCCATTCTTCTCATCAAGAACCAGAAACCGAATAAAAGAACTAGTAGGAAACCAGAACTCATAAACCATGTGGTAAAGCTTTCTTTTTCTTCTACTAAGAACTGTACTTTCTTATTTTCTGGAAAATCTTTTTGAAGCTCATCAATTTTTTCTTCAAATGCTGTCCCTGAAGTTATCATAAAACGGTAGTTTGGCTCACGTTTTACAACACTCAAAGGACTTCTCTCCTGTTGAAGTTTTTTGTATTTATTTTTCTTTAATGCTTCATTTGATAAGTAGATTTCTGCCCATTTATCATTGAGAACAACGACTTTTTCTACGTCGCCGTCTTTCAGCATTGTCTTGAATTCATTAATGTTTGTTGGTTCGGTAGCCCCACTTTTGTTACTAAAGTATGCCAAACCTAAAACCACTAAAATTAAGGATAATAAAATCCACAATTGATAGTTGTTTCCCTTTGGCATTGGGTTTTTAGGCGTGTTCCTCTGTTTTTGATCCATTCGAAAACTATGATCTTAAGTGTTTATTAATTCTTATTCGGTAGGTAATTTAAATACCTTAGCATCTCCCCAAAGTTCTTCTAGAGCATAAAACTCTCTTTTCTTTGGTAGAAAAACATGTGCTACTACTGTAACATAGTCAAGCAAAGCCCAACCGTCAGAGCCTTTACCTTCAGTAGCCCAAGGTTTTTCTCCTACAGTATCTTTTACTTCTTTTTCGACACTGTCTTTTACTGCGTCTAATTGAGTATCAGAAGATGCGGTACAAATTACGAAGAAATCTGTTACGGCATTCTTTACTTTTCTTAAATCTAATATTTCTATATTTTGAGCTTTTTTCTCTTGCATCCCTTTAGCAACGATGTGTGCTAACTCCTCTACATTTACGTTCTTCTTACTCATATTATCTTGTTAAGGATACTTCCTCAAATTTTTTTCTTAATTATTAGGTCGACAAAAGTCGATTTGTAATTTATATATTCTTTCTTGTATAATTGTACTGCAAAATCAATACTCAAATAATAAGAATTGTCATATTAGGTCAATTCTAAACAAAAGTAATAAATAGTTGTATAAAATTTCTGCCAATACGTCTATTATCGGTAAAAGTGTCATATATGTGCCTAGTTGTCACTCTACAAATGACCACCTAAATACCCTAGTTTCCCAACATCAATTAGCTGAAGGAACTACTGTCGTAACCTCTGCTCAAACCAATGGAAGAGGACAGAGAGGAAATATTTGGGAATGTGAATCTGATAAGAATATCACTTTATCATTTCTGCTTCACCCCAACTTTCTCCGAGCACAAGAACAATTCAATTTAAATATAGCAGTTTCTTTGGCAGTTTTTGATACTTTTTCGAAAGTATTGAACGGGGAAGACATAAAAATTAAATGGCCAAACGATTTAATTATCAATAATAAGAAAGTAGGAGGTATTTTGTTTGAGAATTATATTGTCGGAAAAAATATTTCGCACTCTGTTATTGGCATTGGCCTAAACATAAATCAGACAGGTTTTTCGGGTAATTTTTCTGCCACTTCTTTATTCCTCTTAACCGATAGAATCTTTAATCTTAGAACGGTGACTGAATCGCTTTTGGAACGTTTAGATTTTAGATACGATCAGCTTAAAAACAATAAATTGGAAATTCTTAAAAGAGAATATTACGATCATTTGTTTTGGTATCAAGAAGAAGGGTATTTTGAAGAAAGAATTCCAAATCAGGTTCCAAGAAGGTTTTACGGACACATCATTGGGGTAAATCAAAATGGTTGTTTATCTGTTATGACGGACGATAAAGAAGTAAAACACTATGGCTTTAAAGAGATAAAACATCTTTATTAATCGTTTGCTTCGTATTTAAAAGGATCTTCTAAAGTTAGCGTGAGTTTTTTACTTTCTCCAGAATTACTTACGATTCCAAGTGATAATTTTTGTCCATGTTTACCTCTAAATAATTTTCTTACTTCTTCCATAGATAAAGCACTCACCGAAGTACCATTTACTTTGAGTAAACGATCTCCTTTTTGTATTCCAGCTTTTGATGCTGGAGATGCATCTCTTATTTGAGAAACCTCATAATAGGGCAATTGAGGGAATGGTTTTATAAAATCAAGTCCAAGAAGATTGTATTGAAAAGTCTGTTTAAAATCTCTATTTTTTCTTAGTAATATTTCTTGGTGTTTGTAATCAATAACCACCGAAAATCTTCGTAAAATCTCAGATCCTATACTTCCATGGCGATCCTTTCCTATTTTATTTAAATGAGTAACATCAAAATCTGGGTATTTTGCAATGGGATCTTCAATAATGAAATCACCTATCTTCCAAAGATCCAATTTACTCACTTTTCCATAAAGGTCTCCGTTTATTCCAACTCCCAAATGATCCCGGATGGCTTGAACAGAAGCACGCATAGGCGAGTTCTCTTTTTCTAAAATCGATAAAGCATGACTTGCTCCAGTATCAACTAGTAACTTTAGTTTATAAGTGGTTTCCTCTCCCTGTTTTTTAGCTGTTGATACTATGTAGCTTCTATTTTTATTGACCTCCAATGGAAACTTATCATATCTTTTATGGAATTTACTTCTTCTCTTTTTAGCGTAAAAATCTTGATCATACAAAGTGATTTTCTTTTTGATATAATCAATATGCACAATAAAATGATTGAAAATAGTCGCACCAATAAGTCCATGCACGTGCATTCCCAGATTTTTTGATAGCAGCAAAATATCATGATTAGCAAAAATGATATCCTGGTTTAATCCCACAATACCATCTAAATTAACCGTATTACCCCAAGAATGATAAGCTATAATATCTTTTTTTGTTCCCCAGCCTTTAATATCAATTTCTCTCACCCTTCTTTGATCAAAGCCTATTGATTTAACAACATTAGGATCACTAATAATGGGATAGGTCACTCCTGTGTCAAGAATCAATTTTAAAGAGTCTGATTGATTGATCACAACAGAAATGATCATCAAATTATTGATAAGTTCAAATGGAATTTGCACATAGTTACTTCTCTCATTTTCGAAAACGAGGTTTTTCAAATGTGCTTTTGACTCTTGTGCAATGGTTTGATGTATGGTTGGTGAAATTATCAAAAATAGCATTCCCAACAACATCATTTTTGATACGTTGGTTTTCATAGTAATGTTAGTGGTGTTGTCTTTAATATAATGATTTATAAAGACTTAAACAAAAAAGGAAACCTTAAGGTCTCCTTTATTTTTTGATAATCTGTTTTAAAGTAAGTCGTGATACACAAAAGTAACTTTTCCACTTGTGGAAAAACATTAGTCGAGGTAAAAAAATCATAGTATAACAAAAGTAGCTGATACAGTAAAGCACATCAATACCCAAAAGTAGGTATTTTTACTTATGCAATTCTTCGTATAAATCAATTACCCAACTAAAAATCAACGATTTAATATTTCTAATTATTTATTTAATGAATATTTAAGAGTTATGATTAAATTATATCAATTGCTTATTTTTGTCTCTTTAATCACATAAAAAAGAAAATGGAACAAGCCTTTATAGTCGGTATCACCGGCGGAAGTGGATCTGGAAAAACTACTTTCATTAAAAATCTTACCAAGCTCATTGGAAAAGAAAACGTATGTACTGTTTCTCAGGATAACTACTACATTGATAAAGACAAACAACCTGAGGACAAAAAAGGGATTAAAAATTTTGACACTCCTTACTCAATTGATCTAGAGAAATTCTACCAAGATATCACCAAACTTAAAAATGGTGAAGAGGTACAAATTCAAGAATATACTTTCAATAATGCTAGTGCTACTCCAAAGATGCTCACGTTTGTTCCAAAGAAAGTGATTATCCTTGAAGGTATCTTCGTATTCCACGACCCAAGAGTGTTAGAAATTATCGATTTGAAACTATTCATTGAGGCAAAAGCACACCTAAAACTAAGTCGTAGAATCAAAAGAGATAACGTGGAAAGAGGGTACGATATCAACGATGTTTTGTACAGATATGAAAATCACGTGATGCCTGCTTACGAGAATTATATCAAACCACACAAAGAAAATGTGGATATTATCGTAAGAAATGACAGAAATTTCGATGTTGCACTAGATGTTGTTAAAACATTCTTGCTTGGAAAAATTTAAGGGTTTAATTTTCTGATTGAATTTTTCATTACAGGAAACTATGCCCGAAGGAAAATATGCTATTATTGGCCTAGGTCAGTTCGGTTCCTCTGTTGCAAGAAACCTTGCAGGATTGGGAGCCGAAGTGATGGCCATCGACAGAGAATTAGAACTTGTCGATTTAATTAAAGACGACGTTGCTTACGCCGTTGCGCTAGATTCTACAGACGTGAAGTCGCTCAAATCACAATCTATTACCGAAATGGATGCTGTTTTGGTGGCTATTGGCGAAAATGTAGAAGGTCTATTACTCACCACCGTTTTACTTCTCGAAATGAAAGTAAAACGTATCATTGCTCGTGCGATGAGTGAACAACAAAAAGTGATTTTACAAAAACTTGGCGTGACCGAAATTCTTCTCCCCGAAGATGAGGTGGGTAAAATGACTGCAGAAATGATCCTCAATCCAGAGATACAATCTTTCATGCAGCTTCCCGATGAACACGAAATTGTAGAAGTTTTAGCTCCGAAAAGAACAATTGGTAAGTTTATTGATGATTTAGATCTAGAGGGAACTTTTAATGCAGAAATTATTGCATTAAGAAGAACTCATGAAGAAGTAAATGCATTAGGTTTCGTAGAATTTAGAGATCATTTGATACGACATCCCAAAGAGGTCAATTCTACCATTCAGAAAGGTGATAGACTCGTTATTCTTGCTAAAAAAGCTGATATCCAAAAGTTCATAGATATCAATAATTAATTTGGTACTTTCGTAATATGCATTACTGATTTTTTAATTTAATAGACCCACTAGATAGGTAAACTTATGAATAAATTTTTAATTACCGGCGGTGCTGGATTTGTACCAAGTTCCATTGCTGACCGTTTATTAGAAAACCCCAATAACTTTGTTGTTTGTGTTGATAACTTCCTCACAGGCGAAGCTTGGAAGGTACCTGATCATCCTAACTGTAAATTTATTAAGTGTGATGTGAATCGCTATGAAGAAATAGCGGCGATCATGACTTCCTATAAATTTGACTTTGTATTTCATTATGCAGCGGTTGTTGGTGTGAAGAGAACATTGGCCAACCCTGTATTGGTGTTGGAGGATATTCAAGGTATTGAAAATGTCTTGAGGTTATCAAAAAATACGGGTGTAAAAAGAGTATTCTACTCATCATCATCAGAAGTATATGGAGAACCTGTTCATTTACCACAACACGAACATACTACTCCACTAAATTCACGTTTACCTTATGCTATCGTAAAAAACGTGGGTGAGGCCTATTGCAAATCATTCAAACAAGAATTTGATTTAGATTATACTATTCTTCGTTTCTTCAATACGTATGGGCCAAAACAAAGTACAGACTTTGTAATGTCTAAATTTATTGATGCGGCATTGAGAAATGAACCTATTACAATTTATGGTGATGGGTCTCAAACAAGAACATTCTGCTTTATTAAAGACAATGTTGATTCTACAATCAAAATGCTTGAAGAGAATTTGATGGTTAATGATGTAATTAATGTTGGTAATGATCATATCACAAGTATCAAAGAACTTGCGGAAATCATTATTGAGACAACAGGATCTTCATCAGAAATTGCATACCTAGATCCGCTTAAAGAAGGTGATATGACAAGAAGACAACCTGATATTGAAAAAATGAAAGGTATTCTTGGTCGTGACCTTACACCCTTGAAAGAAGGTTTAAAATTGGTTATTGAAGCGAGAAAGAACCTTCTAAATAAAGGAGAATTGGTATAACATAAATTGAAAAAGGCTTAGTTTCACAATGATGAGACTAAAGCCTTTTTTCTTATATTTAAAAACTTAACAACAAGTTGAATTATCACAACAGTTACTAAAAATTCCTTCTTTTATTTCTTCATTTGTTATCGTAAATTTTGTTTCGCCACCACAGCAATTCTCGTCTTTGCATTCCTCACAATCACATTCGCAGATACAATTACCGTCTTTATCGCATTTGCAAGTACAAGTTGCATCTTTACACTCTTCACAAGTACATACACAATTTCCTTGAGCGTCTTTTTCGCAAGTGCAGTTATATTTTTCGCAACATTCTTTGATAGATTCTTTCATGACTTTGTATAGATTTTAAACCCGAGTTAAAACTCAAGTGCTAAGCTTTGCTGATCAACTTCACTTAATGATTAAATGATTTTCACACTAAGAGACGGGCTTTTTTAAAAAAGACGCAGGAAAAAGAAAAAAAATTAATTTCTATCCGAACAACACTCATTATCTCCTTGATTATCAACACAACATGTCTCAAAAGATTTTTTTAACTGGTCGCGCCCACGTTGCACTCTAGACTTCACTGTAGAATAAGCCAAACCATTTTTCTCAGCATACTCTTTTTGAGAAATATTCTCGTATGTAATTTTTAGAATAGCATCTTTATAATCTTCCGGAAGTTCAAGAATAAACGGACGAACACATTCTTTGCAATATCTTTCGTCTTCTGGACTATCTTCTATGAAAAATTGATTTTCCATCCCTTCCACATCTTTAAAAAGCAATTGCTTCTTTCTGTAGTAGTCAATAATGGTATTTCTAGTCAATTGATAGACCCAACTACTCAGTTTTTTTTCATCTTTTAAATGATCTAGATTGCTATGGATCTTTATAAATACATCCTGAAGAATATCATCCGCTACAGAAGTATCATTTACTTTAAATTTGATAAACCTGTGCAAATCACCTTTGAATGTATTCCATACTTGTTGTGTATTCATCATGTCTTTATGTATTCTAAATCGACGAAAAATTATTTCTTGAATAGATAGACGAATAAACTATCAGAAAGACGCAATAAATAGAAAGTTTTTTGATTGGTGAAATTGAAAAGGGTAATAACTCTTAAATAATCAATTGATTATAATTAAAAAAGGCTGTCATTTTACTGACAGCCTTTTCTATTTATTTTTTATAAAGTTGATATACTTCGTATTCTGATAATGCTCTATCATATACTCTATATTCGTCCATTGAGCCTTTATAATATTTAGTTAAAAGACCTGTTGAAGGAAATGCTCTTGTTCTACCAATTTCTAATGGGTAAGAATTACCTAACAACTTATTTGATTCTATTTCGTGTCGACTAATTTCAAAGCCATTAATATAATTTACCCATACTTCACCATCATACGTAGACACATAATGCACCCATTTATTTGGTTCATCATCATAAACAAATCTAGTATCGAGCCACGAATAATCTTGGAAGTTAATTGTCCATCCAAAACCTCCATAAGTTGGATGATACTTACTTCTAGTAAAGTAACCTATTACTTGATCCCTATTTCCATCTTCACTCACATAATAGTCAGGGCTTTGATTAAAGAAACCTACATATTCAACATCAAAATTGTCAGGTTTTAACCAAACAGAACATGTGAATTTTTCATAGTCTTTTACTAATGAATTACTCATTGAAATGTATTCATCGACTCCATCAAAAGAAATTGCATTATTTTCAACACCATCTCTATCTGTTGAAAACTGTACATCTCCATAAGAAGTAAATACATGATTATTTGTACTAGAATCAGCAACAACTCCTCCGTCAAAAGACAAATAAAGCTGTAAACCTACTTTAAAATAATCAACTATGTTGAAGGTAAACGAAGAATAACCAAACTCTTCTAATGAAGCTAATTGAGCATCAATTACATCTAACACAACAATAGTAGACTCTTCACTCTCTACATTAAATAGATGTGGAAGAGGAGTAGTTACAAAATTTTCAAAGTCTGAACCTACTTTAGGAGTTAAGTAAATAATAGAGTTACTATCATCAGTTACAAGGAATTCAGTCACTGAAAAATCTCCCCCTGGCAATTCCAATTCTTCTGAAATGTAAGAGCCATTAGAATTATACAATTCTAATGAAGTTAAGTTTTTAATCTCATCACCATCTTGTTCTATAGAAACAATTACTTTAGTTGGTGTCAAAGAATCTCTTGACGAACTGTCAGTAACATCAAATGAAAATGATACTTTTTGGTTTGGATTAGACGTTTCTTCTGAGCAAGAAAAAAGCAAAGACATTAGGGACACTAATGTCATAATTTTAATAAAATGAAATTTCATTGTTTTTAGTAAAAAGTTAAAGCTAGTCTGTATAGCATAAAAAAATGTTCACTTAAAAGATTAATTTAAAAAAGTAGTTATAATCTTTTTGAATCGAAGGCAAATACAGTAATTTATTTAGACTTACAAAATACTTATGATATAATATTTTATGTAACACGCTTTATCTAATAATAATCAAAACAAAAATCTATATGTTTATATTTTTTACTATGTCAGAATAAAAAAACCTAACCAAAAATTCATTTGATTAGGTTTTTAAATTACTGGTCTACTAATTTCTTTTCTTATTTACCACGCATCACGTTCACTATTCTCTCAGTTAACGTTAACATTACTGGTACTACCACCAAAGTAAGGAAAGTAGCGAATGTTAAACCGTAAATTACGGTCCATGCCATTGGTCCCCAAGTATCTGCGTTAGGTCCACCAAAATAGATATCGGCGTTAAAGCTTTCGAATAAGCCAATAAAGTCGATGTTCATACCGGTAGCTAAAGGAATCAAACCTAATACGGTAGTAATTGCTGTTAACAATACCGGACGTAAACGAGTAAAACCTGCTCTCTGAACACATTCGATGTATTCTTTAAATGGAAGACGATCGTCTGGATCTATACCCATTTTTTCCTTCTTCGCTGCTTCAAGTTGATCCGCACAGTCGATCAAAACAATAGCGTTGTTTACTACAATACCTGCCAATGAAATGATACCAATACCTGTCATGATAATTACAAATGATGAATTCGTTAAAATCAATCCAAGTAATACACCAATTAAACTGAACAATACAGATATTATAATAATGAATGGTTTTACAAATGAGTTAAATTGTGATACTAATATCAAGAAGATAGCACAAACGGCAATCATCATTGCTTTCAATAAGAAGGCCATTGATTCTGCTTGATCTTCTTGCTCACCAGTAAATTTATATTTGTATTGAGAAGGCATTTTATAATCTGCCAATAAAGTCTTTACATTATCTACAACCTGTTGAGCATTGTAACCTTCAGTGATGTTTGAACTAAGTGTTACTACTCTTTCCAAATCTTTACGCTTGATTTCTCCAACTGTAGTACTATAATCCATAGCAGCTACAGAAGAAACTGGCACTTGATGGAATTGTCCTTTATTATCTCTAAACGTAATTCTTTGATCTTGTAAAGTAGATAGATCATATCTATACTGATCTTTTAATCTCAATTGAATTGGATAATCATCCTCTCCATCTTTAAATTTAGATACTTCTTGACCGTAAATCGCAATTCTCATGTTATTGGCTAACATACCCGTAGAAACTCCAAATCTTCTGGCTTTGTTTCTATCGATGTTCACTAATAACTCCGGCTTACTTACAGAAATATCAATGGATAATTTATCTACACCTTCAATATCCGATTGCTCAATCAATGCCTTCATTTTGTTGGCTTCATTGATCAATACTAAATATTCATCACCTGATAATTCGATATTGATAGGCTTACCTGTTGGAGGTCCATTCTGATCTTTGTCCGTTACGATTTCAACACCTGGGATTTCTTTAGCAATTTGCTCACAAAGTGCTTTCACATCTTTAGAGCTTAAATCCCCTCTTTCTTCGTAAGGAACAAAACCTACTGCAATACGTGCTCTGTTTGGTGTTACAGTATTACCTGCTCCATCTTGAGGATCGTTTGTGTTTTCACCAACATTACTTACAATAGATTCAATAATTGATTTATAAGGAACTAGCTCTTTATATAAACGTTTCTCTAAATCTAAAGCAATTTTATTCGTTTCTTCCACATCTGTACCTTGAGGAGCCTCCACATACATGTAGACATATCTAGGATCAGATCCAGGGAAGAATTCTATTTCTACGTTACCAGAACCTAATCTAGCACCAAACCACATTACGGAAAGAACTAAAAAGATCACGTTACCACCAAGAATAAAGAATGGTCTTTTCCCTTTTAGAGCGTAGTTTAAGGTTTTAAGATAAACTGACTCTAATCTTGCAAGGATAACATTCTGGAATAAATAAGCTAAACGTTTTAAAAGGATACCATCTACTAAAGCGATGAATGCACCAACCATCAAAAGGTTTCCTAGTAAATAAGTTTCTCCTACAAAATAACCAGGAATAGCTAATCCAAATAGTACTAAACCAACAGTTACCTTAGTTTTATTGATCGTTTTATATGCATCTGCATCATCCACTTTCATGTAACGATAAGCGATCACTGGGTTGATCACTAAACCAACAAATAGAGAGGATGTCAATACGGTAATCAAAGTAATCGGTAAGTATTTCATAAACTCACCCATAATACCTCCCCAAAAAGCTAAAGGAACGAATGCAGCTAATGTTGTTGCTGTTGATGAGATAATGGCTAATGCTACCTCACCAGTACCTTGTTTAGCCGCTTGCTTACTCGACAATCCTTGTTCCCTCAGTCGGTAAATGTTCTCGATAACTACAATAGCGTTATCCACCAGCATACCTAAGGCGAGAATCAATGCGAATAATACTACCATGTTGATGGTCACTCCCATTACACTCAAGATCAAGAATGAAAGGAACATCGACATAGGAATAGCAACACCTACAAACAAGGCGTTTCTTAGTCCCATAAAGAAAAGAAGTACCATAACCACTAGAATCATACCCGAGATAATTGAGTTTTCTAGGTTAGTTAATGAGTTCTTCATCTCTTTCGATTGAGACTCCGTGATCACAATATTTAAGTTGGGAGGTAAGTAAGACGATTTTGCTTGCTCTAATAATTCATTGATTTTATCAGTTGCAGCAATTAAGTTTTCTCCACCTCTTTTTACTACTTTTAATGATACTACTGGGTAAGCTCCCTTATCAGAGAAATCAGATGTTGCTAAACGAGCATATGATTTTCTTTCCACATAACTATCTTCAACATCTGCAATATCTTTAAGGTAAATCGTATTCTGATCTTCAGATTTGACAATAACATTTCTGATTTCCTCTACTTGCTTAAACTCACCGTCAACGCGCAATGCTCTTCTGAAACCATTACCCATTTTCACATCACCACCAGACATAGTAACGTTCTCTCTTGATATCGCATCCGAAATATCTGAGAAGGCCACTTGCATGGCGTCCATAGAATAAAGATCTGCATTAATTTGAATCTCTCTTTCTACAGAACCTGTGATATCCACACGAGATACCTCACGGAATTCTTCTAAATCATCTTGTAGATCTTCTGCATAATCTTTCAGTTTTTGAATTTCAAAATCACCTGAAAGGTTAATTACCATAATTGGAATCTCTGAGAAGTCCATTTCCTGAACATCTGGATCTTGATCCAAGTCGGTTGGTAATTCACTTTTGGCTTTATCTACAGCATCTTTAGTGTCCTGAACAGCTTTTGATGTTTCTACATCTTCATTAAATTCTACCGTAATTACAGAAAAATCTTGAGCAGAAGTTGAGATAATCTCCTTTACTCCTTTCATTGATTTCAATTCCTTTTCGATAGGTCTCGTAATTAAAGATTCTATATCTACAGGAGAGTTACCAGGGTGCATTGTTCTAATATACACCATTGGTATCTTGATCTCTGGAAATTGCTCTTTGGGCATTCCGATATACGAAGCTAATCCAAACGCAGCAATAATGATGGTCAAGATAAAAATCGACGTACTGTTATTGATCGACATAGAACTTAAACCAAATTCTTTTGATTTTTCGTCTTGCTGATCGTTACTATTTTTATTAAAATTTGACTCCATATCCATTATTTAGATTAGATTTTATAGTCTACAACACGAACTTCCTCTCCTACAACTACTTCAGAGTAACCTTTATCAATTACTACCATACCCGCAGAAATTCCTTCGGTAATCATTGTTTTACCTTTGTATGATTTACCTGTTTTGATTTCAACTTTTTTCACGATGTTTTTCTTACCTCCATCGTTAGTTAAAATGTAAGTGAAAGTTTCCCCTTGAGTATTTTTTTGAACCAAGTTAGAAGGAATAGCGACAGCGTTGTCTTTAGAGTAATCATTAATAGTAACTACTGCCATTGTATTTGGTTTAACATCCAAACCTTTTTCATTCATTTTCATTCTGATTTTGAATGTTCTGTTTGTTTGGTTAATAGTCTGACCAACTACATTTACTTTCATGGCTTTTTCGAAATCAAGCATAGGGAACTTTACGTTTACCTCATCCCCTTTCTTAACATCACGGCTATATTTCTCAGAAACCTCTGCAACTACTTCAACATTATTGATATCTACCACTCTAGCGTATGGCTGTCCAGCAGGTGCCATCTCTCCTTCTTTCATGTAAATTTCATCAATTTTACCTGAGATAGGTGCAATGATATATCCTTTAGCTTCTTGCTCTTTTAAACTAGCCAATTTAGCCTCAAGAGATTCTTTATTATTCTTAGCTTGTAAATACTGTACTTCAGAACCAATATTTTGTTCCCAAAGCTTACTTTGCTTTTCGTACATGATATCAGCTAATTCAAGGGATTTCTCTACTTCTTCAATTTGCTTTTGAAGAATCTCAACATCCAATTTTGCTAATCTTTGTCCTCTTCTAACATAAGCACCTTCTTCGAAAAATCTTCTTACGATACGTCCTGTAGTTTCTGGAGCAACTACTACGTTTCTGTTTGAGATTACGTCGCCAGGAACATCTACAAAGTGACGGAAAGTGTAAGCTTCTACATTAAATACTGTTACAGGCTTAAGTACTACTTTACTTTCTTTCGGACCTTCAATTTCTTCAATTTTTGTTTCAAGATCCTTTATTTCTTTTTCAAGTTTCACCAAAGCATCTTGCTTTTGATGAAGCTCTTTTTTCTTGTCTTCTAGTTCATTACCACCACAAGCAACCAATACACCTGCAAGTGAAATAAGAGCAATACCTTTTTTATATTTATTCAATAACATGATTATATCTATTTCTTGTGATTATTTTCCTTTATTATGTTTTTGCAACGTTTCCTCATCTTTAGATTTATCCTCGCTTTCGATGTAGTTTAACAAACGGCCATTCGCTTTTTCGAAGGCTAATTTTGCTACCAAAACATCATATAAAGAAGTATAGAAACTGTTGGCTGCTGTTTGATAATCTTGAGCAGAAGTCGTAATTTCTAAAGAGGAACCTACCCCGTTTTTGAACTTCACTTGAGTATTCGTGTACACCTTGTCAGCTACATTCATATTCTTCTCTTGTAAGTTCAAAGTAGAAAGATTTGTTTCGTATGTAATTCTAGATTGTTCTTGTTCGATAGAAATCTGACGTTCTAAATCAGTTTTTGTATTCTGTAACTGTTGGCCTTTTAATTTCTTTTGCTCGATTCTTTTTGATCTGTTGAAACCATCAAAAATCTTCCAAGAAAGAGAAACTCCTACAGATAAGAAATCTCCAGTAAGCCCATATAAATCAGTAAACTGAGTACTTGCTGTATTGACACCATAATTACCAAAAGCATATAACTTAGGCCAATATTCAGCTTTTGTCGCTCTAATATCAAAGTTATTCAACTTGATATTTGTCATCATGATTGAATATTCAATTCTTCTAGATGCCTCTGCTAAATCTGTTGGAGTGACAATAAAATCTCTGAAGTCTTCTAAAGATTGAGCCAATTGAAGAGGTGCGTTGATATCCATACCCATTTGAAACTTCAATAGCTTTTTAGCAATAATCTGAAGTTGTTCTAATTGTGTTTGTTGGATAAGTATACTGTTATAAGTTACTTCAATTCTATTGAACTCAATTTCTTCGACCATACCCGCTTCGTAAGTCGCTTTCGTTTCGTTGTAAAGATCCTCTAGAATTTCTTTATTTCTATTGATCAACTCAAGGTATTCTTCTTGAACTAAAACATAATAGTAAGCTTGAGTAACTGCTTCTACTACATCAATTTTTGATCGAATCAATTCTTTTGCAGAAAGTTCATTATATACTTTCGCCGCTTTTACACCGATAAAGAAAGTACCATCAAAAAGTAATTGATTAGCAGTTAACTGAACATTTGATAAAAATGGAGTACCGAATTCTAAACCGATAGTTTCATTAGGATCTCCATTCGGGTCAAAAGTGTTTCCAGGTACATACGATTTTTGAATTTTCGCATTATTAATCAGCTGACCTTCCATATCAATTTGAGGAAGACCCATTGAGATAATTTCACCTACTTTTGCTTGAGAAATTCCTTGCTCGATAACAGCATTTTTGATTGTACCAGTATTGGCAAATGCATAATCAATACAATCTTGGAGATCCATCATATCTCCTGTCTGATTAGAGTCTGTTTGTGCTATTAATTGAGATGTACTAAAGAACAGAGTTAGTACAGTGACCCATTTTAAGGCCGTTGTTTTCATATGTTTGATGATTGAGATTCGTTGATAAAATTTTTAAGATATTTATCTAATAGTAGTATTCCTTCTGTCGTAGCGATTCCCCTTATAAAGTGCTTGAACATTTCTAGCTGTATAGTTTCTACACTATATTTTGAATGATCGTACACACTTGTATCCAATGCTGTTTCTAATTGCCACATTCTCATAGAAACTAAGAGTGGGACATTGATATCTTCCAAAAAGAATTTTTCTTTAATTCCTTGGCTCATGATTTTTTCCATTGAATCAAAAAAACAACCCTTCTTATGACATTCGAACTTTCGATACATTTCTGGATAAAATTTCTTTAAATCCATAAATGTCAAAGGATTGATATCTTTTATTCTAGTGAAAAAGAAAAAGAATATACTAGCCAATTTAAAAACGCCGTCTAATGATTGATCATCCGTTACCTTATCTACATATTCTATATCCTCAGTAATATGATGTTCAATAGAAGAACTTATCATTTCTTCTTTGTCCTTAAAGACGTTGTACAATGTTTTTTTTGAGATTCCCAACTCGTTAGAAATCCCCGACATAGTGACTCTTTTTATACCATAAGCCTTGAACTGCTTTCTGGCTTCATCAATGATTCTGATTTTAAGTTGATCAGTGGTCATTGTGTCTGAAATGAGTTAAATTTTAGTGAATTATTGAGATGAATAAATGTACTATTGTAAAATAAATGAACAATCGAAACATAATAATTAGCGTCCATTTTATTTCAAGAGCAAATGTATGGAAACCAAAAATAATAAAAAAGTTTCCAAGGTTTAATTTTTAATTTTCAATCTATAAACTGAAAAATTCATCTTATGTTTTTATCGTATCATAAAAATTAATGAATTGATAATCACTTATGGGAACTTTTTTATTTAGGTTAATCTTATCGTATGAGAATATGTGATTATAAACCCACCTGTTTCAGATAGTTTTTAGTTTGTGTTTTGGGTACTTCTTCAATTGTAATAGACATTTTGATATTCTCCAAAGGTCTATTTCTTCTATTTACTTTTTGTGTTGCAATTTTATCAATTACCTCTAAACCTTCTACTACTTGACCAAAAACTGTATATTTTTCGTCTAAAAACGGTGCTCCTCCGACAGTAGTATATGCTTCTAACTGTTTTGATGATAAACGATTGATCAACGAAACTTCATATTTCTTCTCTACCATTGGAATACACTTTCTCATTAATCGCTTTTGTCCTTGTTGGTCCCCATTACTCCCCATTGTTTGATAAGCAGTAGCAATTTTTTTATACTCAGGTTCTTGAATCATCATTTCAAAATACTTGTACAGTTTTAAATGATCGATTCTAGAATCAATTAAATCATCTTTATTCCAACTACGTCCATCTACAATATAAAACTGACATCCGCTTGATGCCCTTTCTGGGTTTACATCATCACCTTTTCTGGCCATAGCTAACGCTCCCTTTCTATGGTAATGTGTTTTCATTATTTCAGAATCGATAGTGTATCCTATCTCCCCTCTACCTAAATCTTCTTCATCATCTGCAAAACGAGAATCGGGATCTCCACCTTGAATCATAAAGTTTTTCATTACTCTATGAAAAAGTAAACTATCGTAATAATGCTGCTTTACAAGAGTGACAAAATTTTCTCTATGAAGTGGTGTGTCTTTAAATAACACCGCTTTCATATCACCATAATCTGTGGTTATTGTCACTAAAAAATCAAGGTCTTCTGAAGTAGGTTCTACCTCTACTTTTTTGTTGCGTTCCCAGTCTCCATCGCCTCCATTTTTACACCCGGCAAGAAATAGTGTTAACCCACTAATAATCAATAAATAATTAATTAATTTCTTCTTTGTATTTTTTTCAATATTCATATAATAAAACATTCTCTATTTCGTTATTGATTTGAAGCGATAGATTTTTTCAAAACCAAGAATAAATAATATGACGATGGCGTTAGCAAACAGCCTCGATAAGCCAACTACTCAAAAAGCAATTGTGGTTGATGATAATATCATTAATGCACATTACTTAAAAAAAATGCTGGCCGATGAGGGCATGATCATCACTGTTGTATCTGACAGTGCAAATCTAACTCAATTAATCTTAGAAAGTGATACAAAAATTGTATTTCTAAACTCTGAGACGTTGAGTTCACAGTTTCAAGAAACCGTAAATAGTATCCGTGTAGCTGCAGATTCTGTAGTTATTGTGGGCACTACACCTTATAGTTTAGAAGGAGCCAGAAAAAAATTAATTAGTATGGGAGCTGAGTTTGCTTTGAGTACTCCTATCTATAAAAAACACCTTAAAGGAATTCTGAATAAAGTGTCTATAGCATAAATCCTCATCACTAATTAAAGTGACAAGGATTTACTTTATTATTATAATGACAATTTCTTCTTATAAAGAAGATACTGGCATTTTACGATCTACTTTTTTCACCAACCCTGATAATACTTTACCCGGACCACATTCAATAAATTCAGACGCACCATCCGCCATCATTGCTTGTACTGTTTGTGTCCAACGTACTGGAGCTGTAAGTTGAGCAATTAGATTCTCTTTAATTACTTCTGGCTCAGTTTGAGGTTGAGCATTTACATTTTGATAAATAGGACACTTTGGTGTATTCAAAGTAGTACCTTCTATAGCCTTTTGTAATTCCTCTCTTGCTGGCTCCATCAAAGGCGAGTGGAATGCACCACCTACAGGAAGAGGTAAAGCACGTTTTGCTCCTGCTTCTTTTGCTGCTTCACAAGCTGCTTCAATTCCTTCTTTAGTACCTGAGATTACCAATTGACCAGGGCAGTTGTAGTTTGCTGCAACTACTCCCTCAACACTTTCGCATACTTTCTCTACATCTTCATCAGAAAGACCTAAGATTGCAGCCATTGTTGATGGGTTCATTTCACAAGCTTTTTGCATTGCTGTAGCTCTTTTAGCAACTAAACTTAAAGCATCTTCAAAATTTAAAGCACCACAAGCTACTAAAGCTGAAAATTCACCTAAAGAGTGACCAGCTACCATATCTGGAGTAAATTCTTCTGCACATAAAGCAGTCACTACAGAATGCAAAAATACTGCAGGCTGAGTTACGTTTGTTTGCTTCAATTCGTCTGCTGTTCCTTCGAACATTACGTCTGTGATACGGAAACCTAAAATTTCGTTGGCTTTTTCAAAAAGTTCTTTTGCTTTAGGATTAGCATCATAAAGGTCTTTACCCATACCAGTAAACTGAGCACCCTGCCCAGGGAAAACATATGCTTTCATAATTTATATTGATAACGTTGTTGTTTTTTTGCCGGTCGCAAAGATAGTTAATTAAGTAAGGAGTAAGAAAAAGATTTGTCATATAAACCGAGAATATGACATGAAAAACCAATTGCTTTGATGGATATCACCATATTCTATCAAATAGACATTTCTTAATGATTCTTAGACATTAACGATCCTTATGTCTCTAAACGACATCAAACTATACTTTCTTTAGTAGGACTTCATTACCTTTGTATTTCAATTATTAAGGAATCATCATGAAAATTAAAGAAGCCGTTTTTGTTACAAGTAATACTGATGTGGAGAAGTGTCCTGCTCCCGACCGTCCTGAATATGCTTTTATTGGACGTTCGAACGTAGGTAAATCATCTTTGATTAATGCTTTGACCAAACAAAATAAATTGGCAAAAACCTCTTCTACACCGGGTAAAACGCAATTAATCAACCACTTTTTGATTAATGAGGAATGGTATTTATGCGATTTACCAGGTTATGGATACGCTCAAGTAAGTAAAACTGAAAGAGAGAAGTTTATGCGTATGGTAAAAAAATACATTGCCACTCGTGAAAACTTGATGAATACTTTCGTATTGGTGGATATCCGTCATGAACCTCTAAAAAACGATCTAGACTTTATGCAATGGATGGGCGAAAAAGGCCTTCCTTTCTGTATTGTCTTTACTAAGGCCGATAAATTAGGTCAGGGAAAAGCATCAAAATTGATTGCTTTATATAAAAGAAAGTTAAAAGAGACGTGGGAAGAATTTCCTCCAATGATTATTACATCTTCAGAAACTAGAGAAGGATGTAAAGAAATCCTTCAATATATTGATGAAATCAACGATTACTTTGTCAAAGAATAATTTCTTAAAATCTTTTTCAGTCTGATTTTCAATATTATTTAATTTAGTTTGCAATTTATTTTATAAATGATTTTGCAAATTCAAATTCACACACTACTTTTGCATCGCTTTAAAGGAAAACGATCCTTTAAGCAGAATTTGAAAAATCTTCTCCTTTAGCTCAGTTGGTTAGAGCATCTGACTGTTAATCAGAGGGTCCTTGGTTCGAGTCCAAGAAGGAGAGCAAAAATATATTTTCAAATTCATTCTCCTTTAGCTCAGTTGGTTAGAGCATCTGACTGTTAATCAGAGGGTCCTTGGTTCGAGTCCAAGAAGGAGAGCTACAAAATATATTCCTCTTTAGCTCAGTTGGTTAGAGCATCTGACTGTTAATCAGAGGGTCCTTGGTTCGAGTCCAAGAAGAGGAGCAAAAGCCTCAACAGAAATGTTGAGGCTTTTTTGTGTTTTAGGCTTACGGGTAGACGCTGTACTATTACTTTCAAAGTTGCTTGTCATACATCGAGAGTCCTCGAGGGGCCAAGGCCGCCTCGTTGGAGACGGAGAAATAATGATATTCGTATTTACTTTGATTAACTCAACAAACTAACTTTCTTAGTTTCTTAGTTAAAATTCCCTCTTCCCTTTCACCTCTTACTTCAAAAACGAGCGTCAATTCAGTACCTCCTAATTCCTATCTCCTAACTTTTCACAGAAACAATATTTCTTAATTCTCCCCCACATTCCTTCTTTCCTAAAGCATAATGTTTACTTTTGTGTTTGCGTACGCCGCTCTGTCGCTTCAGCTAGACTGAAGAGGAAAGTCCGAGCATCAGAGAGCATCACACTTCCTAACGGGAAGGCACTTGGCAACAAGTGACAGAAAGTGCAACAGAAAGTAAACCGCCTTCGGGTAAGGGTGAAACGGTGAGGTAAGAGCTCACCGCGTTTGTGGCGACACAAATGGCATGGTAAACCTTGTGAGATGAAAGACCAAATAGGCCTTATTTTCCTTTGGGAGTGAAGTTGCTCGCTTCACAGAGCAATCGGATAAGGTGGGTAGGTCGATGGAACCTGTGAGTGATTGCAGGTCTAGATAAATGACAGGGGTTGGATCGCTTTATGTATTTAAAGTATGAACGACACAGAACTCGGCTTATAGGCGTACGCATTTTTCTTTTTCTAATAATAAGTTGAAGAATTGCGATTCATTTAGCATCAAAAACTATTTGCACAATGAAAAATCTCATTATCCTCATCACTTTCCTTTTGGGTAGTACTACTATTTATGCTCAAAAGTTGAATTTCGAATCAGTAGAAGATTTCTATCAGTTTATGGATTATAACGCACAACCAAAACAATTGGTAAGTGCACATAGAGGAGGTCCTTATCCAGAATATCCAGAGAACTGTATTCCTACTTTTAAACATTTGGTAAAAAATATCTATGCTCCAGTGATAGAATTGGATGTAGAGATGAGTAAGGACTCGGTGATGTTTCTAATGCACGACAATGCATTGGGGAGAACCACAACTGGCGAAGGCAGTGTTAGAGATTATACTTGGAAGGAACTTCAAAAAATTCGCCTAAAAGATGATGACGGAAATTTGACAAAATATAAATTTGATCGTTTTGATAAGGTCTTAAAATGGACATCAAAAGGGTATGCGGTATTGACTGTTGATGTTAAAAAAGGTGTTCCTTTCGAAATGATAGTTGATGCTATCCGTAAAGCAAAAGTGGAAAAATATGCAGCTGTCATCACTTACAATTGGGAAGACGCTAAACTTGTCCACAAATTAGCTCCAGAATTGATGATTAGTGTAACGATCATGAATAATCAACATTGGGAAGAAGCGAAAGCATCAGGAATTCCTTTCGATCGTATGATTGCTTTTACAGGCGTGAGATTATGTGATAAAGCACTTCTAGATACATTGCATGAAAAAGGTATTTTCTGTATTAATGCAACTTTCCATACCTCTGATAAGGTGAAAGATGAAAAACAACGTGCAAAAGAATATCAGGAAGCTTGGGATTTAGGTGTTGATATTATTGCTACAGACCTTCCTATTGAAGCTGAAAATTCAAAAAAATAAATAAAAAAAAGCATCTTCACAGGAAACCCGTGAAGGTGCTTGACAATTAATTCACTCGTTATATACTTCTCTTACCTAAACTCTTAATGAAGCACGAATTTGCTTCGAGATATCTTTACTCCCGAACTTACGTTAAGGTGATACATACCCGCAGGTAAGTGTCCTGGAATTGTAAATTCTTGTAATATATTTTCTTCTGAGGTTTGCTTAATGATTTGATCTACCACCAAGTTTCCGTGATGGTCATATACTTGGATCAAAATATCAGATCCTTTAGTCAGTCCCTCAAGGGCTAACTTAGTTGATTGACTCCTATCAAAAACATTAGGGTGTAATTCAGCATTAAACTCATTAGCCATAGATAGAAGACTCACTTGAATTGGCCCAAAAGTTTCTGATGTACCATCTAAATCATATTGTACCAATCTATAATAGGCATTTTGTAACGGTCGCTCATCTGTAAATTCATAGTCAATACTGACACTAGAATTACCTCCTTTTGCATCAACTCTTTCAATAACCTCCCATGATTTTTGATCAGACGATCTTTCTATATCGAAATGAGAGTTATTAATTTCTGTGGCTGTGGACCATGAGATGTCTACTTGATTATTATTTGGAGAAGCAGAGAAACTACTAAGGGCTACAGATAAATCATGATCCGAACCACCTCCGAAAGTAAATGGGCTAAACGTTAGCGTTTGAGCAGAGATAAATCCTTCTCCACCACCACTAGACTGAAGAGTAAAGTCACCATGTGTACCATCTGCTTCTGAATCCCAATGAGAATCCCCACTACTATAATGGAATAAATGTAATGTACCAGATTTTGTTTCATCTATTAACGAGGATGAATTATAGGAAATGACCACTTTAAAGTTTTCCGCAAAACCTGTTTGATCAGTACCCGAAACATTGATATCCCAATATTCGACATTACTCACTTCTACCTCATTTAAACCAGGATCTAATGTAGAAGTACCATGAGATGTATTATTATAGGTAACCGTAAGCGTATGTGCTGCAGTAGCAGCTAAATTCTGAACACCTGCTTCTCTTAAATTGGTTCCATCACCCACAGGCAAAAGAGTATAATTACCTGTAGTAGCAAAAGTCATAGACATTTGACCGTTAATATGAGAAGCATCAGATCCGCCAGATGCTATTGATCCTAAACTTGTTGAATAAGTTGCACTATTAATACTACCACCAGAATTAATTACAAATCGGTTTCCTCCTCCATTTATAACTCCATTCGTCAATGTCAACTCTCCTCCCATATAAAAATCACTACCCAAATTTATTGTAGTATTCGTATTAACAGTTACATCATTAAAAGGATTATTATTAGCTAATGTTACTGTCCCAGAACTGTTGGAGCCAAAAATTAAACTACCATTATTTGTTTCATCAGATGCATCAGTTCCAGCTGATAAAGTAAAATTCGATGGAAGAGTATTATCAATAGTTAATACATAATCTTTATATAAAGTAATGCTTACAGTTTCAGATGCCATTTCAGAGGGTATCTCTGATGAGTATGTTCCTGACGAGGCTGAAACTGGTAAAAACAATTTATTTCTAGTGTTGTCAGTTCCATCCATAAATTCTTCTAGCTGTCCATCACTTGAAATAAAACCACCATTTAAAGTACCTACTGTAGTACTACTAGAAACATACAACAAACCTGAATGCTGTAAAAGTATGTTAGCATTTGTATTAACAAATGAGGACGATGCTCCAATAAAATATAAATTCGTCATCCTTAATATATTTATATCAGCACCGTTCAATAGTAAATTACCAAGTACAAATAAGTTTTCAATCTGTACATTGCCAATGGAACTTGGAAAATCTGCCAATGTTCCTCCTGCTTTAACAGTTATGTTTCCTAGAGTTAAATTGGTACTACTTGGTAAAGTAACAATATTTGTTGCAAGAATTGTAAAATTATTAGATGTATTAAAATCACCTGAAGACAAAGCAGCCCCACCAGATCCATCCGAATTAGTCGACCACTTCAGTGTATAAAAATCCCCACTTTCTGAGGAATAATATTCAGTCGCCCAACTCACCATAGGCAACAACATGGTTAATAATATTAGGTATGCACGTTTCATTTTTTAAATAAGTATAAGAGTGTAAAAAAATTGAGTCACATTTTTTTTAGGTTTCACTTCCCATAACGCACATATTATTGAATCGTTTCCTGACCAAAATCAGAGGGTGTCAATTTTTCTCTATTTGTTTGATTTTGATGATTTATTTGAAAACACTATCAAGATATTTTACATGGATTAATCTTATATATCACCATTATTATTGGGTTTAAACACTTTTTTGAGATGATAAAATTTAAAGAATCTCAAAAGACTTACATAAAAGAATTTATCATCAAATGAGTAAAATTATAAGTAATACCCTCCTAAATATCAATCATTTAAATTGTAATATTAGAATAAAAAACTACTTTTTGATCTCCATAGTGAAAGTTTTATCACCTAAATTACAATTGTTTACATTTAATAGTTAACTTGTTTTTCACATTGTTATTAAGCACAAACATTCTCTACCCAATCCTTAAACTAACGAGAAATGTGCTTACTACTAATATCATTGATACTTAATCTTATCTAACGTATTTAACCGAATGAAAAAACTATTCTCTAGAATTATTATTCTTCTGATTTCTTCTGTCCTTTTCTATTCCTGCAACAAACATTACGAAGAAGTCCTTGATGAGACTACAGAAAGTTCATCACTAAGAATGCCTTTTAATCAGCAAGTTTATATTTTAAACTCCTCTTCAGCTGGTTCTGAAATCTATGAAGTAAGCTACGACTTTCAGGGTTTGGAAGATGAAGCTTACTTGAAAAAGATGTCCCTCTTTAAAGAAAATGGGCAACCGTTTACTATTCCACAAGGAGGTCATATGTGTGTAAGTCCTGAAAACGATTACCTCACAGTAGTTGTTAGCAGAAAGAAAAAAATCTACCTTGTCGATCTCACTACACACAAAGTAAAAGTTATTCATCTATTTAAGTATGATCCTAACGTTTCAGTAGATCAAATGAAACGGAATGTAAATAAATATCGCTTCAGAGGTAAAATCACTCAAGTAGATGTGGATAAAGACGGCTACTTATTTCTTGCAGGTAAAAGTGGTTTCTATAAAGTGGTTGCTGATTGGGGAACTGCACAAAATGGCGGATCCGATATTTGGAATGATGTAGATGTTTCTTTAAACGGGACAAGGTATGCAGGACAAGTTTGGGCACATGTCGTAAAATTTGAATTTGATAGTGAAGTCGCTGTAGAAGGTATTGAAGATGAAGATTTCGTGGAACCTGAGTTCTATTTTGAAGAAAATACCATTCAACAAACAAATACTGTCAAATTCCAAGGTGGAGACATCTTGTTTACACAAAATAGTGACGAAACAGATGGTTTTGAAAGACAACGCCTCATCTCTTTCAGTCAATGGCAAGGAGGTACTGCTATCTATTTAAATAATATGGACTGGGACTGGTCAGACAACAAAGTATCTTTTCAAGCAGGTACTATCTACGGTGGTTTAAATGCACGTGACGAATCCAATCTCATCGGTGGCCGTGTAACAGGTGCTGCACTAACAGGCGATAATATGGTGTTCACGTCTCATCACTTTTCTGATAAACTGCAATTGAGAACCTTAAATGGCGAAATAATTAAAAATGATATCAAGATGATATTATTAGATGACAGCGGTAACCCAACTGAAAATACATTATATCACAATTGGGGAGACATGGCTTCAACCCAATCATTTGATGTAAACTCAGACAATCCTATCAGCAATGATAACAATAGAGAAATTGTTGGAGAATATTATGATCAGTGGTATAGAGGTAACTTAGAAGGATACCAATATGCCGAAGTTAAATTGTACCGTCCTGAATACTTTAATTATGATGTAAAAGACTTGTCTCATGATAATTACAATGTAAGTAAGGAATCTCGTAAAAATTCTGCCAATGCAGATTTAGCGGACTTTAGAAAAAATGCCAATAAATTTGTTTCACTTGGTGGTGAAGGTGGAATGGTACTAATGCAATTACCTCAACCTTTAGAATTAACTATAGATGCTACACTTCAAGTCGTAGAAACTTCATGGGGTAAAAAAGCCTTTTACGAAGATAAAGAAGAAGCTTTTAAAGCGTATGGTGAAAAAGCTGAAGTATTTGTTCATAAAAGCTATAATGGTAGATACTATAAAGATGACTTAGAAAACAGTGGTGAATGGGTGAAAGTTGGAGATGCCTACATTGCCAATAACGAATTCCATTTAAGCTATGTTGATGGTCTTCAAGATGTCAATCAAATCTCTTGGATTAAGATTGTTGATAGTGGATCTATAACTGGGGATGGTTTTGATGTTAACTTTGTTGCGGGTTATCAGAAACCTATGTTATCCGATTCTCACAAAGATAAATTAGCTTTGTATAAATTATATGAATCAGCTGGTGGTTCTAATTGGTGGATAAAAAATGAACAAGGTGTATTCGAAATCCCCGAATCACAACAATGGTCAATGGACAATGATTTGGACAATTGGTTTGGTGTAAGTACAAATAGTGAAGGAAGAGTAACTAGTATAGATCTATACAATACCAATTTAATTGGATATTTACCTGAAGAAATAGGTAATTTATCTGAACTAGTTAGTATAAACATTATGGTAAATCAGTTAAGTGGTGAATTACCTTCAACCTTAACAAATTTAACTAAACTCGAAACCTTATTAATTAGTGAAAATCAATTTGAAGGAAATAATTATGGGACTATTATTTTGAGTATACCAACATTACAAAATGTATTTATATTCTTCAATAATTTTGATTGGACATTAATGTATTTAACTCCACTGTTCAATCACCCCAACTTTAATAATGAGTTCTTCTGTCCCATCTTAAAACAAGTTTTATAAATACGATGTAGTCTATTATTTTGATTACAAAAGTATATAAACGAAAAAGGCCACCATTTTAGGTAGCCTTTTTTGCATATACATTTTTTTCTATTAATCAATCATGAACTTAGTTCTACTAATTTCAGATCCGTTTTTCGTAATTAGAAAATACAAACCCTTCCTCAAATTATCAGGTAGTTTTTGTGAAATCACAATGCTATTAACATTAATAGTATTCAATAAAGAATTATCAATAAACTTCCCATTAACGTCATAAATTGTCATTTCAATAGAACTTCCAATACTTAAATTATTCAAAGCAACTTTAAATGAACTACCATTAGATAATATGTTAGGGTACATTGCAACATTGAGTGTTTTAGATATGACAGATATTTCAATCGGACCATAAACAGTTTCTGTTTGATCAAAATCAACATGAACTAAACGATAAAAATTTATTTCATTAATATCTTCATCAACAAAAGAATATTCTATAGTTACCGAACTGTTTCCTGAAGTTTCTAGATACCCTATTTCTTCCCATGATGTTTTATCCGAAGACCTCTCAATAAGAAAGTGTGAAGAATTAATTTCTGTAGCAGTTGACCAATTAAGTACTACATAATCTTCAATTTTTTCACCAGTAAAAGATATTAACTCGACCGGTAAATCATTATCACCTCCAACGGATAAATTTCCTAAATTATTTATTGTTATACTTGATATCAAGGTATTTGCATATTCTTCTTCAGCAGCCTCTCTAGTTGGATTATCTAAACTAAGACAATCATCACAAAATAATAGACTTGAAGCTAATGAAATATCACCAGTTATTTCTAATGTTGCATCTTCTTCTATAGTAATTGTAGATCCATAATGTAAAAATAAATCGCCATCTAATATTACATGAGTATTTGATTTAATAATCCAATGCACAGCATAATCTGCTAGACTATTACCATCCACCTCTGTAAATTCACCAGCTCCTGGCCTCAACGATAATAACCCTTCGCCTGCAACATTTAAAAGTGAAACGGTATTTATGATATAATCAGGTCCATCGTTAGGATCATTATCACCGTCTTGGTGAGTAATTGTGATATCTTGACCGGTAGCAGAAAATAAATGAAATGTTTCTGGTGTGGTTTCACATGCTACTACGCCCGATTCATTAAAAGTAAAATCAGTAGTTTGACCTGTTTCACATTGGCTAAAGCCATCACTATTTATGAATAAAATAAACAGTGCTGTAAAGGAGTAAAAAATAGTTTTTGTCATAGTTAATATAGCAATGGTTTAGAAATAGAAAGATTAAGTTTAGAATTGAACATTCTTCGTTCTTAGTATGATCTATTTAGTTGGGGATAGGGATATAACGAGTAAAGAAAAGTTCAATTTATATTATTAAATTTCAATAATTCTGAATTGAATACAAAATTATCCTTCAATAAATATATGATTACAAGTGTTTTATCACTAAAAAAGGTGATCCCTTCCGAGATCACCTTCTAATATCTTTATAGCTAACTAATTATTTTATAACCAATCGTTTTCTTTTTACTTCTGCTCCGTTTTGGAAAACCATGTAATAAACTCCTGGCTGTAAATTTAATGGTAGCTTAAACTCTTTGAATAAGTTCACTGCTGATGCTTCAAATTGTTCTGTATACAAACCTCTACCGTTACCATCATATAATTGAATTTGCACTGCAGAATTGATATTCAAACCACTAATACTCGTACGTAGATCTTGACTTGGTAAGATGCTGTTTGGCATTAAGACTACATCAAAACCTGATAAATTATTTGAATTCATATGAACCTCAACGGGTCCGAATATCTCATTTTGACCATCAAAATCAAATTGGTGTAACCTGTAATATGCATGAGATAATGGGGAGTTATCTATGAATTTATATTCAATAGCAAAATTGGTATTCCCATTTGCTTCTACTTTTCCAATTGTTGACCAATTAGTCTTATCTGTAGATCGCTGTACTAAGAAATGAGAAGCATTAATTTCTGTTGCTGTTTCCCATGCTAATATAACCTCGATAGTATTTATTGAAGCATTAAAATAAGTAAGTTCAACAGGAAGATCACTGTCATTATCAACTATTGTTCCTGACCACCCATCAGCATTACCTAGTATATCCCAATCAAACGCCCAACCAAAATTAATATCATTTCTAGCTTCAATTTTTCCTGATCCAGACAAAGTATTTAAACCTCCTCCATTTAAAAAACCGGAATTATCCATTTCTCCATAAATATGAAGAACTCCATCAACAACTAAATTCACATTATCTCGAAGGCTAAAATCTCCATTAACTATTAAAGTATCGCCAGCTGGTATTGTTAGTGTAGTGGCTCCGTCTAATAACCCTCCACCGTAAATAAAAGTATTATTTTCAACATCAATTGTTAAAGAACTTCCACCTAAATTTAAAGTAAGATCAGCATTTAATATATAATCTCCAGGTGAGATATATGTACAGCTTTCTGTCCATGTACCGGAAGGTGCTGAGCTACATTGAGCATATAAGTCATAACGAATAAGCAGTAAAAAAACTGCTATTAAATAGTAGTAATTTATATTTTTCATAGAATAGATGTTTAGCAGTAGTTTATTCTTACTTAAGTCAGAATAAAAAGTGAATAAATTGTAGATGTATTTAAGTTCAAATAAGTTCGTTTAATTACATCTGTGAACAAGAACCTTTCCATTTTATAATATTTGAGTTGTAATTATCTAGAAAAGATCCATTTAGCTCGAACTTATGCTTATTTTTTACCTTGTCAATATATTTAAAGTTTCAATTCGATAAAATAGTACAAACTATTATTTATATATTAATTTAATCTGTATGTTTTCTGCCCATTATAAAAATTAATCTTAAGTCACAAACATTTCTAAAAACTTAAAAAAGTTCCATAGACTTCTAATATCATGATACTTTATAAACAATAATAATATGTTTTTATTGTCTATTTTCATCAAAAAAGTGAAAACAGACACAATCTATAATTATGACATATTTATTTCATTTTTTGATTTTTTTATCATTATCAATAAGATATTAAAGAGAAAATACATACTTAGAAAATAAAAAAACTGTCACAAAATCTTTATAGATATAAAATCCTGTAACAGTTTATTATTGTCTATCACTTAAATTTATTTAAATAACATCTTCTTTCTTTCAATACTGCTTCCATTTTGGAATATCAAGTAATACATTCCTTTTCCCATTTGATGAGGGTATTCTAATTCTTCTAGTAAACTCGTATTCCTTGTGGATTGAATAACATCAGAATGAATTAATTTACCATTACCATCGAACATCTGATATACAACATCCTGAGAAGTATTTATTCCTGATATACTTACTTTTACTTGGTCACCAATTGTTGTGTTATTTGGCATCAATACGACATTGAATTTCTTTTCATTTCCAAAAGCAACGAATAAAGGACCAAAAAACTCTGATTGACCATCAAAATCAACTTGTTTTAAACGGTAATACACATCGTTGTATAAGTTGTTATCATTATATTTATAATCGTGTCTTGTGTTTGAATTACCAAATGCTTCTACCTCTCCTATTTCTGACCAATTTGATCTATCATATGATTTTTGAACAACAAAGTGAGATGCATTTTTTTCTGATGCAGTCGCCCAGTTTAATTCTACATCGTTGTTTATTTTCTCTGCGTTGAATGAGATTAGTTCGACTGGAAGGTCATCGTCTTTCAAAATATCACAGAAAATTGAAAAGCCTTTATCAACACAAATATCATCTAAATCTTGATTTTCATCGATACCTGGAGTATTTGGTTTTAAAATAGAGTTTGTAACCAATCCGTTTATTAAAAAATAATTATTATAATTCCTTGATTCATTCAGATTATTAAAATTATCTCTATTGGATATTTGAACATCATGATATGAAATTATTGCATTTATATTAGGACTTGAATCTTCATAATTAAAAGTAGAAGTTCTAAATAATTCTGATATTAGGTATACATTATCAAAAGTAAAAAAGTGTGAACCACCTTCTAGGTTTACTGTTGCATCATAGCCACCTAAACCAAAAAAACCTTCATTTCCTAAAATTACTTCTCCTCCCACCTTACTTTTATTTACAATATATAAATTTGATGTATTTAAGTTTATATAACGAAATACTAAATCATAACCATTCAAGTCAACATAAATAGTTGTATTTTTCATATCTAAAACTTCACTTGCTCCCTGAATGATATCTCCACTCAGTCTAAGAAATAATTCCCCATCTGAATCATATTGTTTATTAAAATCATTAGCGGTTGCATCTTGCCAACCATAAGCACACATTGAGCTAGTACATATAGCGATCAGTGTACTAATAAAAATTAGATTTATGAATTTCATAGAAGTCTGAATATTAATTTCTAACTCAGCTGGAATAGAGTTAGATTATTAGGTTTATAAATTAGTTTCGGTAAGCTATAGATTAGTTTATTTATTAGGTTTATCAACTGATTGTTAGCTTACTCAGAAGCTTAAAACGCAAAAAATAAACCACAGTTGCGAAAAAAACTGTGATTAACACTTATTAATTTTTTATTGTAGAAGGTTGCTTTATTAAGGTGTATCTCATTATGACATAGGAGATTAAAAAACCTGATCCGACGGCTTCGAAGACCAAACCTATAAAGACAGTCATGGGATTTAAATAGGCTCCATTTAAGGCATATTGTTGAAGATAGGTCATAAATTCGGGTTCTACGGAGGTGAGATAAGTTACCATGAAAATGGCGAATGGAAGTGCTCCTGCCATTGTTACAATTATTCCCTCCAGAAAAGCATTGAGATATCCGTAATTGGATTGGTCTTGCTGTCGCAATTCTTTTAAGGCGAAATAAATACCTGTTGATTGAATGAGAAAATTTAGAACTCTAAGTTCCACAATGTGATAAAGATTGAGGAATTTCATGATGAAGAATAAAATAAGGTAACCGATAAACATGAGGCTACCATATTTCAAGGCGATTTTAAACATAGTATTAAAAGTTTGGGTCCTCCTTCATAACTAAAAAGGGCTTGAGGATGTTTAATTCCACAAGCCCTTTTTAAGGTGATAAATATTTCTATGCTTCTACTACTTGGTATTTTTCCAAGGTAGTAATAAACTGATTGATCTCTTCTTCTGTCGTATCAAAAGAACACATTAACCGTACTTCATGCGTCTGTTCATTCCAAACATAAAAGGGAGATTGTTCTTGTAAAATTGGAATTACTTTAGGGTCGAGAATAGCAAATACGCCATTGGCTTGTACTTTTTGAGTCACCTTAGCCCCTTCTGCTTTTTGAAGTCCCTCTGCTAACAACTGAGCCATCTTATTCGCATGTTCAGCATTCTTTTTCCAAAGATCTCCATCAAATAAAGCAACAAACTGAGCAGATATGAAACGCATTTTTGATAAAAGTTGCATTCCTTGTTTTCTGAGGTATTTGTAATTTTCTGATAAAGAAGTATTCAAGAAAATTACAGCTTCACCAAACATTAATCCGTTCTTTGTTCCTCCGAATGAAATAAAATCAACACCAGTATCTACTAACATTTCTTTAAATGTTGCTCCTATAGAAACGGCTGCATTACTAATTCTTGCTCCATCAACATGTAAAAGAAGATTATTTTGATGTGCAAAATCAGCGATTGCTTTAATTTCTTCGCATGTGTAGACCGTACCATACTCCGTAGCTTGTGTAATGGAAACTACTTTGGGTTGCGACCAATGTTGCTCTCCCAAATTCACTAGAAAAGGAGAAATATCTTCAGGTGATATTTTACCGTCTTCTTTCTCTATGGTTAGGATTTTAAAACCACCAAACTTTTCTGGAGCACCACACTCATCAACATTAATGTGAGCTACACTAGAAGTAATAACAGCACCATAAGAAGGACAAACAGAACTTAAAGCAGTAACATTCGCTCCTGTTCCATTCATAGTAAAGAAAACATCAATATCCTCTTTTAAAAGTCTTTTGAACATCTTGATAGCTTCTTTTGTAGCATCGTCTGCTCCATAGGCTCCTTGATGTCCATTACTTACTTTTGCTATCGCCTCAATTATTTCAGGAGATGTTCCCGCATAATTATCACTTGCTAATGTCTTTTTCATTGATTGAATTAATTCGATGGTTAACCTGAATTGTTTAGTATAAATAACGCACAAATATACTTTTTGATTGAATTAATTCATCAATAAATGTTAGGGTTTTCGCACTGTTAGGTATAGTGGTACAATGTATCACTCTAAAATCATTTATTTAATTCTTTCGGATTAATGACTACTCAGCAAATAAAACCAGTAGTTTATGTTTGATGTCATCGAAAAGTGGCACCATGATCATCGTATGATTTACTCCTTTTAATTTTACTTGACCCTCCATTAATTTAGCCTTACTAATCGCCTCTTTAATTTGATCTTTTTGAAGATCTGATAAATAATCAGGTAAATCAAAAATACGAACGACTTTATCTGATATCTCCGAGAGAGAAGAATTCATTTTGACAATATCAAAACCAGTATCGACAATTGCTGCGTAACACGGCAACTGATCTAACCAATTGTCATTTTCAAAATCTATCTCTTTATTATTAAAAATTTCTTCTATTAAGCTTTGTCCAGAATCAGAGAAATTACTTTGAATTCGAGTTAAAGCATTTCTTGCTTTTTGTTTCTCTAATTCAATACTGAGATTCATTTCTTTTTCTATTCTTTCAGTAACATCAAATATGATAAAGATAAACTTAATTGGCACCTCATTTTTGATTACAACAGAAGCACTTGTATCGCCCCATAGTTTTTTCTTCTTGGGAGTTCTAAACTCTAAAGTTCTCTGTCTCACCCCAGCCTCATTTGGTTCTGAAAGTAATCCAGAAATAGCCGTTTGATAAGATGTTGTTACCAAATCTCCTAAAGGATGACCGATAAGGTTTTCTATACTATATCCTGTCCACTTCTCAACCACATTATTTCCAGAAAGTACTCTACCGTCTAAACTCACCTCAAGAACCATCGCCATTTCATCGATAAGCGTATTACGTGTTTCCATCTCACTCCTTAACAATGAAAGCGTTTCCGTTTGGGTTTCTAATTCTTTCTTAACAAATTCCTCAGAGGTACTATCTTTTATAAATAATGTAAATCGATCAACATCTCCGTTTAGTTTCTTTAAAGGAGCCAATTGAATATCACAAATTTTAGATCTTCCTTCTGAATCTAAAAACACAAATTGTTGAGTAATCATTCCTCCTGCTTTTGCGTCTCTTAATGCTCTTTTAAAGACTCTTATTTCATTTGCATTCTCAAGGAATTCAACAATTGGAGTATTTCTGAATTCTTTCCTCTTATACCCAAAGATATCTGTAAATATGGTATTAGCTGCTTTAATCACTCCATCCAAATCCAAGTCTAGAACAGGGAAATAATGTCCAAAATGTGATAACCGTTCTGAATTGGTAAGGTCTTTTGCTTTTTGTTCTGTCGTAAACTCTGCAAATTTGATGATTTTGTAAGGTTTTCCATCTAAACCAAATATTGGATTGTATGTACCGTTCATCCAAACATCCACTCCCTTCTTACTCATACGGCAGTATTCTCCGGAAATAAATGACCCATTTGATAAACTATCCCATAATAATTTATATCGCATGGAATTCACTTCTTCAGAAGAAACCAAAATACGTTCATGTTTACCAATAATTTCTTCTTGCTTATAACCCATTACAGAAAGATACATATCATTGGCCGTAAGAATCTTACCTGACATATCAAATTCGATAATGGCCATCGTCTTACCAATGGCAGACAGTATATTTTTATTCAGATTAGATTCTTTAGAAAGTTCAGTCAGTTTTGTGTTTAACTGATCTTGCACTTCCTGCATCTCATCTGTTTTTTTGATCAACGTTTCTTCTTTGTTCTTTAGAGAATCGTTTACCTCCATAGATTCCTTAAGTAACTTACGGGTATTTTCATTCATCATATATACCGCAATAGCAGAAGCAAATCGTTCACAAGCTGCATTAGCATATTCTTGTTCATGTGGTAATAGAGAATGATATGAGGCAATTTCTACGGCACCATACACATCGTCGTTACCATGTACCACTGGAATAATAATAATAGATCTTGGCGGAGCCTCACCCAAACCAGAAGAAATAGCGGTATAATGCTGAGGTAAATCTTCTACATACACGTATTGTTTTTCGAGCATGACCTGACCAACAAGTCCTTCGTTGGCTGATATTTTTCTTTGAGGAAAACGTTTCTTACCATAAGCATAACTCGCTACTTGATGCACGATATTTTCTTCTTCTGCATTCATCTTTAAGAAAACACCTCCTTGAAGTGCACCTAAATGTCGAGTAACAAAACGAACAAACTCATAAGCCATTTCTTCGATGGTATCAAATTGTTGTCCATTTAATGTTTCTGTAGTTTTCGCTAACCCTTCGGTAATCCATTTACTTACAAATTCCTCCTTAGATAGTTGCTCCAATGTATTTCTAGCTCTTAAGAAAGAGTCGGATAATCTAGAATTAAGACCTTCTGTGTTTACCTCATAATCTTTATCTCCAAGATATTCGATCATCTCAGTAATTCTATTAAAATCGTCTTCTAGGGCAAATACTTTATTTTCGATAATTTGAATATCAGGGATTTCAGAACTTTCTTTCTCCCCTGTAAATTCCTCTAAGTTTTTACGAAGAAGTCGAATATGTACAAGAATCTGATTTCTAAAAAAGGCTCCTTGTGTTAACAAAACAATAACACCAAAAACAACAAGCAAACCGTTAAAGATTAAACTCTTTGTACGAGTCTGACGGATATTTTCTTCTAATTGAAATCTTGTTTCTCTATTGTGTAATAGTAATGATGAATTTCTTCTTTGCAGGAAATCTAAAGCTTTCCCGATTTTATCACTTCCTTCTTCTTCATCAAGTGCTCTGGCCCTGCCACTTAATGATCCTGTTCTTGATTTTGCTTGAAGATCTACAGATGAATTTGATTCAATACTGGCATCCCACATCAAATCAATTTTTGTATAATAATCTTCAAATCTTTTTCTGTAAAGTTCTAATGCATGAGAAAGTTGATCGTCACCCAAAGAGGTAAGTACTAATACACTTTGCTTTTCAGTAGAATTAGAAGAAATACCTTTTTCCATAGCTAAAATTTGAGAATAAATTTTATCGGCCTCTTGCTTTAACTGCAAAAGTGTCTTTCTATCCTCTGAACGATAATAGTCTTTAGCATGAAATGGAATATTGGCAATTTTGTATTCCTGATTAAGTAATATCTCTGAAACATCTCTTTTTTCTGCCTGTGAAGATCTCAAAAAAGAAACGAAACTCGTTAGTAATAACAAACTAAGAATCACAATAGTGGCAATTCCTCTAAATTCTGCACTTACTTTCATCTCTTATATATTAAATAGGATTTTTTCCTAGATCAATTTAAAATTTCAAACTATGCGATCAACTATTCGTCAAAAAAATCAGTTCATAACAATATAAGTATGTTATTTGTATAACCAATCTTATCGCTAAACTATATACCTTTTAAGTTATAACTGTCATTATCCTATGCCTAACCCATTGCTACTAGCTCAAAAGAACATACAGTTACTACCTCAAGAATACGACAGGTGGATCGTGTTGATTACTGTTATAAGTGTTATCATCGCCTTACTAAAAGAATGGGAAAAACCCTCTACCATTTTCTTTTTAGGAGTCGTTGCTCTATTGGCTACAGGGATCATTCATGTAGAAGATGTTTTAAACTCTTTAAGTAACTCTTCAATAGCTACAATCATTGTGCTAGTTATTGTGACTACTCATCTTTATCATACATTCAATGTTTCACTTATATTAAATTACTTAGTAGGTGATTCTAAAAAGCCACGCCTTTTTATGGCTAAGATCATCACTTTCTCTGCCCTGTTTTCTTCATTCACCAATAATACACCTGTTGTAGCGGGCTTAACGCCATATGTTTATGATTGGTGCAAAAAAATGGGAGCACATCCATCTAAGCTCCTTATACCTTTAAGTTTTAGTACCATCCTTGGAGGTATGATTACTGTTATTGGTACTTCTACCAACTTAGTATTGGTTGGTTTTATAGAAACGAACAAACTACCTCCTTTAGCCTATTCCGACTTCCTTTATTTAGGACTTTTGGTTACTTTTTTCGGAATTATCTATTTGGTCACGTTGGGGTATAACTTATTACCGGAGAATAAAGAGGTTTTTGATGATGCCAAAGCAATTGCACCAGAATATTTGATGGGGCTTCAAATTCGTAGAGCCTCCAAGTTAATTGGTAAGGAAGTACAAAATACCAAAATGAAGAATTTCGATGGGGCTTATTTAATTGAGGTTCATAGAGAAGGCGAAGTGATTACCCCGATACCAGATGATTTTGTTTTTGAAGAGAGAGATATATTAATGTTTATGGGGCAAACTGAAAACATTATGGTCATTCTAAATTCTGATGCTGGTTTAGCTGTTCCTAATAAGAAGGAAGAAGAAGAAATTGTGGAAGCCGTAATTCCTGCCAACTCTGCTCTTACTCGTAAAAAAATTGCAAAAATTAAATTTAGAGAAACCTATGATGTTGACCTTGTCGCTATTCATAGAAATGGTCAGAAAATTACAGGAGAACTAGACGATGTCTATTTACAATCGGGGGATATGCTTTTACTTTCTGCTGGGGATACTTTCTTCTCAAATATTAAAATGTACAAAGAGTTTTATGTATTGAGTACAATAAAAAATAATAAAGCACCCATTTCAAATGCAGCAAAGTGGTCGTATTTTATGCTTCTTTTCACTATTGTTATTGCTGTTGGTTTAGGAGTTATTCCATTATTGGTAGGAGCAATATTTGCTTTTTCTGGACTTCTGATGATAAAAGCTACCAACTTTAATATTGTAAATAAAGAACTCGATTTAGATTTGCTAGTTCTGCTTACCTCTGCCCTCACCTTGGGAGAGGCCTTTATATCATCGGGAGCAAGTGATATTGTCAGTAATGTATTTATAAAAATATTTCTACCTTTTGGTGTGTACGGAGTACTTATTGGGTTGTTCCTTTTTACTGTTCTACTTACCTCATTTGTTACAAATGTAGCGGCGATTTCAATTTCTTTCCCTATTGCTTATTCCTTAAGTCAGATGCTTCAGGTACATAGCACTCCTTTTTTTGTGGCCATTGCTTTTGCAGCTTCTGCCGCCTTTTTAACCCCTGTTAGTTATCAAACCAATTGGATCGTTTATGGACCTGGTGGTTATCGACCAAAGGATTTTATGAAAGTTGGTTTACCATTAATGGCAATTTATACTGTAGTTTGTATTACCTTTATTTCATTTTATTACCAACTACAATAATCCAATGATGGATGACCAATATATCAATTACCTTATTTGGTTTTTGGGATGTATATTTTCTTCTGTAATCACAGCAATCTCTGGGGGTGGCGGTATGTTTTCCATCCCTTTATTGATCTACCTCGGACTTCCCACACATTATATATTAGGAACCAACAAAGTAATATTAACTACAGCTTCGGTAACAGCCACTTGGCGATATTATAAAAATGGCTTATTACAATTGAATCAAGAATTATTGATTTCTTTTGTTTTATGTATTGGTATGGCCATTTTTGGAGCAGAAATGAGTGATGTTCTTTCAACTCATTCCATGCTCATATTACTCCTCGTGATGATCATAGTACTATTTACTATGGACAGATACAAAAAGAAGGAATCTACAGAAAATAATAAAGCTCACTTACGACCTAAAATTATTTATCCAACAGCTATCCTTCTTGGTTTTTATAGCGGATTTTTTGGACCTGGTACAAGCGTGATCTCCTTTTTTATCATCTCCTTCTTTGCTTCTGTACCCACTATGGTGAACGTTGCTTTTTCCAAAAGCTTAGCCATGATTTCTTCCTTAGCTGCATTAATTACATTCGCCATAGAACAAAAAGTACTTTGGGACTATGGAATCATAGGACTTGTCGGTGCCTTTATTGGTTCATGGATTGGTGCCGGATTAGCGATGAAAGTAGATCCTAAGAAAGTAAAAACCTTCTTTAATGTGATGTTGATTGTTTTCCTGATTAAAACATTATACGATCTATGGGTTGAAAACAGTTAGTTATTCTCTATTTGAGGTAAAATCTGATTGATCTGAGATTCTTGAATGATAGTTCCTAACGTAACAGTCACTTTTCCCTTATCATCATAAAACCTCAATATTTTTTGTCCATTTTCACTTTCAAAGAGCATTTGATATACATCATCAGATAAATAATTCCCATCCAAAGAAGTCACTCCTTGATGTCTACTTACAAAGTAATACTGCCCTCCATTGTATTTTAATAATCTTGCTTTTTCCAACATCACTTCTTCCTCATCAATAAAATCTTCTATTAAGGAAGTATTTGCTGGAGATTCTAAAAAAAGAAACTTTCTATTTACCAATGGATGATAGTAAAGTGATGTATCACCAACTAAAGAAAAACAATAAGAAATCATACCGTTATCCCATTCTGTTTGATACGTTTTATCGACAAAATAGTCCTCTCCTTTTAATGTAAATACACCTTTAGTTCTAATATCATCTAAATCTTGATCAAAGACTTTAAAGAAAGAGCGTTTCTTTTTGGGTACAAAATTGGCATTTTTATCAGGTAATTCTATCTCCTCTACTTCTTCAGGAATAGTATTATAAAAATCATGTACATAATCTTTTACATCCATCATTTCACGAAGATGCTTCTCATCAAATTCAAGTAAATCTAATTGTTGTCTTACACCATTCTTCTCAAAGATTAGATTTAGGATATATGTATTTTCTTGTTTTTTTTGAATATACAATTGCTCAAAAATATCAGTATTATGTGCCTCTCTATAGTCTAAATCTTTATCCATTGAAATAAAATAGATGACTCCATGGTTAAGAATAAACTTAAAATAGGTTTCTCTATTTATTTTCCTTGCAGTAAAAGAGAGCAAGTAAGTTACTATACCTAAAATGATTAATCCAAGTATCCAATGAAGGGTAAAAAAATAAACCGAGAAAATTATTCCGACAAAGTAAAACAGATAATTAATTCCCATTGGATTGGTATTTTTTCTGATTTTACTTTTCAATCGCTCAGTTAACTTTCCCTTAAAAGTTAATATGGCTGCTCCTGTTCTTGTTTCAACTACCTTCATTATGCGATTTCAACTTTACTTACTTCAAAATTATTTTCAGAAAACTGTCTTATTGTGATCCATTCATAAGTGCTTTTATACGTTTTCTGTTGGATACTCACCAAGTTTTCCACAGTATGATCTGGAAAAAATTGTCCTTTTAAATCCTCTACTATGGTGTAATAATTATTCTGATAGGTGAAATCGTATTTTAAATCTTCCCAAACCACTTTATCCTTGAAGAAAGCATTTAAAAAGAATTTAGTTGGATTGATTGATTTCTCTAAATAATACTTCTCGTGTTTTCTCTGAAAAACTTTCTTTTCACTACCATTATTTGTCCATAACAAATGATCTACTCTTTGGTTATCCCATTCGAATTGATACTTTTTTTCTAAAATATGAGACTCTTCATTAATATCGATTACATCACCAATGGCAACTGTTTCATCAAATGATTTTACTTGTTCGATTGATTTCTTTTGAAGTCCATGCAATTGATATTCTCCATCAATAGAATAATCATCAATCCCTAAAAAATCTTCTATTGCACTTTCTAATTTTCTGCCACTATAGGCTGATATGGTTCTGTCTTCTAAAAGAGGAATATCATTATCGTCTTTAGTTCTTAGTACTAAATTTACTTGAGGAGTATTAGAATTTAGAGATTTTGTTTTGTGATAATCTAGATATAACTGTGCGATTGTATTCGTTGGAATACTAATTTCTTTTCCTCTTGGATGTTTTACTATTAAAGTCACCCCATCGCATTCTATTTTAGTATTTCCAATTACTATAAGAGATACAATGGTGATCAATACATTAGTTATGACTGTTGCAAAGAGTACATAATACCCCCATTTAGGATTTTCATCTAAAAGTAAATTTGGAATCAGACCAGTGAAGAAAACTAGGATTACAAAATAGGTTGGAATCAGTTTTAATAAATACATCACCCAGTCTTCTTTAAACCAAGAGATAGAAGCCTTTAGCTCAAGATTATCGATGTTTAGTTTCATATTGTTTGCTTTGACACTATAATATTTACATTCATTTATAGTGTACGTATTTTTCGGAAGTTTAGATTTAAATATAAATAAAAAAAGATGTTATTTGATATAAAACCAAATAACATCTCATTTACAATAAATTCTATTAGTTGACTTAATGTAGCACAACTACCTCTGAATGAATATTTTTAGATCCAGCATGAGCATTTAGCACATAAATGCCATCTTTTAAATTGGAAGTATCAATATCTACTTCATGTACTTCTCTATACTGTTTATCAAATACTATTTTTCCAGTAGATGCCTCTACAAGATCAAATTTTACTCCACTCATCTCTGAATTATTAAGCGATACATGCAAGATATTATTCGCGGGAACAGGGTAGATCTGCTGATAACTAAACTCATTTTCAATAGCATGAATTTCACGAATCCATGACTGACTCACTCCATCAAAATCAACTTCTGTCAAACGTACATAGGCATGATTAGAAGAAAACGGAACGTCATTTATTGTATATTCTTGATGTGTATTACTATTACCAAATGCCGGAATATTCTCTTCTAATAACTTATAATGAATATTATCTGATGATACTTCTAAAGTGAAATGATCTGCATTGATTTCTGTTTCTGTAGACCAAGTTGCATCAAAAGTATGCTCACTATTTCGTTCAACCTTAAAATTTGATAACTCTACAGGTAAATCGGTATAAGCATGTTCAAGCTCAAAATAAAAATGTGAAAAATTTGTCCATGGCCCCATATGAAGGAACCTTACCTGATTATCAAAAGTGTGGAATAGTTTTCTAAACAATTCTCTGATCTCAGTTAAAGACATATTATAACCGCTTGTTTCCGAAGGTAAAACTGATAATGTATTGTTGGCTAACCTTGGGTTTGGTCTTGCCTGCATAAACTGTAGAACACCTCTATCTATATCATCGTCATTGGTAATATCAACCATTGGATTTGCAATAAGAAATCGACCAATATCAGTCAACAATGCTAACTGATATTTATTGAGTTGGTTGACATGGTTCGTCAACTCAATTGGTTTAAGATTAATATCGGTCTTTCCCATTGCGATAATCTGAGAACCACTTCCAAAAGATATTACGTGATCAGGATTGGCACTCTCCAAGTTAAAAGTGAAAATATTGTTCACTATGATTTGTGAATGTTCCTTTAATATAATACTCAATTGTGTAGCTAAATCATGAAATCGACCATGAATTTCTAAATGTGCATTAGGTTCTAAAATTACAGTACAACCATTTCCTATATGATGGTATCCAGATAAAGTTGTTGTATCAGAGATAATCTGATCTCCATATTCAAACATCTCTTTTGACCCTATGATGAGATCACTTAATACTAAATCTCCATCAATAATTACTCTTGTATTCGATTTTACTCGAATAAACTTATAAAATCCTTCAGGTAGGTGAATATGCTGTTCTCCATTATAATTGATTATAGAATCTGGCTGAACAATCTTAATACTAGGTGATGATTGACCGTAAGCTTGAATCGTTAATAGAGTTAATAATAAACTCCAAAATAAAATTTTCGTTTTCATAGTGTTAAAACATCCTATAACATTTTTACTATAGAATGTTGTTTAGTTTAAACATTTCTACAAATATATTAAATCTTAAATTATCTTAAATATTTTATTAACACTCTTTAAATCAATCATTTACAACACATAAATATTAAGAAAAATCTACTACTTCAATTAATAGGTACTTTTATTATGTTTATTGATCTTTTTATAAGACTTAAATTCAGCTCATTATTCTCAATTTTTAAAGACTGTTTGTTAGAACATAAATAGTGATTATTTTTGCTATCACATGGAATTGAATTACTGTAATTACCCGTTAAACTAAACAAATCAGCAGTAGATTTTTTTAAATTCCAATTAGACAGGTCCACTGTAATCTCCACATTATCATCAAATGCTCTATTAATGATATGTACATAAACATACTTTTCATCAGCAGACGATACGATATCCAACACAGCTACACTATCTGCGGGAGCAATAGCATTTACTTTATATGGCTGTTGATATTTGGGGATATTTTCTGTGATCACCTCTATCATTCTATCTCCATGATGTTGAGCATATAGACCTGTCACCTGTCCTGTAGGTAAAGGATATGGGGCAAATTCCTCATTTTCTGAGACTCGAATTCCTGTAATTCCCCATGAGTTACCCACTAATAATGATTGGATACCTAATTTAATTTTATGGGTATCTCTCATAATGGCGTGAAGAAACCCTGCTGCTCCAAAACCTTTGGCTACTACAGAACCTGTATTGTCTTTTTCATATTTTGATTTTATGTTCCACCAACCATTCCAATTCCACTCCGTCATAGCCACAGGGTAACCTGCTCCATAAGCATTTTTTACCTGAAGATTATCTTTAAAGACTGAATTCCCTTGTTCATCAATTTCGGGTACGGCTATCCAAGCGTTCCACACTTCTTTTTCTGTTAAGCTATCTCTAGTGATAAATTGATCGCCTTTTTGAAAGGGGTTTACACCCCATGGCAAGTATTGATGTAGGGCCACATAATCCACCCTATTTCCATAGCGTTCTTTTAATAAAGGACTAATGGATAAACAATTGGCATCTATTATAATTTCTAATTCAGGAAAATAAGTATTGATCGCCTCTACATATGCATCTAAACAGGTAAAATAATGATCTAATGTTTCTTGAGTAAGAGTATCACTTAATGAAATATTCTTTTTATCCATCACCCAAGGTTCGTTAGCGACTTGGACATATTTGATTTTGTAAGGTAATTCATGACCATTTTTCTTTCTTAATTCCGGCCATTTTTTTAAGGATTTTGGTAAATCATTCTCTATGTTAGAAGACATGTAAGCGATTAACCCCATTTCGTGCATCACCGCTTCTTTAAGAGGTTTCTTTTTAAAGTAACCATCACCAAAATTAATGACTAACATAAATTCAGAATTTAGCTTTTCGCTTAATTTACCAGCTTCATCATAACCGAAATACGTCGACACAGTGTCCCCTTGATTACCAATTACTAAAGGTCTTTCTTTTCGATTGGGCAAATCTATCATGCTCGTCCATTCTGAAAAATCTACATCAGTCCCTCCTGGAAATCGTAATAGTGGAATATGCATATCCTCCATCAACTCAAATACTCCATCTTGAAGTTGATGTGTCCCCTGTTTTAATGCTGCCTCAGGTCCTTTCTCTCCTCCCCAACTGGGTTTTTCTAAGAATTGGCCAAAGATTTCATCGTTTAAGTTTGCTCTAACCTCTTGAGTAATTCTCACTCTTGGTTTTATTTTTTTATTTGAAGTACACGAAGTGACAAATAAAATTAGGGAAATATAAAAAAATAGTAGTCTCATTACTTTTTAGAAAATTGATGAACTTCCCAAAAGTATTCCTTTAAAAATGAATAGAGGTTTATTATTTAGTAAAGTAGTCTTGATTTAAAAATCAGAATAAAATCTCAGCATCCAAAGCCGACAACATTCCTTTAGCTTTCAACAAACACTCATCGTATTCATCTTCAGCCTTAGAATCAATAGTAATTGCAGATCCGATCTGGAAAGAAATATACTTTGATGCTGCATTATAAAAAGCGGAACGGATTACCACGTTAAAATCAAAATCTCCATCTGGAGTGATATAACCTATTGAGCCAGAATAAACACCTCTTTTGGTACGTTCGTAGGTTTCGATTAAAGCCATTGCCATCACTTTAGGTGCACCTGTCATACTTCCCATAGGGAATGCCTTTTTGATGACTTCCGAGAAAGGTTGAAAATCTTTCATTTCTCCTTCAATAGTAGAAATCATCTGATGCACCGTTTTGAAGCTGTAGATACCAAAAATCTCAGGTACTTTAATCGTCCCTGCCTTACAAGTTCTTGCTAAATCGTTACGTACAAGGTCAACGATCATCATGTTTTCTGCTACCTCTTTTTCGGAATTACGAAGTTGTTCTTTTAATAAGACATCTTCTTCCTCTGTAGCTCCCCTTTTTATCGTTCCTTTGATAGGTTGAGAAACAATTCTTCTTCCCTCTTTTTTCATGAATCGCTCAGGTGAAGAACTAATCACAAATTTATCTTCTACCCTATGAAATGCAGAAAAAGGAGCTGGTGATAATGATGAAAGTCTTAAATATAAATCAAATGGATCGAGGTCTGCTTCTTTTGAAAGAAACTCCATACAAATGTTCACTTCATACACATCCCCTTCAACAATATGATTTTGGATTTTCTTGACGGTATCCAAATACACTTCTTTAGAAATCTTTGGAGAGACTTTTCCGCCCCATCCATCTGTCATTTCAGGAACTTCTGTAGACATAATTTCATCATAAATCTTATTTTGATCTTCGTCTGAAATAATTTCTACTCCGTTTTCATCAAATACAAAAACCGTTTTGGGAACGTAAAAGAAAGCGTTAGGCAGTTCGATTCCGTCCGGGTGATCAGAACAAAGAAGTTCCACTTCATTCTTTAAATCATATCCCCAATGACCAAATAACCACGATTTATGTTCTCTATGAAACATCTCAACACTATCAAAACTGTGTCTTTCTTTCATAGGACAAATATGTTTTGCTCCTACAGCCAAAAGGTGCTTAAATCCCGATTCCGGGTAAGCAATTTGGTGGTCATACAGGTAAGTACAGTGAGATTCTGATTTACCCCAATACCATGCCTTTAAGCGAAAAGACTCTAAATTTTTAAGTTGAAAATGCATCGTTGTGTTTGATGTTTCTAAAAGCTCTATCATTATAATTGCAAAACTACACAATAGTTTAGTTAACGACACTTTTGTTTCAATTATTTTGATAATAATACTGATGATCAACTCATCAAATACTATTTGATTCTAATTCAAAAAGGTAATTCAGTACATAAATTGGTCAATTTTGAGGTAATTTTCCTTTCCTATTTTTTTGATATTGATAGCATCATTAACCAATTTTTTGAACATGACAACAATTGCCGTAAATCAAGAGAAAACATCTTCATTAAGAGCCTATTTAGCCGTTTTCTCAGCTGGTGCATTTTTCTTTTATAGTTTCATTCAGATGACATTATTCAGCACTGAAGCTATGAAAGAATATTTCATCGATCGTCTAGCCTTAACGAGTGCTTCTGAATTTGGTAGCTTTGCCGGAACATTTTTATATGGAACTGTACTTTTATTAATTCCAATTGGTGTTTTATTAGATAAATTCTCAGTAAAAAAAGTGGTACTTGCTATGGCTACCATAGCCGTTTTATGTGTATTTGGAACTACATTTTCGAGTAATGTTACTGTATCTAGTGGATTTAGATTTGTGCTTGGAATTACACACTGTGCCGCATTTATGGCTCCTTTCCGTTTAGCTCCAAGATGGTTCCCATCGTCTAAATTAGCTTTAATATCGGGGCTGTTAGTCACTTTTGCTGTATTCGGCGGATGGGTGTCTGGTACTCCATTATTACTATTATTAGAACATTTTGGTGGACAAACTACTATGTTAATCAATGCCTTTTTAGGTTTAGCCATATTGATTTGTATTGGTGTATTTGTAAAAGATAGCCCTAAAAAAGAGGAAGAAACATCTACATCTTCAGAGGGATTATCTTTAGTGGAAGGATTGAAAAAAGCAGGATCAAACCCTCAGAACTGGTTGGCAGGATTATTTATTGGTTTACTAAACCTTGCTGTACTTTTACTTGGAGCCATCTGGGGAACCACCTATTTGAAATTTGTCAACCCCGATTTTTCTGAAGCAACATACACTGGTATTATCGGTATGATCTTCATTGGTACAATGGTCGGTTCACCTATCTGTGGATGGGTTTCAGATAAGATTCAATCTAGAAAGAAAGCAATGTTAGGAGGAGCAATTCTATCATTAATCGTGATGTTATTAATCATGTATCCACTATCTACAGAATCTACCTATTTCTTTATCGTTTTCTTAGCTTTAGGCTTTATCACTTCTGCTCAAACAGTGGGTTATCCTGTCATCGGAGAATCAAACGATGATGACGTTTTAGGAACAGCCAATGGACTTTCTGCTGTGGTACTTATGGGAATGGGTGCAGTCGGTCAACCACTTTTCGGATGGTTAGTGACTTATTTTGGAGGTGGAGAAAACGCTACCCCAGAATTATTACAGTCAGCTTTTCAAGCCGCTATTTGGATTATGCCAATTGCATTTATAATGGCTGGAATCTGTGGGTTATTTATCAAAGAGACTTTTAAAAAGTAAAGTGTATATAGATTAAAAGGTTAAGGCTGATTTTGGTTGTTCAAAATCAGCCTTTTTATATTCATCTTAATATAGTTTACCCTGCAGGCTCAAACACCTTCTTACGCTCATACTGATTATTCAACTGAGGATAGATATCATCTGACTTAAAATAAATGATTTTCCCATCTCGTAATTCAAAATAGAAACGTTCGCGTGATGATAGATTAAAAAATCCTCCAGGGCAAAATAATCGAAATGTACCCAACTCATTTTTCAAATTTCTGGCAAATAAATCTTGGTCTATACAATTTGAACTAGGTGATTTTGTATAATACAGCAAAATTATATCTCCATAAAACTTAAATGGTGAAATTTGATATCCATCAAAAGTAAAAAAAGCATAACTATTGTAGTCCTTACTTCTAAAATACCCAAATAGATACTCTTCCTTTTGTAACCATAATCGCCCAAACTCTTCGTTATAATTAACTATTGTCTGACCTAAGGTATCATAAAGATATTCGTGCCTAGGGTTATCATACCCCTTTTGATATCCTTCAATGAAACGACCTTGAACACTTGTATAATCAATATCATTTCGAAATTTATTTCCACTAGGTGCTAGATCTTCAAGGTTTAAAACTTCATAATCATTAAACTCACTCCCATACTTTTTATTGTACAAAATTTGATTGCAACCAAAAGATTTGCCGTTGAAAAATCTTTTGTCTTCTATTTTATCTCCTTTAGAGTTCACATCATAAATTGGATTATGATATAATTGATTACTTGTACTACTCCAGTTAGCTTCATAGATAGAATATCTGTTTTTCATGGCACTTCCAATACTTATACTAAGACCTCCTTCATTACTTTTAATTAGATATTCTTGTAATAACTCTCCTTTTATATTATATAATGCTGATTTTGTCTCTGCTACATCAAAACTTTTCCCAAACCCTTTTTTATTAATCGCATTTTTATATTTAACAACTATTTTATCACTTTCAAAAGGATTTCCTTTAATCTCACTTTGAGCTGGTATTTTATGTTTCTCACCTAAAATTATATCTCCTTTGTAATCTACTAAATACATACGTTCTGCTTCATAAACCTTTTGTACCTCTTCCAAAGGTTTATCTTCAATACCCATGAATACAGCATTTCTTGTAAATCCTTTCTTAAAAAAGCGTAATTGAATCGTTTGTAAACCATTCTTAAGAATAAATTCTTGATTCCTAGTAAAAGTTATCTGAAAGTCTTTTTTATGATATTCATTCACTTTTTTACCCTTTGGATTAAAAAATAAATAACTATCTTTTTTTACATCTAATATCATATAATGACCATTAGCTGTATATATTAAAGTTTCATATACACGACGAATATCATCATCCGATTGTGGATACCATTTAGAGATTTTTTCTCCACTATTGGCACTAAATAATGCTACTTCTAATTCTCCTTCTTTATTTTTTCTTATGCCCTTAAAAAAATTGATTGTCCCATTTGGTTCTATACACTGCTCTAACTCAATAAATGGCAAATTATTACCCTCTTTATCAAATACGGCCTGATATAATGTATCTGGAAAATCTTTACCATAAGTTCGTTCTCTTACACTTACATATCCTAATTTAGGAACAATACCTAATATTTCTACTTGATGAGGAAGTTTTACTTTCTTCTCAAGCGTATATCTATCCACTAACCAATTAGAGGTATCTGCATCTAAATAGGGTACCAAAAAGTTGTGCTTTTCTTGAGTTTCTGTAAAATATTCTGATGGTTTTAAACCTCTTTGGACAGGTTGTTGAGAACATGAAACATGGCTCAGGATTAGGAAAAACACTATTGAGAGTAACGTGTTTGCTTGTATTTTATTAGTTTTTAGGTTCATTTTGTGATGAAAAAAATATTTTATTCAATAGGAATGAAAATTATTAAAAACTGTGTACATATTTTTAATATTTAAGGCTGATTCTGTTCGTTAAAATCAGCCTTTTTATATTCATCTTAATATAGTTTACCCTGCAGGCTCAAACACCTTCTTACGCTCATACTGATTATTCAACTGAGGATAGATATCATCTGACTTAAAATAAATGATTTTCCCATCTCGTAATTCAAAATAGAAACGTTCGCGTGATGATAGATTAAAAAATCCTCCAGGGCAAAATAATCGAAATGTACCCAACTCATTTTTCAAATTTCTGGCAAATAAATCTTGGTCTATACAATTTGAACTAGGTGATTTTGTATAATACAGCAAAATTATATCTCCATAAAACTCAAATGGTGAAATTTGATATCCATCAAAAGTAAAAAAAGCATAACTATCGTAGCGCTTACCATTAAAATACCCAAATAAATATTCTTCCTTTTGTAACGATAATCGTCCAAATTTTTCATTATAATTAACTATTGTCTGACCTAAGGTATCATAAAGGTATTCGTGCCTAGGGTTATCATACCCCTTTTGATAACCTTCAATAAAACGGCCTTGAACTCTTATATAATCAATATCATTTCGAAATTTATTTCCACTCGGTTCTAAATCTTCAAGATTTAAAACTTCATAATCATTAAACTTACTCCCATACTTTTTATTGTACAAAATTTGATTGCAACCAAAGGATTTGGCTTTGAAAAATCTTTTGTCTTCTATTTTATCTCCTTTAGAGTTCACATCATAAATTGGATTATGATATAATTGATTACTTGAACTACTCCAGTTAGCTTCATAGATAGAATATCTGTTTTTCATGGCACTTCCAATACTTATACTAAGACCTCCTTCATTACTTTTAATTAGATATTCTTGTAATAAATCCCCTTTGATATTATATAATACTGATTTCGTCTCTGCTACATCAAAACTTTTTCCTAACCCTTTATTATTAACAGCATTTTTATAAATAACAATTATTTTATCACTTTCAAAAGGATTTCCTTTAATCTCACTTTGAGCAGGTATTTTATGTTTCTCACCTAAAATTATATCTCCTTTGTAATCTACTAAATACATTCGTTCTTCTTCATAAACTTTTTGTACCTCCTCCAATGGTTTGTCTTCAATGCCAAAGTCAATTGCTTTTCTTGTATATCCTTTTTTTATAAATCGTAATTGAATTGTTTGTATACTGTCTTTTAAAATAAATTCTTGGTTATATGCGTATGATATTTGGAATCCTTTTTTACGATATTTATTGACTTGCTTACCTTTTGAATTAAAGAATAAATAGCTATCATTTTTTACATCAAATACCATATAATAACCCTTTCCTGTATATATTAACCCTTTAAACACACGACGAATATCATCATTATGCTTTAGATACCATTTAGAAATTTTCTCTCCATTATTGGCATTAAATAATGCTACTTCTAATTCTCCTTCTTTATTTTTTCTTAAGCCCTTAAAAAAATTAATTGTCCCATTTGATTCTATACACTGCTCTAACTCTATAAATGGCAAATTATTACCATCTTTATCAAATGTAGCCTGATATAATGTATCTGGAAAATCTTTACCATAAGTTCGTTCTCTTACACTTACATATCCTAATTTAGGAACGACACCTAGTATTTCTACTTGATGGGGAAGTTTTACTTTCTTCTCAAGCGTATATCTATCCACTAACCAATTAGAGGTATCTGCATCTAAATAGGGTACTAAAAAGTCGTACTTTTCTTGAGTTACTGTAAAATATTCTGTAGGTTTTAAACCTCTTTGGGGAGGTTGTTGAGAACATGAGGTATGGTTCAGGAAAAGTAGTAATGCTAAAAATTGAAGTATGTTTGTTTTTTTATTCATAGGATTATAATTCTAATGTCATATTTTCTAATATGTGATTATATAATTTATTATCATCATTATCAGCATTAATCTGTAAGAAGTTCAACAAGTTCGATCTATTAAAATATTTAGATAAAACTTCTGCTAAATCAGCTTTATTATTATCAGTAGTTTGCCAAAATACTTTTAGTGTTGCACTTCCATCAGCCTGCCCTTTTAAGCCTGCCCCCACCTTTGCTCCTGCTGCCATAGAAAGACTACCCTCAATTCTAAAATTCCAACCTTTACCTTCTATTAATCCTTGAATTACTGCATTAATAAAAGAGAAGATTTTTTCTTTATTAACACCATTAATTAATACTACTAGTTCATCATATAAAGGTTGGAAATTACAATTTTGGAAACCATCTAATATTAATTGACATAAATTATCAGTTATTTCAGCAAAAGGGCTTCCAAGTACATGTATAGAAAATAGCTTACCTACCTGTACATTCGCCTTATCAAAATCAAGATCAAAATAGGCATTAATATTAGCCCCCCAATCGTTATAATCGCTAGGTAGAGAGTGTTTTAATGTAAGTTGTTTTTGTATTTTCTTTTGTATCGCTTCTGATTTCAATGTTCTAGTTAAAATAGAAATCGGAACCTGATATCTTAAGAAACTAGGGTTTATCATAGAGTTTATTAACTTATCTCTTGTTCCTTTACTAAAAACTACATTAGCAAAATCTGCAACTGACTGTACATTTTTTAATACTTGTGATAGTATATATAAACTTTTTAAATCAAATTTTAATTTATGAATAGAACTCTGACCATTATACCATTCGGTTTCTCCTTTTTGAATAAAAACATTTAATGAATTAAAATTAATTTCATCATTTTTCTTCTTAAAGATAAACTCAATACCTACCGTTACATCTTGATCAATACCTGGTAACATAGGTAAAGATAATCCTCCTTTAATATAACCTTGTAAATATGCTTTTACTTCTGTTACATTATCTCCTTTCTGATCAAAAGCAAGATCCCCTCCTACTTCAAAACCAAGTCCAAGAAATGCATTAGCACTTAAACCTAACTGTGAAGGAAGCATATTTGTAAGGATCAATTCGCCTGCTTTATTATCTGTTAGATTTTTAGCTAATTCATGACCTTTCGCAATAGTTGCAACATCTGTTTTTCTTTCTGTACCCGAATAAGTAGTAGTAGTATATGAATGGTCTTTAGCCTCAAAATCTTTTCCTTTTGTACTTTTTGTTGTTGCTCCAACTTGAGCTCCTACGGTTCCTAATGCATCCACTTTATAAGCTAGAACTGCCCTTTGTAATACTTTACTAGGTTCTGCAGTATAATTATCTAGAAATAGGGCAATCAATTTTTCTATTCCATAACTTATTAAATAGCTAACAATAGAGCCTCCAGATAAAATTTTAGAAGATATTAAATAAGCAATAAGATTCTCTATTGTTAACGGAATTTTATATTCCAAGATCCCATATAAACTTCCTTTTAAGGATGCATCTGCTGATGCACCTCCACCAAACCCTAAATTTTTAGCAGGTGCATCACACTTAAAACCAGCTCCAGCACCTACTTCGACACCAGCTCCAACAAGAAGCATCTTTTTTAAATAAATATGTTCCCCATCTCTATGCACAAATGTCTTTCCTTCAATATGTCCTTCTATAAAACCAAAAACTGCTCCTATATTCGCTCCCAAACCATAACCTAAACCTTCAATCCAATAGTCTTTAATCAAGGTCTCAATAACGTAAAGTCTATCTCCCCAATCTTTTGTAAAATCTCCTTTTTTAGGTAATTTATCATATAAGCCATCAGCAAATTCTTGGCTAGGAATCCATAATGGAACATTAGGATTAACGATAATATTAGAATGCGAAAAATTCATCCAGTTCATTAACCTTTTTAGTGGTGTACTTTCACTAGTATATATACCAATAGCTGATCCTTTTTGTATATTGTCTGGATTATTTACAAATAATAAAACTTGAGCATAGTACCTTATATCTTTTTCGTCTTTTTTATTACTCCATTTATAGTTATCAGCAACAATTTTACCTATAGTATCACCTTCTTTAACTTTATAACTTCTACAATTGGCATCGTTTGGTCTTGGAACTAACGTTTTTAATAAATGCTTTACTTCAACCACACCCTGATATACTTTTCCATCAACATTTCCTACCACCTCTACTTCAACACATTGGTTTTCGGGGGTTATATCTGCCAATTCTCCGACTTTAACAACAGTATCTTTTTTAAGGTTAACTAGTGATTTCCCTCTGACAGGATGAGTAATGTTTCCTGTATTTTGATATAATGTACAATCTTCATTTAATACTGTATTATCACCATTATGAAAAGGTAAAATAATTGACACCTCTGGCAACATTATGCTATAGTCAATAATCCCATTGTCATAGTAGTTTTTTGTATCTTCTACTTTTACATAACATATTTCTTTGTCACCGGCAGAATCAATTAATTTACATTGGTAAAAAGAGCCAAACTGTTGAAACCGGTTTACCATTAATAAATCTTCACGGTAATTATATGATCGACTAACTAAAACTTCTCCTTTTTTATTTTTCTTATAAATCAATAATTTTTTTACGGGAACCTTCATTTGTATGTATTCCCATTTGGGGTCTAATGCAACTTTCTTATTTGCTTTATAATCATAATTATGATCGTAAGAAGCTTGATAAAATGCCTCATCATTAGTAGTCTTATTGTATGAAGATGTATTTTTCTTTCTAGTTTGTTTTTGTGTGTATTCCATTGATTTTTGTTAATAGCTGCTCATTTTTTTACATTCTTCTACCTGTATGAACAGAAGATCTTCCTAAACGTTGTTCCATAAGTATGGCACCTGGAGACTGATCAATACATTTACTATATGTAGAATCTCTTTTAAAGAATTCACGTTTTAATGCAGGTTCTATTTTTTCAAATGAAATATCAGTAACATTATCTGCAAGTAACTCGATCAATACTTGGGTAGACACACTTTTTATATTTGCTCCGCTCAACTGGTAATTTCTTGCCAAATCTGATATTAATTCAGATGAAATTGTGTATTGACTTGGAAAAGCATTCTCCCATAATACTTTGCGTTCTTCTTCCAATGGGAAAGGAAATTCAATTATATAAGATATTCTTCTTAACATCGCTTTATCAACATGACTTCGAATATCTTGAACATTACTGGCTAATACGACAACACCATTAAATGTTTCTATTCTCTGAAGTAGATAAGACATTTCCTGATTGGCATACTTTTCTTTTACATCACTAACATTCTCTGTTCTTTTAGAAAAGATAGCGTCTGCTTCATCAATAAATAAAATACAATTGTGATCGTCCAATCGATTAAAAACCTTTTCCATAGCTTTTTCGAATTCACCAATATATTTAGAGACTACTTTTGAAATATCCAATCTGTAAGTTGGCATACCGTATTTTTTTCCTATTGTAGTCGCTGTAAAAGATTTACCTGTACCTGGGGAACCTGTAAAAACAACTATTTGATTAGTATTGATTTTAGAGGATAGATCAGGGTATTCTGTTAATTTAGGTCTTATTGAAAGTAGCTTTTCGAAAGGTTCAATGTCTTCTTTTGTTTTTTTATTTAAGACAACATCCTCAAAACTTGCTTTGGTATCTATTAAACGAGCAGGGAAATCTGTTTCATGATCTAACCTAGGTTCTCCACCACCTAAAATATACTCTTGGAAAGACAGTGATAAACGGATACCTTTATTAAATATTGATTTTGTGGTATCAATATAATCCACCCATTCAATTACCCCATTTTTTACAAGATGATATGTAGGATCTATTACCTTTAAATAAAAGTCATTTCTCTCCACCTCATCATGAAATAATAGCTTAATTACCGTTTGCACAGAAGGAATAAAAAATTGTCTTTCTTTTTCAAGATATCCTCCAAATATCGATTTAAATTTTAAATCTTTAAATGCTTTGATAAATGGTTCAAAAATTAGCGGCTTATACTCCCAAGCATATGCAATTATGATTAAAAGTTCTTCTTCGTAAGATAAATTATATCTTAGTGAAAGTTTTCCAAAATTACTTTCTGGGTCTAAAGGTGTTATTCTTAACTCTTCCCTTTGTTCCACATTAAATAGATTATTGACGATTATTTCTAGTTCGCTTAATCTGTCGTTTAATGTTTTAGTTAAATAGTCTGTTTTTGTTTCAGCAATCATTGTTATTATTATTTACCAGCTAAAAAATTCATTATTATCCAGCCCAATTTTTTTGTCGTATTTTATTTGGGGAAATAAAAAAATAAACGGTATTTAGTTCATCATTGGATTCAGAATAATAATAGATGTCAAATATATAAATGTAATTTTAATCAACAAAGAATTAAGTTACTAGAAGTTATAGTCTTAAAAAGTAACATGCTAATGCATCCTATCCGCTCTCACTCCCAAAGATTTCATCAACTCTGCTTCCATCTTTAGTATCTCTTGCCAACGTGCATCTACTTTATCTCTATCTTGATATTTTCTGGCTAAATCGATAAAAGTCACATAATGCCCTGCCTCAGAAACCATCAGTTCGTAGTAAAAAGCTTTAAGATCTTCATCGTCTAACCCTTTCCATAATAGTTTGAAACGTTCACAAGATCTTGCTTCAATTAAAGCACTTACCAATAGTTTATCTACCAATTGATCTGTTCTTGATCCACCTTTCTTTACAAACTTGATGATACCGTTTACGTAATCGTCTTTTCTCATTCGACCAAGTGACATTCCTCGTTTACGAAGTTGTTGTAACACTCTTTCAAAATGTTCCCATTCTTCGGCTACAATTGGAGTTAAGGTATCTACTAACTCGTCTAACTCTGGGTAATTCACAATTAACGACATACTAGCTGATGCGGCCTTTTGCTCACAATAAGCATGATCGACTAAGATATCTTCTATATTATTATTGGCAACCATATCTACCCACCTTGGATCGGTTGGCAGTTTTAGGTGTAACATATGACCTTGCCCTTTGAACTCTTCTTGCATGAGGTTAAAAAATTAGATGTTTAAAGTTGTGGCAAATGTAAAACATTACAATAAAAGTGTTCTATTTTTAAAAAGATTGATAAGTGATTTAATGAAAATTGTACTATTAATTTGAGATCCCCTTGTAAAGACCAGTTTTTGTACAATCTCATCTTGTTTTCATCTAATTCGTCTCGGTTTTTACGCTATTTGAGTCAGTTTTCGTCCAATTCGTCCTCAATTTCATCCAATTCGGGTCGGTTTTCATTGTATTCGGGTGAGTATTCGTCTAATACCATCTTGATTTCATCCTATTTGGATCGGTTTTCATCCAATACGTTCTTGGATTTGTACAATTCGAGTTGGTGGTTGAGTTATTCGACTTGGGTTTTACGCTTCACAGGTCAGTTTTTAAGCACTTTAATTTGGTTATTATCCGATTAGATAACTGTATATCAAAAACTGATATTTATATACCCGCAATCTACATACAACTAGACCACTTTAACACATCAAAACCAATAGTTTAGCCAAAAAAAATTAAAAAGTGATGTTTATCTAACTCAAAAAATGGTTTTTAATTATTATTTACTAATTTTGTCGCATCATACACTTTAGGGGTGTTCGTTGAATCGAACTGAGAAATACCCTTTGAACCTGATGCGGTTAGTACCGACGAAGGGAAAAGTCATTTCTACTCATGCACGAATTCTGTGCATCCTCTCCTAAGGTTTATTGGTTGTATTGATTTTGAGTTATTCATTACTCATGATAGCTCTTACATTTCAAATTTTTAAAAGAAATGAATATCACTGTAAACAATAAGTCTATCACACTTCCGAGTGCATTTTCTATTGCACAGTTATTAGAACACATGAATATTTCTGTGGCTAAGGGCACTGTTGCCGTGGCCATTAATGATGAAATCGTTTCCAAGGATGTATGGGATAAGCATGCCCTTTCGGAAAACGATCATGTGACCATAGTTGCTCCTGCTCAAGGAGGTTAATTGAATTAAGAATAAATTTGAAGAATTAAGAACAACCTGATGAAATATCAGTTATCTTAAAGTTTAATTCGGTTGGAACACAAAAAACATCAAGACTTTAGTCTTGATAGTTTTTCACTCTATCAACCCATGATTTCAATCATGGGCACTAAGGTCTAAGGGCATACTAGAACAATGACTCAAAGAGCTAGAAACCAACCCGAAAAAACAACCAAGTAAATCACTAAATTCTTAATTCTTCACTCGAATAAACACTTACAAAGAATGAAAAAGCAAGACAAAATCCCTAGTCAGGACGTCATCAGCCGTGAGCCTTTCACTGGATCGAAAAAGATCTATGTAGATGGTACGATTCACAACATTAAAGTTGCGATGCGTGAAATCGAGCAAGCTGATACTAATCACAAATTCTTAAATAAGGTAGAAAAGAACCCCTCTATCACAGTTTATGATACATCAGGACCTTTCACAGATCCAGATATCGAAATTGATGTAAGAAAAGGTTTGAACAAACTACGTAAAGATTGGATCCTTGACAGAGGTGATGTAGAAGAATTACCAAAACTATCATCTGAGTATGGTATCGAACGTTTAGAAAATTCTGAATTGGATCACTTACGTTTCGAGCATATCAAAAAGCCATTAAAAGCGAAAAAAGGACAAAATGTTTCTCAAATGCACTATGCACGTAAGGGAATCATCACTCCTGAAATGGAATATATCGCTATTCGTGAGAATCAAAGAATCGAAGAGCAAGAAGGAAAATTCGGTACTCAACACCCAGGTAACAGCTTTGGTGCAAACACTCCAGTAGGTAAAATTACTCCTGAGTTTGTTCGTGATGAAGTAGCTGCAGGACGTGCCGTTATTCCTAACAACATCAACCACCCAGAATCTGAGCCAATGATTATTGGTCGTAACTTCTTGGTGAAAATCAACGCTAACATTGGTAACTCAGCGGTGACTTCATCTATCGAAGAAGAAGTAGAAAAAACAGTTTGGGCTTGCCGTTGGGGTGCTGATACAATCATGGACCTTTCTACTGGTAAGAACATCCACGAAACACGTGAGTGGGTAATCCGTAACTCTCCAGTGCCGATCGGTACTGTGCCAATTTACCAAGCATTAGAAAAAGTAAATGGTAAAGCAGAGGACTTAACTTGGGAGATTTTCCGTGATACTTTGATCGAACAAGCTGAGCAAGGTGTCGATTACTTCACTATCCACGCAGGTGTATTATTACGTTACGTTCCAATGACTGCTAAGCGTGTGACTGGTATCGTATCTCGTGGTGGTTCAATTATGGCGAAATGGTGTTTAGCTCATCACAAAGAAAACTTCTTGTACACTCACTTCGAAGAGATTTGTGAGATCATGAAAGCATACGACGTAGCCTTCTCATTAGGTGATGGTCTTCGCCCAGGTTCAATTGCTGATGCAAACGATGAACCTCAACTTTCTGAATTGAGAACATTAGGTGAGTTGACTAAAATTGCTTGGAAGCACGACGTACAGACAATCATTGAAGGTCCTGGTCACGTTCCAATGCACATGATTAAAGAAAACATGGATGCTCAGTTGCAAGACTGCTACGAAGCTCCTTTCTATACATTAGGTCCATTAACTACGGATATCGCTCCAGGTTATGACCACATTACTTCTGCAATTGGTGCTGCTCAAATTGGATGGTACGGTACTGCAATGCTTTGCTATGTAACACCAAAAGAGCACTTAGGTTTACCAAATAAAGCTGACGTAAAAGAAGGTGTAATCACTTATAAAATTGCAGCACACGCGGCTGACTTGGCAAAAGGTCACCCAGGTGCTCAATACCGTGATAACGCTATGTCAAAAGCTCGTTTTGAATTCCGTTGGGAAGATCAATTCAACTTATCGTTGGATCCTGATACTGCTCGTGAATATCATGACGAAACACTTCCTGCTGAAGGTGCTAAAGTAGCTCACTTCTGCTCGATGTGTGGACCAAACTTCTGTTCGATGAAGATCACTCAAGACGTTCGTGATTTTGCTGCTAAGCAAGAGCAAGAACAAGGCTTGAAACAGAAGTCTGAGGAATTTAAAGAATTAGGTGGTGAAATCTATCACTAAAAAATAATATGCTAGTAGGAATCACAAAGCCGACATTTTTTCATGATGAAGCTGCTCAAATCTGTTTTTGGTTAGAGCATGGCATCGATGTGATTCACATTCGAAAGCCTGAAGCTTCTATCAAAGAAATGAGAATGTTGCTTGAGGTGATTCCTACTGCTTACTTTCCTCAACTCACTTTACATCAACATCATGATTTGGTGGAAGAGTTTAATTTAGGCGGAGTTCACTTTAGAGAACCTGAAAGGATTAAGATTTCTGAAGATCAGTTAATTTATTGGAAAAATAGGGGCAAAAAGTTGAGTTCTTCTGTTCATCAAACAGAAGAGATTGTCTACATATCAGAACTTTTTGATTACCTCTTTCTGAGTCCTGTCTTTGATAGTATCTCTAAAAAAGGATATCGGTCAAACAAAGCTATTCTTAACACAATGAAAACCTCTTCGTTTTCACGTCAAATGATCGCTTTAGGAGGCATATCTCCTCAGACAATTCCAATGCTAGACGGCACTTCTTTTAATGGAGCTGCACTTTTGGGATATCTATGGGAGGATTCATCCGCTAAATTACTTTCAAAATCAACTGAATTATTAACAACATGGAGAACTTTAGACCTTTCGCTTTAAGCCTTGCTGGTTTTGATCCTTCTGGAGGAGCAGGTGTATTGTCGGATATCAAAACTTTTGAAGCACACGATGTGCAAGGGTTTGGTGTAACTACTGCAATTACCTATCAAACGGCAGAGGATTTTATTGGCATGAACTGGATGAGCGCCGATGTTGTTACCGCACAATTACTTCCGTTGATTGAGAAATATCCTTTATCGGCAATGAAAATTGGTATCGTGGAAGATTTCCATTTGATGTCCAATTGGATTGGTCTAGTAAAAGGCTTCTTCCCCACTTGTAAAATAGTACTTGATCCTGTATTGAGAGCAAGTGCCGGTTACGACTTTCATGATGAAAACACCATCAAATGGTTAGATAAAGTGTTGAACTCTATCGACTTGATTACGCCAAACTGGAAAGAAATGGAGATCTTAGCCAATGGTGGCGATGTTCTTGAAAAAGCAAAAGAGTTAAGTCAAAAAACGCATGTTTTGCTAAAAGGCGGACATCACCCTACCCATAAAGGCGACGATATTCTGTTGTATAAAGGTCAGGAGATAGTGATTGAAGGAAAGGACATTAACGCATATGAAAAACATGGTTCAGGTTGTGTGTTATCTTCAGCGATAGCAGGACAACTAGCGCATGGTAAATCTATTGAAGAGGCTTGTCGAAGAGGTAAAGATTACATCGAAAAATTTTTAGAGAGTGATCCTAGCCGCCTTGGACAACATACCGTTTTAGTCCAACATGATTAGTAAACTGCACTACATATCCACAGAAAAAAAAGACAAAAACCACCTTCAGCACATCAAAGAAGCATGTGAAGCAGGTTGTCGATGGATACAATTAAGAGCAAAGGAAGTCACCGAAGAAGAATACATCGCCTTAGGAATTGAGGCGAAAAAAATTACAGATCAGTACAACGCTGTTTTACTGATTAATGATAAACCAGAAGTAGCCAAAGCAATTGGCGCTGATGGCGTTCACGTAGGTAAAGAGGATATCTCTCCGGCAACAGCTCGAGAAATTCTAGGTGAAAATAAAATTGTTGGAGGCACTGCCAATACGATCGAAGATATTCAGCGATTGTATGATTTTGGTGTCGACTACATCGGTCTTGGTCCTTTTAGATTTACACAAACAAAGAAGAAGTTAAGCCCAATTTTAGGACTTGATGGTTACCAAAGCTTATTAGACGAATGTAAAAACAGAGGTATCGATACACCAATCATTGCCATTGGAGGTATTGAAACTGCTGATGTTAAAAGCATTTTATCGACAGGTATTTATGGAGTAGCCGTTTCTGGTTTAATTGCCAACGCAACTCAGCCAGAAAAAGTCGTTTCTGAATTGGAAGTAGAATTGGCATAGTAAAACTTTAGAAAAATGGATCAATTAGTAATTGCAGATAAAACATTCAACTCTAGATTATTTACAGGTACAGGTAAATTTATGTCTAACGAGTTGATGGAACAATCACTTTTAGCATCAGGATCAGAATTGGTGACTGTTGCATTAAAAAGAGTGGATGTTGATAATCCAGAAGATGATGTATTAGCTCATCTAAAACACGATCAGTTTAATTTATTACCTAACACTTCTGGTGCTAGAACAGCTAAAGAAGCAGTATTTGCTGCACAATTGGCTAGAGAAGCACTAGGAACCAACTGGGTAAAATTAGAAATCCACCCCGACCCAAAATACTTGATGCCAGACCCTATCGAAACGCTACAGGCGGCAGAAGAAATGGTAAAACAAGGTTTTGTGGTACTTCCATATATCCATGCAGATCCAGTTTTATGTAAACGCTTGGAAGATGTAGGATGTGCAGCGGTGATGCCTTTAGGTGCTCCAATCGGAAGTAACAAAGGTTTAAAAACTTTGGATTTCCTAGAAATCATCATAGAACAAAGTAATGTTCCTGTAGTTGTAGATGCAGGTATCGGTGCTCCATCTCACGCAGCACATGCCATGGAATTGGGTGCAGATGCAGTGCTTGTCAACACAGCGATTGCAGTTGCAGGTGATCCCGTAGCAATGGGTAAAGCATTTGGTCAAGCAGTAGAAGCAGGTCGCGCAGCACACTTAGCACAAGTGGCACAACCGAGGGTGACTGCTGAGGCAAGTTCACCGTTGACGGGATTCTTAAATCAACTGTAAGTTAGGTAGTAGGTAGCAGGTAGTAGGTAGCAGGTGCTAATAGTTCGCTCCTCATTACTTGGTACAAATTTAAATTTGCTAGAAAGTAGATGTATCACTTACTTCTTACCTTTTACCTCTTACCTTATAATGATTCTCACAGAACAAGATCTTGGTAACTACTCCCTTAGTTCCTTAGTTTCTTAGTTCCTTAGTTATAAAAATATGTACCAAGATTTATTCTATCAGCATAATTGGGACGATGTTAAAGCTAGCATCTACTCAAAAACTGCTCATGATGTAGAAAGAGCATTGGGAAAAGAGAAAAGAACTTTGGAAGACTTCAAAGCATTGATCTCCCCTGCTGCTGCTCCATATCTTGAGCAAATGGCACAATTGAGTCATCAACTCACTAAGAAGAGATTCGGTAATACGATTCAGATGTACACACCGATGTATCTTTCGAATGAGTGTCAGAATATATGTACTTACTGTGGTTTCTCTTTGGACAATAAAGTGAGAAGAAGAACTTTATCCGACGAGGAAATCATTCGTGAGGCAGAAGCGATCAGAGGAATGGGCTTTGAGCATATTCTTTTGGTTACCGGTGAGGCCAACAGAACAGTTGGAGTTCAGTATATCAAAAAAGCTATTGAATTAGTTAAACCTTACTTTTCTCATATCGCCATGGAAGTTCAACCTATGGATCAAGATGAATATGAGGAATTGATTGAAGCAGGTTTAAATACCGTATTGGTATATCAAGAGACCTACCACAAAGAGGATTATAAAAAACATCACCCGAAGGGGAAAAAATCGAATTTTGACTATAGAGTGGATACACCTGACCGATTAGGAAAAGCGGGTATTCATAAAATTGGATTAGGTGTTTTAATTGGTTTAGAAGATTGGAGAACGGATTCTTTCTTCACTGCCGCTCACCTCGATTATTTAGAAAGAACGTACTGGCAAACAAAATACTCTATCTCTTTCCCTAGATTGAGACCTTTCTCTGGTGGATTGGAACCAAAGGTGGAAATGACCGATAGAGAATTAGTTCAGCTTATCTGTGCCTACAGATTATTTGATGAAGAAGTCGAATTATCTTTATCGACCAGAGAGCATCCGATTTTCAGAGATAACATCATAAAATTGGGAATCACATCTGCAAGTGCAGGATCAAAAACCAACCCTGGCGGATATGTAGTTGAGCCAGAATCATTAGAACAATTCGAAATTTCTGACGAAAGATCAGCAGAGGAGTTTGCTGAAATGGTGAAGAGTCAAGGATACGAAGTAGTCTGGAAAGATTGGGATATGGCGTTGCAGAGATAGGTAGCAGGTAGCAGGTAGCAGGTAGCAGGTAGCAGGTAGCAGGTAGCAAAGTTAACGCTCGTTTTTAGTTAGGAGGTAGTAATTAGGAATTAGGAGTTGCTCAAACTGGCGCAAATGTTAAGCGATAGCGTCATTTGTGCCTAAAAACGTTAGAGGTCTCCCGACCTCGTGTTTTAACTAAGGAACTAAGGAACGTTACTTTGTCGATGAGTTTAAACCTAATGCAAATTATGTTACATCCCTGTCTTCAACGAGGTGGCCTTGGCCCCTCGGTACACGGACCGGTTACACAGAATGGATATACGGACCGGACACGGACTAGATACATAGACCAGACTACACAGACTAGATACATAAACCGTATACACAGACAGGGTACGCAGACTGAATCATGCTAAAATAGCAGATAATATATAAGTAGACATGTTGACAAAAGAAGAATACAAAAGATACGACAGACACATCCGTTTAAAAGAAATAGGTGTAGAAGGACAGCAAAAATTGAAAGATGCCACTGTTTTAATTATTGGAGCTGGTGGCTTGGGATGCCCAGTCTCTCAATACTTAGCAGCAGCAGGGGTTGGACATATTATTTTGGTGGATCATGACGAAGTATCGATTTCCAATCTTCAACGTCAAATTATGTTTACGACAGAGGATGTCGGAAAACCGAAAGCTGAAGTGATTCAGAAAAGGTTAAATGCCATGAATCCACATGTGAAAGTGACGACAATTCTAAAGCAATTCAATAAAGAAAATGCCTTAGAGATTATCGCTATAGCAGATATTGTAGTGGATGGTACCGACAACTTTTCTTCTCGTTATCTTATCAATGATGCTTGTGTGATTCAGAATAAGCCTTTAGTATCAGCTTCTATCCAAGGATTTGATGGGCAACTTTCTGTTTTTAATTACCAAGACGGGCCGACCTATCGTTGCATTTTTCCTAATCCTCCTTCTGCTGAAGAAGCGCCAAACTGTAATGAAATTGGAGTGGTTGGAGCGATGGTAGGTGTATTGGGGACAATGCAGGCAACAGAAGTCGTAAAACTAATCACGAATGTTGGTAAGTGTTTAAGTGGCGAGCTTTTGTTGATAAATGGCTTAAATATGAGTTTTCAAACGCTCAGATTTAAGAAAAACCCAAAAGTTGCCAACATATCCACATTGGGTGATTATAATTTTGATTTTTGTGCGGTTCCTGATGATGATATCGAAATCACTTATTCACAATTGGAGGAGTTACTCACAGAAGAGGGAACAGTGTTGGTAGATGTTAGAGAAACCTACGAAAGAGAAATTGATGATATTGGAGGTATTCACATTCCACTAGCAGACCTAGAGGATAGCATCGATGAAATTCCTACAGCTAAAAACGTAGTCTTTTATTGCCAATCTGGAAAAAGAAGTATGATGGCAGTCGATATCTTTAAAGAAAATGCCCTAAATTCTCCTAATATTTTCAGTTTAAAAGGAGGTATGGAGTTATTATAATCAAAAGCTAATATCTTTGCAGTCTGTAAATGACTGTAGCAAATGAAAGTAACCGGTTTTAGTTTTATAAAAAACGCCATTAAGTACGATTATCCTGTTCTAGAAGCAATTACATCAATTTTACCACTTTGTGATGAATTTGTTGTTGCTGTTGGTAACTGTGATGATGGAACAAGAGAACTTATAGAAAACATTGACCCAAAAATCAGAATTATTGATACAGTTTGGGACGAATCTTTAAAAACAGGCGGTAGTGTCTTAGCCGACGAAACTAACAAAGCATTTAAAGAGATTTCTAAAGACACCGATTGGTGTTTCTATATTCAAGGAGACGAAGCTCTACACGAAGACTTTATCCCTACTGTAAAAGAAGCCATGTTAAAATACAAAGACGATAAAAATGTCGATGGCTTACTTTTTAAATACAAACACTTTTATGGATCGTATGATTATATTGGTTCTTCCACTAAATGGTATCGACATGAAATTCGTGTGATTAAAAATAATCCTGAAATATATTCATACCGTGATGCACAAGGATTCAGAAAAGGAGATAACGAAAAGTTAAGGGTAAAACCTATTGATGCTTTCATTTATCATTATGGTTGGGTACGCCCTCCAGAAAAAATGATGGCTAAGCAAAGTAACTTCAGTTCATTATACAACAACGGTACACCATCAATTGAAGGTGCTGAGTTCGATTATTCTGAAATCGATTCTTTAGATCTTTTTGATGGCTCTCACCCTAAAGTGATGCATAATAGAATTCAAAAAAAGAATTGGAAATTTGATCAAGATATTAGTATCAAAAACTATTCACTTAAGGAGAAAGTAAAACAGTTTGTGATGAAACTGACAGGAGGATATATTATTGGTGAGTATAAAAATTATATTAAAATATAATTCATTCTCTTTATTTAAGGACAACCTACTTTTCATTCTTTAATCCTAACAAACAAAAACATATCTTTGCATCGTGAAAGAAAATCTAGTAATAACACCAACATATAATGAGATCGAGAATATTGAACTGATCATCAGAGCAGTTATGAATCTCGATACACCCTTCGACATGCTAATTGTAGACGATGGGTCCCCTGATGGTACAGGAGCAAAAGTAAAAGAATTGATGCAAGAATTTGATGGCCGTTTGTTTTTGGAAGAAAGAACCGAAAAAAATGGTTTAGGTACTGCATATATTCATGGCTTCAAATGGGCAATGGAAAGAGATTATCAATACGTTTATGAAATGGATGCTGATTTCTCTCATAACCCTAACGACCTACCTAAACTTTACAAAGCGTGTAAAGAAGAGGGGAACGATATGGCTGTTGGTTCTCGATACAAATCGGGAGTAAATGTAGTAAACTGGCCAATGGGAAGAGTTTTAATGTCCTATTTTGCTAGTAAATATGTTCAGTTTATTACTGGATTACCAATTAACGATACAACTGCAGGTTTTAAATGCTACACTAACAGAGTCTTAAAAACACTCCTTAATAACGATAAAATTCATTTCGTAGGGTATGCTTTCCAAATCGAAATGAAATTCAAAACCTGGAAATACGGATACAAAATTCAAGAAGTGCCGATCATCTTTACAGACCGTACTCGCGGTGAATCAAAGATGTCCACTAAAATATTTAAAGAAGCTTTCTTTGGGGTAATTTTCTTAAAAATTAGAAGTTACTTCCGAAAATTTCATCGCTATGAAAACTAAGTATGATTACATTATTGTAGGTTCAGGTCTGTTTGGAGCTGTATTCGCCTACAAAATGAATCAAGCAGGGCATAAATGTCTTGTTATTGACAAAAGAGACCACAAAGGTGGTAACATCTACTGTGAAAATGTTGAAGGCATTAATGTTCATAAATACGGACCCCATATTTTCCATACCCACAGTAAAGAAGTATGGGATTTTGTGAATCAATTTGTGGAATTCAATCATTTTAGATACTCTCCTCTAGCAAACTATAAAGGCACTTTATACAACCTGCCTTTTAACATGCACACTTTCTATCAATTTTGGGGAACACAAACTCCAGAAGAAGCAAAACAAAAAATTGAAGAACAAAAAGCAGAGTTAAACATCAAAAAGCCTCAGAATTTAGAGGAACAAGCTATTTCGTTAGTAGGAAATGATGTTTACGAACGCTTAATCAAAGGATATACTGAAAAACAAAGGGGAAGAAATGCTAAAGATCTTCCATCATTTATTATCAAAAGATTGCCGGTAAGATATACTTACGGTAACAATTACTTTAACGATAAATATCAAGGTATTCCTATTGGTGGATATAATAAATTAATTGATGGCTTATTGGAAGGTATCGATGTTCAATTGAATACGGATTACTTCGAGAACAAATCATCTTTTGATGAAATGGGTACTAAAGTGGTCTATACTGGTAAAATCGACGAGTTCTTCGATTATCAATTGGGCTATTTGAATTACAGAAGTCTTCGCTTTGAGTCGGAAACTTTAGACAAGGCGAACCATCAAGGTATAGCAGCAATAAACTATACTGAAAGAGAAGTTCCATACACTCATATTATCGAACACAAACATTTTGAGTATGGCACTCAAGATAAAACGGTAATAACTAAAGAATATCCTCAAGAGTGGGACAAAGATAAAGAGCCTTATTACCCTGTTAACGACGAAACAAATTCTTCTCTATATAATCGCTACAAAAAACTAGCGGAAGCTGAAAATAATGTAATTTTTGGTGGCCGTCTGGCTGAATACAAATATTACGATATGCATCAAGTGATTGCTTCTGCATTAAAACGAGCTGAAAAATAATTAGGTCTATGATTTTTGTAATCCATCATAAAGAATTCCCTTTCGCAAAAAATGCTACTTTTCAACCTTTACATTGTGGGAAAGAGATTTCTGATAAAGAATTATATATTTTAGGTGATAACACCGGTGATCATATTTCTGAAAAGAACAAATATGTAAACGAACTGACGGGATTGTATTGGATTTGGAAAAACTATAATTATAAAGCATCAGATTTTATTGGTATATGTCATTATAGAAGGTTTTTTAACTTCAATAAAGTAAATCTATTTCTTGATAAGTATAGAAATGCAGATACTTATAAAAAAGGTGATATTCTAAATTTTTATCACGAGAATTTGGGAGATCAGATCAAATCTGACTTAAAAAAGTACGATGTAATTCTTCCTAGAAAACAATATTGGAAACACCTTTCTATTAAATCACAATATCTAAATAGTCATCATGAGGAAGACTGGGACATCATGATAGATGTGCTATTAAATAAGTACCCTAAGTACAAGGCAACTGTAGATGAAATAGAAAATAGGATTCCAACATATTGTTATATCTACAATATGTTTATTACCAAGCCGGAAATTTTTGAACAATTTATGACTTGGATGTTTGATATCATTTTTGAAATTGAAAAGCGTATTCAATTTCGACAAGAATCATATCAAAACAGAACAATTGGCTTCTTAGCGGAAAGGTTGACAAATATTTACTTTCACCACAACGTTTATAAAGTGAAACATTACCAAATTGCTTTTATAGAAGACTAAAACTTTTAACGACATATTATTCTTAACAGGTTACTCAAATGAACACTACACAAGAGAGAAAAATATACGATTGTTTCATGTTATTCAATGAACTTGATTTACTTGAAATTAGGCTTAAGTTATACTATGAACATGTTGATCATTTTGTAATTGTTGAGTGTAATCAAAGTTTCGTTGGAAAGGAAAAAGGTTTTTGTTTTGAAGAAAATAAAGATCGATACAGTCAATTCTTAGATAAGATTATCTATATCAAACTAGAAAATGAATTAACTTCTGCGGATGCTTGGGAAAACGAGGTAACTCATAGAAATGCAATTATGAGAGGTCTTACCGAAGCAAATGATGAAGATACTATATTCATTGCCGACCTTGATGAATTTTATGATATCAAATTGTTAGATCGCAATAAGAGTTTTGATAAAATATTGAAAATAGATATCCCACATTATAACTATTTCTTTAATTATAAAACAAACTCAATTTTTGATTTAACTTTTGTCTCTAATCTTAAAGAAATCAAGAACAGTGACAAAACATTAGATCAGATCCGAAAATCATCTGATTTTGATCATATAGAGTATGATCCTAAGAATGATAAATCGGCACATATGTCTTATGTTTTCGGAAATGATATTGAAATGTATGTGTATAAATTAAAAAGCTTCTCTCACCAAGAGTTTAATAAGAAGCCTTTTATCACGCATAAGCATATCAAGCATTGCTTAAAATTCCCTACGGATTTATTCATGAGAAAAGGAATATGGATCGATTGTATCCCTCCTGAGGAGACAATGTTTGCTGATATCTATAAGGATTATCCTCATTTATTTCAAACGAAAATAGATCCCAAACCTATTAATCTATCAGAATATATTTTCGCGTTTAGAAGAAATATATACAAGAACTCGAAAAAGTTTTCAGCTAAAAAATACCAATTCTAATTGATCCAATTTCATGCAAAAAAAAATAGTTTTCAGTGTTAATGGTTTTAGTCGACGAGGAACAGAAGTCGCTATATATGATTATGCCTATTTTAATGAAACGATATTAGGTAATACATCTTATATCATTTATTCATTAGAAAATAATGCAAAGCATGAAACACATGATGATGAAGTATTCAAAAAGTTTAAAACTCAATTTGATGACCGAATGTCAGGCTATAGTTCTCATGATGATGCACAATCAATAATAGATTATATTAAACCTGATTGTATCTATTTTTTGAGAGCTGGAAAACAGGATCATGAACTATATAATGGATATCGAAATGCTATACATGTAGTATTCGATTATTACAAACCTTACGGGGACGATTACTTTTATATTTCAGAGTATTTAGCCCGCAAAAGAGGAAAATTCCGTTCTTCATATGTTCCGCATATCATTCATATGCCTGAAGTAAATACCGACTTAAGAGAAAAATTAGGAATTCCTAAAGACGCTACTGTCGTTGGAAGATATGGTGGGGCAACAACTTTTGATCTTAAATTTGTACATGAGGCGATTACAGAAGCTGTTCAAGAAGACGAAAACCTTTACATCTTGTTTGCTAACACGAATAAGTTCTTCGATCATCCTAGAGTGATACATTTAGATCCTATTTATACCTTAGAGGAAAAGGCTACATTTATCAATACTTGTGATGCCTATTTACATGCTAGATCTGAAGGTGAAACATTTGGTTTAGCCATTGCAGAATTCCATATTCTAGGAAAAAATGTACTTACTTCTAAAAGTAAAAAAGACAATGCTCATCTAGATATTTTGGGAGATGAGTGTTATTTATACCACGATAAATCTTCTTGTAAAAAACTTTTATTCAATGCTAAATCATTACCAAAGAAGAATTACGATGCCTACAAACAGTTTTCTCCAGAAAAGGTAATGCAAATTTTTAATGAAGTGGTGATTGAAGAAAATCAATATTTACCCACGGCTCAAAATCTTTATCAAAAATTTTTAAAAATGATTTTTCAATAATTTGACGAATTATTAATAAAGAAATTACTTAAATAACATGAATAATAACTGCGTTGTAGTCATCCCTATTTATAAAAAGAGCTTAACTGATCTTGAAAAAATTTCTTTACAACAAGGATTGAAAGTATTACATCAAAGAGATATTTTTTTTATAGCTCCAAAAGGGTTAGATATTTCATATTATCAATCAGTTTGTCAGGAAGACTTTAATATAAAATACTTCAATAAAAATTACTTTCAAGATATTAAAGGCTATAACCGTCTGATGGTTTCTGAGGAGTTTTACAGTGCTTTTGATGCCTATAAATTCATGCTTATTTATCAAACAGACTGCTTCATATTTAGAGATGAATTAGACGATTGGTGTAATAGGAATTATTCATATGTAGGTGCTCCATGGCCAGAAAATGATGGTTCAGATTCTATTTGGTTTAAATATGTAGGTAACGGAGGTTTTTCACTGAGAAAAATTGATGATCACCTTAAGGTATTAAACGAAACTTCATCTTTCACGAAAACACTTTTTTCTTTTGACGGCAATCGATTTAGTAGTTGGTATGCATTATTCCGATTAAGAAAAAATGATTGGTCTGTTTATAAAAACAGTGATAAAAATGAGGATATGTTTTTTGGGAAGAACTCTTCAAAATCTTTTCCTTACTTTACTGTTCCAACTCCAGATGAAGCACTTGATTTCGGAATGGAATTAAGAGCAAAAGAAGTATTTAAATATCATAACGAAAGACTTCCTATGGGTATTCATGCTTGGTGGAAGGACGATTTTGATCTTTGGAAACCCTTTATTGAAGCTGAAGGTTATTCTTTCTAGGACAGTAGCTTTTCATATAATTCAAAATAGGCCTGTGCATTCTTTTCCCAAGTAAATTGAGAAGCATAATCAATTAATTTTTGGGAATTAGCTTCTTCATTTTGAAGATGTTTAGCTAAGCCTTCATTTACTATATTAGCCATATATTGGGGATCAAAATTCTCCCAATAACATGCCATATCACCACCTACTTCTGGTAAACTTGTTAGGTTAGAACTAAAAACAGGTTTACCACAATACATTGCTTCAATTATTGGTAAGCCGAAACCTTCATATAAAGAAGGAAATAAAAAACCAGAGCAATTATGATACAAATAGTTTTTTTCTTCCGTAGTTACTTCTCCTAATAATTTCACCCTATCCTCTAATCCATGTTCGGTTATCAAAGAATTAATAGTTTCAACATATTCAGGCTTGGAGAGTTGACCTCCGATATATAAATGATAATCATCTCCTATATATTTCATCATTTCCACCAATACGTGAAAATTTTTCTTCGGCATGATTGTACCAATCGTAAAGAAGAAACGGTCTGAACTTACCTGAGAAGGTTTACTTACATTGCCTTTTTGAGGCGGTTCTACACCATTAGGGACTACAATTATTTCAGTTCCCTCCGGGATAGTCAGGTATTCTTCAACTACTTTTTTAGTGAAATTAGAGATTACAGTAATCAATGTTGCGTTATCTACATGACGCTGTAACTTTTGTAATTTCTTTGAATATATCTCTTCGGGTTCTTCGTAAACATAGTTCAAATCATGGATTGTCACTATGTTTTTCTTTCCCTTAGACACAAAGTATTTGATCATTTGATTGGTAACATGGACCAAATCAGCCGACTTATCAAAAGCTCGAATATTTTTCTTTTTTAATAAGGATAGCTTTTGAATTGAAAAATTAGAATAATCTAAATGACTTACTGACTGAGTTTCTGATACTAAAACTTCCCATTCGAATTCATCTTGTTGAATATCAAATAGCTTGTTTCCAAAATTGATGGCTACATTACCCAAGCCACAATAAGGGATCTTAAGTTTATCAAGATCAATCAGTACCTTTTTTTTCATCTTATAATTCTAACAGTTCTTTGTAAAGTTGGTGATACTTTTCAGCATTCTTTTCCCATGTAAATTGAGAGGCGTAGTCTAAGAGTTCTTTTTGCTTTTCTTCTTTATTGTCATTAAAATCTTTTAATCCATCCATTACCACTTGTGCCATGTTTAATGGATCAAAATTGTCCCAATAATACACATGGTCTTTACCTATTTCAGGAAGAGAAGTTCTATTGGAAGAGAATGTAGGCTTTTGTGCATACATAGACTCAATGATAGGTAAACCAAAACCTTCCAATAAAGAAGGGAAAAAGAACCCTTCACAATTCTTGAATAAGTATGATTTTTCTTCGTCAGAAATAGGTCCCACAAGAATCACTCTATCTTGCAAACCATTTTTCTGAATGATATCCTCTATCTTTTGAACATACTTTGCTTTTTCTGGATTACCAGCAATGTAAAGCTTGTACTTTTCGTCTATATGAGCCATCATTTCCACCAAAACATGGAAATTTTTCTTTGGCATCACCGTTCCAATAGTGAAGAAAAAAGGTGAATCATCTACTTTCACAGGTGGATTACTTTCTGGTAAAATAGGTGATTTCACACCATTGTAGATTACTTTTATAGGTTTATCTGCAGGGATATCAAGGTGTTTGGTAACAATACTTTTAGTGAATTCAGAGATTACAGTAATCACATCAGATCGATCTACTGCAGCTTGTATTTTCTTGATGGTTGCTTGTGATTGCTGTTCACTTTTTTCTTCCAAAAAGTTTAAATCATGAATAGTATAAATACTCTTTTTAGAGTGATCTGCCTTGTAATTGATTATTTGATGTGTAAGATGGAATAAGTCAATATCTTCATCCACTGCTTTTACTCCATTTTTGGTAAAAAGATCATGTATTCTAAATAATATCCCGCTTTTATTTAGAATAAACTTTTTCCTATCCTTAGAAGACAAAAGGAATTCCCATTGAATTGAGTCATCCTCTATTTGTGTAAGCTGATTAGAGAAATTAATACTTACCTGTCCTAAACCACAATTTGGATATTTAAGGCGTTCAAAATCGACTAATACTCGTTTCTTATTCGAATAGTATTTGTTTTTATAATTCAGTTCGTAAAGCTTGAAGTATTTAAAAAATACATCAATACCAATATATGAAGAGATTAAAAAACCCCTCCAACCAAACATAAATCCACTCTTAAGGAAGTAACTTCTAAAAAAGGCAAACAATGCTTTAAGAGGTATCATTGCTGCTGAAACCTTTTTCTCACCAGCATTTTGTTTAGCATATAAGCCTGTGTAGAGTTGCATCTTAGTGATGATCTCATCAACAGAAGTATAAGATTCGTGCAACAATACACCTTTGAATATAAATCTATTTAAACCTTTTGTTTCAATAGTCTCATGAACTTCCGCATTGGTAAATTGAGTCACTTTTCTGTTATAAAGACGAGTGACATATTCATTTCCCCAATCCGTTCCTGAAATTACTTTTCCTAAGTATTCATTTGATCGATGAATAACTCCAACAGTATCTGTTTTATTTAGATCAAAATTCCTAATCTCTCCAAGTAATTGCTCATCAGGAACTTCATCAGAATCTATAGAAAAAACCCAATCATTTGATGCGTAAGAGGCAGCCTTATTCTTTAATGGTCCAAATCCAATAAATTCAGAATGAAATACCTTAACGTTGTTATACATTGCGGCTATTTCTAAAGATTTATCAGTTGATCCATTATCAAGAATAACAACTTCTTCAAATAATTCGAGAGAGTTTAAGGTGGTGATCAAAGAATTTTCAGCATTCTTTAATATCATCACCGCAGATATGTTTGTTATTTTGCCGTTCATCTATTGCGTATATTCCTGCATCTCTTGAAGTTTTTTATACACACCGTCTTCTTTACTCATCAAATCAATGTGCGTTCCTTCTTCAATGACATTACCTTCCTTGATCACCAAAATATTATCTGCCTCTTGAATTGTAGACAATCTATGGGCAATTACTAATACAGTTCTACCTTTCATTAAATGCTGTATAGCATCTTGTACCAATTTTTCTGATTCTGTATCTAAAGCAGATGTTGCTTCATCTAGAATTAGAATTTCAGGATTTTTTAATATTGCTCTCGCAATACTTAAACGCTGACGTTGACCACCAGATAATTTAGAACCTCTATCTCCAATGATTGTTTCATAACCATTATCTGTTTTCTCAATAAATTCGTGAGCGTTTGCAATTTTGGCTGCTTTAATTACTTCTTCTAAAGTTGTTTCGGCACCAAATGCAATGTTATTGTAGATAGTATCGTTGAACAAGATTGATTCCTGAGTAACAATACCCATATGTTCTCTTAAACTATTCAATGAATAGTCTTTAATATCGTGACCATCGATCAATACTTTTCCATCTCTTGGATCGTAAAAACGAGGAATTAGATCGGCGATCGTAGATTTACCACCACCTGATGGCCCCACTAACGCTAACATTTGCCCTTTCTTTAAATTGAAGTTGATTCCTTTTAAGACATCATTATCTTCATAGGCAAAACGTACATTTTCAAAAGTAATTTCTTTATCAAAGGTATTTAATGTTTTAGGATTCTCTTTATCCTTAATTTTGGACTCGGCATCCAATAATTCAAAAATTCTTTCTGTAGCAGCAATACCACGTTGAATACTTGAGATGTTACCCGAAATTGCTTTTACAGGGTTCAATACTTGTGTAAATAATACCAAGTAAGCCATAAATTCTGAAGCCGATAAAGACGGATCATCAGAAAGTACGATGGTACCTCCTAAATAAAGTAAAACACCTACGAACATTACGCCCATTGCTTCTGAAAGTGGAGAAGCTAATTCTCTTTTTGAAGCAAACTTTGTGTATTCCTGAACGTAACCTTGGTTACTCTTCTCAAAAGACTTTGATACATATTTATCAGCATTAAAACCTTTCACTACTCTCATACCCACAATTGTCTCGTCTAAAACACCAAGTAAATTACCAGTGATTTCTTGAAGGTTATGAGATACTGATCTTAGTTTTCGTGAGATTAAACCAATTGAAATACCCGATAATGGTAAAATCATGAATACGAACAAAGTCATCTTAGGTGATAAGTAGACCAATGTTCCAAAGAAAAAGATCAACATTACTGGATCTTTGATAAAAGTAACAATTGAACCAAATGCTACCTCTGTTTCACCAACATCTGTTGTTGAACGTGCAATGATGTCACTTTTTCTATTGTTCGTTAAATATCCAATATCTAAAGAAAGTACTTTCTTAAAAATCTTTGTTCTTAGGTTCGCTACAGCGTTTCTTCTGTAAGCTTCCGCCATTCGTCTTTCTATATATCTAAATATGTTAGTAGCAAAAGAGGCGATAATTGTAAAACCACAAATCAACATCAAAGCACTTAACTTACCATGTTCCAACATCAAAGTACCAAACTCTTGATACATATAATCTTTTAGGAAAGTAACATCAAATTGAAATTGGTCTAGTGTTAATGGTGTTTCAGGAATTTCGAATGAAGTCTCACTATTAAATAGCATATCCAATAATGGAATCATCATAGTAAAATTCAACAAACTGAACAAACTCATTAATAATGTTACAGCAATATAAGGAATCATAAAACCGCTAAAATTACCGGTTATTTTGATTAATCGTTGGTAAATTTTCATATGCTCTTTGAGCTTTCTTTTCTTTGATTTTAAACTTTCACAAAGGTAAGGATTGAATCGATAACCTAAACACCACTACATATAATAAAACTATAATTCGAGTGATTTCGAATGAATAGGTAAGATTTACCCCTTTTATGTGACAAATGAAAAGGGATTATATACAATTCAATAATTTTTGTATTTTTGAAAGTAGCATTTATAATAATATGGAACATCGAGTTGCACTTGTTATCGGAGGAACTGGTTTGATTGGAACATCGCTGATCGAACAACTCATTGATGATGAAAATTATTCTAAAATCATCTCTATTGCCAGACGTCCTTTAGGAAAACCACACCCAAAAGTTTCTGAGGTGATCACGCATTTGGAGAATATTGATACATTAGAAATAAAAGAAGAGATTAATGATGCCTTCTGTTGTTTAGGAACAACTATGAAAAAAGCAGGGTCAAAAGAGGCTTTTTATAAAGTGGATCACGATTATGTTCTTGCCTTTGCTGATTTATCAAAAAAGCTAAATGTACACTCATTTAATGTGATTACTGCAATGGGTAGTAATAAGAATTCAAAAGTCTATTACAATAAAGTAAAAGGTGAAGTACAAGATCATCTAATTAAGTTAGACTTTGATGTACTAAATATTTACCAACCTTCGTTATTACTTGGAGAAAGAGATGAAAATCGTTTAGGTGAGGATGTAGGTAAGATTCTTAACAAAGTACTACGTCCTATTATCCCCAAAAAATATCAAGGAATTGATGGAAGTAAAGTTGCAAAAAGTATGATTAAAACAGCTTTAGAGTCTAATAAAAAACTCAATATTCTTACTTCCGATCAACTTCAATCTTTAGGTCAATAGACATACATATTCATCGTTTGTTATTTAACTTTCTTTCTACTATCACTTTTTAGTTTCTATTTTTTTATGAACTATTACAACAGCGGTCTGAAACTACTAATTACTTCTATAATTACCCTTGTAGTTACATTTTCTGTGTCAGCACAAAATAAGGTGAATAAAAACTTTGCTCCCTCCACGGATAAGCATTGGGCCTTGACCATTTTTGGCGGATGGGGAAATTATTTTGGAGACCTCACTCCTTCCCGTTCTCCTTTTTCTACTCAGTGGAATATGAAAGGAGGTAGCTTTGGTACAGCCTTAGAAAAAAGGTTAACTCATCGTTTCTCCGTTCGTGCAGAAGCAAGTTGGACCCGAATCAACGGCGATGACGCACAAACAGCAGAAATAGGCTCTTTTGAATACAATAGAAATTTACATTTCAGAAACGATCTATTTCAGTTATCTGGTTTGGTTCAAATAGATATTCTCCCTCATACAGGTCACTTTTCACAAAGACGTTTGGTTTCCCCCTATGTAGTAACAGGAGCAACTTTGCTTTTTCATACTCCAGAAGGTATGACCACCATGCAATATGGAAATACTTGGGTGGATTTAAGACCACTAGGCACAGAAGGACAAGGAAAACAAAATACAAGACCACTTTACGGAACTTCTGCATTGGCCATCCCTTTTGGTATTGGTGCTAATTTTAAAATCAACGAACGACTAGATCTTGGCGTTGAATGGATGGCTCGGTTTACCTCAACAGATTACTTGGACGATGTCAGTAGATCTTATGTTGGTGATGTTCATTTCGGGAATAATCAAGTAGCAGCTGCAATGGCTGATCGCTCAAGAGAAAGTATTGCAGTACTTACAGGTCAACCTAGGGTAGTTCCTGATCAAAGATTTAGCCCTGGTGACAAAAGAGGAAGTAATAATACAAATGATGGTTATAGCACTGTTTCGTTTCGTCTAAAGTATATATTATCAAAAAATAAGGCTCCTAAAGATTTATCTTGGCTGCATAAAAGCAACGAAACTTATATTCCTATGTCGATGAATAGGAGTAAAAGATCTAGAAAGTCATCATCAAGAAATAATTCTGAATTTTCGAAGTACAAAGATCGCTATTCAATTCAAAATCTAGCTATCAATACAGAAGGCTCTGAAAAGTCTCCTAACTTCTATTATGGTGGAATCATTTATGCCACGGATAGAAACGATAGAAAACATTTCAATAAAAGAAGTAGAAAGTCATATTACAATCTTTACTATGCGCCTTTGCACGATTTATACAGAAATGAGCAAACACGTCCCGTAAACATTGACACTACTTTCTTAAGCAAATTCCATCATCATTCTGCCTTTCAAATTAATGATGAGCAGGTAATCGCAACTATGTATTCAGCTGACTTACCAAATACAGAAGTAGCTCAACACAAGCTATTTTTGATGGATATTTTAGGTGAAAACGTATGGAAAGAAAGTAAAGAACTACCTTTTAATAACGAACATTACTCTATCTCCGAGCCTACTTTTAGCAAAGACGGTAACTTAATGTACTTTGTATCTGATATGGATGGAGGCTATGGTGGTACAGATATTTATGTGAGTTATTTATATAAAGGTCAGTGGACTTACCCCATTAATGCAGGTCCAGTGGTTAATAGTGAAGGTGATGAAGTTAGTCCATTTATACATCAAGATGGTACTTTATATTTCGCTTCTGATGGTCATGATGGAATGGGTGGCTTAGATGTTTATGAATGTATCATGAAAGATGGGCAGCCATTTGATATCGCCAACTTAGGTGAACCAATCAATTCTGAATACGATGATTATGGTTTGATCTTAAATACAGTAAAGAGAGTTGGATATTTTACTTCTAATAGATTAGGCGGTAAAGGTGGCAACGATATTTATCAGTTAAATGTAAAAGAAATAAATGTTTCCAGATTACTAACTGATGATCATAAAAACTTATTTGTTGTCGAAGAGATGAAACTGAAAGGAAAAGTCATTTCTAAAGACACCAAATCTCCTCTAGCTAAAATAATGGTCAGCTTAAAAAATAAAGAGACCAAAGCCTTAGTGACCAAAAGAACAGATAATAACGGTTACTTTGAATTTAATATTTCTAACGAATCCAATTACGAGATATTCCCATCAGCATTTGGTTATAAACGTATGAAGGCAACTGAAATATCTACAGTAGGTATATTTGGTGTCGGCGAAATTGATCAGACATTAGTGATTGAACCTTTAGAGAAAAAGGTAAAACTATATGGCAAAGTAACCAATAAAGAAACGGGCGAAGTGCTTAGAAATATAGAGCTAGTGATTATATCTCCTAACGAAGAACAAAACTTATATGTAAAATCCGATAATGAAGGAAATTACAAATTAGAAATCGATAAGAATAAGCGTTATTTCTTCTTTGTCGAAGAAGATGGATTTGAGAAAAAGAATTATGCTATTCCTGATCTTTCTAAATTTAGAACGGTGAAAACGATGAAGTATAATATTAAGTTGGCGCCGAAAAAATAAAGCTAAAAAAGCCTATCATTTTTCATTTATGATAGGCTTTTTTAATCTTATTCATATTGAAGAGCAAAATTATCTATTTCTAATATACTACCTGCTGCACCTGTAAAATCATCTCCTAAAGCACTTGCAGAATATACTATAATTATATGAGTCGGAAACTCTGAAGCATCTGCAAAACCAGTTTCAACTTCATCTTCATATTGATTTAAACCTGTGTAAGAAGGTGCATTTTCGGGTAGTTCTCCATAGTGAATATCCAGTTTCAAATTTGTCCAATCAGACACCGTCTCACCACTTCTATGCCATGCTGTTCCTAATCTCAATCTCGTTCCATCATCTTTACGAACTTGAAGCAATACATAAATATCACACTCGTCATTTCCAGTTGAAGGTTGACTATTTACTCTATAATCAGTTCCAGGAGTATATTTATAATCCACAGAAAATGAAATTGGCTTACTTCCAAAATTTCTACCAAAGTTGATGTTCTTTCTTGGGTTATTAAGATCTAAACTACCATCAGTAAATTTCCCAGAAAAAACACTCGCAGCCGATAAGACTTCTATTAGTGGGGGAAGACCTGTAATTTTAGTTTCCATGTGAATATATTGACCAGTAGGTCCATCCGCTGGATTAACTAAAATTTGACCTCCAGTATTTGATCCTCTATTAGGAGTATCCCAATATTGTGCACCTGTTGACTCACTCCCTGGACCAGGTTGTTGATATGAACCTACAGTATACCATTCCTCATAATCAGCATTTGGTATTTCATCATTTTGAGCTTCCGCGATTACTTTCCAATTCTGAATTGAGCCATCTTCAGCCGTTACAACATAAGTTACTGTATCTCTAAAATCTTGTTTCTCTCCAACTCCGGGTTTAATAGTAGCCAAACTAGATAGTTTAATTTCAGTTGGAGCTAAGTTCGATCGATCAGCAGTTTTATTTACTGGAACTATTATTAATGAATTTACTGAGTCTATTTCTGAAGGAGAACCCGTTTGATCTTCTAAAGAAAAGATAATAATTTGATTTTCATTTAGTAAACCAAAATAATCCCAATCTATACAAGATGTAAACACAACTACCATAGCAGTGAACATCAAATAATTTAATTTTTTCATATCTCTAGAAATAATAAGCTACAGCAAGTTTAATTTGTAATAAATTGACTTTAAAGTCTAAGTCAAAATCAGTTCTTTGTGATTCTTCTGTGTAATTTTTAACTGATTTACTATGGTCCATTTCTAATCCTAATAGACCCACTGAAGCTTCAAAAGCAAAACCATCAGTAATAAATGCGGCTAAACCGGGTTGAATACCTATACCTAATGTAATTCGATCAGTCTTTACTTTATCAGTTTCTTCATTAGCTTCTGTTTGTTTTAAACTTGTTCCAAAACCAACTTGTAAAGCTGTCTGATTAAAAATACTAAACCTTCTATTCTTTGATAACGGAATATAATTTCTGATATATGGTGCAATGTAATATCCCTGACCCACTGATTTCAAATGAGTTCTTATATTATTAGCAGTATAGATTTCATCTTTTTCTTGACGGTTGTAAGAAAATTCAACCCCCACCATAAAAAAGTCTTTAATGAAATAACCACCTTGAGTACCTATTTCAAAGCTTCCATTGTCTTGTGAATGTAGCTGCCTAATAAATTGGTCTTCATCTGTAGCATTACTAGATGACACTTGAACTGTTAAAGAGGTATACCATTGTCCTCTATTTTCATTAGCATTAAAATCTAACAACCTTGGGTCTGCATCAGAAGTCGAACTTTCTTGTGCCCAAAGGAAACCTCCAAAAAAGAGTAATAAGATTGTAAAAAGTAGTTTTTTCATGAATGATTGTAAAAAGAGTAAGTATAAATCCGAGTTCAACGAACTCCGATGATCAGGTTTTACAAAATAGTTTTTGAAGAGAAATAAAACCTAATACAATTAGATATAATTTAAGATAGTAAATATCTATCTTCTTCTAGGTCTTTCTTGAGTATAAATTGGGAATAAAGGTATTCTATATAATAATCGATATTGAAAATTAAGTCTAGAACGATCATCTTTATTGAAATACCAACCAGGGATATCATTTTTAGTAATTGCAGTATCAGGAAAGTCTTTTTTGATATTGTAGGCAAAACCGAAGTCGGCAGTTAGGCCTTTCCATAAAGCTAAACGTAAACTGACTACAAACTCAAACCAATCCACATTCACATTTTTCTCTGTTAAACTTTTTAAGGTTGCCCCTTCATCCCAATAGCCATTTCCTGTACTGTAGTAATCTGCTGATTGATCGAATCTAGAATTCGCATATTTCAAACCAATAGACAAACCACTATCTACAGAAGCACGACGCATTAGGTTATATTCAATTCCAAAACGATAAAAATTTCCTACAGATTGATAGTTAAAAACATTAGTTTCTACACTACTTCTTGTTCTATCCATATAACCGTATTCTGCAGTAATATACCACATGTTACGAATCATAACATCTCCATAAAAAGTATAGGCAGTCATTCCTTCATCTGTTAATGAAGTGACAAGTGGTCTTAAATCTGTTCCTAATCGGATACCTGATAAAACAAAGTAACCAGATCCTTTCGGTTGACCTTTCTTATTTAAAGGCCAATCGATAACCGTCGTATCTTGCTCTACTAAAGCAGAATCAGCTGCCTGATCTGCGGCATCAATATCATCATCTAACGTTTGTGCAAATCCTTCGATATTGAATAAACACATCATCAAGATGAAAATAAATGAATATGTATTTCTAATTAAATAACTTAACATTCGGGAAATCAGGATTAGTGTTTACTGTCTTTCTATCAACTTCCATTCTTTGGAAAATAGAATCTATAGGAAAGACAAAGTTATCTCCTTCTACATTATTACTTACCAAAGTTACCGAACCTGTACCATTTGTAAAAATACATCCGGTTTCATCATCATTTATTACGGTAGAATTATTAAATCTTACTTTTAATTCCTGAGTAATCGTGTTCGGGTCACTATCATCTTCACCTATTCTAAACTCAAATACAGTGGTAGTATCAGATTCTAATGGTAAATTAATTGTACTAAACTTATCTGCATCAGTGTAAATAGGATCTGAATCTCTACCTTTAACATGTATAGAGGTAAACTGTAACTCTCTCGGATTATTCGTTTTTATATCATAAAAAGTAACAATCAAATTTCTACTAGCTGTTTTAATATCAGCATCGCATATATCAATTAAAAATTGAATATTTTCATTGATAGTATCGGCCGATACCGTATTATTTACCACTACAACAGAATCGAACAATGCTCCTTGTACTCCACTATACGACGATTGACCGGGTTGAGAAGGATCTCTTGATACTCCTAAACCAGTAAACTGCTCAAAAGCACCACAATCAGGACCATTCACTTTTACTGATGTCGAATAATCAATATAAGTTGTATCCGCCAACCCTGAAGTTATAAACGAAAACCCAGTCTGACGCTCAGTTACTTTCAACGGCAATAAAATCTTTTGATTTGATAACTGAGGAATATTTGCTCCCCCAATACCATTAATCGACTCAAAAGTAATATTTACTGCTGTTGTCGGATTATTTTTATCATAAAAAGCCCCTAATGCATATGATGATGGATTAGAAAAGGCGTCACAATCTCTACAAGAAGGTGTTACTAAAAAAATAAATAGAGGTAAAAAAGATAATACATACCTCTTCAAATTGTTTTTAAAGTTCATAGAACAAAGTTAAAAGTCATTTCTCAATAAAAAAGGATTTATTGAGGTTAACTTTTCGATAAAATCAAAAAGATAGAAACATTAAGATACTGTCTCTTCTTCTTATGACACTTATAGTCCTCTTTTGGACGTTTCAATTCTGATAAACTCAGGTAAATAATTCGGCGTACATCCTTTTGGCGCCTTCTCCTCTTTATATAACCCAATAGTTTCTCCAATAGAAATACAACGATCTCTATATTCTTTTTCGTAGATACCAATCCATGCTGCAGTAAAGTTCATAGCCCATTGCACTTCAGGAGGTTCGTTTAGTATATCAGCTTCTAATTTATCTATTAACTCTTTAGAATTTGGAGGTGGCGTTTTTCCTGTCCATCTCAATCTTGCTTGATAATACCAGAATAATCTTCTCTGCAATGCCGAAGGACTATTTTCCCAAGATTCCATCAACCCAATCAGCTTTTTATTTTTGGTTAATTGATTCGCCATCAACCAATCAATCATTTGTGTTTTTTCCTTTTGAGGATGTTGTTCTTGTATGTCCTTATCTAACTGATTAATGACCTCTTGATCCAATTTTGCCTTATCGAATATCAAAATAGCTAATTGACGTGGAAAGAATTCCGGAATTGTCCATAATTCCAACGCCATTTCATGGTCTTTCTTTATCTCCTTTGCCAACTTTTTGATATCACCCAATTTGGTCGTATCTGAATTAATTTGATCGTAAATCGATTGTGTTTTTTCTGATAACTTCATTTTATAAATATATCATTTATAAAATAAAAAAGAGCACTCCGAAGAATGCTCCTTTTATAACTTTCAAATTATATATTATGGCTATATTATTTCAATAACTCATAGATACCTGCGACACCTTGACCTCCACCTACACAGGCAGTGACCATTCCGTATTTCTGATTACGACGACGCATCTCATTAAATAATTGAACAGATAGCTTGGCACCTGTACAACCTAGAGGGTGACCTAAAGCAATCGCTCCTCCATTCACATTAATTATGTTTGGATCGATATCAATGTTTTTGATTACAGCAAGAGATTGAGCAGCAAAGGCTTCGTTCAATTCTACCTGCTCGATATCAGATGCTTTTAGACCCGCTTGTGCTAATGCTCTTGGAATAGCTTCCACAGGACCAATACCCATGATTCTTGGATCTACCCCTGCCGATGCATAAGATACCATTCTAGCAATTGGCTCCAGCTTTAACTCTTTCACCAAACGCTCAGACATCACCATCACAAAAGCAGCACCATCTGATGTTTGTGAAGAGTTACCTGCAGTTACTTGACCACCTTGTTTGAAGGCAGGTTTTAATCTACTTAAACCAGAAACATCCGATGGACGAGGTCCTTCATCTGTATCTACTACAAACTCTCTTGTCTTTTTGCGATCTCCTTCCAAATACGTTTCTTTCACAGTAATTGGAACGATCTCGTCTTTAAATTTACCTTCCTTGATCGCTGCCAAAGCTTTTTCGTGTGATTTTACTGCAAACTCATCTGCTTCATCACGATCAATTCCGTATTCTTTTGCTACTTCCTCAGCCGTCAATCCCATGTTCAAGTAGTATTGAGGTGTTTCTGTAGCTATCTTATAGTTTAATCCCGTTTTGTATCCCATCATTGGTACCATCGACATCGATTCTGTACCTCCTGCAATAATACAATCGGCCATACCTGCTCTAATTTTAGCAGTCGCCATGGAGATTGTTTCCACACCAGAACCACAGTAACGGTTTACTGTAACACCCGGCACTTTTAAATTATCTGGAGCAAATGCCAATAACGAAATCATTCTCGCCATTTGCATACCTTGTTCTGCTTCTGGAATCGCACAACCTACAATTAGGTCGTCGATTCTTGTTGGATCCAAAGCGGGAACACTTTGGACTAGATGTTGGATAACATCTGCTGCTAAATCGTCAGGACGTGTGAATCGAAATCCCCCTTTTTTCGCCTTGCCGATCGCTGTTCTATAACCTGCTACGATATAAGCTTCCATTGTCTTTTAATTAATGATCTGTGGTTAATTTTTGATGATGAATTAAATTAGTTTCTTAAAGGTTTACCCTTGAAAATAATACTCTGGATACGCTCCAATGTTTTCTTTTCACCCGATAAACTTAAGAATGCCTCACGCTCTAAGTCCAGTAAATACTGCTCAGACACATAAGTTGGTGATGATAAATCGCCACCATTAATTACATAATTTAGCTTTCTAGCAATCTTTGCATCATGCTCTGAAGCCCAATTTGCATACTCCATTCCAGCAATACCTGCTTCGAATAAAGCCATGCCACCACGACCTTGTACTTTAATATCTTTACGCTGATTTTTCTCTACATAACCAAGAGCGGATAACTCTAATACTCTTGTTTTAGCATCTGCAATCACACGTTTACGGTTAAGCGTTATTCTCGATGCTTCGTTCATGAAGCCCATGTCTCTCATCTCTTCTGCTGAAGTCGCTACTTTAGCAGTCGCAATGCTCATAAATGCATCTTGAAGACGGTTGTACTCTGGGTCACCCGATTTTAAGTGATCCGATACACGAAGTGCCATTTCTTTGGTACCTCCACCGGCTGGAATTAAACCAACACCAACTTCTACTAGACCCATATACGTTTCGGCGTGTGCTTGTACAGCATCACAATGCATCGAAAGCTCACATCCACCACCTAGTGCCAAGCCAGAAGTGGCCGCAACAACAGGTACAGAAGAATAACGTGCTCTCATCATTGTTTTCTGGAATTGAGCAATCATCAAGTTGATTTCATCGTATTCCTGATCACAAGCAAACATAAATAACATGGCAAGGTTAGCACCTGCTGAGAAATTCGCAGATTCGTTACCAATCACAACACCTTTCCATCCTTGATCTTCAGCGATAGAAATTGCTGTATTGATACCTTCCAAGTTTTCTTGTCCAAGGGCATTCATTTTGGTATGGAACTCTAAGTTCAATACGCCATCTCCAATATCAAATAGTGTTGCTCCTGGGTTGCTCCAAACTACATTTTCTTCTCTAAGTGTTTCTAACATCACTAGAGACTCAGTACCTGGAACCACTTTATATGATTTCGTAGGGATATCGTAATAATATCTCTGACGTCCTTCATTTTTATAGAAAGAAGTATGACCTGCATCAAGCATTTCGTACACCCACGCAGCAGGCTTTTCTCCAGCTGCTTCCATTTTTTCTACAGTATCTTTTACTCCAAGAATATCCCATGTTTCAAATGGACCTAATTCCCAAGCAAAACCTGCAGCTACCGCTTCATCAATTCTGAATAACTCATCCGCAATTTCTGGAATACGGTTCGAGCAGTAACGGAATACATCAAAGAATGTTTTACGGTAGAAATCTCCCGCTTTATCCTCAAAATTTAAAAGAATTGGAAGACGCTTTCTTAGGTTATCGATATCCTTCACCGCCTCTAAAGCTTTAAACTTCGCTCTAGTTTTTGGTTGATATTCGAAGGTTTCAAGATTCAATTCAAGAATGACTTTCTTACCTTTCTCGTCTTTTGTCTTTTTGTAATAACCTTGCCTAGTCTTATCGCCATACCATTGTCTATCGTTCAATTCGCTAACGATTTTAGGTAATACGAAACGTTCTTTTGATTCATCTTCTGGCAAACCTGCATGCAAGTTATTCGATACCTTAACCATAGTATCCAAACCAACGACATCACTGGTACGGAATGTTGCCGATTTTGCTCTACCAATAATAGGACCTGTAAGTTTGTCTACCTCACCAACAGATAATCCCATTTCTTGGATGGTATGCATACCCGACATAATTGCGTAAACACCAATACGGTTGGCAATAAATGCAGGTGTATCTTTACATAAAACAGTTTCTTTACCTAATTGAACATCACCATAGTTCATCAAGAAATCGACTACATCTTGATCTGTTGATGGGCCTGGAATGATTTCCAATAATCTTAGGTAACGCGGAGGGTTAAAGAAGTGAGTACCACAGAAGTTTTTCACAAAATCTTCACTTCTGCCTTCACACATAAATTTCATCGGGATACCCGAAGTATTTGATGTGATCAGTGTACCTGGCTTTCTGTATTTTTCAACTTCCTCGAATACTTTCTTTTTGATATCCAAGTTTTCCACAACTACTTCGATGGTCCAATCACACGATGCGATTTTAGACATATCGTCTGTAAAGTTACCTGTGGTAATAAGTCTTTCTACTCCTTTTTTGTATACAGGAGCCGGTTTTGATTTTAAAGCTGTTTTAAGAGCATCGTTTACTATTTTATTACGAAAAGCTTTGCTTTCCATAGTAAGCCCTTTGGCTGCTTCAGCCTCTGATAATTCTCTAGGTACGATATCTAATAATAGAACTTCGACACCTACATTCGCAAAGTGACATGCGATACGCGACCCCATAACTCCGGAGCCAAGTACTGCTACTTTCCTGATAGTTCTTTTCTTCATCGGTTTACCGATTTGTGTTGTTTATTTATGTGTATTCAAAATTGAATCGAGATAGATAGTATCATATTATTTGTTGAGATTGTCTTCTGTGATACCGTATTCTTTTAAACGGTCTCTAATCTCATCAAACATATGATTTTTAGGGTCTTTAATGACATCATTAATTTGATCCATCACATGAAAAAAAACGCCTAATTCGTCTAAGGAAACTTTCTCTTCTACTCTTCTCTGAAAAACCTTTACCGTCTGTTTCGACATTTCGCGTTTGGCTTGTCCGTAATCAGTCAACTTGATAATCACCTTACGTTTGTCGTGTTTATCAGGTATTCTAACTATTAAACCTTTTTCTTCGAAATTTTTAAGCATTCTGGTCAAACTCCTTGCTTCCATACCCATCAAAGGAGCAATTTTGGTCGCAGGTGTTCCTTCTACCGGATCAATATTCAACAATACGAAACCTATAGAATGGGAAATATCATAAGGTGCACCTAATAGGTTATACATCTTAGAAATTCCTAACCAAGTGGCTTTGATACTTAAGTCGACCGACTGCTTCTTTTTTTCAGATCTGCGCAATCCCTCCATGCTTTCATTTTTACTTTTGTGATGTATTGTTTGGTGTGTGTGTTTGTCAAATATAGAAATAAAAGGTATGCAAGCATAACATTTTTAGATAAAATATTAAATCTTATTTAGAATTTACCCTTCAGATATAAAATTTTCATGATTTTAAGTTTAAAATTTCCTTATCCAAACCTCTCTTTACATTCATGTTTAAACTATTTGGTTACATTTGTGTTTCGATATTTTGTGACAACAATTATCCCTATTATCTTTCAAAAAAGATTTCTTAAAGAAGCATGAAAGAACTCGCTTTCTTAAATAAATACATTATTCGATATGGTTTTAGGCTGACCCTTGGGATCATCTTCATGATCATATCAAACATTTTTGCCATTGCACCTGCACAAGTTGTACGTTACGCTCTTGATCTAGTTATTGATACTTTCAAGACACAAGAGCTATTGAAAGGATCTGCAGAACATACTGTTTTTGTAGATGATTTCTTCCAAACAGTACTTCTTTATGGAGGAATTATTGTTTTGATGGCCCTTATGAGAGGCGTATTCTTATTTCTTGTTCGTCAGACTATCATTGTGATGTCGCGTTTGATAGAATACGATTTGAAAAATGATATCTTCGAGCATTATCAAAAACTCTCTTTGAGCTTTTATAGAAAGAATAATACAGGTGATTTGATGGCAAGAATCTCTGAAGATGTAAGTAAAGTGAGAATGTATTTAGGACCTGCTATCATGTACTCTATCAACATGATCATTTCCTTTATTCTGACGATTGGTATTATGTTAAGTATCAATGTTCATCTTACTTTTTGGGCTTTATTTCCACTTCCTCTTTTATCAATTAGTATTTACTTCGTCAATAATATCATCAATAAGAAGTCTGAATTGATACAGCAACAGTTGTCGTCGATGTCGACTTTTGTACAAGAAGCTTTCTCTGGAATTCGAGTGATTAAGGCTTTTGTAAGGGAAAACGAATCGCTCTCACAATTTGATGAAAACGCTACAGAATACCAGAACAGACAATTAGAGCTAGCCAAAGTGAACTCGATGTTCTACCCTTTGATGTTATTCCTCATCGGTCTATCGACTATCCTTACGGTATATGTAGGTGGTATTGAAGTAGAGAAAGGTACGATCACTGCGGGTGTTATTGCCGAATTTATCATGTATGTTACTTTACTTACTTGGCCTGTCACCTCTTTAGGTTGGGTAACTAGTATTGTGCAACGAGCAGCCGCCTCTCAGAAAAGAATTAATGAGTTTTTAAACGAAACTCCAGATATAGTTTCTACCTCTTCAGAAAAGAAAGACATTAAAGGTAATCTAAAATTCGATAAAGTTTCTTTGGTCTATCCTGACTCTGGAATTAAAGCTTTAGATGAATTATCTTTTGAGATTGAATCAGGTAAAACATTAGCGATTCTAGGCACTACAGGTTCTGGTAAGAGTACTGTAGCCAACCTAATTTCTCGTCTTTACGATCCTTCATCAGGTACTATTTATATTGATGGAGAAGATCTGAAAGGGTATAATCTTCAAGATATCAGATCACAGATTAATATGGCTCCTCAAGATGTCTTCCTATTTTCTAATAGTTTAAGAAATAATATCTCTTTTGCTAAGACAGATGCGACAGAAGAAGATATCATTCAAGCTACAAAAGACGCTGGACTTTATGAAAATATCGTTCAGATGGACAAAGGCTTGGATACTTTAGTGGGCGAACGTGGTATTACGTTATCTGGTGGTCAAAAACAAAGAACGACGATTGCTAGAGCGATCTTAGGGAATCCTAAAATTTTAGTATTAGACGATAGTCTTTCTGCGGTAGATACGAAAACTGAAAACCTAATTTTAAATAATCTACAGAGGGTAATGAAGAATAAAACTTCTGTAATCATCTCTCACAGAGTTTCTTCTGCAAAATTGGCTGATAAAATAATTGTGCTTCATGAAGGCAAAATTATTGAAGAAGGTACTCATAATGAACTTCTTGAGAAAAAGGGTCATTATAATACCTTATTCGAACAGCAATCTAAAGGGAATAATTTGTAAACATTATTCAATAACTTTTGTATTTTTACCCTCTAGCGTAAGTTTCTTCAATCATTTTATTGATTTAAAATAAAAAATTCTAGAACTTCTCTATTCATCTGACAATTAAAAGTGACGTCAATAAATTATCAAGATAACAATCAACCCCAAATAAATGAAAAAGATTTAAAGTTGCTTTTTGATCAATATTTCGAAAGTATTCGAAGTTTCATTTATTATAAATTAGGCGATATCGATGCAGCAGAAGATATCGCACAGGAAGCGTATATCAAATTTTGGGAAGCGCGTGAAAAGGTGATCAAAGAAACAGCTAAAACTTACTTATATACGATTGCGAATAATCTTGCGATGAATTACATCAAGCATAATAAAGTGGTGTTACAATTCGAGCAAAAACAAAATAAGAAAGACGGAGAAACAGAAACCAATCCAGAATTTAAGATGGAATTGAATGAGTTTCAACATTCATTGGAGGAAACCATTAATCAGTTGCCAGATAAAAGTAAAGAAGTTTTTTTAATGAATCGTATGGAAGGTTTGACCTATGCGGAAATAAGCGATAGATTAGATGTAAGCATTAAGGCCATAGAAAAAAGAATGAGTAAAGCCCTAAGCATTTTAAGATCAAACCTTAAAATAAATATATAATTCGTATTGCAACCGATTTATATCCAATTCATTGCCATTTTTCTAAATAAACCTTTTTCAAGCACATCAATTTTAAATTAAGAGAACATTATCTTACAATTAATTCGGTATTTTTTTTAGTTTTGCCGTTTAAGGGTATTTCTCTTAATTAAGATGAAGAAATATTTTATACTAAAATAAACTTACAAAATGATCAATCTTGTATTATTTGGCCCTCCGGGTGCTGGTAAAGGTACGCAAAGTGATAAAATCAAAGCGAAGTACGAATTGACTCACCTTTCTACTGGTGATTTACTTCGTGGTGAAATCGCAGCGGGTACTCCACTTGGGCTAAAAGCAAAAGAATTGATGGACCAAGGTCAATTAGTTCCTGATGAAGTAGTTATTGGTATGATCGACTCTAAGATCAAAGAATTTAAAACTGGTAACGGTTTTATCTTTGATGGTTTCCCTCGTACTGTAGCTCAAGCAGAAGCTTTAGACCAATTAATGGCAAGCAATGACATCGCTATTTCTGGTATGGTTGCTTTAGAGGTGGATGAAGAAGAGTTGACAAAACGTATCTTAAAACGTGGTGAGACTTCTGGTCGTACAGATGATCAAAACGAAGATTTGATCCGTAACCGTGTACAGGAGTACAATAACAAAACTGCTCCTGTAGCGAACTTCTACGAAGGTCAAGGTAAATTCAAATCAATTAACGGTGTAGGTACTATCGAAGAAATCTTCGAAAATGCTTGTACTGCAATTGAATCTTTATAGTCTATAATTATACATTATAGAGACAAAAAGCATGAGGCTGGTCCTCGTGCTTTTTTTATGCTCAAAATCTCCGGGTATTAAAAAGATGTTAATAATGTATAGTTTAAAAAAATACATTGTCTAACTTTGCGGTTCGGCTGATATTTAAGCATCAAGTTTATAACTATCAACCACTTATTTATCAAGTAATTAAGATACAGATATGGCATCATCAAATTTTATAGATTACGTTAAAGTCTTTGTCCGCTCTGGTGCAGGAGGAGCAGGTGCGGTTTCTTTCCGTAGAGAAAAGCACGTTCCAAAAGGTGGACCTGATGGAGGAGATGGTGGTCGTGGTGGTCATATCATCTTAAAAGCAGATAAGCAGCACTGGACATTACTTCACCTAAAATACCGTAAACATATTCACGGTTTTAATGGTGTTAGCGGTAGTGGTACAGGTAAAAGTGGTGCTGATGGTGAAGATATTATCCTTCCTGTTCCTCTAGGTACAATTGCCAAAGATGCAGAAACAGGTGAAAAAATCTGTGAGCTGACAGAACCTGGTCAAGAAGTGATCTTGATGAAAGGTGGTAAAGGTGGTTTGGGTAACCGTAATTTCAAAACGGCAACCAACCAAACTCCTAGATACGCCCAACCTGGAGAAGAATGCGAGGAAGCTTGGGTAATTCTTGAGCTTAAAGTACTTGCTGATGTTGGTTTGGTAGGATTCCCTAACGCAGGTAAATCTACTTTACTTTCTGTTCTTTCTGCTGCAAAACCAGAAATTGCAGATTATCCTTTTACAACCATGGTTCCTAACCTTGGTGTAATTCCTTACCACGATAACAAATCGTTTATCATGGCCGATATCCCTGGTATTATCGAAGGAGCTGCAGAAGGAAAAGGGTTGGGTATTCGTTTCTTACGTCATATCGAAAGAAACTCGGTACTATTATTTATGGTCCCTGCCGACAGTGAAGACGTGGCTAAGGATTACGAAATCTTAGTCAACGAGTTGACAAAATATAACCCTGAGTTATTGGACAAAAACCGTCTTCTTGCCATCACTAAGAGCGATATGCTAGACGATGAACTAGAAGTTCTTATCAAAGAGACATTACCTGAAGGAGTTCCTTATGTGTTTATCTCATCAGTCATTCAAAAAGGTATTCCTCAATTAAAAGATCTACTTTGGGAAGCTATCAACGAAGGTGTTGAAGAAGAGGAAGAAGATTTTGTAGAAGAAGATTACGATCAACCATTAAACGACTACAATCCATATCAAGATAATATTGATTTGGAAAATGAGGCGGACGACTAAGGTTGACCTAAAAATATTTTGAGGAGGTTTTGATATCAAAGCCTCCTTTTTTTGTATAAACAAAAACCTCAACAATTAAATGTTGAGGCTTTGATTGATAAGTTTGGGTTAATTAAGTCTGTGTCCAAAGTTTGAGATGAAAATTCTAGCAAATTATACTTTAGTTTAACCAAGCATTCAGCATCCAAACGGTTTTCTCTTGCTCACTAATTAGTTCCGAAATTAGTGCAGCTGTACCTTCGTCTTCAGCGTCTCCTGCTTGTGATAAAATTTGTCTTTCAATCTTAAGTAATATCGCTAGATTATTTCTCACTAATTCTACTGATGATTGATCGTCTACAATATTTTTACCTTGCTTAATTTCCGATGCTTCAATATAATCAGAAAATGTATGCAATGGTTGTTCTCCTAATGTCAAAATTCTTTCGGCAATCTCGTCTACTCTATCATTTGCCCCTGTATATAATTCTTCGAATTTAGAGTGTAATTCAAAGAAATTTTTACCTTGAATATTCCAGTGTAAACCTCTTAAATTTTGATAGTACAACTGAAAATTAGCTAATAAAGTATTTAATGAACCTGCTAATGATCTTGCAGTTGTCACTTCTAATCCGATTGCGTTGATGTTTATTGTTTCCATTTTTGTATTTGTTTTTGATTGATAACATTACAAAGGTGAGGAAAGTAATTGATAGATGGAAATTATAATTTTCTATATCAACATAAGGTTTAGTTATACATCTGTTTTTTTGATAATGGAAGAAGATTGAGGTAGTAGGTAGCAGGTAGCAGGTAGCAGGTAGCAGGTAGCAGGTAGCAGGTAGCAGGTAGCAAAATTAACGCTCGTTTTTAAGTAAGAAGTAAGAGGGAAGAAGTAATACTGGCGCAAATGTTAAGCGATAGCGACATTTGTGCCTATAAACGTTAGAGGTCTCCCGACCTCGTTACACGAACCGGTTGATTAGACTTATGGATAAACAAACAGCCACATCATATATTAATAATGTGGCTGTTTGATTTATTTTTGACGATAGTTCACTACCCTTACAAAGGCTTCATCTGATCCGGCGTCACAATCGCAAAAATAGTCGCATATTCAAATGCTACTTCTTTGAAACGTTGAAAACGACCTGATGCTCCACTGTGACCTGCATCCATATTTGTTTTAAGGAAGATGTAGTTATCACTAGTGTTTTCGATTCTTAGTTTGGCCGCCCATTTTGTAGGTTCCCAATATTGAACCTGAGAATCGTGCAAACCTGAAGTAATCAATAAGTGTGGATAACTTTTCTTCTCTACTTGATCATATGGTGAGTACGATAACATGTAATCATAATACTCCTTATCGTTTGGATTACCCCACTCATCATATTCTCCCGTGGTTAATGGAATAGATTCATCCAGCATTGTGGTTACTACATCAACGAATGGTACGTCTGCAATGACTAATTTGTATAAATCTGGCCGAGCGTTAACCACAGCACCCATTAATAATCCTCCGGCTGATCCGCCATTGACTACAAATTTATCGGCTGATGTATATTTCTGATCTATCAAATATTCTGAACAAGCGATGAAATCATCAAATGTGTTTTTCTTTTTGAGAAGCTTGCCGTCCTCGTACCAAGCACGACCCAAGTCTTCACCACCTCGAATATGTGCAATAGCATAGGCATACCCTCTTTCCATCAAACTAATTCTTGATGGTGAAAAGGCAACATCATAAGAAATACCATAAGATCCATAACCAGTCATGTATAAAGGATGTTCACCATTTAATTTAAATCCTTTTTTGTAGACTACTGAGATCGGCACTTTTACTCCATCTTTGGCTGTAGCGTATAAACGTTTTGCTTCGTAATCGTTCGGGTCGAATTTACCCACTACTTTCTGTTGCTTTAAAAGTACTTTTGAGCGATCGATCATATTGTAATCGTACTCAGAGTAAGGAGTAGTTAAAGAATTGTAGCCGTAACGAAGGATATCAGTATTAAAATCTGGGTTGGCACTTGTCCATGCAGAATAGGTTTCTTCGCCAAAATCTAAATAATGCTCAGATCCATCTTCCCATTTAATAATTCTTATATGTACTAGGCCATCCCTTCTTTCCTCTACAACATAGAAGTTTTTGAAGATGTCCAAGCCTTCGATCATTGTATCGTTACGATGAGCAATGACCTCTTCCCAGTTTTCTTTATTTGTGGTATCTACATTTTCGGCAACTTTCATTAAACGGAAGTTCTTTGCTTCCCAGTTGGTCACTACATAAAATGCTCCATTGAAATGAGAGATACTGTATTCGTGTTTTCTCTCTCTTGGAAGAAACGCTTTGAATTCACCTGTAGGATTATCTGCTTTCAGAATTCTTGTCTCTGTGGTTAAAGTAGAACCCGATTCAATTGCTAAATATTCTCTCGACTTTGTTCTCCTCACACCAATCCAGAAAGTATCGTCGTTTTCTTCGTATACAACTACATCATCAGATTGTGGAGTACCTAGTGTATGTCTCCAAACTTTATCTGGACGTAGCGTTTCTTTATCTTGAGTGGTATAGAAAAGTGTTTTACCATCGGCAGCCCATACGGCATCACCTGTGGTTTCTTCTAAAACGTCTTCTAAAATTTCGTTGGTATCGATGTTTTTAAATCGAACAGTATAAATTCTTCTACCTACTACATCTTCAGAATAAGCCAAAAGATTTTGATCCTCTCCGACTGTCATTCCTCCGATCTTGTAATAGCCTTGATCTTTAGCATGATCGTTGGCGTTCAACATCACTTCCTCCTCTGCTTCCAAGCTACCTTTCTTACGGCAATACAAAGGATACTCTCCACCTTCTATATAACGCACATAGTAAAAGTAATCTCTGGCTTTATAAGGAACACTTTCATCTTTTTCTTGAATACGTCCTTTCAGTTCCTGAAATAAATCTTCTTCGAACTGTTTATGTTCAGACATCACATCGTCTATATACTTATTCTCTGCATTGAGGTAATCAATTACTTCTTGATTTTCTCTATCACGCATCCAATAATAAGGGTCAGTACGTTTATCTCCGTGTTTCTCTAGCACTTTTGGTTCACGTCGTGCAATAGGCGGTGTGATATTGTTTTTCATCTTTTTCTGTTTTAGAGAAACAAAATTAACTTATTCGATGAAACCACTCTAAAATATTTAAAGGAATTATCACATTATCTAATGATAATTAAACTAATTCTGAAGTTTTTACTTCAAAACGCAACCCAATTAATGAATGTAAACACAAAGTGTTCGGATATGAGTAACAATGTGTTCAACCCGTTGAAATAGCGTTCGATATCGAACGGTGTTTTTGAGCCGGAAAAATATTTTCAACACATAACTAACTGATTTAGTCTTAGTTATATTTTTTTGGCATCAACTTGGAATAATAGATAGTGTGTCAAATTAATTTTTAAAATACTTAAATACTAAATACAATTATGAAACAGTTTATCATCACTCTATCATTCTTATTATCATTAAGTTTAGCTTCTTTTGCCAATACAAACGATTTGGAATTACCCACTGAAGAAAGTTCAGCAAAGTTAGTTAAAATGGTTCAAGGAGCTGACAAATCAGATTACGAAACATATACAAAAGCAGCTGAGTTTGCTATTAACTGGAACGCCGATTTAGAAATGGCTAAAGGTTGGATTGATCATGCTTTAAGTATCAATGAAAATAGTAAATCAGTTGAAGTTTTAGGTGATTATTATGTTAGAGTTGGTCAACCTGAAAAAGCTAGAGACGCTTACTTTAAGGCATTAGAATTAGGTTTACACTCAGTAGATCAAAAAGATATAGATAGACTACAAAGAAAAGTTCTTGTGTATGCAAGACAATATAAATAGTCGAAAAAATAATATAGTAGAAAAATAAGCATAACAGTTTTGAAAGGCCAAGGGAAATTTTCTCTTGGCTTTTTTGTGGTCTTCAAAATGATAACTATCTTCGATAAGTACGATTCTAATTACTATTCTCATGCGCGAAGACTTTTTACATTTTGTATGGCAATACAAATATTTCCAACAATCTGACATATACACCACTCAAGGTGAATCTATTACCATTAAATTTCCAGGATACCATAACCATAATGCTGGTCCCGATTTTTTAGATGCGGTCATTATCATTAACTCTATTGAATGGCACGGTCATGTCGAAATTCATCATAAAGCTTCTGAATGGTATCAACATCATCATGAAAATGACTTGAAATATGACAATGTTATTCTTCATGTAGTCTATGAAAATGATGTTGATGTATTTCATCAAGATAAAACCACTATCCCTTCCTTAGTTTTGAATGGAATTTTGAAGACCAATATTTTAATCAATTACGAACACCTTTTACATACGAATCATTCTATCGCATGTAAAGAAAACATTGATGATGTCCCAAGAATAAAGCGTATGCAAATGTTGGACAGAGTGTTAGTGGATAGAATAGAAAGGAAAGCTCAGTTTATTTTATCATTACTTGATGAAAAAGAAAGAGATTGGGAAGAAACCACTTATAGTTTCTTTGCTCAATATTTAGGAATGAAAGTCAACAACACACCCCTAAAGCAATTATCTGATATTATCCCTGCCAAATTATTACGATTAAACGCTCACTTACCAATTACCAACGAAGCACTTCTTTTTGGGGCTGCAGGTTTTCTTCAATCCACATCAAGTGATCTTTACGAGCAGAAATTGTACAAAGAGTTTCGATTTCTTCAGCATAAATACAATTTGGGAGATAAAGAGATGAAACAACATCAATGGAATTTCTTAAGACTTCGACCTGCCAACTTCCCTAGTATAAGAATTGCTCAATTAAGTAGAATCATGACAGAAATACCTCATTTATGTTCTGCTTTTCTACATGTCCAAAATAAAGCTTCATTTTATAGATTAATGGATATCCCAACTTCCTCTTATTGGAATTCGCATTATCGGTTTGGGGTAGAATCGAAGTCAAAACAAGAAAAAAAAATAGGAAAAAAGACTTTAGACTCTATACTGATCAATGTAATAGTACCACTACAATTTGCTTATGGTATCGACAAAGGGAACGATCAATATAAAGAAAAAGCAATTGATTTATTAGAATCTATCTCCGCTGAGCATAATAAGATTACTAAAGTTTTTAAAGAACTCGGTCTAAACATAAGAACAGCTTTAGACTCTCAAGCGTTTATAGAATTATATAATAACTATTGTGCAGATAAAAAATGCATGGAATGTGGAATTGGACATCATGTTTTGAATCAGAAAACCACATTAAAAGTGAAAGAAATTGAAAAACATTCATAATAAACGATTTTATCATATGATCATTTATTCATGAATCGTATATTTGTATTCTATTAATTATCAGAATAAATATGGAATACGATAAGGCAGAAAAGGCAGCTTTTATTTTAAAAACAATTGCCCATCCCGTAAGACTTAGAATACTAGAACTATTAGATTGTAATAATCGATTGTCTGTAAGTGAGATTTGTGAAAAGTTGAACTGTGAGCAATCACTTACTTCACATCATCTTTCTAATATGAAATTGAAGGGTATTTTATCTTCTCAAAGAGAAGGAAAGAACATTTTCTATTCTTTAAAAGAAAAGGCGGTGTTGAACATCATGTCTTGTTTAGAGGACTGTGAGTGCAATATGGGCTAATTGATTATAAGTCTACTGAATAATAGAAATACAATCCTCCTCCGTCTCCGTGACGATTAAATGAATATTCGAACTTAAGCACTGAACTGTAAAAAGTGACAAAGTCGATACCAAAACCATAACCCAAAAGTGGTGTATTTGTAAATCGAGCATTTGTTGGATCTACTCCATTGAAACGAGCATAACCTGTATCAATGTAGCCTTTCACTAAAACATCTATAGGTACTCTTTTTATATGTTTTGATCGGATGATATTCTGAAAACTCAATGAAGTAGAGAATGCTCTTAATCGAAGTTCATTCTTTAAAACACCTGCATTCTGACCTTCAATAACATAATTATCGTATCCTCTCACTAACATATTTCCATATCCTAAAGCACGCATTTGATTATAAGGCACTAATTCAGGGAACCCTAATTTACCTGCAAATCCAATAGAATAATAGAATCGATTGGCTTGTTTAATATTCCAAAATTTCCAAGTTGACCATTGAAGATTCAAAGTATTAAGATCATCAAAAATGCCTAAACCCACTTTTTCTAATCCGAATTGTAAGTAATATCCGTTCAGAGGATAGCTAGTAATATCCCTTTTATCTCGAGTATAGGTATATTTCATAGTGAAATACCTCAACTCTGTTCGGCCATCAAGGAAGAAATCTGGATTTAATACGGCAATAGTATCATTTACTTTATCGTAAGTGAAACCAAAATTAAGATTATGATGATCGTAAAACCCGTATCGTTTACCAAAGTTTACTTGTCCATTCCAAGAACGTCTTTGTACTTCAGTATCATTTTCGTATTCCACGAATTTATTCTCTTCAGTTTTATAAGCAACAGTCGTTTCCTCTTTGTAACTCGTTCTGAAGGATAAACTCGTCTTTTGTTTTTTATCAATATAAGGAAAGGAATATCCTAATGTAAATTGTCTTGAGAACCCTAATTTGATTAATAGATGAAGCGTTTCATTACGTCCTCTCATGTTTTTCTGCTTGAAATCGAGGCCATATTGAATTCTTCCCAGGTCAGCATCTCTATTATTCCACCATTCGTTAAAACTTCTATCTGCTAACTCGATAAGAGGAACAGGCCAAGTATACCAACGTTCTACCATGATAAAGTCCACATTTAAGGTATCTTTTCCTTGTTGTGTGACCAAAACATCAACAGATTCGAATAACTGAGTGTTGAAAACTTTATTTCTTTCTGTGGTAATATAGTCTTTTATCCCTTTTTTAGGCACTAAAGACCCGTCGCGTATATCAAGTTCTCTGGTAATAATTTTTGGGTGTGTTTTTTTATTACCAATAAATGATATCTTATTAATTCTTACATAACCTACAGTATCTTCTTCATATTGATCTAGCCCAGTCAATAGTAAATCATTTTGGGCATAAGTATCTACCGACCAACACATTAATAATGCATTGATCATAAAAAGAAAACTGAGTTTATTTATTTTAAATCTATATGTATTTCTCTGTTTATTTCTCACAAGGCTTGTTAAAAAAATCAAGCATTTACATGTTCGACTAAGATTGTTGCTTTATTTATAGAAAAGCACAATTTGTCGATTATATTTGTTAAACGAATGCTACACCAATACAAAATCGGATATGCAATATATATTCTTTTATTGTCTTGATGAACCATTTGATTGAATTTCAAAATTAAATTTTAATTTATTATTAAAGGAGCTGTAAAAATATCCGAAATGTTCAGCTACAATAGCGTAAAAAGAATAAGTACCATCGTCTGTATTATCAGTTGGGTGCTACTTCTTTTCATAGGCGTACAAGAACAATATTTAACGGATGAACAAATTCCTCATGCTCCTTTCCCTTCTTTTGTGAAAGGTTTAATTTTAAATGTGTGGATCATTACCACCTATTTTAATATTTGGATCTTTTTTCAACCCAAAGAAAGGGATTTCCAAGGATTGCTCTGGCAAATATTTGTCGTTGCTTTGCTCTCCACCTTACTCTCTATGGGAGTAAATATTCTGTTAACGTGGCTTAGAGACGATTTAGAATACAATCTACCCGTCCTATATGCCATATTTTTCCATGTGGAGTTTACCTTACTGATGACTTTGCTGATCAGTACCTTTGTAACTTGGAAAAAGCTCATCTTGTTTGAACAGACACGCTTTACCCACTATACGTGGCTTTTGTTCGAAATATTTTTAGGTATTACCATGGTGGCTCACTTCTTTAGAATTGGGACCATAGATGTTTATTTTAAGATCCCAAGTATTTTCCTTACACTTTGGATTTTAATGATATCAGTGAATGTAAGATGGGTACCTCACTTAAATTTCCAACAGAAAATTCAAGGAATATTTAAGTTAGGCTTTATCATATTAGCATTAAGTTATTTTGTTGCCAGTTTAAAATTCTATTTCTACGAGCAATCCCTAGTTTCTGATGATATCGTCAAGAACTTATTCCCGCTTACATTATTAATTTTTGTATTTGTTTATGCAGCCTCATCTACCTTGTTTATGTTGTTTAGTTTACCAACATCAAGTGTATTCGAGAAAAAAGAACAAGAAATTTCTAGTTTCAGAAATTTAAGTTTGGCGGTAAGAGACGGAAAAAAAGAATCTGATGTATATAGAGTATTACTCAACAGTTCTTTAAAAAGTATTCAAGCTGATGCTGGGTGGATTATGAGTAATGACTACGAAGTAAAAGTAGTTACGGGTATCGATGAGGAGGATGTAAGACAAGTGCTTTCAGATCTAAGAAACGCCCCTTATAATGGAGGTGCTCCTCTTAAATTGAACTATCAACCTTATTTCAGAAAAGAGAACGCCAATAGAAATTACCGCTCTATCCTAGCGATACCAATTATTGTAGATCAGCAAGTAAGAGATTCTTTGATATTGGTTAAAAGACTACACAATTCCATCGATTCTGTAATGCAGTCTACGGTGAATACTTATGTGGCTCAAGCAGGAATTGCCCTTTTCAACCTCGACTTGCTTTCTAAAGCAGTAAAAAATGAGGTCTACAAAAACTCAATGCAAATTGCCAAACAAACGCAAGAAGCATTGATGCCGAAGAGTTTAGAAATCAACGAAAACATAGAAGTTTATGTAACTTGGGAACCTGCTATTGTGGTGGGAGGTGACTATTACGATATGCACCGACTCAATGACCATGAAGTAAGTTTTATTATTGCCGATGTTTCTGGTAAAGGACCTAAAGCTGCCTTTAATATGGCACAGATGAAGGGTATTTATCAGTCGTTAGCCAGAGAAGAAAGTATTAAACCCGATGAGTTCTTTACAAAAGCCAATGCTGCTTTAACAGGATGTATCCAAAGAGATACTTTCATTACAGCGACCTATTTGCATGTAAATACAGACGCAATGAAGGTGGACTTTGCAAGAGCAGGTCACTGTCCAACTTTATATTACGATACAGAAAAACAAGAAGCTCAATTCTTAGAAAATAGAGGTTTAGGTCTAGGTATTGTAAGAAACAACTCTTACAGTAAGTTTATCCATAACCATGAAATCAAATACAATCACGGCGATTTAATGATTTTATACACCGACGGAATTACTGAAGCTAGAAGTAAAAACGGTGTTGATGAGTATGGATATGAGCACATGAAAAAAATCATCGAAGAATATCACGAATTACCTTTAAAAGAGATTGCCAATAAGATCTTAGAAGACATTTATGGCTTTATGGGTAAAAAAGCCATGGACGATGATTTTACTCTATTATTAATCAGATTATAAAATCTCTGCCTACCTATTATAATTCCAATCAATTTTATCCTATTTTTTTGCCACACTGTATAAAGTATGCTGTATTTTTGTGGGCATTAAATCATCATTATGAAAGAACAAACAAATACTACAGAAAAAACTGTAAAATTTATTAGGCCTGAGTTATTCCGTGTAGGAGCTATTTTTGGTGTCATCGCATCTCTTTTATGCATTAGTTACACCTTATTACTATATGGTTTAGATTTCAATGCATTTGGTAAATGGAAGTACATCTATTTCCCTATTTACGGTTTAACCTTTGCTGGAGCTATGAGCTATTTCAGAATTAAACTGAACAATGGAAAAATGCAAGGACCACAAGGGGTAATCATTGGTATGACCTTAAACCTAATTGCCTCAACTATCTATGGTATTCTTCTTCAAGTGGTTTTAAGTACTGAGAAAATGGGACAAGAAATCATCGAAAGACATGCTACAGAATTGAAAATGATGATGGTAGAAGGGAAAGCTCAAATAATAGAAACATTAGGTGAAACGGAGTATAATGCACAAATAGAGAAATTAGGTCAATTATCTGCTGACACTTTGGCAGTAGATCAAGCAATTGGTATGCTTATGTTTGGTGTATTTGCAACCTTCTTATTTATGTTGATTACAAAACAAAAATAGATCATGTCTATAGCAGAAAATATAAAATCATATAATCAAAAGCTTGATGGTACAGACTGCAAATTGGTAGCGGTGAGTAAAACCAAACCCAATGAGTTATTACAAGAAGCTTACGATGCTGGACAACGTATCTTTGGTGAAAATAAAGTGCAAGAACTTGTAGAAAAAAGTGAAACACTTCCAAAAGATATTCAGTGGCACATGATCGGTCACCTACAGAGAAATAAGGTAAAATATATCGCCCCTTTTGTTTCTTTAATTCATTCTATTGATAGTCCTCGACTTTTAAAAGAAGTACAGAAACGTGCAGCTCAAAATGAGCGTACTATCGATGTGTTACTTCAAGTATTCATAGCAGAGGAAGAAACAAAGTTCGGTTTTGATAAAGAGGAATTGACTTCATTTTTGTCTTCGGATGAATTTAAGGAGATGACTAACGTGAGAGTGATTGGAGTGATGGGAATGGCAACGAATACGTCTGACCAAAATCAGGTAAGAAAAGAGTTTGCTTCTTTAAAATCACTTTTCGAAGAGTTAAAGAGCTCTTTCAATGCTCTTGATAATGTAGCATTATCAGAAATTTCGATGGGGATGAGTGGCGATTATCAAATTGCTGTAGAAGAAGGAAGTACAATGATAAGAGTGGGAAGTGCCATTTTTGGTGCCCGCAATTATGGTACAATGTAACCTTTGAATATTACAAATCGTTTTTATATCATAAATGACAAAAAAATGAGAGAGACAAACTATCAAAATTTCGGAGCGCGAAGATATTCTGATGTTGAAATAGCTAGTGCACAGAGTTCATTCATGACCAAAGTATATGGTCGTATGAGTATCGGTCTTGTGATTACTGCCCTTACCGCTATGTTTATTGCCAATACCTATGAATTTGTTCAAATGGTAGCACAATTTAGATGGGGATTAATTATCGCACAATTAGGTTTAGTATTCGCAATTAGCGGAGCAATAAATAGAATGTCGTCTGCAACGGCTACAGTTCTATTTATTTTATACTCTGCATTAACAGGAGCTACTTTATCAAGTATCTTCTACATATATGATATTAATTCCATAGTCAGCACATTCTTTATTACTGCAGGTACATTTGTAGGTATGAGTGTTTATGGTATGACTACTAAAAAAGATCTTAGTTCTTGGGGTAGCTTACTAATTATGGGTCTATTCGGTATCATCATCGCTTCTATCGTAAATATGTTTATTGGTAGCAGTGGATTATACTGGATCATTTCTGTAGTTGGTGTATTGATATTTGTTGGTTTAATTGCTTACGATACACAAAAATTAAAAGAAATGAGCTATGCAATGATGGATGGAGAATCTGCTAACAAAATGGCGATTCTTGGAGCATTAAGCTTGTATTTAGATTTTATCAACTTATTCTTATACTTACTTCGTTTCTTTGGAGGGAGTAGAAGATAATTTTAATCGATATTACTCAAAGGTCAACATGAAAATGTTGGCCTTTTTTTACATCTCAGCATAGAGTGTTTTAATATTGGGATGAAGTGCAGGAGTAAACACGGCCTTTAACTGTCTGTCCTCTGTAATATACAAATGCATATTATTCAGACTACTTGTTCCTGGCTCAACTTCAAATTCATAGGTAGACGATTCTCTACCAATATTATCTACTTTTTGTTCTTGAAGGTTCCATGAAAAATCAACAATTTCAGTTTCCATAACGAGACGTACAGAAACTAAACTATCCCCTTGTCTAATTAAAGAAATGTAATTATCAGTATCGTCACTAATTTGTTGGGCTTCGCCATCACCGTCAAATTGAAAACTATTAATCACATACTGACCTTGTACTTGAGAAGCAACATCTATAGATAAATTTGAATCATCATTAGTAGTACATCCAATTAGAGAAAAAAGCAAAATAGTTAAGGCTGAAATAACAGATAGTTTCATAATGTATATGCTTGGTGTACTATTAATACATTTATATGATAGAAATAATTCTTTTTTAGTGAATAGAGTGAATTATCATACATGTAATATATTGTCGATTATTTAATATAAAACCTTAATCAAAAGAGCATATTCGATTAATGGATATTCATTTTATTTAAAATTACAATGTTAGTTTTCAGATAAAAAAAGAAGATAATCAATCATTTTTATTGATTCTTTTAACTTCTATACGCCTTAATTTATCATATTTCTTTACATTTTTATAGGTGAAATTATTGATAATGAAGTGAGAACTTGATGTTGATGAATAGAATAATATCACCCTATTTTTAAATAATTTATATTTTTATTACATATATTAGCACCGCAAACAAAGACCAATTCATAGAAAGAACTTACTTTTTTCAACTATTAAAATCTAATACTGGACTGGTATTTATATAAGCAAACAAATCAATTTTTTATATTTTAATTCAACTAATCATGCTAAAAAAAGTAACTACAGCATTCTTCATTATGCTAACTCTTAGTCTATTTTCATGTACAGAGAATGATAAAACTGAGGAAGAACTCGATCCTATCAAAGGTACTTGGCAATTAACTGCACTAAATGGAACATCGACAACCGATTGGGGGTATACAGTTGAAACTACAAAAACTAAAGCTGTTAATATTGATGTGACCTATCAATTTCTCGACAATAATATCTTAGTAGTGGAGGGAACTGCTGATTCTGAACAATATGATGCAGATGGAAACCTAATTTTAGCAGCAAGAGGTGTTCAACATAATCGTACAGATTATTGGGAAGTAAACGAAGACCTTGATGAACTCTATTTTGCTATTGAAGGTGGGTTTTTCGAAGAGTATTGGGAAATAACTTCACTCACTCCTAATAAAATAGTAGCTAAACATGTTATGGAAAATGATTTTGGTGAGTTATCTACTGAACATATCGTAATCATGGAGTTAGAGCGTTAATTCTTATTTTTTAAACAATCATTTTTTTATATTTTATTTAAACTAATCATGCTAAAAAAAGCGACTACTGCAGTTTTAATTGCAATTACTTTAGGATTATTCTCTTGTTCTGGAAATGAGACTGTTAGTGACCTCCTCAGAGAAAATCACCTCATTTATGGTACTTGGAACCTGAAAGCTGTTGAAAGCACTCAGAAAATATCCTTTATTGAAGGTGATGAAGTAATAGAATTTCCTGATCAAATTGTGGTTTATGAGAATATCAATATCACAATGGAATTTAAAACTGACAAAACAGTAGAAACAAAAGGTACAACTGATATTAAGACCTTAGATGAAGATGGTAGTACTATTATTACTCTCTTAAACCAAGCTGTTCTAGGTACTCAAAATTGGGACTTTGACGATGAGGAGAATATTATCATACAAGGTGCTGATGGGTTACCTGAATTAATGATCATTGAAAAACTTACAGAAACAGAATTAGAGGTAACTAGTAATAAAGTTCAAGAAGTCGACAATGGCTTCTATACGCAAAAAGTAGAGGCTAATGCATACATGAAATTAGAAAGATAGTAATCAATAATACATTGATTTTGAAACCACTTCAAGAAATTGAAGTGGTTTTTTATTTACTTTGCACAAATCACAACTATTACGCTATTGAAAAAAATTGATCTCAATGCCGATTTAGGAGAAGGTTTTCCATACGATGAACAGCTTCTACGCTATGTTTCCTCTTGTAATATCGCTTGCGGTGGTCATTCTGGTGATGCACAAAGCATGAAGTCTACCCTACTTCTTGCACAAAAAAACAATGTAAATATCGGGGCACATCCTAGCTATCCAGATAAAGAGAATTTCGGAAGAAAAGCAATGGATATTGGTGCACAAACATTACTCTCCTCTCTCATCAAACAATGCGATGATTTGATAAAAATTGCCATTGAATTGAATGTAAAAGTAAATTATATCAAACCACATGGGGCTTTGTATAATAAAGCAATGAGTGACATATCGACAGCTCAAATCATCATAAAATTGATAGAAAATTACAATGGACATCTCGCTTTAATGAGTATGCCTAATAGTATTTTGGAAACTCTTTGTAAGGAGAAAAACATCACTTTTATTAAAGAAGGATTTGCTGATAGACGTTATACTACTGATGGAAAATTGGTAGCTAGATCAGAAAGTCATGCCGTAATACATGATAAAGAAGAAGTTTGGCAACAAGTAGAAGAGATCGTCAAAAACAAAAGAGTCATTGATGAAAATGGCCAATATATTTCAATGTCCGTAGACAGTATCTGTTTCCACGGAGACACTCCAGAAGCTTTGGAAGAACTTCAATTTGTCTATCAAAAGTTGTCTGAGGAGCATATTCAAATTCAATCGATTTTATAATATGGAGATCAAACAATTTGGGGAAAGGGCTTTGATCATTCAGTTTGAAAACATCATTTCTGAAAAAGTTCATCAAAAAGTAAAGGCGTATTATCAATATTTATCCAATAGGCATTTGGAGGGCATCACTTCTTTAATCCCTGCCTACACTTCAATTACTATTCAATTTGATGATGATTTAATCAACTTCTTTTCACTTTCTGAAATTATTCAATCCATTGATATTCATCAAAAAGAAAATCAACCACTGCAACGTATTGTAGAAATTCCTGTATGCTATGACGCTTCTTTAGGGTTAGACTTAGAAGTAGTAAGCCAACAACTTGATATATCCATTGATGAAATTATAGAACTACACACATCAAATTTATATACTGTTTACATGTTGGGGTTTTCTCCTGGCTTTATGTACTTAGGAGGCTTAGATTCTCGTTTATTTATTCCTCGAAAATCTACACCAAGGTTAAAAATTCCTACAGGTGCCGTTGGGTTGGCCGATCAACAAACGGGAATTTACCCACAGGCTACACCTGGAGGCTGGCAAATTATTGGTCAGACTCCTTTATCTATATTTGAAGTCAATCAGCCACCAAAAGTAAAAATGGGTGATAAAGTAAAGTTCGAAGCCATCGACTTATCCACATTTCAACAGCTAAACCAGAATAACGTATGAGTTTCGAAATAATTGATGGAGGATTTCTCTCTACAATTCAGGATAATGGCCGTTGGGGAGTACAAGATCAAGGAATTCCTGTAAGCGGGTTCATGGACATGACCTCAGCCAATATCGCCAATGCCATATTGGGTAATGATCCCAATGCTCCCGTAATAGAAATGTGTATGAAAGGCATTACTTTACTCGCTCACATTCCATTTTCTGTCGCTTTTTATGGTGCCGATATGGAACTCAAAGTGAATGATGAAATCAATTCTCAAGGAAAAATCATCACTTTAAACCCCGGAGATCAATTAAAAATAGGATTTTCTAAAAAAGGCACCTATGGTTATCTTGCTTTCAAAGGAGTACTTGATATCCCTAAAATATATAACAGTGCCTCTACTTACCTACCTGCTAAATTTGGTGGATACTTTGGTAGAGCACTTCAAAAAGGGGATCGTATCACCTTGCTATGCCCTGAGCAATTACCCAAAAGACACAGTGTTATTAAAGCCAGAAATATATCATCAGAAAATCTTTTGGAATGTTTTGTTGGCCCTGAATGGAATTTGTTGACCGATCAACAAAAACAAAAAGTTATCAACAGCGAATTCACAATATCAAAAGATATCAACAGAATAGGTTATCGATTAGAAGGTGAGAAAATAGAAATGGAAAATCAAAAAGAAATCATCTCCTCAGGAATGGTCAAAGGCACAATACAGTTGACAAGTGGTGGTGATTTAATTATCATGATGGCCGATGCCCCTACCACCGGAGGTTATCTTAGAATATTGAACCTTAACAGCAAAGCCTGTGATAGTTTAGCACAGATGAATACAGGAGGAAAAGTAAAATTCAGTATCACGAATTAAACTATTGTATAATTCTACGAGCGTTAGCTTAACATCTCACGTTTTTCATTTTTCACTTTTAATTTTTAATTCAAAAAAAGGCCTAGCCTTCCAAAGAAAGCTAGACCTTCATCTATAGTAAAGTTCCAAATAAACAAGAAATCGCTCTTCACTCTTCCCTATTCACTCTTCACTTTAAATTTATCCCATGAATGGGTATTTGTAATCTGTTGGAGGAACAAATGTTTCTTTCAACGTTCTTGGAGTAGTCCAACGCATTAAGTTGATTGCTGAACCAGCTTTGTCGTTAGTACCTGAAGCTCTAGAACCACCGAAAGGTTGTTGACCTACTACTGCACCTGTTGGCTTGTCATTGATGTAGAAGTTACCTGCTGCATTCGACAATTTGCTAGTTGCCAACTCAATCGCGTAACGATCTTGAGCGAAGATAGCACCTGTTAATGCGTAAGTCGAAGTATTGTTTACCAAGTACATAGCCTCATCGAAGTACTCTGCATCGTAAACGTAGATAGTAACGATTGGTCCAAAGATTTCTTCTACCATAGATTCGTAGTTAGGATCTTTAGTTACGATGATTGTTGGCTCAACGAAGTAACCTTTTGACTTGTCGTATCCACCACCTGCGATGATTTCACACATGTCAGAAGCATTCGCTCTGTCGATATAACCTGCACATTTATCAAATGACTTCTCGTTGATTACCGCAGTAAAGAAGTTTTTGAAATCATGTGGAGTACCCATGTGGTTGTTTTTGATATCGTTCGCATCGTCGATAATGTAACCTTTCACTTCATCCCACATGTTATTAGGAACATATACACGAGAAGCTGCAGAACATTTCTGACCTTGGAATTCGAATGCACCACGAGTAATTGCAGTGGCTAAACCTTTTGGAGTAGCTGATTTGTGTGCCAAGATAAAGTCTTTACCACCAGTTTCACCTACGATACGAGGGTATGTATTGTACTTCGCAATGTTGTTACCGATAGTAGCCCAAAGATCTTGGAATACGCCAGTTGAACCTGTAAAGTGAAGACCAGCAAATTCTGGGTGATTGAAGATCACATCACCTGCGTCTGGACCAGAAACATAAACAAGGTTGATTACACCGTCAGGTACACCAGCTTCTTTAAATACTTCCATCAATACGTTTGCAGAGTAAATCTGATCGTGTGATGGCTTCCAAACGATAGTGTTACCCATCATTGCAGGAGCAGTTGGTAAGTTACCTGCGATAGCCGTGAAGTTAAATGGAGTCAATGCGAAGATGAAACCTTCTAACGGACGGTATTCTAATCTATTCCACATGCCTGGAGCCGATTCAGGTTGATCCTGATAGATCTCAGTCATGAATTGAACGTTAAATCTTAAGAAGTCGATTAATTCACATGCTGAATCAATCTCTGCTTGGTGAGCAGTTTTTGACTGACCAATAACTGTTGCAGCATTAATTTTTGCTCTGTATGGTCCAGCTAATAAATCCGCAGCTTTCAAGAAAATAGAAGCACGGTGTTCCCAAGACAACTCAGCCCAAGCCTCTCTAGCGCCTAAAGCAGCGTTGATTGCTTGAGTTACATGGTCTTTATCGCCTTTATGATATTCACCTACAACATTTTGGTGATCGTGAGGAGATACACAAGTACCTAAATTGTCTGTTCTAACTTCTTGAGATCCAATGTACATTGGGATGTCAATTTTCTGAGATGACATCTCTTCGATTTTCGCTTGTAATTCTGCACGCTCAGGTGTACCCGGTGCATAGCTCTTGATCGGTTCGTTAACAGCTTTAGGTACGCTGAAAAATCCTTTTGCCATGGTAAATATTTATATTATGTAAATATGTGAATACTTGTATAGTATGTTGAGATTCCGTGGTTAGCGACATCTCTGTTTATAGTGTTACAAAAGTATGAATAAGAAGATGAAATGCAATATTATGGACTAGTATCCTTAATGATTTTAAATTATTTAATTCCTTATTGACTTAAAGAGGCAATCAAATGTTCTTTTCTGACCTATATTTAGCTATTTTTATTCTTTGATTTTAATCACCTACAATATTAAACCATGCAATTCAGATCATATCAATCAGAAGACAAAAACGATATCTTCAAAATATTTCATTCCAACTGCCCCAAATATTTTGATGTTAAAGACGAGGAGTATCTAATCGATTTCTTAGACAATTATACCGATGAAAATTACTTAGTAGTAGAAAATAGTAATGGGGAAATCATTGGCTGTGGAGGTCATTACACCAAAGAAGATAGACACGGCATCGCATGGGTAATGTTCGAAAGTGGAAGTTTAGGAGCACCAAACCTTATTACCATTGCCAAAGCTTTTTATGGGGAAATGGAACGTAGAATCATCAAAGAAGGGAAAAATTTACCGATCTACATCAATACGACTCAATTAATGGAAAAACTCTTTAATTACTTTGGTTTCGAAACCTATGAGAAGATTAAAGATGGATTTGGAGAAGGGTTGGATGAGTTTAAGATGAAGAAGCCAATGAAAGGTAGCAGGTAGCAGGTAGCAGGTAGCAGGTAGCAGGTAGCAGGTAGCAGGTAGCAGGTAGCAGGTAGCAGGTAGCAAATTTAACGCTCGTTTTAAGTAAAAGGTAAGAGGGAAGAAGTAAAACTGGTGCAAATGTTAAGCGTTAGCGACATTTGTGCCCATAAACGTTAGAGGTCTCCCGACCTCGGTTTTGAACTAAGGAACTAAGGAACTAAGGAAAGATATTTCGCTGATGAACTTAAATCAAAATCTGATATCATTTTTTCTCCATATTAAACCACTCAAATTTTAACAATGTGTTCAAAAAATGGGTTATACAAAAAAATACTTTTAACTAGTTACACGAACCACACCTGCTACCTGCTACCTAAAATTATTTCAAACATCGAAAAACCAAGAGATAAAACCACCCCCTCAAAAGAAACCACCCTCTCCTATTCCTAATTCATTGTATTTTCACTAATTTAGATATTCTAAAAGTTATCAACATTTTCAATCAGTGTGTTGATAGCTTGTTCACTGTCGTTTCATCATCATTTCTATCACATTGAAGCAGCAATCAGAAGCCTACGTTGAAGAGGAAATCGCCATTTATGGTGCGAGAGAAAATAACCTAAAGAATTTTGACCTTACATTTCCAAGAAATAAGCTCGTAGTTATTACTGGGGTTTCTGGAAGTGGGAAATCATCCTTAGCATTCGATACAATTTATGCTGAAGGTCAAAGACGTTATATGGAAAGTTTCTCTGCCTATGCCCGTTCCTTTATTGGGAATATGGAGCGTCCTGATGTCGATAAAATCGAGGGATTGAGTCCTGTGATTTCAATTGAACAAAAGACTACATCAAGAAATCCGCGTTCGACGGTGGGTACTACTACAGAGATTTATGATTTTCTCCGTCTACTTTATGCTAGAACAGGTGAAGCATTCTCTTATGTGACAGGTGAAAAAATGATCAAGCAGTCAGAAGATCAAATTATTGAGTTTCTGATGAGTCATTTTGATGAACAAAAAATGGTGATACTTGCCCCTGTTATTAAAGGTAGAAAAGGTCATTATAGAGAACTTTTTGTTCAGCTTCGTAAGCAAGGCTACAGCAAAGTGAGAATCGATGGTGAGATACAAGATCTTGTACCAAAAATGCAGGTCGATCGATACAAAACTCACGATATTGAGGTGGTTATCGATCGGGTAAAAGTAGTAGAAAAAGATCGTTTCCGCATTGCTCAATCTATAAAAACAGCAATGAAGGAAGGAAAGGGAATTATTGTATGCTTCTTCCCTGATGCTCCTAAAAAAGAACAAGTGAAGTATTTCTCTAAGTTCTTGATGGACCCAAAATCAGGAATTTCCTACGATGAACCTGCTCCTAACATGTTCTCCTTCAACTCTCCTTACGGTGCCTGTCCAACGTGTAATGGCTTGGGAGAAATTGAGGAAATTACGAAAGAAGCAGTCATTCCTGATGATAGTAAAAGTATTTTCAGTGGCGGAATCGTTCCTCTTGGTGAATATCGTGATATCTATATTTTTAAGATGATCGAACAACACCTTAAGCAAAGAGGCTTTTCGTTAACTACTCCAATAAATGAGCTAAGTGATGAAGCCATTGAGGTAGTGCTTTACGGTTCGGATGAAGAAATTGAGGTACTCAGTGCCAAAGATTCCAAATACGATAAAGCATGGATTACTCAGTTTGAAGGGGTCATCCCATTTTTAAAACGCCACGCCAATAGTAGTTCTGATAAAGTGAAAAACTGGGCGGAGGAATTTACGATCATCAAAAAATGTCCCACTTGCAATGGACAACGATTAAAGAAAGAATCACTGCATTTTAAAATTGCAGGTAAAAATATTGCTGAGTTAGCAGAAATGGATATCAAGGCTTTTGGTGATTGGATCAATAATGTGGATCCTGATTTAACTGAAAGGCAAAAGACCATTGGTGCAGAAGTTTTAAAAGAACTTCGCAAACGTACCGGCTTTTTGATAGACGTTGGTCTAGATTACCTCACGTTAAATAGATCTTTAAAAACACTTTCTGGAGGTGAAGCTCAACGTATTCGTTTGGCCACTCAGATTGGTACTCAGCTTGTCGGCGTATTGTATATTTTAGATGAGCCAAGTATCGGTTTACATCAAAGAGACAATGTGAAGCTAATTAAAGCCTTACAAGATCTTAGAGATTTAGGTAACTCCGTAATTGTGGTAGAACACGATAAAGACATGATGCTTGCCTCAGATTATATTTTGGATATTGGTCCAAAAGCAGGCTTACATGGCGGTAATGTCGTTGCTGCTGGAGAACCATCATCATTCCTAAAACAACATACTACCACTGCCGACTACCTAAGCGAGAAATTGGCTATTGAAGTTCCTAAGCAAAGAAGAAAAGGAAGTGGTAATGTGATCTCCCTCAAAGGAGCGAATGGTAACAACCTAAGAAACGTTTCTGTCGATTTTCCTTTGGGTAAAATGATTTGTGTAACGGGTGTATCTGGATCGGGTAAATCTACACTCATTCACGATACATTATATCCGATTCTAAATCAGAAAATCTATAAGTCGAAGAAGAATCCTAAAGAATACGAGTCGGTAGAAGGACTAAACTTTATCGATAAAGTCATTGAGGTAGATCAATCACCTATCGGTAGAACACCTCGTTCTAACCCTGCCACTTATACCGACATGTTCTCTGAAATTAGATCTTTGTTTACGAATCTACCCGAATCGAAGATTAGAGGATATAAACCCGGCCGATTCTCTTTTAATGTAAAAGGAGGTCGTTGTGAAACTTGTCAAGGTGCAGGTAAAAAGTTAATCGAGATGGATTTCCTTCCGGATGTCTATGTAGATTGTGAAGACTGTAAGGGCAAACGTTACAACAGAGAAACACTAGAGATCCGTTATAAAGGAAAATCAATTTCCGATGTTCTAAACATGACTGTGAATCAAGCAGTAGAATTCTTTGAGGCCTATCCTAAAATTCTTAGAAAGTTGACGGCATTAAAAGAAGTGGGATTAGGATATATCACTTTAGGTCAACATGCCACTACACTATCAGGAGGTGAAGCACAAAGAGTGAAACTAGCGACAGAATTATCGAAGAAAGATACTGGTAGAACATTCTACATTCTTGATGAACCTACAACAGGTCTTCACTTCGAAGATATCCAACATCTATTGAATGTATTACAGCAATTGGTAGAAAAAGGAAATACGGTATTGGTCATCGAACATAACCTAGATGTGATCAAAGTATCGGATTATATCATCGACCTTGGTCCAGAAGGTGGTAAAGGTGGTGGACAAATCATTGCGAAAGGCACTCCTGAACAAGTTGCAAAAAGTAAGAAAAGCTACACTGCCAAATTTCTTAGAGATGAATTGAAAAATTCTTAAGATAAATGAATGATTATTCGCTTTTATCAACAAAACGGCGAATATATTATCGAATTTTTGGATGATTAGGGTAATTATTTGTATTATCGAAATATTGACTCTATATTTGAGATACCAACCAATTCAATTATCATTTCTTACTTGAGTATAAACTCAGGAAAAAAAGCACTTTGATCACGAAGATCAAAGTGCTTTTTTATTATATTGTATGATATATTAAATTTCAATTTAACTAACTATAGCTCTCTTACTATGGAAAACTCATATGGTATTATGGGAACGATTATTTATATCGCAGTAATCGTTCTGTCCATACTTGCGTATTGGAAACTTTTTGAAAAAGCTGGTAAACCCGGTTGGGCATCTATTATCCCAATCTATAATGCAATTGTACTTTTAGAAATCGTAGGCAAACCATGGTGGTGGGTTCTATTATTTTTAATCCCTGTGGTGAACATCATTTTATTTATTTATGTCACACACCTTTTTGCTACTAGTTACGGAAAGGATATAATCTATACTATTGGATTACTTTTACTACCCTTCGTTTTTGGAGTGCTAATGGCATTTGATAATGATACAAGATATGTTGGTCCAACAGGATGATCTATAATAAAAAAGCCAATAAAGAAGTTATCTTTATTGGCTTTTTTATTTATTCAAAATGATAATTACAACTTCATATCCGTTTGATCAAACGGTACATTATTCAACATATTTTGTTTATCCTCTTTCTTTAACCTTAAATCTGAGATCACATTATGGATACTTGGATTACTCATCGCAAATAAGATCATAGAAACCACATAAAGACCAAAAACCAAAGGTTCTAAAGTTAATCTATACAGTACTGCTACGATAATCGGAGGAATAGACAAAGGAATAAATTTAAAGAACTGTGCCTTTAATAATAGAGTCAATCGAAAAGGAAGTGACGGTTCCTTTCTAATTTCCTTCAGCTTACTATTGTACTTTTTGTACTCTACCATTGAAACACCTATAATTAAAACGGCTAATATTGCAATAATAATTTCACCTAGAGGATCAATGACAGGTTCTATTTCTACTACTTCGGAAGAATTCTGTAAATACCAAAATAAGGCAAAAGGTACAGAAATACTTGCCAATCCGTAAAAACAAATTCTTAATTTATTGACCATATCAAAAGGTTCTTTAAACCCTTCGAAAAATGATGGCTTTTTATTGTTCATATCTAATTTCAAATTACAGATTCAACCATTTAACTCATTAAATTAAAAATAGTTGAAACTAATGAAGTTCATTTTTTACAAATTTCGGTATTATAAAAAAAATCCGCAACACACGTATGTATTGCGGATCATATATTAACAAATCAAATGATTTGATTACTTACCTTTTTCTTCAGAAGATTGAGCGTTTTGCTCGTCCTCGTAGATTTTATTCAAACCGTCGATAACATCTTGAGTAATGTCTTCTACGTTTGGAGTAGACCAGATTACAGTAGATGTAACACCATCGCTATAACCCAATACAATACTGTAGTTTTTATCAGCAGAATAGTTATCCAAGAATTCTTTTACTCTTTTTCTTACTTCAGTTTGAATAGCAATTTCTTCAGCTTGCAAACCTTGTGCTTGTGATTGTTGAGCTGCTTGTAATTCTTGTTGCTTTAATCCCAATTGCTCTTGCTTCTGACGAATATCGTTTTGAGACATCAAACCAGCTCTAGCTCTTTTCTCAAAGTTTTGCATTTCTCCTTGAAGTTTCACAGCACGAGTTTGTAAGCTCTTCTGTGCTTTCTCCATTTTCTTTTGCAATTCATTGTACTTGTCCTCACCGAACTTGTAGTATGTAGAAAGACTGTCGTTGTTGATGTAAGCAATTTTCATTGCTGAAGCTACTGTCTCAGTAGAAGCTGTTTGTTGAGCTTGTGGTTGTTGACATGCAAACATAGTTGCGATAATGCCAACTGCTAATAATAATTTCTTCACAGTATGTATTATTTTAATAAATAAGATGCTTTCGATGATGAGTTAATCTAGGTTGATATTCCCTACAAAAAGTCCTTTTTAATCTACCTATTGTGATTTTCACCGGCACAAATATAGTTAATTCATTGAAAGTGTAAAAAGTCCTATTCTTTCATTGTATATTAATAGGTACTTTTTAAGAAAAATGATGAAATTAGTAGGCTATTAAGCATAGAAACCTCTAAATTACTCTATGAACTTCGTAAACCCCGCGTTTCTTTATGCACTTCCCTTAGTGTTAGTGCCTTTGATAATTCACTTATTTAACTTCCAACGTTCATCGGAAGTTAAGTTTACCAATGTGGCTTTTTTACAAACCGTAAAGGAGATGTCGAACGCTCAAGATCGTTTGAAAAAAATATTGGTAATGATTGCCCGTATGCTTTTTATCTTAATGGCAATTTTGGCTTTTGCAAGACCTTATATTCCAAAAGAAAACGGATATGCTCTACTTAAAAACGATAAAGGTAAAGTAAGTATCTACATTGACAACTCTTACAGTATGCAAAGTGAGAGAAATGCCAAAACACTATTTGATGCCGCAAAAGACATTGGTAGAAATATACCAAATGTTTTTCCTGTTGGCTACAATTATCAAATTCTCGACAATCGTTTTACAGGTGGTTCACGCTATTTTATGAACCACGATAGAGCCGAGGAAGAAATTATTGGTTTAAACTATTCCAACTTCACTAGGACACTTCAAGAAGTCGAAAATTTCACTCAAGATGCTTTCAATAGAGAAAAAATTGATGAAGGGAAACAAGTATTCTGGATTTCAGATTTTCAAAAATCAACCATTGGTGCACTAGAAAACTTAGCATTTGATTCTGCAACAAATTATCACCTCATTCCTTTATCAGCTGATAAATTAGAAAACTTAAGAATCGATTCTGTTTGGTTGGACAAACCATTTATCAAGCAGAAAGAAAACAATAAGCTATACGTTCAAATATCCAATCTTGGAAATGCAGATGTAGAAGATAGGGAAGTGACTCTATTTGTAGATAAAGTTCAATCATCGAACACTACAATTAATCTTAAAGCTGCCGATACACAAACGGTAGAAATGGCTTTTGCTATCAGTGATCCTGGCAATAAACAATGCAAAGTAAGTATTTCTGACTACCCTGTAGATTTTGATAATGACCATTATTTCATTTTAAATGTGTCGCCTAATATCAATATTGCCATTATTTCTGATAACCCTAAAAAGTACTTAAACACGGTGTATCAGAATGAGCCTTTCTTGAACGCCACCACTTTTAAATCAAACTCTATAGATTACAGTGCTACAAACGGTGCAGATTTATTGATATTGGACCATGTGGATGTTATCAATGAGTCTTTGAATAATGTGATCTTAAATGGAATAAGAAATGGGACGAATATCGCCGTTTTCCCATCAGAAAATTTGGATATCGATAGTTATTCAAAAGCATTTGGAACACTTATCAGTAAAAATAAAATTGAAGACGGTGCAGAGATGATTGGAACGCAAGTTCCTCCTTCAAGAGATCCTTTCTTTGCCAATGTATTTGAGAAAAAGGTAAAGAATATGAGTATGCCTGAAGGGAAGCCGCTCTACCAATGGCAAGGCAGAGGAGTAAGAACTTTATTGAGCTATAAGAACAGTCAGAGTTTCCTCTCTATCCAAGAAAATGCCCTACAGAGTAACTACTTTGCATCTGCTCCTCTACAACCAGAATACAGTAATTTTGGACGTCACGCCTTGTTTGTCCCTGTGATGTACCGAATGGCAATACTTAGTAAAACCCAGTCTGATAAATTATCATTTAAATTCAACGAGAAAAACCTTAGAGTTCGATTTGATGGATTAGAAAAAGGCGTCATTTATAAACTGAAACATGGCGATACCGAAATTATCCCAAGTCAGAAAGTAAATGCAGATGTACTCACATTCAAATTACCATCTGATGATATGGAGGCAGGCTGCTACGAAATTGTCAAAGCAGATAATGATACCGCCTCAATTGGTTATGTTGCCTTTAACTATGCAAAAGGTGAATCACAATTAAACAGTTACACCACTTCTGATCTTGAGAAGACCCTAGAATCTTATTCCAACATCAAGATCTATGAAAATATTAAAGCAGATAGTTTCACTCAAGTATTTAACGAAAGTAATATCGCTCAACCGATATGGAAATACTTCTTGTATTCTGCCTTATTATTCTTGCTTATTGAAATGGCTTTAATTCGATTTTGGAAAACAAAACCTTAATTAATTTCAACCAATTAGTGAGAGTAAGTTTTATAAAATGAAAGGGATGTTGAATTGATCAACATCCCTTTCATTTTATTCTTCATCATCCTCTTCTTCTTCACTTGGTATTTGTGATTTATAGAATAGAATCTGTTCATCTTTCATGGCAATTTCTTTCTGAAGAGCTTTTCTTACTTCTTCCAACTCCTTCTGTCTTCTCTCCATCTCCTCCTGAGTTGCTTGTAATTCTTCAGTGTTCTGAAGCATCTCTTCCTCACGAATTCTTAACTCCTGAGTTAAGGTTTGTGCTTCTTCAAGCAGTTTTGCCGTTCTTGTATTGTGTTTCGCAGAGGTAATGGCCGAAGCAATACTTTCGGAGACTCTTTCCACAAATTCGATCATGTATGGTTCCACAGTATTAAATGAAGCCAATTCTATAACGCCAAGTGCTTCTTCATTGAACTTTAAAGGCACCAACAATAAGCTTTTTGGAGAAGCGAGTCCTAACCCCGTAACTATTTTAGAATAGTCTTCAGGAATATCATCAATGTACAAAGATTCATTTTCTTGCCAACATCTACCTGCTAGGCCTTCACCATAATTCACTTGCTTGTTCAAAAATTTCTTTCTGTCAAATGCGTAACAAGCTTTCAATTGAAGGAACTTATCGGTTGTTTTATTATCCTCCTCAACCAAGAACATCATTCCTTGATTTGCTTTGAGATAGTCGACCAATTCTCTTAATACAATTTCATAAAGTCCGTCTACATTATCTAAATATTGTCTTGTAATTTCAGCAAACTTAGAAATTCCTTCATTTACCCATTGTCTCCTTTGATCTTCAATTGATACTTCTTTAAGACGGTCCCTCATTTTAATTAATGAGTTTCCTAAAACATCTTTATTTCCGAAAGTATCAAAGTCAGTTTCAAAATCCCCCTTACCTACTTTTTTCGCAAAATCCGAGGTTTGTTTGGTTCTTTCTATCAACAAATTCATGTTATAAATCGTCTTACCGATTTCATCTCCTGATGGGACACGAATGGAAGAAGAAACATCACCTTTAGCCAACCTCGAAATGGCTTTCTGCAACTTATCCACAGGTCTTGTGAAATTAGTAGAATAAGCATTGGCAACGATAAAACCGATAATGAATATAACAATTGTCGCTAAGCCTACATTTAATTTTAATTTATCTATGGAGGCGAAAGCTTCTTTTTCTTCTATTTCAGAAATAATAATCCAAGGCAGTTCTCTGATATTTAATAATGAATAGGAACTTAAGGCCTGTTTTCCTAAATAATTTTGAGCGATTATATTTCCAGAATGACCTTTAAGAGCATCTTGTACAGGAGCTGTATTCACTGACTTGGAAAGCACCGTTGTTCTTAAGGATTTTATTCTATTGATTTCTTCAATAGGTACATTTAAATCCAATAATTGTTGGTTGAATTTATCCGACTCCTCTACAAACAGTCTAGCATCACTTCTCATCAATTGATCTTTACCTACTAGATATGTCTCTCCCGTTGTTTCTAAACCTTCTTCCGCCCAATCTCCATCATCAGTCATTATGTTATTGATTTCAGATAGCGGAAGTGTTCCTATCAAAACAGCTACTTTCTCTAGTCCATCCCCTGTATTATCATATACTGGAGCAGCGAAGAATAATTGTAAATTACCATAGGCTCCTTCATAAGACACAAAATCGGATAGTATCACCATGTTTGGTCTGATCGAGTTTCTAGCCAATGTGAATGCTTGCCCTAAAGCTGATTGTCTGAAAACACCATCCATTAAGTTGGTTCCAAAATCAGCATTTTTAGAGACTGAATAAATCACATCTCCAGTATTAACACTTACCAATAAAAGGTCGGAAAATCCTTCTGCTTTTAAATATCTTCTAAATGATGAGTGATACCTCTCATGAATATCAGAATAGGCGGTTCTATCATTACCTCTATTCAATAAGTCCTTCTTACCAATGGGATTTTGATTCTGAGTGAGGTAAAGGTGCTGAAGAATGACCATCTTATCTGAGGCCTCATCAACGGAGTTGATCAGTTGTTTTGAGAAATTTTCTTGATCACTTAATTTCCTATCAATAGTAGAACGGTAATACTCCTTAAGTGTACGTCTCATTTTGACGATTTTACCTGGAGTATAATAGTAATCCATGATATCAAACGCAGAGGAGAATTCTAAAACAGCATCAGACACCATTCTACTTTGTGCCAACACACTGATATGTTTCTTAGAATTATCAATATAATTTTCTAAAGATCTACGTTTCACCTCCCTCACAGAGGTCAACTGACGAAATACAGCTTCTTCTAATGATTTTTTTGCAGAATAGTAACCAAGCAAGCCAACAGCTATACTCGATAGTGCAGCAATCAATAGTAGGTTAAGTAAAACTTTGATTCTTATACTGAGGTCCTTTAACCTTATTCCAGACTCTTTGTTGTTCGATAATTTTTCTTCCATAAATTACTAGAAGGCTTTTCTTCTATTTGCATCCTGCAATTCGAGTACCATGTTATTAAAGAACGTACAAAATAGAAAAGTATTTTTTTATTGATCAGGTATTTTGAAGCATCAACCAGGAGTATTCCTATTTTTTATCTTTATCGAAACCTTCAGTTGCTGTAGAAAAATAGACATAAAAAAAGAGGTTGATATTTCTATCAACCTCTTTCGAGTGCGGGTGGAGGGACTCGAACCCCCACGCCGTGAAGCACTAGATCCTAAGTCTAGCGTGTCTACCAATTTCACCACACCCGCTTTTGTGGTGCCTTTGTGTTTTAAAGCGATGCAAATATGCACGATTAAATTATTCTACGCAAGTACTTCTTGAAAATATCTACCAAATAAAAGTGAATACTCCCCTAACCACTTCTACATTAAAGCACTATTTTTCGTATTCAGAAGTGTTAAGTCATTGATAATAAAATACGTGTAGAACATAAAAAGATATTATTATCTTTGTGAAACTTTTTTCAGAAATCTGAAAAAAATATTTTGATTTACGTGAAAAGGGACCTTAACCCCCTGTAAGCAGTAAAAGTTATGGCAAAAAGAGTAGTAGTGGGTCTCTCTGGCGGAGTAGACTCTAGTGTAGCCGCTCACCTTCTAAAAGAGCAAGGCTATGATGTCATTGGTTTATTTATGATCAATTGGCACGACGGTAGTGTAACCATCCAAGGCGAATGTCCGTGGATTGACGATAGTAACGATGCACTACTTGTTGCAAATAAACTAAACATCCCTTTCCAAAGTGTTGACCTCTCTGAGCAATACAAAGAACGTATTGTCGATTACATGTTCTCTGAATATGAAGCAGGTCGTACCCCCAACCCAGATGTACTTTGTAACCGTGAGGTAAAGTTTGATGTCTTTATGGATATCGCAATGAGCCTAGGAGCTGATTATGTAGCTATGGGTCATTATTGCAGAAAAGACAGCTTTATTGATGAAAACGGAAAAGAAGTTTTTAGATTATTAGCGGGTGTAGATGGAAATAAAGATCAGAGTTATTTCTTATCTCAATTAAGTCAGGAGCAGTTATCAAAAGCTTTGTTCCCTATTGGAGAACTTACAAAGCCTCAAGTAAGAGAAATCGCTGCTGAGCAAGATTTAATCACAGCCAACAAAAAGGATTCTCAAGGGCTTTGCTTCATTGGTAAAGTAAAACTTCCCGATTTCCTAAAACAACAATTGATGCCTAAGACAGGTAATATTGTGGAGATTGCAGTGGATCATCCTATGTATGCTGAGAGAACAGCAGCTATAGAAAATGCATCTACAGAAGAGGAAAGATTAGCTTTAGAGACTTCTCCATACCAATACAAGCCTACTTATGGCAAAAAGGTAGGAGAACATCAAGGAGCACATTATTATACAATTGGTCAAAGAAAAGGCCTTGGTGTAGGCGGTACTCCACTTCCTTTATTTGTGATTGCCACAGATACTGAAACTAACACTATTTATACTGGACAAGGTGATCAACATTCAGGTTTAAATCGTCAGGGTTTAAAAGTTGAAAACGATGAAATCCATTGGGTTAGAGAAGACTTAAAGATGGAAGTGGGTGAGCAAAGAGAATACATGGCTCGTATCAGATACCGTCAGCCTCTTGAAAAGGTGACACTTTATAGAAAAGAAGACGGTCTATACTGTGTATTTGATAATAAACAATCTGGAATTTCTGCCGGACAGTTTATCACTTGGTACACAGAGGACGAATTGATTGGATCTGGAGTGATCAATCGATAAATCCTTAAAAATCATATATAAAAAAACTCGTATCAAAACCTCAGATTCGATTTCAGGGTTTTAATACGAGCTTTTTTATTTTTAATACTTTCTATTTCACCATAGCTTTCGCCATATTTTCACCTACTTTTTCAAATGAATAGGTAAATGCTTTAATCGTATTTTCAGTAAAATATTTACCCTCTTCCGAAGCCCAAACTGTAGTATACTCTTTTAGTTCTTCATCTGATAAATCCTTATACATATAAAAAGAATATGCAATCATTTGCTGTTGCAACTGCTGCATTATCATAGGAGGAAATGCCTGATTTGCTTGTGCTTGCATTTGTTCTTCTGTTAATTTCTCATTTGCAGGTGCCATAGAGTTTGCTCCCTTTAAAATAGATAACATCATGCTTTTCATCAAGTTCTCTGTCATTTCTACAGTACCTAACTCTTCGTTTAATGCTCCAATCAATAATATTCTTTCTTGAGATGGAGGATTAGTCCCCATATCTTGAAAGAAAGTCATTTGTTCTGCTTGCTTTGAAGGATCTTTTGAAGCGATCTCTCCTTGTTTTGCTTTTTCAACTAATGGATTATCATATAATTTGATGGCTGCTTTAAGCTTTTCTTCTGAGCAGTTTTTCATGTAATATTCCTCAAATGCATTGCTTAGCATTTGTGCGTTTAAAGAAGATTTCATTATTTTCTCAAACTTAGCATAATCTTCAGTGCTCATTGCTGCCTTACTTTGTTGAAGTTGAGCCTCAACCATTTGATCTACGCTTTCGAACTGACCTTCGATACCAGATACTTTGAATAATTCTTGTACTGTAGCTTTAGAACTTTGAGCAAAAGAGAATTGAGTACAGAACAGAAGAGTAATTAATCCAAAAATAACTCTTCTTGGGTGGAGTATGTTCATGATATGTTTAATTGATATATCAGATTCTTCTTCTTGAGAATCCTTTGTAGAATAAATATTGTACAGCTAAAATAATAAAGATCGTTGCAATGCTACTCAGAAAAGCTCTGAATAACGCCTTGGGCATAAATCCCCAATCCGCCGCTTCAATACTAAAAAGTAAAATATGATGTATTAAAACTTGAGGAATAACAAAGGTGATAAATGTACCAAATCCCATCTGTCCTATCAACGGAACATCAGATAGATCATAACCACCACTAGGTGCTGTTACTTTAATAATTTGATACCTTGTAAATGCCATCCCGACACAGGCTGCTGTATGAATACCAATAGAATCATAAAAAATATCCATTACAAAACCCATGACAAATGCAATGTTGAGCAACTTCATATTGTCTGCTCCAAAAGGTAACAAAACCAAGAAAGCCACATAAGGGAAGATCATTACATTTCCATCAAAAAATGTGAGATTTCTAAAAAATAAAACTTGTGCGAATAGATAGATAAAAAATACACCTACCTGTTTTAACCATATTTCTCTTCCCATTGCTATTCTTCTGCTATATTTTCTAGTGAATCCTTTTCGGCTCTAAACAACGATTTAGAAACGTACACATGATGTAGTTTAGAGAAATCGACGGAAACATCTATAGTTATTAACCAAAATCTTTCTGAAGGTACTCGACTTGCTTCAGATACAACACCAAGCATCACTCCTTCTGGATAAACAGTATTAAATCCTGATGTGGTAATTGTATCACCTACATTAATATCAAGATGTAATGGTAAATAATTGGCTGATGCTGTTGTCGGGTCTTGAGTATCCCATTTAACTGTACATAGATCACCTGTTCGTTTTAGCTCAGCAGAAACATTCATCTCTCTATGCAGTAAAGAGTAACAGGTAGCAAAATTATCGGATACCGTCTTAACTTGTCCTACCACTCCTGCTTGTGTCATTATACCCATTCCTGGCTCGATACCATCCTTACGACCTTTATTAAGCGTAATGTAATTGGCCATTCTGTACATGGAATTATTGATCACTCTTGCAGGAATAAAATCATAAGCAACGGTATCAGACATACCATAGAATAAATTCGTAATGTTTTCTTTTGATGAATCTGTTACAGAATCGCTTGCTATTCCTACTTGAAGAAGCTCAATTTGTTTTCTAAGAATAGCATTTTCATCCAAAAGCCCTTCGTTTACTTCAGTTAGATTAAAGTATTGAGTAACATTTGAAGTGGTATTATAGATACCCCCTACTAACGTATTGGAAGACGACAACACAATAGATCGTTGATAACTATTGTTATTCACGATTAACCCTGCGGCGACAATTTCCAAAAATAAAAAGAGAAGGAATACTCTATATCTAAATATAATGGCAAATAACTGACTCATGGAGTAACTAAAAAGCGACCTAAATTAAGGTAATAAACTCTCAAAAAATGAGGTGATTCAACGAATCATTCAATGAACAAATTTAATGAAATAAGTACAAACCTAAGCTTGATAATTTTATTTTTTCATTCAAACCTAAGTTAAAAGATTTAAGAACGTCAAAAAAAACTCCTTGTTCGAGAGTAAAATGATTAACTCTTGCAACAAGGAGTAAACTTTCCATTTATAAATCATCAAACTGAAAAATCAGATGACAACAATTACTAAGTAATTAAAATGGCTTTATAACGGTTGAGCTCTTTTAAAACTGCTCCAGTACCAAGAACTACTGCCCTTAATGGGTCTTCCGGTACATGAACAGGTAATTTCGTTTTTAATGATATCCTCTTATCTAGACCTCGAAGCAATGCTCCGCCTCCTGTTAAGTGAATTCCTCTATCGTAAATATCAGCTGATAATTCTGGAGGAGCTGTTTCCAATGCTCTTAAAATTGCTTCTTCAATTTTAGAGATAGATTTGTCTAAGGCAAATGCTACTTCAGCGTATGAGACATTAATTACTTTAGGAATACCAGTAAGTAAATCTCGTCCTCTGATTTCGTAATCCTCTGGAGCATCATCAAGTTCTGCTAAAGCTGCACCTACTTCGAATTTGATTTTTTCTGCAGATCTTTCCCCTATTAATAAATTATGTTGACGACGCATGTAATCTAAAATATCTCTATTGAACACATCGCCTGCAGTTCTTACAGATTGGTCGCATACAATACCTGACATTGCAATAACAGCAATTTCTGTTGTACCACCTCCGATATCCACCACCATACTTCCCATAGGTTCCTCGATATTTACACCAATACCAATAGCTGCTGCAATTGGTTCCGGAACCATATACACTTCTTTTGCTCCTGCGTGTTCTGCCGAGTCTCTTACGGCTCTTTTTTCTACTTCCGTAATACCTGATGGGATACAAATAACCATTCTATGAGAAGGCATAAAGAATCGCTTCTTATTATCAGACATTTTAATAAGACCACGAATCATTTGTTCGGCTGCATGGAAATCGGCAATCACACCATCCTTAAGAGGACGGATTGTTTTTATATTCTCATGCGTTTTTTCATGCATTTGCATAGCCTTCGCTCCTAGAGCAATCACTTTACCTGATTGTCTATCCAAAGCGATGATGGAAGGTTCCTCTACGGCAATTTTGCCTTTTGTGAGGATTAGTGTATTTGCAGTACCCAGATCAATAGCTAGGTCGGTAGTAAAAAAATCAAAGAAGCCCATTAAAATTTACTCTTTTTCATTCGAAAAATATTAGCAAAAACCGCATGTAAAATACTTAAAGAGTTATTTATATTTCTCTATTTCATGATTGATTTAGGTACCATCAAACAATTAAACAAAAAAATAAAAGGTACGTTTCTCTTTATCAGCTAAGAGTTTAACGCTATATTTAAAAAGTATGGTATAAATCAGACTACAAATTTCTTTCCATAAATCAAGAAATAAGTAATGCTAAATTAATTTATACAATTTCTATCAAGTATATATAGAAAAAAGAGTTCTCTTCAGTGGGATTGAAGTACTAATCAGTTAAGATTATAATATCAATAGAAGGAAAAGTTTAATCCTTTTTCTTAAAGTCGCCTCTCTTAATCGATTTAATTAAATCGCCCCATGCAAATGGGTTTAATAGAGGGTTTGCTGTTTCCATAAAATATTGGGTGGCTATTTGATCCGCCCTGTAATTCATATAGTATTTATAGTTGCCTGTTGCTCCCATTGGTAAAGCATTAGACATCATGGTCAGTTTTTCTTGACTCAGGTTTTTCTCCATATTTTCTATCCTTTGATCTTTTTGTTCTCCTAAGGCTAGAAAAGCTTCTTCGAAAATTTCTTTTGTGGGGTAAGGGAATACTTCAAGAAGAGGTAATTCTGTTACATCCTCTCTCATTTCAATCAAAACAGTGAATCCTAAATCGTCTCTTTTAGGGATCACAATTTCTTGTTTTGCAAAACCAACTGATGATACAACCACTGTATCACCTACTTGGGTAGGCATAGTAAAGAAACCTGCATGATTGGTTACAGTACCCTTTCCTGCTTGCTTGATATAGACGTGAGCTCCTGGAACTCCATAAGAGCTATCTCCTTCTACAACAATACCGGAAAATTGTATTGAGTTTTGTTCTCCTTGTGCTTTTACTTCTAAAGAAGTGAATAATGCAAAAATTGAAAAGATAAGAAGGTACTTATAATATTTTGGTGTACTATACAGTTCAGTCATTCTGTGTTAATAAAAAGTTTGGAGTGTTCACTACTTCAAAACAACATCAAAAATATTTCACTCCAGTGATCATAAATTCACAAATGTTATTTTCAAATATAATGAAAGCCTCAATACCAAAAAGGTTGTATTGAGGCTTTTCTTTATTTTAAGTACTTTTTTTACAAAAAATTAGATTAATGAGATGAATTTGAAGAAGAAATTGATGCAATCATAGAAACTTTGAGCCTTTCGAATTCTTCTTTCTTATAGGCCTTAAGTTCCATTTTCTTTTCATAAACCCATCTTTCTGGCGAATATTTACCATTAGGATATTTGTCCCAATAGCTTACATAACTTTTTCCTAAAGCTTCGAATTCCATATCAAATTCATCTTCTATTAGGATAAAGTTTTTTCTTAAATCTCTTGATAGAATTTCAATTAAGCTTGGTGTTTGAACCATCTTTTTTTCTAATTCCTCAAAGTGTTCCTGAAGTTCTGCTTCTATCTTAACTGATTCTTGTTGAGATACTGCTGATTGTAGAACTTCATCTTCCCAGAATTCATCATCTTCAGCAAAAACTTGTGTATCAATTTCTTTCTGTAATTGAGGAGTTAAAGCTACGTGAACTTCTGGATTATTATTTTTTATTTTAGGGCGTGATGCCTCGATATCTGATTTCCACTTATCGATTTGTTCTTTCTCATGTATGGTCATACAAACCCATGATTTTCCCATGTACGCTGCCCAAAGCGCCTCGTCTTGAGGAGACTCTTTCAGCATTTCCCAAACTTTGGGCTTTTTTAAAGGGTCGTTGCCTGCTTTAATTGTCAAACTGCTAAATGAAATTAGCAGGATAATTAAAATTCTAAGATTCATATTACACAGATAGTTACAAGGTGTTGGTAGCTTACACAAATAAAATAGGTTACACTTTCAACACAACATTTAAGTTAGTTGTTATTTACACCTAAAAAATCATGCCTAATTCGATGTAAGATCAAATAGACCATTAATTAAAAAAGTAAATGATACGCTTATTTTTCAATAAACATACATGATAATTAATGAGAAAGTCTACTATTTAACAATAATCAATGATAATAATCCTCTTTTTAAGAATACTTTTTCTAAAAAAAGGCCTAAAAAAGCGCTTCATAAGGTTAAAATTGTAATTAAAACACAAATTCGGCTCTTAATTTGTCAATAATCTTTGGAAACAATTATTAGAATTTTAGTTTTGCATTTAAATGTAGTCTTTGAGGTTATTAACTTCAGAGTCTCTATGTCTGAATTCATTGATATATATAATATAATTCCAAGATGTCAAATATCGGTAAGGTTACCTCAGTCATTGGACCAGTAGTTGATGTAAGCTTCGAAGCAGAAGGATCAAAGTTACCTGCGATCTATAATGCTTTGAAAGTGAAAAAATCCAACGGTCAAGAGATCGTATTGGAAGTTCAACAACACCTTGGCGAAGAGCGCGTTCGTACTGTAGCGATGGACGGTACAGAAGGACTTCAGCGTGGAGCTGAATGTCAAGATACAGGGGCACCAATTGCGATGCCTACAGGAAATGATGTAAGAGGTCGTCTATTCAACGTAGTTGGAGAAGCGATCGACGGTATGGATCAGCCATCCGGCAAAACATCTTTACCAATTCACCGTTCTGCTCCTGCTTTCGATCAGTTAGCAACTTCAACAGAAGTTTTATACACAGGTATTAAAGTAATCGACTTATTAGAGCCTTATACTAAAGGTGGTAAGATTGGTCTTTTCGGTGGTGCCGGTGTAGGTAAAACTGTATTGATCATGGAGTTGATCAACAACATTGCAAAAGTATACTCAGGTATCTCAGTATTTGCTGGTGTTGGTGAGCGTACTCGTGAGGGTAATGACCTTCTTCGTGAGATGATCGAATCTGGCGTAATCAAATACGGCAAGGAATTCGAAGAAGACATGGAGAAAGGTGGATGGGACCTTTCAAAAGTAAACAAAGAAGAATTAGAAACTTCACAAGCAACATTGGTATTCGGTCAGATGAACGAACCTCCAGGTGCTCGTGCACGTGTAGCTCTTTCTGGTCTTACTATCGCAGAATACTTCCGTGATGGTGAGGGACAAGGAGAAGGACGTGATATCTTATTCTTCGTTGATAATATCTTCCGTTTCACACAAGCAGGTTCAGAGGTATCAGCCCTTCTAGGTCGTATGCCTTCAGCCGTAGGTTACCAACCAACGCTTGCTACAGAAATGGGTGCTATGCAAGAGCGTATTACATCGACTAAGAGAGGATCAATTACGTCGGTACAAGCGGTTTACGTACCTGCCGATGACTTAACTGACCCTGCTCCAGCGACAACATTCGCCCACTTGGATGCACAAACAGTACTTTCACGTAAGATTACTTCATTAGGTATCTTCCCTGGTGTAGATCCACTAGAGTCATCTTCACGTATCCTAAGCCCAGAAATCTTAGGTGATGAGCACTATAATACTGCACAACGTGTAAAAGAAACAATCCAACGTTACAAGGAACTTCAAGATATTATCGCGATCCTTGGTATGGATGAACTTTCTGAGGAAGATAAGCAAGTAGTAGCACGTGCTCGTCGTGTGCAACGTTACTTATCTCAACCATTCCACGTAGCAGAACAATTCTCAGGTATCCCAGGTCTAATCGTAGACATCAAAGATACAATCAAAGGTTTCAACGAAATCTTAGATGGTAAGTGGGATCACCTTCCAGAGGCTGCCTTCATGTTCGTAGGTAAAATCGAGGAAGCTGCAGAAAAAGGAGAGAAAATGCTTGCAGAAGCTGCTAAGAACGCTTAGTCCAGTTCTCAAGTCAATATATAAGGCGAGAGTCTTGGGCAACGCTCGGATTCTCGCCTTTTTAATTAAGTATCAATTACTAATTCTTAATTTAAAGAATCATGTTTGTAGAATTACTTACTCCAGATAAAAAATATTTCGAAGGTGAAGCTACAGGTGTTAAAGTTCCCGGTATCAACGGTGAATTCGAAATGCTTGATCGTCACGCTAACATCATCTCTAGTTTAACTAAGGGTGAGGTTAGAATCGCAAAAGGATCGGAAGTAACTACTTTCTCGATCGATGGCGGTACAATAGAAATGCTTGACAACAAATTGGTTATTTTGGCTGAGGCGGTTGTTGGGTAGTAGTGGTTAATCCAATCAATACTTATAAAGTCCATCTATAATATATTCAAACATTATAGATGGACTTTTTTTATTTAACTTTATGATATGAATAAAAAAATTGCAATTCTACAATCAAATTATATACCCTGGAAAGGTTACTTTGACATCATCAATATGGTTGATACTTTTGTTTTATTTGATGATATGCAATACACAAAGAGAGATTGGAGAAATAGAAATAAGATTATCACAAAGGATGGTCTAAAATGGTTAAGTATTCCGGTTGAAACTAAAGGTAAATTTGAACAAAAAATTGAAGAGACTAAGATTAGTGATAAAAAGTGGGCCAAAAATCACTGGATGACAATAAAAAGCAATTATTCAAAAGCAAAATATTTCAAAGAATACGAGGACATATTTGAAAATTTTTATTTAACAAATTCAGACGAATACCTATCCCAAATAAATTATAAGTTAATTACTATAATTTGTGATATCTTAGAAATAAAAACTAAGATAATTTTCTCAAATACCCTCTCAACAGAAGGTAACAAAAACGATAGACTTATAAACATTTGTAACGAACTTAATGGGGGAACTTATTTATCTGGGCCTGCTGCTAAATCATATCTTGATGAAGAATTATTTTATAAAAATAATATAAAAGTAGAATGGATGAATTACAGTGGTTATCCTGAATACCAACAACTTTCATCAAATTTTGAACATGGAGTCAGTATAATTGATTTAATTTTCAATTTAGGAAAAGAGTCAAAAAAATATTTAAAATCTCATGCATAAAACCAAATATTCCATTGTTATCCCTGTGTATAAATCTACATCATCATTAGAAAAAATTTATAGTGAGATTAAAAATACATTTTCATTGTTAGAAAATAAATCATTTGAATTAATTCTTGTAAATGATAGTCCATTTCATATACCAACAAAAAAATTTCTAAAAAAAATCAGTGACTATAATAATGTAAAAGTCATTGAACTAATGAAAAATTTTGGACAACAAGCAGCTACTTTATGTGGTGTTCATCATGCATCAGGCGATTATATTATAACGATGGACGACGATTTCCAACATCATCCAAAGGATATTTTAGAACTTATGAAAAAGGAAAATCATGATGTTGTAATAGCTAAGTTCAAAAAGAAAAAGCATTCTGTATTTAAGAGATTTGCCAGTAATGTTAAAGGGTATTTTGACCATATTATTTTAGGTAAACCCCAAAATATTCAATTATCTCCTTATCGTTTAATAAAAAAAGAAGTTTTAGATCATGCTCAAAAAATAAAAACACCTTACCCATTTATACCTGCGTTAATATTTCAAGTGACCAATGATATAGTAAATATAGAAATAGATCATTACAACCGATTTGAAGGAGATAGTAATTATAACCTTAGAAAAATGGTTACTTTATTCAGTAATTTACTCATAAACAATTCTTCAATTCTACTAAGGTATGTTGGTTATTTTGGAGGTTTATCTTTTGTTCTTAGTATTATATTATCAATATTATTAATAGTGAAAAAAATATTTTTTGGACAAATCACACCTGGTTGGACCTCAACATCATTATTGATTTTGTTTTTCGGTGGGGCAAACTTAATTACTATCGGAATAATAGGAGAATATCTTATTCGATTAATTAATACTACTGAGAATAGACCATATTATTATATTCGAGAAATCTATGAATAAATATTTATTTATTACTGGAATGGGACGTTCAGGAACAACATTGTTAGATAAGATACTATCTAATCATCCACATATAAATATATTGTCTCAACCATTACCATTATTACATACAGAACTATCAAAAAGATTTATCAAACAAAAATATGATGAAGATCTATATTATGCATTAAACAAAGACTATGATAATAATTATAAAATTGATTTTAATAACTTTTTAAAAAACAATATCATATCAAATTCATTTTTAGATAATGTTTTTCTTAAAATGAAAGGGTATTCTGGTCAATATACTTCATTTGATAAAGTAAATTTAATTAACACTAACAATACATTCATTGACATCTACAAGAAAACAATAAAACAACTTACTAGAAATGGTGACAACATATACATCGGTAGTAAAGAGATTTTTTGTGAATCATTCATTCCTTTTTTTACAGACAATAACATTAAGTGTATTGGAATTATTCGAGATCCAAGAGATATAATTGCTTCTGTAAACTATCCTAAAAAAGAAAAATTTCTGGGTGCTAAAAAACCAACCTTATTCTTGGTTCGTTCATGGCTCAAAAGTTTTAATTATTTTAAAAGTATCTATTCAGAAAATTTTATTTTTCTAAAATATGAGGATTTAATAAAGAATACTGAAAAGACTTTATCTGAAATTACTACATATTTAAACCTAACTAAATTTAATACAGATTTTCATAAAACAAATTTAAAAGATCAAAACGGAAAAGAATGGTCTTCTAATACATCAAACGAAAAAAGCACTTCGAATATATCTTCAGAATCTATTGGCACATATAAAATGAAACTTCCCAAAAAAGAAATCGAATATATTGAAGCTTTATGTTATGACCAATTAAAAGAACTTGGTTACCAAGTCGGTAAAAAACCAGATCAAAAAAAAATAATATTAGAATTTAAAGATTTTGGCATTAAAGACTCGCACGAGATTAAATATAATTTTTCATCTGATGAAAAGAATATCAAAGAAGAGCTTAAAAGATTAAAATTATAAATAGTTATGATTCCATTTAATAAACCTCATTTAACGGGAAAAGAAACACATTATATTTATGATGCAGTTTATTCCCAAGGTAAACTTTCTGGTAATGGTAAATACACGAAGTTATGTCAGGAGTTCTTTCAAGATAAATATCACTTTTCAAAAACATTGTTAACTACTTCTTGCACTGATGCCTTAGAAATGTCTGCAATACTTGTAAATATCCAAAAAGGTGATGAAGTAATTATGCCTTCGTATACATTTGTTTCAACCGCTAATGCTTTTATTTTAAGGGGTGCAAAAGTAATATTTGTCGACTCTTTGGATGATCATCCTAATATTGACCCAAAAAAAGTTCAAAAAGCAATTACAGCTAAGACAAAAGCAATTGTAGTAGTACATTATGCTGGAATAGCTTGTGACATGGATAAAATAATGGCTTTGGCTAATAAACATAACTTGTTTGTTATAGAAGATGCCGCTCAAGCAATCGATAGCTTTTATAAAGATAGACCATTGGGAGGAATTGGACATTTAAGTACATTTTCGTTTCATGAAACAAAAAATATAAGCTCTGGAGAAGGAGGAATGCTTGTAATAAATGACAAACGATTTATTGATAGATCAGAAATTATTTGGGAAAAAGGAACAAATAGAGCATCATTCTTTAGAGGAGAGGTAAATAAATATGGTTGGGTTGATATTGGTTCCTCATTTTTACCCTCAGAATTAACAGCAGCTTTTTTATACGCTCAACTAGAACATTTAAATGAAATACAGGCAAAAAGAAAAAAACTTTGGACGCAGTACAATCAACTATTAGCAAATAAGAGTGACTTTTTTGGAAAAAAAATCAAAAAACCTGTAATCCCTAATTACGCAACTAACAATGCACATATGTTTTATCTTCTTTTGGACTCTCTGGAGGATAGAAATGATTTAATTAAGATCTTAAAAAATAAAGGTTTACATTCTGTATTTCATTATTTACCTTTAAATGAAAGTGAATATTTCAAGAAACACTATCAAGGTGAAGAATTGAAAAACACAAAGCTGTTTTCGAATAATTTATTAAGATTACCTTTTTACACAGATTTAGAGTTTAAAGAAATAGAAAATAAAATAGTTTAAACATGAGTCTTGAAAAAATTGACAAAACCAATTTATTTCAGAGTTCAAATGGTATTTTTTATTCTAAAAAAAGTACTAAAATTTCATACCCTGAAGATGGCAATAAAAAATTTTCACAAATTGAAGACAATAGTTATTGGTTTAAACATAGAAACGACATTTTAATTCCTCTTATTAAATCTCTTATCAAGGAAAAACATTTCATTGATATTGGTGGAGGAAATGGTTTTGTATCAAAAAGTCTTCAAGAAAATGACATTAATGTTACTTTGATTGAACCAGGTAGATCAGGTGTTCAAAATGCTCAAGAAAGAGGTGTTAAAAATATTATTTGTGCCACATTTGAAGATATTAAATTTGAAAAGGACAATATAATCGAAGCAGTTGGTCTATTTGATGTAATTGAGCATATAAATGAAGATGACAATTTTTTGAAACAAATAAATGAACAGCTCTGTGATAATTCTTATATTTTCATTACAGTTCCTGCTTACAATTTTTTATCTTCTAATGAAGATATTGATGCTGGGCATTATAGAAGGTACACACTTCAAAGTTTAACTAACTTATTGAAAAAAAATAATTTTGAAATCAAATATAAAACGTATTTTTTCTCTTTCTTAATTCTTCCAATACTCTTATTTCGAACTATACCTAGCTTATTGGGATTTAATAAAAACTCAAAAAGTACAGACAAACATAAAAAAGAACATAAAATAGGCAATAGTATCTTAATGAAAATTCTTGATAGAGTTCTTTGTTTTGAAGTAAGGAGAATCAGAAATTTCAAGTATATCCCTTTTGGTAGTAGTTGTTTAATTATAGGTCAAAAAAAGAAAGCTTAATAAGCCTTTTCATCACCATTAATAATTCCCAAGACTGTATCTAAAATAATCTGAACATCAAACCACATCGACCAATTATTTACATAAAAACGATCAAGTTTAACACGTCCTTTCATAGCATATGGGTCGTTTTCTGTTTCGCCTCTATAACCTCTTGCCTGAGCTAATCCAGTAATACCTGGCTTTACTAGATGTCTTGCCATAAATTTCTCCACTTTTTGACTATACTCTTCTGTATGGCGCAGCATATGTGGCCTAGGACCAACAACGGACATTGAACCTATAAATACATTAAAAAACTGTGGAAGCTCATCTATGGACGTTTTACGGATAAATGAACCTACCTTAGTAACTCTCATATCCCCTTTTGTTGCTTGTCTGGCATCAGAATCAGAATTCACAGCCATAGACCTGAATTTATAACACCAGAAAGACCTACCATCTTTACCGGTTCTCTTCTGTTTAAAGAACACTGGTCCCTTAGATTCTAATTTTATTATTAATGCCATCAATGGAGTTAACCAAGACATCAAAAGAAGAATTACCGAAAAAGAAAAAGCTATATCAAAACCACGCTTAATAAACTGGTTTTGCTGATCATCTAAAGGTACTGGAGAAACATCTAATACAGGTATCTCATCATAACGATCAAGGGTAATACCTTTTGAAGCAAATCCTCTAAAATCTGTAATCAACTTCACTTTGATCATATGACTCTCTCCCCAATCAATTAACTCTCGAATTAACTCATAATTGATATATGGGATACAGCAGTAAACTTCATTCACATCCTTTTCTAGTGCAAATGCTTTAAAATCTTTCAGTTGTCCTTCGACATACATTTCTTTTGATTTATCATCAAAGAAACCTAAAAATCTAAAACCATATTCGGGGTGAACCCTAAAGAACTTTCTTATTTCTATTGCAAGTGGACCATACCCAAGAACTACTACATTTTTATAACTAAAACCTTGACGACGATACATACGCATGAGGTATATACCAATAATTTTAGTTACAAATAAGAGAGGTGTCCATATTAAATATAAATTCAATAGAAACTCTCTGGAAACTCTACCAAACTTAATACCTACTACGAAAGTTGATATAGCCATTCCATGCCAAACAATTGAATAGGCATAACCTCTTAAAACTTTAGTTACACGCTGAGTTCTGTGAAATGTATGGGGTTTTATTGATAAGGCTACAATGATCCAAGCAAGGTTTGAGAAAACCCATAACATATTATAAGCTTCTTGCTCAAATGTTGGTATTAGTTTATTAAACTTTAACCACATAGCAAAGAAAAAAGCCACATTATATGTAACTAAATCAAATAAAAAATTTAAAGGCTGAAGATATTTAGATTTTCCTACATTCATATTGCGAATCAAAAACTGAAAACGACTTACAAATGTATAACTTATTTATGATTTAAATAATCTTTATTCTTAATATAAGTAAGCAGATCAATAAAAAAATATAAAATAAATTTCAGATAATTTGGTAATTTTTTTCTGAATTCTGGTTCTGCATATATCCTGTAAAACATCCTTAAGTTTAACTTATCTATCCATTCAGGGTAAAAATGTATATTTTCGGTAGTCTGATGAATAAATCCTCCACAAGTGTAAATGATATTTTTATAACCACATTTTTTTAATTCTACTAAAAAATGTTCTTGTATTGGCACTCCCATACCAACAATTGTAATATCCGGTTCTTTATTGATAATTTCATTTATAACATTCTGTTCTTCTCCTTTTATATAACCATTTCTAAACCCAATAATATTTACACCTTCAAATTCTTTTTTTATGTTTGAAACAAATTTTTCTATCGATTCTTGAGTTGATCCTATTATATATATTTTACGATTTTGAATAACTGATTGTGAAAAAATATCTTTTCCTAAAGAAGTCATATCAAAACTCTTCCTTCCTTCTTTGTATTTATTAAATAATTTCAGGAAAAATAAAAGACCTATACCATCAATATAAATTTTATCAATTTTAGTATATATATCAAGATGTTTTCTTGCTTCTACATATGAAGCAGGATTTAAAAAAGTAAATGTTTGAGGATTATTTTTGTCCCGTAATATTAAACTGATTAAGTTATTCTTTTTCATTTAATAAACATCTAAAGTAATAGAAACCGTATATAGCATATATAAAAGCGAAGATCATAATGCCTTTATTTCTGAGCAATACATTTTCAGTAGTACAAAATAGAATTAAAGGAATTTGTGTTAATAATATATGTATATTTTTCTCTTTATAGCTAACATATAGGGGCATAAGCATAAATACTAAAAAACAAAAAAGCCCAATTAAACCATGAGAAACCAAAATAGATAAATATTGATTATGAAGATTTAAGTTTCTTTTGAGATAACTTTTAATTGCTTTTATTTCACTAGGTTTATAAATGTCTTTATTTATTTCTTTTTCTAATTGTTTATTAAGGTAAAATTGATCTGAGTTACTACCTACTCCTATAAGAGGGTAATCGTGTAAAATATTAATACCAAGCTTCCATAAGAATACTCGTTGTGTAACACCATTTTCATAATTACCTCCTATAAGTTTTTTAGAATCAAAATTATAAATTTGTTCAAATCGTTTTTTATAGTCTTGGGGAATTGTGAATATTACCAATAAAGAAACTGATATGAAACCAAATAATATTATGTTTTTATTTTTATGGGTTCTTACATATTTAAACATTAAAAATAATAGGCATAAAAAAGCCGAAATAGTAATTATTCTTGATTCCAATAGAATTAGTCCAATAATTATTAAAACAATTGATATTATCCTATAAATACCAATAATAGTTTTATTATTCAATAAGAAAATTAAAGATATCAGTAAATAAAGAGAAAAATAACTCGAGTGTAAACCATATAAACTTAGTAGTTTATGATATATAAAATTTTCAATATTAAAATCTCCTACATTTATTGATAGAATAAAGTTATAAGAGAAAGATGTTATTAATGTGAATAATGTACCTAAAATAAAAAAGGTTTTAAGGTTATTAAATTGGTGCTTATCAACGTATATGAAACAAATAAAATAAAAAATATAGACAATATACTTATCTAAAAATATTTGAGTATTTTCAACTATTGGAATATAATCCGAATAAAATATTCCTACGAATTTAATCATCGGAAATAATAAAAACAGAAATAATTTATCAGGTTTATTTATTCTTTCTGTTGATAGAATATATAAGCATGTAGTAATAATAATTAAAATATTACTTATATGTTCGACAAAAAATGGCAAAGTAAATATCTGAATCAAGAAAAGGATATCTGCACTCTTCTTAAGATAATTTTTTTTCAAGTTCATTGTTATGTTTTAATTTCGAACAAATAATGATTAATGGAACCAAGAACATTGAATAAATCATATTATGATAAAATGAAAATAAATATAATAAACATAATATGAAGGATATATTATTTCTAGATGAAAGTTTATATAGTAAGATTAGATATAATAAAGTGAAAATAATTCCAAAATCTACTAAGATTCTTATATAGTCATTATGAACCAATAAGTCTTGACCAAAAATTTCTATAACTTGTATCCTAGTATACTCTGATCCATTTCCAAATATTTTATTTAGTCTAGAACTTTCTAAAAAAAAGTTGAGTCCAATATCATTTAAATGTGATCTTAAGCCAAATGAAGCATCTCTTTTTTCCCCATACCTTATCATTATTAAGTTCTGGAAAAAATCCAAATTCATCACATAATTATAAATAGGGTAAATAGATAATAGAATAGTATTAAAAATGATAAACAACTTTTGTTTTGATATTAGGTCATAGTTTAAAACATAATAGATCGGTACTATCAAAGCAAAGAAAACTAAATTTAAACGGGTTTTAGTTAAGTATAGAAAATAAACACTGATAATAAATAATAGTATTTTAATCCATTTTTTCTTAAATGAAAATAGGGATAAAATATACATTACTGTTATCATTACACTAAATATAGTAGGACTATTAAAAAAAGATTGATATCTAGTATGGTTAAAGAAATAAGCATCTTTTGATTTGATATAAAGAAAAGATAAAACAAAAAAGGATATAATTATTAGTTTAAAAAAAGGATATAAAGCATTAAAATTAAAAGTATTAATTTCAGTAACAGAAAATACTAAGAACAAAAAAACAAAAAAATAAGTTGGTTTAGAATATCTTATCGAATCAATATTAATAAATGTAATAAAAACAATAGCAAAGAAAAGTGCTAAAATTGATAATGATATTTTTATATTTTCATTTAAAAATTTTGTTAAAATGATTCTCGAAATTAATAAGATCAAAATTCCGAAAAAGAAGTAATTTTCAAACTTTGTTCCTATATCCCTAATTAATGGTATAGCATATATCAATGGATACAATATAACAAGGCCAAATAATAAACCACTTAAACTATATTTATTTAATTGCAATATTTTTTGCATCGTGCATTTGTTCAGATAATTTCATAAAGATAAATCTTCCAATATTCATTATCGTCATAAAATAACTTTATTAACTTGATTTGGTCATTTTTTATTTTTGCTGAAGATAAAATAAACCGACAGTTTATCTTTTTTAGTAACTCAAAATTAAAGTTCAAATTATTAATTTCCCTTTTTTCATCATTATTTAAATAATCTCTCCCCAATTCATTTGTAAATGCATAACACCTTGACCCCCAATTATCAAAGTAAGATTTAAGAACTGCATTTTTATTTAGTTCTCCTTCAATGATTTGTCTAAATGATTTTTTGTAAAATAAAGGATAGGAGGGCAAGTAAGCATCAACTGTTTTAATACCATTAAATTGTGCAATAGCAGGGTGAATTCCAATATTAATTACCCGTTGATCTTTCACATATTCTCTTTTTATGCTTTCAAAGATTTTTTTGGAATAAAACTCTTTAAATGTGATTTTCTCTTCGAAAAATATATGTTTATTTAAAATGTAACCAAATTGAAATAGCATCAGACTAATAATAATTATTTTAACAATGACCTTATTATAAGTCTGATATATTATTGTAAGTATGTAGCCATACATTATGTACCACATAGTAGGAAACATAAAATAGAACCGATCTAACTGTATAGGGAAAATTTTAAAAATTGGTTTAGCAAAATCAAAAATATCCGTTTTTTTAAATCCGTAATAAAAAGATACAATCATTAAAAAGACTATTATTAAATAATACTTTATAGTTATTTTTTTGAAGATTTTTGGAATAAAAATAGGTAATAGAATTATCCAAAAAAATAAATCATTTAGCAATGGTTTTACATGAATTTGCCCATTTAAAATTAACATCTTCATATTATAAAAAGCCTTATCATAATTTGGAACAGAGGCTTTAAATTCTATTCTATGACTAATAACATGATTAAATAAAAAAGTATATATACTCGGAGAAAAAGCTACTATATATGTGATTGATAAAATTAATAATCCTACAAATAGATTTTTATTAATATTTTTCGATTTAAATAAATCAAAAAATAGAATAAATGTAAAAATCACCAATACAAAAAAACCAGTTAACACAGGTGAAGTTGTAAATCCTAAAAATATCAATAATATATAATCATAATGAGTTATTTGGCTTGTTCTAAAATTCAATAAAATAAAGAAAAATAAAGGAACTCCTGCTATGTCAAGTGTATAAGACCAAAAAGGTAATATTGAGAATAAAAAAGCAGTGAATTGAATAATTATTGTATCTTTTTTTTCTTTAATGAAATACCTTTTCAACAAATAATACAATCCGAAAAAGGCTACAAAAGACATCAATAATCTGCAAAAAATATAACCCCAATACATTCCGAATACTTTGAATATTAGAATATATAAGCTGTATTTTGACATAATTGATGATATATCAATATTAATAGCTAGAATATTACCTATCTTATCATTTGGTAAAGGGAAAAATTGAAATGAATCTATAACAACTTTCATCCATGCTAAATTAGAATCTAAATTATCATGGATTCTAATGTAAGAATCTTCACCAAATATAAAATAGGGTAAATAATACCCTACTATTATAATTGAAAAAAAAATTAGTGAATTCGATTCATTTTTTAGAATTCTTTGAATCATTATTTTACCAAAGTTTGTTTTTGATTTTATTTAAAAATTCTTGATCAAAATTAAATTTACGAGCGAATAAGTAATGATCTTTATTTGAAGAAGAATTATTTATGATATCAATATGTTTATCACTCATTAGCTCAGGATGTTTATTTCCATGTATCCATTGTGTGTAAGTAACTGTTTTTCTTATTCTAGACTTAAATATAGAGTTTGACAAAATTGTTTGAAAATAAAACTCATCTGGTAAAAAAGAAGTTAACACATTCTTTGTGAAGTCTTTATCATTATTATATTTTTCAATGACAAACAATATTGCATCTTTAGGTAAAGCCCACCATGTTCCTCCGTAATATAATTGTCGATCATTTTTTTTCTTATAAAAAAGAGCTATTATTTCTTCAACCATAAACACAATTATTTTTTTCAAATTCATCTTGTTCTTTGGTATATCAAAATATTTATATCTAAATCGATCTGATGAACCCATGAAATAAGTACGTCTTCTTTGATAGATTTTTTTTAAAGACATATCCATAGGAGTTGAATCAATATAGCAGCAGTCGTCATCGAACAACTTCTTTTTTATATCATGTTGATTTTTAATTGGAAAACATGCTCCGCTTAACAAAACAAACCTTTCACCATTTCCATTTTCTAAGGCAAATTTTACCGTTTCAATAATTGCTCTTAAAATACTTGCACCACCCCATTTAACACTAATTCGATTGGGTACTAAATAAACATTTTTATATTGCTCAAATTCACTTTTTTGTATCTTAAATTTCAAGTCTAAGTGAATAAAGATTTCATTATTATCAACATTAAGAGTTTCAATCAAATTAAAAAGTTGTTTTTTGTTATTATGAGCAACTATTATATAATTAATTTTTTTGTTCATGATAATTAGTAAATTTTTGTAGTCTTGTCAATAGTTTTTTACTAAATAAATATTCATTTTCTGTTTCTAGAGATTCAAATATAATTTTTGAATGTAACACAGTATTTATTTTGAAGACATTTTCTAATGGATAACCCATCATAATGATATCAAAAATTACAGATGAATTAAAGTGAATAATCAAATCATAATCAAAATAATTTAAATTTTCTGCTGGTAGGTTAAATGGAAGAACTTTTACATTAGCAAAATCATTATATTTTGAAGGAATTTCTCTTGGATGTGGTTTAATATGAATTGATTTTTTATTTTTAGTAATAAGTCTATAATTTTCGTAATAATTTCAGATTCTTTTTGTTCTGAAATTTTTTTCTGCTCTGACAATGGTGAAGTTAATAATAAGACAGTATTAAAATGATTCTTTACATTACCTTGTGATCTCAAATTTGATTTCGGAATTTCTATTAACTTATTTAGATTGTTGCTTTTCTTAATTAAATCTAATCTCCTTACATAAACTTTATCAGCTCTTTTATCATTTCCTAAAGCATAAACATAATTTAAACTAACACCAAATATTATTGGCGTTAAGGCTGAATAAATAAGATTAAAGATTCTATGTTCAAAAGTATTTTCTTTATAATATCCAATACCTTCTTCTACTAGAATTATTTCTAACTTTTGATTAAACTTTAAAACGTAGTGATAAAATAATTGATCGAATATAGATTTATCTGAACCTGAAAAAATATTAAAAGAAATACCTGAGTTTGAATTTAAAAAAAGAACTATTTGTTCTTTATACTTTTTAAGTATGGTTCTTACTTTTTTATACTCTGATAATGGTTTAGCAATTAGTTTTTTTAGTAATATGTCCTCTTCATAAATATGATGGATTTCTACGATTTGATCATTCGGTATTATTTCAAATAAATATTGTTCATCCACATATTTTGATATAAATATATATAGATCACCTTCTATTAAATTATGATCAATTAAATTTTTATATTGAACAGCTTGAAAAGGTGTTAAAATTATTAATATATTATTTGTCATTAATTCTTAAACATGTAACATGTTTACAAAATAAAAAATTATAAATAAAATACAAGATGGTATAAAAATCAATTTTTCGAAATTGAATAAAGTTGCTTTAGATTTTTCATAGCTCTTTTTAAAAATAAACCAACTTTCAAAAATAATTAAACTAAATATATAGCTAATAGGTAATGCATAAATATCCATAAATGGAAATAATACATAAAATAAAATTATTTTTATGATACCGGTAACTATTACAATTTTATGAGCAATTATTGTATTTGTCATTAAAGTGTAATACTGTCTATGCATTATACTGAACCTCTCAAGCAGAATGGCGAGAGATAATAAAAACCAAATATCAAAAGTTATAAATTCAGTTTTTGATGATATTATATCTAAAAGTAAATGGCTAAATAAATAAACTCCAAAAACCCCAAGAGTTATAATTAAATAACTAAGATTCATTGATTTATTCACGAGATTAATTTGTTCTTTTTTCCTATTTTGTGCTTCTAAAACACTCATTTTAGGTAAATTTGGATCAAATGCACCAACAGAAATTTGATTTATTTGCATAATTACTCTATTTGCAAAAAGGTAAGCTGCAGATAAGTTTACAGGAATTAAATTTGACACAACTACATTTAAAATAATGTTTACTCCATAACCTCCAATACCTGCTGCAAAACTTCGCTTTGCTCTTGATTGAATATTATCCCAAACTTTTGAATCAAACTCAACATTTGTAACAGGATAAGATTCTTTCACTTTTTTGCATAAAAACCGATTTTTTAAAAACAAAGCAACATGCATAAAGTAAAAAGTTGTAACAATTAATATAAATGATGGATATAATAAAGTAACAATTGCTGTTAGTAGTAAAGAAAATAAGTTTATAATAGCATCCGTCCTTCTCATTTCTGCAACCTTGTTTACTCCAATAAGAAAAGAGGTATAAGAATTACCAAACAAAGAGAAAACTATAGATATCAATAATATTACCCAACTTAGCCAATATTCATTGTAATTCCCATCAATACTATTAATAGTTTTAAAAAGTGATATCGGCCCTAAGAATAACAATAAAACAAAAGCAATTATTGTCACATAGAGATATACTTTTCTAGAAACCTTTTCAATCTTAAATATTAATTGATAGTTTGGTTCATCTTGGTTTATAGAAAATTCATTAAGAGAAACGCTCCCACCTAAAGCATAAGAATACGCTCTTGAAATATTGTTCACTAGACCAAGATCTAAAATATCTTTAAAGCTAAATATTAATTGAAATAAAAACCATAAATTAATTACTTCAACGGGAAAAGTTCTTAATAATAAAGGTAAAATTAGTAGTACATTACCAATTTTACCTATCATACTTGCCCACGTCATAAGAGTGGGATTATTAATAATTTTATTAAACATATCAAACTTTTAGCTAATTTTCAATATCAAATAGCGAAAATGGTGTTCCCTTATTAATATCCTTATTTACTTTTTTGCCTAAAACTTTCAACAAATATTTTGGGTGAAGCCCTACACCTGGTCTTAATGATTTAATATTATCCTCTGTTAGGATATCTCCTTTTTTTAAATTTTCAACAATAAATAGAGATCGACCTCTTTTTCTACTATCTTCAGCTTTATCGGTTAATTTATAATTTACAGATCCCAATGCTAACTCTAAATTTCTTACTGAAGTAATCATATTTTTAAATTCTTCAGGTTCCATTGAGAATGTAGAATCAACGCCTCCCATTTTTCTATCTAAGATGAAATGCTTCTCTACTACTCTTGCGCCCAATGCAACTGCTCCTAATGGTACAGTCGAACCCATTGTATGGTCTGATAACCCAACAATTTCCAAATTAAAAGTTTCCTTTAAGTTTGGAATTACATTAAGGTTAATCTCTTCAAAAGGTGCTGGATATGCTGTAGTACATTTCAATAAAATCACATTATTATTACCTTCGTTATAGCAAGTTTCAATAGCTAATTCTATATCACTCAACTTAGCTATTCCTGTTGAAATAATAATTGGCTTTTGCTTGCTAGCTACATATTTTATCAATGGAATATCAGCAATCTCCAGAGAGGCAATTTTATAAGCGGGGACATTCAAATCTTCCAAAAAATCAACATCTTTTTTTGAAAATGGCGATGAAAAGAAATCCAATCCCAATTCATTACATCTTTTTTGAAGATCATAATGCCATTCAAAAGGAAGAGCTGCTTTTCTATATAAATCATATAATTTTTGACCTTTCCATATTGTCTTTTCTCCAGCCATAAATAGTGGATCTTCTAAATTTAAAGTCATGGAATCAGGAGTAAAAGTTTGTACTTTTACTGCATCAGCCCCACTTTCTTTAATAGCATCTATTGTTTCTAATGCTGTTTGAAGACTTCCATTATGATTAGCTGAAAGTTCTGCTATAAAATATGTTCTATCTTTTGATAATTTCATTTTAAGATCAAATCAATAATATTTTTAACCGCATCTTTACTAAAGACGTCTTTATTTAAAAATGCTCTTTTTTGAAACGTGGAATAGTCCTTTTTAATTTTACTTAAGGAGGATTGGAAGTGTTCAATATTAAGTTCTTTTGAAAGGCCTAAATCAATCATAGAACTTATTTTTGATGCCATAACTGCACTTCCCCTTGCATTTGGTATTGCATGCCCTACACTTAAGATTGGAATACCAAGATAAACTAATTCATAAGTAGTTACCCCAAAAGTAGAAATAACTAAATCACAATCTTCGAAATAAGAATAATCAAAATCTACTAAGTGAATATTAGATGATAGTTCCCTTTTTAATATTTCCAATTCATCTTTTTTGATAAAATTAACCCCAATGAGTGCAAATATTTCGTATTCTGAACCATTTAGAAAAGATAAAAGCTTAAGCATTACCCCTTCAGGATCACTTCCTCCTGTGGTGACAATAATTTTTTTTATTTTTTCTTTTTGAATTAGATTATTGCTACGGTATTTCTCTAAGGAATCATTGAAAATTACATAATTAGATCCATGATATAAAATACTTAATTCCCCTTCTTTCCACCTAGAATCATTTAAATATTCATTATCGTTATGGATAGAGGGTAAAATAAACTTATCTACTTTGAACTTACTTTTTGAATTATTCTGGAAAAATATTATTTCGGCTTTTTCTTTAATAGAAGTAATAAAATCTAAAGAATAATCATAAATAATATCAAAATAGATTTTATCAGGTTTAATGGTATTTATATTAGAAAGTAAAAACTCCTCTTCGGATAAGTTATTCTTATCAATAACTAAAATTTCATTGTCTACTCTACTTTCAAAGATAGATCGTGATACTTGATCAAATTCTACAAGAAGAATAATTTCTACACTACTCTGTTTTAACAACTGATTAATTAGAGTGATAGTTCTTGACAAATGCCCTAAACCTATTTTGGCATATGCATCCATTCTAATTATCAATTTCATTTTATTCAACTTTACCTATTACTCTAGAAGGGTTACCTACAACTTTTGTAAAATCATCAATATCTTTAATAACTACTGATCCCATACCTACAAGTGACCATTTCCCAATAGTTATGTTTTCTAAAGTTGTTGCATTAGTACCTATGTATGCACCTTCTTTCATAACCACTGAAGCACCAATACATGCATTATTAGCAACATAAGAGTAGTCCTCTAATTGTGCATCATGCCCTATCATGGATTGAGCAAAAATATGTATAAAGTTACCAATTTTGGTATTTGGACCTACATTCACAAATGGTTGAATACAAACTCCATTACCAATTTCCGAAAATTTTGATACTGCTGCAGTTGGATGAATAACAGTGGCGAATTTATTTAATGGAATAGATAGATCCTTTAATTTATGTAAAAATTTATAATTTAATTTTGTAGAAATTAAACTATAAAAGTAATATACATCATCATCAGCTAAGTATTTAGCTACAGTTTCTTTATTTATATTTCCAAGTATAGGGTAACCATTAATATCTCCCTCAACATTATCATTAAGAAAACCTATAATTTCCCAAGTTTTTTTTACCTGATTAATATCTTCGACTGTTGAGGCTACAACAGTTCCATTACCTTGCCCCCCAATGATTATTAATTTCTTCATTATTTTTTATTAATTCTTTTTACTTTTTCTAAAAGTTTTTTTGCTGCCGCAACCATTGGAGGTCCAATAAATACATTATTTTTTACAGCTACACCTTGACCTTTTGCCTTTGCTTCTTCAGATAAAACAAGCATTTCTTCTGCCTTCTGAATTTCTTCATTGCTTGGTGTAAAGTATTTATGTACTAATGGTAATTCTTTTGGATTTAAAACTAAACTACCTTCGAACCCAAGTTTTTTAGCTAGTATTAAATTCTTTTCTAAATCTTCTAAATCGTGTACTTTGATATGAACAGTATCAATAGGAGCTACACCATTTGCTCTAGCTCCAAGAGCAATCATAGATCTCGCATATGAAATACTCAAACCTTCTGCATCATGAACACCTTCTAAGTCAGTCACAAAATCCTCACAACCAAAAGCTACTGCTACTACCCTATTTGGACATGCTTGGCATATATCTTGAATATTTAGAACTGCTGCAGTGGTTTCTATTAAAGGGATAATTTTAAAATGCCCTATTGGATATCCTTTCTCGTATTCTATAGTTTCGAGTAATTTTCCGAAAAAATAAATATCTTCACCTTTTTTAGCTTTCGGATAGGTAAAGCCATCAACTCCATCAATCGTTAATTGAGTTACATCTTTCAAAAGTTCACCACTTTCTCTATCATTAACTCTAGGGTAAACACCATAATTATCAAACTTCCCAGATTTCACATAATCTATGATGTTATTTCTAGCTACTTGTTTGTTTTTATATGGTTGAACAGAGTCCTCAATATCAAGCAAAAGAACATCTGCATCCGATCTTCCTGCACTACTCATCAATCTCTCGTTATGAGCAGGTACAAACATTAAACTTCTAAAGGTATGTGTCATATTATTTTTTGGGGATTAATACTTTTCTTCTGAAAGTTAATATATGAATGTTGTCTTGATTATACGCTTTTGTTTCAACATAAACTATTCCTCTATCACTTTTTGATTTAGAAGGTCTTTTATCTAAAACTTCTGTTTCTGCATAAATAGTATCTCCAATAAAAACTGGAGCTACATGATTAACTGATTCGTATTGCAAATTAGCAATAGCTTTACCACTTATTTCAGAAACCGTCATACCTACAACTACAGAAAAAACAAGAGTACCTACAACTAAAATCTTTCCATGCTGATGAGATTCACAGTATTTGGTATCTAAATGAACTGGGTGATGATTCATTGTGAGAAGTGAAAACATATTATTATCACTTTCAGTTATTGTTTTTCCAGGCCAGTGTTTAAAAATAGACCCAATTTCGAATTCTTCATAATAGTGACCAAATTTATCACTACAATCTATTATTTTATTTTCCATTAATCACTTTATGTTTTAATTCAGCTAATATCCAATCATCCATAGTATCAATATCTTGTACCTTCATTTGAGGTAATTCAAATCCTCCTCTTCTAATTGAAGATAATTTTGAACCTTTTTTAACCCAATAAAATGAGCCAGAATCATGATACATTTCTTCTAAATCTTGAGACCTTGTTTTAATATTTGCTTGATCTATAAATTCAACAAATCCATTATGATCCATACTTTGAGCTCTTTGTATAGGATAAGAAAATTTTGCTAAAGGCCTTATGGAATCAAAGTTTCCAGTCAATAAAAGATCATAACCCTTTTTTAAGTCCTCAACTGTTAATAAAGGAGCAGTTGCAAAAATACAACAGACATGCCCTATATTTCCATATAAATTAATATAATGTGAAGTAACCTCTTCTATAACATCAGCAATTCCTGCATAGTCATTAGAGTTTTCCTTTGACCTTAGAAATGGAACTTTTGCTCCATATTCTAAACTAATTCTTTTTATCTCAGGATCATCTGTTGAAACCATTACTTCATCAAAAAGTCCTGATTCAAGTGCTAATTTAATACTATAACTAATTATAGGTTTTCCATTGAATAACTTTATGTTTTTCTTTGGAATTCTTTTACTTCCTCCTCTAGCAGGTATAATAGCTATGTTCTTCATTTAGTAAATTCCAAGACTTTATCTATAACAAATTGTTGCTCATCATCTGTTAGCGTTGGATACATTGGCAAGCTTAAACATTGTTTGTAGTAATTTTCAGCTATTGGAAGAACCACATCAACATTGTGTTCTTTGTAAAAAGGCATTTTGTGAAGTGGTATATAATGTACCTGTGCAAATATGTTATTCTCCCTTAAGTGATTGTATAATCCCAAACGGTTTTCTACTTGTATTACATATAAATGATAAGCATGGTCAATATTTGCTTGAACTTTGGGTGTAATTACATTAGAAGCAGAAAAAGCCTTATCATATTTTTGAGCAATTTCATTTCGTCTTTGAATACCTTTTTCTGCACGATCAAGTTGGCTTTTTCCTAAAGCAGCTTGAAAATCAGTTATTCTATAATTATACCCTAATTCAACCATCTCATAATACCAACCGCCATGATTTTCCTCTAAAACATCTGGATTTTTAGTAATACCATGAGTTCTCAATGATAATAACTTATTATAAACATTCTCATCATTAGTTGTAACCATTCCTCCTTCACCAGCAGCAATGTGCTTAACTGGATGGAATGAGAAAATTGCAGCATCTGCAAATTTTCCATTACCACATTTTTGCAAGTGATTAGAACTATCATAAAAAGCTCCTCCTGGAGCATGGCAAGCATCTTCTAAAAGAAATAAGTTATATTCATCACATAACTTTTTATATTCTTCAAGATTTACAGGATAACCAGCAAAATCTACAGGAATAATACCTTTAAAAGTTCCTTTAGGGTGTTTTTTTAAAAGGGCTCTTACTTTATTTAAATCTAATAAAAAAGTGCTCGGATCAATATCAGAAAACACAACCTCCCCTCCTGCATATTTAATACAATTGGCAGATGCTGCAAATGTGTTTGGAGTAGTAATAATTTTATCACCAGGCTCAACTCCTAATGCTAATATAGATAAATGTAGAGCTGCTGTTCCGTTAGCAACAGCAACTGCATATTTAGATCCAACATATTTCGAAAATTGTTTTTCAAATTCTAAAATTTCTGGACCTTGAGTTAAAAAATCTGAATTCAATGCTTTAACTACTGCATTGATATCATCTTCATTAATGTCTTGTCTACCGTATGGAATAGCTTTCATATGTTTTAATAATTATGCCTCAAAATTAGGATCAACATATGTTTTTATTTTTTCTCTTAATGTATCTACAGTTTCCCATTCTGTATTTTCACCTGAGTTATATTTAAATCCAAATGGGACTAATTTTGCATTGTGGTGTTCTAAGAATTTCTCTCTTTTGTGTACAAACGAAACTGAAGGTAAAATTGCATAGTATTTTTCCATTTCAATTGTATTTAAAGAATCAGATTCAGTAATCATTTCTTCATGGAGTTTTTCTCCAGGTCGAACTCCAACAATTTTGATTTCACAATCTGGTGCAACTGCTTTAGCTACATCTAAAATCTTGTAACTTGGTATTTTAGGTACGAATATCTCTCCTCCTAAAGCATTTTCAATTGCAAAGAAAACAAGTCTAACCCCATCTTCTAAAGAAATATTAAACCTTGTCATTTCATCATGAGTAATAGGTAAAATACCTTCCTCTTTTTTATTCATAAAAAAAGGAATAACAGATCCTCTAGAACCCATTACATTACCATATCTTACTACAGAGAATTTAATATCTTTTGAACCTTTTATGTTGTTTGCTGCACTAAATAATTTATCTGAAGCTAATTTTGTTGCTCCATATAAATTAATAGGTGCACATGCTTTATCTGTACTTAATGCTACTACATCTTTAACTCCACATGTTAACGCTGCATCAATAACATTTTCAGCACCATCAACGTTTGTTCTAATACATTCAGTAGGATTATATTCAGCTGTATCAACTTGTTTTATTGCCGCAGCATGAATAATCACATCAATACCTTCACAAGCCCTTGTTAGTCTTGCTTTATCTCTGACGTCTCCAATAAAAAATCTTAATTGAGGATACTCAGAATGAGGGTAGTTTTGCTTCATTTCAAATTGTTTTAACTCATCTCTAGAGTAAATTACAATTCTTTCTACCTCTGGATAATCAGCTAAAATCATTTTGATAAACTTTTTACCAAATGACCCAGTTCCTCCAGTAATTAAAACTTTTTTCCCGTTTAGCATATTTTTATTTTTTTATTTTTTTAGATACCAATCCACTGTTTTCACAATACCACTTTCAAAATCTTCGTCAGCTTTCCAGCCAAGTTTGTCCTCCAATTTTGTAGCATCAATAGCATATCTTCTATCGTGCCCTGGACGATCTGTTACAAAAGTAATCAACTCTTTATAGGATTTACCATTAGTTAAAGGTTGTTTACTATCTAAAATACTACAGATCTTATCGACAATGTACAGATTATCTCTTTCATTTCTACCACCAATATTATACGTTTCTCCTAGAACGCCTGTGTGATACACTAAATCTATACCTTTGCAATGGTCTAAAACATATAACCAATCTCTAATATTCTTTCCATCTCCATAAATAGGAATAGGTTCTTGAGACAAAGCTTTTCTAATAATTGTAGGAATTAGTTTTTCTTTGTGTTGTTTTGGACCATAATTGTTGGAACAATTTGTTGTCACTACATTCATTCCATACGTATGAAAATAAGATCTTACAATCATATCTGATGATGCCTTAGAAGCACTGTATGGAGAATTTGGTGCATATGGTGTTTCTTCAGTAAACAAACCTGTTTCACCTAGAGTACCATACACTTCATCCGTAGAAATATGATGGAATTTACAATCTTTATACTCCTCCTTATATTCAAAAGGTCCATTCATCCAATACTTTCTTGCCACATCAATCAATACAAATGTTCCGTGAACATTCGTTTGAATAAAAGCTTCAGGACCTATAATTGAATTATCTACATGAGACTCTGCAGCAAAGTGAATTACACCTCTGATATCATACTTTTCAAATATTGATTCAATAAGATCTCTATCACAGATATCTCCCTCTACAAAGGTATATCTTGGGTTTTCCTCAATTTCTGATAAATTTGTCAGATCACCTGCATAGGTCAATTTATCTAAATTGATTAATTGATATTTTTCGTATTTTTCTAAAAAGTAAGGAACAAAGTTGGAACCTATAAAACCGGCTCCTCCCGTGATAAGAATAGAAGACATAAATTATATTTTTGGTAATAACAATTGCACAAAGGTAATTAAAAGTTGATTCCTAATCTATCAACTGAAGACAATTCAAAAGGCTATCTTGCCAATAAGGAATTGTTACATTAAATGTTGTTTTGATTTTTGACTTATCCAGCAAACTAAAGCTAGGTCTTTTTGCTGGCGTTGGATAAGCTGATGTTGGGATTGGATTTACATTCACATCAACTTTTTTCATCAAGAAAATTGTTTTCGCGAAATCATACCAACTTGCTACACCTTCATTACTAAAATGATAAATGCCAAAACTTCCTTCGCCATCTTTAAGTATTGATAATATCGACTCGGCAAGATCTCTTGCGTAGGTAGGTGTTCCAATTTGGTCTACAATTACACCTAATTCACCTCTTTCACGACCCAAACGAAGCATTGTTTTGACAAAATTATTCCCGAAACTACTATACAACCATGCAGTTCTTAAGATATAATATCGTTCAGTTGCTTCTTGTATAGCTTGCTCTCCTTTTAACTTTGTGTCCCCATATACTCCCAATGGGCTAGTTGGCATATCTTCTCTATATGCTGTAGAACTATCCCCTCCAAATACAAAATCTGTTGATACATGAAATAGGATAACACCTTTATCTTTACAAACTTTTGCAAGATTTTTTGGACCTTCAACATTTACTTTATAAGCTAAGTCTTGATCAGATTCTGCTTTATCAACAGCGGTATAAGCCGCACAATTAACACAAAAATCAAACTGACCTTGATCAAAAAACTGCATCACTTTATTTAGATCAGTGATATCCAAAAGATCTACATCAACAAAAGTGAAGTTTAAATCTTTATGATTGTTTGATAAAAATTGTAGCTCAGATCCTAATTGACCGTTGGATCCCGTGACTAGTATATTTTTCATTATTTCTTTTTCAAATCAGATAAGAGAGGTAATAATTGATCTTTTTCAGATATTATTTCTTTACCTGCTGGAATTTGCCAATCAATATTTAATTCTGGGTCATTATATTTAATTCCTCCTTCTGATTCTTTGTTATAATAGTTATCACATTTATAAGCAAATTCTGCACTTTGCGTTAAAACAGAAAAGCCATGAGCAAATCCTCTAGGAACAAACAATTGACGCCTATTTTCTGCAGATAATTCAACCGCTTCAAACTGACCATAAGTTTCACTATCAGGACGTAAATCAACGGCTACATCAATAACTTTTCCTGATAATACTCTTACCAATTTAGCTTGAGCATGTACACCTTTCTGGTAATGTAAACCTCTAATTACACCATAAGTGGAAGAGGATTGATTGTCTTGAACAAAATTAACTGCCAACCCGGTTGCTTCAGTGAACTTCTTCAAATGAAAACTTTCAAAAAAATAACCTCTTTCATCTCCGAAAATTTGAGGTTCAATAATGTAGCAATCTTTTAATTTTGTTGATGTAATTTTCATTCCCTTCGATTATTTTAAAATATTTAAAATATACTGACCGTAACCACTTTTTACTAAAGGAGCAGCAATTTCCTCTAATTGTTCTTTATTAATGTAACCCATTCTGTAAGCGACTTCTTCTATACACCCCACACTTAAACCTTGCCTTTCTTCAATAACTCTTACATATTCTCCTGCTTGCATTAAAGAAGCGAAAGTACCAGTATCCAACCAAGCTGTTCCTCTGTTCATTATACCAACTTGAAGTTTTCCTCTTTTAAGGTACTCTTCATTTACTGTTGTGATTTCTAATTCACCTCTTGGGCTTGGTTTTACATTCTTGGCTATTTCTACAACATCATTATCATAAAAATACAAACCTGGAACTGCATAGTTTGATTTAGGAACTTCTGGTTTTTCTTCAATAGATATCGCTTTATTATTTTCATCAAACTCAACTACCCCATATCTTTCAGGATCCGTCACATGATAAGCATATACACAGCCACCATCTACATCATTATTAGCTTGTAATAATTTGGATAACCCAGATCCATAAAAAATATTATCTCCTAAAATCAAGGAAACTTTATCATTACCAATAAACTCTTCACCTATTAAAAATGCTTGAGCTAAACCTTCAGGTTTTTCTTGTACAGCATAAGAAAATGAACAACCTAATCGAGAACCATTTCCTAATAACTTTTCAAATAAAGGGAGATGTTCAGGAGTAGAAATAATTAGAATTTCTCTAATCCCTGCCAACATCAATGTTGACAAAGGATAATAAATCATTGGTTTGTTATATACTGGCATCAACTGTTTACTCACAGCTAATGTAAGAGGATGAAGTCGTGTTCCTGATCCTCCTGCTAATATAATTCCTTTCATAATTCGAATATAAAAAAAGGTATGTAGACTTATCTAAAAACCCACATACCATTCAACTTTATCTTTTTAAACTTAAAATTACAATCCCGATTTTTTCTTTAAATAAGTATTTAAATCAACAAGAACACTAAAGGATAAAATAATAATAAAACCAATCAACATCCCTAAAACAGTTTTACTTTTAGTTGAAAGTGACACTGTATTTAATTCAGAAAATCTATTTACAAATTCAATATTTCCTTCAACAGTTAATTGCTTTCTAACAATCATTAAGCTATCTGAAATATTCCTCTCCGCTAACATCGATTCCATCGACATGTCTCCACTTTGTCTAATAACGCCATCAGGGTTTTCTGCAGAAACATGTAATACATTAGAATTACCTGATCTTTGATTAGCTTGGCTTTCAATTACGTTTTTGTAAGCTTTAGTATATGCTTTTAATTCTGCTTTTTGTTCGATTAAAGTAGCTTCTCTATCTTTTAAACCTGCTCTATAAACCTGTTTATACCTATTGATATATTCATTATTACTAAAGAAATATTCAAATCCTTTTTGTATATCTTGTTTTGATAAATCTTGTGTTTTAGTACTTATGGTGATATCAAAACGTTCTTCATTCTTTAAGGATTCCATCAAAAGTGAATCAGCAGATTCTTCAGCTACTTTTCCTTTTAAATATTTATCCATGTAACCAACAGAAGTGATTTCTGATATACTATTTACCGTTTCAATCGGCAAATTAAATTGTTCAGAAAGTTTCTTATAGCCATCTTCGTTACATAGTGAATTCAATTCAATAATTTCATTGTTAAAATCGACACCTTTTAAATAGGGTGAATTCACCGATGCTTTAGATGAATAATATTGAGATGTATTTTTCATCAAATAGCCTGTTACACCTCCGATAACTACTGCAATACCAATAACAATTTTCCAAGAATATACTTTTTTATATAAGTAGATTAGAAGTGATAAAAATCCATTAAAAAAACCTGTAAAAATAGATTTAATCTTATCTCCTATAATTGAAAATAACTCAATTAAATCGATTTCATCATTGGTGTTTTTTGATGATTGATTACCTGTATCTTTATTAGAATGTTCCATCAATTATTATATTATTAAAAGTACAACCGCAAATATAATTAGAAATCTTTCGATTAAAGTATAGATTAAGGATTTTTACTTTAAATAATTGTAATACCAAATTGTAGCCTCCTTTAAGCCCTCTTTAATATTATACTTTGGGTTATAACTCATTAAAGTCTTTCCTTTTTCAATAGAAGCCAAAGAGTGTTTTACGTCTCCTTGTCTTGGGGGACCAAAAGTAGGATTAATTTCTTTTACTTTTGGATCGAATTCTGATAAATACTCCTGAATTAAGTAATATAATTCTTTCAGATCTGTTCTTTCTCCAAAAGCTACATTATAGACTTCATTTAAGGCGTTTTCATTATCTGTAATTGCTGCCTGCTCGTTGGCATGCGTTACATTCTCGATATAAGTAAAGTCTCTTGAGTTATCACCTTCTCCGTTAATTGTGGGTGACTCCCCATTCAACATGGCAATCACAAACTTTGGAATAACAGCAGCATAGGCTCCATGAGGATCCTGACGGCGACCAAAGACATTAAAATATCTCAAGCCAATAGTATCTATTCCATAAGTTTTATGAAATACATCTGCATATAATTCATTCACATACTTTGTTACTGCATAAGGAGAAAGTGGCTTTCCGATTTTATCTTCTTCTTTTGGTAATCCTGGATGATCCCCATAAGTGGAAGATGAAGCAGCATAAATAAATCTTTTTACATTGGCATCTTTTGATGCTGTTAGCATATTTAAGAAACCAGATATATTTACCGCATTTGTTGTGATTGGATCGTTAATAGAACGAGGAACAGATCCTAAAGCAGCCTGATGAAATACAATCTCAACTCCTTCTACTGCTTTTTGGCAATCTTCAATATTTCTGATATCACCTTCGATAAAAGTACATTTTGGATGATCCAAAAATGCTTGGATATTTTCTCTTTTTCCTGTTGAGAAATTATCCAAACAAATGACTTCATTATCTTGAGCTAAAAATTTATCGACTAAGTTGGATCCAATAAAGCCTGCTGCTCCTGTAACTAATACTTTTCTCCCTTTAAGCATGTTGTATTAAAGTCTGTCTGTAACGTATTTTCTATCTAGAACACTCTTCACATCATAAACAATAGGATTGTTTGATGTTAGTGCATCCCAATCTATTTCTTCTTGGAAAGATTTATGAGATACTGCATGAATAATAGCGGCATAATTCTCTCCTACTTTCTCTACCAAATCTAAGTCATACTCTTCCTTTACTTCATCTTTGTCCGCATGTGGATCAAAAACTTCAACGTTCATGTTGAAACTCTGAAGTTCACGGATCACATCAATTGCTCTGGAGTTTCTGATATCTGGACAATCTTCTTTGAAAGTAATACCCAACATTAGAATTTTAGCTCCTTTTTCTATTGATGATGATTTTTCCATCATCAAACGCAATACTTTATTGGCAACATGTGCACCCATACCATCGTTTATACGACGACCTGCAAGAATTACCTCTGGGTGATAACCTAAAGATTCTGATTTATATGTTAAATAATATGGATCAACACCAATACAGTGTCCACCTACCAAACCTGGACGGAAAGGAAGGAAATTCCACTTGGTTCCTGCTGCTTCTAAAACTTCTAATGTATCGATACCTACCTTATCGAATATTTTAGACAATTCATTCACAAAAGCAATATTTAAATCTCTTTGTGAGTTCTCAATTACTTTTGCCGCTTCTGCGACCTTAATGCATGAAGCCTTATGAGTACCTACTTTCACCACTACCTGATACATCTGATCCACTTCCTCTGCAATTTCAGGAGTTGAACCGGAAGTAACTTTCATAATATTGTGCACCCTGTGTACGTGATCACCCGGGTTAATTCTTTCTGGAGAATAGCCTGCATAAAAGTCTTGGTTAAATTTCAAACCACTCACTTTTTCTAAAACAGGAACACATTGTTCTTCAGTACAACCTGGATAAACAGTAGATTCATAAACAACAATATTACCATACGATAATACTTTACCCACTGTCTCACTAGCCTTCTTTAATGGAGTTAGATCAGGTGTTTTATATTCATCGATGGGAGTTGGTACTGTTACAATATAAATATCTGCTGATTTGATCACATCTAAATCAGAAGTATAAGTAATATCTTGGGTAACTGACTCTAATTCATCAGTGGTTACTTCAAGTGTATGATCTTTGCAATTATTCAATTCGTCAATTCTTGGTTGATTAATATCAAAACCAATCACTTTCACTTTATTTTTTGCAAATTCAACAGCTAAAGGCAAGCCAACATAACCTAAGCCTATAACACAAATAGTTTTGTTCATTATTTTAGATAGTGAATATGAAATGGGAACAACATCAAGAGTTCTGTTTACTTACAGCAGCACAAAGTTGTGCAAAATCTAGCCCCAATCAGTTATTAAAAAATTTTGACTCTAATTTATTACATAAAGAAACAATAAGGTAATTTATATATACTTTTCTCCTTTTTGTTCTTTAGCATTCTTTAGAAACTGCTTTACACGTTGCTCATGATCTTTATTACAAATCATTAAAACATTATCGTATTCAGCAACAATATAATTTTCCAATCCTTGTACTACTACAAGTCGATCGGACGGTGTTTTTACAATTGAATTAAATGTTTCGTAGGCCATAACATTACCTTGCAATACATTTTCTTCTTCGTTTTTAGGTGCTTGCTCATATAATGATTTCCATGTACCCAAATCAGACCAACCAAAATCTGTACGCATTACATACACATTGTCTGCATGTTCCATGATTCCATAATCTATTGAGATATCTCTACACTGATGATAGATCTCATCTATAGCATGGCTTTCCTCTGAAGTGTAGAATTTGTCTTCCACTGATGAGAATAAATGATCTACATCGTCCAAGTATGTTTTAAAGGCATGTTTGATTGATTTCGCATTCCAAACAAAAATACCTGCATTCCATACAAAGTCGCCACTTAATACAAATGCACGAGCTAATTCTTCATTGGGCTTTTCAGTGAAGGTTTTCACTTTATAAAGTACTTCCAAGCGTTCATTATTTAATGCTTGAATATAGCCATACCCTGTATCAGGTCTATTTGGTCGGATACCTAAAGTAATCAATACATCATTTGATGCTGCATAGTGCAATGCTTTTTCAACACGCAATTGGAATTCAGGAACATCCAAAATTACATGATCGGCAGGTGCAACTACAATATTTGCATGTGGATCTTTTAAACCAATCTTATAACTCGCATAAGCAATACATGGTGCTGTATTTCTTCTCATTGGCTCACATAATACCTGATCTTCACTTAAAAACGGTAATTGTTCCAATGTAATGTCTTTATAGGCTTGACTAGTCACCACAAAAATATTTTCTTTCGGACAAACAGGTTCAAAACGCTCTGCTGTCATTTGAATCATGGTCTTCCCAACACCTAAGATATCTTGAAATTGCTTTGGACGGCTTTCTCTACTGTATGGCCAGAATCTACTTCCAACTCCACCGGCCATAATAACAACATAGTTATGCTTATTTTCAGACATATTTATACGAATTTTACTTCAGACAGTATTTCTGCCCCAAGTCTTTGGTTTAATCTTTTTACAACATGTTCTCTGGCCATATTTAGTTCATTTCTGAGGGCCGGAGTATTTAATTTAATATAGAGGGTTTTACCTCTAAGTCTTAGTTCTTGAGTTCTAGAAGCAATCGTATGACCCATTACTTCATCCCAAACCTTGTTTAACATAGCTTGGTTATAACTCTTACTTTTATTTAGAGTTTTGACAAATTTCTGCATCGCCTCTCCAATCCCAATCGTCTCATGCTTCTTGGGAATAGGAGTTCTTTTTCTAAATCGATATACAGTCTTCTTTTCTTCAGCCAAAATGTTCTATTTCTATAAAATGAGATGCAGTATTAATTTCCTCCATCAATGATTTAGACCGTTCAGGTCGAGCATCTGTCAAAATTATTTGACCAAATTTCTTTTCTTTGATCAACTCTAACAACTTTTTGATCCTATTATCGTCCAATTTGTCAAAAATATCATCTAAAAGTAAAATTGGAACTTTAGACAACGTCCCTTTTAATAGAGAATGTTGTGCCAATTTTAAAGCGATGATAAATGATTTTTGTTGACCTTGGGATCCATATTTCTTTAATGACAAATCGGATAATTGAAATTCAAAATCATCTTTATGAATTCCTTTTGTAGTCCTTTGTAAAACCACATCCTTCTCCCAGGCTTCTTGATAAATCTCCTCAAAATTATCTTTCGAAAATTCAGATTTATAGCGAATTGAGGCTTGCTCTCTTCCCTCAGATAAAAATGAATAGGATTCCTCAAAAAATGGAAGAAATTTAGTAACAAATTCTTGTCTCTTTTGATTGATTAATTTCCCATTTTGAAGTAAAGCATGATCATAAGGTGCTACCCAATCGCGATTAGGCATTTGCCTTTTCTCTGCAAATAGCTTCAAAAGCTCATTTCTTTGCAATAAAGCTCTTTGATAATCAATAAGGGCTTTTAAATATACCTTATCGTACTGGGAGATCACACTATCAAAATACTTTCGACGAATCTCGCTTCCTTCTCTCAAAAGATCAGTATCATTGGGAGCTATTAATACACAAGGATACTTCCCAAAATGATCGCTAAACTTCTTGTAGTCTTTTCCGTTGACACTAAATTTTTTCTTCGGCTTTTGAAACTGACAAATAACAGTATCCACTTGATCACGATGAATAAACTTACCAGAAATTGCAAAAGTCTTCTCACCGTGACGTACATTTTGTTGCTCAGTATAACTGAAAGCACTTTTCGTCATAGAAAGCAAATAAATCGCATCCAGCATATTGGTTTTACCTATTCCATTAGGTCCCACTATACAGTTTACTCCTTCTTTTAACTCTACTGTTTGTTCAGAATAGCTTTTAAAATCTTTTATGTACAACCGCTCAATAAACATTCAACGTCTTTTTTGATAGAATGCAAAGATAATTATCTATTCATTAAGGATTGTAATAAAACCGGAAAAGGGGTATCAGAATGTCCTTGTTTTCTGTTTTGTTTACCAATTTTATAGATTCTCCACCAATGGGCAAACAAATCTTTATAGGCAGCGAATAATGAATTTTCCGGGTCGTAAATATGAGCAGGTTCAGAGTTCACACCATTCAACTCCATCACTTTAAAATCACCATTGATCAATGATTGCTCGTCTTTCGCTTTTAAATCATACCTTCCAAAATAAAAGCCATCAATATGAGAAGAAATTTCATCAAAGACTTTAGTATCTAATTTTGATATCAAGTAATTTGCATCATTGAAGATAGCTCCTCTAGAATGATTTCCCATTTTTGATAACATGAAAACCTCTCCATTATCAACTACTTCATGCAAACGATCTTCGTACTTTTCTTTCAAAAAATCTAAATACAAAGAGGCTCTTTGATGTCCTTCAAAGAGTTGAAGTAAATTACTTACTCCATCTCCAACAACGTAAAGTTCTCCTTTATAAACAATGGATGTGATTTTCCCTTTTAATTGATCAGGATAACGTACATACATCACCCCATATTCATCATTCGTATCGATAAACTCTTGCAAGATAATTTCTTTGGGCTGAGGTCTTAAATATTCTTCTAAATCTATATCAGATTGGATTTTTTCTACGCCACTTCCTCTTTCTCCTTCATTGGGTTTTAAAATGATAGGATATTCTAACCCCAAAGATTTCATAGAAGCTTTCACTTCATCAACAGAAGGAGTATCGAAATAAAAATCACTTTTAGGGACATACTTTTGAGGTATCTGCTTTAATACATCATATTTTGAATAATCGAAAAACCCGCCGTATTTCATTCCTGGGTTGACTGACGTCATGAAGCTGAGTGACCTCGACATCATGGATAAAATGAAATAGAGAAAGTAAACAGGAATGTAGAAAATATAATAAGGCCAAAATTCCCATTTAAATATGCGATATCTAAAATTGGGCTTAAGATTCATGATTTAATACTTTTTGAGGCAAAGAGGCAAAGTCTTTCTCAGTGGAAATACGATCGTGATAACACATATCCACCTTTTGATCATCTACAAGTAGCTGTGTGGTACTTACCGTACAAAACTGAGGTCTAAGCATAGATAAACCTGAAATTTGTTCAATATCTTTATCTAAATTTTCATGAAATTCTAATATTTCATGATTACTTCTTTGTTCAGAAGATAACCAATTTAAAAATTGATGTGTTCTCCTTTCTCTTTGAATTGAATTATATAATGTCACAGACGACCAAATATGTGGCTGTTCAGGATCAAGCTGATTTTTTGTTCCTTTTTTACCATCCCATATAAACTGATATATCTTTCTGTTTATCTTGTTTTCAATAATTACTAAAGTGAAGGGTTCTACATTAGTAAAATCATAATCCGATAAATAGTCATCTATATTTTCTGAAAGTAACGCATCGATCACCACTTTACCTCTAGAATGCTTGTATGGCGGCGTCGGAGTATGAGGTGTATAAGCTCCATTCAGTAAACAAACCACCCTCGAATGCTCATTAGCACCAAGCCACGTTCCTAAAGCTTGTCCATCTATTGGAGCAAGATAAGAAACTCCTCCTTGTTTGTGTACGGAAGGAGCAAAAGCAGTCGACCTACTTTTCATTTCATCCCTGTTGGATGTGAAAAGATACGATTTTGGTGAGAGCGGTATATAAGTAAGCGTACACATATATCGATAAAATTCTTTATTTCCCTTTTCTGTAAGCGTAAGTAGATTTGGCTACCCCAAAGATTTCTTTCAATTTAACATCTGGAAAATAATGATTTAAACCTACTTTGATTATTGCCAAGTGATGAACGGTATGCTCATTACAATAATGCATTTCTCTTGCTACTGTAGAATCTGATACCCAATCTTTATTATTTAAGTCGTCATCAAAATCTTTCACTTCCAATTTGATAAACGACGGATATTCGTCCACTATAGTTAAACCTTGCTGCAATTCTTCCAATACTTGAATCGCATAACTACGTTCACTTTCTAAAGGCATACTTCTTTCTCTATCTTCATAACAAACATTTTTATTATTTGTTACACTGTGAAGTAAGCACTGATAAAACTCTACAATATGTCTTGTATGTTGTCCGATAGAGGCTCCTGAAAAAAGAGGTAATGAAGCCGAAAATTGATCATCTGATATTTGAGTCAATAAATCATTAAGTTGAGCACAGAGCTCGATAGCTGAATGTGTTACCTGATGGTTCATAAATATATAGTAAGGAAAAAATTAGCAATTTCAGATAAAATATTTAGAATATTGCTACCGATAATATCATCTAAAAATAAAACATTTATTATCTTTTTCTATATATGATGTCAATTCATTCATCATATATATCGTTTTAGTGTTAGAAAAAGTGAGTTACTGACAAAAAAGTTGATAAAAATAAGATTAATACAAAAATAGTAGGGGTGCATCCCATTGAAAGTTATATTTGATAACAAAATCAACCATTACATTCCAATGAAATTAAAATTATTGTCGATACTCTTCCTTTTCGTCTTTTTTTCTTCTTGTCAGGAAAAAAATAATCAGCAAAAAAAGGAGAACGTACAGGAAAGCTCAGTAAAAGAGACGACTACATCTGATAAAAAGAATATCGTTTTCTTTGGTAATAGCTTAACTGCAGGATATGGTTTAGAAAAAGAACAAGCCTACCCTTCTTTAATTCAGAAAATTATAGACGATAAAGCATTAGGATATAACTGTATTAATGCGGGCTTAAGTGGAGAAACCACTGCCGGTGGATTAAATAGAGTAGATTGGGTGATTGGTCAGGAACAAGTAGATGTTTTTGTTTTAGCTTTAGGTGGAAATGATGCATTAAGAGGTATCGATCCAAAAAGCACAGAAGATAACTTGATAAATACGATTCAAAAGGTGAAATCTAAATATCCTGATTGTAAGATATTATTAGCAGGCATTCTTCCTCCTCCAAATATGGGTGATGAATACTCTAAGGCATTTGAAACCTTATATCCTCGCATCGCTAAAAATGAAAATGTAAAACTAATGCCCTTTATACTTAAAGATGTTGCAGGAGTAAAAGAATTAAATCAAGAAGATGGGATTCACCCCAATGAAGAAGGTGCTAAAATTCTAGCTAAAAATATATTTGCAGAATTACAATCGCTTCTCTAATCCTTCTTTTTAGGTTTAAAAACTGGACGAACTCTTTTTGGTTTAACAGATTCCTCCTTAGCTTCTTCAACACTATCAGTTGAAGGTGCTTCTTTTTTCTTAAATACGGGTCTTACCTTTTTAGGCGTATTTTCTCCTTCCTCAGATTGAGTCTCTGTGGCCGGTTTGTCTTCTACATCTGAAGATGGCTTTTTCTTAAATACTGGACGAACTTTTTTAAGTGAATCAGTCGCTGTTTTTTCTTCAGTGGCTTTTGGTTCCTCCGTTTCCGATGTTGATGTTTTCTTTTTGATTACCGGACGTACTTTTTTATGAGCACTAGGTAATTCTTCCGCTTGTGGAGGTATTTCAGAAGGAGTGTCTTTTTCAACCTCAGTAGTTGATGATTTCTTTTTAAATACTGGACGTGCCTTCTTTGGCTTTACTGTTTCTTCTACAGAATCACTCTCTGATGTTGATTCTACTGATTCAGTTGAAGATGGCTTCTTTTTAAAGACTGGGCGAGCTTTTTTTGGTGTAGAAGTATTTTCTGCTTCAGATGTTTCAACCTTTTTCTTAAATACAGGACGAGCAGCTTTTGGTTTTGAAATAGCCTGTTCTTCATCCTCAACTTTTTTCTTGATAACAGGTCTAGCTACTTTCTTTTTAGGAGCTTCAGTTAATGAAGACGTTTCATCAGAAGTTGTCTCAGACGTTTCCTTTGGTTTTACCTTGACTTTTGGTCTAAACTTAGGCTTTGGTTTGGGTTTAACCTCTGCTGACTCCTCAGTTGCCTCAACAACTTTTGGAGCCGGCTTTTTGATCACAGCTTTTGGTGCAGCTTTAGGCTTTTCATCCACCACTTTTACTGCTTCAGCCAACCAATATCTTCGACGTACCTGATTTATCAAAAATAACTTTTGCTGTGTAAAACTCTTCGGATGTACTTGCATAAATAACGATTCCCACTCTTCATAACGAGAAGGTTCAGAAGTTTTAAACTCCTTAAAATCAATTCTTTTTTTCGTTAAAAATGCCTCAAATTCGTTCATACACAAAAAATTACATCAAATAAACTACCCAAAAAAATATATAATTAATACTAAATACTGTTCTTAATTTTAAACATCCACAGGAATAAATTCCTGGGCTTTTGATACTCTCCCCAAAAGACTAGCCTCGTCGCCACTCAGTTCCTTAGTTAAAAACGAGCGTTAATTTAGCTAACTCCTAACTCCTAACTCCTAACTCCTAACTCCTAACTCCTAACTCCTAACTCCTAAAGAAAATCATTTGTTATCAGAAATTGATGTCAACTTAAATATATGGGCGAAAATTAATTCCCCACCCATTCTTTATTCAATCGTTGAAGTTGCTTTCTATAGACACTAAATATTCTAGATTTAGAAACCATACCTATATATTTACCTTTTTCATCTACTACAGGTAAGTTCCAAGCATCTTCTTTTTCGAACTTTCTCATTACTGAGGTCATTCTTTCACCATAATCAACAATATCGGGTGGTTGCATCATTACATTTTCTATTTTCACCTTCTGCTGTTGTTCTTGATCAAACATTATTTCTCTCACTTGATCAAGAGTAATGATTCCTTTTAATCTACCTCTTTCACTAACTACAGGGAAAACCGATCGCTTACTTACACTAATTGCATCTACTAAATCACTTAAAAGTCCTTTAACAGGCACTGTAACAAAGTTAGTTTCAATTAGTTTATTGATATTTAAACGGTCTAAAACCTGCATATCTCTATCACCTTTTAGATAGTCTCCACGAGCTTTTAATGCGCTTACGTGAGGAGCATCTGGATTGACAACACTTACTGTTGTATAAGCAATTGCAGAAACCAACATCAAAGGTACAAATAGTGTATAACCTCCGGTAATCTCAGCAATTAAAAATATGGCTGTTAGAGGAGCATAAACTACCCCACACATTACTCCACTCATACCAACAAGTATAAAATGAGATTCGTGCAGATTACCTAAACCTAATAAGTTCACCAAGCGGGCAAATGAAAAACCTGTAAGTCCTCCAATCACCAAAGCGGGACCAAAAGTACCACCTGATCCACCTGAAGATAACGTAAGTGATGCCCCAATTACCTTGGCAAATAATATCATAATGATATAGGCTAAGAATAACCAAGCCTTAGTATTTGGAATAATCCCTTCAAATAACTCAGCCCTATGCAAAAGGCTACCCTCATCTCCATTTAATAAAGCTTTTATTGATTCATAACCTTCACCATAAATAGGAGGAAATAAGAAAATGAAGATAGATAGTAACAAACCTCCCACTAATGCCCTTTTATATCGATTAGGGAATTTCTCTTCCATCAAATGCTCCATTTGATGCAGAGTTTGATTAAAGTATATAGAAACAAAACCAGCAATTACACCAAGGAGAATAAAAAACGGAATGTTCTGTGCTTGAAAATCCTCAGCAATTTGAAAGGAGAAAAGTACTTCTTCACCCAAAATAAGTGATGAAATAATGGCTGCACTTACTGATGAGATCAATAAAGGAACAAAGTTCGCTACAGAAACTCCAGTAAGAATTACCTCAATACTAAAAATAAGACCTGTAATAGGTGCGTTGAATATAGCAGAAATCACCCCTGCCGTACCACAACCAATCATTAAGGTTTTGGTCTTATAATCCATTAATAGTTTACGTCCAATATTTGAACCTATGGCCCCACCTGTAAGTACAATAGGTGACTCTAGTCCTACTGATCCACCAAAACCTACTGTAAAAATGGAAGTAACAATACGGGAGTACATTTTACTTTTCCCAATATTACTATTGTTTCTGAAGATGTTATGAAGGATATCTGTTATGGCGTGTCCTACACTACTTTCTTTATATAGAGATTTCGCTAATAAAGTCGTAATAATCAACCCAATCATTGGGTAAAATATTATCCCAAAATTTTCACCAAAACTCTGATGGGTTAGAATATGATGCATCTCATGCACCGACTTCTTTAAAAGAACAGCCGCCATGCCTGAACATATTCCCACAATACTACTTACTATAAGGATAAAGTTCCTATCCGAAAGATGGACTCTCCTTAAATTAAATAGTTTCTCTATCAGTTTGTTTTTTGCCATCTAAAAATCTTGATGAAATAAAATGTTGGATTGCATTTGGTTATCTAACTCACTAAAAATAAAAGAATAGTAGTTCATTTCCCTATTGAGATAGTAACTATCTAGCAAAAGTAATAAATGAAGTCAAAAAAAAAACCTATCTCTTGCCATAATGACAAAAGATAGGTTGTATTTCTATAAGATTCTAAAATCTTAGTCTTTCAAATTAATTTGAAGGAGCAACATCTGGTGTGCTCTCCTCAATTACAGGGTAATCGTTTTGTTGAACAGTAGGTATTTTTGATCCATACTTATTGTTCACAGCATCAATTACAAAGTTTGCAATTACAGCATATCCTCTTTGAGTTAAGTGAGCACCATCAAGGGAGAATAAGTTACCTGAGATATAAGCAGTTGAGAATGTTACACCATCAATGATAATACCGCCGGCAGCTTCATCCATTACCGATTTTACATCAACATAAGCTAAATCTCTTGCAGAAGCTTGCTCATTTAGGTAAGTATTATAGCCATCAATTGCTGATTTAACAGCATTAACATCAGCTGCTTCCAAAAATTCGAACTGGGATGCAGTTGCATCATTTACTGGAAGATAATCTTTCAATTTAGTGATGTCTAAATCACCCCCAGACAAGATTAATTCACCAAGTGCAATAATTTTAGTCAATGCAGCTAATGAGAATATAGTCCCTTCCGCAGGTACTCTTAACATTGTTGGAGAAGTAGCATCGTAAACTGGTAACTGATTTGACTCTGCTGTGAACTCTGGATAATACCCAGCAACTTTTAATTGAGCTATAGTAGAAGTAACAGCATTATCAATTATTTCATCAACTTCTTCATCAGTACCAGTCATAGTCGCCCATGATTGATCAATACCTAAAGCAACTAATTGTGCAATATTAGCTTGACCTTCAGTAGAAGCGGCGTAAGCTAAACCTGCTTGATGTGCCTGTTCCATTGAAGCACCCATTCCAAGAGCTTCATTATATGCTCCCAAATAAACAACAGTATAAGCTAAATCTGCAGCCACAGATGGATCTTTTCCTAAATTTGGAGCGGTATTCACAGCAATAGCAATTGTATTTGCATTGCCTGCTGCAGGGATTGGCGTCAATAATGAAACAATAGTTGATCTTCCTGCTTCAATCTGAGCTCTAATCACGGGATCAAATGCACTTGCTAAATAACCATTTACTAAAGCAAGAAACTCATCCGTTAATTCCATACCATTTGCAGCAAGCATTTTTTCTAATGTATTTGGAGTAGTTTGGAACAAGGCTGCATTTGTAATATCTGGAATATTTAATAATACACCTTTAGCTCCTCTCGCATCCATGCTATCCAATACCATCCCAACTGCTGCTTCATAATCAGATTGAGAAGTAATAGCTCCAGGTCCCATTGAACCACCTGTTGTCGCATAACCTAATACATCATTAGCTCCCAACCACATTGAGAAGAAAGTTGGATCTAAACTTAATGCATCAGATAATACTGTCGATTGCCCAGGTGCACTTGCGAAGTAACCGTAAAGACCTGCTGCTAATGCAGGGTTGTTAACTTCAACAGCTTTCATTCCAGAAACAGCCATATTATGGAAACCTCCATTAGCATGCTCTTGGTAAATATTTGATGTTGGTACTTTTGGTGTTTTACAAGAAAAACAAGGTCCTTGAGATGTCAAGATAAATGGAGCACCAAAATATTCTTCACCAGAGTGACTGATCAAGGGCTGATTAAAACCTTGAGCACCTAAACCAACTTCCTGTAACTTATTAGCTATTAATTGTGGATATGAATTCACTTGAGATTTTGCCATCCAAGCGTTATCAGTTACTCCTGCTGTTAAAGAGTTTCCTAAAGCAACATAGCTCGTAAAGTTTAAAGCTTTTCCGTCTTTATCTGCACCAGAGGAAGGTTGAAAGTCATCCACCTCCAAAGTACAAGATGCTAAAAATGCTACAGCTAGAGCTGCGATTAAAGATCTATATTTATTAAAAATCATTTTTTTTAGTTTTGATAGAGTGATGGATTAGAAGTTATAGTTTAGTGAAATACTTGGTATGTAAGCAGTTGCTTTATACACACCATTTAATCCACCTGTATCTTTTCCTTCAGGAACAATATTTTCTCTTTGCTGCTTATTTGTAAATAAGAATGCAGCATCCACACCGAATTTTTCAGAGAACATGTAGCTAAGACCTACAGAAGTACCGATCGAAAGCGCATCTGGAGATTCTGGAGTCATATGTCCGTCAGGTACTGGAGTAGTATCTAAATATGCACCTGCTCTCACAGTTAAGGCATCTGTTACCATGTAATCTGCACCTAAGTTGAAAATCCAAGAATCTTCCCAACTTCTATCAAATGCAATTGGAGCATAGTCGCCATCAGGGAATTCTACTTTTAGTTCTTTGTATACACTCCAAGTTACATAACTCACATCTACACCAATCGATAATTTTTCGTTTGGATAGAATCCAACACCAAATGCATAAGTATTAGGTAGTGGTAAAGTTGCATCAAATGCTGCTTTATATGGTTGGCCTGCCGTATAATTATCTCCAAATAATTGTTGGCCGATGTATGCGTTAGGAACATTGAAGAAAGCATCTCCTCTTTCCACTGACATATCCACACCATGACGGTAATTTAAACCAACAGAGAATTTTTCACTTGGTTTAATATACACACCTGCGTTAAAAGTGTACTGAATAGTATTTCCTTCCATATCAAATCCAACATCTCCTCCTGAAGCTGTAACATCTTTCTTGAAAGATACTGAACCATAAACCACATCTAAACCTGCACCTACAGAAATCATATCATTGATTCTATAAGATACCGTTGGCTGAATATAAATTGCTTGAAGAGAAATTTCTTGTAATGAATATCTACCAGTCCATCCATCTTCGTAGGTAACTGTTGAACCAAATGGAGTAAATACACCTAAACCGAAAGCCCAAGGTGACTCTACAGATGGTCTAAATACACCATAAGCTTGGAAAGGCGTTCCCATTGGTGAAGTTGATGCATGCTTTGTAGAACCATCGATTGGTCTATAAGAAATGTTGGAGAAAACGGGGTTAAAACCAACTTGCACTGTACTTGATTCTAAGAAAGACAATGCGCCAGGATTAAAAAATAAACTTGAACCGTCTGGTCTAAAACCAACCTGTACGTTTCCTCGACCCACTGCTTTAGTTCCTTGTAGTAGAACTTGAAAGCCGTTAGCAAAAGTGGCAGAAGAGATACACACTGTTGCCAGAACCATTAGTAGATTTCTGATTTTCATTAAAATATTAAGTTAGATGAATTTCATTTCAAGATTTAAGTCAAACATCTTGAATATACCTTATTCTTAGTATTAGATTGATACAAAAAGTGTTATGCATACATAACAATTGAAACAATATTAATTTCAAGGGTCGCAATGTGCAAATTATAAGCCACTTTTTCTGTGTAAAAATAACACTTAACTTTAAATATTTACATTTGTTATTAATATTTTACAATGGTTTACTTTGAATTTACGTTAATTTTCAATAATGAATATTCATTCATTTATTATTTGAAGACGATTATATATATACGCTTCTTAGAGTGTATTGACTAAATGAAATACAAAAAATATTCTTCGTTTAGTGATATGTTGTAAACTTATTATAATCTGAAATGATAGCTCTATACAAGAGCTCTCCTTGGTATTGATAACCTGATCTATTCAGGTGTACTTTATCTCCAGCGGTCATCGACTTTTCATTCCATTTATTGATGGAAGATAAGCCTCCCATTACTTGAAAGAAGTCCCATACAGCGAGATTTCTTTCTTGAGCTACTTTATATAATTCCTGAATAGCTTTAACGTTATCTTTATTGATATATCTTGATTTTCTCAAGTTATCACCCGGCGTGGTAATGAGAATTGCTGCCTCTGGAAGGGCTGTTTGAATCTCTTCAATCAACGAGAGATATTTTTGATAAAAAACTGTTGGATAAAAAGGTGGAACAAAGGCATCGTTAGTTCCTAATGACAAAATAATTAAATCGGGTTGAATGGCTTTTATGTCATTATTAAGTTCTTTACACCTTAAAAAAGAAGTCGCTTTTGCTCCATTTACGCCAACAGAACTATAGGTCAAACCATTCATCTTATCATTTTCAACATCAAAACCTCTTAAAGAAAACTGAGTTTGATGCTTATTTTCTTTTCTAAAACTCAGACGAAACTCTTTAATAGCTTTATCAAACTTAAAAGAGACATATTGATCATGCTTTTCTACGCTTTGCAAGCGAGCATTATTTGATAAGGGCTGAACCACAGGAGTAAATTGAGTTTTATCGTTTACCGGATAGTACACATCTACTCGATTTCCACTGTATGAATAAATAGAATCTGTACTAACATTGACATTGATTTTAGCAAATTGTTGATTAGTTTGTGCGGTAATGCCTGCTGCTCCCCAATTACTTTTATGATAACTAATCGAACATCTTTGTCCTTTCCATTCGCCAATTTTACTTACCTTATAATTGTAAGGGTTATTGGTTTTCACAGCTTTAAAAGGGAAAATAAAACCTCTCCCAGACATTTGAAATTGAGGATTTTCATAAAACCGCTGTCTAACCCAACCAGAAAACAAATCAGCTTGTATATGTGAATCTCCTAAATGCAAGATCTTAACATGCCCCTCTTTATGTTCTGATAAATTTTTTAGTTTTCTATAAAAAGGGTATAAAATTGTATCTCCGAAAGGTTGAAGTTGATTCAAATCCATACGGATAAAATCATAGGCTACAAAAGGTCTATTTTTGTTGTTCCCTGACTTTGGAGTAGCATGTGCTACTAATATTAATACAGTTAGAAGTCCTATGAAGGGTCTTATTTTATTTTGAAGTGACATCCTCCTTATTTCTGTTTTTATACCTTTGATACTCTCGCATTAACTCATTGTGAAGCATATCTCCTATAAAATTAGCTCCCTTTCTAGTGAAGTGAGTATAATCTCGGCCTGCCCAAGCAGGTGATTTATCCGCCCATTTAACAATCGAATTAGGACCTCCCATAGCTAAATATAAATCCCAATACGCTGCTCCGGCTTTATTAGCTGCTCTTCTTTCCGCTGCTCTTACAGCGTCAATATTAGGATAAGATTCTATTTTTTGCCCATTTTTTCTCGCCATGTCCGACACACCCACTATTAATAATTTAATATCAGGATTTACTTCTTTGAAGTAATTAATTTGTTTCACTAAAAGACGCTCATAAAATGAGTAGCTTTCTGCTTCTTGAGGTACAACATTTACACCAAACTGAAGAATGACTAGCTTCACATTCAGATCTTTAACTAAATCACCTAATAAACCTTTTCTTATCTTGGTAAAATCTGTCCCCGAACTCCCTCTCATTGGGATATTATCAACAGCAATACCAGAATTACAATCAAAACTAACACCATACACTTCAGGGGAAACATCAGATTTAAAGTGAACATCAACTTCTCCTAAAGCACCAGATATCGGTAGTTTTATCATTTTAGGTGTAGAAGAAGCTTCAATATTTACTGTTTTACCTTCCACAGAGTTCATAGCATAATCCAAGCTTACATCAGCTACTGTATTTCTTAAATAGACATTAAAGTTTTCAAACTCTTTATGCAGTTTTTTAGAATAAGGAGCCTTTGTAAAATTGATTGAAGCTTCCGTTCCTTCATATGTAAAATATTTCCCAAAGAATCCATAATCATTATGCTTTCCTCTATACTTTTTAGGACCAAAACATAAATACTGATCCCAATTATTAGAATAATTTTGACTTAAAGTAGTTCTCATATTTTTTAGCTCCATAATTGGAACTAAACCTACTCCACAGCCTCCAAATTGTTGTTGCAAATTTTTTCTTAAACGCTCTGTCATTCTATCCCCCTCTAACTGAGAATCTCCATAATGCAATACACGAATTAGATTTCCTTCTTCAGAGATACTACTCAACCCTTGAAAAAAAGAATCTAGATAGGTTTTCTCATTATTTGGATATTCTATGGCCACAGCTCCCTTTGGTGTTTTTACTACAAGTGGCTTCTCCTCTACTGGCTGCCAAGTAGATGATTTTTTTATTTCAGTTAGGTCAACTGTTAAAGAATCTTCCTCTACCTCTTCTAACACATCAGGTTGAACGTTTTCTTCCTCATTTGCAGATAAAAGGCTTTCTGGTAATACATCTTTGGTGGATGGTATTTTCACTTCCCAGCCAAATACCTCGATTTGGTTCGGGGACATGATTAAGATTATACTCATCATTAAGCCAATGTACACTAGAATTTGAAGTATTTTTAACGGAGTAACTTTCATAGAATATAGGTCAACAATTAAATAGGTTACCCTTCTAGATTTTAGTAATCATTTATAATTAAGAAGGATAATGATGCTATTATTAAATAAAAAATGTATTCACCTTAGCTCGATCACCAAGGTTTTAGGAAACAACATCAATAAAAATAAAACATTTAAACCACCTTTGTACTTTATTTGATATTAAATTTTGATCATATCTTACGTAAACACTATATAATATCATTTTTTATACATTCCTTGTACCTTTGTTATTCGGAAATTCAGGTTTATAAAAATAGTATTTAAACAAGAATTAAACATGGCAGAAGAATTATTTATCCCTTCAGATACATCGAAAGATCAATTATACGAATCATTGATACCGCAGATTAAAGGACTCACTTCGATTGAAACTGATCTAGTAGCAAATTTATCCAATTCATGTGCTGTTTTAACGACTGCATTTAAACACCTATGGATAGGGTTTTATTTGGTGAAAGAAGACGAACTAGTTTTAGGTCCATTTCAAGGTCCTATAGCGTGCACAAGAATCAAAAAAGGTAAAGGAGTTTGTGGAAGTGCATGGGAAGAAAAAAGAACTTTTGTGGTGGAAGACGTTGAAGCTTTTCCTGGACACATTGCTTGTAGTTCTGCTTCAAAATCTGAAATTGTTGTTCCTTTAATTAAAGAAAATAAAGTTTTGGGTGTTCTTGATATTGATAGCGATCAATTATCAACTTTTGATGATACCGATAAAAAATATTTAGAGGAGTTGTGTGATTATCTGGTGACTTTGTTTTAGGGTAACAAGTATTCACAATCTAAAGCTATTTTCATGGCCCACGATTAAAATCGTGGGTTGGTAAAAGTTGATTTTGGCAAACACTAAAGTGTTTACCAAAATTAGGTTGTACCACAATTTTATTCAGACTTTAGTCTGAATAAAATCAATATATTAAAAAACCCATGATTTCAATCATGGGTTATTATCTATTTATTCGTGTATCTACTCTTGATTAGCAAGAATAATCTTATCTACGGCTTCCAAAAGGTTTTTTGCGTAATGAGTAGCTACAGAACCTTCCACCAATGGGTTGTCTACTTGAATTCTGTGTTGAATACCCACTTTCTCTGCTGGAATTAAATCTCTTTCTTTATCACCAATCATCCAAGTATTTTCCATGTCTGCATTGTACTTGTAGATGGCTCTTTCGAACATCAAAGTACCAGGTTTTCTACTCAAAGAATTTGACCACTTTTCGTGTAATGGTGCATAAAACATATCATCAATAGCATGATCGCAAGCTTCTTGCAATGCATTATGACAAATGTAAACGTCTTCTTTTTTGTAAATTCCTTTTACGATTCCGGATTGATTGGTTAAAATCACAAGCTTAAAGCCTGCATCCTTCAATTTATTAAGTGCTTCTGGCACGCCTGGCAACACTTCGAATTTTTCTAAGGTGTAAGCGTAGTCCACATAGTCTTTATTTAAAACGCCATCTCTGTCTAAAAAGACACACTTATTCTTTTTCATGAATATTTTAAAGTAATTGATATTGCGACAAAGGTAAGAATAAGTTTTAATGTGGGGGAAGTTTATTCGGATTTATAAAGTCTTCCCTTCCAATCGATAGCAGGTGATGAAAAACGATAGATAAAAAGTCGTAAATACATAAAACTGTAGATTGGTTCATAGAATAACGACATCCACCAATCGATTTTTATTTTTAGTTGGTACTGAAAAATGACTAACATTAAAAACTTGAGAAGCAATATGCTAACAGTAACTGACCATATTTGAGGATATAACAAACTAAAAAATACTAAAAAAGGGAGCGTTAAAATATTAATGTAATTTAAAAAAATTAAAAGAGGGTGAGTTTTCTTTCCTCCTTGAAACCATCGGTTTCTTTGTTTTAGCCATAACAATATACTGTCTACTCCTTCTGTTTCTGCTAACACTTCATACTGAAATAGTTGTATAAAGTCCCCTCCTGATTTTAAGTGCTTATTAAAAAGAATAAAATCTTCTACGGCTGTTGTTTTAATATTGTTATAACCACCAATAGCATCAAAAGCTGCTTTAGAAATCCCCATATTATTTCCCATTGCTGTTACTCCGATATTAAAAACAGATAGCATTTGAAGATTTTTAAGTGCCTGCATCCATTCCAATCTTTGCCATCTATCCAAAAAAGAATTTCGTTTAGGAATTGTCACTCCTGTAACAAAATCGGATTTTTGTAATGATTTTAGCATAAAATTCACCCAACTATTAGGATAAATTGTATCCGCATCAGCAAATAATAGATACTGACCTTCCACTTTTTGAGACAAAAAATGTAATACATTCAGCTTACCTTTATAGTCTTTATGATTAGGTACTGTATAACAATCTACTTCTTCATATCTATGCTTTAAATTTTCTGCAATTTTTAAAGTATTATCCTCTGACTGATCATTACCAATTAAAATTTTCACGACAATATCCTCATCCAGTTTTTGATGCACTAGACTTTCTACGCATTTTTTTAAATACTTCTCTTCGTTACGTGCCGCTAAAAGAATATTTACTTTTATTGTCATGAACAATTTTTCAGTTTGTTAAAATATGAAGTCAGCTTACTTTTTGCAGTTTGACCTAAATCATAAAGTTGATAAATTTGTGTCGTAAATGATAGAGGAATAATTTCTTTATCAGATACAAATGGAAATAAGTGTATTTATCATAGACGATTTGTTTTAATAATTCTTCAATAATTCTTAAGTAAAGAGCCTCTTCTATACTTTGATAATCATCTTTGATTAATTAGTCGAATAAATCTTTTATCTTCAATTTTTAATTTGATGCTTACTTCATTTTTTCTTAAAATAAAGAAATCATAAGCAGTTTACTTTAATAAAATATACTTTACATGTCTACAGCAATAAATTTAGTATCGTTCGAGAAGCTTTTTTCATTTAGTAAAAGTGTGTTCTTATCCATGGGTTGTCCAGAGGAAGATGCCGAGTTAGCTGCCAAAGTGCTTTTATCTGCCGACTTAAGAGGAGTCGACTCTCATGGTGTGGCTAGATTAATAGGTTATGTAAGGTTATGGGAAGCAGGAAGAATTAACCCTACTCCTAACATTAAAGTAATCCACGAGACTCCAAGCACAGCTACTATCGATGGAGACGCCGGTCTAGGACTTGTTGTTGCTCCTAAAGCAATGCAAATTGCTATCGATAAATCAGAAAATGTAGGTTCTGGTTGGGTTTCTGTTAAAAATTCGAATCACTATGGTATTGCCGGTTATCATGCAATGATGGCACTGGAACATGATATGATCGGCTTGTCAATGACAAACGCTTCCCCATTGGTATCTCCAACTTTCTCTAAAGAGAGATTATTGGGTACCAACCCAATTGCCATGGCAATTCCTGCGGGCGAAGAACCTGCTTTTGTTGCCGATTTTGCTACAACTACTGCAGCAAATGGTAAATTGGAAATCTTACAGCGTAAACAAGAGGATGCCCCTATTGGTTGGGTGCAAGATAAAGATGGTGCTCCATCTTCGAATGCTGCTGCTTTAAAAAGTGGTGGTGCGTTACTTCCTCTTGGTAGTGATAGAGTAAGAAGTAGTCACAAAGGATTTTGTTTAGGTAGTATGGTCGATATTTTATCTGCCGTATTATCTGGTGCAGGTTACGGACCTTGGGCACCTCCATTTGTAAGCTTTCTTCCATTACCTGAAGATCCTGTCGGAGAAGGTTTGGGTCATTTCTTTGGTGCGATGCGTGTGGATGCATTCAGACCAAAAGAGGACTTTAAATCTCATATGGACAACTGGATAAAACGATTCAAAACCGCTGAAACAGTAGAAGGACAAGAAAGAGTATTAATACCTGGTACACCTGAAAGGGAAATAGAACATTCTAGAAAAACCGAAGGTATACCTGTGTTAACTCCAGTTATAAAAGACCTTGAAGAAGTAGGTAAGAAATTTAGTTTAACTCTATAACCATTATCTATTAACCTAAGTTTGGGGAGTCAAACTTAGGTTAACATTCACTATAGTTAATTACTAAACCACCACTCGCTTCTTTCTGTATTTATTTAGTTTTTAAAAGGAAACTTATCAATCAATTTACCATCACGGCTTGTGTATATGGGCTGGATGTATCATCATCTTACTATCTAAAAACAAAATCAAAATGCTTTATAAGATTAAGCTAAAGAATGCTGATGAGCATGTCTTATTGTCGGGTACGGCGTACGATTTCATCACCACAAACGAATACTACAAACAACTTAATTTATTAGAAAACCTTAGAATGCACGCTTCTGGCTATGTTTTTTTTCAAAAAAACTACCCTAAGCCAAATGGAGGATATCAAAATGTCACCATTTATTTACATAAGTTAGTTGCTGAAAAATTTGTTGATCAGCCAGAGTCAGCAAAAAGATTATTCGTTAGAATCAAGAACGGAAACGCACTAGATTGCCGTGAAAAAAACTTAGAATGGGCAACTATGGCAGAACTTAGAAGGAACCAAAAGCACCACCATAACAAAACAGGTTACAGAGGTGTGGTGAAAGTTAGTAAAAAGACTTTCCGTGCAGTTTTATATTCTAAAGGACAACGTTATGATTTAGGATTATTCCCTACGGCTGAAGCAGCTGCGGAAGCATATAACAATAAGTCTCAAGAGCTTTTCGGAAGAACAAAAAGTTTAAATAAAGTAGACGAGGAATCTGAGAAACAAACTACTCCTACAAAATAAACGAGGAGATACGAGCAATAGATTAACTTGTTATCAAGTAATTAGGTAGGTAAAAACATTTTTATCTACCTTTTTTTAGTTCTATAGGTGATATTTTATTTCTATGGATATTAACCTCACGAAGATCGAATATCATTATCAAATACTTTTTGATTGAAAAAATAAAATTTCATCTAATTTTTTGGCAGTAATTGATAAAAAATTATTGTAAATACATCAAATTCAAATATTTATCCGTATATATAATGAATAAACGATCATTCATGTTTAAATTTGCTATTAGAAAATAACCTGTAAAGAGAATTACCATGGCACAACAAAGAAAAAAGAGTACTAGTACGAGTTCTGCTGGTACAAGTTCTACTACACCGAGAACGAGAAAGCCCGCTCAAAAGAAACCTACTTCGAGAGCTAGAAAAACTCAAACAAAAACAGAAGGTACTCAAACAAGTATTCCTAACGTAGATCAAGTCGCTAAAAGCGTTAAAGAAACGACAAAGTCAGTTCAAAAAACAGTTTCTACAACTGTAAAAGACACCACTAAAAAAATAAACACAATCGCTAAAGAAGTTCAAAAAGAAACGACTGAGGCTGTTAAGAAGGTGAATGAAAATGTTGACAAAGCTGCAGAGACAGTAAAATCAACAGCTAAGGAATTGGAACAAAAAGCGCAAGAAACCGCTAACAAAGGCTCAGAAAAGTTTGCCGAAACACTAGAAAATACTTCTAATTATTCTCATTCTTTAGTAAAAGATGCTAATTCATTTTCTAAAGAATCACTAGATACAGTGAATAGTAAAACGGTGCAATTCATTAATAAAAGCGAGGAAGTTTCTGGCCGATTAATGGAAGAAGCAAAAAGCTTATCTGATGCAGCTTTAGAAAGCGCAGAAGAAAATAGCAACAAGCTTATTGAAATGACGAAAGGTGCTGTTGAAAAATCTTTGGAATTTACCAACGACTTCATCAGTAACGCTATTGAGAAAAGTAAATTGTTTACTTCAGAGGCTTATACTAAATCTAACGAATCGGTAGATCATTATTCTGAACAAGCAGATGGTATTATCGACGACTCTTATCGTTTTGTAAAAGAATCATCTGAAAAGATTTTTGATACTACTAAAAAAGTAATTGAAAGTCCAGTGGATACCGTTTCTGAAATGATTAAGGAAACGAAAGAAGCAACAGTGGAAGTAATCGATGAAGCAACAGACAAAGTGGTTCGTTTATCACCTGTTGAATTACCTAAAAAAAACGAAGTGATTTCTTTTGTTAAAGGAGGAGCTGCATTCGCCATTTATCCCGTAATCAAACTTTTGAGATCTTAATTTCAATTTGATATAAAGACAAGAGGCATTATCCATTGAATAAGATAATGCCTCTTTTTTATTGTATGTGCTATTTTTTTAGAACTTCGTTCCTAGTAAAAACGCATCTATAGCCATTCTCTTCTTCCCTTGCATTTGCCATTCTTTTACTTCTATAAAACCATCTTTGGTCTTAATGTAGAAGTACTTTTTATTATCAGTAGCAAATCCATCTTCGTTTGCTTCAATGGATTCATCATAGACTTTTCCCACTTTAAATAACTTATACGTTTTCCCTTGTATCTCTGTCCAAGCTGCTGGATAAGGAGATAAACCACGAATAAAGTTATATACAGTTTCTGTATCTTGAGAGAAATCTACTTTACAAGTTTCCTTAAATATTTTAGGTGCGTGCTTTGGTTCTCCCTTAATTACCTGAGGAGTTGTAGTATAATCGCCAGCTTCAATTTTTTGAACCGTTTTAAGCACTAAATCACCACCAATGTTCATCAAACGGTAGTAAACGTCTCCTACGGTATCTTCTTCATGAATAGGTTCTTCTTGTTGGAACAAAACATCACCTGTATCAATCTCATGTTTTAAGAAGAAAGTAGTGACACCAGTTACTTTTTCACCATTAATAATCGCCCAGTTGATAGGTGCAGCACCTCTATAATCAGGTAATAATGAACCATGCAAATTAAACGTACCAATCTTAGGCATACTCCAAACAGATTCTGGTAACATTCTAAATGCTACTACAACCTGAAGATCCACCTCTAAATTTCTTAATTCAGTCTGAAACTCTTCCGCCTTTAAATTGGTAGGCTGCATAATATGTAAACCCGCTTCCTCTGCATAAGCTTTTACTGGAGAAGATTGTAGTTTTCTACCTCTTCCTGCAGGTTTATCGGGTGCAGTAATTACTCCTACTACATTGTAACCGTTTTCTACTAGTATTTTTAATGATGGTACAGCAAAATCTGGAGTACCCATAAATACTATTCTAAGATCTTTAGCCATTATATATTTATTTTTTTGGTGGATAGGTCTTCAATAAATTTTCAAAAAACTTGAGCGATTTACACACCCATGCTCCTTCTATTAATTTTTTCTCATCTTCACTCAAGGTCCAATCAATATCAGGTGATTTGCGTATTTTAATACTCAACTGATTTAAAACCAAAGCTGCTGAGACAGAAATATTAAAACTTTCTGCAAAACCATGCATTGGGATTTTCACTTTGTAATCGGCCATTTCTACCGCTTCATCTGTTAGACCCGCAAACTCATTTCCGAACATCAAAGCAAGTGGTTCATCTACTGGCAAATCATCCAAGGTCATATCCGTATGTGGAGATGTTGCTACTAATTTATAGCCTTTTGACTTAAGATGTTCAACAGAAGATTTAAGCGAAGAATATTTATGTAAATCTACCCACTTTGCAGCTCCTTTAGCCACACTTGTAGACAATTGAAATCTATCTTCAGCATCGATTACATGTAGCTGTTGAATACCAAAACAATCACATGTTCGCATTACTGCAGCTCCATTTTGTGGTTTATAAATTTCTTCCAACAAAACGGTCAGGTGATTTGTTCTCCCTTGCAGTACCTCTTGAATTTTTTCTAATCGTTCTTCGGTTGCAAAAGTTTTAAGGTAATCGATCAGTCCTTCCACTTCTGTATATTGTTTAAAATACTCGGTGTTATAGAACTTCACATAACTCTCGTCTACGTAAGGCATTCTGATGTGTGATATTTGTATATCAAAAAAACTGTTTCACAAGCAAATGTACTCATAAAACAGTTTTTCTGAGGATCTGTTTATCCTTATTAATAAGCAACAATTAATAATCCTGCTCAAACTGAGGTGGTGTCATATTTTTCAAATCACCATCAATAAATTGAATAATCGGGATATACTGATTGTCTTGAGACTCATAATAATTAAATGCTTCTTGCATATACCCTTTCATTAATTTCTCATTTTGTTTTAATGGATTCACAAAACCATTTCCATATTCCTTTAAGATATTACCGAAAGTAAACATGGTTTCAAAACCTTTAAATACAAAGTCAGAAGGCTGATTATTAAATTGCTCATGATATTTTTTTACAAACAATTTAGCATTATATGTATCGTCATTATACCAACCTGGGAACAAAATATTAATTCCGGCAGATTCCATTTGAGCATAACTCAACTGTTTAAATTTCAGCCACTCTTCTGGTACATAAACATCGGCTACAGTACCTAAAGAAAGCAACGCACTTACTGTACTTAATGCTGCCACTTCATTGGTTACTGAAATGAATACGTGAGCAGTTGAATCTCTTACATATTGAATCGAATCCAAATCGACAAACGCCAAAGGATCGAAAAGTTCTTGAGCAACATTAAAACCATCTACTGGATCGTATTCTTGGAAAACGGCAATTTTACCACCTTCTTTCTCATACGCTTCTTTAAATGATTTAGCCATTTCCTTTTCTTTCGTAGAATGACCAAAAATAACGTAAGCTTCTACCGTGTCTGCCTTTATTCTTATCGAATCTTCCTCTGGAAGTAATTCTAAATTAGCTAACTCGTCTTTTCTAAGTTTCGTACCTAAATACTTACCAATCGTTTTTGATGTTGTAGATGTAAGGAAAGAATTCGGGTACCCCTCAATAATCATATCATTTTTTGATATTGGATTGACCATTGGAATTCCAGACTCACTAGAAAACTTTTGTACGACAGGAATCATATCCGCATACAATGGTCCAATAATCAAATCAATATTTTTAAAATCTTCCTGATTCAATACTTCCCTTACATGTGCAGAATCTCTTTTGGTATCAAATGTTTGAATATTTAGGCGAATATCTCTTTTATCTAAATAGTCCTTTGCAATCAAAATACCTTGATAGATATTATAGACAAATTCATTTTTAACTCTTAAAGCAGTACCGTCTGTTGTTTCAATAAAGAAAGGAAGGACTACAGCGATATTGTAAACATCTTTATGTTGTGTTTTTCTAATGACATGCTTTTCGATAGAAATACCTAAATCAGTTGCCAATTGTTCTAATAATGCTTTGTCCACTTGATCTTCTGGTTGATCTTGAAGTTTTTCAAGCAAGGCTAATTTTAGAATTTCGTTATCGTTATATTTTTCTGATAATGGCTTTAGTTCGTCAATAGTTAAATCGCTCGCTTTTTGTGTAGTGAACGTCTTAATGTAATCTTGATACTTTTCTGATTTTACATTATTAAAAGAAACCAATGCTTGATCTAAATTTCCAGATTTCACCAAAGCACAACCTTTCAAATAGTTTACTTCTTCTTTGTTCTCCCAATTTGGGTAAGAGGTTTCTATTTTCTCTAAGTTTTTGACTGTTTCTGTATAATTTTTTTCTTCATAGTTGGCATGAGCCATTAACATCAAAGCATATGGCTGCAATGAAGCATTTTTCATGGTCATCATCTTCTCCAAGATTGTTTTTCCTGGCTGATAATTCCCTTGATCTATTAACTTCTTTGCATAAGCGTAATGTTCGGCTTCAGTTTTTCCAGGTCCATCTTGAGACCATGCTTGAAATGAAAAAATTAGACAAAAAAGAACTGTATAAAGTCGCTTCATAGTTGATGACAAAAATGTCATTTTTTTAACCGTTGAAAAAAGTACAAATTATTGATATTTAGACATGTCGTCTTTTATCAAAAAGTACAAACCAAATATAAGCATTACCAATTAATCGTAATATTCTTAGTATTTAGATTTACAAAGTGCAATTTACAGAATTCGGGATGGATTAATAAAAAAAGCCAACTTGAATAATCAAGTTGGCTAAAATTTTATTAAAATTTTCTAGAACTAAACAATTTCGATCGTTTTCTTGGCTGCTTTTTCACTTTTTGGAAGTGAAATCGTTAAAACACCTTGATCAAAATTCGCTTGAATCACTTCTACATCTACAGTATTTGGAAGATCAAAAACTCTTTCGAAATCTTTTCTTACAAACTCTCTTTTAAGATATTTTACTTCCTTATCCTCTTGGTGTTTGTAAGCAACTTTCAATTTATTATCGTCTACAGATAAAGCTACTTCCTCTTTCTTAATACCCGGAACAAAGATTTCTAGGGTATATCCTTCTTCCGTTTTTAAAATATTTACGGGTACCTGATTGTTAGGAACACTAACATTATCAAGAACATTAGCTACATCGTTAAACAATGATGAAAATAATGATGTTGGGTGGTTATTTACTGTATATCTCATGACTTTTATTATTTTATTTCGATATTAATAGGTTTTTTTTCTTCTGATTTTGGTAAACTGATTGATAAAATACCTTCATTAAATGAAGCACTAAATCTTTCATAATTTACATCTTTTGGTAGTTTATATTTCTTTTCAAAATCAACTACTTGATATGCATTTGAAATATATTTCACTTCCTCTTTAGTATCTTTATCTTTAGATGAAGTGTATTTCACCGATAGTATTTTATCCTCTATATCAATTGAAAAGTTTTCTTTTTGATACTTTGGCACAATGAACTCCACTATATATTCCTTATCATTTTCTATGATGTTTACTGGAATATTTCTTTGTAAATCATGATTCAATACTTGATTCATATTATTTATAAATCTTCTTTTACTTCTTGGAGTATAACAAACATTATTGATGCTCATTTCTATAAATATTTTTAGTGTATTTTAAATTCAAATTCAATTCGAATTAGACAATGAGTGTACCAATTGAAAACAGATGTCATTTTGTCTTATTTTAATCAAAAACAATAATAATGAAATGTCATTTTGTCTTAATCAGTGCAAATACACTTAATAATATGTCTGCTTTTTGATTTTCTCCTCGATCTAAACTCGATTATTTATCGATTTTATTTTTTCATCATTTAATTAATATCAATTTCTTATTTTGGTTAAACACAAACAATATTGTAAATTGGCTGTTTATCTAACCGGGTTATCACAAAAGTGAAAGCCCATAATTAAAGTAGTTTAATTGTTTAGGGATTGACTACTTTAAAATTGAATAAAATCAATCTACTCTAAAAATATCGCTATGAGCAATCTTATGGGAGAAGAGGTGGAAAAAAGAAGACGCCTCACTAAAATAATTGCACAAACTTCTAGACTAGGAAACTACACATTAGGAAGAGCATTCGAGAAAGAAAGCTTACCTATTTCAAGAGAACAATGGGACGTACTCGTAATGCTTTGGGAAAAAGATGGGAGAGCTCAGCAAGAATTCGCCAACTTCTTATTGAAAAATAGAGCTAGTATTACCAGTCTTATTGACAATATGGAAAAAAACAATCTAGTGACTAGAGTACCTAATCCTACAGACAAAAGATCTAAATTAGTTTACTTAACTAGAAGAGCTAGAGACCTTAAAGATCAGGTATTGGGAATTGCTGAAAAAGCGATTTTAGAAATCACTTCTGGTATTGAGATGGACGATATTAATCAAGCGGTAGTTACCCTTGAAAAATGTTTAGAAAACATCGGTAGGTATCATAAAATCATCACAGAAGAATAACATCAAAATTTTAAATTGATGAGCAAACCACTTTCTACTTATTCTAGACTCTACTCTTTAAGCATTTTATTTCTTTTGGCGTTAAGCTTAACTTCTAATAAGCTTAACGCTCAAAATTCTGTTCAAAATGAAATAAAAAATATTCTTACCACACTTAAAGAAGAACCTCAATTCACCGTTTTTTCTGATAGTTTAATGCCATTAATGTATAATAGGCTAGACTATCAGGAAATATGGAGTGATACTAGCAATATCAATGACCTATTGTATTGCATTCAAGAAGCCTATCATGATGGGTTAAATCCAGAACACTATCATTTAGAGATTATTAATAAACTGCTTGAAACTCATCCAAGATCACCAAAAGAGCAAGCACAACTGGATATTTTACTTACAGATGCCGGTATATTATTATCTTCTCACTTAATTTGGGGGAAAGTTCAACCTGAATCTATTTCCACAACTTGGAATTACGACTCCAAAGAATTTGATGGTGACCGAGTGGAGTTGTTCCTAGAACCAATACAAGGCAACTTAATTAAAGAAGCTGTTGAGCAACTAAAGCCTAAAAATGAATTGTACGTTGGGTTAAAAAAATCATTATTTGAGTTTCGAAAAATTAAAGAAAACGGGGGGTGGCATAAACTTCCTAAAATGGAGAATTTAGAAATTGGAGATGAAAATGATGAAATCCCTTTTTTAAGAAAACGTTTAGCAACAACAAGTACACTTTTTAGATATGACACCACCGTTCTAAAAATAGACACTCTTCTAAGAACACAAACAGAAGGTGTAACTGTAGTCAATTCTCCATCCATAAATCCAGAGATTGATACGATCCGATCAGTTATTCCATATTCTCCCATCCCTTACTATGATTCTTCTTGGGTAAAGGTGTCTTATTTAGATACACTTTCCAGAGTATTTGATGAAAACTTAAAGAATTCTGTCATCAAGTTTCAAAAAATGTATGGATTGGTGCAAGACGGTCAGGTGGGTAAAGCTACTCAAAAAGCATTGAACATCTCTATTGATGACCGTATCAATACATTGAGGATCAACTTAGAAAGAACGCGTTGGATTAATCATGAAGAGAAGGATAATTTTATCTTTGTCAACATCCCTAGTTTTGAACTATACCTACATAAAAATAACTCTTGGTATTATCAAACAAAGGTGATTATTGGCAAGCCTTATCATCAAACACCTGTTTTTAAAGCTAAATTAAGCTATATAGACATCAACCCAACTTGGACAGTTCCTTACAGTATTGCCTCTAAAGAAATGCTTCCTAAATTAAAAAAGGATGCCAATTACCTTTCTAGGAATAACATGAAATTGTATGATCGTTCTAATAAGATCGTTGACGCAACAACAGTTGATTGGAAGTCCATAAAGACAAACAACTTTCCATATACAATTGTCCAAGGTTCTGGTCCAGGAAATGCTTTGGGACACGTCAAGTTTATATTCCCAAATAAATATTCTATTTATTTACACGATACGCCATCAAGATATCTGTTTAGTAGAAATACTAGAGCATTTAGTCATGGCTGTATTCGAGTATATCAACCTGTAAAATTAGCTTCGATTCTTTTAGAAGACGAGAAGTACACGGAGAAAAAGATCAATGAAATCATAAAAGAAGGCGAACTCAAAAGGGTCATTATTATGCATAGGCCTACCGTTTATCTTATGTATTTCACGGCTATATTAGGTCCTGAGGAGTCTATTCATTTTTATGAGGATGTTTACTCAAGAGACAAAAGAGTTTTAAAACAGCTAGACAAAAAACCGTATTAAATGATAAAAGAAATCATTATTTCAGATTCAAAAGACATTTCTGAAGGTCAAATTATTGAACTTTATAAAGCCAATAAATGGAGTGCAGCAGAAAAGCCAGAGCAATTACATAATGCACTTAGAAATTCTCATTCTTTGATATCTGCTTGGGAAGATGATCAATTGGTAGGAATTGGCAATGCAATATCAGATGGATACTTGGTGGTGTATTTCCCACATCTTCTTGTTCATCCGGATCATCAAGGAAAAGGGATTGGAAAAAAAATTGTTGATAAGTTACTTCAGATTTACAAAGGGTTTCATATGCAAATGCTTACAGCAGATAAAGAAGCTGAGGCATTTTATCAGAAAGTCGGATTTCAAAAAGCAGGTGAAACGATTCCTATGTGGATCTATGAAGGTAATGAGCATTAAAAAAGAGGTATTCTGATGAAGAATACCTCTTTTTTAATATACTAGGTAAATTAATTAACCTAGATCATAAATATTTTCGACCTTATCAAATACTTTTTTGAAATCTACTTTAAGGTCAATAATAGTTCCGGTTTTAATATCAAATACCCAACCATGAACCTCAATTTCACCACGTTTCATTGCAGCTTGAACTTCAGGAGTTTTCATGGTATTAATAGCATTTTCAACTACGTTTAATTCTACTAAACGGTCGTATCTTTTATCCTCATCTGTAATAGCATCTAACTCTTCTGCATTCAGACGATACACATCTCTTATGTTTCTTAACCAAGGATTTAAAGTTCCTAAATCAGCTGCAGTCATTGCCGCTTTTACACCTCCACAACTATAGTGACCACACACTACAATGTGTTTTACTTTTAGATGGTCGACTGCATAATTAATTACGGATAATGCAGATAAGTCTAAATTGGATACCGTATTTGCAATATTTCTTAAAACAAATACTTCACCTGGGTTAGCCCCCATCATACTTTCTGCAGTTACTCTACTATCTGAGCATCCTATGTAAAGAATTTCTGGGCTTTGACCTTTCGCCAAGTTTTCAAAATACTTATCATCGACATTTAAATGGGACTTCACCCATTCTTTGTTATTTTCAAAGACTTTGTTGATTTTCATGAGTTTCGCTAATTCTAATTTAATGGTTTGAGTTAAAAAGGCTCTTAATTAAGACTCCAATCAGATAACTTTACGATGGAATCGAGAGTAAAGTTAATGAATAATGAATTACTTTATTTTCTACTACCGAAGAAGAAAGTTAAGAACATAGCAGAATAGAAGTTTCTATTATCATCTGTTGCCATAATTTTCACTTTTTTAGCATAGACATCTCCAATAATACCGGCTTCAATACCAGTAATACTCCTTTTGCTCATTCCAAATTCGAAAGATAGAGAGGCTTTAAACGCTAAACCTGGGGTAACACTCGCTTTAGATAAAGCTTCACCAAAAGAAGCTGTTCCTAAAATAGAGGTAAAATTGGTTAAGTAATCATCTTGATCAAATTGAGCCGATTGAGTGGTTCCATCCTTGTTGTATTTCACTAAGTAAGGAACAATCACACCAATTGAAGGACCTGCAGAACCAATAACATTTACCTGTACACCTTGTTTTCTAGCTTTTTTAAATAGAATCCACTCCTTACCAAACATTGGTCGAATAGCATATAATCTATTCATTTTACCATATACCACTCCATCTCCTGTTGGTGATGCAGCTCTTTTTTGTTCCTTAGGATGTCGGATACTAAGTATTTCTAAATTGAAAGAGTGGTACTTCCCTTCTCTTTCGATTTTTCCAACGGTACCAGTGGAGACCTTTGTTTTTCCACTACCTTGACCAAGGGATTGTTCAATTTTATGTCGATAAAAGTAATTACGGGCATGACGAATAGAAACACCTCCAATGAAACCACCGTAAGTGTTCATCATTACACCAAATGCCCATTCTTTTTCATAATACTCATCTTCTTCTTCCACAGGGAATTGAGCATAACTATTGAATGGCAATGCGAATAGAAACAAGAGTATTATTTTGTAGAATTTCTTTTTCAAGTGAGTTTTGTTTAACGTATTATCAGATGATTTAGGGTCTTTAGAAGAACTTGAAATTAAATTAAATGAGTATCAAATTCGAGCTATACAGTAATTTACATTCTATAATTGATTACTACAAGTCACCTTTTCATATAATTGATAAAAAATTCAAGTCTTTCTCTTATTTTTGTCGAACTTCTTCCATAAGATAAATTGATTTACAGTTAGATTTTTGAAAACTCTAGCTATATTTATCATTTACTAAAAGTGCATTAAAAATCAAACCGTTAAGTGGCTTATAAATGATAAACTTTAATTCATCGGAGATTGAGAAAATCTGATTTTGTTGAAAAACTTTCACTCAAACAAAATCAATTACAGGTATATTCTACATCGTAGAGTAACGATTACTATTTTTTTCAAAAATCAAAAGCGTAATCAAGATTTAATTAATCATTATCGCTTATACAGAATAATAAATTAGAATCATGAAAATATCTATCATTGTTGCTAAGGCAGCAAATAATGTGATAGGGAAAGACAATCAACTTATTTGGCATATACCCGCAGACCTTAAATATTTTAAAAAAGTTACTTCAGGACATTGTGTGATTATGGGTAGAAAAACCCATGAGTCTATCGGGAAATGCTTACCCAACAGGTTAAATATTGTCATCTCAAGAAATAAAGAATATCAGCCTTATGAAGGTGGAGTTTTATCTTCCGGGTTGGAAGAAGCGATTGAATACGCTCGCCAAAAAGGAGAAAACGAAGTCTTTATTATTGGTGGTGGTGTGCTTTATCAAGAAGCTATTAAATTGGCTGATAAACTGTACATTACAGAAATTCACGATCAATTTACAGGAGATACATTCTTTCCTGAAATTTCTTGCGAAGAATACACAGAAATATCTAGATTTGAATACCCAAAAGGAGAAAAATCTCCATATGCCTACTCATTTGTCAATTATATCAGAAATTAAATAATGAAATACACGGTCATCAAAGTTAAATGTGAGGAAGAATTGAGCGAGGTTCTTCAAGCGATTCTAGGAAATGTTGGTTTCGATGCTTTCTTAGAAAATGAAAATGGTTTTGAAGCTTCAATAGAAAGTACATTATACCAAGAGGAAGAAGTAAATGAGGCGTTGAGTTTTTTTGATGATCAATTGACTTACAGCATTGAGGAACAAGAAAAACAAAACTGGAACAAGCTATGGGAAAGCCATTACAATCCAGTAGAAATTTCTGAAGATTTACAAATACGTGCTTCTTTCCATGAGAAAGATCCAAAGTACAAGTACGAAATCATTATCACTCCAAAAATGTCTTTTGGAACGGGGCATCATGCAACAACTACATTGATGCTTAGAAACCAACTTTCTATTGATCATAGTGGTAAAAATGTAGCCGATTTAGGTTGTGGTACCGGCATACTTGCTGTAATGGCTAAAATCCTAGGAGCCAAACAAGTAGATGCTTGTGACATTGAAGATTGGTCATGTGAAAATGCCCTCGAAAATGCTAAACTAAACAATGTTGATATTCGCGTTACAGTAGGTACTGTTAGTGAGATGGAAAAGCTGGATAAATATGAAATTGTCCTTGCGAACATCAATAGAAATGTCTTGTTAGAAGAGATGTCTACATACCAAAGTCTTATTACAGATGGTGGACATTTATTACTTAGTGGTTTCTATTCAGAAGACCTACCAATAATTAAAGAAAGAGCAGCAGAATTTGGTTTAACCTATGCTTCTCATCTAGAAAAAGATAATTGGATTAGCGCTGTCTTTAAAAATTAAAGGACGTAAGTGCAATTTGGATTATTTTTTGCAATTTAAAGGTACAATACTTTAGGCTGTAACTGAAGTCACTTCACTTACAGCCTATATTTTCTAACAGAAGCCTACTTTTGATTCAAAAAATGATATCAAAATTCAGATATATACTTTTTCTTTCTATTGTTTCTTTCGTCATGATTGCCGCTCAAGACACTTTTGGTCAAGGCAAAAAAAAGAAGGTAAAAGAAGACAAAAACCAACACTTTAGGTTATTCGCAGAATACGATAGCTTTTTAGTCGACCTCAATTTATACTTTGAGAAAGGCGTGAGATATGGTACCGATTCTTTGTACGACGATTTTGAGTCACATTGGCAAAACAATGTCATCGACGACACCCAAAAACAATGGATATATAAATCCACCAAAAGACTTCATAAAAATAGAATTGATTACAGAAGACAAGCAGCAGAGTACTACAAATGTATTATTGCATTTCTTGACTCTGGACAACGATTAAACCCTCAGTTCACCCGATTTTTAGAGATTGCCGATACGAGTTTATTGGCTTATTCTCCAAAGGTTACCCAAAACTTCTTCCGAAAATCTCATGTCTTCTTAAAAGACGGCTATTTAGAAAAATCAAAGTATACCAACATAAAAGTACAGGGAGGTAATTTCACTTTCGAACACAGACTTAGTGCTTCAGGTGCTATTGCTGAAGATATGTTGGTACAAGTGGAAGAAATACCTAAAGAGGAAACTCCTAAAGAAGATTGGTTTGGTTCCGATGAGGAAAATCAAGAAACTACCGAAGAAGAAACTTCTGATACAAATACTGAGCAAAGTGATGGAGAATATAGTTGGGACGATAACGATAGTAGTGATTCTGGTGAAGAGTACAGCTGGGATGACAACGACTCTTCTTCTGATTGGAGTTCCGACGATAGTAGTTGGGACAGTGGTGATAGCAGCTGGGATAGCGATGATGCATCCTCATCTGATTGGGAAGATTCTTGGGGTGGAGATGATAGCAATATCTCTGATTATGGAGAAGATACCAATAATGCAGATAGTTATGCCAACGGAACAGATTATGTAAGCGATTGTCCGGTGGATGTGATTGAAAATAGAGATTTTGATCCAGTTATAGAAGACCTTGCCGAAGAGGAAGGTCCTATGTTGAAAATTACTGAAGCAGATTTAATTATCACTACAAAGCATGATACCCTTTTACTTGAAAAAACAGTGGGTACGCTGCTCTTTCAATCAGATACTTTGATTTGTAGAGGTGGGCGTGTGTACTGGGAAAATGTAGGCTTCTCAAAAGATTCTGCTTGGACAGAATTACCTTATTTCTCTTTCGATACCCGTAATGCTCATATTGAAGCAGATCACGCAGAGATGTATTTCCCCTCTGTATTGGACACAATCGCTATTGGTGCTTTTACCTACAAAAGTGGACATTATAATCAATCTCCAGAAAAAGCTATTTATCCACAATTTATTAGTTATAACAACATCTATAAGTGGAATAATTTAAATGATCATATTGATTTTGAAGGTGGTTTTGCGTTAAAAGGAAGACATGTTGCCTCAAAGGCCATTTCAGGTTCATCAAGTCATTTAACTTATGCAAATGATACTTCAACAGTATTCACTATTGCATCAAGTAAAGCATGGCGTTTTTCTGATGACTATTCTAATATTCGTTCTAAATCAGGAGACCTAGTGGTTTATTATGCTAACGGAGATTCAATCACCCACCCTAGTGTAAACATGAGTCTATCATTAAATGATAGTCTAGAAAATGTATATTTCAGAAAAACTACAGATGTTTATCGCTTTAATCCATTTCAATTAAGTAATCAAAAAGTTGGTGTTCATGCTGATGCAATCACCATGAACCTTCAAGAAGACTCTTTGGAGTTCCGTATTACTGGAGGTGAAAAAGTAGTTCCTCTAATTGTAGAATCAGACGATTTCTTTCAAACTGGTTTCTTCAATAGAATACAAGGTTTTAAAAAGTTCCACCCTTTGGTTATGCTCGTGTCCTACTCTCGTAATCACAGAAAAGAGTGCTTTGGAATTTCTGAACTTTTAAATGGTACAGGTATTAATGAAGATCTTTTTAGAGAGAGTTTGCAAGCGATGTCTTTGGAAGGTTTGATCCAATACAATCCATATAGTGATATTGTTAAACTTACGGATAAGGCTTACCGCTACTATGATAGATACTATTTTGCTGCAAGTGAAAGAAGAAGATATCATTTAACATCAAGAATGAATTTCGATAATCTATCTATGGCTCAAGAAGAAATGCTATTGGATAGAGACTTTGATAATATCGCTATCGCAGGTTTATTTCCAGATAATCAGACGGCCAATGCAAGTTTATCAATGGACGATTCAACTGTCCTTGATGTAAAGAAAGTACCTTACTTCCCAATATCAGATTCTTTAAATGTTTATGCAGAACCCGATAGTAATGGAGTTCAAATCAATAGCAATAGAGAAATTATTTTTGGAGGTAAATTCGTTGCTGGGACTTATATTTTTAGAGGTAGAAAATTCATATTCAATTATGATAGCTTCTTAATCAAACTCTCGGAAGTCGATTCCATTAATTTTATTGTAGAAGATTCTGCTTCAGGTAAGAAAATAGAATCTCCTAACCCACTAGTGGAAACTGGTGGTACATTATTTATCAATAAATTATTTAATAAAAGCGGATTACTTGATATCTCAGGTTATCCTTCTTTTAACGCTAGATCTGACAGTAGCAAGGGTGGTAGAATTTTCTACGATAGACCTACTGTTTTAAATGGAGCCTATGATAGACGTATCGTTTTTGAATTAGATACTTTTACAGTAGATGCCTCTAAAATACACTCTGATGTTTCTTTTGATGGTGTTTTTAACTCTGGTGGTATCTTCCCTACTTTTAGAGATGAGGTCACCATGGATCAGCAATCGGGTATTTTCACTTTAGAAAGAGAAACTGATGCCGATCAGCCATGGTCGAACCCAAGAGGGTGGCCTGTTTACCTTAACCCTAAGTTCTTAAACTCAAAAGATTCAACAAAAGGAAAAGGAGATTTTGACGGTAAAATTACTTTAAACCACCGTGGTATTAGAGGTGCAGGAGAACTTCATTACTTAGGTAGTGAATTCAAATCTGATGATTTCATTTTCTATTCTGATTCCTTAACAACGACAGGTACTGCAGGTGTTATCGAATCGGAAGTTCACCCGAGAGTAACGATGAGTACCTACGACATGACTTGGTACGTAAATCGTGACAGTATGGCTTTCACAGGAACTCATGCAAGACCTTTTACTATTTATAATGATGATATTAAGTTTAGTGGTGAGCTAGCCTTAGTTCCAAGAGAAGTATTTGGTAAAGGTGAAATCGAAACAACTGATTCCTATAACCGTTCTGCCAATATTCACTTTAAAAAGGATATTTATATTAGTAGACACTCTAAGTTCTTAATCCATTCCGGTATAGATGGCGAACCTTCTATGTTAGGCAACGACGTTATGGTCTTAAGAAACATTGAAAAAAATATTGTCGATCTGCGAACGGAACAAAATTCCAATACCAAATCTGTTCTTACTTTCCCTTTTGTACAATTTGAAACATCAATTAATAAGGCGAAGTGGAATGTTGCAGATAAAAACATTGTGATGAACAGTGAGAACAACATGAAAGGTAAGTTTATTTCAACGAAGCCTGAACAAGACTCACTATTAATCAAAGGTGATTCTGCCTACTACGACTTGGTGGATAACAAACTTAACATCATCAATGTAGATTACATTGATATTAGTAATATTAGAGTGATTCTTGATTCTGCAAATCAGACGGTTCACATCAAACAAAATGCTGAGATTGAAAACCTAGAAAACGCTACCATGATTCTAGGTAAATATTCTGAGTTAGATGATAAACACAGAATTTTTAATGCCTCAGTAAAACTTTTATCAAGTAAAAAATTAGAAGGTTCTGGAGATTACTTGTACAGAAACAATTTGGGTGAAGAAAAAATCATCAAAATTGATCGAGTTGTTGAAAAAGAATACTACAGCAATACGGCTCAAGAAAATACATTAGAAGCAAGAGCCTATGGTAAGATTTCTGTAGACGACCCTCTAATGTTCTTAGGTGGCTTAGAATACTACGGTAAGATTGGATTAACTGAAAGTAAAAGCGCAGCAAGGTTCAAAGATGGTAATGTTAGACTTGCCATGGGGGGAGACGAAAACAAATGGTTTAGTTATGAATCTAGAAATGACGATATCAATGGTGAGGAAGATACTATTGCTCATGTCATCATAGACAATACCATAAAATCTTCTGACGAAAATCTTCCATTAATTACAGGTCTTTATTTCGATAATCTAAATTATGCTATCAATAACTCATTTATTGAAAGACCTGATGATTATAGAGCTGACAATATTAGAAAACTATTCGAAATCGAAGGACGTTTAACTTTCGATTCAAACGATGGTACTTCTCAAACGGGTGTTTATCATATCAAACCTGAGTATTACTACAAAGGAATGGAAGAGGATGAGGTTCTTGCTCCTTTCTTGGGTAATTTCATGTCGTATTCTCCAGAAGAAAAGAAAGTAGAGTTTAAAGGTAAATTCGAATTCATTGCCAAAGACGATAAGGCTAAAATAAATGTATTGAAAGCTGGAGTTGACGGAAGTGCTTATCATGGATTATCAGAAACTACATTAAACGCTTCTTTCGCGATTGGAGGAGTAAAACCTTCATCTAATGTTTCTGCGAATATGAAAAACTTCTTAGCATCAAATGCTGAGAATGCAACGAAAGTTATCCCAGAAGATTATGATATCGAAGGATTAGGAGAATTAAACCATCAGATTACTTCTCTATTTGATCCATCTCAAGTCAAAGGTTATTTACAAGGAAAGAGTATCACCAACCTTTTATCCAATTATATTGTCATACTTGATAATGAAATGGAATGGAGTAGTGATTATGCTTCCTTCTATTCAACAAGTGACAATATGAAAGTTCTTTCTGCATTTGGGGAATACATTAATACCAACATAAGTGGATTTATAGAAATCCCTAAAGAAGAGAACAGAGATGAGGGAGGAGAAGAAAGCGATGATGTAGTGAATATGTTCTTAGAAGGTCCTACAGGAACATGGTATTACATTCGTCTTCAAAACGAAGAAATGAGTATATTTAGCTCAAATAAAGAATTCAACACCTTTTTAGAAAAACAAAAGGGTGTAACTTTGTCTACCCCAGATCAAACATCGGCCTTCTTAGATAGATTCTATGCCAATTATAGAGATGGGCAAATGCCTCCATCTAGATATACTGATGAATTAGACAAACAAATGTCTCCTGAAATTCCTGAAGACGACTTCGGTAACGATTTTGGAGGTGTTGATGATGAAGGAGGAAATGATGATGAGGAAGAAGGAGGAAGTATGGATGAAATTCCTGTGGATGATGAGGAAGATGACGGGGACGACTTCTAAGCCTAATAAAGTATGATGTTAGTACATAAACGTATATTCTTTTTATGCTTCTTAATCTTGGGTATTACTTTAAATACTTTTGGACAAGATGAAGAAGAAAAAAAACCAAAGAAGAAACCTTTGGTCGTCGAGATGGATTCCGTAAGCGAAGATGCACCAACAATAGAACTAAACCCAGGTGCCCCCGACGAACAAGAGGTTGCTAAAAGAAAAAAGAAGAAAAAGAAGAAGGTATTTTGGGGCATTAAAACCAAAAGAGCCTATACAAGAACGAATTCAAAAGGAAATACCATTTTTGAACTTTTCTTTATACTTCCTGAATATGAAGAACCTAGTAAATACGCTCCTGTAAAGTATTTCTACAATCCTAAAGAGAAAAAAATTGAAAAGAAAACTGTTTCTAGACCTGAATACGGTTTTCCTTTACACGGTACCTATGTAAAAATTGTAGATAAAGATACGTTGACTACGGGGCAATTCTACAAAGGACTACTAACCGGTCGTTGGGTATGGTACGGTAAAGACAAAGAAATAAAAGATAAGAAGTTCTATTATATGGGATTTCCAAAAGAGTCAAAAATTCAATATTACGATTCAAAGCAAACAAAAGTCAAAGAAGTTATTCCTATTCAATTTGAAGAGAAAAATGGCATCTATCAATCCTTTTACGAAAGTGGAAGAAAAAAGGAAGTAGGTTCCTATAAATATGGAATGAAAATCGGTGATTGGACAGAATATTACGATGCTGTAGATAAAAGAGGAAGGCAACGAAAGAAGAAAATCACTAGGCATAGAAACAAAAACAGAGTGTATGATAAAAGCTACTCTGGTCCTGTAGTAAAATACGAATGGGATGAAAAAGGAAAGGTCTTAATTAAGAATAAATAGACTTTTCCAAGAAATGACCCGTATTTTTTGAGAATAATTATTTATAAATCATATATTCTCAACATGCTATACCCAAAAAAATACTACATTTGTAGAAAAATTAGAAGAGACGTAGAGAGATGTTAGATAAACTCGAAAAAATAAAATTACGCTTTGATCAAGTAAGCGAAGATTTAGTTAAGCCTGAGACAGTTTCTGATATGAAATTGTATGCTAAGCTGAATAAAGAATATAAAGATTTACAAAAAGTTGTCGATAAATATTTTGAGTATAAAGCTATGCTTGAAGGTATTGATGAGGCAAAAGAAATATTAGAAGAAGAGAAAGATCCAGAGTTGCGCGAAATGGCAAAAATGGAGCTTGACGAACTTCAAGACGGTATTCCTACTATCGAAGAAGAGTTAAAGATGCTTTTAATACCAAAAGATCCTAACGATTCTAAAAACGCCATCTTTGAAATTAGAGCTGGTGCAGGTGGAGATGAAGCTTCTATTTTTGCTGGTGACTTACTTCGTATGTACCAACGTTTTTGTGAAAGACATAAATGGAAGTTATCAATTACCGACTTTGTAGACGGTACTTCTGGTGGTTTCAACAAAATTGTAGCCAACATCCAAGGTGAAGATGCTTATGGTATGTTGAAATACGAAGCAGGTGTACACCGTGTACAACGTGTTCCTGCTACAGAATCTCAAGGACGTATACACACTTCTGTGGCTTCAGTTGCCGTACTTCCAGAAATGGATGATGTGGAAATCGAATTGAACATGTCGGATATCCGTCGTGACGAATTCTGTTCTTCTGGTCCTGGTGGTCAGTCAGTAAACACTACTTACTCTGCCATTCGTTTAACTCACCTTCCTACAGGTATTATTGTACAATGTCAGGATGAGAAATCGAAGTTGAAAAACTACGATAAAGCACTAAAAGAATTAAAGTCTCGTCTTTATGCTATTGAAGAAAAGAAAAGACAAGAGGAAATTGGTGCTGAACGTAAATCAATGGTAGGTTCTGGAGCTCGTTCTGATAAAATTAGAACATACAACTATCCTCAAGGTCGTGTTACCGATCACCGTATTAACCACTCGGTATTTAACTTACCAATCGTTATGGACGGCGAAATTCAAGACTTTATCGATAGATTACGTATTGCCGATAATTTAGAAAAAATGGAAAATAGTGGTTTAGCATAATCACTTATTTCTTGATATAAAAAAGGTGGTTGCAAATTTAATGCAATCACCTTTTTCTTTTATACTTTTTGTTTCGACCTTACTTCTAAAACTTGATTCAACTGCTCTTCAGTTAAAGGCTTCGTTAAATATCCTTTTACGGTGGAATAGGTTAATGCTTTATCTTTATCATCTTTATTGGTAGATGTAGTAAGCATAAACAAAGTGATGTTTTCGGTAATTGATTTATCTAATTGATCAAATTCTTCTATAAACTCCCAACCATTCATTCTGGGCATATTAATATCTAATAGAATAATTTCAGGTAAAGGATATTTCTCTTTATCATATTCCTGAAGATACTCTAAACCTTTTTCTCCACTTAAAAGCATTGTACACTTTTCGGTGATATTAGCCTGTTCAATGATTAATTGATTAAAAAAGCTGATCGATTCACTATCGTCAATTAGAAGTATATTTTTTAAGAGCATTGCTATATATTTATTTTTTTGGTAGTGTAAAACTGAATGTACTTCCTTCACCATAAACCGATTCTACCCATAATTTCCCTCCACAGAGCTGTACTATTTTCTGACAGTTTGCAAGGCCTAAACCACTTCCTTTATAGATAGTTTCATCGGTATGAAGTCTTTGGAATACCTGAAATATTTTGTCTTTATGTTCCTCTTGAATTCCAATACCATTATCTTTTACATGAAATAAATAGGCACCTTCCTTCTCCTCAAATGAAATATCGATAATTGGTTTGTTATTATCCTTTTGATATTTCAATCCGTTTTCTATTAAATTTTGAAAGAGTAATCTAAGACCTATAGCACACCCTTCCACCTTAGGTAAATTTCCTATTCTTACCTCACCCTCTTTTTTTGTTATGATGCCCTGTAAATCTTTAACGATGTCGTCTAATGTTTCATTTAAGTCAACAGTTGTTACCACTATGTTAGTACCAAGACGAGAATGTTCTAAAATTCCCAGTATCATATTTCGCAATCTATTCGATGCTTCTTCTATATAGTTTAAGCATTTTAAGCCTGTTTCATCAAGAAGATCGAGATACTTAGATTTGAAAATACCGACAAAACCATTAATGGTATTTAGAGGTTGCTGCAAATCATGTGATGCGATATATGCAAATTCCTCTAATGAACTGTTTTTCTCTTTTAAATCTTTATTTTTCTGAGTGAGTTCAGATTTAACCTTTTTAAGCTCTGAGATATATTCATAGGTAATCATCACATGATCACTACTAAGAGGAGTGGCTTTTAGTATATAAGATCTCATAGCATGATCTTTATAAGAGAATTCAAACTCTCCTACTTCTATCTCCTCATTTTTCTTAAGACATTCATAGTATTTTTCAGGAAATCCTAATTCATAAATACCAGGGAAAGAGGTTCTCAAGTCTTTTCCCACAAACTGTTTCATGTCCACTCCACAAACTTCAAGATTGGCATCGTTAGCCATAACGATATCAAAATCCCGACTTTTGCTATCGGTTAATTTAAAAACTACAATAGCAACAGAGAGACGGTCTACTAAATGATAAATATCTAAACTTTCATTCATTAAGTATCATAAATTAGGTTCATGATTTAACAAGCTTCCTTTTTAGGTTTTTCTAAAGGATATAGATCGGATTATAAACTTTTAGTATAATATTTTAAGATTAAGCAATTAAATATTTCTTGTACTTAATAAATTAATAATTAATCTGCAGTTTAGCACACCGGTTAGGAAGAAAAAACTATAAATCATGGATTAATATTATTCTTCATCTGCTTAATTATATTAGATGAGTTTGTAACTTGCGGACTTAAAAATTATCTAGACATGAAAACTTACGGACTAATTGGTTATCCCCTTGAACACTCTTTCTCAAAAAAATATTTTACTGAGAAATATGAAAAAGAAGGTATTGAAGGGTGTCAGTATGAATTATTCGAATTGGAAAACATCAAACAGTTTACTGATCTTTTAAAAGAAAATCAGCTAAATGGATTGAATGTAACCATTCCTTATAAAGAACAAGTATTACCTTTCTTAGATCGATTAGATCCTGAAACTGCAGGTAAAATTGGAGCAGCGAATGTGATTAAATTCGAAGAAGACGGTACCCTAACAGGTTATAATTCTGATTATATCGGCTTCAAAAATTCTTTAGAAAGCTTTTTACCTCACACTCAGTTTAAGGCTTTAGTTTTAGGTACTGGCGGTGCATCAAAAGCAATTAAAGCTGTTTTAGACGATCTAAAAATTCCTTTCCTGTCGGTATCAAGAAATAAAACTGAAGAAAGTATTGCTTACAGCGATGTTACTGAAGAAAACTATACGACTCATACGTTAGTGATCAATACTACTCCATTGGGAATGCATCCAAAAGTTGGCGTAGCTCCAGACTTACCTTATGAGTTTACTTCTGACAAACATTATTTCTTTGATGTGGTGTACAACCCTGCCGAAACTGAATTCTTAAAGATCTGCCGTGAAAAAGGTGGTCACGGAATGAACGGTTTGGATATGTTGATTGGTCAAGCTGAAGCTTCTTGGGTGATTTGGAATAAATAATCCAATTTTGAAAATATATAATAGAGTAAGTCGAATGATCGGCTTACTCTTTTTTTATAATTAAAACTGCATATTTAAAGCTGAATACAACTGAAATAATGGTTGATTATCACCATGATGTAAAACAGAATACTGTGGCTCAATGAAGAAATTACACACTGTTTTATTAATCTTGATTACTTTCCCTAGGCCAATGCCTAATGGAATATTATAGGTTCCTTTTTCTAAATTAAAATTCCATGTAGGAGCACTTCTAAAGTAAACACCACTTCCTACCTGCCAAAATGCAAAAGGTTGAAATGCTAAAATGTTGACATCCTCTCGAAGATCATCTCCTCCAACATCCGTTCTCCATATTGCTAGACCTCCTGCCTGAAATTGAGGTGAAAGACTTGCAAAGGCAACCGCCGCTGCACCTGCTGTCCATTTTCCAGATCCCAAAGTTGCATGCGTTGCTGTAGGTGCAGAAACAGATGGTCCTAAACCTACTGATAACGTAGGTTTAGAAACGGCAAGGTAAGCTGCAAACAAATCAAAGTCTCCCAAGCCTGATGTACTCACACCTGTTTCTGGAATTGAGTAGGTGCTAATAGGCAATGATGCTCTCCATAATACCCTTCCTGTAGGTTTGGCAAATCTCAACCAATAAGTACTTGATGTTGCCTCGCTGTTTCCTGATAAATTAGGAGAATAATATTGTTGTAGATTAAACGCTGTAATCTGAGCTAAAGGATTGTTGGCTTGTGCTTTTTCCTCATCTGTTTGTGAAAAAACAGAGAATGAAATAAAAGTAAAAACGATAATAAATAGATTTTTCATAATTGAGAGATTAACTTTTTTGATGTTACAAATCTCTCGAAAAACCCCCTCCAATAATTTAGAGGATTACCCAATTGATACTTATAGGTAATTCACTTAGTTAAGGTAATATAGATGATAAGTCTTCTGAAAAATCTAAAATTGAAATATAAGCATTGTACCCTTCTTCCATTAGGTTGTTGATCATATGATCTACCTGAAAGCAGTGCATTGCTACAATACAATCGTTAGGAAACTTATTCTTGATAATACTTAATACTTTAGAAGATGGTAAATCTACATCTAAAAGATTAACAAAAATATATCCTTTGGATGTAAATCTATTTTCAATTATATCATTTAATTCAACTCTTTTGATAGGTGTTAAATAGTATATCTGTTCAATAAGTTTATTATTTAGACTGTTGTCTTTTCCAATTAATAAATTCATTCAATTTAGGTTTTCAACAAAACTAATGTGTTTCGAAAAGACGTCTATTAGAGAATTACCTATTTTTACTTTTTTCTATATATCATCAAAAAGTTCTCTATCGATAGCATAAAGTATTAATCCTGCCAGGTTTTTACTCCCCGTTTTGTCTAATAAATTTCTTTTGTGTGCGTCAACAGTTCTCACACTAATAAACAACTCCTCTGCTATCTCTTTATTGGTCTTTTCCTTTAATATTAGATGAAGTACTTCCGTTTCTCTCTCAGATAATGGAACCTCCAAAGCAACATTCGATTTTTGTGGTTTTACCTTTCTAATGTTATTTATGATTGCGTTGGTTACTTCCGGCGAATAATATGTTCCTCCAGAATAAACCATTCGAATACCATTAATCAACTCTTGTTCACTGCAGTTTTTCAATAAGTATCCCATAGCACCTTCTCCTAACATTTTTTTGATATGTTGACTTTCACCTAACATGGTAAGTGCCATTATTTTTATTTCCGGGTATTTATCTTTAACATTTTGCACCAACTCCAAGCCATCCATGATAGGCATATTCACATCGGTTAATAGAATGTCGATATCACTATTTTTTTCCAATTGATCCAAACATTCTTTTCCGTTGTCTGCTTCCCCAGTAATTTCAAAATCACTTTCATCCAATAAAAAGTTTTTTAATCCCTCTCGGATCATTTTATGATCATCGACCAAGAATAATTTTATTTTTCTCATATCTATTTTAAAAATTTTTATTGATTTCAATTAATAATGTTGTTCCTCTTCCTTCTCTACTTTCTATCTCCAAGAATCCTCCTATTGCATCCAGTCGATTTTTCATTCCTTTAAATCCTAAACCCGAATTTTCTGACAATACTTTTGATGTATCAAAACCAACCCCATTATCCTCAATGGTCAGCATATAAATATCCTCATAGTTCTTTAATTGAATATCCACTTTTGTTGCCTTTGAGTACTTAAAAATATTATTGATTCCTTCCTGTAGAATTCTATAAAGTGTAATTTCTATCTGATGATTTTCGATCTGATGCTCTTCGAAATTATGGAAAAACGAAAATTGTATTTCCTCACTACTTTTATCGACTTCAGTAATTAAACTATCAAAAGCCGATATGATCCCGAAGTCAACAATCGCTTTAGGCATTAAACTATGTGCTACAGAACGGCTCTCTGTAATTGATTTCTGAAGGTACTCCCAACCAGTCTCAAACTTATCCAACATACTATTTGATACTTCCTTCAAATTCTTTTTTACAGATTGAAAGTTCAATGAAGCAATCGTTAAAGTCTGTTGTAATCCATCGTGAATGTCTTTTGAGATACGTTGTCTTTCGTTGTCCTCAGTTCGGATAATTGCTTCTAAGACCTCTTGTGTTTTCTTTTTCTTTTCGGTGATGTCGATGTACGTTCCTACAATTCTCTGTGGTTGATTATTTTTATCTCTCTCCACAATTTTTGCTCTCACCAACAACCATATCAAACGACCATCTTTATGATGAAACCTAAATTCTTGGTCTTCTATTTCATCCTTATCCATCTGATATTGTATCGTATTATAGTAGTTCAACCAACCTTCAATATCATCAGGATGGATAAAAGGATGGATACCTGTCGCTTTATCACAATCGTTTAATTCATATCCTAAAAGATGTGCAGAAGCTTCACTAATCATTAAGATTTTCTCTTTTAGGTTCTGATCCCATATTCCATCTTTCGTAGCTTCCAAGGCGTATTTTAATCGCTCCTCACTTTGAGTAAGGTCTTCGTTGAGTAAAGAAATCTTTTTGGTTCTCTCCTCGACTAAGTTTTCTAGATTTTCATTTAGGTATTGAAGTTCTTGCGTTCTTTCATCCACCTTTATCTGAAGCTTTCTTCTTTGTAATTTCAACAACTTTAATCGCCATTGAAAAACAACTATAATGATGAGTAGGATACTTAATATGTATATGAGTTTAGCCCAAGGTGTTTTATACCAAAACTCCAGCTTTTGGAAAGAATATGGATTTGTTAAATAAGAAAACGTGTTATCAGAATTTCTGATTCGTGCTTTAAAAGTATAATTACCTGCAGGTAGATCGTTATAATAGGCGATGGATCTGGTCTGCATATTTATCCATTTTTTATCATATCCTTCGATCATGTAATCGTATGATAGTCGATCTTCTTGAGTAAAATCCAAGGTAGATAAATGGAACTCCAATTGTTCTAAATCGGCATCAATAACTGTAGGAAAGTGGTCTGATTTTTCTCCGTTAACCACCACTTCCTTTAGCAATACTTTAGGTTGAGAATAATTTACTTTCCTTGGTTGAAACAGATATAGATTATCTTCGGTTAATAAATAAAGTTGACCATTATAATTGACAAATTTCGGATCATAACCCACCTCATGGAAAGCATCATCGGCAAAATTCCACTTAAACTTTTTTCCTAGATGCAGCGTTTGTTTTCCATTGATATTTACAGGAAGAATCTCTCTTAAATATTGTTCTTTCTTGTGTGTAACAAAGAACCAATTTCCTTGAGCTTTAGATGTAGCGACCATCATGGCCTGATTTGCTGGTAAATTCGTTCTTGTATCATAATGAATGACTTCATTTTCGTTTTTAATGTGAAGTAGTCCACTACCATAGGTACCAATCCACAAAGTAGAATCTTCTCCTTGTGCTACACTAGTTATATATTTTGATAATGACGGGTGTTTATCAAATAATCTTAATGTATCGGATTCTATCAAATAGACTCCTTTATTGGTGCTTATCCAATCTTTTCCTAAGGTTCGATTAAATCCTTCAATTTCTAAAAAAGGTTTCCTCAGGCTCGTCAAAGTATCCTCTTTTGAAATGTAAAACCCTTTGGATGTATTTATTATAAATCGTCCATCTGATAATTGAAAGAGATCCTTGGTTTTACCATCATAAATTTTTCTTACCACTATCAAGGATCGTTTATCAACACTTACTTCAAAACCTCCCAAATTTGTTGATAACAAAAGGTTTCCATTCAGTGCTTTTGAGGTTTCCAGAATGTTATCCCCAATAATCTGATCAGAAAACATTTTTACTACATTTTCTCCATCGTAGGTAAACATCCCTTGATTTAATGAGCCAAATACAATTTGATTATTAATCACTAACGGACGATGAAACGTTGCATTTTTATTTGTTTCTGATTTAGGTATTTGCTTGAAAGGAGTATTTGATATATAATTTAAACCTGCCATTGCACCTACCCATAAGTTTCCATCTCTATCAATAAAGATACTTCGTACTTTGTTATACGATAAGTCATTTTCTTCTGTAAGTGTACTTACTTTATTGTTATAAACTCTATGCAAACCAAAACCACCAGCCCAGATAGTACCATCTTTCTGAACAAGAATATTTCTTATAGTAGTTTTAGTATCGTTCTTCCTCACCCAATAATGCAATCTATTATTTATTGGATTGAACTCGCACAATTCCCCCCATTGTCCTCCAATTAACAGTTTATCATGGTACTGTTTTACTGTAAAAGCCATCACTGGAATAGGCTGTTTATTTATTTTGATGGCTTTATTGGTCTTCGGATCCCAACGGTAGACAATTGATTCCTGATTATTTAAATAAGTATGCAAAGTAAGGATTTGTCCATCCTCTCCAGGCATGATCCGGAATAAAGCAGGTATGGGATAATCGTGCTCTTTTATCTGATTGTTTTCTATAGAATAGATTTTCCTTTGCTTACTAAACCAAACCACTCCATTTTCATCAGAAAACATACTAAAAATACTTTTCACCTTGCTTCCATCTTTATGAAAAACCTGAACTGCTTTGTTGTCCTCTAAATAAAAAAGTCCCCTTCTAGTGGCAAACCAAAGACGGTCATTAACATCAAATTCTATAAAAACGATGGATTCTGTTTCTATTATTGGGTCCGTTTTCAGATCAAAGACTTTCACCTGACCTCCATCAAACTTTAATAACCCTCTATCCGATCCAATCCACAAAAAGCCTTCTTTATCTTGTCGGATAGTAAATACTCTGTCGATGGGGGTTTCCTGAATTTCTGTCCATGATTTTAATTCATATTCTCCAATTGGCGTGGAAGGACTTAACGTCTGAGCACACAAAAATCTTGTTGTGAAAACAACAAGAAATACTACGATTTTGAAAGTTTGACATAAAAAAATCAGTCGGTGCATAGTAACATGAAGAGGATAATAGAAAAGTAAGATGAATATAGTGTGTTCTCTCATGAAATGAAAGAAGGAAGATACCTTTCGATACCTTCCTAGAATGAAAAACTAAACAATCTCTAAATCCACTTTTTCTTTAAGTATTTTTCTCGCTTGTTTTAACTTTAACGACACTGCTATTTGATAAACACCCAAGAAGATGAATACCGCACCAGTTAATGATATGATAGTAAACCCTGCCCAAACCGGATTCCATATTAAGATCATTGATAGAATTAAACCAACGACTCCCACATAGAATAATGGGTCTCTAGTGATGAGTCCAAAACTCTTAAGTATTTGTGAGAATGATATTGCTCCGATGGCTCTAATCATCAATGTAAATCCAACATACATAGGTAATGTCTGCATTGATATTGCTGGGTTTTTGATCAAAAATGCACCCAACAATACATTAATCAAACCCCAGAAAACTGACCATCCCCAGCCTTTTACTGTCTTTCTGTTAATAACTGAAAAAGTAATATCAGATAGTCCGGTAACAATAAAAGTGATACTGAAAACAATCGATAAAGCGATATAACTTTCAATCGGATAAGTAAAAGTAAACACACCTGCTGCTATTAATAAGAATCCAGATACTAATAATAACCACCAATGTTTTAACGATTTTTGCAATGAGTTTTTCATTTGATTTTCCATGAATTTTTGATTTTTGAGAGATTAATTAAACGATTTTATTATTTGAAAATTGATGAGGTAAGTGTCGTAATATTCGAAACAAACTCTCTACCTACATCAGTAGATTTTTGTAAATATGATTTTGTATCATTATTCATATCCTCCAACTGAATGGATATTCTAAGAATCATTTCCTCTACGCTATTTTGAAGCTGATAGATATCCAGTAATGATTCTTGTAACTTGATTTCCTTTTGAGCTTCTGTAAGGTCTCCATCACTCATAATTTTCGCCATCACCTTATATCTCATGTTGTTAAAGATGATATCGACTTTTTCGCTTACTTCATCAAAGTTTTGTTCTTCTTGAAGTGCCGCTTTACCTAGAACCTGTAAACTATCCGATTCCAGTGTTTTGATTTTATCAGCAATAGTGATTTCATTTTCCAATAAAAAATCATCTATTCTGTTAGAGATTTCTTTTTTCACTTCCATTAAACTTAATGGGTAAGAGAGCGTTTTTCTTTCTGTAGTTTTCATGATAGCAATTGATTTAAAAGAGCTTTTGATTACATTACAAAGGTGCATTAATCATCTTCCATTTATATTGCAGGGTTACCTAAATGGACAGATTAGGTAAATTACCTAAGGGTGGTATAAAAAAAAGAGGACACATTGTGTCCCCTCTTTAAGGTAGTACTAATTGTACTTCTTTACCCTAATAAATAAATACTTCAATAAATTCAGGGTTGTCCTCTCCTGCTGATGATATCTCTCCAAAAAAGATCATCATTAGCAATAGAATTATAAGTGTCACAATTTTCATTTAACTACGTATACGGTTCACATCTAATATTATAAGTCACACAACATCAATTATTTCATAATTTTAATATCATGTCTAATTTCTTTTTCTGAAGTGTAAGGATACTTCTTCACTATTTTGATACTTTCTCCTTTTTCCAGTTTTTGATCTGCTTTTTTATCGTTTAATACCTCTATCAATTGTATATCAGAGATATTACCACTTCGCTGACAAAGTTTCTGTAAGGTTTCTCCTTTGTTTGATTTCACAATAGAGATTTTTTTTGTCTTTATTTTTTCAAAGTCATCATCATCCATTTTCTTAAATGATACTATTACCTTATTGAAATTTTTAAGTGTAGGCGAATCAGAAAAATTACTTATTCTATATACTTGTCCATTCACCTTCACCCAACCGATATTGGCGTAATTCTCCTGTTTCTTTGATGTTGCTCTAAACGACATTCTAAAACCTTTATCATTACCATGATCGAAAGCCACTTTTTCAACCAGCAAGCTTTTCTCTTTATCAGATAATTTTTCTGTAAAGGATAATACCGCTTGAGTCACATCTTTTTCCTTTTCTAAATTGATGATAATTCCATCTTTATAATTCTGACTATACCCACCAAAATATTCAGCTGTATTGGTTAACATCCATTCTTTAGGAAACGTGACTTTGAATTGTAAATCTGGGTGCAAAAATTCATACCTATTAAATACTCCTTGATGAATACTATTGCCAAATAAGACCCCATCAATCTGATGTAAATACTGTCCGTTTTGGTCATTTTCTTTTACCAATGGCATAAAAGAAGCCTTTAATTCAATATCACTTTCTCGGTTAGGAGTATATGGATGATCACTAAAATAACTATGCTTTTCTTGTTCGCCGGTAACCAATTCTATAGAGGTCGTCATCCGATGAAGAATATCTTTTAAAGCTGTTGGTGTATACCCTGCTTTTACTGCTAACTCCATCCCTTCTAGGTCTGCTTCGGTTTCCTTTTTACGACCATAGGAAGCCATATACAAAGCATTGGTTGTTTTGATTGGAGCATTAAAAATAGCCCCTAAATCTTTACTGATAATGCCGATAATATCACCAGGTAATTCTAATATTTTAGGCAAAATACCTTTCTTCATTTGAGTAATGGAATGTCTGTTATGTGCATGAATAATTTCGTGCGATAGAATTCCAGCTAACTCATCTTCTGTACGGATAATACTTAAAAGACCTGTTGTGATAAACACATACCCTCCTGGCAAAGCAAAAGCATTTGGTTCTATTTGAGGAACAATTCTAAACTGATAATCAAATTGTCTTTTCTCTAATTGATTGACCAATTTTTGTCCTACTCCATCAACATATGCTGTCAATTTTTCATCTTGATAAACTCCTTGTTCTTGAATCACCTGATTGGCATATTCTAGTCCTAAGGTTTTATCTACTTCAATACTTTGTGCTTGAATTATAGAGAATTGAAAAATTAAAATAATTTGAAGAAGTACAGTAAATTGTTTCATAGCAATAATTTTTTAGAGAGCTTTTATTGTTGTGATTATCTCTTGATCACATTACAAAGGTGCAAGGATATGTGCTATTATATGTGAGTAGAAAACCTATTGTTATGAAATAGGCAAAATGCCTAAATGGGTTTCTTTTAAAACGCCTTACCAATTCCTACACTAATTGAAGAGGTATCGTACCCTTCTTTTATATCATAGAAATAGCCTACTGGAATACTCCAATCTCTTCCAATATTGAAATTTACCTCAGTCCCCATTCTGAATACTCCTAGATTATGATGCTTTTCTAGTTCAACCCCTCCACCAAGGAAAATATTCCAGTTGGGTAGAATGGTATAGGTAGCTACTCCTACTAAAACAAATGCATGATCCCTGATTAAATCTTCTTTATGAGGAATAATATAACTGCCCATTTCATAGTCTACCATTGCCCCAATTTCAAATTTTGGAGATAATCGGTACAGGTAATCAATACCAAAGCCTGGAACTAAATGTCCCTTATGATTTAAGTTATCCATATCTACTCCTTGAGGAATATATGTTTGAGCGAAAGTGATAGATACAAAATGCTTATTCTCTTTCTTTTCAACTTCGTGCAAGTCTTGAGCTACTGCTGAAAAACTAAAAAACACTATCGATATAAATACGATTACTTTTTTCATGATAAATTGGATTTTAAGATAGAGTTAATAAAAAAAGGGACGCCATATCTAGCGCCCCTTTAGGTAGTTTGCGAATATTTCCGATAAAATTATTCTACCCAAGAAGCTGCCGCTTGTCTTGGAGGGAACTCTTTGAAAGTACCCATATATTGTTTAATTCTTTCAACCGTTGGAGCCATCAAGAACATATGTTCGATGAAGAAATCTGTATAACCAGATTCGTCAATTGCTCTTTCGAAAGGATCTCTTCGAAGGTTAATGATGATCGGCGCTCTCAACTTTGTGAAAGGCTTAATCCAAACATCTAAACCTTCATGCTCTTGGATAGAGAACATAAACTTCCAATCTCCAACTCTTACAGCTGATAAATCGCCTCCGTCTGTGAAGTAGAAGAACTCTTCTCTTGGTCCTTTATCTACCTCTCCTAAGAAATAAGGCATAAAGTTGTAACCATCTAGGTGAACTTTATAAGTCATATCACCTGCCTTATGACCTTTCATTAATTTATCTTTAATTTGAGAATCGCCCGCTGCAGCAACTAATGTTGGCATCCAGTCTTCTAGAGAGATAATCTCATTTGATACTTGAGGAGCAATTGTTCCAGGCCAGCTCACCATCATTGGTGCTCTGAAACCACCTTCCCAAGTTGTATTTTTCTCTCCACGGAAAGGAATCATACCACCGTCAGGCCATGACAATACCTCTGCTCCATTATCAGTAGTATACACTACAATCGTGTTTTCTGTAATTCCTAACTCATCTAATTTATCTAATAACTGACCAACATGACCATCATGCTCTACCATACCATCCGCATAGATGCCTTGACCTGTTTTACCATCAGCCTCTTCTGTAAGGTGAGTCACAACATGCATTCTTGTAGAATTAAACCATACAAAGAATGGTTCATCATCATTATGTGCTCTATCAATAAAGTCAATAGAAGCTGCTAAGAATTCTCTATCTACAGTTTCCATTCTTTTCTTAGTTAATGGACCTGTATCAGAAATACGACCATCAGCATAAGAGTGGATTACACCTCTTGGACCAAATCTTTCTTTAAAAGCAGGATCTTTTGGATAATCTGGATGTTCTGGCTCCTCTTCCGCATTTAAGTGGTAAAGGTTACCAAAGAACTCATCAAATCCGTGGTTAGTGGGTAAGAACTCGTCTTTATCACCTAAGTGGTTTTTACCAAACTGACCCGTAGTATAACCCATGTCTTTTAGGATTTCAGCAATTGTTGGGTCTTCTTTTTGTATTCCTAGATCATCGCCAGGTAAACCCACTTTAGAAAGACCTGTTCTTTTTGCACTTTGACCAGTTACAAAAACTGAACGACCGGCTGTACAACTATTCTGTGCATAACTATCGGTAAATCGAATTCCTGAATTGGCAATCCTATCGATATTTGGTGTTTTGTAACCCATCATGCCATCGTTGTAAGCACTGATGTTAAACATTCCAATATCATCACCAAAAATGACTAATATATTAGGCTTTTGATTGGATGACTTCTTTTTCTTTTGAGCCATCAATTGTTGAGAGAATAAAGCAACAAGGATAAATAAAATAAACTGTTTCATCGTTTCTACTTTTTAATTTAAGAGAGCTGTTTTTTTTGTTTTTATGATCATTGATCACATTACAAAGGTGCAAGGTGGAGGACTCTTATAGGTGAGTAGAAAACCTAATTGGAAAGTTTAGGTAAATTACCTAGGCATATATAAGTGCTTGATTATTGACCATAAAAAAACACCTTCTTCAATATCAAATACTGAGGAAGGTGTTTTTTTATACAATAAGAATTAAACTTTACTTTAATTTCTCGTTGTTTTTATGTCTATCAGCATCACGAATGGACTTCTTTTCTAAGTTTTTCTTCAATGCTTCCGTTAAATCAATTCCCGTTTGATTGGCTAAACACACTAAAACAAACATTACATCCGCCATTTCATCGGCTAGATCAACATCCTCATCCGATTTCTTGAATGATTGTTCTCCGTATTTTCTCGCCATAATACGAGCAACTTCTCCTACTTCTTCCATTAGAATAGCAGTGTTTGTCAACTCATTAAAATATCTAACGCCAGTAGTATTGATCCACTCATCAACTACTTTTTGTACTTCCTCTAAAGTCATAATTGTCTTTGAAATTAATTGATGATCAAACTTAGTGAATTTAATTTAATTAGGTAGCAGGTAGCAAAGCTAACGCTCGTTTTTTAAGTAATAACTAATAGGGAATAACTAAGAATATCAATTAAAATGCCTAGCGTATCAAAAGCTATAGAATTCATTCCTGTGGATGTTTAGAAAGTAAAGGGAAGAGGTAAAACTGGCGCAAATGTTAGGCGATAGCGACATTTGTGCCTAAAAACGTTAGAGATCTCCCGACCTCGGTTTTTTAATTAAAGAACTGAGAAACTAAGAGGAAATAACTATTTACATTAGAGAGGTGGTGAAACCCCTCGATGAAACAAAGCTAATCAAGCGTTTTAGTCAAAACCAATTCTTATACATTTTCTTCATCTACTCACCTTCCAAAAAGAGGTGGTGTAACCCCTCGTTACACAAGCTGTTACACAAACTATTAGTTTTAGGCAATATTAGATTGGAGGTAGGAATTAGGTGTTAGGAGTTAGGAGTTAGGAATTTCTAATTGTTTTGGTATATCTACATAAAGGAGTGGTCGTTTAGAGTTAGTTGTAATTCTTTTTTTAAGTAATAATCTGGGTGAAATCTACAACGGTCAAAAAGTTTAGGGCATAAAAAAAGCCCTCATGGGCATTACTTCTTACTTCTTACTTCTTACTTCTTACTTCTTACTTCTTACTTCTAAAAGTAATGCTTAAGCATATTGCTTTACATTACCTTTTATCTCTTTTACTTCAGTTTTCTTTGTTTCTTTTGCTTTACTTACAGGAATTAAAACTGGGAAACCTGTGGCTGTTGCCGTGATAATTTGTCCTTTAATTGTTTTCATAATTTTGTTATTTATTTGTTTTAATAATAATTGGAAAGCCTGTGGCTGTATGTGTTACGATTGTGTTTTGTCTCGTTTTCATAATTTCTAAATTTTAAATTTTATTGTATTAATTACTTATTTGTTCTTACGATCACTGGGTAACCTGTTGCTGTTACTGTGATGATGTTGTTTTGATTTTTCATGTCTTTAAATGTTTAATGTTTATACTTTAATTACTTGCTTGTTTTCACGATTACTGGAAAACCTGTAGCTGTTACTGTGATGATATTATTTTGATTTTTCATGTCTTTTAAATTTTAATTTTTTGTTTTGTTTTCTATTTGATTACACGACAAAGGTGAGAATAAGTTTCGGTTTATTATAGGGCATTTATACAATTAAAGGCTATGTGAACAAAATATTATTAATATCATATTCGACACTTTATTATATTTTATTCTGCATAACACTCTACGATCAGTATATAAAAATAGAAGTGTACTTCGATCACCCTTACCAATGTTGTAAGTGTCCACCAATACACTTCTACCGAATTTTTTATATTAATTAATTGTTAATGTTTTAATTTTTCTTCAAGAGGCCGTTTTTGGATATAAATCCCTCTGTTTGTAGGAGATAATATTCTTTGCCATCCCAGGAAAAACGAATCCATGAAAAGGGTAAACAGTATACCAATACATTCTTCCCCAGATACCTAAAGGTCTAAATGTTGCTTTTTGCTCTAACCATTTTTTACCATCCTTTTCCTTAATCTTAAATTCTAACCATGCTTCTCCAGGCAGTTTCATTTCCGCAAACAGTAATAATCTTTTATGTTTTCGATCAGCAAGTATCACCCTCCAAAAATCTAAAGCTTCTCCGGTTTTTAATTCCGTTGGACTTCTTCTTCCTCTTCTTAAACCAACACCTCCAACAAATTTGTCCATGATCCCACGAATTCTCCACAGCCAAGTACCATAATACCATCCACGATCACCGCCTATCGACCATATGTTATCCAATACCTCCTCGTCGGGACGATCGAATTCAAACTTACGTTTATCGGTTAGGCATCCATATTTGGGCACTTGAATTAAATCAAGGAAGTCTTCTCTTATTGGTCCAATAATCGATTCTTTCCAACTCGACACTACTGCATTCTGTTCTATTCTTTGGAAAGCCATTTCTAAAGCTTCCTCATAACTGTATAATTTTACTGGGACAATTTCTTGTATGTTTCCATTCTGACAGACCACTTCATTGTCCATACTTTCTACCAAACTTCTAGCAAGAGTATAGGTTGTAGAAGTCACAAAATACAACCAATAAGAAGATAGGTTGGGTGTAAAAACTGGAACTACTAATATCCTTCTATTAAGTTTTCTGACTTTTGAGAAACGAAGCAACATCTCTTTATAATTAAGAATACACTTACCTCCAATATCAAATACCCTGTTGTAGGTTTCTTCTTTTAGAATTATACCGGTGAGGTAATCCATCACATTTCGAATACTAATCGGCTGACATTTCGTTTTCAACCATTTTGGGGCAATCATCACTGGTAATTTTTCTACTAAGTCTCTGATAATTTCAAATGATGCACTGCCTGACCCAATTATAATCGCTGCTCTTAAAACAGTTAGTGGCACTTTCCCACTTCCTAAAATCTCTTCCACTTGCAGTCTAGAACCCAAATGTCTTGATAACTTTTTAGCATTTACTATTCCACCCAAATAAATCATTTGCTGACAATCAGATCTAGAAACATAGTTCTTAAAATTAGTAGCCGATTTCTTCTCTAGTTTTTCAAAATCATCAAAAGAATTACTCATGGAATGTACCAAGTAATAAGCGACATCAAAATCTAAGGGTAAATTTTGTAATGATGATTCGTCGAGTAAATCTCCTTTTACCACAGTAACATTCTTCATGAAACTATCATCAAAATCTTCATAATCGAACCTTCTAGGATCCCTGCACAAACAAATAACATGATGTCCTTGCTTGACTAATAATGGTAATAATCTTCTACCAATGTATCCTGTGGAGCCGGTAAGTAATATTCTCATAATTTAAATGATTGGGTTAAGTCTTGAAGAGTGGTAAACAAATAACATCGTTCTACTCTACTTTGTTATTCTTTGATTATGAAATGACAACCTTTTATTGAAATATGAATGAAATCGATAGTTTTTATGAAAAAAATCCACTTTTTAATGTAAAGTACTTAACTTAATAGATAACAATCTATCTATTTCAATTTTAGCTTAAAAGTCTATTCAATTGATATAATTTACCTCAATAGTCAAACTTTATACTTATCTGTTCAATCTTACTTTGTTTTTCAACTTCACATCAAAATGTTAAGTATATCAATACATGTAGGTGAATTACCTAATTTAAATCAAATGGTATTTTACGCATTAAACAATAGCTATAAAACAAGACCTTTGAGGTGTTGAGAAAAGACTTCTAATGGTCTAAACAATTCTTAACAACAGCATCTCTCAAAATAAGTTTTTCGTTATTTTGTTTAATATCAAACAATATAAATCATACTACCGTGTCAGCACTAGCCTCAATACAAAAGCTACAGGAGCTTATGGCCAAATCGATTATTGGTCAAGAGCAAGTAATCAATAGAATTATTTCTTGTTTAATATCAGATGGTAATTTATTGCTAGAAGGTTTGCCTGGTTTGGCTAAAACAAGAGCAATTAATGCTCTAGCCAAGAATATGGACTTGGGTTTAAGTAGAGTACAGTTTACGCCCGACCTTTTACCCTCAGATATTACAGGTACTGAGATCTATCAAAATCAAGGTGAAGAAAATTTTGTCTTTCAAAAAGGACCAATCTTCAATAACTTGATTTTAGCAGATGAGATCAACCGTGCACCAGCAAAAGTACAATCGGCTTTATTAGAAGCGATGCAGGAACGTCAGGTGACCGTTGCAGGTACTACCTATGAATTGCCTTCTCCTTTCTTTGTGATGGCGACTCAAAACCCAATTGAGCAAGAAGGAACTTACCCCCTTCCAGAAGCACAAATGGACCGTTTTTTAATGCACGTTATCGTTAATTATCCTTCGATAGATGCAGAGTTAGAAGTATTACGTTTGGTTCGTTCAGAAGAAAAATCAACTGCCGAGAAGGTAAAGAAAGAAGTAGAAAAATTACCGAAGGACATCATCTTCCAAGCACGTCAAGAGGTGCAAGAAGTGCATGTTTCCGAGGCGATCGAAAAATATATTGTTGCATTGGTGTATGCTACTCGTACTCCAGAAAAGTACAGTGAGGATTTAGACAAGTGGATCGACGTTGGATGTTCTCCACGTGCTACCATTGCTTTAGATAAAGTAGCAAGAGTTCAGGCTTGGTTAAACGGAAGGGATTTCGTAAAACCTGAGGATATTCAGACAGTCATTAAAGACGTGTTCCGCCATAGAATTGTGAGTAGCTTCGAAGCAAATGCTTTGGGTATCTCTAAGGAACAAATAATTGATGAATTGTTGAGTAAAGTTGCTGTTGCCTAAATCTTTAATACGATGAAAAAGATCGATAAAAATGGAGATTTAAATCCGGTAAATGTGACTCTAAACGAGTTGCATGGTCTTCAGTTTGAAGCGTCTGGATTTAGTTTTCTACCCAAATACAAAGTTCAATCACTTTTAGCGGGTCGACACAAGTCGGCAATGCGTGGTCGTGGTTTGGACTTTAAAGAAGTACGTGCTTATGTCGCTGGAGACGATATCAGAAATATCGATTGGAAAGTGACTGCCAGAACTCAGAAAACACATACAAAAGTATTTTCAGAGGAAAGAGAACGTCCTGTATTATTGGTGGTAGATCAGTCTTCGTCGATGTTTTTCGGAACACAGCAATTCTTAAAATCGACCATCAGTGCACACCTTTGTGCTTTGGGTGCTTGGAGAACGGTAGAAGTGGGCGACCGTGTGGGGGCGTTTGTTTTTAACGACACGGAATATCAACAAATTCGTCCTCAACGTAGTACCACTGCCATTCTTCAGATGTTGAAAACGGTCGAAGTCTATAATCAAAAACTCAGTGCGGAGGAAGCTCCAAAATCGAAGACTGCTTTGTTGGAAAGTGTTTTTCAGAAAATCCGCTCGAGTGTGAATCACGATTACCTTATTATCATCATCTCTGATTTAAGAGGAATTTCTGATAAAAGCCTTCATCATATCTTCAATTTAAAAAGACATAATGATGTGATGATTTTCCATGTGGAAGATGAATGGGAGAAAGATTTACCTATGACGACCCTATCATTATCCAACAGCGAAAAACAGGTGTCTATTAGTAATTTGATGAAAAAAGAAAGAGACCGTCAGTCGAAATCTTTTGCAAATGATAAAGAATTGCTGACGGATCAGTTCGCCGAATATGGTATTCCATTGCTTACGTTTACCACTAGCGAGCGAGCAAGTGCTCAAGTGAGAACACTCCTAAAAGACCATTAAAATGAATGCTCAAGATATAAATACCGTTTCTGATTCTACGCAATTGGCCAATCAGGTATTGGATTTCATTCCACCGGAAAAAGTGGACATGACACCCAACGCTATCGGTTGGTGGATAATAGCAGGATTAGTGGGGTTGGTAGTGTTGGTGATGATCATCAAATGGTACATTAATTATTTGAACAGCACGTACAGACGTACCGCTATTCAACAAATTGATGAGATGATTGCACAGCAAACAACTTCCAACGACAAGGTATATCACATCAATCAGATATTAAAAAGAGTGGCATTAACGACCTATTCAAGAACTGAAGTCGCTTCTTTACAAGGAGCAGAATGGATTTCGTTTTTAAATGATCACTCTAAATCAAAGTTCAATTCCCAGGAAGAAGAACTGATGATCAATGCTCCATACATGAAAGCCGAGCAGATAAATAATGTTGAATCTTTGGCTACTTCAGCCAAAAAATGGATTAAGAGTCATGTATGAGTTAGCCTACCCTTGGATGTTTGCCTTGCTGCCTCTCCCCATTTTTATGTGGTGGTTGTACCCTGCCTACAAGCAGAAAAAGGACGCATTGTATTATCCTAAATTCGATGAATTGACGGAGGCGACGAAATTGAAGCCTCAGAAAAGTGCGACTGTTTTAAAAAGAAAGTGGTTCCAGTACTTAGTCAACTTTATTTGCTGGTGCTTGGTGGTGACCGCACTTTCGAATCCACAATATATTGGCGAACCTGCCAAGAAAGTAAAAGAAGCCAGGAACCTTCTGATCGCTGCCGATATCTCTATGAGTATGGAAACGCGCGACTGGGTGGATGAAAATGGCAACCGTATGTCGCGTTGGCAAGCCGTACAAGGTGTACTTCACGATTTTATTGAAAAGAGAGAAGGTGATCGTATCGGTCTAATGCTTTTCGGTAGTGATGTCTTTGCAATGCCTTTTACGCCCGATTTAGAAATTATCAATCACACCATTAATGAAGCGGGAATTGGTATGGCTGGCCACAAAACCACTATTGGTAATGCCATTGCCCTATCGACCCAAGTATTTGATGCCGACTCCATCGATCAGAAAGTAATGATTTTATTAACTGATGGTCAGGATAGCGGAAGTGAAATCGTTCCAATTACTGCATCGCAAATGGCGGCAGATGATTCTATTAAAATCTATACTGTCGGTATCGGCACAAAGAAATCTGCAGCTTATGAATTGGATGATAAAACCTTAAAGATGATTGCCAAGAATACAGGCGGTGATTACTTCTTCGCCGGTAATCTAGAGGAGTTAAATAAGATATACGATAAACTGAATGAGCTAGAACCTATCGAATTTGAAGACGAAAGCTATCGTCCAACACGATTGTTGTTTTACTACCCTATTTTAGGATGTTTGGCATTAGTGTTCTTCACTCAGTTTACCACGATTATAGTTCAATTGATTATATCACTTAACCGTAGAGCATCATGAAAGAAATAAATGAGTTTTTCGAAGGGTTCTCTACCAATATTCACTTTCTCCGTCCGGAATATTTATGGGCATTAATTCCTGTAGGGATACTGTTCATCATTACATGGATTTCGGTAAGAGAAGCGGAAAATTGGAAAAAGTTAGTGAATCCTCAATTGCTAAAAGTCCTTATGATAAAAGGCAATAAAAAAGGTGCATGGTTCCCTAAGTTATTAATGATTTTTACGTTAGCAATTGCGGTAGTTGCAGCAGCTGGACCTACTTGGAAAAGAGTGGACAAACCGGGAAATCAGACGGAAGCCAAAGTCATTATCGTTTTAGATTTATCACGCTCGATGTTGGCTACCGATATTGGTCCGAACCGATTGGAAAGAGCCAAAATGAAAATCAAGGACTATCTTGAAATGAATGAAGGCGTAAATACAGGTTTGATTGTCTTTGCTGGATCTGCTCATGAAGCATTGCCCCCAACCAAAGATTTCAAAACATTCCAATCCACATTGGATGCTTTATCACCCTATAGCATGCCTTTAAAAGGGAGTCGCCTAGAAGAAGCCTTAAAGCTATCTGATAACATCTTAGAAAAAACGGATGCCCCAAGTTTCGTTTGGGTAGTTACGGACGATGTGGATGCAGAAGCTACTCAAGCATTGGCAAAACGTGCAGATTCAGAAGATAAATACAACTTATTGGTTTTGGCCACTCCGGAAGGAAGTCATGTTCCTCTTTATAGAAATAAGCTACTTAGAGATAAGAACGGCAAAGCAGTTACAGTAAATTTAAATACCAATCAACTACAAAAGACATTGGCAATTCCGAATGTTTCTCTTATTCCGTTCACATTAGACAAGACCGATATTGAGTTGTATGTGAAGGAAATCAAGGAGTCTTTAGTATTTACCAAAGACAGCGAAAAAGCGGAGGAAGATTGGGTAGATGTAGGTTATTATCTAGTTTATATTATGGCTGTACTTGCCTTATTCTGGTTCAGAAAAGGACTTCTAGTACAATGGAATTGGATGATCATCCTTCCTTTTATTTTCATCTTCACAAGTTGTGATGGAGTACAACAATTACCAAAAGATGATCTTACTGTAAAGGATTTCTTTTGGACACGAGATCAACAAGCCCAAAAAGCCTTAGACAAAGGAGACACCCTGCAAGCCACCGAATTGTTTGATGATAACTCTCAGAAAGCATACGTGCTGGCTCAGAATGGAGAATACGAAAAAGCAGCCGATGCTTATGCCGAAGATATCACTGCAGATAACATGTATAACCTTGGTGTTTCTCAAGCGAAATTGGGGAATTGGGAAGCAGCACAACAAGCTTTTCAAATGGCTTTGGATATTGACCCCACTTTGGACCCTGCACAAAAGAATCTCGAAATTGCCAACGAACAGATGCGATTAATCAATATCAATATGTCTGAAGAAAGCAGTTTAGGAAAAGATAAAGCCATGCAAGGTAAAATCTATGAGCCCGAAGCAGGTGAACCAGAACAAGAATCTGCTCAAAATTCGGATCGTAAAGCGGAAGGAGCATCCGAAACCATTCAAGAAATGGGTGAGAAAGAAATAAATCCAAGTATGGAAGAGCTTTTAGAAATGCAGTTTTCGGCATCAAAGAGTCAATCCAAAGCAAGTATGATTCGTCAGGTGAAATTGGAACCAAGTACGTTCTTGAAAAAGAAATTCAAATACCAATATTTAACCAACGAGAATAAACCTAAACCTACTGATCAAAAATGGTAAGAAAGTACATATTTACAGCAATGTGCCTACTGTTGGGAGTATCGGTTTGGGCACAAGAAAGAGCCACTTTGTTTACCACCACTAAGGTAAATAAAAAACAAGTGATGGTGGGAGAGCCATTTAAAGTGCAGCTATCCATTTATACTACTACTTGGTTTACTAAAGGTCTCAATTTCGAAGATTTCCAACTACCCAACGCCTTGATGGTGAAGGACGGCAGAGCCGTTCCTAACTCCATGCAAATTGGGAAATATAAATACGCAGGCGTTCAACAAACCTATTGGGTATTCCCTTTCAGTGCGGGCGACAACACTTTTCCTTCACTAACTTTAGAAGTGGAAACACCCGATCCGGGCGATTACAAAGGGAAAAAGAGAATTCTTAAGACGAAAGAAAAGACCATTAAAGTAGTCCCACCTCCATTAGGCGAAGATCCCAAAGAGTGGTTGGTTTCTACTAATGTTCGTTTGAAAGATACTTGGAACAAAGATTTGTCTAAAGTAAAAGTAGGTGATGTGCTGAAAAGAACCATCACGATTACAGCAGGCAATACATTGGGACCACTTATTCCCGTGAGAGAATTTGATTCTCTAACATGGGCAGGTGTATACCCTGAAGCTCCAAGTAACTCGAATTATAACAATAACGAAGGGTATATATCAGGTACTCAAAGACAAGTAATTACTTACTTAGTTCAAGAGGCCGGAACTTTTGAGATTCCTGGCATTAAGGTGAGGTACTATCACCCCTACAATAAAAAATCAAAAGAAGTCACTTCTAAAGACAGAAAAATCACAATTTCTGAAAATCCTAACTTAAGCATGTTGGCTTCCCTTCAGGATAGTTTAAACAAGTTGAATCAGGTACAAGAACCCCAAGAAAAAGTGGAAGAAAAAACTTGGGAAGATTACGTACCTGTTCACTGGAAAGAAATGCTTGCGGTAGGTATCATTTTATTGATGGTTTATCGCTACCGCCCAGATCAAAAAATGAGGACCTTCATTCAGAAGAAAAAATCCACTTTCAGTTATCAAGAATCGGTCGCTTTCGGCCATTTGATATCCGCTATCAAGAAAAAGAAAATAAATGAGATCCTTCAATTATTTACTATTTGGATCAACTTACTTCCCAACCAGAGTGTGAGTAATTACAAGCAGACATTATTCGAAGCTTTACTTTCGCATCAATTAAGTGATTTGATAGATGAGGTATCGGAAGAAAAATACAAAAAAGGACAAGAGTCCATATCGGAAGAATTAAAAATTCGATTGATCAAACAACTAAAGTGGGATAGAAAAATCTTACTGAAAACGGATAAGAAAAAAAGTTGGAAGGAGAAAAAGAAAAAGAATTGGATGATTTGAATCCGTAAAGGAGAAAAGGTTCTTGTAGCAATGCAAGGACCTTTTTTATAAACACTTTTTTCATTCACTTTATGAAAAAACAGAACCCTTACATTTAAAAATAAAAATTTAACATTTAGAATAAACTTTCAAATAATATTGTCTACTCATCTGCAATTTCCTTCAGATAATACTTTTTTCAACTAATTTATATCACAATTTATATTTTAAATTATGATATTCTAATAAATACATTATCAATTTATTACAAAATAAATATTCAACAATAAAACTTGTCATACACAATAAAAAAGGATCATTTTATCTCTTAATACTCAAAAACATTCATTAACAAAAATAATTAAGAACGTTAAAATTTTATTGCGACATTTAGATTGTTATATAAAAAAAGACCTTCGTATAACACTAAAAACTTTACTCAAAAATCCAAAAACTAATTGAAAATATAGATAACTAATCATATTCTTTACCCCAGCTCGTCGTAAGCGATGAGTACCCTTCTATTCGGTGTTTCAATCACAATAAGATAATTTCTATTGGATCGTATTTGATATCCTACATTCATCGAATGTATCTATTGTTTTTTATCTGTCGGATAGACATCAATTATTTAATTTTAATCAGTATTACTATGTAGAAAACAATTTTCTAGCAAATTCACCTACCCGAAGACTAAAGTAACATCGTTTCTTTAGTGGTCACACGAAACCTAAACCCTTGAAATTATATTCTTTACCTTATATAGTTTCAGCTAAACAAACGATAGAAATCTTTCTATTGTATTTACTAAAACAACTTTAAATTCAATCATTAAAAATGAAAAATTTACCCTTATTTTTAGGTGCTTTATTAGCATCTTTCATGTTCTCATGTACAAATCAAGATGAACAACCTGAAGTAGGTCCTGAATTAGAAACAGTAGATCTAGCTGTTAAAGTAGGTGCACCTACACTATCTAATGCAAGAACAGCTGCTGTAGATTGGATTAACCAATCTGAAATCATGTTTACTATTGATGGTAAAACACAAGATGGAGAGCCTTGGGCATTTGTACCTCCAACAGACACAGAGGGAGGAAAACTAATAGATGTTCCTTTTGGTAACGCTAGAGAGTTTAGTGCTTCTTACAGCTATGATTGTGGTTCTGCAGATATCATGATCATGAATAGAATTAATGAACTGGATCCAAACATCACAATTTCTGAAGTGTTAAATGTTGCAAGATCTTCTCGTAACCCTATTGTGGCATATGAAGCAACACCTCAAGTAAAAGATGTGAATACAACAACAACTCTTGAAACTTTTGAAATGAATCCTCAAAACGGTAGAATGACTGTTGCTGCTATGTTTGAAGATCAAGAAATGCCTCGTTTCTATCAAGCAATTTTAAATGTTCACGCCTATGATGCAGATGGTAATGTAACTGACAAAACTGCTCCTATGTTCTTCTCTGGGTCAGCAGGTTGGATTGATGTTTCTAGCTGTGTTTTAACAACAGGTGCTAAGATCAAAATTGCTTTAACTATTAGAGAAATCGATGAAGAAGGCGAACTAGTAGAAGGTGGTGTTAATAAAAGATGGGACTTCAAAGCAGAAGATTATCCAAATCAAATGGTTACTCCTGGAAAAGCAAAAGGATTTGGTCTAATCATCGACAAATCTTTAACGCCAAGAGTAAAGACTTTTGAAGGTTTAAACTTTGCTTTCGAAGATCTTGAAGAAGTAGATGACACTATAGTAATAGAATAATGCGCCTCTTTGTATTAACTATTTTAATAACCTTATTATCAATTTCGTGTGATCGGTGCAAATCAGATGAAATAGAGGATGACTTTGAATTCAAAAAGTTAGTTGAAGAAGACTCCTCCATTCATGTCGATTGATACTGATTATTCAAGGCTGCTCACTTCGGAAGTAGCCTTGTATTTCCTTAATAAACCAAATAACAAAGGCTGCTTTCAAATGGAAGCAGCCTTTTTCATATACTAAAATATATTTTTCTCTTTAACTCTGAGGAAAAGTATGTTTCTTTTCATATTCAGAGAAGTAGAATTTCGTATTTCTAAACAGATTGATATTTAGAGAAACATAGAAAACGTTTCCTGTAATTTGGTTATACGATAAATTGGTTCCTTTCATATTCACCTGATTTCTACCCCAAGAAGAATTAAAGTAATCATTCAAGTAATATTTAAACTTCAAGTTGGTACCATAAGGAAATTGAACACCCAACATTAATGAGTGCTGAAGATTGACACGATCAGTAAACCAAACAGAAAAACGATCGTCCTTTCTTTCGGATACAAATGTTTTTTCTTTGTATTGAACAGGAATTTCAAACTCATACCCACCATAGAAAAATAATCCATGAAGGTTACCAACTTTAAAACCTACAGGAATACCTAAGTTATAAGTTCTAACTTTTTTTCTTACTGGTCCTTGAACAGAAGAATCTACAAATTCAGAAGGCACGTCGAAAATCATTCCGACATTTCTAATTCCAAAACCGGTATAAAGACCAAATCTTGGGCTAAAATCGAAGTTTATAAGTGATTGCCAGTTAAACACAGGAGCAAAACGAAGCACACCTCCATTGATTTCCTGTCCTGCCATTTGTAGTCCAGTATTTCCTGAAAAAATTATTTCTAAACCTCCAGTCACATACACATCTGCTTTCTGAATTTTTGCTTCTTGAGCATAGGTGTGTCCTCCAAATAGAAAGATAAAGGTAAGTAGAGGTAGTATTTTAGTTATTTTAATCATATCGCTAAGTGATAATTTCAATTACCACAAAAATGCAAAATTTTATTAATTATTTATCAATGAACATCATCTAATCTTAAATACATAGAGATAACATCAAACAAGATAGGTAAATATCAAAAAGCCTGTAAATAGTACTTGATATTGAATTTAATATCAAATTGAAAACTTATTCATTGATTATAAGAATATTAAATAGTAAATTCTGCACCAATTCAACCATTTGATTTTCATTTGAAGTAAATTTTCCACTTCAGATGTTCATCTTTAATTTAATTCACCCAACTTAAAATCTAATCATCGTGGCAAAGAAAATTAGTCTTTCGCACCAAAGAAATATTGGTATCATGGCACATATTGATGCCGGAAAAACTACCACCACAGAACGTATTCTTTACTATACTGGAAAATCTCATAAAATTGGAGAGGTTCACGACGGTGCCGCTACCATGGACTGGATGGAACAAGAACAAGAACGTGGTATTACCATTACATCAGCAGCTACTACTACGACTTGGAATTACCCCACTGAACAAGGGAAACCCACTCCAGCTTCCGAAGAATATAAAGTAAATATTATCGATACTCCCGGTCACGTTGACTTTACCGTAGAAGTAGCTCGATCACTTCGTGTATTGGATGGAGCCGTTGCTTTATTTGATGCCGTATCGGGAGTTGAACCTCAATCGGAAACGGTATGGCGTCAGGCCGATGATTACAAAGTACCAAGAATCTGTTTTATTAATAAAATGGATAGAGCGGGAGCTGACTTTTTAAAAGCCGTAAAAACAATTGAAGACAAATTAGGAGCGACTCCTGTCCCATTACAATTACCAATTGGTGCAGAAGAAAACTTTAAAGGAGTGGTTGATTTAATCACCAATGAAGCCATCGTTTGGAATGAGGCTGACCAAGGATTTACCTATGAAGTAATTGAAACTCCTGCAGACATGGTCGACGAAGTGGCTGAATGGAGAGAAAACCTTATCGAAGCAGTGTCTACACACAACGAGGAATTAATGGAAAAATTCTTCGATGATCCCGATTCGATTACTCCTGATGAAGTTCGTGCCGCTGTTCGTAAGGCGGTGATGAATATGGAATTCTCCCCTGTAATGTGTGGTTCTGCATTTAAAAATAAAGGTGTTCAGGCATTATTAGATGCTGTTTGTTCTTATTTACCCTCACCACTTGATTTACCAGATACGATTGGTACCAACCCTGAAACTGGAGAACAAGAAACTCGAAAAGCAGATGCATCTGATAAATTCGCTGCATTGGCCTTCAAAATTGCTACCGATCCATTTGTTGGTCGCTTATGTTTCTTACGTGCCTATTCTGGTACGCTTGAAGCGGGTTCCTATGTATTGAATATGCGTACAGGTAAAAAAGAACGTATTTCCCGTTTGATGCAAATGCACTCCAACAAACAAAACCCAATTCCTCAAGTGGAAGCCGGCGATATTTGTGCTGGCGTTGGTTTTAAAGATATCAAGACGGGTGATACTTTAGTTGAGCTAGGAGCTCCAATTGTATTGGAAGAAATGGTTTTCCCGGAACCAGTAATTGGTATCGCTATCGAGCCCAAAACAAAAGGTGATGTCGATAAATTAGGAGTAGCCATTGCGAAATTAGTGGAAGAGGATCCTACATTAACGGTAGAAACCAACCACGAAACGGGTCAGACGATCTTAAAAGGTATGGGAGAGCTTCACCTAGAAATTATCGTAGACCGTTTAAAACGTGAATTTAATGTCGAAATCAACGAAGGTGCTCCTCAAGTGGCCTATCGTGAAGCCATTAAATCGTCTACAGAACATAGAGAAACTTATAAAAAACAAACCGGTGGTAAAGGTAAGTTTGCCGATATCCAATTCGAATTAGGTCCAGCTGAACCCGATGAAAATGGCGTTGTACAACCAGGTTTACAATTTGTAGATGAAATTAAAGGGGGTGTCATTCCAAAAGAATTCATTCCAGCTGTTCAGAAAGGTTTTCAAGCAGCCATGGGAAGCGGTGCACTAGCAGGCTACCCAATCGATGCCATGCGTGTTAGACTATTCTATGGTTCATATCATGATGTCGATTCGGATGCATTATCATTCGAATTAGCGGCAAAACTAGGTTTCAAAGAAGCGGCCAAATCTTGTACACCAATCATCTTAGAACCTATCATGGATGTATCTGTCATCACTCCAGATGAATACACAGGTTCCGTCATTGGTGATATCAACAAAAGAAGAGGATTACCAAAAGGACAAGAAATGTCGAACGGAGCCGTAGTGATCAAAGCCGACGTTCCATTATCTGAATTATTCGGTTATGTCACTGATCTTCGTACAATTACTTCAGGTAGAGCATCAGCTACTCTTACCTTCTCAGAATATAAAGAAGTACCTAATAATATCGCTCAGGAAGTGATTGCGGATACGAAGAAGTAACCACACATTATTAATTTAATATATCATAGGCCTATGGGACATACTCATAGGTCTTTTGTTTTTTATAGATGTAGATGGTCTTTCAACATCAGTGACTGTGCTCGAGGGGCTGACGCCGCCTCGTTGAAGACGGGGATGTAAATAATCCGTCATCATCAAATAAATCAAAGTCATAGATGCTAATATTATTTCTCTACCTCAGTTCCTAACTCCTCATTCCTAACTCCTAACTTCAACAAAACTCAATGGCCTTTCCTTATTACCTATTAGTTATTACTTATTACCCCTAACTCCTAAGCTTCAAATCAATAGCTAAAAATTTAAAAAGGTCTATTTCACAACAACATTCCTCCTTAAAACCAGTGAATTACATTTTATTAACAATCAAATTAATAGATGATAACAAACTCATAACAAATAGTTTATATAAAAGAATGGAAAAAACAGAATAAATTAATACCTTTGCCCACTGTAAAATTTTTGCATTCGAGAATTAATAGTATCGAACGTTAGACGCATTTAAATTAAAAAGTTAAGTAAATGCCTACTATTCAACAACTTGTTAGAAAAGGAAGAAAGAAGATTGTTTTAAAATCTAAATCTCCTGCATTAGATTCATGCCCTCAACGTAGAGGAGTATGTACAAGAGTTTACACTACTACGCCTAAGAAGCCTAACTCGGCGATGCGTAAAGTAGCAAGGGTTCGTTTGACTAACGGTAAGGAAGTCAATGCTTATATCCCAGGTGAAGGACACAACTTGCAAGAGCACTCAATCGTTTTGATTCGTGGTGGTCGTATTAAAGATCTTCCTGGTGTGAGATATCACATCGTTCGTGGAGCTCTTGATACAGCTGGTGTTGAAGGACGTGGTCAACGTCGTTCTAAGTACGGTACTAAAAAACCTAAGAAGTAATAGGTACCTACTTACTTAAAAAATTTATTAAAGTCCAAGTCCTGAAGTAAAGACATTTTTGTCAGTAAGGACATCTCTTAAATTATTTATTCTTTAGAGAAATGAGAAAGGCGAAACCTAAAAAGCGCTACGTATTACCAGATCCAAAATTCGGTGATACTATGGTAACAAAGTTCGTTAACAACTTAATGGTTGACGGCAAAAAAAGTATTGCATACAGCATTTTCTACGATGCGTTAGAACTTGTTGGTTCAAAGCTTTCAAAAGAAGGCGAAACTGTTGATGCATTGGAAGTATTCAAAAAAGGACTTTCGAACGTAATGCCAACAGTAGAAGTTAAAGCACGCCGTGTTGGTGGTGCAACTTTCCAAGTGCCAGTTGAAGTACGTCCAGATCGTAAGCAATCTCTAGGTATGAAGTGGATGATCACTATGTCTAGAAAGCGTAACGAGCGTACTATGAAGGAGCGTCTTGCTGCTGAAATCATTGCTGCTTCTCGTGGAGAAGGTGCTGCAGTGAAGAAGAAAGACGATACTCACCGTATGGCAGAAGCAAATAAAGCATTTTCACACTTTAGATTCTAATAATCCGTGGCTAAGAAGATCCATCTTTCGCACCAAAGGAACATCGGTATCATGGCTCACATTGATGCTGGTAAAACAACGACTACAGAGCGTATCCTTTATTACACAGGTAAATCTCACAAAATTGGTGAGGTACACGACGGAGCTGCAACTATGGACTGGATGGAGCAAGAGCAAGAACGTGGTATCACTATTACGTCTGCTGCTACAACCACTACATGGAACTACCCTACTGAACAGGGTAAGGCTACTCCAGCTTCAGAAGAGTACAAAGTAAACATCATTGACACTCCTGGTCACGTTGACTTCACAGTAGAAGTAGCGCGTTCTCTTCGTGTTCTTGATGGTGCTGTAGCACTTTTCTGTGCCGTATCTGGTGTAGAACCTCAATCTGAAACTGTATGGCGTCAAGCTGATGACTATAAGGTACCTCGTATCTGTTTCATCAACAAAATGGACCGTGCTGGTGCAGACTTCTTGAAAGCAGTAAAAACAATTGAAGAGAAATTGGGTGCAACTCCAGTTCCTTTACAATTGCCAATCGGTGCTGAAGAAGGTTTCAGAGGTGTTGTAGACTTGATTACAAACGAAGCTATCGTTTGGAATGAGGAAGACCAAGGATTTACTTACGAAGTAATCGACATCCCTGCTGACATGGTAGACGACGTTGCTGAGTGGAGAGAAAACCTTATCGAGGCGGTTTCTACTCACAATGAGGAGTTGATGGAGAAATTCTTCGAAGACCCAGATTCTATTACTGCTGATGAAGTTCGTGCTGCAGTTCGTAAGGCTGTTATGAACATGGAATTCTCTCCAGTAATGTGTGGTTCTGCATTCAAAAATAAAGGTGTTCAAGCACTTCTTGACGCAGTTTGTTCTTACTTACCATCTCCACTTGACTTACCTGATACAAAAGGTACTAACCCTGAAACAGGTGAAGAGGAGACTCGTAAGGCAGATGCTTCAGATAAATTCTCAGCGTTAGCATTTAAGATCGCAACTGACCCATTCGTAGGTCGTCTTTGCTTCTTAAGAGCTTACTCTGGTACTCTTGAAGCTGGTTCGTATGTATTGAACATGCGTACTGGTAAAAAAGAGCGTATCTCTCGTTTGATGCAAATGCACTCGAACAAGCAGAATCCAATTCCTTTCGTAGAGGCAGGTGATATCTGTGCGGGTGTAGGTTTCAAAGACATCAAAACTGGTGATACTCTTGTTGAGCTTGGTGCTCCTATCGTACTAGAAGAAATGGTATTCCCTGAGCCGGTAATCGGTATCGCTATTGAGCCTAAAACAAAAGGTGACGTAGATAAATTGGGTATGGCTATCGCTAAACTAGTAGAAGAGGATCCAACGCTTACAGTTGAAACTGACCACGAAACTGGTCAAACTATCTTAAGAGGTATGGGTGAGCTTCACTTGGAAATCATCATCGACCGTCTTAAGAGAGAATTCAACGTTGAAATCAACGAAGGTGCTCCTCAAGTTGCTTACCGTGAGGCTATCAAAGGTTCTACTGAACACAGAGAGACTTACAAGAAGCAAACAGGTGGTAAGGGTAAATTCGCCGATATCCAATTCGAACTTGGTCCAGCTGAGCCAGATGAGGATGGTGTTGTTAAGCCAGGTCTTCAGTTTGTTGACGAAATCAAAGGTGGTGTAATTCCAAAAGAATTTATCCCAGCTGTACAAAAAGGTTTCGAAGCAGCTATGGACAACGGTGCTTTAGCAGGTTACCCAATCGACGCAATGCGCGTTCGTTTATTCTATGGTTCTTACCATGATGTCGATTCAGATGCTTTATCATTCGAATTGGCAGCTAAATTAGGTTTCAAAGCGGCAGCAAAATCTTGTCAGCCAATCATCCTTGAGCCTATCATGGACGTATCTGTAGTTACTCCAGACGAATACACTGGTGCGGTTATCGGTGATATCAACAAACGTCGTGGTCTTCCGAAAGGACAAGAGATCTCTAACGGTGCTGTTGTAATCAAAGCTGATGTACCTTTATCAGAATTATTCGGTTACGTAACTGACCTTCGTACAATTACTTCAGGCCGTGCGTCTGCTTCATTAACTTTCTCTGAGTACAAAGAAGTACCAAGAAACGTTGCTGAAGAAGTCATCGCTGAAGCGAAGAAGTAATTTTAGATAAATGTCAATAATCATGAATTTCTGAACCTACAACGGTAGGTTCAGGGTTTATGATATTATAAATTCTCGTTAGCGGACGGCTAACCTTATCAAAAAAAGATATGACACAAAAAATCAGAATCAAACTTAAGTCATACGATCACAATTTAGTAGACAAATCTGCTGCTAAGATCGTTGAAGCTGTTAAGAAAACAGACGCAGTTGTTGCAGGTCCAGTGCCATTGCCAACTAAAAAGGAAAAATTCACAGTTCTTCGTTCACCACACGTAAACAAGAAATCACGTGAGCAATTCCAACTTTGTACTTACAAGCGTTTGATCGATATCTTCTCGTCTTCTCCAAAGACAGTAGACGCATTGATGAAACTTGATTTACCATCAGGTGTTGATGTAGAGATCAAAGTCTAAGTTTGATAGTCTAAGACATATAAAAGCCTTGTGCTACTTCGGTAACACAAGGCTTTTTCTTTATCTATACTTTCGAAAAAAATAACTTCTGAAATACTTAGATAGAGATTATTAAATTATAAATCTTCTTCAACTATTTGTTTCAATATCACTTTTTCTCCCTCTAGGATAAAATCCATATTAATACTCTCGCATAAAGAAGCGACTGCTTTTGTGATATCTTCATCTTTAAAACTACCCGTATACAACATATCTTCAATCTCAGCGATTTCATGTTCGACAATCACCCCAAATTGATTTTCAAAGTCTTTGATGACCATTTTAAATGGAACTTCATTGTATACAAAATGTCCGGAAGGCCAAGAAGAATGAGAAGTACCTAAATCAAATGTATTACCAATTCTCTTTGAGGTAGATTTTAATGAATGTCCGTTCTGAACGATAGTTCTATTTCCTTCATCAAGATGATGAGGAGACGTCACATTCAAATGTTCATTACCTAAATTAGTCAAGTGATACAGGAAATTATCATCACGAATATCAAACGATGACCCTGTATTGGCAAAAATAACAGAGCGATCTGTTTTTACTTCATAAGAAACTCCTCCTTCTGCCGCAGGCTTGATATGAAATTGTGCATGACCATTCAGATAGATATTTCCATCAAACCTGTGTTTAAGGTAATCTATAGTTGATCCTTTTTTCAAGTAAGCCACTGATCCATCAGGAAAGGTATATTCAAGTGTTCCATCCGAAGGGGAAATGGTTTGAATTCCGTTCATGAAAAACCATAAGGCATAAATACCTACAAAGACAGCAGCCACCGCAGCCACTTTTCTAATTTGTTGCGGATTGAAAAATACTTCTATCACACCTCTTTTTTCTTGTTGAGGCGCTGCAGTTCTAATTTTTCCTTTAATATCCTTCCAAGACTCTTTTTTTGATTTCTTAGCGTCCGGAATCTTCATATTATCTACTTCATCCATTGCTTTGTGAAGGGGTGACAATTCCTTCTCAAATTTTTTATTCTTGGGATGATTTAAATCGTGAAGTGCTTTATCTATAAAGTCTTTTTCTTCTTCTTCAGACATTTCACGTTAATTTTATGGGGTGTAATGTAATAATTAACAGTTAAAATGGATTAACATTTATTAATATTACATTTGAAAAGGGTTTTACCCTACTAAATATCAAAAAAAAATAAGTTCTTTTAATTGATGCTTAATAAACCCTATATTTATTAGAAATAATCTCTTGAGCAAATTGTGCTAAAAATTTAGAACAATTACTCTTAACTATTTTTTGATGGTATCTTAGTCTAATTTCTTAAGTTTTAGAAATAGTCATCAGATACTAATGTTATAAAAACAACTTCTTTTATATGAACGATGTTTGGTATCAATTCATTCAAAACCTACAGCAATATATTTGGTGGTGGATCGGTTCAATATCTATAATTCTCATATTATTATGGGTTTACATCTACTTTCCTTTCAATAGAAAAAAGAAAGTATTTAGCCATGAGCAGTTAGGTGATTTATTTCAAGAGTTGAAAGACTCTCAGGATAGTGTTAAAGATGTCTTTAACAGTTACCAAGAAATAATCGAAGACAAAAATAGGGAACTTCAGGAATATGACGAAAAAATATTACAAAGAGAGAATAAATTACTCTTAATTTCTGACCTTCCAGATGAAGTAGAAGTTGAAATCCAGCTCAGAGATAGAAAACATAATCAGAAAATGCTTTTAATAGGAATGTTCCTTGGAGGAATTCTTGGTGCAACACTATTATGGACATTCATTCATTGGGAACGTGTGCTTCAATATATTCTTTAGTGTTTCCTACAATTAACTAACATTACAATGTCGAAAAAAACAATCATTGTCTCTAACAGACTTCCAGTTACGGTAAGCAGAAATGCAGACAAAGGAATTACATTCAAACCAAGTTCGGGAGGGTTAGCCACAGGCTTAAGTACTACTTATAAGCAAGGTGGAAATTTATGGATCGGCTGGCCTGGCACCTCAGATCACGACCAAGCAGAAAAAGACCATATTACAAATGAACTTAAAAAAGACAATATGGCCCCAGTCTTCCTTACTAGCGAAGACGTTAATAAATTCTATGAAGGATACTCTAACAAGACACTTTGGCCATTATTCCATTACTTTACAGAGTATGCGACCTATGAAATGGACCTTTGGGAGTCTTATATTCATGTAAACGAATTATTTAGAGATGCTATTTTGGAAGTAGCAGAGCCAGAAGATAAAATTTGGGTACACGATTACCAACTTCTTTTATTACCGGGCATGTTAAGAGAAGCACTTCCAAATGCAACCATCGGTTTCTTCCAACATATCCCATTCCCTTCTTATGAGATCTTCCGTTTACTTCCTTGGAGACAAGAAACTTTAGAAGGCGTATTAGGTGCTGACCTTATCGGTTTCCATACTTACGACGACATGCGACACTTTTTAAGTTCTGTCAATAGAATCGTAGGTTACGATAGCTCTTTAGGTCATATTAAAGTAAAAAATAGATTGGTTTCTGTTGATGCCTTCCCAATGGGTATCGATTACGACAAATTCGAGTCAGCAGCCGATTCTGAAAAAACGAAACAAAAAGTAATTGCTTACGGCGATTTACTAAGTAAAAATAAATCGATTTTATCCATTGACCGACTGGATTACAGTAAAGGTATTAAGCACCGTTTGATCGCATTTGATAAATTTTTATCCAAATATCCGGAATACCAAGGTCAGGTTTCTTTGATTTTGCTTGTGGTTCCATCAAGAGATAAGGTGGACCAATATCAGCATCTAAAAGAAGAAATTGATACACTCGTAGGTAAAGTAAACGGTAAATACAGTCGTATGAATTGGTCTCCGATTCATTACTTCTACCGTTCATTCAGCTTCGAAGGATTATCCGCTTTATACAAAGCCTCTTCAGTAGCCTTAGTAACACCTCTAAGAGACGGCATGAACCTAGTTTGTAAGGAATTCGTGGCAAGTAAGACAGACCAACAAGGTGTACTTATTCTTAGTGAGATGGCAGGTGCTGCAAAAGAGCTTTCAGAAGCTATCCTGATTAACCCTAATGATGAAAATCAGATTGTAGAAGCTCTTTATACTTCTTTGACAATGCCTGAAGAAGAGCAAAGAAGTAGAATGAAAGAAATGCAAAAGAAAGTAAGAAGATACAATGTACATCGTTGGGTAGAAATATTTATGAATCAACTTGATAATATAATAGAAAGACAAACCGCAATGAATATGCGTTTACTATCAGAAAAGTCAAGAGCTAAAATGCTCCAAAAATATACAGATGGACAAAAGCGTATTATTTTCTTAGACTACGATGGAACACTTAAAGGATTTGCTGCAGATCCTCAATCTGTTTCTCCTGATCAAGAATTAAGAGACATCATGTTTAATCTTACTGCTGATCCTAAAAACAGAGTGGTTATAATCAGTGGTCGTGATAAAGAAACATTAGAAACATGGTTTGCCGACTTTAAGGTAGATATCATTGCAGAACACGGTATTTGGTTAAGAAGCGGTGACGAACCATTCCAAATGATCGACAACTTAAATTCTGATTGGAAAGGCAAGATCAATGGAATTCTTGATCGTTATGTAGACCGTACTCCTGGATCGTTTGTAGAAGAAAAAGCTTATTCTGTGGCTTGGCATTACCGTAAAGCAGATGCTGACTTTGGAGATTTAAGAGCGAGAGAGTTAGTAGGTAACTTAAACTACTTGATTTCGAACATGAACCTGCAAGTAATGCACGGTAACAAAGTAGTAGAGGTGAAAAACCAAGATGTTAACAAAGGAAAGGCAGCACTTAAATTCTTATCTGAAGATAAATATGACATTGTACTTGCCATAGGTGATGATGTGACTGATGAAGACACTTTCCGTGCGATGCCTAAAAAAGCATACACTATTAAAGTTGGTATGAGTGCTTCTGAGGCGAGATACAACTTGAAAACAGTTGCTGATGTTAGGGAGTTGTTGACCGAGTTTACTAAAATTAAGTAGAAAGTAGCAATTGCTTCTTCAGAAGCTTATCTAAATAATATAGAAAAATAGAACGGCCAGTTATCCTTGGATAGCTGACCGTTTTTTTATTCATTCCTTTTATCAGTAGTAAATCTTAAAACCGTAGATACTGATAATTTTCGATACTTTATTTATGAATAGTTATAATCAAATTGGTTGACCTCAAATAAAAGGGCACATCCCCATAGACGCACCCTTTTGCACTTTTCTAAGATTAGAAAAGCATATTTCAGATGAATAGATCTTTATTTCCTAAAAAAAGGAAAATAAAGTTAATTAAAATTGAATTCCATAACCTTAATGGCGTACTGCCGTTAAGCTATATGAAAGCAATCTTAAAAGATTCAGATGAATAGATGAAGAGGAAAAGAGGAGTGATTGCTTGTACAGTCGTTAATTAAATGTCAGAGGAATAGACTGAAGAGACTGTTTACAAATAGATACGAAAAAAATATTTTTACTTAAAATTTCTAATAACTAGTATGTGTTAGTGAATACGTTAGTAAAAATAATAAGATATAAGTTTAGCGAAATGAACAGATTGAAGAGGAGTTGGAGTAACCCTTTGCCTAATAGGCGAAGGGTTCTTTGTTTCTTCAACCTTGATGTTTCAAAGTAACGACTAAAATTTTACTATTCCAAGAATAGATAACAAAAATTAGTAAATAAATATAAATTTAATGTTTAACTATAATCAATTTTAACATCTTTAGATACCGCATGGCTAATACATGTTAAGACATAGCCTTCATTTTTCTCTGATTGAGACAGTGCTACGGAGTCTCCCATTTCTACTTTTCCAGATACACACTTGCCCTTACATGCAGTACATACACCATTCTGACAAGAATAAGGTATATCTAGCCCAGCATCCAAACCTGCGTCTAAAATACTTACTCCTGCTTTAGCTTCTACTTGGTGTTCTTCTCCATCAACAACTAACGTAATCATTTCATCACCCAGATCGACATTTACCGATTCTGCATTGTCTACCGGAACAAAACTTTCTTTATATACTTTAGATGCTGGCACTTTAAATCTTTTCAAAGCACTTTCCACACTTGTCATCATTCCTTCAGGCCCACAAAGGAAATGTTCCGAATTATCTAATGTTAAACGGTTCAATACATTTACCGCCATTACATCATCAATTCTTCCTTTAAATCCTCCCCATTCAGGAGAAGGCTGACTCAATACATGAATGATCTCCAGTCGTCCCTCAAACTTTGATTTCAATTCATTCAAATGTTCATTAAAAATGATGCTGTCCTCATTTCTGTTTCCATAAATAAGGTACACATTAGAGTTTTTCTCAAAGAATAGAATACTTTTCAACATAGAGAACAACGGGGATATACCTGACCCTGCCGCCCAAAGAAATATATTTCTAGTTTTGGAATTATCTGCTTCCAAAACGAATGTTCCCATTGCATCACTGATTTCCAGACTATCTCCTGCCTTTACTGTATCGTTTAAATAATTAGATACTAAACCTCCTTCCACTCTTTTAATGGTGATATCCAAAGTGGCATCTAAGTGAGGTGCTGATGATACAGAGTAAGAACGTATCGTCTTCTTACTATCAATATCGTTATATACCGAGATAAACTGTCCAGCCGTAAACTGAACTTTTTTGAATAATGGTTGCTTTAATTTTATGGTAACAGCATCTGATGTCTCTTTAACAACATCTTTTACTTTAAGGGTGTACTTGTTCATTTTTATTAAATTTTCTCACTATTTAGGTTCGTATAATATTGCCGACCTTTCTAGTGAATTAATGTAGGGATCCGTGGCAGAATAAATTATTCTGTACCCAAGATTTTTTCTCCCAAAAAATACTATTTTAACATCTACCAGATCATCTTCATCTATGTCGATATCTGATTTCAACTTTTTTATATTAGAGTAATTATAATCGTCAGTTAAACTTGCTTTTGCATCAAAAGTATACGCTCTACGCCCAGCAAAAACAGTGTATTTACCGTTACTCACCAATTTTGATCTTTCATAAAATCCTTGACCAAATTCAGCAAAATCACCAGCTCCACTCCATTCTATGGATTTATCCATATCATAAACATCAAAGTAAGAGTAAGTTGTTTTATAACGATACAATAAACCTTTTTCAACTAACTTTTTATCAATTTCCACCTCATTAAACGTAACATCTCTTTCCGAAGAAAACATCACACCGATGTTATCAAATGAGTAGGTTTTAAGGTTACTCACTTTTTTTTCTTCTTCGGTTAAATCAACCTCAGTAGCATCAACAGATGCTTCTTCTGCCTCAACTTCCTCTTCAGTCAAGCTTTCTTCTTCAGATAACTCTTTGTGTTCTACTTTTGTTGTTGCTTTTTGGAGAGTTGGCTCCGGACGAGCTTCTACTTTTTGGGGTAACAACTCTTCTTTTTTTACTGTTTCTTCAGTATCATCAAACCATCCTTCAAATCCATCGAATATAGAATCGTCTTTTTCGACTTCATTTTGGTTTTCACTTTTATTACACGATCCCAACATCAGAAATAGTGAAACAACGCAGAATAAAAATTTTAATTTCATCAGATATATGAAGATTGGTGTTTGTTTGGAAAATTAAGAGTGTACTTCTTCGTCACCTCAAAGTTCTAAGATCTAATCAAAAAACTCAATGTATCTAGTTAAAAAGTAATGATAAATCTTTGAATTTGATAACTATTTAGCTTTCTCATACAATTATACTCCTTTTTTCAAATGCTTTTTCTTTTAAAACCAGAACAATCCATCATTTCTTTTTCTTCGTATTCAGGTTTTTAGTAATTTACTTTCGCTAACTATTCTACTGCAAAACATGACGATTCGACAAGCTCCATTCTTTTGGATAAATATCTTTTTTATACTCGGTATTCTGATTGCTGAACAATGTACTACCAATCATCTCAACAATTGGAGTGTAGTAAGCATTGGACTATGGAGTCTATTTTTGCTGCTCTTCTATATCAGAAAGTATTTCTCTGCTGTCCTACTTCTATCCTTTCTTTTTTTAAATGTTATTATGATCGGATTTATCAGTGATAAACATCAAAAAGTAGCTATAGAAAGTGATACTTTTTTAGTGAAAGTCTTAAAGGTGAAGTTATCAAAGAATCATTATATCGAAGGGGAAATACTTCATTCAGATCAATTTTATTCCCCAAAAGCCTATTTCTACCTACCTAAAGATTATTTGATACACACCGACGATCAACTGTATGTAAAAGGTAGTCTTGAAGTCATATCAAAACCCAAAAATTATCACCGGGCAAGAGGGATATTTTATAAATTAAAGGCTGATCAATACTGTTTACATGCCCAAAAAGATCTGAATTCTTGGGTATCAAAATATAGAGAATTAGTACAAAACACCTTCAGTTCCTCTTCTCAAGGTATTGCAATGGCTCTTTTTTGTGGAGATAAAAGTTTTTTAAGCACCTCTACGAAAGATATTTTCTATAAAAGTGGGAGTATGCACCTATTGGCTTTATCGGGAATGCATATCGGAATATTGGTGGTACTACTTCACTCATTATTATTCTGGTTTCGATGGATGCCCAAGAAATACCATATTATTAGATGGATGCTTACATGTATTGGTGTCTTCATATACTGTATGTTCGTTCAAGAAAGTGCTTCTATCTACAGAGCTTCCTTGATGTTGTATCTCAGTGCTATTTCATTACAGGTCAGAAATAAAATAAACCCCATTAACGTTATCTCTTTCACCTCTTTTGTGCTGTTACTGCAATCCCCTTATTTACTATTTTCCTTAAGTTTCCAGCTCTCATTTTTAGCCGTATTTAGTTTGTGCTTATTTCCTTATTGGTCGATGATCGATAAATGGAATTGGGTATATAAAACTGTATTTTCACTTTTCTTGATGGGAATATTGGCCAATTTATTCACCTTTCCTATCGTTGTTCATCACTTTAATTACTTTGCAGTTTGGGGAATGATCTCGGGCATCTTATCTGGAATTCTTATTACAGTGATGGTATATGTTGGAGGGCTTTGTTTATTGTTTTCTCAAATTATCGACCTCACCTTACTATTTGATAAACTCTTTGAACTCCTGCTATGGTGGCTAGAAATATTTAATCGTTTACCTCAAATTTCTTCTATTCAATTATCCTCTGTCCTAGCGTATGGATTAGTCGTTTGTTTGATTTGTTTTACTTACGGTTTTTATCAAAAAGACCGGACTTGGAATAAAATAGGACTGTTCTTTGGCTTGTGTTTTCTCTCCTATCATTTTTTCCTATTTGATAATTCATGAAAAATTTAAGTCCAATTATCTTTCTATCTCAAAACTATGATTAAAAATCTGATCATTAACTTCAATTTTGATTGTTAATTTACTTCATCATATCATTAATAAGTTTAATTTTGTGACTTCATCAAATTTTTTGAGACTTTGACATTAATTAAATCAATTTCCGGTATCCGAGGAACTATTGGTGGTTCCGCTGAAGATTCTTTGAATCCAGTAGATGCGTCACGTTTTTCTGCCGCTTATGCAAAATGGATTCTTGCTAACGCTGAAGGAAGCAACAACAAAGTTGTTTTGGGTAGAGATGCCCGTGTTTCTGGCGGGTGGTTATCTCAGATTGTATCGGGAACTTTACAAGCAATGGGTGTAGATGTGCTTGATTTAGGTTTATCTACAACACCTACTGTTGAACTTGCTGTTGAAATGGAAAATGCTGCTGGCGGTATTATCTTAACAGCGAGTCATAACCCTGCCAACTGGAATGCCCTAAAACTATTAAATTCAAAAGGTGAGTTTATCTCTGCTGACGCTATGAAAGAAATTCTTGACGATGCTGAAGCAGGTAACTACGAGTTTGTTGACTACAAAAAAACTGGTACAGTAACAGAAGACGATACGTATATTGACAAACATATCGAAAAAATTCTAGCACTTGACCTAGTAGATGTAGAAGCAATTAAATCGAAAAAGTTTAGAGTGGTCATCGACTGCGTAAACTCAACTGGTGGTATTGCTGTTCCAAAACTTTTGAATGCCTTAGGAGTAGATCATACAGAAGAATTATTCTGTGAGCCAAATGGTCGATTCCCTCATAACCCTGAGCCGCTTCCTGAGCACATCAGTGAGTTATGTAGAACACTAGAAAACGGAAACTACCACTTGGGTATTATTGTAGATCCAGATGTAGACCGTTTAGCTTTAGTAACTGAAGACGGTACTCCTTACGGTGAGGAATATACTTTAGTAACTGTGGCTGACTACGTTTTAGGCAAAACTGTAGGTAACACAGTCTCTAACATGTCTTCTACAAGAGCATTGAGAGATGTTACTGAAAAACATGGTGGTGAATATACTGCTGCTGCTGTTGGTGAGGTAAACGTGGTAAAAATGATGAAAGATACCAATGCTATTATTGGTGGTGAAGGTAACGGAGGTGTGATTCTTCCTGAACTTCATTACGGTAGAGATGCATTAGTGGGTATCGCATTGTTCTTGTCTAAGTTAGCTACTTTTGAAGGTTCGGCGAACATGCTTCGTGCTTCATACCCTAGCTACCATATCTCTAAGAATAAAATCGAATTAACTCCAGAAATTGATGTTGATTTGATTCTTGAGAAAATGCAAGAGCGTTATGCTAATCAACCTGTCAATACTTTAGATGGTGTTAAAATTGAGTTCGGTAAAGAATGGGTACACTTGAGAAAATCCAACACTGAACCAATTATCCGTATATATTCTGAATCTGAGACTGAAAGAACTGCTGAACATTTGGCACAGAAAATCATTTCGGATATCAAGGAAATTCTACAATCGAATAACGAAGTAGAAGAAGAAGCTTAATAAAAGAGTTAAATTACTGATAATCAAACTGATTTAACTTCAAAAGTATCCTAATATAACTTAAAGAGACGGGCAATCGTGAATAGGTTGTCCGTTTTTTTAAATAACTTTGCAGTCCGAAAAGGATTGTGATTACAACTACACACAACCAATTCAAATCATTTTATAACACACTATGAGCATTTACTTAGATAGCGCTGCTAGCACAGCCTTAGACCCTCAAGTAAAAGAGGCAATGATCTCGTCTATGGATGCCGTTTTTGGTAATCCTTCTTCAACACACGCACACGGTAGAGCATCAAAAGCTGAATTAGAAAAAGCAAGAAAGATGATCGCTCAAAACATCAATGCCCTTCCTTCTGAAATCATTTTCACTTCTGGAGGTACAGAAACTGACAATGCCGCTATCAAAGGTCTTGTGCATGCTTATGGCCTTAAAAGAATTATTACATCTAAACTAGAACATCATGCGGTGCTTCATATCACTGAACACTTAGCAAAAGAAAACAATATCGAGTTAATCTACTTGGATTGTGACAATAAAGGTGTTTTAGATTTAGATCAACTAGAACAACTTCTTTCTGAAAAAGGAGAAGAAACACTAGTAACTTTAATGCACTGCAACAACGAAATCGGTAATATCTTAGATATTAAAAGAGTAGGCGATTTATGTAAAGAAGCAGGTGCCTATTTCCACTCGGATACTGTACAAAGTGTGGGTCACTTTCCTGTAGACGTAAAAGAAATTCACGTTCATACTTTAGCAGGTGCTGCACATAAATTCCATGGACCTAAAGGTGCTGGCTTTATGTACATCAAAAAAGGCACTAAAATGCCTGCACTTATCGAAGGTGGTGGACAAGAAAGAGAAGTAAGATCGGGTACTGAAAATGTTTGGGGTATTGTTGGTCTTGCCAAAGCATTAGAAATCGCTACTGAAGAGATGGATGCACACACTTTGCATATCAAAGAAGTAAAGCAGCACATGATCGATCTTTTAAAAGAACATATCGACGGTGTTGAATTTAACGGTATGAGTGCTGATCTTGATAACAGTTTATACACTGTATTAAACGTTAGCTTCCCTCCTTCTCCAAAAAACAATATGCTATTGTTCGCTTTAGACTTACAAGGTGTTTCTGTTTCTGGCGGATCTGCTTGTTCTTCTGGAGCATCAGTGGGATCTCATGTTATCGCTGGGATTGGCGGATCAGCAGATAGAACATCTGTTCGTTTCTCTTTCTCTAAATACAACGAGAAAGCAGAGATTGATACTGTGGTTGGTAAGCTGAAAGAGATTTTGGGGCTTGTGGAAGCCTAGATTAGGTAGTAAGTAGCAGGTAGTAGGTAGCAGGTTTTCTGAGTTTACGCTCGTTTTTAGGAACTAAGGAACTAAGCTAATGGCTTTGTTAGAATAGACCTATTACTTTACCAATTATATTTATAAATGAAAACGGTCAGTTAATTTAGTTAACTGACCGTTTTTTTATGATCTATTTTTAGAGTAAAAATCAAACCTGCTATCTGCTACTTGCTACCTACTACCTACCCTGCTTTTTTCGATTGCTTCTTCATAAACGTCTACATAAAGCGGACACACCTTCTCAATAGAGAATTGTTGTGCTTGCTTTAATGCGTTTTCTTTGAAATAAGGTAAGTTTTTATCATCAAGGATATGAAGTGCGTTTTGTGCCATATCATCTACATCTCCAACTTCAGACATCATACCTGTTAAGCCATGAATGTTTACTTCTGGAATACCTCCAGCATTTGATGAAACAACTGGTACTTGGCAAGCCATTGCTTCTAAAGCGGCTAGACCAAATGATTCCTTTTCTGATGGCATCAAATATAAATCAGCTACCGATAGGATTTCTTCAACTTCGGCTATTTTTCCGAGGAAACGGACATCAGCACATGTACGAAGTTCTGCACATTTTTCTTCCAATTTAGCTCTTTCAGGACCATCACCAACCATCAGAAGTTTACAAGGAATTTTCTCTCTTACTCTCTTGAATACTTCTAAAGCATCACCTGCTCTTTTCACTTCTCTCATGTTGGAAACGTGAACTAATAGCTTTTCTCCGGAAGGACAAATAGCTGTTTTGAAGTGATCTTTTTTGTGCTTTGTAAATCTGCTTAAATCAACAAAGTTGGGAACTACCTTGATATCCGTAGTTAAATCAAAGATATCATAGGTTTCTTCCTTTAGACTTTCAGATACGGAAGTAACACAATCCGACTCATCAATAGAGAAAGACACTACAGGCTCGAAAGTTTCATCTTTACCTACCAATGTAACATCTGTACCATGTAGAGTGGTTACGATCGGCATGTTGATTCCTTTTTTTGCTAGAATCTGCTTTGCTGTATAAGCTGCAGAAGCATGAGGAATGGCATAGTGAGCGTGTAAAACATCTAATTTTTCTGCTTGAGCTACCTCTACCATTTTACTTGTTAAAGCAAGTTCGTAGGGTGGATATTTAAAGAGCGGATACGTTCTAATATCTACTTTGTGATAAAAAATATTTTCATCAAAAAAGTTTAATCGAGTGGGTTGCTCATAAGTGATAAAATGAACTTCGTGTCCTAACTTAGAAGCCAAACACTTTCCCAATTCTGTTGCTATCACCCCACTACCGCCGTAGGTAGGATAACAAATAATGCCGATTTTCACAGGTTAATACGTTTAATGGTGCAATTAGGCTAAAACTTCGTTGTAAGAGATGCCCATGTGTGAAGCAGTATATACTACTTTACCATTTTCTAAAACAATTACTTGAGGAGATTGGTGTTCTACTCCAAATTTTTCTGCAATTGCATTCGAAATTGGTCTATACTGAATAAGATCTAAATAATATGGAGTAACGTTATTATCCTCTTCCCAAGATCTTTCTAATCTATTCAATGCCATTGAACTAATCGAGCATCTTGTAGAATGTTTTAATATCATAACTCTATGTTGATGAGACTCTTCTACTATCTGATCTAGTTGATCTAACTCGTTTAATGTTTTCCAGTTCATTGTACTTTTCAAAGTTCGTTTAAACAACATTCGCAATGTACTCAAATTTTTATAGAATATCATATCTATTCAACATTTGATCATGCACCATAAAAACCGCTAATCTGCAATTTTTGTTTTAAATCATCAAATTCTTGGGTTTATCTAATTTATTTTCAAATTTATGACTTTAAACTTCTACTAATTATTTGTTTTGAGATACTGAATTTATCTCAGACTATTTTTCAATTTAATGTTACTCTTAGTATGAAACTAACTACACTATTATTCTTACTTCTTCCGTCATTTCTATTTGCACAAGAGTTGGTATCCGAATTAAACGGATTTAAACTGGGACAATACAAAATCACAACAAAAAATGAATATGGAAAGCCTTACGATGTCACCAATTTTGAAGATGGTTTTGTAGCCGAAGTGTTCTTCTTGAATACTGATCAATCCGCTTACACAATTTTTGAATATTCTAATTGGGATAAGAATAGCATTTGGTCAATACAAGTATATGGGACTGATCCAAATTTGGGTACTTTCTTTAAAGGTATTCATTTAGGAATGAAAAAAGCTGACTTATTGGCTAAAGTAGGTCAACCTACCAGCTACAAAAATGTGGGTGAATATGGGGAAATGCTCATTTATGAAAATACAAACTACTCCTTTGAAGTAAACACCCAAGGAGTACTTTCCTCCATTAAAATAATTGATACCACTTTAGAAAATTCTACAGAAGACTCTGAACCTACATCATTTGATATTTTAGCAAGGAAACTCACTTCAAAAAATAAAAATGAGGTAGCTTCTGTACTTTCCCCCTCCTTAGAAATTTATAAATATCAACAGATTCTATTCTTCAAAAACTCTTGGGAAAAGGAGGTTAAAAATGATAACAGTGAGATTTTTAAAACCATCAAAAAAATCTCTAAAAAGCTGAGAAAAGTAGATCAGAACAAAGAGGAGGAATTCATCTCTAGTCTGAGAGTTTTTTCAGAATACCCCCAAACTATGTTTGTTATTAAATTACCCAAACACAAGTACATCAATGAAATCGTTTTGAGAAATGAACTTGGAGAATATAAGGTTTATGAGATAAAGTTAAAGTCGGCTGATGTTAAAGAGAAAAAGCCAAAAGGGACTTATTTATAAATCAATAAAAAATCACGTATCATGGGTTCAAGAGTAAAAACCTTGACTCATGATACAAGATAAATGGACTCTTTTAGTCTACATTCTTATGTAACCCTTTCTCTCTCAATTTACGTTTCTCCGCCATCTCTTCTTGCTTTTTCTTCTCCCACATCTGCTCCCTCACCTGCCATTGTTTTACAGCCACTCGTTCTATCACCTCATCCAATACTTTATTGGTCAATTCTGTCACAAGTTGAGAATCCTCTGATTTATCTTTAGTAAATAAAACACCTTCTATCACTTGATAAACCACTTCTCTAAGCACTTCTTCATTTTTAGCAGATGATAAGTCTTTCAGGATATCGTTAACCACTGTGTTGACAATATCAGAAATAGCTCCCTCGAGTCTTCCTGCTGCATAGTTTCCAACTACAGGAATCAATTTGATATCGTTAATTTCTTGATTCTCCTTTACAGCATCCTCTATGAGTACATCTACATATTGCTTAAGATCATCTTCTCTATCCTTGTGCACTTTTCTCACCACATTCATCACTTTAGAGGAAGCAAGACGTGAAATATTATCTTGATAGGGCTTGACGACATCATTTAAAAATTTATTGTTACCGTATTCCCCTGTATTGACTTCATCTTTTACTCCTTCTAATACATTAATCACCACCGCATCCGAAATTTCTTCTACCACAATTTCTTTAATGTGAAGAATGGTTCTGTAAATACTTAAATTTTCGAGGTTGATGACTTCCTGACTGTGCCATCTAAATAACATGGCAAAAATTCTAAGCAAACGGAAAAAGTGCATTCCAGGAAAACTACCTATCAAATCGTAAAAATGGATAAAGGGATAGAAATACCATTTCGCATACGTCTTTAATTTTGTGGCTTCCCACCAAGAGAATAAAAACTCCAACAAATAGAAACACATAAATGTAACCTCTATTATATAGAAGTTCTCGAATACATAATCTTGATATAATAACGTAGGATAGGGTAAAATATAAAACAAAGCATCTCTAACAATTTCTGTTTCAAAGAGTGAGTTAAAGACCATCCACAAAAGGTTAAAAATGATGATATTCAACATAATGATGTCGCGTACCAACCTTTTGTATTCTTGCTTGTCTAATTTATCGTAATTAAAATGCTGTTTTATATTCAGAAAAATGTTCATCTCAGAGTCTTTGATATTATCTAGCAAAATACCAATAAATACTGACTCTTCTGAAAATAGATTATTAAGAATCTATAATTTGATGCTACTTATTCAACCACTCCTTAAACTTACTCACCTTATCTGCAGGAACAAATAACTCCGAGGGCGTTTCCGGCTGAGTAAATATTCTCAGTTTCGTCTTTGAATACCACGTGACATTATCAATAGCATTGATGTGAACAATGTACTTTCTATTGACTCTAAAAAATTGTTTAGGGTTGATTTTTTGCTCAATCTGATCCATAGTATAATTCACATCATACATTTTTCCATCTTTCACTTGAATGAAAACGGCTTTACTTTCGGCAAAAATATAGGCGATATCTTCTACTTTGATTGATCTAAGTTCATCTCTATAACTCACCATAAATCGCTCTTTGTATTCTTGATGCATCTGTTGAGCAACGATTTGCCCCAGCATATCATAATCGATTTTGTTCGATTCCTGTTTATTCGAATATTGCTTTTTAAACTTCTCTATACTTCCGTCTAATTCTGCAAAACTGATGGGTTTTAATAAGTAATCTACACTGTTTTGCTTAAACGCTTTAATAGCGTATTGATCAAATGCTGTGGTAAAAATAATGGGTGTATCCACTTGCATCTGCTCAAAGATTTCAAAGCTGTTGCCATCCGATAAATGAATATCCATAAAGATGAGCTGTACTTCTTCACCCGATTCGAAAAATTCGATACACTCTTCGATGGATTCTAAAGCGGCTACTACTTCAAAATCATCTTCCAATTTCCCTAAAAGCATTTTGAGTTTTCTTGCACTTGGTGCCTCGTCTTCTACAATCAGAACTTTATACATATTTATTGATTTATCAGTGGTAACTCTGCTATATATTGATCCTCTTTAACTCCAAAACGTGGGGTGAGATCAGAAATTAATTTATACTTTTCTGTCAGATTTTTGAGGCCTGTATGAGTGGATTCTATTTCTTTAGCATCTCTTAATTGATAGTTATTCGACACGATTATCTGATCATTTTCCTGATAAACACGGATCTCTAAAGGGTTTCTTTTTGATATTTGATTGTGCTTAATCGCATTCTCAATCAATACTTGAAGCGACAATGGAGGAATTAATTTTTCGGGAATATCGTTATCCAATTCATTTTTGATGATCAACCCTTCTTCAAAACGAATCTTTAAGAGGAATAAATAGGCGTCGATAAAATCAAGTTCTTGTTCGACAGGTACTAGAACATCCTCACTAATGGTAAGTACATAGCGATATACTTTGGCAAATTCTTGAATAAATTGATCCGACTTTTCGATATCCTCATAAATTAAAGAAGATAAAACACTCAAATTATTAAATAGAAAATGATTGTCTAATTGATTCTTTAAAGCAGAATATTTCGTTTGCAATTGAGCTTTCTCCATCCTTTCAAGGTTCAGCTCTAATTCGTTTCTTTCGTTAATTACCTCAATAGCTTCAATCGCTACTACAAATAATATGTTTTCGATGAGAGGAAGGGCAAACATTCCCTCGACGGGTGCATCAAATTCTTTGAGAGCAATAAAACGCTGCACAAAAGTATCGCTGCCAAAAGCATAGTGCATAAACCACATAATCAATGATGTCATCCCTAAAACCAAAAGAAAATCAACCAATCCCCTCAGTAGTAAATTCTTCTTCCATGGAAGGATTTTATTCAGCTTTTCTATAGCAAAATAGTAGGTGAATACTGCCAATGTGGAGAAAAATAGAATCATAGGAAGCATCTCCGTAAGAAAATGCCTGATTTTATTTTCAGATATATAGCCACTAATCGCCAATGTCGACATTGGGATAAGTATGATACAAAAAACTGTTAGTGGCAGGAAAAAGAGCCACATTAAATTCTTTTTCTTTTTCATATACATCAAATATAAGCAATAGCACTTAGAGCCTAATTGTCTAAGTGCTATATACTTTGGTGTAAATTCAATCAATCTATTTTTCTCACAGAAAATAAATCCTATTCATTAATTTGATCTAGTAGATCACCCGAAAGTTGAAGGATAGAATACTCAGCCACTTTGGCGTTGTACAAAGCATCGTTCAATCTATTCTTAGCGGTTTGAAGGTTGGTTTGTGCCGTACGGAAATCGATGCTTGTCACCTGACCAAGTTCATATTGTTCTTTGGTCTGTCTGAAGTTCATTTCCGCCTGCTCCATACTTTTCGCCTCCATATTGGCAATGCGTTGTTTATAATCGTAATCCGACCATGCATTCATTACGTCTCTTTGCAATTCTTTGGTCAACTGCATGGTCGTTTCTTGTTGAGCGATTACGTTTAACTTGGCATTCTGTTCTTTTTTCTTTTGTTGATGTCCGTTAAACACATTAAACGACATCGTTACTCCGGCTTGCATTCCCAGGTTTTCACTATATAAAACCTGACCTGCATCGTTGTTCATTCTATTGTATCCGTAAGAGGCATAAGTAGATACTGTCGGTACTTTTGATGCTTTTGCAATCTTCAAATCCAATTCCGTAATCTCTTCTTGTTTCTGTTGTGCTAATAATGACAAGTTCTCCGTCATTGCCTTATCCAAAATCACATCGGCCGTTAAACCTTGAATGAAATCGAAATTAGAATCTACTTCGTAAAGTGCATTTACCTCTCCGCCTAATACTACATTCAGTTTTCTAATCGCAGTATAATAAGCTTGTTCAGTTTGAAGGTATGAAGTGCTATCGCTATTCAAATCCACCTCGGCATTTAATACTTCCAACTTTGTCGATTGACCCAATAGGTAACGGTTTTTCAATCGTTCCAATCGTTTATTTGATGTGACAATCGTCTCCTTGGAAATATTTAAATTCTCTTGCTCACGAGAAATATCATAAAATGCTTCTACCACTTGAAGCACCGTTGTTTCTACTTCTTGCTTAAATCGAATCTCTTCCAAAGTCGCACTCTCACGAAGTTGGTTCAAGGTAAATCGATTACCATTACCGTTAAAAAGTACATAATCCATTCTAATATTAGCATCATAAGTAGTCGATGCAGCATTGTCCAAGACCATTCTATTATCGGAATCAGAAGGAGCCCCAGTGTTCATAAACTCCATTTCTGTATCGTTATTGCTATAATCTGCAGTAGCATTTGCGGTAACTGAAGGAAGTAATCCCGCCATACCAGCCGTCGCATTATTATTAGCTTGTTCTTTATTTACAGCAACTGCTTTTAAATTATGGTTGTTGGTTAAAGCCAATTGAATGGCGTCGTTGATACTCATTTTTTCCTGAGCAAAGGTGTTTCCTGCCAACATCAAGAAACTAAGGATAATAATATTAAGCTTCTTCATAGTCGTATGCCAATTCTTTGATTGCTGATTCTACTGATTCTTTTTCTACTTTCACTCCCGTGTTCAACTCTTTCAGCTTCACCTTAATTTGGTTGAACATCTTGATACAAACTGGAAGTATAATCAATGTAATGAGTGTCGCTCCTGCAATACCGTAGGAGATGGTAATCACCATTGGAATCAAGAACTGAGCTTGTAAACTTTTCTCTAATACCATCGGTCCCATACCTGCAACAGTGGTTACTGTGGTTAAGAAAATCGGACGGAAACGAGAGACACAGGCTTCGATTAACGCCTCATCGAATTTCAACCCTGCCTTTAAGTTGAGGTTGAAAGCGTTAATCAATACCAAGGCATCATTCACCATCACGCCGAGTAAGGCAATGATTCCCATAAACGACATCAAACTAATTGCAAACCCATGGATGTAGTGTGCTAATACTACCCAAATGAAACTCAGCGGTACTAAAGCAAATACTGTAAAGGCTTGACTGAATGATCTTAAAGTGAAGACTACTATCGTAAACATCAGGATAAACACAATCGGAATCACTTTGACTGCAGAATTAGAAACTTTCTCTTGTTCTCTCTTTTGGCCATCAAAGTCGGCTTCCACCGTTTGATGATCATGAAGAAGATCTGGTAACAATTCTGTTTTTATCTTATTGAGGATATCTGGAAGGGCATCATCTGGATTTTTCAGTTGAGCCGTTAATTTCATCTCTCTGTTAAAATCAATGTGATTAATTGATGAGTAACCGTCTTCTATTTCAAAGTTGGCTACTTCAGAAAAAGGATAAGCGACACCATTACCCATTCTGATTTTCATCTTTTCAAGGTCTCCGAAGCTGTTTCTGTTATCCATATCATAACGTACCCACACCTTCACTTCATCTTGTCCTCTTTGGATTCTCTGAATCTCGTACCCAAAGAAACCTTGACGAATCTGTGAAATCACCTGCTGTTCCGTTAAGCCTAACTGATAAGCTTTTTCTTTTAATGAGATATGGATTTCTCTATTCCCTGTTGGGTTATTGTCCTTTACGTTTCTCAACTCAGGCATCTTTTCCATACGGAGTTTCAATTCCTTTTTCACCACTTCCAGTTCGTCCAAATCATCACCTCTTAGAGAAACTACCACAGGATCACCGAAAGGTGAGAATGAAGCAAAACTGATGGATTCAGCTCCTGGAATCTTACCAATTTCTTCCGACAACATGTTACTTACATCTGCCGTAGAACCCTGACGAACTTCTGCTCCTAATAAAGTAAGGTTAAACTGTACTTGATGTCCAGACCCCATGTACACCATATTCACCATCTTGATAATATCCTTATCGCCTTGCTGATTAGGTCTCATTTTATCGTTGACAACATCAATGGCTGCTTCGATTTGTTGTACTCCCTTTTCGGTAACTTCTTGCTGTGTACCGTTCGGCATCACCAATGTGATGGTTACATCATCTCCTTCAATGTTAGGGAAGAAAGTAGCAGGAACGACTTTTTTTGCCATCATTCCTACTGAGAAAATAAACAGGGCAATAGTAATACTAAACGTGATGGCTTTATTCTTAAGAGCGAACGCTAAGACGGGTTTATATACTTTATCTCTAAATAAGAATAAGTATTTATCTACCGTTTTGATAATGATATTCGACTCGGTTTTCCCATCTTTTTTAAATGCTTTTGAGAAGGCTAAATGCGCAGGTAGTACAATCAGACATTCGATAAGCGACACGAATAATATCAATCCTACGATCCAGGACATGTCTTTAAAGAAATCTCCCATTGTACCGTCCAAGAACAAGAAAGTGGAGAACGCTACGATGGTGGTCAATACAGCAGAGATGACTGCGGGTAATACCTCCATGGTACCATCAATTGCAGCTCTGATCGCTGGTTTTCCCTTTTCGTAATGCTGATAGATGTTCTCCGCCACAACAATTGCGTCGTCCACAAGAATACCTAGAACTACAATCAATGCAAAAAGAGAAATCATATTGATAGTCACCCCTGTAAAGGAGATCAGAATAAACATTCCGAAAATGGAGAATGGTATTCCTAAAGCTACCCAAAAGGCGATTCTTGGGTTCAGGAACAAGGATAAAACAACCAATACAAGGACAATACCCATCACACCATTATCAATTAGTAAGTCCAAACGCTGACCTAATAAATCGGATTGATCTCGGATGACATCAATGTGTAATACTTCGTTTTGTTCGTTAAATGTTTTGATATAATCGTGAAGCACATCTGCTGTTTGAAGAATATCTTCACTGAAAGTATTATTGATAGTAACCGTTACCGCTCTTTTACCATTTAGTGTGGCTCTAGCGGGAGCATCTTCCCATTGATCGACTACTTTTGCCACATCTTTCAAACGAATCACACCTCCATTATCCGTTTGACGAATAATAATATGATCCAACTCTTTTGATGAATACCCTTTGTTATTGGCTCTAATGTAAAACTCCTCTTCACCGTCTTTGATACTACCGCCTGTCATATCCAAGTTTGCTCCTTGAACAGCCATGGCCACCTCTTCAAAAGTCATGTTATAACTTTCCAAGGCATCTTCCTGAAGTAAAATAGCGATCTCTTCACTTGGGTATCCTGAGATTTCAATTTTAGAAATCCCTTTCATCGCCAATAAATCTTTCTCGACTTTTCTAGCCGTTTCTTTCAACGATTTTAGAGAAACACCCTCTCCAGTAATACCAAACATGAAACTGAAATTGGAATCTTCGTGCTTGGATGAAACGACAGACTCCACATCCAAAGGGAAAGAAGAAATACCTTCAACAACGTTTTTCACACGAGTAAGGGCTTCGTCCATATCTGTTCCTTTGAACATCTCCAACGTAATCTTACCTACGTTTTCCTGAGAGTATGAAGTGATCTGATCCAACCCTTCCAATCCTTTTAATTCTTCTTCGATTTTGAGGATCACTCCCTCTTCAATCTCTTCAGCAGAAGATCCAGGATAAACAACATCTACATAAATAAATCGCATAGGAGCGTTGGGCATAAACGTACTCGTCATATTTCGAGCCGCCATAAAACCCAGTACCAGTGTCAGTGCCATCACTAAGTTGACCGCCACTGGAAATTTGATAAAATAGGATATTAATTTCTTCATGATCGTTCAGCTTAGTTCAATACTTGTACTTTCATTCCTGTGTAAGGGTTTTTGATATTGGTCATCAACACCGCCGTTTTCGTTGGCACTCCTTTTACAATCGCATCCGACTTAAAGGTTTCCATCACTTCGATTTCTTGCACTTCCAACTTATTGTCCTTCACTACATAAACTTGATTGTCATTGAAGATCAATTTTCTTGGGATCAACATCGCATTCTCGTAAGCGGCGCTATTCACTTGAGCCATTAAGAACATTCCTTCTTTTAAATCTTTTCCAGAAGTTTGGATATAGACTTTCACACTCTGAGAATTCGCATCCAAAGTATTTCCAATTCTGATCACCGTACCCGTCCATTCCGAATCTAATTCTGAAGAGTACAGCTTCACTTTATTTCCTTTTTTGAAGTGTTCGATGTTTTTCAAAGGAGCTGTCACTTCTAACTCATAAGATGATAAATTAACCATCTCTCCTAGTTCCTGACCTGCTCTTACGGCAGTTCCCGCTTCCACATCACTTTTTGATATCACCCCACTGAATGGAGCATAAATAGTGTATTTACTTAATTTTTCTTCTGATGATTTGATGGTATAATATGAGCTATAAATCCCGTTACCAGCAATAAAATATTTTTCTTTTTCCGTCTTCGGTTCAGGCAGAACTTTCAAAGGCTTTTTGATATCCAATTCTTTCAAATACTGATTCCAAGTAGGGTAACTTTCTGAAAAATCTTCTTTTAAATCAGGGAGAATAGCCGTTAACTCCGTCATGAAATTACTCTTGTCAGCCAACAACGTCATGTAACGTTCTTGCTGATCGATTTGAAGTAAAACCTGACCTTTTTTATAATAATTTCCTTCTCTAAATTTCTTAGCCGATGGTAATAAGCGACCTTCTACTTCAGCATAGATTTCGTATCTATCTTTTGCCTTCAGTTTTCCGGTTACTTCTATATTGTTTTGTAAAGTCTGAAGTTCAGCATACTCCACATTGACAGCAATGACGCTTTTGTCTTCGTTGGGTGCTTCTTCTTTCTTTTCTGGTAAAGCTTTTACTGCAAAAAATGCAGTGGCGATAATCACAGGACTTAGTATGAGGTATAAATGTTTGATCTTCATTTCCAATTAGATTTTCTGATATGTTTTTGATGATTGATTACGATACAAACATCCTCAAACTCTCCCTCTATATAAATTAAAGGTAGACGAAGCCGGAAAATTGGGGGATGAACCTTGAATATTCGGGATGAATCAAAAAGACAGTTTTGAGTAAAATCTCATTTTTTGAGGTAAATTATAGGTATTCAAAATGATTCCTTTTTATATTAGTTGGGTAAAACTTACTATACCTATTCGATTACAAACCAATAATCAACATGTACAACGAACCTATGTTAAGGGACAATGCACTCCAAGGAAAAAACTACATCGTTACAGGTGGAGCAACAGGATTGGGCAAGTCCATGACAAAATATTTTTTAGAACTCGGCGCTAACGTAACGATCTGCAGTCGTAAAGAAGAAAAGCTCAAAGCAGCCGCAGATGAATTGGAAGAACAAACAGGCAAACGACCATTTTATGTGGTTTGCGATGTCAGAAAGTACGATCAGATAGAAAATGTCATCAAAGAAGCCTCCCATAAATTTGGTCAGATTGATGGTTTATTAAATAACGCTGCAGGTAATTTTATCAGTCCTACAGAACGACTTAGTCACAAAGCTTTTGATACCATTGTTGATATCGTTTTAAAAGGAACCTATTATTTCACTTTGGCGATTGGTAAGCATTGGATCGCCAACGGTATTAAGGGAGTGATGCTGAATATCGTCACTACTTATGCTTCTACCGGATCAGGGTTTGTGGTGCCTTCTGCTTGTTCAAAAGCAGGTGTTTTAGCTCTAACAAGGTCATTAGCGGTGGAATGGGCAAAGTACGGTATTCGTGCGAATGCTATTGCGCCAGGGCCATTCCCTACAAAAGGTGCTTGGGATAGATTGTTCCCAGAAAATATCAGAGAACAATTTGATGAAGCAGGTAGAGTGCCTGTAGGCCGTGTGGGTGAACATCAAGAACTCGCCAATTTAGCCGCCTATCTAATGTCAGATTTCTCTGCGTATATGAATGGAGAAGTGGTGACTATTGATGGAGGTGAGTGGTTAAAAGGAGCCGGAGAATTCAATCATTTAGATGCAATACCTTCTCCTGTTTGGGATGATATCGCCTCATCCATTCGTCAATCCAATAAAAAAAAATAAATAGTAGAAGCCACTGCTTCAAAAAATAAATCCCCTTAAAAATCATTATTTGATTTTAAGGGGATTTATTAATTTAAAAGTCTTGACAAAAAAATAACTGAAGAACATCATTAAGATATTCTTCAGTTAAACTATAGTATAATCACCAACTATTTGATGATCAATTAATCATTACTTTCGTCCTCGTCTTCGCCTAATTCTGCAGCTTCTTTTCTAGCTTCAGCTCTGTCGATACGAGCTTGAACATCTTTTACATCCATTTTTTCCTTTAGAAGAAAAGCTGTTCTGTATTTCTTTTTGATTTTTGTGTGTTCAGCATGCGCCGTTAATCTATCGTAGTAGTAACCTGCTTTCACCTTATAGTTCGGTTGCTCAAAAGTAAGGTCAACTTCGTAGTTACCAAATCTTTCTTTAAGGTTATACACTACATCTTCTGCTCTAGCTCTATCTCTTCCCGAATACACTAATATTCTATAGATAGGAATACCACCTAAATCTCTTGAAGATAAATCTCCTAAAATAGTATTGACCTCTTCATTTACATCACCTGTAGGTAAAGTAGTAGACGTTACCGCTTCTTCCACTTCTTGAGGTTTTGAAGCTTCCACTTTTTCTGGGGTTGGCATGTATTTCGAAAAATCAGTATCAATTAAATCTGCCGAAGAAGTGGTCGTGGTTTGAGAAGGTTTACAGCTTATCGCTCCTAAAAATAAACCAACTAAAAAAAATCGTAAGAGTAACTTCATAATAATGATCAGATAATATTCTATTTTCTATGGAGTTTGAATGTAAAACAGGAGTGGATCCTCTTAAGAGTCCACTCCTGAATATATATTTTTGAACTACTATGATTCTAAAATCACGCAGTTACCTTTTTCTACATCCACCTCAACAGTTTTGTATTTCACACCTTCTTTTACCGTACCGTCTTGATACTTTACAGTTACACGGTCGTTTCTTTGGTATGTTTTATCACTGTGTCTTGGCTTCACCACCTCTACAGGACCTCTTGGTGCTTGTGGAGGAACACCCTCGCCTTGTTGAGGTTTTGGATCATTTCCTAAAGCTGAACCTGCTTCTGCTTTCGACGCTGTCACTTGTGGTTCAGGACGTCTTGGCTGTTGAGGAGCCGCTGGCATAGGAGGTTGCTCTTGTACAGGAATTCTAGCTTTTGATAAGAACGAGATAATCTCGTCGTTTACTTCTGCTAAGAATGACTTGAACAACTCGAATGATTCAAATTTATAGATCAATAATGGATCTTTTTGTTCGTGAACGGCGTTTTGAACTTGTTGTTTCAACTCGTCCATTTCACGTAAGTGATCTTTCCACAAGTGGTCGATTACAGCTAAAGTAGCACTTTGACCTAAAGCAGCGCTCACCTCATCTCCGTCAGAAGATAATGCTTTATCAAGGTTTACATTGATTTGGAACATTCTGTTACCATCCGTAAATGGCATCACGATGTTTTCAACTACACCACCTCTTTCTTCTTTCACTTTTTCGAAGATAGGTTTTGCTTTCTCCCAAATCGATGCATTTTTCGCCTTGTAATGCTCTAATGCTTCTTTATATAATTCTTGAGTTAAATACTCTTCATTATGTTCTTGGAATCCTTCTTCACTAATTTGAGTGGTTACACCAAGAATTTTTAATGCATCTAATTTGAATCCTTCGTAGTTACCTACGTGAGTTTCTGAGATATTTACACAAACATCAAAGAATGAGTTCATGATATCTACTTGAAGACGATCTCCAAATAAGGCGTTTCTACGACGACGGTAGATCACCTCTCTTTGGTAGTTCATCACGTCATCATATTCTAGTAGACGCTTACGAATAGCAAAGTTATTTTCCTCTACTTTTCTTTGTGCTCTTTCGATAGATTTAGTAATCATTGAGTGCTGAATTACTTCACCCTCTTCCAAACCTAATCTATCCATTACAGATGCAATACGGTCAGAACCGAATAAACGCATCAAGTTATCTTCCAATGAAACGAAGAATTGAGAGGATCCTGGATCACCTTGACGACCTGAACGACCTCTAAGCTGACGGTCTACACGACGAGATTCATGACGTGATGTACCGATAATTGCTAAACCACCTGCTTCTTTTACTTCTACAGGTAACTTAATATCCGTACCACGACCTGCCATGTTGGTTGCAATAGTTACTGCACCTGACTGACCTGCTTTGGCTACAACCTCTGCTTCACGACCGTGTTGTTTCGCGTTTAAGACTTGGTGCTCAATACCTCTCATCTTCAACATACGAGACATGATCTCTGAGTTTTCTACTGATGTTGTACCCACAAGCACTGGACGTCCTTGTTCTACCAACTTCAATACTTCTTCAGCTACAGCGTTGAATTTCTCACGAACAGTCTTGTAAACAAAATCCTCTCTATCCGCACGAACAATCGGACGGTGAGTTGGAACTGTTACTACATCCAATTCGTAGATTTCCCAGAATTCACCTGCTTCAGTAATTGCCGTACCCGTCATACCCGTTAATTTATGGTACATACGGAAGTAGTTTTGAAGCGTTACTGTTGCATACGTCTGAGTAGCATCTTCGATTTTTACGTTTTCTTTTGCTTCTAGTGCTTGGTGAAGACCGTCAGAATAACGACGTCCTTCCATCACACGACCTGTTTGCTCATCGACGATTTTTACTTTATTGTCTACCAAGATGTAATCTACATCTTTTTCGAATAAAGTATACGCCTTAAGCAATTGTTTCATCAAGTGAATACGTTGAGATTTTGTATCGAAGTCCGCAATCAAAGCATCTTTTGCTTCAATTTTAGCTTCGTCTTCCATCTCAGGATCATTTTCAATTTTACCAATACCTGTTGCCAAGTCAGGTAAAATAAAGAAGTCTGGAGAGTTGTGACCTGTAACGGTTTTGATACCTTTTTCAGTCAACTCCACACTGTTGTTCTTTTCCTCAATCACGAATAACAAAGGTTCATCCGCTTCAGGCATACGACGGTTGTTGTCTTGCATGTATTCGCCTTCCACTTTTTGAAGCAATTGCTTCATTCCTTCTTCACCAAGGAATTTAATTAGAGGTTTATATTTTGGAAGTGATCTGTGTACTCTTAGTAATTGTAATCCACCTTGAGTCTTATCACCATCTTTGATTAATTTTTTCGCCTCGTTCAACATTTTTTGAGCCTGCTTACGTTGCTCATCTACTAATGTTTGAACCTTAGGTCTTAATTCAGCAAACTCTTCTTGTTGATCACCTTTAGGTACAGGACCTGAGATAATCAAAGGAGTACGAGCGTCGTCAATAAGAACAGAGTCTACCTCATCAATCATGGCAAAGTGATGTTCTCTTTGCACTAGATCGTCCTTATCTCTCGCCATGTTATCACGTAGGTAATCGAAACCAAATTCGTTGTTTGTACCATAAGTGATATCAGAACGATATGCTTTTCTTCTTGATTCAGAGTTAGGTTGGTGCTTATCGATACAATCTACCGATAAACCATGGAATTGGAATAAAGGAGCATTCCATTCCGAGTCACGCTTTGCAAGGTAATCGTTCACAGTTACAACGTGAACACCACGCTTAGCCAATGCGTTAAGGTAAGCTGGCAATGTACCTACGAGTGTTTTACCTTCACCCGTCATCATTTCACCTACTTTACCTTGGTGAAGGAAAATACCACCCAATAACTGTACATCGTAGTGGATCATGTTCCATTCTACTTCGTTACCTGCAGCCAACCACTTGTTAGACCAAGTAGCTTTATCTCCATCGATGGTTACGTTCTCGTATTTTGCCGCCATTTCGCGGTCATAATCCGTTGCAGTAACAGTAATTGCTTTATTTTCTGTATATCTACGACCTGTTTCTTTTACTACAGCAAACGCTTGAGGTAAAAGGTCCATTAAAATTTCTTCTAATTTCTCATTTCGGTCTTTCTTTAGCTTATCAATATCTTTAAAAGCTTTGTCCTTGAAAGCCAAATCCAATTTTGGATCGTTTTCAACTGACTCTTTTAAATCACCAATTTGCTTGTCGATACCTTGTAATCCTTGCTCAATATAATCGATGAAATAAGCAGTCTTAGCTCTTAACTCATCATCGGAAATATTTTGAAGCTTTTGATATTCAGTATTAATTTTATCAAGATAAGGGGTAATTTTCTTTAGGTCCCTTTCTGATTTTGTACCAAAAACCTTTGAAAATAATTTGGTTATGGAATCTAACATATATGTATTTTAATTGTATGATCTTAACGATTGAACTGACTACCTATTTTAGTGCTTAGATAATCGCAACAAATTTAATGTAATTAAACGATTTTCAATAGTTACTAGATAGAAGATATATATGATTATTCACATTTTTTACTATGAAGCAAAAAAAACCGAAGAAAATCAGAGTTTTCTTCGGTTTTTCATTTATTTCTTAGACTTTATTGTTCGTCTGTTTTCCATAAACTATCCACTTGCATGGTAAATACTAATGATGATCTACCTGGAATACTTGGAGGACTCCCGGCCACACCGTATCCATAAGTTGAAGGAATGACAACCTTCGTCTTTTCATGCTCGTGCATTTCAAACAATGCAATATTCCACCCTTCGATAACTGAAGTTTTTCCAAGTACTACTTCAAAAGGCACACCTGTTAAAACATTACTATCAAAAGGAACAGCTTCAGGTCCCATTACCCAACCCGTATAAGTTACGTGAATAGAATCACCAAAAGAGATTTTTCTATCCGGGTTAATAGGCTCTCCAGTAGTCGTACCTGTTGATGTCATATACACACCAAACTTAAAGTACTGATCTACATCGCTATCATTATCTGCAACAAATACACTATCCGCAACAATGTATTGTCTGATTAAAAAATCTTCGGCAGCTTCTTCGTTTATTTCTTCAAGTACTTCCGTTTTTGTTGTACAAGAAAAGATGCTGAAACAAGCAGCGAATACTAAAAATAAATATGGAATGCGAATTTGCATAGTTTTATAAAAATTGACTGATTTTATTAATCTTCGTCTGCTTCCACAGTGATTTCAAAAACCAACGTTTTGAAAGGACGGATTTTTTTGAACAAATCAAAAGTTTGTGCGTTATCACCAGTATCCCAATACGCAGTATGCGATGGTAATACAAAGATAGCAGTTTCTCCTTTTTTCATTGTTCTTAATGCTTTGTACCAACCATTAATTACTTGAGATGAAGCGTTGCTATCATTAGCATCTTTACTACTTTCGTAAACTACAACATTTAATGGAGAATCAGCATCTTCATTAGAATCAAATACGATATTTTCTCTATTAGGCGATGTTACACCGATAAATTTACCTTCGTAACGAACATTAACTGTATCTCCTGCTGCAATCACATCACCTGATCCTTCTGTTACTACCTTTTTAACGATGTAATCTGGTAACTCAAGTAATTGACCATCTTTACCATATTCTTCTTCAACAATAGATTTGTTTGTGAATAAAGTATCTGATACATCTACATTAATCCCTAAAGAATCTTTTGCATAAGTAATTGCCAATTGCTTTTCGTGTTCTGCTTGAGTGTACACATTTCTCACAGCTTTAATTTTTAGATTCTCAGCTGTAACAATATCATTGAATTCTAATCCAATACCTGTAGAAGCCGTACCTCCAAATGCTAAATAAGATGGAATATAAACTCTTTCTGGTACTTCAATACCATTTAGATTAATTACTGCATCCATGTAACCTAAGCAAATTGCACCTCTACGCATTGCAAAAGTATATGTAGAATCTTTTAAGAAAACTTGTGTAACCAAGTTATCAGGATCAGTATCAACTTGTTCGTTACCGATAAGCGATTGATCAAATCTTCTAAGGTCTAGAGTAGTTTCAATAATACGTGTATCATGACCACTTTCGTCTGGTTTAGCAGGTGGGAAAAGGATTCCCGCGTTAGGAGTAATGTATACCCCGTAACCTGAACCTAATGATGAAGTTTTGAAATACTCAATATCATTATCGTTCAAGTAGTTTTCCAGGGTTTGAGTATCCTGAGCTACGTAATCGACAATGTCATTTTTAAGACATCCTGATAAGGCTAATAAGAAGCCTGCAGATGCAATAAATTTAAAGAACTTGTTGTAAGTATTGTTCATAAGATAAGTAGGTTTTATTAAATTAGATTTCAATCATTTCACCTCAAATTAGAGGAATACAAATCTACCCTATTGTATGACAACAAATTTACCACTCTTGACAGTGGTAAATCTGCTGTATTTAAATATGTTATAATTAAATAAGTCTATTTAAGAAACTTATCTTAATCCTTAAATTATTTTGAAGCAGGAGTTTCAGCTTTCGTGAAGTCAACTAACTCAACGTCAAATTTAAGAACAGAATTGGCTGGAATTTGAGCACCCATTGCTCTTGGTCCGTAAGCTAATCCAGAAGGGATATACAAAGTAGCTTTAGCCCCTTTGTTTAACAAAGCGATACCTTCGTCCCAACCTTTGATTACTCTACCTTGACCCAATACAAACGGTAATGGTTGCCCACGATCTACAGAAGAATCGAATTTAGAACCATCTAATAATGTACCTGTGTAGTGTACTTTCACATTATCACCTGCCGTAGGGTTCTCACCTTTACCTTCTTTAGTGATGATGTAATATAAACCTGATTCTGTTTTCTGAACACCTTCAATTTTGTTTTCAGTTAAGAAATCAGTGATTACTTTATCGTCTGTAGCTTTTTGTGCTTCAGCAGCTGCTTCCATTTCAGCCTCTTTTACTTGAGTATAGTCCTCTCTGTTATCAAATACTCTTGAGATACGAAGACCAACTTTTACTACGTCTAAGCTGTCTTTTACGAATGGAGGTAACATTTTACCAAAGAAATCTTTAGCAACAATAGACATTTGAGTTGAATCACCCTCATGAGCCATTGTTAACATCTCGATAATTGGATCAATTTGTTGACCTTCAGCAATTGCTTTTTTGAAAACTGAATCTGGAGGAAGAACGAACATTTCGTACTCACCTCTACCCATCATAGAGTTTTCGAATAATGTTGAGTCTTTATCATCAGAAATACTGAATTTAAATTCTACTACATTGTTTTCGATTGGTTTCACTCCATTTCCGCTTTCAACAATTTTAAACTCTTTCCCTGAAGGAGTTTTCTTAGCACAAGCAACAGCTCCCAACATAAGGGCAGCTACTGCAATTTTTTTAGTAATTTGCATATTTAGTTCAATAAAAAATCTATTTCAGTTTCTCTTCTAAAACTTTCTTAAACAAGACTACTGCCTCGTCTATTGTCATTCCGTCCACTCGGCCTCCTGCTGCGTTTTTGTGTCCACCGCCATTAAAATGTTCGGCAGCTAAATCAGCAACAGAAAAATCTCCAATTGAGCGAAGAGATACTTTAATTCCATCTCTTTCGTCTTTTTCTTTAAAAATAGCAGCGATTTTGATTCCGTTGACAGATAGTGCATAGTTCACTAATCCCTCAGTATCTCCAGACTGCAGTTTAAAGTGATCTCTATCGTCTTGTGAAACTGTAAAGAAACCAGTATTTAACTCTGGCCAAAACGTTAGATTTTCTTTTAATGCATGACCAAGAAAACGTAATCTTGTCTCTGTATTATTATCATAGATTAGATTGTAAAGACGAGCTGTGTCTAATCCTGTATCTTTAAGTGCAGCTGCAATTCTTAATGTACGGCTGCTTACACTAGGATATTTAAACGACCCAGTATCAGTAACAATACCTGCATATAAACATGCTGCGATACGTTGGTCAATTTTATTTGTTCCTTCGTCTAAATCTATAAACTCATAAATCAACTGAGCAGCAGCGGCAGCATCAATATCCCAAAGTTCATAGTCGGCGAATTCTACTTTTCCTCTATGATGGTCGATCATTACAATGGTTTTATTGCTTAATTGCTTTTCAACCATTGGACCTAAATCTTCTATTCTACTTAAGGCAGAAAAATCTACACAGAAAATAGCATCAGCGTTATTAATAATTTCCTCTGAAGCCTCTGCGTTTTCTTTATCATGAATAACAACTTCCTCATGTCCTGGCATCCAATGTAAAAACGAAGGATAGTCGTTCGGTGAAAGAACAGTTGTCGTATGCTCGAATTTTCTTAAATACCACGACAAACCCAAAGCTGACCCTATTGCGTCGGCATCCGGTTTAGTATGTGGTATAATCACCACATTTCTTGGCTCTTCTAAGAATTCTTTAAGCGTATTAAAATTATGCATAAATTAATTTCTCGTAGCATGATTACATAAACAATCAAATCGTCAAATAAATCATACTGGTGCATATGAATTAGCACACAAAAGTCTTAAAAAATGTACTCTTAATCAATTTATTATCAATTATCTAACCTGTTTATGTACTTTATTTAGTTTTTTTTGACACTAAACCACAGAACTTCAAGGTTTTAAAGCAATAATAAATCTAAATTAAATTCAATTTACAATTGAAAATAAAAGGTAAAAACAGACTCGATTTGTTAAAAAAAAGAAATTACACAACCTTTTTATTAATCAATCGTTCGAACAGAACAAAGGATAATAAAAATTGATTAGGTAGTAGATTAGTTAAGATCGTGCGAAAAAGGGACTTCACTTTGTGATATCCCTTTTTTTATTTCAAAAGTTACCTAATTCTGATTTCTAAGCTTGTATTTGATTAGTTAGTTAATCACTCATTACCTAAATTTGTCAACTTAAGTATTTTGAGTACCAACTGATGTAACAGTTGGTGATCTAAAAGTGAATTAAATTAACGGAACACATTGGCGAAAGGGAAATCTAAAGCGAAGAAGGAAACTCCAATGATGAAACAGTTTAATGCGATTAAGGCAAAGCATCCGACCGCGATGCTACTGTTTCGAGTAGGTGATTTTTATGAGACATTTGGTGATGATGCCATCACTGCTAGCAAAATTCTTGATATTGTCTTAACGAAGCGTTCGAATGGAGCAGCTTCCGAAATGGCGTTGGCAGGTTTTCCACATCATTCTTTAGATACCTATCTACCTAAATTAGTAAAAGCTGGGCAAAGAGTTGCTATTGTAGACCAATTAGAAGATCCTAAAACAGCAAAAGGTGTCGTTAAAAGAGGCATTACGGAGTTAGTAACTCCTGGCGTTTCTATGAATGATAATGTACTGAACGTAAAACAAAATAACTATTTGTGTGCAGTACATATTGTGAAAGGTCATTTAGGTATTTCTTTCCTTGATATTTCGACTGGTGAATTTTTTGTTGCACAGGGCGATCAAAATTATATTGATAAACTACTTCAAGGGTTTGCCCCTTCAGAAGTTTTGTATTGCCGAAACGATCAAGAAAAGTATAAAGAACTTTTTGGTGATGCCTACCCTACTTTCCGTCAGGATGATTGGGTGTATACATCTGAATATGCTTATGATAAATTAACCGGTCATTTTAAGACAAAAAACTTAAAGGGATTTGGTATTGAAAATCTTCCTCTTGCGATTATCGCTGCGGGTGCGATTTTAAATTATTTAGAGCTGACGGAACATCATCAGATCGAACATATTCATCAGATCAGTAGGATTCAGGAAGATAAATATGTTTGGTTGGATAAGTTTACTGCAAGAAGTTTGGAGTTGATTTACCCTCAGAATGACGGTGGTATTCCTTTAATTGATATTCTAGATCGATGTGTGACTCCTATGGGAGCACGTTTGATGAAAAAATGGACTGTACTCCCTCTTAAAGACAAGAAAAGTATTGATCATCGCTTAGCTGTAGTCAATTACTTTGTAGAAAATGAAGACACGGCAGAAGATGCCTTAGCTCATTTAAGGCAAGTAAATGATATTGAGCGTTTGATATCAAAAGTGGCGGTTGGAAGAGTCAATCCAAGAGAATTAGTCTATATCAAAAAGGCTTTACAACATTCGGCACCTATCAAAAAGTTGTTATCGACTTGTCAGGCTTCCGAAATTAAAGAGATTGCAGACCATATTAATACTTGTGATGTTCTTGTAGAACGTATCGAGCAACAATTACAAGACAATCCTCCTATCAACCCTGCCCAAGGAAACATGATCCGAGAAGGGGTAGATAAAGATTTGGATGAGTTACGTATGATCTCTCATTCTGGAAAGGATTTCCTTCAGAAAATTCAGGAAAGAGAAAGTGAACGTACAGGAATTCCATCTTTAAAAATTGGTTACAATAAAGTATTCGGCTACTATTTAGAAGTTCGAAATACGCATAGAGATAAAGTGCCTCAGGAATGGATTCGTAAATCGACATTAGTCAATGCCGAGCGATACATCACTGAGGAATTAAAACAATACGAAGAGAAAATTCTGAATGCGGAATCACAGATTTCGGTAATTGAGAATAAAATCTTTATGGATTTGGTGCACTCAGCCAATAAGTACATCACTCCTATTAAGCAGACGGCTTCCACTTTAGCTAAGATTGACTGCCTGCTTTCTTTCGCTATTAATGCGATCGAATATCAATATGTTCGTCCGAATATTACAGACGATCAGGCGTTGGATATTAAAGAAGGACGTCACCCAGTGATCGAAAGACAATTATCCGCCGATGATCCTTATATTCCTAACGATGTCTTCTTGGACAATCAAGAGCAACAAATCATGGTGATAACTGGCCCTAACATGTCGGGTAAATCGGCTTTGCTTCGTCAGACAGCTTTGATAGTTTTGATGGCACAAATGGGATCGTTTGTTCCGGCAAAAGGAGCCAATATTGGTATTGTAGATAAAGTATTTACCAGAGTAGGTGCCTCAGATAACTTATCGAAAGGTGAATCTACGTTTATGGTAGAAATGACGGAGACGGCGAGTATTCTAAACAATATATCTGATAGATCTTTGGTCTTAATGGACGAAATTGGTCGTGGTACAAGTACTTACGATGGTGTGTCTATTGCATGGGCAATTGTAGAGTATCTGCACAATCATCAAAAAGCGAGAGCGAAGACGTTGTTTGCTACTCACTACCATGAGTTGAACGAATTGGCCGAAGATTTCCCTCGTATCAAAAACTTCAATGTATCTGTAAAAGAATATCAGAAGAAAATTATCTTCTTGAGAAAACTGAAGGAAGGAGGAAGTGAACATAGTTTCGGTATTCATGTCGCTCAATTGGCCGGAATGCCGAATAATGTGGTGAGAAGATCTGAAGAAATTCTTGATCACCTAGAAAAAGATAAAAGAAAGGAAAAAAATAAAGAAAAAATCAAAGAGGTTCCGAAAGAGAATTATCAACTTTCTATATTTGATACAGCTTCGGACCCTGTAGCTAAAAAATTAAAGGAAGAAATGGAACAATTGGATATCAATACCATGACTCCTTTGGATGCTATGATGAAGTTGAATGAACTAAAAAAGCTTTTATCTTAAATTATTTTTTTAGTCAAAAACAATCTATTAAACTATTATTTGATATGAATTTGAACGAAACAGAACAACCAAACAAGTTTCCAGTTGCCATGAAATATGGTGCAATTGCAGGTGTATTCTCATTTGTATACTATATTTTTTTAACGGTATTGGATAAGTCACAAGATGGCCTTCTTTCCTCTTTGGGTATGGTTGTAACGATTACCGCTATGTTTATGGCAGTAAGGGAATATAAATCAGAGACCAATGGATATTTACCTTTTGGACAAGCATTTAAAACAGGTGCTTTTATGGGGGTAATCTCTTCTCTTATATCCTCTGTTTTAAATTATGTCTACATCACTTTTATCGATGATTCAGGTATTCAAACTGTATTAGAAGAAGCGAGATTAGAACTTGAAAAAAATCCTCAATTAACCAATGATCAAATTGATCAGGCAATGAGTATTACTGAGATGTTTGTAAATACTCCATTAGCATTAGTAGCAGGTATTATTAGTTCTGTTATCATGTCTTGTATTATTGCTTTGATGATTGCTTTCATCTTAAAACAAGAAAACCCTGACGCAGTTTAGTATTTAAAATAATTAATGATATATGTCTTCGGATAAAAAAATAGATGTTTCTGTTGTTGTTCCATTACTAAATGAGTCGGAATCTCTTCCTGAACTTATTGAATGGATCGATAGAGTTTTCAAACAAGAAAGCTTAGTGGGAGAAGTGTGTTTGGTGGATGACGGAAGCACTGACAATTCCTGGGAAGTCATATGTGAATTAAAAGAGAGATATAATTGGATTAAAGGGATTCGCTTCTTAAGAAATTATGGTAAATCCGCTGCTTTACAAATGGGTTTCCAAGAGGTTTCTGGAGAAGTGGTGATTACCATGGATGCCGATCTTCAAGACAGTCCAGATGAAATTCCTGAATTAAGAAGAATGATTCTTGAAGATGGATATGATATTGTTTCCGGCTGGAAGAAGAAACGCTATGATCCAATTACTAAAACGATTCCTACCAAAATCTACAATGCTGCCACTCGTGCTTTATCTGGAATTAAACTACACGATATGAACTGTGGTTTAAAAGCCTACCGATTAGATGTGGTGAAGGTGGTAGAAGTATATGGTGAGATGCATCGTTATATTCCTGTCATTGCCAAATGGAATGGCTTTGGTAACATTGGAGAAAAAGTAGTCGAGCACCGTGCTCGTCAGTACGGATCTACTAAATTTGGTTTGGAGCGTTTTATCAATGGTTTCTTAGACTTGATGTCGATTACCTTTGTATCCCGCTTTAAGAAAGCACCAATGCATTTCTTTGGATTACTAGGAACATTATCCTTTTTATCTGGTGCAATTGCTGCAGTATGGTTATTGGCAGAGAAAGTATACTTATCTATAAATAATCTAAAAGTAGCTAGAGAAGTAACCGAACAGCCGTTGTTCTATCTGGCTTTAACCGCCGTGATTATCGGTACACAGATGTTCATGACTGGATTTATTGCTGAAATGGTTTCTCTAAATCAACCGAATCGTAACGATTATCATATTAAAGAAAAACTATAAAAAGAGAACTAAGTAATGAAATGATGTTTATCAAAATGTATTTACAATAATAAAAATAGAGGCTGATTCAATGTGTATTGAATCAGCCTCTATTTTTATATGCATTTAATCAAATGATTAATTACTACCCGGTTGCGTTGGGTACTTTTTAAAGATGCTCTTTATAAATCGATTAATATTTCTTTCTCTTACTGTTGGGCTTTCTTGCTTTTCAGTTAATGTACTTACAGCAGCTGCTTCCCAAAGAAGTTTCTTCGCTTGAGTATCAAAAACATCAATTACAAAAGTACCTTCAGTATAATCGTACTCTGAGTAGTGAGTGGCACCCATACCCCAAGGGCCGTACCATCCACCGTAACCTGCGTTATACGATGTTACGCTTTTCTTTTCTTTTGTTGTGAATACCATACCTACTTGTAGATCGGCAGTGGTATCTTGCTCAGAATACGTGTATCCTAATCCTTGCATATTAGTGATCACAGCATTCTTAACTCTTTCTCTATCAAAAGCCGTTACCTTAGTCGAAGAAGAATTTCCCTGCCAAGGCAATAAGCTGAATGTTTTATATTGTGTGAAGTTCGTTCCAGGATTATAATCTGTTGTAATCTTAGTGGAAGAACATGAAGTAACTAAAAACGCTAAACCGATAAACGCAGCGATATTTAGCCAAATGTGTTTTATGCTTTTCATAGTCCTTTTTTGTTTTTGACGAGTATATCACATTACTCATCCAAGTTTCAAATATAAAGATTATAAATACTAGTGAGATCTTTAATATTATTTTACTCTTTTGATAAATTAAAGATTTACAGTTTAGTAAAGATTAAGACCATATATTAAATCTTAACACAATTATAGAAAACTAAATGCTTATTTATTTAGTTGTCGCAAATAAAAATATTCCGGTAAATTTTCCATTTTAGAAAACTTACCGGAATATTTTTTTATATCACCTAATTGTTTGATCCTATTACATATTGAGGTGGTCGATTTCCTTTCAATTGCTTTCTATAAGATCTGAGTCTACATCAAACAAAAAGACAATGAAGCATCGCTTACCCTTTTAAGATAAACGATGCTTTTTTTTATTATTTGATTTGAATTTTGAAATACTCATGAATATCACTTCCGTGAACGTTCATTAAGTAGATACCTGATGGTAATTGACTAACATCAAACTTATCACCTGATTGATAATTGTTGACTTTACTAATCAATACTTTACCGTTCATATCGCTTACAATAAACTCGTAGCGACCATTCTTTAGATTGTTAAATTGAACCACATCATTGGTCGGTACTGGATATACAGAGATTTTATTTCTCAAATCATCTAAGGATGATAACACTTCTGCTGTTACCGTTACATCAACAGAGGCGGTGAAACTTCCATCTTCTGTAGTGACTGTTATGGTAGCTGTTCCTACTCCTTGGGCAGTAAGTAAACCTAACTCATCTACTGTTGCCACATTTTCATCTGATGATGTCCATGTATGCTTCTTATTCGTAGCATTTTCAGGAGTAATTGTCGCCGATAATTGATGTGTTGCACCTTCTATTAACTCTAAAGCATTATCAGATAAAGTTACGCTTGTAACCAATATATCCTTGTTTTCTTCTTCACGAGCATAAACTGAGAACGCAATTTTATCAGTTAAATCGCCTGTTTCTACTGTAGCAATTACTTCTGCATTACCTATGCCTACTGCAGTTACTTTACCGTTAGCATCGACAGTCACTACATTTTCATCTGTAGAAGACCACATCACTTGACCTGTGCATCCGCCTGAGTAATTTAAAGTGACATTTACGTTAAAGTCATCACCTACAAATAAATTTTGATCCTCTTCTACTATACTGATACTTGTCACTTCACAAGGAGCTGCTAAGGCCGTTTTTAGAAGGATAATTTTATCCATATTCCATTGCCAATCGTGAGTACCTGAGGCGTCTATTCTTAAAACGTAGGTTCCATCTGTATCAATTTGTATAGAACCATCTGCTTTTAGTTCTTGATAATCGTCCCAACCTCCGTTGTTTGGAACTGGAGTTACAATAGATTGTTCGTTTAATGTAATGGTTACCTCTGCATCATCTGATGGTGTTGAAATTAAGTATTTTACTTCGTAATTACCTGCGCCCAACTGAACATCAAATTCAACATAGTCTCCTGCATTTACCCAATTGATACCAACCCCTTCGGCTCTGTTTACACCAAATGGAACGTTGCCATCATCGAAAGTTCCTCCTGTTCTATCGAAGTCTTCGGCTTCTATTACGATTTCCTCTGCTGGAGCTGCTACAGATACTGTTGCTACACCCATTACCGAGTTATCAGCTTCAGAAGTTACCCTAATATCTACAGATTTCCCTGCCGAACCATCCTTCGTTTGAACTAAGCCATTTGTATCCACAGTGGCAATGTTTTCATCAGAAGAACTCCAACTTACATTGGCATTACACACTCCTAATGGTAAAACTTCCGCTACCAACTGAATTGATCCTCCTTCGGATACCATTCTGTTAGCAGGTAAAATATTGATCGCTGTTGGTGCAGGAGCTTCTGTTACGGTTAACTGAATAGTTTCTTCTCCCAATTCTGTTGTTAATCGAATGATTGTTGATCCTGTAGTCACGCCCGTAAGCTCTCCACTTTCACTTACAGTAGCGATTGCCTCATCATCTACCGACCATTGAACTTGTGTTGGATCACAAGCTGTTACAGGTACTTTTGTAAACGATAACTGTACTGTTTGACAAGCAGTGATTGACATGTCATTGTCCATAGTAATTGATGTTAAATCCTGACAAGATACGTCACCACCGAATTGAAGTTCGAAATGTTCCAAATTCCATTGGTAAGGAGTAGAACCAGATGCTACGACACCAATTTCATGTATTCCAGCGGAAGTGATATTTACTTTTTGAGCCAACTCATACGGTTCAAAATTGTCCCATCCGTTATTGTTAATTACAGTGCTTCCTTGTAACTGACTATTGACATACATCTCTAATTTTGCATCAGCTGCTGCTGTTCCAGCAAAGAAGGTAGCCGTATATTCTCCTGCTGCAGGGAAGTAAACAAAATACACTACATAGTTTCCTGTTTTTACTGCGTTAATACCTTTCACTCCTGCAGTTGGCGCGTAGATACCTAATTCATCTCCAAATTTTTCATCAAAATCTTCTGCTTCTATGTAAATCGTTTTTCCTACAGATACATCCAAAGAAGTAGAAACCGAAGGATCAGCTACAGAAGTTGCTGTAATAGTCACTGTTCCTTCATCAGCTCCGGCTGTAACAAGTCCGTTTTCGTCAATAGTTACTAGGCTATTACTTGCTGACCAAGTCACTTCTTTTGAGTTTGTGAATTCTGGTACAAAGCCAATCACTTCCATTGGTAAAGTACTATTAGGGAATATTGCTGTTCTTTTTGCTAACAGTATTTCTGTTGGGCTTACAACTACTTCCGCATCCTGACAAGTTATTGTTATCACTGATGTTTCTACAGCATTATCTGCGTTCGCTACGCCTTTCACTTCCGCTGTGCCTGCTTTTAAACCTGTGATGATACCATTTTCTATGGATATAATATCTGCACCAGAAATAATTTCCCAAGTGACTGTTTGATCAAATGCATCTTGAGGGGTCACTTCAGCTTCGATAGGTAGTGTTTTTCCTACTTGAACCGTTCTTAACCAATCTTTAGCAACAATAGAAGTTGGTAAAATTGGATCAGCAATACTCAACATACTTTCGCAAGTAGATAAAGTAGCACTTCCATCTAGCAAGGTTAATCGTAGAGTATAATCATTGCCTATCTCAGCCAATTGATCTAACTGAAGCGTAACAGTCATAAATTGTTCGCCATTTTTAGAGGTAGTCAATTCACTTTCTCCCAATACAGTCATTCCCTTTAGGAATTCCACTTTTAAAGTTCTACCTGCTAATGCATTTGCTGAAACATTAAAAGTATATTCATCATTACCTACTAAGGCCTCGTCGTAGTCATAGCAATACACTGTTTCATTACCATTGATTATTACAGTAACGTCCACTTCGTCAGTAAATACAGTTCCTCCATTTTCAGTATCTACCACAGTGGCCATAATTGTAGCAGTTTGACCTATTACTAAACCAGAAATTTTACCTGTTACATGATCTATCTTTACAACATCCTCATCTGAACTTGACCAAACCACATCATAATTTGCCGCTGCTTCTGGCAATACATTTACCATTAAAGGTGTAGTGATATTGACCATCGTTTCAAAAGTTGCTCCTTGTGCGATTGCAATTTCTGTAATTGGTGTAGACTGATAAGGTACAGCTGTTACTACAATAGATTTTGTAAATGATCCATCTTCTGATGTGGCCGTAATAGTTACCTCTCCTGCATCAGCAAGGGCAGTTACATTACCAAACTCATCAACTGATACACTTGAAGCATCCGAAGAAGTCCAAACAATCTTTTTATTTGTTGCATTTTCTGGAGTGAATGCTACTTCCAAAGCTTCTGATTTACCATTCATTAAATCAAATGCTGTATTGGTAATTGAGATGTCCGTTAATGCCACCAAATTTGTAGGGTTCGATGAACGAGCTGGAGCTGTTGACATATCATATACTTGCAATGATACGGTTGTATAAGTCACTTTATTCCCATGAATCTCGATAGTCACTTCATTGTTTTCTTGTAAATATTCTATTGGAACATCCACTTCCATTGTACCGAACCAAAAGTTTCGAGAATCTTCATATTCGCCTCTCCAATCGGTATCATAATCTAAATTATTTCCGTTTACAGTGATGTAAGCAGGCACTAATGCATTTTCTGGGAATTTACCTGAGAATCTCAATGTTGCTTCACCGTTTGCAGGCACAACCACACCATTAATGTTTGTCGTCATTGGTGTACGACCCGGTACTTCTTTTCTAAATAATAAACCACCAATTGATGTTGTTTCATTATTTAGTGCCACACTCATGTATTTCTCTTCTTTTGATGTTTGATCAAGAACCACGTTTTTATCAAAGTGATACACTAGAATTACTGTACCTCCACCAGAAATTGTCATCGATCCAGGAGCAGTGTTTAATCTAGTTTCGTCTAATGCCACACCACCTGTCGTTCCAATATTTTCATCAAAATGCATGTATCTTTTCTCCACAAACTGAACCTTGCTCGCTTGTGTATCAAAAATATTTAGATCTACTGTTGCTTCATCAAATTGCAAGTTGTTGACGATAAGATAGACTTTATTGTTTTCCACATAAGCATCTACTTGTATATCTCTATCTGTCGCTTTCGTATCAATACGAGTACCATCCACATCTCTCCACAGTTCATACCACTTCACAAAATCTGACCATACCCATTCACAAGAAGCATCATAAGCTTCGCAATTTCTATCGACTCTGTCCATTAAAACAGAACCATATCTAGTTGTTACATTTCCGTTGGCATCTCTAACATCACCCCACTCTGCTTTTACTGGTGCGAAAGGCATTGAGTACACCACATGAGATGGACGTTCTAAAAATTGCATGAACATCCCATTGAAAGGACGAAGATTTTCCCAGGCTTTTCTTTCCATTTCCTGATCATTGATCCAACCCGAAACAGCACCAAACTCCGATAAAACGATGTCTTTTTTCTTTCCGAATTTTTGAATATCGTACCATTCCAACATATCCAACATTGCTTCAACATGTCCACCAGTACGTACCACACCTTTACCTCTTTCGCCTACCGACCAATCGTAAATATGAATACCATAGAAGTCCATATTGTCACCGCAGTTATCAATAAATCCTTGCCACATCACATCCCATTGGTACCAATCGTTTGTTCTGTAATCGTTTACTGTTGAGGTCGTCATTTCTTGTAAATACGGCATAAGATCGTCGGAAAACCATTGTTCGTATTGGTCATCAGCTACTCTATTGATACCGTCTTTCCAATAGAAATCGTGCATACCCCAAGTCATACCACCAATTTTAGGTGCTTTTGCTCCTAGACGGTTTTTGACACCTTCTGCTACAAGGTTATGGTATTCCCAAAGCTTTTCTTGGCTCGATGCATAGATCCAACTTTTACCACCCACCATCATTTCCATATCAGGTTCGTTAATTACTTCCCAATAGTGTGGTAGTGGCTCTCCTTTTTCTCCAGGTGATTTAGCAAAATAATGATCCAAATATTCCGTCACCCATTCTGCAGAAGTTTCTACTTCTAATGATTGCCATCCATGCCAAGTTTTCCCTCTTGGACTCCAATCTAGTGTTGGATATGTTGGGTGAGGATTTGTTCCCTGAATCATGAAACCTTTCCCTTCGTATTGTTTCGCATTGAGTTTGCTTTCGTGCCAATTTTTTAATTCTTCTGCCTTTAACATCATTGCAGAAACGTCTGGCTTGTTAGGTCGGTTAGGGTCTTGTGGAGTATCAGAAAATTTCCAGCTTGCTGCTCCATTGTCTCTACCCCAATACACATCAAGATCATTGATAAAATAGTCGAGTTTGTCTTCCTGTCCATCCCAATCTCTCTCTGTTGCCGCCGAGTGAACGGTAATGTGCCTATCTCTTCCAAAATCTGAAATTCCTTCTACAGAGTGCACCATATTTAGGTTCACATCCACTTGTACGTTTTGAGCCGAAACTCCCATAGATAAGAAGAACAGAGAGAAGGATAAAACACTTGTCAAAAAAGTCGTTTTAATCTTCATCATAACACTTCATTTCAAATAAATATACTTTGATTAGTTGTATGAAAAATGAGTGATTTGGATGTTAAAAAGAGTAGTACCATAGCTAAAAAAAACTTTATCATCCAAACGTTTTTCATCACACTCAAACATAGTAGGATAGGCGTTTTTTCTGCCTAGGTATTTGATACCAATGAGGTAGGTATTTACACTTTAAGTGTATATTTGACTCATTTTGATATAATTACAATCGTTTAGCTTTAGTTTTCCTTTTTTAAAGTGCTCTCTTTTCTTGTCGCTTCTTGTGCAAATTCAGAAGGGCTTACTCCAAACTTTTCCTTAAATCTTTTCCTAAATGTACCCAGGTCTGTATAGCCTACTTGCCAAGTGACTTCTGAGATATTGGTATTGCCATTTCTAAATAATTCTGCGGCATGTTTTAAACGGACATTCCTTATAAAAGCAATGGCTGTTTCCCCTGTTAATGCTTTGATTTTTTTGTTTAAATGATTTCTCGAAAGCCCATATTCTACAGACAATTTATCCACATTAAACTCGGTATTATCTAAGTGATTTTCGATGATTGAAAGTACCTTTTCTAAAAACTCTACATCCGGTGGTGTTTTGGAAATTAGAGAAGGATTGATCTTGATTTCTTTATCAAACTTTTCAATCAAACGCTCTCTATTCTTGAGGATAGAAAATACAATAGAATACAAGACATTTTGATCAAATGGTTTAGACACATAAGCATCTGCTCCTTCTATCAACCCTTCCACCTTATTCTCGTTGGTACTTTTTGCGGTTAATAATACAATGGGGATATGAGATACTTTGATATCATTTTTAATGGTGTGCAACATTTCGAGACCATTCATATTGGGCATCATCACATCACTAATGACCAAATCAGGCTGATGTATGATACATTTTTCGTAGCCCTGCTGTCCATCCTCCGCTTCAATTACCTGATGATATTCACTAAATAATGATACGACCACTTCTCTCAATTCTTCATTATCTTCTACTATCAAAAAGGTATATTTCTTCTGTGTTGGCTGTAGTATATTTTGGACTTTTTCTATAGAAAATGGAGACGGAAAATCACCTGTATCCTCCTCTTTAGTCAACTCCAGATCTAAGGTTCCTTCATTGATTTTTGGTAAAAGCACTTTAAAAGTGGTCCCTTCATCTTTCTTACTTTCAACTTCTATGCTTCCATTGTGGAGATCCACCAAGTTTTTAATTAGATTCAGTCCAATACCCGTACCTCCTCTGAAAAGCATATTCTTATTGGTCTTTTGAAAATACCTTTTAAACAGTTGCTTCTGATCATCCTCCGCGATGCCTATTCCATTATCAGTTACTCTAATCGATAGCTTATTCTCCAAAGATTCCATTTCTAAAGTCACCTCTCCGTTTTTAGGTGTAAACTTTATAGCATTCGATAATAAATTATTGATAATCTTTTCCAAACAATCCGGATCAAACGACATCATTAATTCTTCAACATTTGCCTTAAAGTATAACTTAATTTCTTTACTCTCTGCCAACGGCTGAAAGCCATCAAAAATATTTTTTACAAAACGTATACTATCCATCAATTGCATTGAGAGTTGAATTTTATTTTGCTCTAATTTTCTAAAGTCCAATATCTGATTAACCAATCGCAACATTAAATCGGCGTTGTATTTAATTATTTTCAATTGATGTTTCTTGTCTTCCTCTGTCAATTGTGACCCGTTAATTAGACGGTCTACAGGAATAGTAATGAGTGTTAGAGGCGTTCTAAACTCATGAGATATATTGGTAAAGAACCTCAGTTTGGATTGTGCAGCATCTTCTGCGTTCTTTTTTTCTAACTCTGCAATAAAGACTTCCTTTTTCTGTTTTCTTATTCGATTATAGATGGTAAATATCAAGCTGCACATCAAAACGAAACTGATGATATATATACCTATCGCTACATTACTTAACAAAGGATGTTTCGCAATGTATATTTTTAATGCAATTGTTTGATCCGACCAAGCCTCTTCGCTATTGGCCGCATTTACCTTTAGCGTGTATGTTCCCGAAGGTATATTGGTGTATTTTGCTTGTCGGCTATTGTTCCGTGTCGGTGTCCATTCCTCATCAAATCCTTCTAAGAAATATCTAAACTTTACTTTATGATGATTATTGAATTGAAAGGCTTCAAAAGATAGACTAAAGCTATTTTGATCATGCTTTAAGTATATTTCCTTGGTATGCTCAATACTATTCTCTAAGATCACTTGATGTTCATATTTAGTATTGGGTATAATGGTTTCATTTAGAATTTGAAGCTCCGAGAAATAGATTTGTGGTCTTCGAGTATCTGACACAATTTGATCAGGATAAAAGGCATTCAAACCATTTACTCCTCCAAAAAGCATCTGACCATCTTTTCTGGTGAAACTAACCAAGTCTTCAAATTCATTTGCTTGTAAGCCGTCCGACTGAACATAATTGACAAATTGATTGGATCGTGGTTGATATTTTATCAAACCATGATTACTACTCAACCATAAATTCCCTTCGCTATCTTCTTCTATTGATTTGATGGAATTACTTGATAACCCATCTTCTACAGTAATTGTATTGAATCTTATTTTTTTGTCCTTAATCTCATTAAAATAAATCAAACCTCCTCCAATTGTACCCATCCAAATTTTTCCATCTTCCGCTTCAAAGATCTTTAATAGATATTCGTTGGATAAGTCGAATGCTGTTTTCCCCTCTTTATAATTGAATACTTTTGGGTGATTTTTCTCTAATTCATTTGCGAAAATGACATTCAATCCTTTGTCTGTGCCCACTAATAAATTGCCGTTTTTATCAATGAGTATGCTTCTAATAATATCTGAGGTTAACCCTCCATTTTTAGGATTGGAATCAAATTTTTGAGCACTTAGAATTTCTCCATTCTGATCAGTTTTGATCCTCCATAATCCTTCATTATAAGTCCCTACCCACATTGTCGAATCGTTTTGCATTTCGATATCAAATACAAACCCCAGCTTTTTTGCAAAAGGAGATTGAGGCAACAATTCCATCGTATTTGGATCTAAGGCGATTAAAAAAGTGGGAAAAGTAGTGCCTAACCATAGCAATCGTTTTCTTAATTTTGATTGAGGAAGGTGTTGTTCAGCAATGGCATATACCCTATTATTTTCGTCGGGATAGTTTTTTATAGAAATCTGACCAAAACCGTTATCATAGTTGTAATTGTTTTCATTAATCAAATAGTTGAGACCACCCACCTCTGTTCCTATCCAGAGGTTTTGCTTACTATCTTCGAAAATGGCCTTTATATGATCATCAAATAGCGACTTTTTATTGGTTTGCTGATAATGCTCAAAAAGTTGTGAAAGAGGTGATATGCAATAGACGCCACCGCCTGTTGTGGCAACCCAAACCTTTTCATCATCTAAAATAATTGAAGTAACAGGGTGATATGACCGCCCATTATTACTTGTCGTTTTATAGTGCTTGATGAGGGTTAAAAATTGGTACTTATGCACTTTATAAGCAAATACCCCTTTTCTATTTCCGACCCATAAAATTCCATCTTTATATGCAATAGTATGTGCCGAATTCGCCGTAAGACCTCTTAACCGAAATCCTCCCGAATGATTTACTACACTAGATATAAATTCACCGGAAGTAATCATTGTTGAATCACAATAGGTCATATCAGAAACATTTCCAAGAGTTTTATCGTAATCAATCTGATGTAAATCTTGATGATTGTTTTTCATCTTGAACAACCCTGAATTAAGTCCTAACCATATATGATTATCTTTTCCTTTAAATATTTTTTGAATGACTACCTGATGTCGGGAAGAATCAATTTCTGACAAAAGAATAGAAGACTGATGAATAATTTTATCGTGATGATCATCTAACTGAATACGGATTAATTTGTCCCAATTGCCTATCCAAATCGTTTGTCCATCAATTAAAAAAGAAGAAATATCGTTGGTTTCAATCTTATAATCTGATTCACTATCCATAGTATAATTGACAAACCTTTCTTTTTTGATATCTAATTTTGAAAGGCCTTTACCAAAAGTGGATACCCAAATATTTCCCCATTTATCCTCCGCAATTTTTCGGGTCATATTGCTTCCAATAGCATTGTCTGATTTGCTTACTCTATATACTTTACTGTCGAGACCATTATAACGTACCAATCCATCCGAGGTCGCTAACCATAAAAAGCCCTTTGAATCTTTAAATACATCTCGAATATCCAATTGAGATATATCCGATACTTTTTTAATCTGATAATTTAGTTCATGGGTAGAATTGGCGAGCAATCTCATATTCATTGATAAAAAAAAGAAGACAATAAAGAGTTGTAGAATTACTGGAAGATTCGTTTTTCGACTGATATAGATGAAGGAATTGGTAATCATAAGTAAAAGTTTGCATCGCTTATTTTAGATGGTGTTCGTAAACCTATTTTCAACTTGTTTATCAAAGAAGAATGGAGAGATTAAAATAAGTGTCAACTGAACGACTGCAATATGGATAAACAACTGATGTTTTGGGGTGAAATTCCCCCTTTGTTCATTTATTGTCTAGTAAAAACAAAAGGATATAAAATAAAAAACACAGGCAGGAGTAAGATATACTCCTGCTTGTGCATCATTGTCCGTTATTATTATTCAACTTAAAATTTTCGATCTTATTTTGTCCACCAGAAATTTTGTGGCATATTCTGAGCGGCTTGCATGTTCTCTAAATTTGTTGCTGCTTCAGAAGCTGGGTATTCGATTTTCCATTGGTAGAAATCATCGAAACCACCATCAGTACCTTGTGATGTTTTCTTGTAATCTACGCCTGGAACGAAGATCGTTCCGAAGAACAAATCTGAATTTCTTCTAACCTCTGCATATGCTTCTGGTCCGTTACCAATCAAACCGATCCACTTTTGCTTTAAAATTTCAGCTTTAGGATTCGCATCGAAGTTAGACTTTACAGATGCCCAGAATGCTGGGTAATCCGTCTCAACATCAGATCCTAAACCATAATACTCTAAAGAAAGGTTGATCCCTTGAGTGAAATATTGTAACTGCATTGCAGCATCAGTGGTATGTTCTGCTCTTAAGAAAGCTACTTCCATTGGAGTTGCTACCATTTCAGGAGTATCATAACCACCAATATTAGTTCTATTTGCAGCAAAAGCTGGGTGCTTAGATGTTGTTAAATCCTCACCTTGCATCGTTTGAGGCTCAAACCAATCATAAACAGTTACTGTTCCATCCTCTTCTTCTACAGAGTTCACAAAGAATACTGGTAAACGAGGATCATCGTTAGTTACATCAGTATCTTTTTGGTTCATTGCATTTAGAATTGCTTGAGAAGGGAATGCGCCACCCCAATCAAATGAGAATGCATCACCGTTAGAAGCTAGACCCCAGATATCGCCTTCACCAGTAAATGGAATCAATGCGATTTCTTCGTTTGTTTCGATCAAAGGAGCATTAAGTGATTGAGTCACTTTTGCATCATCACCTAAACGAGTCGCTAATCTTAAACGAAGTGTGTTGGCTAATTTTTGCCACATCAAATGATCTCCACCGTATACTAAATCAGCTTCACCAAATGAATTACCAGCAGTACCTAATACTTGAACAGCGTTGTCCAATTTTGAGATCATGTCTGCATAGATTGCCGATTGCTCATCATACTTAGGCTTCAACATATCTTGCGTCAACGATTCACCAGCCTCAGCTGCAGCATAACCTTTTCCTGCGTTGAAATAAGGAACGTGTCCATAGATATCTGTAATACGGTGTGCATTAAATACTTTCCATACATCTAGCATTGCTAATTTTGCTGGATCCGCATCGTCTGCTGTTACATCTTTAATGGCTACTTCCAAGTTACCCACGATCTTTACGTAAGACTTGTTCCAGTATTCACCTACCCAAACAGGACCACTACCAGTTAACCAAACTCTTGAGTCGCCCCAAGCACCGATGTAGTGCATACCAATTTGTCCTGTAGTCAAAGAGTTTAAACGAGAAGTCTCGTGACCCACACCCGATACTGCCAATTGAGCAAAAGTAAATGTTTGTGCCGGTGTTGGCTTAGAAGGGTTATTAGGGTTAGTGTTTAACTCTTCGAAGTTGTCAGTACAAGACGCTGCACCAATAAGTACAGATCCTGCTACTAATATATTTTTAAGAGATTTGCTAAAATTCATAATTCTCTAATGTTTCTTGTGATAAATGATGTTGAAGTGGGTAAGACAGCCATTTTAACTGCCTTACCTATCCTACATTAATCTATTAGAATTTAAGGTTTAAGTTGAAACCGTAGCTTGCTGTCGAAGGAAGTGCAGCATACTCAATTCCTAACATACCTCTTGATACAATCGATTCTGGATCGATACCGTCCATTCCATTGTAGAAGAACATTAAGTTTCTACCTACGAATGATAATGAAGCTTGTTTCACGAATACTTTCTCAGTCCATCTAGTTGGAAGGTTATAACCTAAGCTTAATTCTCTTAATTTCACATAAGAAGCATCTGTTACAAAGTCATCCGCTACGTTATTCTGACCAACTTGACGGTAATATTCTTGTGTATCCATTAATTGTTCTTGACCGTTTGCATCTACAACTTTAACACCACCTGCATTTCTTTGCTCTGCAGTTAATTGGTGGTTACCATTTTGGTGCATAGAGAAGTTAGAGTAAGAGAACATATCACCACCTACTTTAGCATCAACAACTATGTTTAACATGATGTTTTTATAAGTAAATGTGTTAGTGAAACCAATCATGTAGTCTGGAGTGATGTTACCTAATGAAAGCATTCCGTTACCTGTCTCATCAGCATCTAACATGATATTGCCATCCTCATCTAATTGAGGTAAACCATTTGCTCCTCTTACTAATTTTGCTCCTTTGATTTCACCGTAAGGCTTACCTACTTCAGCAAAAATGTTTGCTTCACCTCTTGCAGATCTGTTTAATAAGATCTGAGTTAAACCTTCCTCTTCGTACAATTCTTCTAAAGTGTTATTGTTCTTAGTGAAGTTCACACCCATGTTCCAGTTAAATCCTGAAGGCTTTTTGAATACATCAGCAGTTACTAAAACCTCAATACCTTTGTTTCTCATCGAACCTTGGTTGATTACTACTGAATGTGCACCTGCTGTATAAGGAAGTGATACTGGAATTACTTGATTACTTGTTACTGCATTGTAGTACGTAATGTCTACTCCTAATCTGTTATTTAAGAATTTCAAGTCAGCACCCAATTCGATAGAAGTCGTTTTCTCTGGCTCGATATTCGGATCTACAAGACCTACAAAGTTGTCATCACCTCTATTGTTAATCGATCCAATAGAACCTGCTGGCTGACCATTAATTACATCTTGAGTAATTACAGAGTAATTTAATGTTTGAGAGTAAGGATTAGGATCTGAACCCACTTGTGCATATGATGCTCTAACTTTACCGAATGTGAAGATCGACTCATCTACGTTCATCATCTCAGAGAATGCAAATGCACCAGTGATTGATGGGTAGAAGTAACCACTCTTGTGAGTTGGTAATGCAGAAGACCAGTCGTTTCTTGCTGTTACATCAACAAATAACATGTTTTTGTAAGCAACACTCATTTGAGCATATAATGATTGAACTTCTTTCTCTGTTAAGTGCTCTGTAGTAGAAGTACCTCCATCAGCATTATTGAAGCTATACCAATCTTTTTCTAACAATGCATTCGCAATTGTTTGATTGTGCACTACTCTTTGCTTTAATAAGTTACCACCTGCTAAAACATTGAATGATAATTCGTTATCAAAATCCTTCTTGAAGTTTACTAAGAAGTCAGTATTTTGCTCTTGTACGTTATACAAGTCTTTTGACAATCTTCCTGGAGGGTGATATACATTTTGTCCTTTTGGAGCTGTCTTATATCTTTCGTGCTGCCAAATATCTGCAGTGTGACGTAGTTGGAAACTTAAGTTTTCAGTAAGGTCATATTTCACTGAACCTAAAGCAATTACTCTGTTTTTCTCATCCCAGTTTGGCGATTTGTTAATCGAGAAGTAAGGGTTAAATACAAATGGAGATTCAGTATAGTTGTAGTGCTCACCGTCTCTTAAGTAATTGTTCTGAAGATCTGAATTACGAATAGATCTTGGCATTTGGATAAACGTAAACATTGGGTTTTCCATTGTTTCAGCCATATAAGGTCTGTTGTTACCCTTTACATTTACATAATTTACTTTCGTATCGAAAGTGAATTTTTTGCTTCTTAAACGTCCTCTCAAACCTAAGTTATTTCTTTCGTAAGAACTTGTTGGAATGATACCGCTGTTTTGAAGGTTAGCATACGACATTCTGAAATCAGCATTTTCTGAACCACCAGAAACTGCAATTGAGTTGGTCATTGTAGAACCTGTTTGGAAGAAGTCGTTTACGTTGTTTGGTTGTGCTGTGTAAGTTGATTGGTTTCCAGTCCAGTCTACATAAGACTGACCGTTCATTCTTGGACCCCAGCTAGAACCAGAAACTTCTGGATTTCTAATTTCATCTGGATTAGGAATGTTTCCGAAAGTACCGATACCATATTCATTTTGGAATGATGGCATTACTAATGGATTTTCAAAAGTAAAGTTACCGTTGTATTCTACGCTAATACCTTCTTTTGCTTTACCTGTTTTAGTAGTGATAACGATTACACCACCACCTGCTCTAGAACCGTACAATGCAGCTGCAGCAGGACCTTTTAACACTGATAACGTTTCGATATCGTCAGCGTTAATATCACCGATACCATCACCATAGTCGATACCACCGTCCCAGTAAGAACCCTGAGCTGAGTAGAATGAAGAGTTATCGATTGGCACACCATCAATAATATAAAGTGGTTGGTTAGAACCAGTTAAAGATGAGTTACCTCGAATAACTACACGAGAAGATCCACCCGCACCAGCTGCAGTTTTAGTAATTTGTACACCTGCAACTTTACCAGATAAGTTGTTAATTACGTTTGGTTCTTTAGCGATAGCTAAATCATCTCCTTTTACCTCTTGAACAGAGTAACCTAGTGCTTTTGTCTCTCTTTCCATACCGAAAGCAGTGACTACCACTTCCTCTAATTGTTCTGCATCAACTTCTAGAGAGATATTGAAGTTGCTTTGATTACCTACAGGTACTTCCTGTGTAACGTAACCTACATAAGAGAATACTAAAGTAGCACCCTCTTGTACCGATAAACTAAATTTACCGTTAAAATCTGTAGTTGTACCAGTAGATGTACCTTTAAGTAAAACGTTTACACCAGGTAAACCGTCGGACGATCCCGATTCTGTAACTACACCCTCTATAATTTTATCTTGAGCGAGGGTTACATTTGCTAGTAAGAGCAAACTTGATAAAAGTGTTAGTAGTCTGAATTTCATATTGAACTGAAGGTTAGATGAACAGACGTGTAGATCAGAGTAATATTTCTTATTTTTGATCCACAAAACGAAGGAAACACTCCTTCGCAGTTTCTTGATATCGTAAATGTATATCTAACACTTGTGAAAAATTAAAAAAATAGATTAACAGTAGTTAACTATTGATATACTGCATTATTTTTAGGACAAACAGCATTCAACCCCATATGAACGTCATAAAAACCTAGATTTAATGCAATAATCTAATTTAATTGTTTATCATACGTTTAACTTCTATTTAGCTAATGTTTAAAAATATTCTGTTAAACAATGGCTACAAATTCTAAACAAACGTTATTCGATAGACAGGTAAATTTATTCGAAAATCTACCTTTATCAATGTCTTTAAAACTAAACAAACCACTAATTCATCATAGCATTTTTTGGATTTGCTATTATGTATTGAATGGTTTACGTTGGGGAAGTTATTACGATGACTATCCATATTCTTTTCAATCCAACTTAATTGGTTTTGCGATACACATTCCATTATCGTATTACCATGCCTATTATCTACTACCAAAGTACATCCCAACTAAAAAGTATGTAGGCTATCTACTACATTTGGGTGCGTCTCTAACAGCCATGATGTACTTAAAGGTATTTCTTACCCAACAATTCCTATTACCTGTATGGCCCGAAGCGGGTGCACAAGCAGAAATTCTTAGTGTAAATCATGTTGTAGCTATTATCACTGGAGAATTATATGTACTAGGAATTACCACTTCCATTGCTTTAACAAGAAATTGGATCGCCAACCAAAGAAAAACCAGAGAGCTCGAAAAACAGAATATGATGACGGAGTTGAGTCTTTTAAAAAGTCAGATTCAACCCCACTTTCTCTTTAATACATTAAATAATATCTATTCTCTTACTTTAGACAAAAGTGATGAGGCGCCAGATGCGGTAATGAAGCTTAGCGAATTGATGAGTTACATGCTCTATCAAAAAGAAACCCGCGTAAATCTTGATGATGAACTCTATCATATGAAAAATTATCTTGATTTAGAGAAGCTGAGATTTGGAAAACGTTTAGATATTTCCTTTAATATCGAAGGTGATGCTACAAAAGTCCGTGTTCCTCAATTATTGTTTTTACCATTTATTGAGAACACTTTCAAACATGGGGTAAAGAATAAGCTCAATCAAATCAAGATTGACTTAAATTTGATCATATCAGATGATTTTATCACATTTGAAGTAGAGAATCCAAGTATCGATCAAATACAACTACCTTTTGTACTTTCAGAAAGTTCTAATGAAACTATTAAAAAAGGTGGATTTGGTCTATCCAATGCCAAAAGAAGATTAGGGTTACTTTATGATGATAGATATACTCTTCAAATTCTAGATGGTGATGATAAATTTAACGTAACGCTTAAAATTCCAAGAGATGAGTAAGATAAAATGTATGATTGTAGACGATGAACCTTTAGCAATTAAGGTAATTGAAAATTATCTGCAACGTCTTGATGAATTTGAAATTATTGCCACTTGCGAAAGTGCTATTGATGCGTTTAACGTCTTACAGAATAATAGCGTTGATCTTATCTTTTTAGATATCAACATGCCGATGCTTACGGGAATCGATTTTGTAAAATCTTTAGAGAAAAAACCAGAAATTATCTTAACTACTGCTTACCGTGAGTATGCTTTGGAAGGTTTCGAAATTTCTGCACTTGACTATTTATTAAAACCTATCTCTTTCCAACGATTCTTAAAAGCAGCCAATAAAGCTTCTCAGTTAATCAATACTAAAGCAGCGGCTGAAAATGCACATAAAGGCACACCGGAGGTCACTTCTTCCGCTCCACCTGAACCAACAAGGATTACACCAAAAACATCTGATGAACCTCCTTTCATTTTCCTTAAAGTAGAAAAGAAAATGGTCAAGATTCTTTTAGACGACATCTTATATATGGAAAGTCTAAAGGATTATCTAAGAGTGTACACCAAAGAAAAAGAGTTGGTAGTTCATTATACCCTCACCAAAATTCTAGAAACCCTGCCCGATAACGATTTTATTAGAATACACCGTTCTTACGCGATCTCACTTAATAAAGTAAATGCTATTGAGGGAAATCAAGTAGAATTAAAAAACGGAAAAATGCTTCCTATTGGTCGTTTGTATCAACAAGTAGTGAAGGATACGATTTATAGTAAGGGGATTATGCCGGGAAACTAGGGGCAAAGTTAACGCTCGTTTTTTAATTAAAAATGAAAAGTTAAAAATGAAAAACGTAGTTAGTTACAATAATGTGTACGAAAAAACGCTCGTTTTTTTTAAGTAATAACTAATAGGGAATAACTTAGAATCCCAGTTAAAATGTTTGGTGTATCGAAAGCCCAGGAATTCATTCCTTTGGATGTTTAGACGGTAAGAGGGAATAAGTAAAGCTGGGGCAAATGTTAAGCGCTAGCGACATTTATGTCTAAAAAACGTTAGAGGTCTCCCGACCTCTTTTTTTATGAAGTAAATTTAAACCAAATGATTTCAGGAAAGAAAGTACAGATATAAGTGCCTCATAAAGCTCTTTTCATGTTTTTTTTGAATAGATCATCTGATATTAAAGATAAAAAGTGCAATTAAAGGCGCTCTCAGGGGGGGTAAAAACTCATGAATTAAATTAATATCACGATAAAAAAACGAGCGGCAGAACAACTAACCACGTTTTTCATTTTTCACTTTTAATTTTTCATTTCCCACCCCTATTCCGAGTCAGAAGTCGTCACCTTCACAGAATCCTGTTTCGCCTTACGCGCCTGAATCTCTTTATATCTCGCTTTATTTTTCTCTCTTAATTCTTTGAGTTTACGCTCACGTTCTTTTCTTGCTTCTTCTTTAGCAATTAAATCTCCGCTATAAACGTATTTCTCTAGGTAGCCACGTTTCACTTCTCCGTTCACGTACTTTTCCATCATTAGAGAGGCGATTGGAGCAGCCCATGTACCACCAAAACCAGCATTCTCTACATACACTGCAATGGCGATTTTAGGATTGTGTAACGGAGCAAATCCCATAAAAATTGAATGGTCTTCTCCGTGAGGGTTTTGTGCTGTACCTGTTTTACCACAGATCACAATATCGTTACTAAATGCTCTTCTTGCTGTACCTATTCTAGGCACATCCGCCATAGCTCTAGCAATATGATCTACATATTCTGGTTTAACATTTACCGTATGTTTCTCCTTATATTGTTCCAATGGACCTTCACCTCCAACATCTTTAATAATATGTGGAGTATAATAATGTCCTCTATTCGCTATAATTGCACCTAAGTTGGCCAACTGAATTGGCATTGATAATACTTCCCCCTGACCAATACTGATGGAATGAATCGTACTGATTTTCCATCCTCCACCTTTGTAAATTCTATCGTAAAGTTTTGAACTTGGCACTAGACCACCTTTTTCATAAGGCATGTCAACGCCTAATTTGACACCTAGACCGTAGCCTTTTACTTCGTCTCTCCATTCATCCAAAGTCTCTCTTAAACGGTCAGATGTCTGGTATCTTTTCCCTTCATCATCCATTAACCTTCGGATTTCTTGATAATACCATGGGTTACATGAGTTGACAATTGATCCGCGAACATTTAATGGACTTGCATGGTCGTGACACCCTACTAATCGTTTGTTACAAGAAAAATATGTAGTGGTGGTATCTACTACTCCTCTCTGAAGGCCAATCATGGCCATTACCGTCTTAAAGGTAGATCCAGGAGGATACCTTGATTGCATGGATCTATTAAATAAAGGCTTGTTTTTATCTCTTGAAAGGCTGCTGTAGTTTTTAGAAACTCGTTTACCCTCTCCTGTTAATTCATTTGGATCATAAGAAGGTGCTGAGATCATGGCTAAAATCTCTCCTGTGCTAGGATCTATAGCTACAATTGCTCCTTTTTTGTTCACCATCAAATCCTCTCCATATTTCTGTAAATCAAGATCTATGGATGAAGTTAATGTCGCACCTACTCTTGGAATAGTATCTAATTTACCATCAGCATATGGACCTTTTACTACCCCTTTTACGTTTTTCATCACGTAGCTTACTCCACGTTGCCCTCTTAATTGCTTTTCGTAAAATTTCTCTATACCAGATATGCCTATAAGGTCACCACTTTGATAATACTTAGTGGTATCTTTTTCTAAATAGGATCTTGATACTTCTTTTACATAGCCTAAAGCATTGGCTAAACTTTTATGAGGATAGGAACGAATCGTTCTTGCTTGAATGGAAATTCCTTTAAAACGGATGATTTTATCTTGGATCCTAGCGTAATCTATTTGACTGATCTGCTTCTTTAAAACAGAAGGTTTAAACCAAGAATATCCTCTAGCTTTTTTGATGTTGAATCGCAATTCTTCAATGGTATAATCCAACATACCTGCAAGTATTGCTGAATCTTCTTCGGCCAGTTTAAAATATTTTGGCGTAACCATAATATCAAAAACGGCAGCATTCGACGCTAAAAGTTGACCATTCCTATCGTAAATCATACCACGAAGAGGGTATTCTACTTGACGGTCTACGATGTTCGCTTCAGACATGGTTTTATACTCACTACTTAATACCTGAATATTAAGTAGTACAATACCATATAAGATGAATAGCATGGTAAAACCAAAAATAAGATGCCAGCGTCTTGTCTCCATTTAATCTCCTGAGAATTAATCTTCTAGTGCGTTCGTAAGGAAAGTACTCTTTAATGCCAACCAAATTAGGAAAAAAATCAATCCATATATCAAATAAATATGATAATAATCTTTGGTGTCTTTAAATCTTGTCTCTTTTATTTCCGCTTTCTCGTACTTATCAATTTGATCGAAGATCTTAGCTAAGGCTTTATTATTTGTTGCTCTAAAGTATTTTCCTTTACCAATTCTTGCAATGTCTCTCAAGGCCGTTTCATCCAAATGTTGTTCGATATACTTAGGTACACCAAACATATCAGTTCCGTAAGGTACTCTACCTTCTTTACCGACACCAATTGTATATACTTTTACTCCATAACCGTATGCCAATTCAGCGGCGGTTTTTGGGTCGATACTTCCTGCGGTATTTTCACCATCGGATAATAGAATTGCTACTTTTGATTTTGCTGTCGACTCTCTCATTCGGTTAATGGCTACACCCAATGCTAATCCTATTGCCGTACCATTCTTCTTGATCATGTTGAAGTCAATATCCGTTACCAGATCTTTTAGAAGGGTATAATCGGTCGTCAAAGGTGCATAAGAAATGGCTTCGCCTGAAAAGATGACCAAACCAATTCTATCTTGCACCCTGCCATCGATGAATTTAGTGGCTACTTTTTTGGCTGCCTCCATACGGTTAGGAACAAAGTCTTCGATTTTCATCGAATGGGAAATATCAAGAATTAACATGATATCGATACCCTCCGACCACTGTTCCACCTGTTCGTTTGTTTTCTGAGGTCTTGCTAAAGCGATAATCATTAACGCCATTCCAAGACTTAAAAATAATGGAGGTAAAAATCTTAGGAAGGTACTCCAGTCTGCTTGAAGCCTTCCTTCTGGAAGGGCTACATCTAATTTCTGACGTACTCTATAACGCAACAACCATCTCAATAGAAATAACAATGGAATCGCTAAAATGAAATAGAGATAATCAAAATTTTCCCAATCAAAATTGGCTAGTGTTGATGGTTTAAACCAATGTAATGACAATATATCTTCGTACATAATTACTGCTTGTAGTAATTTTACTCTTTATCTTCGGTTGTTTTTTCTTGAACGACTACGTTCATTTCAATTTCAAAAGGCTTTACAGGATCGTTGACCATCGCATGTGCGTAACCTTTTGTGGCAATTTCATCCAAGTACTTCATGACAGGTTTAGCTTCCTCGCCTCCTTGTCCAGAATAGATCACTCTATCTAATACTTTAAGGTGTTTTTCTAACTCCTCAGAATGTAATGCTTTACCTGTCTCTTTGGAAGTCAAAGGTTGAATATCAATTTTTATGGCTTTTGACAAATAAGCTTTCCAAACGGCAACAGCGTCTTCTGTCAATTTACTATCCATATCCTGTTGCAAGTACTTATCAAATGATAATTTAAATGCATCGTATTGTTTCTGTACCTTTTTCTTTCTCCATCCTTCTTTGATGCGTTTACCAAAGATCAATAAGAATAAAAGAGCAAGCACAACAATACTTCCTAGAATAATTAATAGTAAAGGCGTGTTGAATTGAGTCTCCAGATCAAGGAAGTTGACATCCGCAATAATTTTCGTAGAGTCTGATACCACTGGAATCATTTCTCTAAGGAAGATGCCATCAAGAGTTGCAAAAACGGAATCTGTAGTTCCCTCAGCTCTTTTCATTACAGGTAATCCCAATTCATAGACCGAATCGATTTCGTAAGTAGCCAATGAGTACACTACACAATCGACACTTACATTACTTAATGTTCTTGTATTGAAGTTTTGTTTGCTCAATAATTCGAATGGAGCAAAATTATAAGTAGAGTCTGGAAATAAGACCTCTTCTTCTGGAGGATGTTCGTACCTTAATGAGTACTTTATTTCCTCTCCAAGCATAATACTATCCCCGAAAAATCTACCGTAAGGTAAATTTTGATCCTCAGACTGTGCATTCACCACAATAGACTGAGTCAAGAATAATGTAAAAAATAAGCTTAAGTATTTTCTCATCACGATTTGATGCTCGTTTGATTCGTTTATTTTCTTCCGCTGTTTCTAACTTTAAATAACTGAACAAGTTTAGGTACATAATCCTCTTGTGCATTTATAAAAGTATAGTTTCCACCGTTCCTTCTGACTAGGTCACTTAGCTCCAACCTGTTTTGAGCATAAAATTTATCCAAATTGTTTCTAAACTCTCTAGATGAAGTATTTACCCAAATTGTTTTCCCTGCTTCTTTATCATAAAGTGGGGCGATACCAATTCTTGGGAAGGTAGTTTCACGATCATCACCCACATGTATTACTACAAGGTCGTGCTTTCTACACAATGCTTTTAGGTGACGTTCGTAGTTTTCATCCACAAAATCGGAAATTACAATAATGATACTTTTCCTTTTGATCATGGATAACGTTTGACCCAACGCCCTATTGATATTTGTTTTAGGCGATTTAGGCTTCAGACGAAATAACTCGCCTATCAATTGATACGCATGTTTGTTCCCTTTATTCGGTTTCACATAGCGTTCTTTATCATCAGAAAAACACAATAGGCCCACTGAACTTGCCTCTTTTAAGGCAGACATCGCCAATACACTTGCTATTTCTTTTGATATATCTATTTTTTTCCTGTTCGGTTTACCAATGTCCTGAGATGCACTCACATCGACTACAAAGAAAACGTTTTGTTCTTTTTCTTCTTTGAATGTTTTTACGAAAGTACCATGCCCTTTTGCACTCACATTCCAGTCGATATGTCTAATATCGTCCCCATACTGATAAAGGCGTACATCATCGAACTCCAAACCGGACCCTTTGAATACAGAATGAAAATCCCCTTGCATGTGCGAGTTGATCGCCTTGCGAATACGGATTTCGTACTTCCTTAACTTTTTCAGTAATTCTTTCATTCATTAAAATTTAGACTTTCCCAGTTACCAAATTTACTTCAACCTGATCTTTGTGTACAACTTAGAGGCTCATTTAACACTATTTAACCACATTTTTACATACTACTAACATTATATGATTCTTAGTTATGTTGTCATTCGATATTTTTGCCATATGAAAAGAATATTGAAAGTACTCGCATTAGGTTTAATACTCGTGAGCTGTGCACCTAAAGAAAAGGCGCAAGCACCTGCAGACCTTTTATCTAAAGATGTTATGGTCAAAGTATTAATCGATCTTTATAAAGCTGAAGCTACAGTTTCAACACAGCATCTTCCAAAAGATGAGGCGATGAATGCTTACGTTGCTTTACAAGATGATATCTACACCAATAATAATGTTGATTCTGCAGTATTCAACAAAAGCTACAACTTCTATTTAAACCATAGAGTTGATGAGGCTGCTGAAATTCAGAAAACAGTGGTAGAAACGCTTAAGCAAGAGAAAGAAGCATTATCATTAGGTGCTGATAAAGACGCAAAAGCAATTGCTCCTTAATTTTTGCTATCAAAAAATATATTAAAGAGGTTATTTCATTACAAAAATGGAATAGCCTCTTTTTTATAAATAAATTTTCACAATAATAATTATCAACTCCAACATCATCCCCTTAAATTTGTTGTTTGAATATCAGTCTTATTCATTTTAAGACCACGCTTTTGGAATTTATAATCGCATGATCAAAACATTATTAGTTACACCTCCGCTTACTCAGTTAAATACGCCTTATCCGGCGACGGCTTATCTTAAGGGCTTTTTGAGAGAGCAAAACATCGATGCTCATCAAATTGATCTTGGGTTGGAGCTGGTATTAAAGATATTTAGTGCCAATGGTTTAACTCAAATTTTTGATCAAGCAGAAGAGGTTATTCAAGAGACAAGTGATAACGTTCAAAGAATCTTTATGCTTCAGGACGATTACCTTGAAACCATTGAGCCTGTTATTCAATTTCTCCAAAATAAAGACAATACGTTAGCACACAGTATTTGTCAGGATGATTTTCTACCTCGTGCCTCTCGATTTAATAATGTCGACAATGTAGAGTGGACTTTCGGTTCCATGGGTATAAATGATAAAGCCCGCTACCTAAGTACGCTATACCTTGAAGATCTTGGCGATTTTATTATTGAAACCATCACCGAAGATTTCGGTTTTTCCCGCTATGCTGAAAGAGTTGCGATGTCTGCGACTAGCTTTACTCCTATTGAAGAAGCAATAGAAGGCGAACCTCACCTTTTAGATCAGTGGTTAATCGAAATTTTTGAAGAAAAGCTACAATTATTCGACCCAGAGTTTGTTGCCTTTACTGTTCCTTTCCCTGGAAACCTGTATGGTGCATTAAAATGCGGGCAGTACATCAAAAACAACTACCCAAACATTAAAGTAGCGATGGGTGGAGGTTACCCGAATACTGAGCTAAGAACATTAAGAGATCCTCGTGTTTTCAATTATGTTGATTTTATCACTTTAGATGATGGCGAAGGGCCTTTATTTAACCTTCTGAAATTCATTAAAGGAGAGAAAAACGAAGTGCAACTTCAGCGTACCTTCAAACTATCTGATGTTGGAGAGGTAAAATATATCGACCAAAAAATACAGGATGTCATTACTCATGCAGAAGTGGGCACTCCTGACTATAGCGATTTACCATTGGATCAATACTTATCTGTTATTGATGTGGCCAACCCTATGCATCGTCTTTGGAACGATGGCCGATGGAACAAACTAACTGTAGCCCATGGCTGCTATTGGAAAAAATGTACTTTCTGCGATATATCACTTGATTATATTGGTCGCTATGACCCTGCCCCAGCAGCTTTAATTGTGGATCGTATCGAAATGATCATCAAAGAGACTGGGCAAACTGGATTTCATTTTGTAGATGAAGCTGCACCTCCACTAGCCTTGAGAGATATTGCCATTGAGTTGATCCGAAGAGGAACCAAAATCACATGGTGGGGGAATATCCGCTTTGAAAAAACCTTTACTCCAGATTTATGTAAACTTCTAGCAGCATCAGGTTGTGTTGCTGTATCTGGAGGAATTGAAGTCGCTTCCGACCGTCTATTGAAACTGATGAAGAAAGGGGTAACTATCAAACAAGCGGCTCAAGTGACCAAGGCATTTAGTGATGCGAATATTATGGTACATGCATACCTCATGTATGGATTCCCGACTCAGAATACACAAGAAACTATCGACTCATTAGAAGTAGTGAGACAGATGTTTGCTAAAAAGTGTCTTCATTCTGGATTTTGGCATCAGTTTGCCATGACTGCTCATGCCCCAGTAGGTCTAAACCCAGAAGAATATAAAGTAGAAAAGGAAGAATTTGAATTCGAAGGATTTGCTTGGAACGATTTACCTCACAAAGATCCAACAGGAGCAAAACACGATCGATTCAGTCAAGGGCTCAAAACTTCTATCTTTAATTTTATGCATGGATTAGAATTGGACTTACCTGTACAGAATTGGTTCGACTTCTCTGTATCCTCTACTACTCTTGCTCCTGATCTAATAGAAGAAGCTTTAACTGAAACTATAAAAGCTGATATTGAACTGCCTAAATACGCCTTATTATGGCTGGGTAAAAGTCCAATGGTAGAAATTGATGAAGACGAAGGTTGGGGAGAATTAATCTTTATCAATAAGAAAGAAGATATGGTGATTGAAACTTCTGATGTATTGGCTGAATTCATTGCTCAGCAAATTGAGGAATTCAGTATATATCAAGAAGGAGAGTTTTCTACTATCCAAAAAGTAGGTGATACATTTGAAGAAGAAACGGGGTTTGATCGAGAAGAACTCTTTGAAAGCGATGCTTGGAAACAATTAAGAGAAAAAGGATTACTTTTAATTCGCCTTTAACACCCCTTTAAAATATCAATACCACTCTAAAAAGTGACTAAATTAGTAGTGCATAATGTTGGTTCAGAAAATGTTAATACGTTAACTTCTATTAGGTAAAATAGGGTAACGTAATGTAAGGTTTTGAAGTATATATATTTGTAATTAGAAACAACATAAACCTTTAAAAATCAACATCATGAAAAATAAGATCATTGCTATCGCTTTATTAATTGCAGGTATTACAATAACAGCAAATGCAGATAATCCTCAAAAAAATATTCGTAAAAGTTATAAGACAACAACAATAGCTCAACAAGATACAAAGTTAGCTGTTATGCATGAAGAAGATGTGACTGCTAAGAAGCGTAAAGGAGCATATCACGTTCAAAATCAAGCAGGTGTTAATACATTAGGCGAAGCTCAAGAAGTTAATCCGGGTAAAACAATCCGTCAGACGGAGACAGCTAAATATCCATACATGAAGTGGAACAAATAATTAAGTTTAGTGTATAAATATATAGTATACCAATAACAATTATTTCCGTTATTAGGTATAAAAACAAACCCAACTGAGGTGCATTCGGTTGGGTTGTTTTTTTATGTAAGTTTTTATCAATTAATCAACTTTTCTGATTTCTGCTCCTTCAGTAGCTGTTAAGCCTGCAACAGAGGCTCCTCCTTTATATTCTAGAATAGCTGAACCCGATAAAGTACCATTGATCTCTTCAGTTGCAGTTAACTGGATTTTTGTACTTCCGATGGAGTTAATTTCTGCTACTCTACTTGTCATATCAAATGCATTTACTCGAGTAGAACCAGAAGTTAATAGTGCAAAGAAGTTAGTGGTTCCATTAAAATTAAACGTACCACTTCCTGATGTATTCGTACTTAACGAACGAGCATCAAATCCATTTAAATTCATTGTCGTGCTTCCGGAAGCTTCTAATGTAATATCACCTACTATTGCATTCATACCGTCTACCTCAATAATCGAAGAACCTGAAGCTGTTATTGCAAAATCTCCATTAGAAGAATGTGGTCCACTGATCGTTACTGGTGTACTTCCTGAAGTTATAAAAGCATCGATTTCTGGAGTAACGATTTTTACTTTTAAAGTGTAATCTCTTATCGTTGTTCTCAAACTAATGTTCCAAGTAGAATCGGATACAGCTGTATTTAAAGCATTAAGTACATTTTGTTCTGCATCTACAGTTACAGATTGTTCAGTACCGTATTCAATAAGAATTTCAGTAGCTACAGAGTTATTTACTTTCTTAAAAGTGCTTATTGATAATTCTTTCGAAATGATAGGTCCCTCTCCTTTTTCTTTTTTACAGGCAAAAGAGAAAATTACAAGCATAACAAATAAGCTTGTTTTTAGAAAACAAGTTTTCATATAAGGTTAATAAATTAGATTATTTAAAGCACAAATATACAACAACTATATTGAGTATCACATTTGTAACTCATATGGATTTAAGATATAACCTGCTTCTCCGGTTATTAATTCATATTGCACCTTTCTTTGTCCTCCAGTAGGGTTCGCATTCGAATCAGATTCTTTATAAACAGGGTATGTTCTGATAATATTCTTCTTAGTAAATTCTATTTCATCATGTCCCATATATCCATTCGACAGATCATCATTATCAGAAATTGGAGGAACATAAATACTTCCATAACTATTATCCCTCATTGAGGCAATACCAATAATCTTTGCATAAGCACCCGAACCAGCTGAACGTTGGGTGATATACACTTCTTCAAACCCATCGTTATTTAAATCCATCACATTAAACTGCTCGATGGGATCTGTATCATTTACAGAAATTACTTCCATTGAATTTGGAAAATTAATTCCTTGAATCGAAATGTTACTCACACTGTGACTAAGTTTTTCTTCCGTAAGTGTGAATACCATACCGGATGTGGTTTCAATGTTATGGCTTATAGTTTTAGGAAAAATACCTTCTGAAAAGTTATCAACACTTTCATGTTTCTTGGTATCTTTTTTTGTAGAACAACTTATTGTAATTAAGCATATTAAAGGGAATATCAACAATCGTTTCATAAACAGTTTTTCTTGTGAATAAGTCTTGGTACATGAAATTTAAACATTATTTTTTTGAATGTTTATTAAAATTTAAATTTTTAAATAAAAAATAAGTTACCAACACAGCATGTGAATAACTTTTTGATTTCGACAAGAAAAATAAGTTAGGAATTAGGAGTGAGGAGGTAGGAGTTGCGGATTTTACGCTCGTTTATTTAAGTAATAAGGAATAAATAATAGGTAATAAGTAAGAGGTAAGAGGGAATTTTCAATTTTTGAGATAGTATTATCAAATGTGTGTTCAATATTTCTGAGGCGGTGTAACCCCTCAGAACAAAATACATCGAAATAATTCTAGCATGATTTAGATGGCTTAATAAAAACTTATTGCAATGATCTTCCAAAACGAGGTGGTGAAACCCCTCGGAAAACTATCGGGCTTCCTTACAACTATCTACATCCAATCTCCAACAAGACAGTAATCCCTCACTTCGCTTAATAACTCCAAAATTTCAAACAAAAAATAAGGCTGCTACTTCCTAAGAAACAGCAACCTTACAATTAGATTAACTCTTTATATTTTACATGAATAACATCTCTAAGTAGAATAAAGATATCCCTCCTAGGTAACCTAAAGCAGCAATCCAAGCAATATTCTTTAAATACCAAGTAAATGAAATATGTTCCATACCCATTGCTGCTACACCTGCTGCAGATCCGATAATAAGAATACTACCACCGGTACCTGAACAATACGCTAGCATTTCCCAGAATTTACCATCTACTACAAAGTTGGCCATTTCTCCTGTTGCACCTGCTTCAGCAATTGGATACATCCCCATAAATGCTGCCACAATAGGTACGTTATCAACAATTGCTGATAGTACTCCAATTAAAGTATTTTGAAGATAGATATCCGTGAAGTGTTCTTGCATAAAACCAGCCAATACATTTAAATGTCCGGCACTACTTAATGCACCTACTGCTAATAGGATACCCATTAAGAATAAAACAGTTGGCATATCAATCTTTTTCAAGATATGCCCCACATTCAACTTTCTTTTATCATGGGCTGTTTTATTATGCAATTTGAAGTCAGTCATAAACCACATGACACCTAAACCTAACAACATTCCTATAAATGGAGGTAAGTGAGTGTATGACTTAATAACAGGCACAAACAATAACGCTGCAATACCCATTACAAGTACAATAATTCTATCTCTTAATTTAATAAAAGCTGTATTCTCATCTTCATGAATATCGGGAGTATCAATTTCTCCTTTGAGTTTGAATGCTAAAACGATCATTGGAAGAACCATGGCCACCAATGAAGGCATAAAGATCTCCTCAATAATTTTTAATGCTGTAATCTGTCCTCCAATCCATAACATGATAGTGGTAACATCACCAATTGGTGACCAAGCACCGCCTGCATTAGCAGAGATCACTACCATACTTGCAAAATACCACCTCGTCTCATCGTCTTTTATCAGTTTATTAAGAACTGCTACAATTACGATTGTAGTGGTAAGGTTATCTAATGCTGCAGAAAGGAAGAAGGTTAATAGGGACATAATGACCAATAACTTCGATTTTTGAGTCACTTTTATCCTATTGGTAATAATACGGAAACCTTGATATTCATCAATTACTTCTACAATTGTCATGGCTCCCATTAAGAAGAAGACAATAGAGGCAATTTCCGAAAGGTGTTCGGTCAATTCGTGATGAACAATGAAATGAATAATTCCTTCATGTCCAGTTTCGCCACCGCCATCGAGCCATGATTTCCAAGACTCACTAAAACCAAGTTGTAGAATATCATCTGCACCAATAGCATACAATGCCCAAAGGCCGGCTCCCATAATTAACGCAGTTGCTGCTTTGTTGATATGGATATTGTGTTCGAGAACAATTAAGATATACCCGAAAATAAAAACTTCGAGCATCAAATAGTACATCATCAAAAAAATATTTTAGGTCTCAAGCAAGAGTAATAAACAAGATAAATCTGTAGAAATGTAACTTTCATAGATGAAGAAAATATAGGTCTCTTGCTTCAATAGTTCTTGTTGTAAATTTAGCTAAGGTAAAGTTCAAGTACTAATTTTAAAGGGTATTTATTAAGGAATGCAAAGAATCGCCACAATAATACAGTTCAATTCACTTTTATTGCAATTTATATGCTTTTTAAGCCTGTTGAAGCAGTAAAAAACAATAAGGGAAAAGTACTAAAAGATGAAATCAAGATAATTTCAAAAGGATTCTTAACTAATTCGGATAATCGCCTCTTTTTTTGCTTATTAAGGTTTAACAACTACAATAAGGACTTCAGATTATCCTACTTATGTATCAACTAAAAATGAGGAGAATAATTCTATGCTTATTTATTATTCTCACAACTAAAGTAACAGCTCAAACAGAAATCGAAGATGGAAGTTATTCTATAAACTTTGACATCACACCAATTTCTATCCTAGGGAAAACCAACGTCAGTACATTTGATTGTGATTACGTTCCTGACGCCTCATTGACCTCTAATTTTTGCTTAGAAAGAAGTAACGAACATTTTCAAGTAATCAACCACAAAAAAATGAGTTTAGAAATTCTAAAGTTTGATTGTGGTATAAAACTCATGACTAAAGAATTCAGAGAATTACTTGATTATAAACACAATTCATCCATTTATATTCAGTTTACAGGATTAGAACGTGATGTAGTTGAAAAAGAAAAAGCATATGTACATCTAATTCTAACAATTGGTGAATTGAGCAACCCTCAAGAGTTTAAGGCTGAGGTTAAAAAACTATCTGATGGTAAATACGAGTTAAGTGGTCTAGGAGAGTTTTCTATCTTAGATTACAACCTAGAACCCCCTCAAAAAATGATGGGTATGGTAAAAGTGAAGGATAAAATATCCATCGATTTTACCATACATATTTCTAAAGAAGAATTTGCTAACTAAAATCAGTTCAATAAAAAGGCTGTAGCTAAACTAAAATAGATTAAAAGGCCGGTAACATCCACAATAGTTGTGATGGCTGGGCTGGCCACTACCGCTGGGTCTCCTCCAAATTTTCTTACAATAAGTGGTAAACCTGCTCCAATTAAAGTTGAACTCACTACTTGAAGCGCTAATGCCAATGATATTATAAATGCTACATACGTTAGCGTTAAATGTCCTGGTAATACTGCATCGTAGGACAATACAAATACCTTAATACATGCGACCGTAGATAAACAGATGGCTAACAACAAAGATATTCTCATCTCTTTAAAAGTGATAAGCCACCAATCTTTGGATCGAACTTCTCCTAACGAAAGAGCTCGAATAACTACCGTTGATGCCTGAGAACCTGCATTTCCTCCAGTATCAGCTAACATGGGCATATAAAGAGCCAATATCACCATCTTGTCCAATGCCTCTTCAAAGTGATGCAAAATTAGACCGGATATCATGCCCATAATACCTAAAGAAACTAACCAAACCACCCTTTTCTTAAAGTGTTTAAAAACGGATAAGTCCAAATAGCCTTCATCCTCATCAGCTTCTGCACTTGGCTGAATACCCATGAGTCGTTCCATATCTTCGGTTTGCTCTTGCACGATGACATCAATGGCATCATCATGTCGAACAATACCCAATAGCTTTCTTTCAATATTGATAATAGGTAATGCGACCAAATTATATTTCTCAATCATCTTGGCCACATTCTCTCGATCATCGTCTACTTGTGCAGCAACAAAGTCTACATGCACCAAGTCTTCGATTTTATCATCCAACTCCGCTAGGATTAAATCCTTTAAGGTAACAAAGCCTAGAAGCGTTTTTTCATTATCTACTACATACACGTAGTAAATCATTTTTTTACCCGGAGAATCGAGTTTGATCTTATCTACCGCTTGTCTGACAGTCATCCAATTTCGCACCGTTGCAAAATCAGTGGTCATAATACCACCAGCAGAATCGGCCTCATAGCCACTTAATTCCAATACATTACTCCTTACCTGTTTATTCAAATAAGGCAATAATGCGGATTGTTCTCCAACAGATAAATCCTGATAAAAATCGGCCCTTTCGTCCGACCTCATATCCTGAAATATTTTAGAGAAATCTCGCTTATCTAAATGCTGGAAAAAGTAATACTGTTCATCAGCAGGTAATTCACCAAAAATCTGTGCTTTCTCTTTTTTCGAAAATAGAGAAAACACAACCAACTGATGTTCCTCGTCTATCTTTTCTAAGATTTCAACGATTTCAACAGTAGGTAATTTTTCAATCACTTCGCTTAAAGCCTCCCAGTCTTCCTGTTCGATTAAGCTTTTTACAATCTCATATCTTTGATCGCTGTTAGTAACTGTCATTTTTTAACCTTGGTTTAGTTCCATATCAAGATGAGAAAAGGAACTTATGAGAGGGTAGTATCAAATTTTATCATCAAATTATCCTGTTCTAGAATATAAGTGATGAATAATCCCTAAAAGTAAAATATCTATGACGATTTTTGACTAAATTGTATTTTAATAATCACAAAACCCTTAATAATTAAAATGTTTACAGGAATAATTGAAGCTTTAGGCAAGATTACCGATATAACAAAAGACCAAGAGAATACAATTTTTACTGTGGAATCACCGATTTCTCATGAGTTAAAAATTGATCAGAGTTTAGCTCACAATGGGGTTTGTCTTACCGTAACGCACATTGATGGTCAAAAACATCAAGTAGTAGCGATTCATGAAACTCTTCAGAAAACAAATTTAGGCGATTGGCAAGTAGGCGATGTTGTCAACTTAGAGAGAAGTATGCCTTCTCACGGTCGTTTTGATGGTCATATTGTCCAAGGTCACGTCGATCAGATTGGCGAGTGTATCAATGTTCAAGACGAGCAAGGCAGCTGGAGATTTACTTTTGAATACGATCCTTCTACGAAGAACTTCACCGTAGAAAAAGGTTCTATTTGTGTAAATGGTGCTAGTTTAACTGTCGTTGATGATGCTAAAGGACAATTCAGCGTTGCCATTATTCCTTATACTTATGAGAATACTAACTTCCATAAAATCAAAAAAGGAACAAAAATCAATTTAGAATTTGATATATTAGGTAAATATATTCAGAAGTTAAAAACTCTAGATCTGTAATATGAGCAGTTTAAAGTGTCTTATAGTCGATGATGAAGAGGTATCTCGCATGGTAGTGCGTGACTTTGTAAAGCGCTCCGAAGGGTTAGAACTTGCCGGAGAGTTCGACAATGCCGTCTCTGCCTATGAAGCACTTCATACTACTGCTATTGATATCATTTTCCTTGATATTGAGATGCCTCAAATGACGGGTATCGAATTGGTACAATCTTTAGAGAAGTTACCTCAGGTGATATTAATTACGGGTAGACGAGATTTTGGAGCAGAAGCTTTCGAATTCAATCTTACCGACTACTTGATAAAACCAATTACTTACCCTCGTTTTCTTAAAGCGGTTGAAAAAGCCAAGCATTCTATAGAAAACGGCGATCAAAAATTGGTGGAAACAAGTTCTGATAATACCCTGTTTGTGAAAGCAGATAATAAAATCATCAAACTTTCTTTGTGCGACATCTATTTTGTGGAGGCATTATCAGATTATATGTTGATTAATACTTCTGACAAAAAATATATTGTGCACTCCACTATGAAGGCTTTGGAAAAGAAATTCCCAGACAACTTCATCAGAGTACATCGATCATATATTGTCAATTTAGAGAAAGTAGACACTATAGAGGACATGCAAATTGTGATGCCTCAAAAAGAGATTCCAATAGGAAATAGTTATAAAAATAACTTCTTATCGAAGTTAAACTTCTTATAAAAAGAATGCTCCGAGCAATGAAGCCCGGAGCATTTTTTATTTATTTTTCTTTCTTTTTACGCCTTTTTCAATGGCTTCGATCATTGCTCCTGCAATATCTTTATCAGATACACCCTCTATACCTTCAAGACCAGGAGAAGAGTTCACTTCTAGTAATAATGGTCCGTTACTTCCTCGAATAATATCTACACCAGCTACTTTTAAACCTAATGTTTTAGCCGCTTGAATGGCTATTCTTTTTTCTTCGGCAGTAATCTTTATTTTTGAAGCACTACCTCCCATATGGATATTCGCTCTAAATTCTCCTGGAGCAGCAGTTCTCATCATGCTCTCGACTACTTTACCATCTACCACGAAAATTCGAATATCCTTACCATTCGATTCTTTGATAAACTGTTGCACCAAAATATTCGCTTTTAAACTCTTAAAGGCATTGATCAAACTCTCAGCGGCTTTCTTCGTTTCTGCAAGCACAACTCCTTTACCTTGAGTTCCCTCAAGAAGCTTCACAATCAGAGGAGCTCCACCCACCATATCTATTAGATCTTCTGTATCTAAAGGAGAATTGGCAAAACCTGTTGTAGGAATAGGTAGACCATCATTGATCAACATCTGAAGAGAATGTAATTTATCTCTTGACTGAGTAATTGCTGAAGCAGTGTTTAAAGTATACACCCCCATAGCAGCAAAATGTCTAGTTAATGCAGTACCATAAAAGGTGATAGAGGGACGTATACGAGGAATTATAGCATCAAAATCGTTGAGCAATCGACCTCCACGATAATGCATTTCAGGGTTTTTACCATCTAATTTGATATAACAGTCTTTGATGTTCAAAAACTCCATTTCATGACCATGTTGTTGACCAGCTTCAATTATTCTTCGGTTACTATACAAATCTGGGTTACTTGCTAAAAGACCAATTTTTAAACCTGAAGCTTGTTTCTCGTGTGTCTTATAATATTGTTCTATGAGGTTTGGAGATATCTCTCCCAAATTAAATGATATTTCTGGATCAACTAAAAGCTTACCAGACATTGCTTGTCTTCCCAATAACATTCTATACCCCATAGAGTCTCTATTAGTAAGCGTTACCTCGATATCCCATGTAGTTTCTGCAAAAGAAATAACAGATCTTACAACATATCTTTTTTCACTTTTACCACTAGAACTTTTTACGCTTCTTCTATCTACTACTTTAGCTTCACAATATACCGTAGTTTTCCCGTTTGCTTGAAGAGGGTGTACTTCAAAACGTACCCACTGTTCGTTTTCTTTTGTAAAAGGAGTAATATTAACAGCATGAAGAGCAGATGTTTTTGCCCCTGAATCTACTCTGGCTTTAATAGCAGGAATACCTAATTGTGGTAATGCACACCACTCCTCGCTACCAACAACAATTTTATTCATTTTTTATAATTAATAAGGGTGATATCCTAATTGTTTCATCCACTTTATAAATGGATAATTGTTATGTTTATTTTAATCTTTTAATTGAAAATCAAAACGTTATAAATAAAATAAAAGTTACCATTTCTCTAAAAAAACTTTTATTTATGTTTATATAAATTGCAGATTATGGTAATTGTTTTAATAATTAATTTAGGATTGGTTTTCTTTTTTTCTATTAAAGGTATGTTTTATAACGTTCGATTTTTCATCATCAAATAAATAAAAAAAACCTAGAAAAATTTATTTTCCTAGGTTTTTTTTATTGAAACAATAAATTTATCTACATCGCAAACTTACCATAATCTACAGTAAATGTATATATTTCTTCATCTACCTGACCTCTAACATCAACAGCTCTAATTTTTAAATTAAATGTACTGTTAGTGTAACCATAAAGGTCTTCCCCTAATGGGATAGATTTTATCAATAGATTCATATTCGTTACTATAGATCCAATATCTACAGGGTAGGTTGAGTTAGTAAAGTCAGTGATAATCAATTTTTGACCTTGACCTTCAGTTCCCAACTCTACATCTTCAAAATCTATTATCAATGAGTCTAAAGCGACATTTTCGTCTACTTTACCATCCAATTGAATACGAACATTCTCTGTATCTGCATTCAGTTCTTTTGTACTTCCTTCAGGAACGTACTCTTTTACTCCATTAAAAATAAAGTCAGTGACTAGAATTGATGGTGGTAAATCTTCTTTCGCCACCATCGAATATCTAAACAATGATGCTTCAGCCCAAGTTTGTTCCTGATCAATCACCTTTACACTCACTGTTATTGTTTCTCCAGTTTCTGATGTTGTCGGATCAAATCCCCAACTAAAATCAAGTTCACTTAAAGACACTAAATCAACAGAGTTTGCACCATTTAAAGGTAGCTCTACACTATGCAATACTACAGGAGTTGGTGTTTGACCTTCTATTGCTATAGGCGTTTTAATTACTTCTAATTGTACTGAATCCAATCCTCCATCGTCTTGTACAACTAAAGAGTTTAAAGCGTAATCAGATCCTGGATAGATTAATACAATTCTATCTGATGGAATTGGAGATGTAGCCGTGTAAGATTCAAAAATAGGTGCAACATCATCACAGTTAATTGTAATAGGCTTAATATAGGTAGTAACGTTTCCAAAAACATCTTCCAATGTTACTGTTAAATCAATATCCCCATTTGCAATTTCATTAGGGATAAATAATTTACGCTGCACCACTGCATCAATATCTACAGTATCGCCTTGTATTGGAAAAATCTTAGGATATGTATCTGCAAACTGAAGGGTCAATTTTGATAATGAAATATTATCGGTTAGGAATCCTCCTAATATAATTTTTTCTCCTCTACAGAATACCGTATTGTTTTCATTTCCAGGTACAGCCGATGTCACTGTGATATCACCACTTACTTGAGGGGCTAATGTATCAGTGCCTATTTGGAAGAAAGAAGTATCTTCCAAAACGTTTCCTCCTCCATCAACATTTCTTGTCGACAAATAATAAGTTCCAATAGGAACATGTGCAGGTATAAATAAAGCGGTATCAATAGCCAATGCCCTAGCATTTACTGTATAAGTAGAATCATAGGAAAATTGTGCTATAGCAGAATTATCTTTATCTACCTTACCAATAGATACAGTGGCTTCTTCGATAAGAAAGTTATCGGAAAAAGTAACTTGTAACCTGAACGTATCTTTATAGAAAAAAAAGCTTTCTTCATTAATGTCCATAGTTTCAATCTTTGGATCAAAACTATCTTCTAAAGCAATACATGAAGTGAAAGCAGCATAAAGAATAAAGTATAAAGCAATGTTCTGTAGTTTCATTCTAGTAATTTGGTGAGTCAGTTGTAGTGCAATTTAATAAACGTTAATATAATTTGATAATTATCCCTAGAAAAATTAGTTAATGATGTGATTTACAGTTGAATTATATGCAATCGGTTTCTTTTAGGTAACAGTGATACAATTTTTTAAGTTATTTTTGTTTTTTTGTCTTAAAGAACGTTTAATATTGACCAAATAGCATTAAAAACTATAAATAACTTCATTTTACAGGATATTATGATGACTTTTGTAAGGTCATCAAGAAGAAATTGATGTTAGTTAATGCCTCAAGGTTAATTAACGATACATCTAAAGTTTTACTATGTTAAGCAGCATAGAAGTCAGATGAATAGATTGAAGAGAGAGCTTGGAGAACGCTAGGTATTTTGTATCTAGCGTTCTTTTTTTATGCTCTAAAAAATAACACTATGTACATTAATCATTTGATTAAATAGATATTAAACATAAAAAAAGGTACTCCAAATGGAGTACCTTTCTTGTTGTTAATGATAAAGATTAGAAACTAATAGCTGCCTCTAACATGAAGCCATTAAATTTACCATCTTCATATATTGCGTTTGTTGATCCACCGATCGCACCTTCTGGAGCAGCTCTGTGTGTATCAGCATAAACATCATATCCGCTGTAAGTGTGGTGAACGTAACCTGCTTTCATCATCACATTTCTAGTCATGAACCAACCTGCAGCTACTTCAAGTCTATTTTGACGTAAGTTTGCGTTTTCAACTGACCAGAATTCGCCTACACCATCACCGTTTGCATCGAAGTACTCTCCACCTTCGTTTCTGTTAGTACCCCAAGCTGTGTTGTATTTACCACCAACATAGAATTGCTCAGTGTTACCAAATCTGTAGATCAATTCAGCATTGATTTGGTTCCAGTTTCTTGACTCGATATCACCGTTTTCGTTGAATTCGTTTTTACCTGAACCGTTTGATACTTCATAAGTACCGAAGAATTCTAAACCTTTGAACTTCACGAATGGGTTGATCATGAATGAAGTGATTTGACCATTGAATCCTGGATCAACACGACCGTTCTTATAAGAAGCTGTAGTTGAGTGACCTGGTACGTCCATTACAGAGTAGAATCTTGAACCAGCTCTATCACCAGCATACAAGTTAGCATTTGCTAAGTTTGAGTTATGGTATACTGAACCTGTTAAACGAGCTCTCAAATCTTCGTTAACTTGTTTGTCAAAACCAAATTTACCATATACTGACCAGTTACCAGTTGATGTAACGTTTTGGTTTAATTTACCATTCGATACACCTGCCATACCGATCCATCCGTCTTTCTGAGCGTAAACTTCCATCGCCATTTCAGTAGCGAATGGGTCCATGATTGTGTTACCGAAGAATGCGTTACCCATTGAGTATGCGTTGTTTGTTCTTCTGAAGTGTTGGTCACCATAGTTGATTTCCATCTGACCTACTTTCACAGTGATGATATCCATGATATCGTCAGCCATTTGGCTATTAAGGTTCAAGAAGTTCAAGTTATCAATTTGTAAGTAACCACCCATTACCCATGCATCGTTGTGGTGACGTGATGATAAGTAAGTTTGTAAGTGAACTCTAACACCATCCGCTAATTGAGCGTCAATGTTTAAGTTCGCTGTAGGTAAGTTGAAACCTGGGTGAATTTTAGCCAATTCTACTACACCACTGTTTGAGTGAGATAAACCTTGCATCTGAAGAGCGAAGTCTGCACCTACTCTAACTTTCATTCCATCAAAACCTACAGTATCTGATTTTGTAGTTTCAAATACGCCAATGCCTCTTTGGTCATTGTAACGCATATACTGCATATCTCTATCAAAAACCCCACTATTTTTTTGAGCGTAAGAAGTACCTATTGCCATGAAAAAAAGCATAGCAAATACTGACAATACTTTGTATTGGTTGTTCATAATTAGCAAATAATTTAATTAGATTAGTTATCTCCTGAGTTAGATTAACTCAGGATTTATTTAGTTTGGACTGGATATTCCAATATCGTTTTAGTTTTTATCTGAATCGTGAAAATCATGATGAAGTAAATTCATATCCAATTGATTTTATGATCACGGTTTCAGTTTTTAGCAGTACTTAATTAGTACGGTTATAGATTAGTTAAAGACCACGTTCATTTCGATCTTTACCTCATCTTCTACTTTAATAGCACCAAACATTAAGCTAGGAGGTTCAACACCGTAAGCAGACATATTAAAAGTAGTTTCACCTTTGAATGTCACTTTGTCTCCTGCTAATGAAGCTACTGGGTTTAAAGTAATATCCTTTGTTGTTCCATTAATTGTTAACTGACCTTTTGCAGTTACTTTTCCGTTAGCATCAACAGAAGCTGAAGTTAACTTGTAAGTCATCTTAGGGTGCTTTTTAGCATTCATGGTTTTGTGCATGTTGCTATCTAAAGATCCTTTACCAGACTCCATACTGTTCACTTCCATCGTTACTTGTAACGACTCAATAGATTTAATTTGATTGTCTTCAATTGTGATAGAAGCATCACCAGACATTTTTTTGACATCACCTTCCCAATCGTGAGTATTTGATGTACCTAAAGCAACGACTTTACTTTCTCCCAATACAAGATTTTTTGATGATTGTGCATAAGAAGAAGCTACAATCCCAAGGATACAAACAATGGTAGAAATGATTTTAGTTTTCATTGATATTAGTTTTATGATGTTAGATAATTCTTTTTCTCTCTGGATGTATTTCAAAAGTAGGATGGAAAAGTCTTTTATTTACCACAAAATCTGTTATTGAAGGTAAACAAAAAACAACAAACCTTAACCAGTGACTTGGATTAGATTTGTTGTTTGTATAAGTTGATTTAGGTCAATAAAACCCAATGACTATTGTTCTTCTGTAGCTATTTCTTGCTTTTCTTTCTTCTCATATTCAGAGAATTTATTCTGGAAAATAAAGATGAAAAGCACTCCTAAAAAGATGGCTGAGTCGGCGATATTAAATACTGGGCTAAAAAACAGAAAGCGTTCTCCTCCATAAAATGGTAACCAATCGGGAAAGCTTCCTCTTACCATTGGGAAATATAACATATCGATTACTTGACCATGAAACCACGGTGTTGATGAACCTGGAATCATATTGCCTTCAATAAATACACCATAGAATACAGAGTCTATAGAATTACCAATGGCTCCTCCTAGAATCATGGCTCCGCAAACTAAGAAGCCCCAATGTGCTCCTTTTTGGTTTAACACATAAATACCGTAAACAATACCACCTGAAGCTATAATTCTAAAGGTTGTCAAGATCAATTTACCGTATTCGTTGCCAAACTGCATTCCGAAAGCCATTCCTGGGTTAAGTAGATAGTGTAATCTAAACCAATCACCAATTACTTTAATTTCTCCTAGGGTACCCATTTCCATGTAATTATGTACCAACAGTTTACTCAATTGGTCCAATACAATCACCAAAATGGCTACGCCATAAATTTTATATAAATTATTCTTATTGTTTCCCATTCTTTCTTTCCCTTAGGAATTAAAAAATTAGCTTAAATTTTAGAATCTACTCCAGAAATATGGAGTAAATATGATCATTACAGTAAAGAGTTCTAACCTACCCAATAACATTAGAAACGAAAGTACCCATTTTGCAAGATCTGGCAAATGAGCAAAGTTATCAACAGGTCCTACTGTTCCAATACCAGGTCCAATATTCCCTAATGAGGTAGCCACAGCACCAAGTGAAGTCATTAAATCTACTCCAATAGCCGACATCACTAAAATACCTAATCCAAATATCAAAAAGTAAGCCATGATAAAAGCTAGTACATTAAAGGTAATGCTTCCTTTTATAGCTTTGCCATTAAATCGTACAGGTATAATTGCAGTAGGATGTAATTGTCTCTTTAATTCAAGAAAAGAGTTTTTAAATAAGATGATGTGCCTTACAATTTTTACACCACCGGCTGTAGATCCTGCCATACCACCACAGAACATCAACACAAAAACAATCATGGTCGCTAGTGGCGTCCAAGCGGTATAGTCTGCCGATACGTAACCTGTTGTTGTAATAATAGAGATCACTTGGAAGAGTGCGTCTCTAAATGATTTTTCAACACCTAATTCAGTGGTCACTACAATTGATACCGTAATTGCTAAAGTGGCTAAAGCAATAACATAGATGTAATATTTATATTCTTCGTTTTTCCATATGGCTTTAAACATACGCTTAAACAGAAAGTAGTTTAAGGTAAAGTTCGTTCCTGCCAACAACATAAAGAATATCAGAATGTATTGTATGTAGGGAGAAAATGAAGCGGCACTATCATTAAATGTAGAGAAACCTCCTGTGGCCATCGTTGTTAACGCGTGGTTTAAGGCATTATAGAAACTCATACCGCCTGTCATCAGTAAAATAGTTTCTACACCAGTTAGACCAGCATATACCCACCATAATCTTCGAGCAGTTTCTTTTATTCTAGGTTGAAGTTTATCTGGAGTAATCCCTGGCGCCTCAGCTACAAATAACTGCATACCTCCAATACCTAAGAAAGGCAATACGGCTACCGCTAATACGATAATACCCATACCTCCAATCCATTGGGTTAATGATCTCCAAAATAAAATACCTTTGCCTACACTTTCGATATCTGTTAAAATACTTGCTCCAGTAGTCGAGAAGCCTGAAATTGTTTCAAAATAAGCGTCTGCAAAAGATACATTGATGTCACTAAATAAATAGGGTAAACTTCCGAAAAAAGCCATAAGTGCCCATCCAAAAGTCACAATAATGTACCCATCCTTTTTTCTGAATTCTTGAGAATAACCTACTTTTCTAGCATATAAAGCAGCTCCTCCACCTGAAGCAATTGCAATACCTCCTGCTTGGGCCAATGCTAACCAATCGCCGTCGCCAAAATAGAAAGCAAAAGGTAGACAGAACAACATAAATACACCGTTTAAAAGTATAAGTATGCCTAGAATTCTACAGATAAGCCAATTATTGAACAGTCCCTTTCGTTGTTGCATGTTAGTCATCATAGGTTTAACGGAAGAAAGCTTCAACTTTAGCAATACACTCTGGTCGAGTAAGTACTACTGCTCTATCGTAAGGTTCGAATTGGAAATCTCCTTTTGGTATATAGGCTTTTCCCTTTCTAATCGCACCTCCAATAATCGCTGATTTAGGGAATCCTAAATCCTTTAATACATTTTTAGTCACAGGTGAGTTTTCGTTAACCACAAACTCTAATACCTCAGCATCTACACCGTGTACGTTGGTTAATGAAATGATCTCTCCTCTTCTGATATATCTGAAAATAAAACTCGCTGCAATCAGCTTTTTATTAATCAAAGTATCAACACCCATATTTTGAGAGAGGTGGATATAATCCATATTCTCCACAAGGGCAATTGTTTTCTGAACGCCATGTTTCTTTGCCACCAAAGAAGTAATGATATTGGTTTCAGAGTCACCTGTCACCGCAATAAACGCATCTGCACTATCAATACCTTCTTCCTCGAGTAAATCTACATTACGACCATCACCGTGAATGACCAAAGTATTCGGTAATTCTTCTGCCATTTGGAAAGCTTTATCTCTGTCTTTCTCAATAAGGACAACATTGTATTTAAAGCTTAACGATCGAGCAGCATAAAAACCTACTTTACTACCTCCAAGAATAATTAATCGCTTAATTTTTTTCTGAAGTTTTTTCTTTGTTAGCTGAAGTACGCTTTCTACACCATCCGGCTTGGCGATATAATATACGTGATCTCCAAGTTCAAACTTAGTATCTCCTCTTGGAATGATGGTCTCATCATCTCTCAAAATTGCTACCGTTAAGAACTTGAAATCTTTATTTAGATATGATGTCTCTTCTAACGTTTTTCCTACTAAAGGCTGTTCCTCGTCAATGGTGATACCAATTAAAGACAATAAACCTTTTTCGAATTCGAAAGTATCTGTAATAGCCGCCTCTTTTAAGAGACGCTTAATCTCTTTTGTGGCCAATAGTTGTGGCGAAATCATTTCATCCACACCCATTCTTCTCATGTCAAGCATATCACGAGAGTGTAAGTACTCACTATTTGTGATTCTTGCAATTGTTCTCTTCGTACCCAATCGTTTGGCAATCATGGCCGTTATTAGATTGGTCTCCTCAGAAGACGTGACAGCGATCAGCATGTCAGATTTATCAACATTAGCTTCCTCAAGGACAGCGAAAGATGTAGACGACCCTTTTACAGTGGCTACATCAATATGGTTGGCGGCATGATTTAGACTATCAACATCTGTATCGATAAGTGTAATATCATGGTCTTCGTGTGCCAGTAGTTTACCCAAGTGGAACCCAACATCACCTGCTCCCGCAATAATGATTTTCACAGCTACTTTTCTTTATTGAAACTTGTTTCCTGCTAAATTAGGAATATTACCGCAAATATAAGCAGTTATGAATAGTTGTAATAATTTTTAACCCTCAACCCACGATTCTCTGTCCAAACTTCTAAACTGAATCGCCTCTGCAATGTGCTCTGCCTTGACTGATTCACTTCCTGCAAGGTCAGCTATTGTTCGAGAAACTTTTAAAATTCTATCGTAAGCTCTGGCAGATAATCCTAAACGATCCATAGCCGATTTTAGCAAGTTTTTACCTAAAGGATCTAATGTACAAATACGCTTAACAACCTGCGAAGGCATCATTGCATTACTATGTAGTGCTAATCCTTCTTTTTCGAACCTCTCCTTTTGAAGTTCTCTGGCATCTATAACTCTCTGTCTTATAGCCTCACTTGACTCCGCTTCTTTTAAAGACGTCATTTGATCAAAGGATACAGGAGTAACCTCAACATGTAGATCAATTCTGTCTAAAAGAGGGCCGCTAATTTTATTCAAATATTTCTGAACAGCTCCCGGAGGACAGGTACAATCTTTCTCTGGATGATTGTGATATCCGCAAGGACATGGATTCATACTGGCTATCAGCATAAAATTAGCAGGGAAATCGACTGACATTCTTGCTCTTGATATACTTACTTTTCTTTCTTCTAGAGGTTGACGCATCACCTCAAGTACTGTACGTTTGAATTCTGGTAATTCGTCTAGAAACAGTACTCCGTTGTGAGAAAGTGATATTTCCCCTGGCTGTGGTACTCCGCCCCCACCAACTAACGCTACATCACTAATTGTATGATGTGGCGCCCTGAATGGACGGGTCGAAATGAGATGCCCATTGTTAGCCCCCAGTTTACCTGCCACAGAATGTATTTTTGTGGTTTCTAATGCTTCTTGAAGAGTCAATGAAGGCAGAATAGTTGCCAAACGTTTTGCCAACATGGTTTTACCTGCACCAGGAGGGCCTATCATAATCACATTATGACCTCCAGCAGCTGCAATCTCTAAAGCCCTTTTCATGTTTTCTTGACCTTGAACTTGAGAAAAATCTAGTTCATAATCATCCAACATATCATTAAAAAGCTCTCTAGTATCTATTTTGAGAGGTTCAATTTCTCTATCGCCCTGAATAAACTCAATGGCTTCTAATAGGTTATTGACACCAATTACATCTAAGTTATTGACAATTGCAGCTTCTTGAGCATTCTCTTTAGGTAGAATAAATCCTTTCTTCTTTTGTTTTCTTGCTTCAATAGCAATTGGTAAAGCTCCTTTGATAGGACGTAATTCACCGTCTAAAGAAAGTTCTCCAAGGATAATGTAATCCTCTAAATTCCTTGCTCCAATTTGTTCGGAGGACTGTAGGATAGATAGTGCAATAGGTAAATCGAAAGCTGCTCCTTCTTTTTTGGCTGCTGCAGGAGCTAGATTTACCACTACTTTTTGTCGTGGAATGGCATATCCATAGTGTTTCACAGCACTTTCTACTCGGTGTTCGCTTTCTTTGATAGCACTGTCGGGTAATCCAACAACAAAAAGACCTTTGCCATTGAGTACATTTACTTCCACTTCAATAAGAGTGGCATCTACTCCATATACGGAGCTTCCATACGTTTTCGAAATCATAGTTATTAAGAATCGTAGCAGTTTTGGTTAAATTAATTTATTTCTTCAGAAGAGTTGGCTTCTGTTGTGTTTTCTTCTTCGGAAGACGATGCTTCCTCTACAGGAGGTGGGGCATACATTCTTCTTAAAATCGCTCTTAAATTGTTTAATGCTTTTCTAGCATCAAGATATGCAGGATCAATTTCTAATGCTTTTTCGTAATTACTTCTCGCCTCACCATAGTCTTTGATTAGGTATTGTTCAGTCAATCCTAATTCATACCAAAGTTCTTTGCAATCCTGCTTGATTTTTAAGCCCTCTAAAAATACTTTCTTTGCTTCTAAAGTCAATCCTTTTTTCCTTAAAAGTTTACCTAAGTGTCTAGACGCCTCCCACTGTGAAGGATCTTGACGTAATACATCTGTAAAAATTACTTCTGCACTATCCAAATATTTTTCAACGACCAATAATTCACCTTCGCAAGTAAGTAAAGGTAATGAACTTACATTTTTATTTTTAGCACTATCCAAAACTTCTTTTGCTAAAACAAAATCGTTTGTATTGATCGCATCTTTAATGAGGTAAGCATAGGCCAAAGTATCATATGGATTAATACTTAGAATTTCTTCATTAATCTTTTTTACTTTTTTAGAATCGCCAATAATAAAATAATATTCTCCCCAAGCCCTTTTTAATTGAGTACTATTCGGTATTTCTTTCTCAGAAACCATCAATGTATGAAACGCACTATCCATTTCATTTAACTTCAGAAACGACTTTGCCTTAAGAATATTCAAAAAAGGATGATTAAACGATTTTTGAGAAGCTTTTTGAAGATTAAATAATACATCTTCATAATTTTGAAAGGCAAAATGATTTTTTGCTGCAAGGAAAAAATAACTTCCTACAGTCGAATCCAATGATGTAGCCATAGAAATATCTTCTAAAGCAGCTGCCCATTGTTTAATTTCATATTCAGCGTTGGCCTTTAGGTAATATAGATTCGGATTATTTTCATCATCACGAATAAGGTCTTGTAAATAGTTAATTTGTTTTTCGTAGTAAGCTTCTTTTTCAGCTTTCGCATCTACAAAGCCTTCCATTACCTCTACTTTTTGTTTACAACCGCACAAAAAGATAAAAAGGGATACACAAAAAAGTGAGAATCTAAACATTTATATAATATGCTGAAAAAATGTTGTGTAGTAGGTTATTTTAATTCGCTTCTTTTTTAGGTTAAGAAGTAGATTATAAAATCACTAAAAATTGATCACATTAATAGATATTCTACACAATATCAAATTTAATTTCTTTTGATTACTCTAAGTTCTTTAATTTTTGAGAATAAAAAAAGCCCACTTTGGGGAAGAAGTGGGCTTTTTTTGTAATTAAAATACTATTGCATTTTATTTTCTCTTTTACGAAGTGAAGAAAGCTCTTTTTGCATCTCTTCTCCTTTATTTCTTTCCGTCACAAGTTCTCTTCTCACTTTCATCTCTCTCTCTTGTGCCTTCGTTCTGAAATCATCGTATTCCTTTTCGATAGTATCATAATCTTTTTTCACTTCTACTACCGTTTGATTGTTCGATTTGAATTTGATTAAACCAAATACTAGAACTAAAATCAAAATAGCAATAATAATAAAAGAAGTATATACCACTGTATATTTATCGATGTCTAAACCAGCTAAAGTGATGTAATCACCAAGATCGATTAAACGATCTTTCTCACCAAGTCTAGCTTCCATTTCTTTTACTTCCTGATGTGCTTGAGCCGTTTCTTTACGTGCTTCGATAGCATCAGTGTAAGCCGTAGACAATGTGTCGTCTACTTCTGCCCAGTAGGCATTTAACCAATCTTGTTTGATCATACGATATTCTTTCCAACGTCCACCTCGTTTGGACATGAATTCGTACTTTGATTTAAGCGTTGCGTCCGCCGGGCCTTTAGGTTTGGCCGGTACAGCTTTTTTCGTAGAAGTAGTTGAAGCAGCTTTTTGACTACTTGTTTTAGTACTTGTTTGAGTGGCTGAACCTGCAGTTTCTTGTGCATAAACACCCATTACCGCGAACGATAACGTAAGAGTGATTATGATTTTGATTAATCTTTTTGACATGTTAGTTATAAATTTTATTCTATCTATTATACAAATATAAAAATAGCAAGCAAAAAAAAAGCTTTACAGCGAAAATCTGTAAAGCTTTTTGTTGTCCGACCAGGTCTCGAACCTGGACTCTTCTGAACCAAAATCAGACGTGTTGCCAATTACACCATCGGACAATATTCCGGAAAATGTCTCAAATGTTTTTAGTGTTGTCCGACCAGGTCTCGAACCTGGACTCTTCTGAACCAAAATCAGACGTGTTGCCAATTACACCATCGGACAATTTCTGAGAGCGTTTTCCCGAAATGCGATGCAAAAGTAGATCAAAAAATCTTATCTACCAAACAAAAATCAAAAATAATCATCAAATAATTGTAAATAAAGTTAATCTAAAATCGATTCCTTTGGAGGATATCTACCTGACATCGATTAATAAATTTCTGTAAATCAGGACCATTCGCATCTACAAAAAACTGATTTTGCACTCCATTCTTCTGAGAAACTTCAATTTGATAATTTCCCGTAAATCCATAATAAAAAAGAAATGCACAAGCCAAAAAAATGGAGAATCCGGTAAAGGCATTGACTACTCCTGACAATGAAGCTAGAAAAATTATTGGTCCTAAAATACCTCCTGTGAGTAAAGGAATTATTAATTTCTTTCTTGTTATTGATAACTTTTGGATATGTCGCCTTTCGAATTTTCTTCTTGTCGATGATAAATTGAGCTCAAAAAATATGGTGCTCATTTTTATAAAATGATCCTCCCCAAGATGAAAGACTTTATCTTCATTTTCTTTAATATTAATCCATTTGTATAAATAGCTATATGAATAATAATAATGAGATGGCTTCACTTGAGACTGCATATTCGAATCGTCGAATCGGTCTTCTGGGCGATATGTAGAATGTTCACTCAAAAAATTTCTTTATGGCTTAGATTTCTAATTTATCATCAATTTCTTTCTAAATTTACAAGATCACCTAAGTTCGTTAAAAATTACTTTTGGTGATTCAATGAAGTTCGGTGTCTTTTGATTTTCAATACAAAATCATCTGATCTTTATAAAAAATGATCCTTGCACTACATGCAAAAATTAAATTTACCACTTTCGAAAGTTAGAACGGAAGAAAAAAACGGAAAAACCTTTATTTTTGACCCTATCAGAAAGAAAATGCTTCTACTTACTCCTGAAGAATGGGTAAGACAACAGTTTTTACAAATGCTGCTTTCCATGGGATTTTCGAAAAATCTGGTAGGAATAGAAGCTGGATTGACGGTAAACAAAAGAATAAAGCGTTCGGATATACTTTTTTATGAAAGAGGTGGTGCTCCATTTTTATTGGTAGAATGCAAAGCTCCAACAGTAAAATTAAGTAACGATACTTTTCAGCAAGTGGCGCAATACAATAGTAAAATCAAAGCCCCTTACATTTGTATCACCAATGGTTTACAACATTTCTTTTGTTCTATTAACTTTGAAAAAGGAAGTTATGAGTTTCTCAAAGAAATTCCTCTTCCGTCATATATCAAGAAAGATCAATAATGAAAAAAATTTCCATATACATCAACTTACTGATTTTCCCTTTTGTTTTCTTCTCTTGTGGAGTAGAAGAAATCACTGACCCAAGACTTGAGGTCGCTATTATTTCACCTAGAGTGAATCCAACTACTGCTAGATCAATTATACTCAAAGATCAAAAATTTGTGTATGAAGCAAGAGTAAAAGGTGGCGAAAGCAGCTCTTACAAATGGTTTGTCGACGATGAGCAAATTGCCTCAACTTTACGATCAGACTCAATTTCTTATGATACAGAGGGATTCCGAAATGCTCGTTTCGAAGCAGCTAATAATTCTTATGAAGGATCCGCTGAAGTGCTTTTGTATGTAGTAGAAAGAGCTGCCTCTTTTGAGGACCTTCCTTTGGCAGAAAATTCATATTGGGCAGGTGTTGATAATGCTGGAACGGTTTCTACGTTTACATCAGGAAATATTCCTTTTAGCAATACATCTCCAAAAGATACCATCGATTATCTTGAATTCGGTTATTCAAACATTACAGACTCTACCAATGTTAATTATGCCAACTATGGCGTTTTCCAACTTATAGCATCACGAAATAATTATGGTATAGCAAGAACTCCAGAATCGGGCAAGCTAAAAATGATGTTTGATGGTGAATACAGCCCTATGTCTATAGAAGTCGCTAATAATCCTTTGGTGGTTCAAACTGCTCGAGGAGATTTTGATATCTACGAAGAAGATGATACAACTATTGTTTCCTTTGCTAATGGTGATTTTTACAATTTGGAAATTCGAGGTCTTCTAGACGATACTACCACCACAGAAACCGTCATTTCATCGCCTTTGGTCAGTAAATCGAGTAATATATTAACTATACAAAATTCTTGGTTAAATCAAGAACTCATTACTTTGGGTTTGGTCAAAGGATTAGAATTTACGATTAATACTTCTAAGGTAGATTCTACAGGTGTTATCACTTACCCTACTCGATTTAACATTGACAATCTGATTTTACTTAATGATGGTGGAGAAATTATCAACGAGATAAATAACTAATCTATGCTTAAGGTAGAAAACTTAATCAAATCATTCGGAAAAGGAAACGATACCCTTGAGATTATCAAAGACATTTCTTTTGAGGTTAAAAAAGGGGAATCTGTAGCTATTGTTGGTACTTCCGGGTCTGGTAAAACCACTTTACTAGGCTTAACGGCTGGATTGGATAATCCTACCTCAGGTAAAGTAATTATTGATGATATTGATATTACTACTTTAAGTGAAAATGATAAAGCGGATATCAGAAATCAGAAAATTGGATTTATTTTCCAGAATTTTCAACTTTTACCTTCGCTTACGGCCCTAGAGAATGTGATGACACCTTTGGAGCTTCAAGGACAATCTGATGCCAAATCAAAAGCAAAAGAGATGCTGAAAGAAGTGGGGTTAGACGGTCGTGAACATCATTATCCTAATCAACTTTCGGGTGGAGAACAACAAAGGGTGGCACTTGCTAGAGCCTTTGTCACTACTCCTAAGATTCTTTTTGCTGATGAGCCCACAGGTAACCTCGATGAGGAAACAAGTTTACATGTAGAGAACTTACTCTTTGAATTAAATAAGAATCATCATACCACTTTGGTTATTGTTACTCACGATCCTCAATTGGCCCAAAAAGCAGATAGAATTTTAAAAGTAAGGGACGGTAAAATTGATATAGATTAATTACTTTTCGTTTTCCAGTTAGAGACCAATGCCACACCTGTAAAAATCAATATGGTGGCATAGAGTTGTTCCCAACGAGGTTGCTCACCAAATAGAAAGACTGCTATTGCACCTGCGATTAAAGGCTGGAAATAGATATAAAAACTTGTGGTACTTGCATTCAGTACCTGTAGACTTATCGCATTAAATAGATAGGTGATACAAGTCGCTCCAATCAAAACAAAAGCAATTGCTCCTATCACTTCTGGAGTGAAAGTATGCCACTGTGCTTCTACTAAATCCATAATTCCAAATGGTAAAACCATTGGGGCTCCAAAGATAAATACCCACTTTAAAATAGTAAAAGGATGATATTTCGTGGCTAATGGCTTAATTAATATCAAATAGTAGCCGTAGGAACAAGCATTGACAATAACTAGAATATCACCTTGAGCAGTACCGCTTGAAAAATCAAATCCATTCATTCCTACCAATATCAAAGCTCCTGCTAAACCAAGCACAATACCTACCACTTTTTTAGCTGTCACTTTTTCATTAAGTATGATCGCCGACATGATCAACACCAAAATAGGTGAGGAAACCATAATCACAGAGGCATTAATTGGAGATGTTAATGATAGTCCTTCAAAGAAGGTGATCATGTTTAAACAAGCACCAAAGAAAGCGGCAAAGACTAACCTTCTATAATCTTGTGTACTCTCAATTTTTTCTTTGATAAAAATTCTATGGATCACCGTAAACAAAACAGCAGCAAAAATCACCCTCATTAAGATAAACCCTTTGGGCTGCACATAGTCGGGCATGACAATTTTAGCCACATTGTAATTGGCTCCGTAAGCGAATGATGCCCCTACTAAAAATAAGTGTGCTTGAACTTTGGTTATACTTTTTGCCATTGTTTGATAGGATAGATAAATCAACAAATAAATGAACTCCTCATCGTTTCAAATTATCTGATGAAGCTTGTTAATTCATCTTTTCTTTAGGTTTTTTCTTGATGCTAATTAAATAAACTCCCGAAAATATCAAAGCGGCAGCGATAACTTGTACCATTTTGATGGTTTCATCAAATACTAGGATCGCCACTACGGTTGCCACCATGGGCTGGAAGTAGATATAAAAACTTGCTGTACTGGCATTGACCACTTTCATCGCTATCGCATAAAACAAATACGCCAAGAAACTGGTAAATACAATTGCATAACTAATCGCTCCCCAAATAGGTAATGGAATACTTTCCCAATTCATGGTCGTTATATCATTCCAAGACATTACAGTCACAAATGGAACGGCAAACACAAAAGTCCACTTTGTTACGGTGAACGGATGATACTTTGCAAGAAGTGGTTTTGAGATAATGAGGTACACGCTATACAAAGAAGCATTAATGAGCACCATAATATCTCCTTGGACCGATCCTGAGTGAAAAGCTATTCCATTCAATCCTATCATCAATACTGCTCCAATAAAGCCAAGAGAGATACCTATAATTTTTAGAGGAGTGACTTTTTCTTTTAGGAAAATGGATGATAAGGTTAAAACTATTATCGGAGAGGATACCACAATCACAGAAGCATTGATAGCACTTGTTTGTGCTAATCCTTCGTAAAAGATCAACTGATTAAAACTGGCACCAAACAATGCCGCCAACAACAATCTTAAGAAGTCTTTTTTATCAGTTACTTTTTCTTTAACCGTAAAAGTGTGTAATAAGGTGAATAGTATCGCTCCTCCTAATATTCTTAAGAAGATAAAAGCGAAGGGAGTAATGTAATCAGGCATCGCCAACTTGGAGACGACAAAATTACATCCATATATGATAGAAGCACCTACCAAAAATAAGTGTGCTTGAAGTTTAGATAGCTTTGCCATTCATTAGTCTTCCAATTCTCCAATTGGATCAAATTTATCGAATACGAAAGCCGTATGAGGTGCATCTTTCATCTCAGGCGTTAAGTCTTGCCCTGCCCAATGTTGATAATGCTTTCCATCTCTCCAAAGTCTGGACTTGGTCATATCATATACCTTTCCTTCGAAAGCTACCCACACCTCTTCTTTATCTTGACCGTTTCTAAGAGATAATTGGCTTTTGGTAATCTTTTGCATAGTCATAAAAAATAGTGGCTTCATTAAAGTTGAATATTAACAAAGCCACTATAAAAATTGTTTAGAATCAATTATTTGATTGGAACGTTCACGTGACGCTCAGCATGGTACGAAGAACGAACCAAAGGACCTGATTCTACATATTTGATCCCTCTTTTTAACCCTTCCTCTCTTAAGAAGTCGAATTTATCAGGGTGAATGTATTCAATTACCTCATGGTGCATTTTAGTAGGTTGTAAGTACTGACCTAAAGTAAGTACGTGTAAACCAACCTCTGCTAAATCATCCATAGCTCTGAAGATTTGCTCGTCTGTTTCACCTAAACCAAGCATGATACCTGTTTTAGAACGACGACCTTCGTCTACAATTCTTTTGATATGCTCTAATGAACGATCGTATTTCGCTTGAGGACGAACGGCTCTGTAAAGTTCTTTCACTGTTTCCATGTTGTGTGAAATCACTTCCTGACCACCTTCGATCATTCTGTATAAAGCATCCCAATTTTTTCTTGTGTCAGGAATAAGGGTTTCAATGGTTGTTTCAGGACAAAGTTTCTTTGTTTCTACCACTGTTTGATACCAAATTTCTGCACCTCTATCTTTAAGCTCATCACGGTTTACCGAAGTAATTACCGCATGCTTTACTTCCATTTTGTGGATAGCGTCCGCTACACGTTTTGGCTCCTCAGCATCGTACTCTGTTGGACGGCCTGTTGCTACTGCACAGAAAGAACATCCACGTGTACAAATGTTACCAAGAATCATAAATGTTGCTGTACCTTCACCCCAGCATTCGCCCATGTTAGGACAGTTACCGCTTTGGCAAATAGTATTCAACTTATGTTTGTCTACCAATTTACGAACATTAGCGTACTCCTTCCCAATTGGCAACTTTACACGTAACCAATCTGGTCTACGTTTAGGTTTATCTTTCTTCTCCGAAGAGATTACTGGTAGTTCTATCATTTAATTTTTCGTTTTCTGTGTGCCCACTTGTATCGACACAACCACAAAAGTACAAAGTTGTTTTCCAATAATGAAATCCTATATCAAAAAGCAACATTTTTATAGTGATATTAGTTATCTATTAGACAAACAACTCATCTGTAGATGTTAATAATAACATTCACCCTATTTATGTGTTAATTTTTAAAAGAAAGTCTGTTTGATTTATCAAATTCTTTTGATTAAAAACATCTATATGTTTGTTTTGCCAAATATTGTGATTGCGAATATAAAATTCATATAAAAATGGAAAATTCAACAACAAATAGATCTCATCAAAATATAACTATATATACAGAAGCGAATCCTAACCCTAACTCGATGAAGTTCATGTTGAGCTTTATGTTGTTACAAGGTGGTGAAAGCTATGATTTTCCAAGTATAGAAGAAGCATCTGTTTCTCCATTGGCCAAAGAATTGTTTGGTTTTGAAGAAGTAGAAAGAGTTTTCTATATGAGTAATTTCATTACAATCACTAAAAAAGAAGGTTCGACAGATTGGATGGAGATCATTCCTAAATTCAAAGAGTTCTTAACTCAGTATTTTGAAGCGGAGAAGCCAATTTTCGAAGATGTATCTGAAACTATTGTTGAAACAGCAGATTCTGAAGCAGTGAAAAAAATCAAAGGTGTTCTTGATGAGTACATCGCTCCTGCAGTAGAAACTGACGGTGGTGCTATCAAATTCCACTCTTTCGATGAAGAAACAGGCGTAGTGAAAGTATTACTTCAAGGTGCTTGTTCTGGGTGTCCATCATCCACATTTACTTTAAAGATGAGTATCGAGAACTTATTAAAGAAAATGGTTCCTCAAGTAACTGAAGTAGTTGCAGAAGGTGTATAATAAAATATAACTGATCACATAGATCATTATTTAAATGCGATATTCTAATTACATTAGGGTATCGCATTTTTCTTTAAAAACAAATCAATGGAAAATAGAAATATTGTATTTATCGCTAAAAGTTTGGATGGGTATATTGCCGGACCAAACGGAGAATTGGATTTCTTGAATTGTGTTCCCAATCCAGACCAAGAAGATGTTGGTTTTATGGATCTCATGGAGAGAATCGACGCTTTAGTGATGGGTAGAAATACCTTTACTACGGTTTGTAACTTTGGTGGTGAGTGGCCTTACCCTAAACCTGTCTTTGTATTATCGAATACACTACAAGAAATTCCAGAAGAGTTTCAGGATAAAGCTATTATTGTAAATGGAGAGCTTTCGGAATTAGTAGCAGACTTAAACTCTGAAGGTTTCCATAAACTATACATTGATGGTGGTTCTACGATACAAAGTTTCCTAAAAGAAGACTTAATTGATGAAATGATTATTTCTACAATGCCCATTTTAGTAGGTGGAGGAGTTCCTTTATTTGGCTCTTTACCTAAATATATGATGTGGGATCATGTTGAATCAAAGCTTCTATTAGGTCAAATCACTCAGGATACCTATTATAGAAATAGAGGATAAATAAAAAAGTCCAATTGAATTTAGAAGTTCAATTGGACTTTTTTAAAATCACTCTAGGAAATTATTGTATTATCTCCTGAGCACTTGATGTAAATGCAAACCCATGTTGCCCGATATAACCGAGGTTAATCGCCTCAATAATTGGTTTATTCTTTAACTCATGTGGAGCTCCATATTCTACAATAAAGTTAGCTCCCGCTCCACTTACTTTTTCTCTGAACTCTACAATATATTCTGCAGAACCCAAAGGTTTAATTTCTAGGTTTTTCTTTAAGTAATTCTTTAAAAGATTCCCATCACTATCGTAATAATCTATTTTAGTAAAGAAGAGACTTTCTGTTGGGCTAGTATTTCTTAAACTCAACACTACCGTAAAGTAAATCTTACTCTTACCCGATTGATGGTACAGATTTGAATAAGAAGACACATAAAACGACTTCTTACCTACTAATTCTGGAGTATCTTTTTTATCAATATAATGTAAACTCTTTCTAGAAGTTTCTAAATGTATTTCTTCTATTGAACTATTATTTTCTTGTTGTTGTGGCTGCTGACATCCAATAAAACAAAGTGATATAAAAGCAAGGGTTACTGCTGTTAGCCTTTTCATGGAGCTATTTATTTTCTATGGTGTGAATGCTAAATTTTAGTGAGTTCTTCTATTCAATCAAAAACAAATTTGATATCAACGAAAATATATGATTCGATTTTCATCAAATTGATTGTGTGATAAGAAATCTATCACAATTTATAAAATCTCTTTCAGTTTTACTTTGCTTTCATAAAAAAACGGTACTTCAGTCGAAACCAAAGTACCGTTATCTATTTTTTCAGAGGGACTGATTAATACTTCTTAGGCATTAATGTCTCATAAGCTTTACCTTTTGCAGGCTTACCTCCTACGATTGTCATCTCATCAATTAAGTTCTTAGCACCATATACTTTGTCCATAATCCAAAGTACATAACGAACGTCTACGTTGATACAACGTTGTAATTCTGGCTCGAAAGAAATATCACCTGACATTGCTTCCCAGTTACCATCAAACGCTAAACCGATCAATTCACCTTTACCGTTAATTACTGGAGAACCTGAGTTACCACCTGTAATATCGTTGTTTGTGATGAATGCAATTCTTAACTCACCGTTAGCATCAGCATACTGACCGAAGTCTTTTTTCACTACACCGTCTTTAATTTCTTTTGGAAGGATGAACTCATGGTTCTTAGGATCCTCTTTTTCCAATAGACCTTTTGATGTTGTATAGTAAGAGTAGAACATCGCATCACCTGGGATATAGTCTTTTACTTGGCCGTAAGTTAAACGCATAGTAGAGTTCGCATTAGGGTAGTACGATTTGCTAGGGTTCATTTCTCTGATACCTTTCACATATAATCTGTTACCATCAGCTACTTTTAATTCTGCTTCTTGCTCACCTTTAGCTACAGTTAAGTAAGCTTGGAAGAACTCATCATGCAACTCTTTCAACATGTCAGCATCATATGCTTCTTTTGTTGGGTTGTTGATAAACGCTTCAGTTCTTGCTTTATCTGAGAAGATAGAAGTTGAATATGCTTTTTCAACATAAGCTTCATAGCTACCATCAAATTCTCTTTCGATTTCTTCGTAGATACCCGGTACTGGTAAGTTTTTATTTTCAGGACGATCCAATACTTCTTTGTATTTTCTTAAAAGAACTACTGCTAATTCTTTATCAGAAGCATAGTCATAATCCTTAAAGAAACCTTTTGATGCTTCTAAAGCTGCCTCTTGAGCTGCTTTTAATGACTCAGCAGAAGTTTCTTCGTTCGTTGCTTCAGCTACAAATCTTGCTGTTCTTCTTGCTTGCATTACTGCTTCCATTCTGAAAGCTCCTTGAGTAAGCAATACCATCGCTACACGACCGTCTCTTTTACCAGCATAACCTTCTTTCAACATATCAGTCACTTGACCGTACTCTGTCTTACGAGCAACGTCTTGAGCGATCCATTGGTTGAAATTTGCTTCTTCAGCTTGTTTTTTCTCGATTACGTGCTGACGCTTCAAACCTTTTGTTTGACCAATAAAATACTTCCAGTAGTTGGCTGTTGAAGCATACTTAGAAGCATATTGTAATCTTACTTTTGGATCTGCATCCATGTGCTTTCTCCAAGTTTTAAGGATAGCATCACGCATTTCAACAAATAGAGGGTTAAATACTTCGATTTGTTGTTTTACACCTTCTGATGTTAAGTAACGGTCTGTAGATCCTGGGTAACCCATAATCATTGCGAAATCGTCTTTCGCTACACCGTTAATAGAAACAGGTAAGTGATGTTTAGGAGTATAAGGTACGTTGTCCTTAGAATATTTAGCTGGCTTATTGTCTTTGCTTGCGTAAACACGGAAAACAGAGAAGTCACCTGTGTGTCTTGGCCACATCCAGTTATCAGTATCACCACCGAATTTACCTACACCTTCTGGAGGGTTACCTACCAAACGGATATCGTCAAAACGCTCATAAACGAACATATAGAACTCGTTACCTTCGAAGAAAGACTTCACAGATACTTCGTAGCTATCGTTGTTTAATTCTTTTTCTTTTTCAGCTTTAATTTGGTTCATCACCTCAGCTGCTTTCTTTTGTCTTTCTGCACCTTTAAGACCATCAAGTTCTTTATTTACTTGAGCAGAAACGTCGTCCATTCTTTGAAGGAAACGAACGAATAAACCATCAATTGGCTTTTCTTCGTCGAAAGATTTTGCAAAGAAACCGTTAGTTAGGTAATCATTTTCTACAGTAGAAACAGATTGGATACCGCCATAACCACAGTGGTGGTTAGTAAAAATCATTCCTTTATCAGAAACAATTTCACCTGTACAGAATCCACCGAAATGAACAATTGCATCTTTAAGAGAGCTGTTATTGACACTATAAATCTCTTCAGCTGTTAATTTTAAACCCTCTTTCTTCATATCTACATAGTTCAATCTAGATACAAACATTGGAAGCCACATTCCTTCGTCTAGCGGCTTATTTTTCCCAAAATCAGAGGCTGTAGCTTGTAAAGACATCATCAGTACAAGCGCTAATTGCATGAATTTCTTCATCGTTTAGTATGGTTAGTAAATATTTCTATTAAATCTAACTGCAATTCTACCAAAAACTTATCAATAATCACATTAGGTCTAAGATTTGCATGAGTATTAAATGATCATTATGGACGTCTTTAAGATAGATTAACTAATTCACTATCATTATCGTAATTTTTGTAAGATGTTCTACACCTAGTTAATAAAAATACAATAACTGTCATGAACCGATCAATAAAGATTATCATTACATGTATTTTTCTTTTTTTCTATTTTTTGAAAATAGTTTTGCCCAGGATTTTACTGCAAATTACAATACCGGGAAATTAGCGTACGAAAAGAAAAATTATAATAAAGCCATTCAAAGCTTACAAACTGCTAGACTTCAAGGTAAAGAATCTGTTGGGGATACCCATCCCGATTATATTCATACTATTGAATACTTAGCGTTGTCTTATCAATCTCAGAACGATCTTGGTAATGCAAATATCTATTTTCAATCTTTAGAAAAGCTACTTTACAAATCTGGAAATTCTGTATCCGAAAAAATGTCGGAAACACAAATTAGAATTGCAGATAATAGCCTACACATGAAAAACTTTGCTCAAGCAAGTATTTATTATGAAAAAGGCGTAGCAACCACAGAAAAAGTAGCAGGAAAAGATTCTAAAGCCTATGCATCTGCTTTACATAAAAATGCACTCCTTTATGTAAAAGGAAGAAAGTACAAAGAAGCGGACGGAATGTATAGAACTTTAAATCCTATTGCTGAAAAACATCTTAAAGGAACTGCTGAATTCGCTAGTATCTTGTCGGAACAGGCAGATATTTCTATGGGATTAAAGCATGTTGAGGAAGCCTCTATACAATTAAGTATGGCAATTTCTGAATATGAAAAAATTGATGCTCCAAAATCATCATATGTTGGGTTATACCTAAAAGAAGCTACTCTTCTAGAAAAAACAGGTAAAAATGCAGAGGCAATTACAGCCTATAAAAAATATGCGAAGAACCTTGGAGAAGCTTATGGTATCGACAATAAAAAATACCTTTCTGAAGTAGAAAGATTGGCGGTGCATGTAGATATGAAACTTCATTCTGAAAAAGATGCTTACGGTTTTATCAAAATGAAATCTGAAGGTATCAAAAAGAAAAATGGAGAAGAAAGCCTTGAGGCTGCAATTACGTATATAGAATTGGCTGAGTTAGAAATCAATCAAAAACAAATTGATGTTGCTTTATCAAATACTGAAAAAGCATTGGCTATCTATGAGGTGAAAGGAAAAACAAAATCACCGGAAGGTATCGCTGCTTTAATTACCAAAGCAAGAATAATGAACATCAAAGATGCACCGGAAGCTGAAGAAACTTATAAAAAAATTATTGCCGATACTGAATCCGCTTTAGGTAAAGAACATACTACTTATGGTAAAGCTTTGGATAGTTTAGCATTCTTCTACATAGAAGCAAAACGTTTTGAAGAAGCTGAAAAAGCTATTACCGAAGGGATGACTGCTAGAGAAAAAAGTGTCGGTAAACAACATATCGATTACGGCAATTCTTTATACAGTTTAGCCACACTTTACTCGAGTCAAGATAGTTTAGAAAAGGCTGAAAAAGCATTGATTCAAGTTTCTAAAGTTCGAGAAGCCTATTATGGAGCCCTAACTTTAGAACACGCTACGTGTATTAAAGAACTAGGCGATTTATATAAAGATATGGGCGAAGAAAAATCGGCTGCTGCTTTAAAAACCTACCGTAGAGCTATTAATTTATTCGAAGGTATTGGTATGAAGGACAGCGATATTGTAAGAGATATTTATAAGAGTATTGATCATATTAATACGAGATAATTTCTCTTCTCAAAAAAAGAAAGGCCTCAAAAGTTTTTATCGAACTTTTGAGGCCTTTTTATACATCATCAGGTTTTTATTGAGGTAAATACCCCTCACCTAAGCTAGCTTCCCTAAACCATACTTCAGCATAGGCTCCATTAGCATATTGTTTCTGTATATCTCCTCCAAAAGAGTCCGCTCCTGTATGCCACACTATATTTTTATTAGGATCTTTTCCATTCGTCTGATTATAGGCTCCTTGTTTGAAAATTTGCTTTTCTCCTGCAAAAGCGTCCTTCTTCTCTATGCCATCACGACCAATAGATGCATATAACTCATGTATTTGATCAGGAATTTTATCATAAGTCTCAAATTCTGATGATAGCAAATTTTTAGTGAAGCGAACAGTCTGATGTCCTTCGCTTTTAAACGTTAGATACATTATTCCTTTATAGACATTGACTTCGTAAGAAAACTCCTCTCCCAAGGCAATTCCTTCTTTAGGTTCTTCCGGAGATTGGTCTTTTTGATGTCCAACAACAGACATATCATATCCCCAAACTGCTTGAGAATAATCCCATCTTTTTCCATTATCACCTTCTGTGTTAATCTCATAATTCCAAAACACAGATCCTTTCTGATGACCAGGAAACTTTTTATAGAAGATCTTTAAAGGTTCATTTTCATGTCCTTCATCACTATGAATTTGTCCAATAACTACCGAATAGGAAGCAGCTACTCTTGCATCTCCTAATGTAGAAACGTGTTGCACCTTTAGTGTTCCTGTCAGTCTTCCTCCATCTTTTGGGTACCATCTTTTCTTTTCTCCTAGTTCAGTTCTTGTATTACTAGATGTTTTTGAAGTAATACCGGAATTAGGTGTTTTATAAACTACCCAATCCGTATTTCCATCATTTTGAACATAGAAAAAGTCTTTCTTTGCAAATTTCGTAAGATCGTCTGATCGGGTTCCATCGCCCAATAGTATTTTCCAATTCGACATAAATGGAATGACATCATTAGGGTATTCTTTTATGTAAGAAGCTTCATCATTTATTTTTTTAGTATTTGATGAACACCCAATAAATAGAATGCACCCTACTAATAAAAACAGGTTGATTAATTTAGTCATCTTTTTTCGTTTGATTTAATTTCAGTAATTGATAGAGAGTTTCATTTCATTTTATATAATTGATAACTTACAAAAGTTTATTCACTTTTATAGTTTTTCAAAAAAATTCTATAAAGGTGTACTAATATAACATTGTAAAAACCACGAAATTCACCTTCGTATTGATTATCAATAATCACGGTTTAAAGTACTTTTTGTGGTATAATTATTGAATATTTTGGAGGCATAAAACACTAACATAAACTTCTATGGTAATCGTAAATATTTTAAATGTATTAATTCTTATTGCTCAAGCAATTCAACCATTAAATTCTGCAAAAGAGTTGATCACTCCCCAAGAACAAAACATTTCTGTTGATGAGAATTTTTTAATTTCTGGTGTTTCTGCCGGTAAGTTTAAAGTAGGTCGAGAAATACCTGTCAACTTTGATAAATTCCAATTGTATAAAGACTCTAGAGAAATTCACTCAGAGGACGGCATACAATCACAAATTTATTATAATGTTTTCTACGGAGATGATGTTGTTATGCAGGTTACACCTCGATACGATTACAACAAAAAAGCATGGGATCATAAAATCAGCGAAATAGTAATTCAATCCGATAAATTCAAGACAGCAAAAGGAATTGGGGTAAATTCTACTATAGAAGAATTTATCGCTCAATACCCTGACTATGAGATTTGGTACACCTACATTAGTGGTATCTATGTGATTGAATCAAAAAGTGAAAGAGCTCAATTTATGTTAGATGAAAATGATTTCATTGGTAAAATTGAAATCGAAAATGATCTTAATGTTTTAAGTAAAACCGACTTCAAACAAAATTCAAAAATAAAATCTATTCGATTATTCTAGCACCTCAAAGGTTCTTATAAATATTAAACTATAGTTTAATTAAAAAGCCTCACTTTATGCAAGCGAGGCTTTTTCTGTTACCGATAATTTGAAATTAAACTATCATTTATCTAACACTAATTTTCTTTCTAATATCTATTCCATCACCAAGTACTCTGATAAAGTAGATTCCTGTTCCCAAATTAGAAACATTCACCGCTGCCTTAGAAGATGCACTTACATTCTGTGTAGATACTGGTACTCCAGAAACATTGAAAATAGCTACTGTATAATCACCCTGAGGTAAACCTACAATATTTAAAACATCCGAAGCTGGCACAGGATATAATGTTACTTCAGGTTGTTCTGGTACAACTACTTCAGCAAATCTAGCAGAAGATGAAGTAGTAAATACTACCTTATCTAAGTTCCATTGCCAAGCGTGGGAGCCTGATGCTGTAATTGTTAGAGTATGTGTCCCTGCTGTTAAGGCAATTGCACCACCGTCTAAACTTGTATAAGCATCCCATTGTCCATTGTTTGGGACATCTGTCACCGTAGTTAATCCATCTATTTCTAAAGTAATTTGTGCGTTATCTGATGGTGTAGATATAAAATATTCTATAGAGTAAATACCATCAGCTGGAACATTAACAGAGTAAGTCGTCCAATCTCCTGAGTTCACCCAATTGATATTGTTCGCTGTAGCATTTACTCCATTTCCTGGTCCACCCCAAGCAGCATCGTTAATTGTACCACCTGTGGCATCAAATAACTCTGCTTCAACAATTATTTCATGATCTTCAACCATGATAGGAGCTACAGTTACTTGTGCCACTGCAGTATAATTACCATCATTAGTTTCTACTGTTATCGTAGTAGTACCTGCACTTACTGCTGTAACCACTCCATTCGATACTGTAGCGATTGCCTCATTATCCGAATACCAAATTACTGATGTATCATCTGCATTAGCCGGTGCTACTGTTTCCGATAAAGTAGCAGAACCTCCAGCAATTAATGATAAAGCTGTCTGATTTAAAGACACTCCTGTCACATAAATTGTATCTGGTGCTCCTCCCGATGTCGTTGCCGTTAAAGTGAAATAATCCATATTCCATTCCCAACCATTAGAACCTGCACCTTCTAATTTAATTGTATTATTCCCCGTTAAAGTGATGTTATCTGTTGCTTTCACAGATTCAAAACCATCCCAATTTCCGTTGTTAGGAACATTATAAGTGCCTACTTCAACATCATCAACATATACTTTAATCGCTGCTCCAGATACAGCTGTTCCTACAAAGAATTCTAGTTCATACTCACCATCGAATTGAACTGAATATTCTGCCCAATCACCTGTTTGATTGTAATTAGTGGCTGTTACCCCATTCACAGAATAAATTTCAAATCCTCCATAAGCTCCACCTGTAGAAACAAAGTCTTCCGCTTCAATAACACTATTGCTTGGTGGAGTCACCACAGTATCCGAAGTTCCTGTTACTTGAACTGTTACTGCATCTCCACCTTCAACACTAGTTATTGATATTGTTGTTGTTCCTTCTGCCACAAAACAAACAGATCCATTTGCATCTACAGTAGCTACCGAAGTATTACCAGATTCATAATTTACTGATTGATCTAAAGTAGTGCCATCACACGTTTCTCCAACTGTTTGAGTCGTCAATAGAATACACTCTCCCACTTTTGCAGACGTTTCTGATGATGTTATGTTTACTGTTGGTGTTTCTGGAACACACACTTTTTCTTCTACAGTGATGGTTGCTGATGAAGTAAAACCTCCATCAGACGTAGTAGCTGTGATAGATACTATACCTTGAGTCACACCCGTTACCGTACCATTAGGCGAAACAGTAGCAATGCCCTCATCACTTGATGACCAAGAAACAGATTTAAATGTTGCATCAGCTGGTGCAACAACCGCACTCAAACTTAACACATCTCCTTCTGTTACTGTTCCTACGGTTGGAGTTACACTTACTCCCGTTACATAAATAGTATCAATTTCTGCTTCTAAAACTGTTACTTCAATATGGTCCGAATGTCCGCCATCTTGAGAAATTACAGTTACAGTAGTTGTACCTGCTTTTAAAGGAGCAATTAAACCGTTTGCTCCCACAAAGGCTACTGAAGGATTTTCTGACTCCCAAAGTACTCTTTGATCTGTTGCATCAGCTGGAGTGAAAATAGGATCAATAGTGATATCCTGTCCTACATTTAACGTTACAGAAGTTTCTGTTATATCGATACTTTGTACTGGATTTGGAACTGCATCTCCCACTACTTCCACTTTACATCGTGCAAGGAAACCGCCATCTTGAGTCGTTACATCTGCAGTCACAATACCTTTTGATATTGCTCTCACTACACCTTCTCCATTTACAGTTGCAATCATTGGGTTACTTGTCGTCCAAGAAACTGCTTTTTTAGTGGCATTAGCAGGTAAAATCACATGATCAAGATCAAATGTTTCTCCAGGTTGTAAGATAATTTCTTGTTCAGAAATGGTTACTTCTTCCACAGGAACTACACCTGTTTCTGGAATGACATTATATAATCTCACCCAGTCAATTAAGTAAAAGTTTCTTCCATTGGCATCATCTAAATCTTCATTTGTTGGCCAAATATTCAACTCTGTCAACCAATCTTGTTGCTCCATATTGATAATGATATGCTGAGGCTTACTTAAACCTGTTCCTTCAGTATATCCAAATTTATCTAAGGCATCAAATTCGGTATAAACTGTTTGTAACTCTCCTTTTTCATCTAAATAAGAGTGTTCATGACTCTTCACTGTTCTTACCCAACGACCGTTTATGTAATATTCAACATGATGAGGATTTACCCAATACACACCAATTCTCAACCAGTCGTCGTGCCATGTAGTTCTATCTTCTTCCCAGTACCAAGTACCTTTTACTCCATGTTCATCACGTGGTTGGTAATCTTGGAAAGGATCTCTAATAAATGTATGGTGAGATAAGTGAATTCTCTGATCTAACCAACCCCCATCTTCTTGAACGTTTGGATAAGACTCCAACATATCCAATTCTTCTGTTTCATCTTGACTGATCATCCAGATATTAGCCGCTAACATACAACTAGGTTGTTTCACTCTAGCTTCCATAAACATTGGATAACTGAAGGCCGCTTTTGATGAAATACAGCCTGTATAGATGATGTTCTGATTATCTTTTGCTGCATGAATAACCAAATTACCATCTGATGTCCAAAAGTGATCTTTGTGGTAAGAAGTGGCAGAAGGTCCTGAGAAGCCATTGATATACAATTCATTCCATCGGCTATCAAATTCTTCTCCTCTGTTAGAACTGTTCGATTGATAGTTAAACCCATCAGAAACAGGGTCTAATTCCCATACCATTCCTTCAGGAAGTTCAGCTGGAATTGGCACACCATCCCAATCGTATTGGGCATGTGCACTAAATGCGACACAGCAAATGGCTGCCATCACAAAAAGTCTAAGTTTTTTCATAATAGAGTTTTGATAAGTAATAATTCGAAGGCAAGGGAAATTTTCACCTTTCAAATGCCTAAAAAAAGTAAGGTTGGGGAAACCTATTGTGGCGTATAACTCGATAAAAATTAACCAAATTATAAGATGGGACTGTCGTAAAACATTCACCTCATCATATAAAGATGTGGTGGAAGCTAAAGTCCTCTTAATTTGCTGTAAGTAAAATCTTTCATTTCAAGTGTAGTAATTTTCAAAGCTAGTATTCAATTCATTTCACATCACTTATATCGCTCATTATCAAATGCAATGATGACATAATTGATCCTGTAAATATCATAATACATACTATATTTTGAGTAGATTACCACTCGATCAAAACTATACAATGAATGATCAGTAAACGAAATTACTGTACAATCAGACAATTCAAATCACTATTTATCAGTTAGTTATATAATCCTCTGTTTTATTAAAAACTAGATTTTAAGAAGGAATCAAATAGGTGGTTTTTGGGCATAAAAAAACAGCACATCTCCATTTTAAAGATGCGCTGTTCTTATTTTTTGTAGAAACTTTAAATAGAATATTATCCTAAGTAAGGTTTCAATGCTTTACTTCTTGAAGTATGACGAAGACGTCTAATCGCTTTTTCTTTGATCTGACGTACACGCTCACGTGTTAAATTGAATTTCTCTCCAATTTCTTCTAAAGTCATAGAATGCTCTCCGTTTAATCCGAAGTATAGAGTAATTACATCTGCCTCACGTTTTGTTAGCGTAGAAAGGGCACGTTGTACTTCTTTACGTAAAGAGTCATTCATCAACTCTGTATCTGGCTTTTCCTCCATGTCGTTTTCCAACACGTCGTAAAGGTTATTTTCTTCACCTTGTACGAAAGGAGCATCCATAGATACGTGACGACCAGAAATTTTCATTGTATCTACAACTTCGTTGGTAGTTACATCTAGAACTTCTGCTAATTCGTCCGGAGAAGGCTCACGCTCATAACGTTGTTCCAACTCAGAGAAAGTTTTTGAAATCTTATTCAAAGAACCTACTCTGTTCAATGGTAAACGTACGATACGTGACTGCTCTGCTAATGCTTGAAGGATAGATTGTCTAATCCACCAAACAGCATAGGAGATAAACTTAAAACCACGCGTTTCGTCGAAACGTTGGGCAGCTTTAATTAAACCCAAGTTACCCTCGTTAATCAAGTCACCTAAAGAAAGTCCCTGATTTTGATATTGCTTGGCTACTGACACTACGAAACGTAAGTTCGCTTTCGTCAATTTTTCCAATGCAATTTGGTCTCCCTCACGAATTTGTTTTGCAAGAGTTACTTCTTCATCAGGTGTTAGCAGGTCAACCTTACCAATTTCTTGTAAGTACTTGTCCAGCGATTGTGACTCCCTGTTCGTGATCTGTTTACTGATCTTGAGTTGTCTCATCCGTTCTTTATTATTAGAATTTTGTCAGCAATAACTATAATATAATAATTAATGCTGACAAAACATTTATACTGAGTAAGTTAAAACCGCAAAAAACGTGCAGTTCTATACATCCTACATTATTGACTAAAAAAAGACATAAAAAGTTTTGCAAAACCTCACAATAAATCTAAATCAAGTGAGGTTTTACATCACTGTCTTTCAATAGTTTAATTATCTTCTATTGTAACCTCCGCGGTCGTCTCTTCTACCGCCACGGTCACCACCACGACGATCATCTCTTCTGCCACCTCGGTCGCCACCGCGATCAAAGCTTCTTCTCTCACGTGGAGGAGGAGGAGTATAACCTTCTGGCATTGGAAGAAGTGCCTTACGAGATAATTTGAATTTACCTGTCTTAGGATCGACCTCTAATAGTTTAACATCAATTGTCTCACCTACGTTCAAGATACCTTCAACGCTATCTGTTCTTTCCCAAGCAATTTCAGAGATATGTAATAAACCTTCTTTACCTGGCATAAACTCGATAAACGCACCGAAAGGTTGTAAAGATTTCACTTTACCAGTGTAAGTCTCTCCAACTTCCGGCTGAGCAACGATAGCTTTTACTCTACCAATTGCACCGTCCATTGCTTCTTTATCAGTAGCAAAGAAAGATACTTTACCTTGGTTCTCTACTTCTTCGATAACGATAGTAGCACCAGTGTCTTTTTGGATCTCTTGGATCACTTTACCACCTGGTCCAATTACAGCACCGATTAAGTCTTGAGGGATCATCATTACAGCACTACGAGGAGCGTGAGGTTTAAGATCTGCTCTAGATTCTTTGATTACCTCATCCATTACGCCACGAATGTGTGCTCTACCTCTATTTGCTTGCTCTAAAGCTTGTTTTAATACTTCGTAAGGAAGACCGTCAACTTTAATATCCATTTGACAAGCCGTAATACCTTTTTCAGTACCCGTTACTTTAAAGTCCATATCACCTAAGTGATCTTCGTCTCCTAAGATATCAGAAAGGATAGCATACTTCAACTCACCTGTTTCAGGGTCATTTTCAGAAATCATACCCATTGCGATACCAGAAACTGTACCTGTGATATTCACACCTGCATCCATTAGTGCTAATGAACCAGCACAAACTGTTGCCATTGAAGACGAACCGTTTGATTCAAGAATATCAGAAACGATACGAATAGTATATGGATTTTCGTCTTCTGGAGGAAGAACTCTTTCCAAGGCTCTGTGACCTAAGTTACCGTGACCTACTTCTCTACGTCCAGGACCTCTGTTTGGTCTTACCTCACCAGTTGAGAAACCAGGGAAGTTGTAGTGAAGGATAAATTTACTAGTACCTGAAGTCATCGCACTATCCAACATTTGCTCGTCCATTTTAGTACCAAGCGTTACAGTTGTTAGTGATTGAGTTTCACCACGAGTAAATAAAGCAGAACCGTGTGCCGAAGGTAGAACGTCTACTTCTGGAACGATTGGTCTTACTTCTTCTAAATCACGACCGTCTAAACGGTTTTTCGTATTCAATACTAAATCACGAGATGCTTTCTTCTCACATTTAGCAATGTATCTTTTGATTAGCGGTAGCTTCTCTTCAGTTTCTTCACCTTCAGGTAAAGCTTCTAAGTACGCTTTTTTCACTTCAGTGAAAGCGGCTTTACGCTCAGATTTACCTTTGATACCTTGAGCTGCTACTGCATACAATTTATCATATAAAGCAGAGAAAACTTCTTCTTTCAATTCTTCGTCTTCTACGTCGCCTTCGAATTCTCTGAATCCTTCAACGCCTGCTGCTGCTCTTAATTCTACTTGAATTGCACATTGAGTTTTGATAACTTCATGACCTACTTTAATTGCTTCGATCATTTCGTCCTCACCCACTTCTTGCATTTCACCTTCCACCATTGTGATGTTTTCAGCTGTAGCACCGATCATTAAATCTAGTGTACATCCTTCCATTTGAGCTGGTGTAGGGTTTACGATGTATTCACCGTTTACGTCTTTGATTACTCTTACCTCAGAGATAGGTCCATCAAAAGGAATATCTGTGATCGATAATGCTGCAGATGCTGCAAATGCTACTAATGCATCTGGTAAAGCTTCTTGATCTGCAGAGATCATAGAAATCATGATTTGCGTATCATGATAGTAATCTGATGGGAATAATGGACGAATTGCACGGTCAACTAAACGAGAGATCAAAATTTCTCTATCGCTTAAACGACCTTCTCTTTTCAAGAAACCACCTGGGATTTTACCTGCAGAGGCAAATTTTTCTTGGTAATCAACTGAAAGTGGCAAAAAGTCTGCTCCTTCTCGTTTGTCTGGGTTAGAAACTACAGTTGCCAATAACATTGTGTTTCCCATTCTCAAGACAATAGAACCATCTGCTTGTCTTGCCATTCTGCCGGTCTCTAAACTGATCTCACGACCGTCAGGTAGGGCAACTGTTTTTTTAATCACGTTTTCAAACATCGTAATTGTGTTGTGTTTTTTTTATTTCTTCATCATAAAGCAGGTATTCAAGGATCGAGTCCTACCCGCTGTCAAAATTCGGCTAGTAAAAGCTTTCTTTTTCCAACCCAAAAATTTAGTCATTTTTTCTACGGATTACACGCCTTTTCTCATTTATTTTTAAAAAAATGATAAACAAAAAATCAAGTGGCATCTTATACGCAAAAAGGGAATTCCAAAAAATGGAATCCCCTGAGTGATACTTTTGTACCAAAAAATTACTTTCTGATACCAAGCTCTTTGATGATCGCTCTGTAACGGTTGATGTCTTTTTTAGCAACATAGTCCAACATAGAACGACGTTTACCTACAAGTTTCATCAAACCACGACGTGTAGAGTGATCTTTTTTGTTCTGCTTAAGGTGCTCAGTTAAGTGCGAGATACGCTTAGTGAACAATGCAATTTGAGCCTCTGGCGAACCAGTGTCATTTCCGTCTTTACCGTATTTTGTAAAGATGTCTTTTTTGTACTCAGGGCTTAAGTAATCCATAACCACAAATTAGTTTTGCGAAAAAACTTGAACTTCACGATGATGATCTCTTTAGACAGCGATACCGCGTGTCGAAATCATTTACACTCAATTCGTAGTATTTCGAATGTTAAACAAAATTTTCAGGGTGCAAAACTAGATAACTTTTTAATAAAAAGCGAATAATATTCAACATATCTGTATTCATTAACGAAAAAACACAATATTCGTATTCTGAATGGGTTAGAACTCGAGTTCAACTCTTAAAATGTACATCAAATGATCGAAAAGAAGGTAAAAATAAACGCTAACTGATGTTACTATAATCAATGTTATGTTCCTTTATTTTTATCTTTGCAAACCGGATTCAGAGAAATACTTATCAAATTCGAATAACTATTTCTAAAATTCAGTGCATAGATCAATCAAATTATAATAAAGAATGGCAAATAGATCTGAAAATCTCCCTAAAAAATTTACAGATAGACTTAGTGGTCAACTTTCTGCAGAAGATTTCGAATCTTTTAAAGAAGCAATTGATGGAGATGTTCCCGTTTCCTACAGAGTCAATCCATTTAAGCCTGCTGAAATCGAATTTTCAGACACTACTCCTGTGCCATGGTGCGATGAGGCACGATATATTGCCAAGCGTCCTTCTTTCGCTGAAGATCCTTTGATTTTTGCAGGTGCTTACTATGTACAAGAGGCTTCTTCTATGTTTTTATGGAAAGCCCTAACTCAACACGCTCCTCTTGATAAAGACATTAAAGTGTTGGATTTATGTGCGGCACCTGGAGGAAAAAGTACGCTAATCAACTCTTTATTGACGGAAAAAAGTATGCTGGTTTCTAACGAAATCGTTGGAAAGAGATCATTACCTTTAATAGATAACCTCGTACGATGGGGTAACCCGAACACTATCGTTACAGGAAACTACGCCGAAAGCTTCGCTCAATTAAGAGAATATTTTGATGTGATTGTTACTGATGCTCCTTGTTCTGGTGAGGGAATGTTCAGAAAAGATCCAAAAGCGGCTGATCTTTGGTCGCCTTCATTGGTAGAATCCTGTGCAAACGTACAAATTGATATCGTCAACCACATTCCAAGAGCATTGAAAATGGGTGGACTATACATATATAGTACATGTACCTTTGCTCCAGAAGAAAACGAGCAACGTCTAGAGCAAATTCTCGACACAGGAGAATTCGAACCTCTAGAAGTTGATTTCGACCCAGCTTGGGGTATCACAAAAATAGAAGTAGAGAAAAACGGAGAGAAAGCCACTGGCTACCGTTTCATTTTCCATAAAACAAAAGGGGAAGGTTTATTCTTAGCAGCCTTCAGAAAGAAAGGTGAAGAAGCGAGAACACAAAAGTTCAGCATTTCTCCAAAGAAAATAAAATCCATCTTCATGGTCAGAAAGAGAGAATCTGAAGACCTTAGAAAATGGCTTAAAAACGGCAAAGACTACGAGTTTTATCAAGATGATAGAGAAGAAGTGTTTGCTATCCCTTCTCATATGGTACAAGATTTCAAAATCTTAACTGTAAGTCAGAAAGTAAGACACCAAGGGATCAAAATGGGACGTTTCAATAAGAAAAACAACGAATTGATTCCTGACCATGAACTTGCGGTATCCAATATTGTCGCCGAAAATATCCCTCGTCAAGAAGTAGAATATCGAGATGCCATCAATTTCTTGAAGAAACAAGAGATGTCTATCCGTTCTATCGAAGGTGTGAAGAAAGGTTGGGCGATCATCACTTATAAAGGATTAGCTTTAGGATGGGTGAAGGCTTTGCCGAATCGATTGAACAACTATTATCCGTCGGAATTGAGACTTAGAAAAGACGTTTAGGTTAGGTAGCAGGTAGCAGGTAGCAAAATTGACGTTTGTTTTATTTAAGTAATAACTAATAAGGAATAACTTATAGGTTTTTTAATTAGAAGCGAGGAATTAGGAACTAGAAGTTTTTTTAATCGCTCTTCCCTTTTCACTGGAAATTTCCAATTTCCCCACGAGCGTTAGAATCAGTAATCACGTTTTTAATTTTTCATTCTTCATTTTTAATTAAAAAAACGCTTTGCTTCAACTTATAGACATCATGAAGTACTCTTCAAAATAAGTCTGATAAGAAAAAGCAAAGCGTTTTTATATAGAGATTTTCGTTGCTATTCTGGTTTTGCGGTTGCGTTAATTATAATGCCTGCAATTCTAGAAATCAAGAAGATGATGAAACCATAGATAGTGGTAATCATCGATACTTTTATACCTCCTGCTAATAATGCTAGTGGAACTCCTCCGGCAGCTTCGATAGCGATCATTGCACTAAAGAGGCCGATTAACTGACCTAAAATACCTATTACCAATGCTAGCGTACCTGTTTCTTTCATTAGCATTAACGACTTTTCGGGATTGAAGACCTTATTATTAATCTTCATGATTCGAAAAACCATGAATACTATCATTATAATACCTACAAGAGAAAGAGTGTTCATAAATTCAAAACCACCCCAAACGTAAAACTCTACAATACTCATACTATATGTTGTTTAATGAATAAATAATAAATTGATGATTCAAACTTACGGCAGATCAAAAGCTGAAATATTTAGTGTCGATATAAAGTCCGTTTTCATCTTTATTTACTCATTTTTGGTAGATTAAATGATGTTCACTAGAATATCTCTTTAATTTACAGACTAAATTAGTAAGATCACCATCAAAAAAGGTGGATTCGTCGACAAACACTATTTCTACCATGAGATTTTTTGATATTTGTATATAATCAATAAGAAACTAATGGGAAGTATTGTACATCAGAAAGTGGCCTTTGAAATCACTTATTGGGGGATTATGTTTATAATTACTTGTCTGTTTTTAGGACACTTCCATCAAGATTATTTTAATACCTTTTTATTCTGTGCCTTTTGGTTTCCATTTACTATTGGGTTCACTTTTTATCTTAATAAAGTATTAATTCAAAAATACCTCTACACGAAACGGATTGGGAAGTTTATTCTCTACCTTATCTACTCTATTATTATAAGTACATATATTCAGATTTTGTTAATCATTGGGTTCTTTATCGCTTTGACCGATCTGAACTATGAGAACATGAATCCTATCATCAACGATTTCTCTGTTTTATGGTTTGTACAATTGTTTACCACGGCCATGTATTCATTTTTATATCAAGTGAGAGAGGATCAGAAGAAGAAGCAGAAGATATATCAACTTGAAAAAGATAAGCTCGAAATTGGTTATCAATTAAAAGAGTTGGAATTAAATACCTTAAAAGATCAAATTCATCCACATTTTCTATTCAACACCCTCAATAACATTTACGGATTGGCCATTGAAAAATCAGATGATCTCCCACAAATACTTTTACAATTAAGTAGTTTGTTGGACTATTTGGTATATCAATCCAAAGAAGAGAAAGTGAGTTTAAATAAAGAAATCAAGGTATTAAAAGAGTATATCGCTTTAGAACAACTGCGATTAGACAATCGCCTATCCTATCAATTCGATGAGGATAAGTTTTCGGATACTATCGAAATTATTCCTTTCCTACTTTTTCCAATGGTAGAGAATGCCTTTAAGCATGGGATAAAATCAAATACAGACAACGCCTTTCTCAACATCAAAATATATATTGATAACAATACATTCTACTTTTTGATGAGTAATAGCAAGCCGGCAAATAAGATCAAAAGTGATAAAAAAGGGACAGGTCTAGAAAACCTTCGAAAAAGGCTTGCACTTTGTTATCCGAATCAACATCAATTAATCATTGATGAAAACGAGAGAGAATATAACATCCAACTAAGTATTAAAATTGATAATGAGTAACTACAAAGTATTAATCATAGATGATGAACCTATCGCGAGAAGAATCGTGAAAAACTTCTTATCTCAAATAGATGGATATGAAGTGGTGGGAGAAGCTTCTGATGCAAAAGCAGGCTTTGCAGAGGTCATGCAAAACGACATTGATTTACTCTTTTTAGATATCGAAATGCCCGAAATCTCTGGACTAAATTTTTTAAGATCTTTGGCACAACCTCCTAAAGTGATTATCATTTCTGCCTACAGAGAATATGCTGTAGAAGGGTTTGATCTAAATGTGGTGGACTATCTATTAAAGCCAGTGGCTATTGATCGATTTAAATCAGCTATCGAAAAGTTTGAGTCTTCATTACAAAATCACAATAAAGGAATTGAACAAATCAAAAATGATTATCTCTTTATTCGTTCCGATAGGAAGCACTACAAGATTAATTATCAACAAATTACCTATATAGAAAGTCAGTCAGACTATTTGATCATCCATGGAACCGAACAACAAACCTGGAAAACGAAAGATACCATCAAACACATCGAAGAAAAGCTGCCATCAAAGTTTATTCGAATACATCGTTCTTATATTGTTAATATGGACCATGTAACGGCCTTAAATCGCGAATTAGTGGAAATAGAGAAAGAGATGTTGCCTGTAAGTAAAAGCTTTAGAGAAGAGGTGATAAAACTGTTTGAGAAAGGAAACTAAGGGAAATGAAAAATTAAGAATGAAAAATTAAAAACGTGAAATGTAAACAGGCTGTGTATCAAATTCACTATTGTCTTTAAATACAAAAAGGGAATACAATTTCCCCCCTAACTAACTACGTTTTTCATTTTTAACTTTTCATTTTTAATTTCCAAAAGTGTATAAAAACAAAAAAAGCTAGCTGAAGCAGCGAGCTCTTTCCTGTTAAACCTAATTTTATTAACCCATTATCAATCAAAAACGTTTAATGTTTTTTAATCTTTAATGTCTTATCTGATGTAAATGTAATAAAAAGTTTATTAATACAAACACTTTGTATTGATTTTTATTTACAATTGTTTAAAAAACACCACTTTTTAGTGCAAAAAAGGGTTAAAAATCCAATTTTAAAGATGTAAACTTTTGAGTTAATAAATCAATTAAAACAAAAAAACGAGTACTATCTTGGCCCGATAGTACTCGTTTTTTTTATATAATTTACGTTCAAGGAACTATTCTTTGTCCTCTCCAATTCTGCTTATTCTAATTTTAAGTGCTGCGAAAAGTAATGTCATTAACGGACTTAAAATATTAAAGAAACAGTAAGGAAGATAAGCTACAGTCGGAACTTGTAAAACAGTAGACTGTGCTACACCACAAGTATTCCAAGGAACCAATACAGAGGTTACAGTAGCTGTATCTTCTAACGTTCTACTTAAATTTTCTGGGGCTAATCCTTTTTCTTTAAAAGCTTTTGCATACATTTTACCAGGAACAACAATCGATAAATATTGATCTGAAGCTGTAAAGTTAAAGAATACACATGTACCTGCTACTGAGGCAAACAAACCTGTTTCAGAAGTTACTTTACTGATAATTGTTGATGTAATCTTCTCCAACATACCTGATACTTCCATTGCTCCACCAAAAGTCATAGCAGTAATAATTAACCAAATCGTATTCAGCATCCCTGCCATACCACCTGATTTTAATAACTTAGTTACCACCATATTTTCAGATTCGATTTCGAAACCTCCATACATTGACTTCAAAGCAACGAAATAGAAAGACTTCCAACCTTCTACATTTAAGTAATCATCTGCACTAGCTGAAATGATTTCAACTGCTTTTGGCTGATATAATATACCAATGACTACACCTGCTAAAGCACCAATAAATAAAGCCGGTAATGCAGGAACTTTCTTGATAATCATAAACACTACTACAGCCGGTACGATAAATAATACTGGCGAGATATGAAATGATTGCTCTAACGCTGTCAATACAGATTCTACATTCTCTGGAGATACCTTTGTATCATAGGTAAAGCCCATGATTAAAAAGATAACTGCTGCAATACCAAAAGAAGGAACTGTAGTATATACCATATATCTAATATGAGTAAATAAATCTGTTCCTGCTACTGCCGGCGCCAAGTTGGTTGTATCTGATAAGGGAGACATTTTATCTCCAAAATAAGCTCCACTAATAATTGCACCTGCTACAATACCCTCAGGAAGGTTTAGTGTTGTTCCAATACCTAATAAGGCAATACCTACTGTAGCAATAGTTGACCAAGAAGATCCAGTGGCTACCGAAACAATTGCACAAATAATAATTGTTGCAAATAGGAAAATAGATGGATTTAAGATCTGTAAGCCATAGTATACCATAGTAGGTACGATCCCACTAAATAGCCATGCTCCAGACAAAGCTCCAATCATTAATAAGATCAAAATTGATGACATTGCCGATGAAATACTATTCACCACCCCATCCAATAATGTATCGAAAGATATTTTTAGTTTAAAGAAAGCAATCACCCCTACTACTGCAGTAGATAAAAGTAAAGCAATTTGGTTGGAACCATCTAATCCTGTATCCTTAAAGACCGTAACATTAAGTCCGAGTAATACTACTAAGAAAATGATGGGTAGGATGGAGTCTAAAAATGATGGTTTTCTGTGTGTTAAATTCATAGTTGTTCGTTAAAATAGGTAGCAATGCTACTATTCATATCCACGTAATTAATTTTGCCGATTGTAAAACTAACAAAAAGGGAAGCAAATACAATCTCTTATTATGACCGTATAGCATCCCTTAAGTATTAATGATATAAATTATGTTAGAGTAGATTGAAAATATCTTAATTTTCTACATTTTCATTAATAATATTCTCTAACTCTCTTACTCTTTCTTTTTGTTTTGATAATTCCTCATTCAACTGAATTACAACCCTTGACGTATTCATATCTGCAATACTAGATGCTATAATTTCTGAAAGATTCTCTAAAAAGTTTACTTGATATTTATCGAATTTATTGAAAGATGAGATCTCCAAAATTCCATACATTTTTTCAGCATAGATTAACGGAAGTATAATTAATGCATTTGGTCTAGACTCTCCCATTCCAGAAGTGATATTCACATAATCTTCAGGAACATCTTCTATATAAAGCATTTCTTTTTCTTTATATACCTGTCCTAATAATCCCGCTTCTAAACTATATTGCTTTTCATCATATCGCTTTTTGTCATAGGCATATAAAGCAACTAGATCTAAAGTTTGTCCGCCTTTAAAATTATCTCTTAAAAGAATAAAAGTACCTTGACTTGCTCCAACATAAGAAATCGTATTTCTTAATAGATTGTCATACCACTCCGATTCTTCATCAAATTTCTCTCTAAGTAGTTGGGCAAACTTAGCCATACCGTTTGTTACCCAGTTCCTTTTGTGTTCTAACTCTTGCACTTTTTGGAACTGATTCCTCATCTTAATCAAATCAAGTGCTAAGGGTTTATCGGTATATTTATTAGTGTAAGTTACATCAACTTCTCCTTCACCAACCCTATTAGAGAAATCATGAGCGGCTTGAAACTGATCATTAATATCTATCAGAAGTTCAGAAATATCAGCAATCTCATCATGATCATTTTTAATCTCTTCTTTTAAATCGTTGATTGATTCTCCTTTGACTAACCTTTGTGTCACTTTATTCAAGAAAGAGAATTTCTTGGATACCATATTAGAGAATCCAAAAATAAACCATGAAAGAATAATCGATTGTAAAATGAAGATCACTAGGAATAAGCCTAACATCCATTGAAGATACACCTCGTTAGAAGAAGAAATATTTTCTGATAAGCTTAATAATCTTGTATTTATTTTTTCTTGAAGATCGGAAACTGATTTCATTAGTCCCCCATTCCCCGATCTACCTATCACTTTAAACAAGTCTCCAACTTTATGCATACCAAACTGATAGGCAGCAAGTCCAGCTCTTAGATTACGAATATCTTGTTCCGTAAGGTTGGTAGAGGGAGATAAATATAATTTGATAATGCTTTTTTCAAATTCAGAAACAGACTCATCAAACATTTTTAAATATTTCTGTTCTCCTCTAAGAAGAAAATCTTTTTCATGTCTTCTTAGCGTTAATAATAAGCCTAGATCATAATTAATTTCAGTCTTCTCAATTTTATGCGCCTTGCTTCTCATGTTGCCAATCATTCCCCAATCTTTGTAACCAAGATCTAGAAATTTACGCATTAAAAAGTCTTGTTGTGATTTTAGTTGCTCTAAGTCAGTTCTTAAAAATTCTAATTCTTTTGCACGTACATCATTTAAATCGTCCATCTTTTTTCTTACCTCCTCTACCGTAAATAAAGCAGAGTCAAGCAGGTTGACTGATCGTGTTGTGTTCGTACTTTTTCTGTTTTTATAAAATTCAGCACTGTTTAAATCATCCAATAAAAAGTTCTTGTAATAAATTTCCGATTCAGTATAAATGGTATTACAAGCTTTAAATTGTTCATTTAAACTATTGGTTTCTATCAACGACCTTGTTCCAAAATAGACCACGGCTAAGGTAACCAATAACAATGTGGTATTGATTACAAATAAGAGTAAAAGTCGGAAACGTACGGTCTTGTGAAATATCATAGTGCAAAATCAAATCAACTTATAAAAAATAAGGACTGCTAAAAGCTATGCTTTTAAAACAGTCCTTACTTCAAAAATATTGCCTTAATGCCTCAAATGATTTTATTTTTTTTCTAAAATCACTTCTGCATTTTGTACTTTCTCTGATAAATTCGCTACCGCTTGGAAGATTCCTTCATGATCAAAACCTGCTTCAGCTTGTAATTCGATTTGCTCACCATGCTCGATAATAGTATCAGGAATACCCAATCTTACCACTCTTTTATTCGTGTATTGATTGTCCATCATCCATTCTAAAACTGCAGAACCGATACCGCCTTGTAAACAGCCATCCTCTACAGTGATGATTTTATCGTACTTATCGAAAACTTCTTTTAATAAGTCATGATCTAGAGGTTTAGCAAAACGCAAATCGTAATGACCTGGATTCAGCCCTTCCGATTGGAAACGATCGCGTAGCTGAACGACATAATTACCAATGTGACCAAAAGTAAGAATGGCTACATCCTCACCTTCATGAACAGTACGTCCTTTACCCACTTCGATAGTTTCTAAAGGTACTCTCCATTCTGGCATTACACCTTGACCTCTTGGGTAACGGATACAGAATGGTGATGTTCTGTGTTGTTCTGCCGTTTTCATCATGTAACGTAATTCCGCCTCGTTCATTGGTGCTGCCACCACTAAGTTTGGAATACATCTCATGAAAGCAATATCATAGGCACCGTGATGAGTGGCTCCATCTGCTCCTGCAAAACCTGCTCTGTCCAAGCAGAAAATTACCGGAAGGTTTTGGATACATACATCATGAATAACCTGATCATATGCTCTTTGCATAAATGATGAGTATATATTACAGAAAGCAACCATTCCTTCTGCGGCTAAACCTGCAGCGAAAGTAACAGCATGTTGCTCTGCGATGCCTACATCAATGGCTCTATCAGGCATAGCTTTCATCATAATATTTAATGATGAGCCTGAAGGCATTGCTGGAGTGATACCCATAATTTTCTCGTTCTCCTTTGCCATTTCTAAAATTGTCTCACCAAAGACAACTTGATATTTAGGTGGTTGAGGAACAGAGAATGTTTTCTTTTTAATTTCTCCCGTCAGTTTATCAAACTTACCTGGTGCGTGCCATTTCGTTTGATCTTTTTCAGCTAAGGCATATCCTTTACCTTTTACTGTAACTGCATGAAGAATCTTTGGTCCTGGAATATTTTTCAGATCATTTAATACATGAACCAAGTGATTCATGTCATGACCATCCACAGGTCCAAAGTAGCGTAGACCAAGTGCTTCGAACAAGTTACTTTGCTCCAATAATGCTGATTTTAAAGCATTTTCTGCTGAAGCAACTGCTTGACGAGCATGTGGTCCTATCTTTTTTACCTTGCCCAACATATTCCAAACTTCATCTTTAAGCTTGTTGTACATTGGGGAAGTTGTGATGTCTGTTAGATAATCTTTTAAAGCTCCCTGATTGGGATCGATGGCCATTCTGTTATCATTAAGTATAATCAGAATATTTGCATCTGATGCACCTGCATGGTTCATCGCTTCGAAAGCCATACCTGCAGTCATCGAACCATCGCCAATCACGGCAATATGCATTCTATCGTGCTCGCCTTTTTCTTTTGATGCGATCGCCATACCTAAAGCAGCACTAATTGATGTAGATGAGTGACCTACACCAAAAGTATCGTATTCACTTTCGTCACGTTTAGGAAAACCAGCAAGTCCTCCATACTGACGATTAGTGTGAAAATTATCTCTTCTTCCTGTTAGTATTTTGTGGTTGTATGCTTGGTGACCAACGTCCCAAACGATACGATCATAGGGTGTGTTATATACATAATGTAAAGCCACAGAGAGTTCAGTAACTCCTAAGCTTGCACCGAAGTGTCCACCATATATAGAAACATTGTCAATAATGAACTCACGCAATTCATCGCATACTTGATAAAGCTTCTCTAATGGAAGCTTACGCAAGTCTGAAGGTGCGTTAATTTTCGCAAGAAGTTCACCTGGTTCTATAAGCATAACTTTACCGTTTATTTTCTAATTTTTATCAGTCTGAAATCGTAATTATATAGTATAACGAGTTTTATAAAATTACGCAGTCAACTAAATTTGAGGCCGCTAAGGTGCTAATTGTCACTTTAGCTATTCTTAAACTTAAACAAATTTCTGTAAAGAAAACTCAAATGTATTAATAATTGTTTTACATATTGGTTCGTTTAAGTGTAAGTGACAAAAATAACACAAAGATCACTTTGTTTATCAATTAGGGCCTAAATAGTTCTAAAATCGTCAAAAAATACAACAATTACTTATAGAATATCAGTTCTAACAAGCTGAATTTCATTTTTTATAGTTGGAATTAGAATAAAACGGAAAAAATATATGAGCAGTAACAAACCAAGAACACTCTTCGAAAAAGTGTGGGATAGTCACGTCGTCCAAAGAAAGGAAAATTACCCAGATGTACTTTACATCGACACACATTTTATCCACGAAGTAACAAGTCCTCAAGCTTTTAACGGCCTCCGTGCAAGAGGTATCGAACTCGCTAGAGTAGACCAAACTTGGGGTACTGCAGATCATAACGTTCCTACGAAAGATCAGCATCTTCCTATTAAAGAAGCCCTTTCAAGACATCAAGTAGAGACTTTACACAAGAACTGCGACGAGTTTGGCGTAAAACTTTATGGCTTAGGACACCCTTTCCAAGGGATTGTTCACGTTATCGGACCAGAATTGGGAGTAACACAGCCAGGTAAAACAATTGTATGTGGAGATTCACACACTTCTACGCATGGAGCCTTCGGTTCTATTGCGTTTGGAATCGGAACATCACAGGTGGAACAAGTAATGTCTTCACAGTGTACACTTCAGAATAAACCAAAGGCAATGCGTATCGTTGTTGATGGCGAATTACAAGAAGGTGTAACGGCTAAAGACATCGTTTTATATGTTATTTCTAAACTGTCTGCTTCAGGCGGTACAGGTTATTTTGTAGAATTTGCTGGTTCTGCTATCCAAGGTTTATCTATGGAAGGTAGAATGACAGTTTGCAATATGAGTATCGAGATGGGTGCAAGAGGAGGAATCATTGCTCCTGACCAAACTACATTCGATTACTTAGAAGGTCGTGAGTTTTCTCCAAAAGGTGAAGCTTGGGACAAATCGGTGGCTTACTGGAAATCGTTACCAACAGACGATGGTGCTACTTTCGATGCTGAGCATGTATATGATGCAGCAGACATTGCTCCAATGGTTACTTATGGTACAAACCCTGGTATGGGTGTTGGTGTTGACCAATCGGTACCAACTCCAGAAAGTGCATCTGATAAAAAAGCCCTAGAATATATGGGTCTTAAAGAAGGTGAAGCTTTAATAGGTAAGCCAATCGATTATGTATTTATCGGTAGCTGTACAAACGCACGTATCGAAGATTTAAGAGCTGTAGCTGAATTTGTGAAAGGCAAAAAGAAAGCTGATGGCGTGAATGTTTGGATCGTTCCAGGTTCTAAACAAGTCGAAAAACAAGCGATTGCTGAAGGTTTGGATAAAATCTATGCAGAGGCTGGTTTCGAACTTAGAGAGCCAGGTTGTTCTGCTTGTTTAGGTATGAACGAAGATAAAGTACCTGCAGGTATGTACTGTATCTCTACTTCTAACAGAAACTTCGAAGGTCGTCAAGGTCCTGGAGCTAGAACATTATTAGCTTCTCCATTAACTGCTGCCGCTGCTGCTGTTAACGGACATATTGTTGATGTTAGAGAGCAATTAGCTACTGTTTAATCCGAAAGAAAAAATTACCATGAAATATACAAAATCAACTTGTGTTCCCTTAAAAATAGAGAACGTAGATACTGATCAGATTATCCCTGCTCGTTTCTTAAAAGCAACAACAAAAGAAGGATTTGGTGATAACCTTTTTAGAGATTGGAGATACGACAAGCAAGATCAGCCTATTGCTGATTTCGTTTTGAACCAAGACACTTACAAAGGTGAAATTCTTGTTGCTGGTAAAAACTTTGGTTGTGGTTCTTCTCGTGAGCACGCAGCTTGGGCTATTGGCGATTATGGTTTTAAAATCGTAGTATCAAGCTTCTTCGCTGATATCTTTAGAGGCAACTCTTTGAACAATGGTATTTTACCTTTGATCGTATCAGAAGAGTTCCTTGCAGAACTATTTACTGATATCGAAGCGGATCCATCAACTACTTTAGAAGTAGACTTAGAGTCTCAAACAGCTTGGATCTCTGGAAAAGAAAATAACAAACAATCTTTCGAGATTGATGACTATAAAAAAATGTGCTTAATAAATGGTTATGATGATATCGACTATTTATTAAGTCTGAAAGAGGAAATAGCACAATACGAATCCAATAGGGCTTATACTTTTAATGTATAATTTGAAATAACTTGTACGGACGTTGTAGTACAACGTCCCTACGAACTACTTCAAATAAACAACAAACAATTCAACAGTACTATGAACAAGAAAATCACAGTGATCGCCGGCGACGGTATCGGGTTAGAAGTAACAGGCATCACTCAAAATATATTGGAAATTATTGGTGAGCGTTTCGGACACTCATTCGAATTCACTCCAGCGTTAATTGGTCACGCAGCCATTGAAGCCACAGGCGAACCTTGTCCACAAGAGACAATCGATACTTGTCGTGCTTCTGATGCAGTTCTTTTAGGTGCTGTAGGTATGCCAATGTATGACAACAATCCTAACTTGAAAGTGCGTCCTGAACAAGGTCTATTGAAGATCCGTAAGGAATTAGGTTTGTTCTCTAACATCCGTCCAATTAAACTTTTTGATGAGTTATTGTATACATCATCCATCAAACCAGAAATCTTACAAGGTTCTGACATTATCTTCTTCCGTGAATTAACTGGCGGTATCTACTTCGGTACTCCTCGTGAAAGAAACGAAGACGGTACTGAGGCCATCGATACGCTTCGTTATTCTAAAATGGAAGTTGAGAGAATTGCTCGTCAAGCTTTCGAATCAGCAATGACTCGTCGTAAGAAACTTTGTTCAGTAGATAAAGCGAATGTATTGGAATCTTCTCGTTTATGGAGAGAAACAGTACAAGAACTTTCTTCTGAATACCCTGAAGTTGAAGTAACTCACATGTTCATCGACAACGCAGCAATGCAGTTGATCCGTGACCCAAAACAATTCGACGTAATTGTAACTGGTAATATGTTTGGTGATATCCTAACAGACGAAGCTTCTCAGATTGCGGGTTCTATGGGTATGTTGCCATCTGCTTCAGTAGGTTCTGAAATTGGTTTATACGAGCCAATCCACGGATCTGCTCCAGATATTGCAGGTAAAGGAATTGCTAACCCAATTGCTTCTGTATTATCAGGTGCTTTATTATTAGATATCTCATTTGGTCTAAAAGAAGAAAGCGATGCTATTATTAGTGCAGTTGCTCAATTCTTAAAAGACGGATATAGAACATTAGATATCGCAACAGATACAACTCCTGAAGATAAGCGTATGAATACTGCACAAACAGGAGAAAAGTTAGCTGAACTTTTAGCATCAGTTGCAGTATAAAAAAAATACTATCATAATCCAATTGATTAACTGAAGAGGCTGTCTCATTTTATGAGATGGCCTTTGTGTTTATATGCTTATCAATCAACAATAACTAACTGAACGAAAACCAAAAAATGAAAGGTAAATTAGTTTTGCACTTTTTCGGAACAACTTGATCCAAATTAGGTAAAAGAAACTTTGATCTACCCCGTTTGAATAGGTAAGTAAAAACAAAAATCAAATCTAAAATTCAAACTAAAGGAAAAATGATCAAACAATTATCAAATCTATTTTTACTACTTTCAATCGTAGCTTTCGTTTCTTCATGTAATTCTGCAAATGATGAGGTGGATCCAAATTCTCCAACACAAGGTGCTGTAGAACATTACTATAATATCACCACAGCTGGATTAAACGCTACAAAACAATTTGTTTCGGTATTCAATGTAGAAAATGCTGAAAAAATTGAAGATCTAAAACTTTTTGAAATTGGTAAAAATGAATTTATCAATATCTATTTAAAAGATGGTAGTAGAGTTGATATCACAGACCAACAAGAGGGAGGAAACCTTTTCGAAATAATGGTTCAACAACCTTTTGCACTTTCTGATATCGATTTCAAAAAACATACTTATAGAAACATGGATGATGAAATTCAATTATTGAAAACATCCATCAAAGTAGTTTTTGAGATCATTGAAGAAGAGCCTTCAATCATTGCTTATGAAAACCTAACTACTGTAGGTGTTGGTGCATCAAAACAAAATGTAAATGTTTATGATGCCAATGAATCTACAAACGACAGCGATTTCGATCAATATGTTATTGGCGAAAATAGATTCGTAAATATCTATGTAAAGGAAGGAGAAGATGTAAATAGAGTGGACGTGACTAACGTAGAACCAAATACTACTTTAAAACAACTTTTAGAAGAACAAGGCATTGATTACGATCAATTATCTAATAATCGTCATAATTATAGAGACGAGGAAGGTAGTTTAGTAAGTGTGGCTACTTCAATTAAGGTTGTAAAATAGACTAGATTCTTTAATAACCCCAAACTTAACCCTGCCTATAAGTTTTAGGTAGGGTTTTTATTTTATGTCCATTTCGTAACCTAATTTATCTTTTTCATATTCTGCAATAGATAATGGTTTTAGGCTCTTGATTAATCGAATACTATGGGTGCTTCTAAAGTAACGAACATCGATTAAGGTGTCTTTAAATTGAAAAGTAGAATAGCCCCAATCGTATAAATCATATCTTGAATCTATGGTTTCTCCATAGTGGGTAATGGACTCTACTACTTTAAAATATTTTGATAATGCCTCGTTGTATTTTTTAAACCTCACTTCCTCTACATAATATTCGTGTCCATTTCTAGTCACATGATATTTATCCTGAAGCTGACCATAGGCAATCCAACGATCTTCTTTTAAGTAGATCATTATTCCTATTATCACAATGAGAACGGCAAATAATAACATAGTTTTTTCTTTTAGTATTTCATATCAACACAACAAATTTACTTTTGATGAGACTTTTTATAAAGGTAAAAACCTGCCTTGGATGGTAATTTTACTCCAAGACAGGTTTTTAAAATTAAGATTAGATGATTCAATTTTTAGAAATTGAATTTACCATTGTTATTTTTTGCCTCCGCATCTGGAAGTATTTTTTCGATGGTATCCCAATGCTCTACGATTTTACCATTTTCCACTCTGAAAATATCATAGAATGAAACATGTTCTTTCATAAATATTCCTTCTGAGACTGAAATCACAAAGTTTCCATCAGCAAACACTTTATGATTTTTTTGATATACCATAGGCATACCTGCTTTGTTAAGTGACTCTATAGCTTCACCTAATCCAGCCAATCCATCTTTTACTCCAGGGTTATGTTGGTCGTATTTTTCAGTGGATACATAATCTGTGATTTTCTCTGGATGTTTCCCAAATAAAACATCGTTGATAAACTTTTTCACCATCTTCTCATTGGCTTTAGTTTTATCAAGATCTGTAACTTCTGTTGGACCATCTATCTGAGATCTACCTGACGCATTTTCAGACACTTTCTCTTGAAGATTATCCCAATGTTCTACAATTAATCCGTTTTCAAATCGGAAAATATCAATACCTATTTTAGGACCAAAGAAATTATAATCCGTGTGTGCAATTACAAAATCTCCATCTTCGAAAACTCTTACAGTGTTGACCTTTGCAGAGCCTTTAGGAAGTTGTTGAAGCACTGCGCCAAAACCAGCCAATCCATCACCTACTGATTGATTGTGCTGAATGTACTTTTCTGGGTTGACATATGCCATTGCTGAGGCATCACCTGTCTCGATGCTTTTTAAAAGAGCAACTACTTTTTCTTTGTTAGAAATTTCCATCTGATTAGCGTTTTTTGATTGAGAATGAGCATTTGATAAGATAAATGCGAATAAAGCTAGCGTTAAACTGTAGACCTTTTTCATAGCGAGATTAAAATATCAGTTAAAATTAGTACGTTACAAAGGTGATGGAAATAGAATGGTAAATAAAGGTAGTATTCCTCCGTTTAATGATACTTTTACTCCTTTTTAGAATTGACCTCTAAAATCTAAAGGTGTTGTTCCTGTATGTCTCTTAAAATACTTGACAAAATTCGTAGGTTCATCGTAACCTAAATCGTAAGCAATTTCTTTTACCGGCTGAATCGTATGTGATAATAATCTTTTAGCTTCTAATACAACACGCTTATCGATTACGTTCTTTGGAGTCTTCCCTAAGATCTCTTTGGTAGCTTTATGTAGTTGTTTTTCTGATAAGTTTAACTGACCTGAATACCACTTTACAGACTTCTCTTTTTTATAATACTCCTCTAATAACTCCCTAAAATTATTGACTATCGTTAATGCAGGACTAGGTGCTAATTCTTTTACTCCTTGTTTTCTTAATGCTCTTTCGGATTGTAATAAAAAGAGATGCACCAATTTTTGAAGCATCATTTGATGTGACTCATCTTGTCTAAACTTACTTTCTTCGGTAATCTGATCAAAAATAACTTTAAGTTCCTCTTCAAAATGTATGGGTGCAATCTTAGCTATACCATATAGATCATTAAATAAGATCGACGATTTGATGTATTTAAAATCTAATACCGACTGACAAAAAAAGTTATCCGTAAATATCAAAGATTTTCCTTTGTAGTCTCCTTCCTTATCATATAAATTCACACTTTCTATATCAATAAATATCAAAGAATTTTTCTCTACTTTAATAGGTTTAAAGTCTATATAATGCGTACCATATCCTTCTTCAATCCATAAAACATGATAAAAACCTGCTCTATGTGGAGTAGTTATCATATCGAATTTATTATTCATTAGATACTCTAAATCAATGATCTCAAACTCTCCATTAGGGGTTTCTTTTATTTTGTATTTTTTGATTTCACTTTCCATCTATTCTTCAAAAAAGGCAAAAGTCTTCGGATTTATATTTCAAAAGTTACATTTTGGTTAACATAATTTAATCCATATAAATTCATTATTTAAATTCTTAAATTGATCATGAAATATATGATAGCTCACAATCTTGTTTACCTAACAAGCCACACAACTACAAAAAACGATGAACCATTTATTATTACCTACAGATCAAAAGACTTCTAAAAGTAAAGAGGTATTAAAGTATGCCGTAATCATCGGTGTATCTTCAGTAATTAATTACCTAATTCTAGACAATTGGATAACAATTCAAAAAATGCTCTCCAATTTATTCTAAACTAAAAAAAACGAGATAGATTCATAAAAATCTATCTCGTTTTTTATTTAATAACCGGCCGCTTGACCATCTTTTCGACTTTCGCTTGCCCCTCTGTAAACTTTATTTTCAGCATCCCAAAGAATGGCTTGATATCCACCATAGGCTCCTCGAACGAAACCTACTTTATGTCCTTTATCCATTAGTCCCCGAATAGTCTCGTACGAAATACCCGATTCAATTCTGATCATACCTTTATTTGTCGTCTCCTCTCCCATTGGCGAGGCTCCACCTGTATGATCCCATCGTGGTGCATCTCCTGCTTCTTGTAAATTCATACCGAAGTCAATTAGATTCATAACAATCTGCGTATGACCTTGTGGTTGGAAATCTCCTCCCATCACCCCAAAAGAAACATAAGGTTGCCCATCTTTAGTAATAAAAGCTGGAATAATCGTGTGAAAAGGTCGTTTTTCTGGCTCATATGTATTGGCTTGTCCTTCTTTTAAAGAAAATAGTTCGCCACGGTCCTGTAACATAAAACCCAATTTCGGCGGCACCATTCCCGATCCCATTCCTCTGTAATTACTCTGAATTAAAGAGATCATATTTCCTTCTTTATCAGCTACCGTCATATAAATTGTTTCTCCAGCACTAATTTGTCCTGCGTTATAGGTAGATGCTTTTTCTCCTATCAAATTTCTTCTTTCCTCTGCGTATTTATCAGATAATAATTCTTCGACGGGAACATCATAAAAATCCATATCCGCATAATATTTGGCTCTATCCTCAAAAGCTAGCTTTTTCGCTTCAGTAAATAAATGAAGATGTTCAGCAGATCCGAATTCAATATTCGAGAAATCATATCCTTCTAAAATTTGTAGCATCTGAAGGGCTGCAATTCCTTGTCCATTAGGGGGAAGTTCCCACACATCATAACCTCTATAATTTACCGATACAGGTTTTAACCATTCAGAATGATGATTTGCCAAATCTTTCTCACTTAAAAAGCCTCCTTGTTCTTTGATAAACTTCCCAATGGTCTTTGCGATATCACCTTTATAAAAAGCATCTCGTCCACCTTCAGCAATTTTCTTGTAGGTATTGGCTAAATATGGATTTTTATAAATCTCTCCCTCATTCGGTAACTTCCCATTATTTTGATTGATATATGTATCCTTGATATTCGGGAAACCTTTATCTATATATCTTGGTATTGATTTCTGAATGTACCAAGCAATCAGCTCCGTCAAAGGAAAACCACTTTCTGCATAATTAATAGCAGGTGATAATAGCTCTGACATCTCTTTAGAACCAAACTTTTTATTTAGTTCGAACCAACCGTCTACTGTTCCTGGAACACTTACTGGCAATGGCCCTAAAGCAGGAATTTTATCGTATCCATTCTTTTTGAAATAGTCAAGCGTAAGCTTTTTTGGTGATCGACCACTTCCATTTAAAGCATATAACTTTTGTGTTTTAGCATCCCAAACAATAGCGAAAATATCACCACCAATTCCACATCCTGTCGGTTCCATTAAACCCAATGTAGCATTAGCTGCTATGGCTGCATCGATGGCATTCCCTCCACTTTTTAAAATATCCAATCCGACTTGAGTGGCTAATGGATGAGAAGTAGCCACCATTCCATTTTGAGCTAATACTTCCGATCGTGTAGCGAAAGTTTTTCCAGTAATTCTATCTTGGGCGATGGTTGATATGGAAAAGATCATCAACCCCAAAAAGGAGAGTAATGTTGTTCTGTTCAGTTCTTTCATTATTGAATTGGATTAATATGTTTTTGTTGATTTTTTCAGATAGCATATATCTAATTATATCAGTTGATAAATATACAATTTACAGTCATCAATCTATAAAATCAGTTTTTGTTTATTCGTTAGTTGAAAAATATACGACCTACGTTGAATTAACTAACATGTTATTAAGGTATTGTTTTCATTTGTACTACATCAAAGGCTTTAAAAGAGCGAACGACCAAAAAATTGTCAAATGAAAACTTCCATAATTCTTCTCTTTCTGATTATTTCCTCCTCTATGTGGGCACAGACCATCCCTATAAATGGCACAATATCCTCTAAAGGGAGTCATGAAGCTTTAGTGAATGCACTCATTACCGTAACAGATGCCGATAGTAAATATCAAGTGCTTTCTGATTTAGATGGGAATTTTAAAATGAACATCAAAAAGAAAGGAAAATATACGCTTGAGGCCATGTACTTAGGCTATAATAACCTATCACAAGATCTGATAATTTCTGATGAAAATGGACACCAAATTCATCTTGAATTAACGCCTATGTTTACCGAACTCAATGAGGTCGAAGTGGTGGCTGATGTTCCTATTGTGATTAAAGAAGATACCATTCAAATTTCATCAAGCAATTATAAAACGCATGAGGATGCAACAGCAGGCGATCTCGTCACCAAAATGCCGGGTATTGATAAAGATAATGATGGTAATATTACAGCAGAGGGAGAAACTGTAAGTAAAGTACTTGTTGATGGTAAAGAGTTTTTCGGCAACGATCCAAGTACCGCTATGAGTAATCTTCCTGCGGATATGATCGACTATGTTCAAATCATTGATGAGAAAAGCGATCAGGCTCAGTTTACTGGTTTTGATGATGGAGAAAGAAGCAAAACCATCAACTTTGTGACGAAAAAGGATGCAAAGTATGCTTATTTCGGAAAAGCTGAAGCAGGTTATGGTTCTGATGAACGTTATAGTGCAGGTGGTAATCTCAATATTTTCAAGGGCGAACAACGACTTTCTTTTATCGGTATGTCCAACAATGTGAATCAGCAAGGATTTATGTCGGATAACCTTTCTTCGGGATCATCTAGAATGAGGAGAGGTAGAGGGCGACAAGGTGGAGGAAATGCTGGAATGGATATGTCGACCAACTCCAATGGAGTCAATACAACTCATATGTTGGGAACAAATTATATTGATTCTTGGGGAGAAAAATGGGATGTAAATGCGAGTTATAGCTATAAGGTCATCAATAATGAAACAGATCAGGCCTCAACTACGGAGTATATTGTTTCTGAAAATAGTAATCAGATAGTAGATGAATTGTTGGATATGGATTCTCATAAAGAAAACCATAACTTCAATATTCGACTTGATTATGAAGCGAGTCCTAAAACAACGATTCGTATTCGTCCGGTCATCAAACTCGAAAATGGAAATGCCAATACTTATAGTTTATCCAATACTTCTTTGAAAGACGGAGATGATTTAAACAGTTCGATGCAGTCGAATTTTACATCGACCAATTCGGCTGATATCAATAATAGTTTTCTCTTACGTCATAAATTAAATGATAATGGCAGAACCATCGCTTTGGATTGGAAAGTGTATTATCATAATGACGAGACGTTTGAAAATGCACTTACCAACATCAATTATTATGGGCAAAATGCAGAAAATGATTCTACTGCACAGAAGATCTTAGGTGATACAGAAAAGTTCAGAACATCAGCCAATTTGATATTCACCGAGAAATTAGCCAAAAACCTTCAATTAAAACTGAATTATTTCCAAAGTTGGGAGCAACAGAAATCAGACAGAAAAACTTATGATATGCTAGATCCTTCTGTTGAAGATGGCATTTTCTTAGAGGATCTTTCCAATACATTTACCTCCCATCAAAACATTTATCGTCCGGAAGCGGGGTTGATGTACAAGAAAGGAAAAATTAATATTACGACAGATCTGAAATATCAGTACTCGACCCTATTTAATGAGAGTGAGTACCCACAGCAATCCAATACCGAAACTACTTTTGGATACTTATTACCAAGCGTACATGTCAATTACACCTTTGCGAGAACGAAGCGAATGCGATTGTCTTATCAGAAAAACGTCAGTTTACCATCTGTTACGAATCTTCAAACGGTGGTCGATTTTAGTGATCCTCTGAATGTATCAACTGGTAACCCTTATTTGGAAGGAGAGGAAAATCATGTGTTGAGATTGAACTATAGAAACTTCAATATTTCTAAAAAGCAGATGTTCTTCGTTAATTTATCGGCAACACAAACGGATAATAAAATATCGAATTATACGATTATTGCGGAGAGTGATACTGTCATCAATAATGTACCTTTAAAGAAAGGGTCTTCTTATACTGCTCCAATTAATTTAGATGGTTACTTAACTGCTCGAGGAGTAATGGTTTTTGGAACACCTATCAATCCATTAAAAACCAATGTAGCATTTACGACCACAGGCGGATACACAAGAAACGTGGGTATTACCAATGATATCACTTCTTACACTTTCGATAAAAGCTTAGGACAAGGCGTTAAGTTCGCAAGTAACATCAGTGAGAATGTAGATTTTAATATCTCGACTCAGTTTACTTATCACTGGATCAATAATGATCAGAATGCCACTTTAAACGGTAATTATTTACACAACAATTTAAGAGCAAGTCTTACTGTTGAACCCATCCAAAGATTAGTATTGAATACCTCATTCATTGGCAATATTTATACGGGTGATGACAACCTTATCCAAGACAATATCTATAAATGGAATGCGGCTGTAGCTTACAAACTATTCCAAAAGCGTCAGGGAGAAATACGCTTCACAGTATCTGATATTCTAAACCAAAACAGAGGAATCACCCGTACTGTGACTGAAAACTATATTCAGACAAGCACTTACAACATTGTTCCTAGATACTTTATGTTGTCGTTTATTTACCGTCCTAAAGGGAAAACGAATCCGAAGGAAGAAAGGAGAAGGGGGATGATGGGGCCGCCGCCGGGAAGATTTTGATTAGGTAGCAGGTAGCAGGTAGCAGGTAGCAGGTAGCAGGTAGCAGGTAGCAGGTAGCAAAGTTAACGCTCGTTTTTAATTAGGAATTAGGAGGTAGGAATTAGGAGTTTCTAAACTAACGCTCGTTTTAACTAAGAAACTAAGGAACTAAGAGGGAAAGTTGTTTTTGAAAGTAGAGTATCAAAAGCCCCGTAATTTATTGCGGGGAAAGTTTTTGAGGTAAGAGGTAAGAGGTAAGAGGTAATTTCAATTATTGAGATTGTATTATCAAATGACAGACTTGCCTTTTCGAGGCGGTGTAACCCCTCGAAGTTAACTACACTGAATTAATTAAGATTATTAATACCAAATTTTTTAATAAATATAATTGTGATGATTTTCCACAACGAGGGGTGCAACCCCTCGAACACCAAGGGCGACAGCACATAACCAAGAGATAAAAAGTAATTTAATTTTATGATAAAAATGAACAGATATATAACAACACTTCTGATCTTGATGCTAAGCATCACTGTATATGGGCAAAGAGGTCCTCGATTTTTTATGAAAGGTCCACAAGAACTTCCATCAGAATTAGTAGAAGAATTACAATTTGATGACACCGAAAAGAAGAAAGTCAATAAGGCTTTTATGAAGTTCCAAGAGGATGTAATGACCATGATAATGCTTGCGAGAGAAGAAGGTGAAGTTGATCGTGATGAGATGAAAAAAGAAAGCGATAAGCTGAAGTTAAAACATCTTGAAAAAGTAAAAGACCTTCTTGATGATCAAAAATACGAGCAATATAAAACCTTTGTATTGATGGAAATGAGAGAACAGCAACAATATATTTTAGAGCTTAAATTAAAACTCACTCCAGACCAAAAGGATAAATACGATGCCATTACGACTTCATCAAAAGCGACATTTACTCAACTTAGGGAACAATTTGAAGGTGACCGAGAAGGAATGAGAGAGGCGATGCAAAAGGTACAAAAACAACAAATGATGATGCTTTCGTCTGTATTAACAGAGGAGCAAATGAGTATTTATAAAGAATCGATGCAGCAGAGACGTGGGAGGAGGCAATAGAAAGTTTAACTAATAAGTAATAACTAATAGGTAATGAAAAATCCTTATTCCCTATTAGTTATTACTTATTACATTAAAAAAGCCCCTTCAAACATTTAAGTTCGAGAGGGCTTCTTATATATCTCAGAAAACGCTTAGTTAATCGTCCTAACTGCTTTTCCTGTAAATGTTTTTCCTATGAAAGGTGAATTTAGAGATTTCGATTGAATGTCCTCTTTTGTAAATGTCCATTCTTGAGCTGGAGCAAATACCGTAAGACATGCTTTCTCTCCTTTTTCGATTTTTGGTGAGGCTAACTTTAAGATTTCTCTTGGAGTTGAAGTCATTTTTTCAACGATTAAGTCTACACCTACATCAGTTGGTTTGTTTGAAACTACATTAGCAAAAGCGGTTTCTAAACCAATGATACCGAAATCGGCTAAATCAAATTCTAATCGTTTTGATTCTGTATCATGTGGAGTATGTGATGATACAATCGCATCGATTGTTCCATCTTTGATACCTTCCCAAAGTGCATCAATATCTTTTTGAGAGCGGAAAGGAGGCCATACTTTTTTGTTTGTATCAAAATCGCTTAATGCTTCATCTGTCATTGCCACCTGATGTGCAGCAATATCACAAGTAACATTGAGTCCGTCTGCTTTCGCCTTGCGAATTAAGTCGACAGACTCCGCAGCGGATATATTAGCGAAGTGGATTCGTCCACCTGTATACGTTAATAATGAGATTAATTTCTGAATGCCCAACCACTCAGCGATGTTAGGAATACCTCTTGTCCCCATCAAAGTACTTGGTACGCCTTCGTTCATGTGTCCATCCATATCCAATGTTTTCTCATTGGCCATTTCTACCAACAAGCCATCGAACTTTTGCATGTACATAATCGCCCTTTTCACCACACCTAAGTGCCATGAATGATGAATACCATCTGTAAAAGCTACTGCACCTGCTTCATGCATATCGATCAACTCGTTCATCTCCTCGCCTTTTGTGTTTTTTGTTAAGGCACCCATCGGATGGATATTTACTGGAGCAAAAGTACTCATTTGTTTTACGAAGTGAATACTTTCTTTGGATTGAATGGTCGGATTGGTGTTTGGAAGGGTAGCAACATCGGTAAAACCTCCGAATTCAGCCGCTTTACAAAGGGATGCAATGTCTTCTTTGTGTTCATCACCCGGCTCGTTTAATGTCGCACGCATATCTACCCAACCTGTAGAAACCCAAAGGTTGTCGCCTTCGATGACTTCTGCAGAAGATGCGGTAATTGGTGATTCGGATATATCAGAAATTTGTCCGTCTTTAACGAGGATGTTAACGACTTTTTGATGAAACGGGGAAGCTGAATTTGATACTCTAACTTTGTTGAGCAATATTTCTTTCATGATGTTGTTACTCAAAATACAGAAATTAAAACTGGCTACATTCTATGTAAGCATTTGATAAAAATTAGCTTAGTTTGAGTAGTAACCTCACAAATGTAGTGTGTAAAACGGATTTAGAAAAAATTAAAACACAAAAAAAGAGACACTTTATAAAAAGTATCTCTTCTTTTTAGATTTGTTCAAAGTTGTTTCACCAAACGGCAGACTTGAAAGTTACCATCTTGGACAACATGAACTGCATCCATAATATTTTTTACGAGTCTTAAGCCCATACCGCCTTTGCGGTGCTGCTTAATAACATCAGTAATTTCAGGGGAGTGATATGTTTTAATATCAAAGGCATCGCCACCATCTTTGATTTCAATAATCACTTCATTTTCAGAAGTATTGAATACAGAAACTTGAATTTCTTTTGATGGATCACAGCTATTAGAATGAATCATTCTATTGGCACAAACTTCATCAACAGCAACAACAATCATGTCCCTCTGTGCATGAGGTACGCTATATTCATCCAATGACGAAAGTATAAACTCTCGTATTGTATGAAGATTGGTTGTTTCACAATTGACTTTTTTTGTAAACATTGCCTGTTTTAAAGTGTTTGGATGGCTTCTTCTTTATTAGAGGCCAAGTTTAAGAATTGGTCTACCCCTAAAATTTCAAAAACGCTTTTAATATTCTCTGCAACGTTAAACAATACCATAGAAATGTTTTTCAGTTGAACGTCATCTAGTCTTGATGTAAAAACGCCAATACCCGCAGAGGAAATGTAAGTTAATCCTACACAGTCTATTAGTAGCTTCGTTTCTCCATTATCAATGCATTGCTGTAACCTTGTATCTAACTCAACAGAAGAGCTAGCATCAAGCTCACCTACCACACTAATTAACGTGAAGTCACTTTCTTGTATAACATTAACGTCTACTTTGGTCATTATTTATACGGTTTTATAAAATTAAGGTTACCCTTTAATCTTATTTTTTTACAAATTTTCTAAATAAAAGAAACAAAGAGGACATTTATTACGTACTCTTTGCTTCTTATATTTTCTTGTTATCCTTAAAAAGTGCTCGAAAACCTTCTTTTTTTTAAAAAAAGTAGATTTATATCACTTAAATAAAAGATGTGCTTTTTAGTTGATAAACTTCTAAAATCAATAAAGATTAAAGAATCAACATGGCATCACCATAGCTAAGGAAACGATATTTTTCTTTGATTGCTTCTTCGTAAGCTCTCATTACTAAATCGTAACCGCCAAAAGCAGCAGCCATCATTAGTAAAGTTGATTTTGGTTTGTGGAAACCTGTTACCATAGAAGAAACGATTTTGAAGTCGTATGGAGGGAAGATAAATTTATCTGTCCAGCCCTCATTCGCTTTCAACATATTTGATGCTGATACTGATGTCTCCAATGAACGAAGAGCAGTAGTACCTACAGCACAAACATTTTTCTTTTCAGTTAATGCCTTATTTACCACGTCTACTGTTTCCTGACCAACACTATATTGCTCAGAATCCATTTTGTGTTTTGTAAGGTCTTCTACATCTACATCTCTGAAAGCACCTAAACCAACATGTAAAGTAATCGGAGTAATCTCTACAGATTTGATCTCCATTCTCTTTGCAATTTGAGGAGTAAAGTGTAAACCTGCAGATGGAGCAGCAACGGCACCTTTCTTCTCAGCAAAGATTGTTTGGTAACGCTCTCTGTCCGAAGGCTCCGCTTCACGAAGTAAGTCTTTAGGAATTGGAGTCTCTCCTAGTTCTTCGATAGTTTTGTAGAATTCCTCGTCTTCACCATCTACTAAGAAACGGATCGTACGGCCTCTTGAAGTTGTGTTATCGATAACTTCAGCAACTAAGCTACCATCACCAAAATAAAGTTTGTTACCTACACGGATTTTACGAGCAGGGTCCACCAACACATCCCAAAGATGAGATTCTTTGTTTAGTTCACGTAACAAGAATACTTCGATTTTAGCACCTGTTTTCTCTTTATTTCCATAAAGACGAGCAGGAAAAACTTTAGTATCGTTCATTACCAAACAATCACCTTCGTCGAAATACTCTACGATGTCTTTGAACAATCTATGCTCGATTTCGCCTGTTTTACGATGAAGAACCATCAAACGAGCTTCATCTCTGTTTTCTACTGGATATTGTGCAATCAGATCTGATGGCAGATCAAATTGAAATTGGGATAGCTTCATGGAATGAAATTACGTATTATATTCTATCTAATTTTACGATATATCGCTTAACTTTTCTTGAATACACACAAAATGCGTACCTTGAAAATCAAGACGGTAAATTTAACAAATAAAGATCAGATAATCTCCAATCAATCAATAGATAAAGGATTTATTATCTAAAAAATTTCCATTTTTTCGAAATTATGCTTTTCATAAGACTGTTTTTTGAAAGTTTTCGCTTCGCGGTGAACGCTTTAAAAGAAAATGTACTCAGAACAATACTCTCACTTCTTGGTGTAACGGTTGGTATTTTTGCCATCATCGCCATCTTCACTCTAGTAGATGCTCTTAATAATAGTATTCAATCTTCACTATCAGTTTTTGGAGATAAAGTAATGTATGTAGGAAAGTGGCCCTTTGCTTTCAACGAACCTAATTATCCTTGGTGGAAGTATTATAGAAGACCAAGCCCTACAGTTAAAGAATATCAGTTTATTAAAGAGAATGGCAAGTGGGTAAAACACGTGGCTATTTTTGAGGATAAAAGAGGCAAAACTTTCCAATATAGAAACAACACCTTTGAAGATGGGACCATTTTCGGTACCTCTTATGAATACAATAAAATTAATACCTCTACCATTGAACAAGGACGATATTTTACGGTAAGTGAATCTCAAAATGGTGCACAAAACGCTATTATTGGGCATGCTGTAGCTGAGCAATTATTCCGACATGGGGATGCTATTGGAAAAACAATCAAAACTCAAGGACAAAAGTTTAAAGTAATTGGTGTTTTTGAGAAACAAGGGGAAAGCTTATTAAATACACCTTCTAACGATAATTTAGTTATGATTCCTTACAGTGCATTGGTAAAAATGTATGCATCTAAAGGAAACTATATTTCTCCACAGCTCATCGTGAAAGGCTTCGAAGAAGACGAAAATATGGAGGAAATTCAAGGTGAATTAAGAGGTTTATTACGTCGATTTAGAGGTATTCGACCAAAAGAAGAAGATAACTTTGCATTGAATAAAACGGATGCTATTGTCGAATTTATCGGCTCAGTAACAGGTGCTTTAAAACTGGCAGGTGGAGTTATCGGTATGTTTTCTATCTTGGTAGGCGGTTTTAGTATTGCCAATATCATGTTTGTATCTGTAAAAGAAAGAACCTCACAAATAGGTATTCAAAAAGCGTTAGGGGCTAAAAATTACTTTATCCTCTTGCAGTTCCTTTGCGAAGCCATGTTCCTAAGTTTCTTTGGCGGTATTATGGGATTATTTCTCGTCTCCGGACTCTCCCTATTCTCCACTGAATCCTTCCAAATTTCATTAAACTTTCAAAATTTAATTGTCGGATTATTTATTTCTGCACTTGTTGGTGTAATTTCGGGTATCGCTCCTGCAATTTCAGCTTCAAGAATGGATCCTGTAGAAGCAATGCGAGCTTCATAATAAAGAAATATTATCCCCAATGATCACCCCATCAGAAAGAATTAGTGCACAGTTTCCTTTTGAGCCAACCAACGGACAAAAGAAACTTTTTGAATTGATGGACCCTTTTCTTCTTGAAAAAAACAGAAGGAAAAATACTTTTGTTCTTAAAGGATATGCCGGTACTGGTAAAACATCAGTTATTACGGCTTTATCAAATATTCTGCGTTTTTATAGTTATAAACCCCTTTTGTTAGCACCTACAGGTCGTGCTGCAAAGGTGATGTCTTCTTATGCACAAAGAAAGGCGTTTACTATTCACCGTATCATTTATAAACAATCGGAAGATCCAGATACGGGAATGACCAGCTTCGAACGCATGAAGAATAATGCTGTCAATACCATTTTCATTGTGGATGAAGCGTCGATGATTGACGACCAATCTTATCCTGGAGGAGAAGGCCTGCTTACTTCATTAATCAATTATGTTTTTCAGGATCTCAAAGCCAACAATAAACTGATATTGATTGGAGATATTGCGCAGCTCCCTCCGGTAAAGCAAGAAATCAGCCCTGCCTTGGACGAAATATACCTTCAAAATGTTCATCACTTAAATCTAATTGGACATGAACTCACAGAAGTGGTTCGTCAGGCATCGGAATCGGGGATCTTATATAATGCTACTCAGCTTAGAAATTGCCTTCAAAAAGATCAACAAATAAAATTCAATACTTCAGCTTTTAAAGACATCTTTAAGATGGGAACGGATAGGCTAGAAGATGGATTGTTGTATGGTTATAATAAATATGGGACTGAAAATACGGTGATCATTACTCGATCCAATCGAGCGGCCACTCAATACAATCAGTACATCAGAAGGCAAATACATTATAGGGAAGACGAACTAGATGCCGGCGATTATTTGATGATCGTCCGTAATAATTATTTCTGGTTGGATGACGATTCCCCTGCCGGTTTCCTTGCCAATGGAGAGTTTATAGAGGTTTCTAGAGTAGGCGGAATTGAAGAGCGTTATGGTTTACGATTCTGTGATATCCGTTTCAGATTGCTGGATTATGAAAACCATCCTCAAGTGGAAGCAAAGATTATTTTAGATACCCTTCACTCCTTTACTCCACAGTTGGATCAAGAGGAGAACCGTTCACTTTTTCATCAAGTAGTAGAAGAGTACGAAAGTGTAGAAAACCCAAAAGCACGAAATAAAATGATCCGAGAAGATCCTTACTTAAATGCACTTCAGGTAAAGTTTTCCTATGCCCTCACTTGCCATAAAGCACAAGGTGGACAATGGGATGCTATTTTTGTGGATTGTGGATTTTTAAGAGACGATATGATCAACTCCGACTTTGTTCGTTGGCAATATACAGCGTTAACCAGAGCAAAATCAGAGTTGTTTTTAATGAATTATCCTGATAGGTTCTTTTAATTAATAAGGACTATCTTCTTCAATCATCGCCACCACTCTAGCTGGTGCTGCCGATGCTCCTACAATTTTCAATGGAAAAACAGCCACTTTAAACCCTTCGTATGGAAGAGCCCCTAAGTTCACTAATTGTTCCATATGACAGTATTCCTTCTCCTGTCCTACTAAATGTGCTTCCCAAAACAATTCTGAGTTTCCTGTTTCTTTTGCTTTTTGCAATAGATAAGGCAGAGGTAAATCCCATCCCCAAGAATCGATTCCCATTACTTTTATTCCTTTATCAATAAGATAGTGAGTTGCTTCCGCACTCATTCCTGTTCCTACCTTATGGAAATTTTCAGTACCATTAAATTTATCTCGACCAGTCTTGATTAAAACAATCATACCCTCTTTAATTTCCAATTGATTTTTTAAGAGGAAAGTTTCGATATCAGCAACTGTAATTGGATCAAAATCTTCTTTGTGTTCCATGTCTATTACTAAACCTTCTCCATAGCACCAATCCAAAGGAACTTCATCAATTGTTTTGGCTTTTTGACCCGCTACCGTTGGAGAATAATGCCACGGAGCGTCGATATGCGTAGTGGAATGCACTCCCATTTTTTCGATGGTATCATCTGCCCATCCATCAAATCCTTTAGGAAATAAATTGAAAGGCAATCCTAAAAGACGGATCAACCACTTGGCTTTTTTATGGGGTTTATGTTTGATTTTAACACGCATAAACCATGGATCTTTTTTGTTGAATTTAATTGGTTTAGAGAGATCTACAATTTTCATAACTGAGTTTATTTGTAGCGAGAAATATTAAAATGAGATATGTAAAAGGAAATATCAATTGATAATTCACTGATTATGACCTTTTCAGAAAGAAAATAGCTGCAATAAAAAAGCCAACCCGAATCGAGTTGGCTTTTTCATCATGTAACCAAGTATTTAATCGTCCTATTTCATCAATACGAATATTGATAAAAAGTTTTATGTGTACGCTGATTAGATAATGAAGAAAGGATAAGCTTCTTTCTCAATAACTGTGTCAGCTAATTCACGTCTTAACATGTGTACGTTTTCTAAATCGTACTTAGTGAAACGCTTCAAGCCCATCAACATTACTTTTTGTTCGTCTCCAGTAGCGATACCACCGATTGCTTCTCTACCAGCAGTAGCGATAACTTCAGCAGCTTCTCTAATGAATACTTTTGCGATGTTGATTTGTTGCTTACAAGCTTCCTCACCTTTGTCTTCTACCATCTTCTCTGTACGAAGAATTGTAGATTCTGCAGCGTAGATTTGTATTAACATATCCGCTACATTCATCAAGATCTCTTGTTGATCGTTGATTTTAGCTTCGAACACTTGAACTGCTCTACCTGCTACCATTAATGCTGCTTTTTTCAGACGCTTTAAGATGTCTTTTTCAACATTAAATAAGATAGACGTATCAATTGTTTCGAATGATGGCACTGAAGTCAACTCTTTTGCTACATCCATAGCAGGAGAAACAATGTCCAACTCGCCTTTCATAGCTCGTTTGATCATCATACCTACAAGAAGCATTCTGTTGATCTCGTTTGTACCTTCATAAATTCTAGAAATACGGGCATCTCTATAGGCTCTTTCCACAGGAGCTTCTGCCGAGAATCCCATACCTCCATATACCTGAACACCTTCATCCACTACGAAATCCAGTACCTCAGAACCAAATACTTTGAGGATAGCACACTCTATGGCAAATTGCTCTACTCCTTTTAATTTGGCTTTTGCTTCGTCCATACCGCCCACTAATAAATCTTCGGTATGGTCTTCTATATTTTGACCTGCTCTGTAACACATCGACTCAATCACATAAGTCTTTGTCGTCATCTGAGCTAGTTTTTGCTTGATTGCACCGAAATTGGCAATTGGCTGCTTGAATTGCTTACGCTCTTTGGCATAAGTAGTAGCATAATTAATTACTGCACGACATCCACCTAATACACCCGCACCTAGTTTCGCACGACCAATATTTAGAATGTTTACAGCGATTTTAAAACCATTACCTCTTTCTGATAACATATTTTCCACAGGCACTTTACAGTCTGTGAAGAATACCTGACGAGTAGAAGAACCTTTGATACCTAGCTTTTCTTCTTCTTCGTTCATTGTAATACCACCGAACGACTTTTCTACTATAAATGCAGTATGATTTTTATCGTCTTCAATTTTTGCGAATACGATAAATAGATCTGCAAAACCTGCGTTAGAGATCCACATTTTTTGACCTGTTAAAAGGTAATGTGATCCATCATCTGATAAAACTGCTTTCGTTTTTCCAGAGTTAGCATCTGATCCTGCATCAGGTTCAGTCAATGCATAAGCTGCTGCCCATTCTCCAGAAGCTAGTAGTGGTAAGTATTTGTCTTTTTGAGCATCGTTTCCATAATACATGATTGGTAATGTACCAATACCTGTATGTGCTCCATAAGTTGTAGAGAATGAACCTGCTTCTCCAAAAACATCAGCGATTAACATAGAAGTATTAAAGCTCATGCCTAATCCTCCTTTTTCTTCCGGTACTGAAATACCTAAAAGTCCTAATTCACCTGCTTTCTTAAAAATGTTTTCTACCAATTCCCAATCATGCCCATCAATTTTCTTTGCATTGGGTGTGATTTCAGTATCGATAAAATCTTTAGTGGCTTGCGCCATCATTACCTGTTCTTCAGAAAATTCCTCGGGAGTAAAAATTTCATTCGCTTCAGATTCACGAATCAAAAATTCTCCTCCTTTGATTGCTTTCTTATTGGTTACAGTGTTCATAATTCTAAAATGTAATTTTTATAGTGTTGTTTTTTCTTTGGTGTTTGAACCTTCAGAAGGTCAAAATAGATATTCACTGAGAGTTATTTCCATTTTGACCTTGTCCAAAGTTTCACACGGTTATGTTTGTGTTATTTATTGGTCAAGACATCAAAATGTCGATATTAAACTGCTTTATAGAAGTGATCATTCACTTATTAATGTATGCAAGCATAACATCTATTTTCAAATATATGTAAAAATATTATGCAAGCATAACAAAAGAGAAAAAAATGTTGAAATAACGTTTATTTTTTTTTCAATGGTGCATTAATAACAATTATCACATAAGAATGATTCTATTAATTATTAGAATCATTTAAATCTATTTTATAATTATGACTTATCTCACTATTGCTATGGAACTCGTTATGTATTTTTGTAGGGCTTGAACACATGCGAGTTATACAAAAACAAACAAGCGTTTATCACAAGGAATTATAACATTAGAATCATGAGCGAATTTTTCTATCAAAAACCATTTCCTTTAAAAGGAGATGACACAAAGTATAGATTACTAACAAAGGATTATGTTTCAACAATCGAAGTTGACGGTCGTAAATTTTTAAAAGTTGATCCTAAAGGATTGGAAATGCTTTCTCAAGAAGCAATGGCAGATGTTTCTTTCTATTTAAGAACAGCCCATTTAGAGAAAGTAGCTAAGATCTTGGACGATCCTGAAGCTTCAGACAACGATCGTTTTGTTGCACGTACTTTGTTAGAGAACGCAGCTGTAGCAGCTGAAGGACAATTACCATCTTGCCAAGATACAGGTACAGCTATCGTAATGGGTAAGAAAGGTGAGAGTGTAATAACAGGTGCTAACGATGCGGAGCATTTGTCTCGTGGTATCTACGAAACATACAAAGAAAGAAACTTACGTTACTCTCAGGTAGTGCCTTTAACTATGACTGAGGAGAAAAATACAGGAACTAACCTTCCTGCACAAATAGATATTTATTCTGAGCAAGGTAACTCTTATGAGTTCTTGTTTATGGCAAAAGGTGGTGGATCTGCAAACAAAACTTTCTTGTACCAACAAACTAAGGCTTTATTGAACGACGAAAGCTTAACGGCATTCGTTAAAGAAAAACTAAAGTCGATTGGTACTGCAGCTTGTCCTCCTTATCACTTAGCATTTGTAGTTGGTGGTACTTCTGCTGAAGCAAACATGGCGACAGTGAAAAAAGCATCAGCAGGATATTACGACAACCTACCTACTGAAGGTAACATGGGTGGTCAGGCTTTCCGTGATGTGGAGTGGGAAGAAAAAATCCAAAAGATCTGTCAAGAAAGCTTGATCGGTGCGCAATTCGGTGGTAAATACTTTACACACGATGTAAAAGTAATCCGTTTGCCTCGTCACGCTGCATCTTGTCCAGTGGGTATTGGCGTTTCTTGTTCTGCGGATAGAAACATCAAAGCAAAAATCAACGAAGACGGTATCTGGTTAGAAGAACTAGAAAGAAATCCTCGTCGTTTGATCCCTACTGAGTCTGCTGCAATGGCTGATCCTATCGAAATCGATTTGGACAGACCTATGGAAGAGGTATTGGCTGAATTGACAAAATATCCAATCAAGACGCGTTTGAACTTGAAAGGTACATTGATCGTGGCTCGTGACATCGCTCACGCTCGTATCAAGCAAATGTTGGACAACGGTGAGGAAATGCCTGAGTACTTCAAAAACCACCCAGTGTATTATGCTGGTCCAGCAAAAACTCCAGAAGGAATGCCTTCAGGATCATTCGGACCAACAACTGCGGGTAGAATGGACCCTTATGTTGGACCATTCCAAGCAAAACGTGGTTCTATGATTATGCTAGCAAAAGGTAACCGTTCGCAACAAGTAACAGATGCTTGTAACGAACACGGTGGATTCTACCTAGGATCGATCGGTGGTCCTGCTGCAATTTTAGCAAAAGAGAACATTAAGTCGGTAGAGGTAGTTGACTTCGAAGAGTTAGGAATGGAAGCGGTTCGTAAGATCGAAATCGAAAACTTCCCTGCCTTCATTATTGTTGACGACAAAGGAAACGACTTCTTTGCTGAACTTTAAGCAGTAAATGTTTAACTGCTTAATATCTGTATTAATCCGCACTAGCGATTACATAGATTTCAAAAAATTAATCCCTCATGACTTCGGTGATGAGGGATTTTTTTATTGAAATTACTACCATTCAAATAGTTGATGGGTCTATTTGATAGAAACTAAAATTCACTTCAACAATTTAATCATGACATTAAGACTTACTCTACTCTTTACACTTATCGCACACATATTGTTCGGTCAGAAAGACATCAAAAACTATGTTCTCGAAAATACTAGTCCCATCACATCATTTGATTTTGATCAGGAGGATTATTCCGACCTAGAAGCAATCAAGAACTCCATTGGTGACGCTAAAGTGGTTATGTTGGGAGAACAAGACCATGGAGATGCGAATACCTTTAAAATGAAAAGTCGTTTGGTGAAATACCTTCACGAAGAACTTGGGTTCAATATCATTGCCTTCGAAAGTAACTTCTATGGTATGCAGAAAAACTTCGAAGAAGATCCACAAAATTTCGAAGCAGCCAAGGATAAAATATTCCAAATTTGGACCAAATGCGAAGAGTGTCAGTCGACCTTCGATTATATAAAAGACACGTATTCCTCAAACCAACCATTATACATGACCGGCGTTGACGTTCGTCGATATGATGCCCATCCAAAAGATATTTATTCAGAAGATTTTGATCGTTTTTTATCAGACAATAACATTGAAATTGAAGACAAGAAACGATTTATTGATATTCTAGATGAGTTGTATAAGAATGAATACGACTCAAAAGCGACGGAAAAAGATCGATCATTCTTTTTTGCTACTCTAAAATCAATTGATCAAGAGTATAGCAAAGATGATTTCATGAAGCAGGAATTACAGAACCTAAACGGATATGCGGAGAATTCTTGGTTGATCAACATGAAAAAAATCTATTCTAAAAACAGTACTTTTCAATACCGAGATGTACAGATGGCTAATAATTTAATTTGGCTCTCTCAAAAACGCTTTCCGAATGAGAAAATAATAGTTTGGGCTGCTAATATGCATACAGCGAAGAGTCATTTAAAATTCCATAGTTCACTTGGTCTTATGACCTACAAAACTCTAGGAAATGAGATGTACACACTAGGTTTTACAAGTTATAAAGGACAAGCAGGTAGAATTAATACCGAACCTTATAACATCAGAAAACCTGCAAAAAACTCTTTTGAACAGTGGCTTTCCGACTCAAAATATACATTATCATTTACCGATTTTACAGAATTTAAAGGTAAAGCTGTGCATTTTTCTATGAAGGGATTAATTGATTTTCCGTATCGAATGAAATGGACTGAAGTCTACGATGGAGTCATTTACATAGAGGAACAACTCTCTTGTACTTCCCTAGTTAAATGATACTAGAACAAGGGTAAATGCATGATTCTGCATTGAGATACACCCTGTTTTACATTTACCACCTCTTTTAAATCATTTCTTTAACTCTATCTCTATCTGATATTCAATAGCTTGCATCAAGCTCTTAGTGGTAATACTTTTAAAAGTCAATTACCCTCGAATATTAAAATAGTATGTGATGAAAGAAATGATTTTTAAGTTCCTATTGATCTTCCTCTCTACTTCGGTTTGGGGACAAGTTCAATTGGAGAGTGCAATGGAAAAGGCCAATTCGGTTCCCATTAGCAACGAAGTACCCTTAACTCCAAATAATTTTAAGTTTGATGATGTTGTTACCAACAATCAAATCAAATACAAACCTTCTTTTAAATTTAAAAGAACCATCTATGTAGACGCTAAAGACGGCAATGATAAGAACAATGGCTTAAGCAAAAAGAAAGCAATTAAAAGTTTAGGGCAGCTAGTTAAACTAAAGGTTAATTTTGGAGATCAGATTCTTTTAAAAGGAAATCAAGAACACTTTGGTAGTATTGATTTGATTAATCTGAATACCTCATCAAAGAATAACAAACGTATTCATATTGGCAGTTATGGTGATGGTAAAGCGACCATCAACTTTAAAGGCTATCCTGCAGGTATTTGGGTTCAGAATACTTCCAATGTATTGATATCAGATTTAAAAATGACGGGGAATGGAGGTCCTGAAAACGGCACTTTCATGTACAATAAAAACGAGAAACGTTTAAATCAGCGTTATGCCATCAGAATACTATCTGATAATTCACATACGCATAGTTTAATGGAGAACTTCTTAGTATATAATGTGGATATCGAAGATGTATACCTATTAAATAAAGCAGAAACTTCTCGTGCTTGTAGACAATGGAATATGAATGATGACGCTGGTTGGGGATGGGGAGTTTTTGGTCAGGTGCATCAAAAAGGAAAAGGGATTCGTAATGTAGCGGTACAGCATGTCACAGTCAAAAATGTGAGTCAAATGGGCATTCGCTTTAAAGGAAACGGTAAAATTGATGGTTCGTTAAAGCATAATGTAGATGATGTACGCATTGAACATTGTACGGTGTATCAGGCTGGTGGTCCTGGAATGCAGTTCAACAGATGCAATAATAGTCATTTAAAATATAGCCGAATTACAGAGTCGGGAAATAGAAATGACACACGTAAATGGGGTCGCGGTAGCGGTATGTGGACATGGGGATTACAGAACTTCTTGTTCGAACACAATGTCTTCGAAGGAGCTCAAGGAATTGCCGACTCTTGTGGTGCACATATCGATTTTAACTGTAAAAACGTGGTGCTTCAACATTGCTTGAGTCGTTATAATGCGGGTGGTTTTATCGAGATACTTGGACTCAACTACAATTGTTCGTACCGATTTAATGTCAGCATAAATGATGGTTGGAGAAATATTAAGGATCCTCATCAAAAGTTCTGGGGGAAAGTGGGGACGCCGGGAGCGATTGTGACGGTGAATGGTCATAATCATCATAAAAAGTATTTGGGACCTTATCAGACGTACATTTATAATAACACCATCATCAATACGATTGCTGGAAATAAACCTTATACCAACCCAAATGTATTCAATATTTCCACTTCTAATGAAGGACTTGTAATGATGAACAACTTATTCTGGTTAGAAGAAAAAACAAACAGCGGTTGGTCAATGCACCGTTGGAAAGATGGGGAAGCATATGATGCTGCTTTTGATTTTATGATTTCAAAAGAGGCAAAAGAAGGGGCAAAAGCAGGCAAAGGATTTGATGGTTCTGTTATGGCCAACATCCGTCCAATGAATCAAAAAGAATTGGACAAAATGGAATTGATCATGAGAAACAATATCTACCGACTGTACAATGTCGATGGTAAAGATAAATTCTCGGCTGTTGAAAATGCATTGGCTAAAGGATATTGGGATGAAAAAGCCTTAGGCGGTCTACCTAAATTCGAAAACGAAAATGGTTCTGAGGCCAAAGACTATGTGCCAAAGAATAATAACTTGATATATAAAGGAGAAGCGATTCCAAAATTAAAATCCGACAAAACGGAAAAAGGAATCTATTATGGAGGATTGGAAGTGAAAACTGACTTCTTCGGCAATCCAATTAAAGGGAATATTATCGGGGCAATTGTTCCCAATGCACCTTTGAGAGATTGGTCTCAATTGATTCAAGAAAATGATAAAGTAGATGATCAGAAAGTGGTACAATAAGCTGATCGACTTTTGATGATATTTTGATGTGGACTACTTATAAAAAAATCCATCTGATTGCTCGGATGGATTTTTTGTATCATCAAATTTGTAATCGATTAACTCTTACTCTTCACTGGACGATAAGGATGAATCCAACTTGTAAATGGACCTACCTTTCTCGTTTGAATCCATACTTTACCCTTTCCTGAGAAACGGCAAACAAAGCCTTCGCCTGAGAAGAAAAGTGATTTATAACCTCCCACTTTTGAGATATTATAGTCTAAACCTTCTGTGAAAGCCACAATATGTCCTGTGTCGACCACATAGCCGTCTTCTACATCAATTTCTATGATTCCACCATAAGAGTTGAACCAAAGATCTCCTGTTCCCGAACATTTTATCAAGAACAAGCTTTCGCCTGAGAAGAATCCTTTTGTTAACCCTTGGAATTTTGTTTCTACTTCAACGCTCATTGCTGAAGCCACAAAAGCAGAATTCTGAAGGTAAATCGATTCATTCTCTAAATACACATGTTCCACGTCGCCTGGCGCTCCTGGAGCAATTTGAATATCTCCTGCACCGTTCTTTGCTTCAAACTCGTTAATGAAAAGCGATTCTCCAGAGAAAATTCTACCGAATCCACCCTTCATTTTCGTATGCATTTCGATGTTTGTATCCATCGTTGCCATGGCCGAAGCTTCTACTTTTATTTTTTCTCCCGATGGGATGTTGACTGTAATAAAACCAAAATCAGGTTTACAGTCAAATCTAAAATCTAATCCTTTTTTATCTTCTGTAAGCATGATCTATCTTGGTCTTAATGTTGGTCCTAAAATTTGTCCGAATGAACTTGGGTTATGCGATTGCACCCAAACGGTTCCTTTTCCTTTAAACTTACACACCAAGCCTTCTCCACCAAGGAATGAACTCACCCAGCTTTGTCCAGCTTTAGTTACTTCAAAGTCAAGTGTCTCTTCGAAAGCGACGATATGACCTGTGTCTACGATATAGTCACCATCGATTTCTATCGGATAAATCGCACCGTAAGAGTTGAAGATGACAGTACCCTGACCATTTAAATTCAACCAAAAAGCACTTTCTCCCGAGAAGAAACTTTTAAAGCCCTGCCAGTTAAAATCTACTTCGATATCTGGTGATGATGCCACGTATGAACCTGCTTGAACGACTAATCCTTCTCCGCTCAACTCATGCGTCATCATATCACCTGCTAGGGTCGCACTTAACCAAACAGTTCCCCCTTCGTTTCCTGCCGAATAGTGATTTAAGAAAAAGCTTTCGCCCGACAGCATTCTTTTCAGACCTTTCATAATACCACCTCCACTTTTCTTATGTGTAGTGGTCGTCATTGTGATGGATGGACTCATGGCAATCATTGCTCCTGCCTCGGCAGTAAAATGTTGTCCAGGCTCCAAATCTATTTTAACAGCTGATGCCCCTGGCCCCAACTGAATCTCTGTCTTTAATGATGTATTCAATAGTTCTGCCATGATTATAAGTTTCTATTTACCCATGATGTCATCCCAGACAAACTTCTTGTCTGAATAAAAATCTTACCTGAACCTTCCACTCTTGTGACTAATCCCTCACCTCCAAATAGAGAAGAGAAAATACCACCAGACAATTGAGGCTTCAGTTTCATACCTGGCTCATAACCGACCAAGTGACTTGTATCGACAATAAATTCGCCACTTACTTCTCTTTCGATTAAACCACCGAAAGCACCAAAAATGACTTTCCCATGTCCAGATACCATCAATTTAAATAGACCTTCGCCACCTATCCAAGAGCCAATACCGGCATATTTCACACCCAATTTCACATCTGGAGTAGATGCGATATAAGCGCCTTGCTGTAAACAGAAACTTTCTCCATTTAGCTCCTTCACCTCCATATCTCCAGGTGTCGGTTGTGTAATAGTTAAAGTAAGCGGCTCAGAAGTGTTGTTGGTAAAACGGTTGACAAAAAGTGTTTCGCCACCAAAGATTTTTTTAAGTACGGCATTAAAAAATCCTCCATTTAATTCGGCAGTCATATCAAGTTGAGCAGACATACTTGACATCGCATCCGATTCTGCGACAAACGACTCCCCGGGTTCAATCGTTACATGAACATGGGCAAAAGCAGGTTTGCCTTTAACATCTAAATTCATAAAAATCTAATTAGTTGTTAGTAATACACCCTCTTTAAAATCGTCGTAATTCGATTGGAAAGAGATATAGTTATTTTCTTTTTTATCTTCAATCTGTTCTTTCAGATCATTAATTCTATCTGGAGTAGAAGGATGTGTAGACACAAACTGAAGCAAACTATCAATTTGAGTCATTTCGTGTTTCTCATCCAACATTTCAAAAAATTGAATCATACCTTCTGGATTGATTCTGCTTTGCTGCAAATAGTTGATGCCTTGACTATCGGCTTCCTGTTCCAAAGTTCTTGAGTAAGCCGTAGTCTGTAATTCGAACATAGTGTTGGCTAAGGTGGCCATTACAGCAGAACCATCACCCAAGAACAAGTAAACGACACTAAAAAAGCCGATTTTATCAATTGCTCCTCGAACATGATGCCTTAAGGAAACATGAGAGATTTCGTGTGCCATCACTCCTGCCACTTCATCCCAAGAAGAGGCATTCTTTATCAAGCCTGAATTGATCATCACCTTTCCACCAGGTAATGCAAAAGCATTTATAGAAGCATCTTCCACTAAGTACAATTCGATATGAAATCCTTCTGCTTCTACTTGATTTATTAGAGGTTGAAGTTCATTCCCCAACACCCCTATCAAGGAATCGTTTTCGATAAATGTATATTCCTTTTTGATGGATTCGAAAAGCTCATCTCCCATTTGTTCTTCCCAGGAGATGGGGACATTTCGAGCAGCCATTTTAACGATACTATCTTTAAACAGATAAAAACTTGTGATGATGATCAGACAAACACTAAGGAACAAGGCTGCTCCCCTATAAAGATTAGTCAGTGCAAACTTCGTCTTCTTGATATGTTCCCGAAAACGTGGATCACTTATCAAGAAATCGTCTTTAAGAATAGATTTGTCCTTTGTATAGAAGGAAATATCTTTCTCTTTTCTCGATTTGAAAAAGATAAACTGACCTGAGGCTCCACCTGCTTCAATTTCTAACTCAGCAAAAGGAATAGCATAATAGAAATCACCTGCTTGGATATCCACTTTCTGAGATCCAAAACGTACGTCTCCTTGTTGTCTTCCTGTTGGTAATTGAGGATGAATCAAGATGGCTTTGTAAGAGGTAGAATTAGTCTTGTTAGTTATTGTTGGCATTAAATAAGTAATATTTATTGAGGCTTGAGTTTTTTTACGCACCTTATTTCTGTGTGCCCATGATTGAAATCATGGTTTTTTGAAGAGTTACATTGAATAGGTTAAAACCTATCCAATAATGTGCCCCAATTATTTTATAATTGAACGAGGTCGCATTTTATAAACTTAAGCTTAGTCAAGTTATGCGATAAAGTTGATATTTCCCAACGATACTACTAGAAACTATTGGGCATAAAGAAGCCCTACGCTTGGGAGGCGTAGGGCAAATATTTTCGATTTGGAGATTACGTAAACCTAGTTTACGGGGTAAATACGAGGGCATTTACCTTCGACTTAAGATTTGTGCTGGAATTACTCAGCAGACTCTTCTTCAGTAGCTTCGCCTTCAGCAGCAGCTTCTTCACCTGATTCCTCAGTTGAAGCTTCAGCAGCCTCAGCAGCTTCTTTTTCAGCTTGAGCAGCAGCGGCAGCAGCAAGAGCTTCAGCCTCAGCTTTTTTCTCAGCTTCTTCAGCAGCTTTACGAGCAGCAACACCTGCTTCTAATTCTGCTTTAACAGCAGCTTCAGCAGCAGCTTTCTTTGCTTCTAACTCAGCAGCGTAAGCAGAAGATCTCTCTGACATCCATGCATCAAAAAGTTTATCAGCTTCCTCTTGAGTTTTAGCGCCTTTGTTCACACCTACTTGAAGGTGTTTCTTGTACATTGCACCTGCTTTTGAAAGAACAGTACGAGCAGTGTCAGTAGGCTGAGCACCTTTCAATAACCATTCTGCTGCAGCTACAGCGTCAATGTTGATAGTTGCAGGTTCAGTGTTAGGGTTGAAAGTACCTAACTTCTCAATAAAACGACCATCACGAGGAGATCTTGAGTCTGCTACTACTACATTGTAAATAGGCTTTCTCTTACGGCCACGACGAGCCAAACGAATTTTTACTGCCATTTTAATTTAGCATTTGTGTGTTGGAAAGGAACGCAGTCCTTTGTGACACAGTTAAACATATGGGAAACACGTTCCCGATTCGATCGGCAAAGATAGTATAACTTATTGAATTCTACTACCTAAACCGATTATAAAAACGGTGAACTGCTGTTTTTTGATACATTTTGAGGGGTGATGGGGTGGTAATATTTTTTAATAGATAGGAAGAGAGGTAGGAATTAGGAGGTAGGAGTTAGGAGTTAAGTACCTGTTCGTTGTGTTAAACCGTAGGCGTCACTACGAACTCTAGCTTCGTATAAGTTTGTAACTTATAACAATACTGCATCAAATATGTGAATTAGAGGTATTAGAAACTCAATCTAAAAAGTAGATTCTTTAAGGTGGTTATTTATTATATTCTCATATTCTTCAATATTTAAATATTTTTCTTTCTTTGCTTCTTCAATAATATCCACCCATATCAACTGTTTATCCCTAATTGTGCCATGTTTTGTGGTTGAATCATATAAAGTTTCAAATTTTTTCGTTTTAGCATGATATTTTTCAAAATAATTTGATTCATTAAAAACAGTAATCTCAATATTGTTCTCAAAGACTAAATATTTTATTTCATTTTCAATAATTCTTGCTCTTAAACCTCCGTTATCAAAATGTAACTGTTCATGCAACAATAATAGTTCACTATTACCATCTAAGAAAGATGATTCTTTGAGGAATATACATTTGGTTTTCAAATAAAATCTATCAAAATCATATGTTATCATATAATATGTTTTAGCATCAAACTCTGAATTTTCAGGTTTCACTCCTCTAAAATCCTCAAATTTTAGTTTAATATTTTCATTCCATTCGATTGTATCATCAACATTAAACAGTGCAAAAAAAATGATCAAACTTAACATCATATCATTAAATAATTTATTAAAACATAATTTGATACCTTACCTCTATCATTTGTTCGTTGTGTTAAGCCGCAGTTGTCACTACGAACTCTAAGAGTTTATTAGTTTTCAAGTTAAAACATAAGTCGGTTATTCAATATAAATATTCACTCCCAAAAACCATCTACCTTTATAAAAACTTAAACTTCATCCGATATTATCAATTGATTATTATCTTGCAGCATATTCAAATAGAACATTCAACAAACATCATACATGTCAATCACTTTAATATTAATTGTCCTGAATGTAGGTATTAGTTACTACGCTTTTCAGAATGATAGTGTCCGCTACAAACTTTTGATGGATCCTTATTTGGTAGCATCGAAAAATCAGTGGTACCGTTTTATCTCTTCAGCATTTGTTCATTCGAGCTGGATGCACTTATTGTTCAATATGCTTACCCTCTATTTCTTTGGCGAAAGTGTTGAACGTATATGTATGATTCTTACTGGAAATGTTCTGTACGGTGAATTGGCCTTTTTGGCACTTTACTTTGGAGGTGCTATCATTGCCGATATTCCATCTTATATAAAGCATAAAGGAGATATCAATTATAGATCATTAGGTGCTTCCGGAGCTGTTTCTTCTGTGGTTTTCTTTATGATCATCTTTGCTCCAGTTCAAGATATTTGCTTGTACTTTGTTTTGTGCCTTCCATCATTCATCTTAGGAGCAGCCTTTTTGATCTACTCTTATTATCAATCGAACAACCCCAATACATATATCAATCACTCTGCTCATTTATTTGGAGCAATTTGGGGTATCGCATTTTCAATTTTGCTTGAACCAAATTCAATTATCAGATTCTTCCAACAAATCCAAACATGGATCACTTTCTAAAAAGAATTAGGCTTTCTATAAAGCACCACATCACTCATCGCATACTTATTCCATTACGTACGTTACTCCGACAAGGAATGACGCCTCATTTATTGGCTTGGAGTGTGACGGTGGGACTTTTAATTGGTTCTTCTCCTCTATTGGGGATTTGTACTTGGCTCTGCATTTTGGCGGCATCCATTTTCCGCTTAAATCAGTTCGCCATTCAGATTGCCAATTATGCGGTATCGCCTATTCAGGTGTTTATGATTATTCCTTATATCAAGGCAGGAACATCACTTTTTGGCAATAGTGCAAAAGGCGTTACGTTGGAGAAAATTCAAGAGGCTTTGGATATTGGAATTATCCACGGTATTAAAGAAATGGGCATTTTGATGTTGCAGGGAGCAGCCGTTTGGATTGTAGTTTCTGCTATTATTGCCCTTCCGATGCAACGACTATTAAGAATTGCTTTCCGAAAAATGTTGAAAAACATGAACAGTTCGGAGGAGAAAAGAGTTACAGAATAGAATCAGAATTCCACCTTAAATTAAACCTATAAAATGGATTTTGCCTCCAGCTTAATCAATTGGTACGAAAGCAATAAAAGAGATTTACCTTGGCGTCATACCCAAGATCCCTATAAAATTTGGTTGTCGGAGATCATCCTTCAACAGACAAGAGTACAACAAGGCTTACCTTATTACGAAAAATTTGTAGCAAATTTTCCTACGGTAAAAGACTTCGCTGAAGCGGATATCGATAAGATTCTTCATTTATGGCAAGGACTCGGCTATTATTCCCGTGGGAGAAATATGCACGTGGCTGCCAACCAAGTGATGGATGAATGGAACGGTAAGTTTCCAGATAATTATAAAGATTTACTAAAACTGAAAGGTGTCGGCAATTATACTGCTGCAGCGATAGCTTCATTTGCCTTTAGAGAAAAGGTAGCCACTGTCGATGGAAATGTTTACCGAGTGTTATCCCGAGTTTTTGATATTGATGAGGATATTGCTTCAGGTAAAGGTCAGAAAGTCTTTACAGAAGTAGCGAATCAATTGATTTCAGAGGATCAACCCGATATTTTCAATCAGGCATTGATGGAGTTTGGAGCGATGCATTGCACTCCAAAGAAGCCGAACTGCGAAACATGTCCTTTTGTACAATCCTGCGAAAGTCGTTTACATCAAAATATTGATCAAAGACCAGTGAAATTGAAAAAAACGAAGGTCACTAATCAGTATATCAAATACTTTCTGATTGAGCAGAATGGAAAGTATTTGATGAAGAAACGACAAGAAGGTGACATTTGGGCAGGTCTTTTTGACTTCCCACAGGTCATATCATCAGAAAAAGATCAAAAATTATCGAACGGCATTATTATTGAAAATACAGGTTTAGATTTAAATACTAACGATATTTTTTTCTCGAGTGAACCGATTAAGCATTTGTTATCACATAGAAGATTATTTATTAAATTTTTTCATGTAAAATTGCATGCTCTTTTGGAGACTCAAACTGAACAGCACCACTATAGTTGGATGGATATCGATGAAATTCAATCAGTCGGAAAGCCAATCATTTTAGAGAATTATTTGAGAAAAAATATTTATTAAGTAATTTAGAATCAGAGAAGAAAATCTTTTCGATCATTTTAGATACTTAATGATTCATATCTAATTAATTAACAACCAAAACAAAACAATGGCTGGAGTTAATAAAGTCATCTTAGTAGGTAACTTGGGCGCAGACCCAGAAGTAAGAAACCTGGAAGGCGGTAACAAAGTTGCTACCCTATCTATTGCTACATCTGAAAACTACACAGATCGCGACGGTAACCGTCAGACGCAAACGGAATGGCATAGAGTAAATCTATGGAATGGTTTAGCAGGTGTTGCTGAACAATATCTTAAAAAAGGAAGTAAAGTGTACATCGAGGGTAGACTAACTACACGTAGCTACGAAAAAGATGGTGTCACAAGATATTCTACTGACATTACCGCTAGAGACATGGTAATGTTAGATAGCAGACAGGATGGTCAAGGCGCTCCTTACGAGGCAGCTCCTCCACAAAGTGCAACAGTTTCGGAAACACCTCAAGCTGTAGGTGCATCTGAAGTGAGTAATGACGACCCTCCGTTCTAAAATTTTAATTTAAAGAATTTACATGGAAGGTGATCTATCACACCCGGTAATGCCACTACTATCGTTAATCCTTCAGGACATTCCTTGGGGAGCCGCTTTGGTAGTGGTGCTTTTACTTATTTTATCAGGCTTGATTTCCGGATCGGAAGTCGCCTTTTTCTCCCTCACCCCTGAGCAAATTAAGGAATGTAGAGAGGGTGAAGACCCTGTGGGACAAAAAGTATTTAAACTGTTACAAGTCCCTCAGATTTTATTAGCCACTATACTAATATGCAATAACTTCGTGAATGTCGCTATTGTCATGATCTCGACATTTATTGCCTGGACCGTTGCGGATGCAATAGAAATAGCACGCGATGGTGCCGAAGTTTTTATATCCCTCACTTTTATCGTTACCGCTTTAGTTGTATTTATAGGTGAAATTGTCCCTAAAATTTATGCGACCAAAAACTCAATGAGCTTTGCAAAAAGCATGGTTTCTTTCTGGCAGATTTCTATCAAAATATTTAATCCTTTTGCTCTTTTACTGACAAGCATGGGAAATACAATGGAAAGAGCTTTAGCTAAAAGAAACTACAACCTAGAGGTATCGGTGAACGAATTCGATCAAGCAGTTTCTTTAGCTACGGATCAAGTAGCTGATAAAGCCAGCGAAATGCTCAAAGGAATTGTTCGTTTTGGATCAAAGACAGTAAAACAAATCATGATTTCCAGAACAGACATGAATGCCATCGATATTGATATCGACTTTCATGAATTGATGGATCATATCAACAAAAATTCCTTTTCACGTCTTCCTGTGTATAGCGATACTATCGACTCTTTGGTGGGTATTTTATACATCAAGGATTTACTTCCTTACTTAGATAAAAACGAACATTTTGAATGGAAACGTATTGTCCGTAAAGACATTTATTACGTTCCGGAATCTAAAAAAATTGATGAACTACTCAGAGATTTCCAAGAGCGAAGAGTACACATGGCCATTATTGTTGATGAATATGGCGGTACTACCGGCTTGGTGACTCTAGAAGATATTATTGAAGAAATCGTTGGTGATATTAACGATGAATTCGATGGCGATTTGGTTCAGGACTACATCAGTACCGATGCGAGTTTTAATCTTGATGGTAAAACATCACTTATTGATTTTGAACGTTTGGCCATGCTTCCTCCAGATTATTTTGATAAAGTAAAAGGAGAAAGTGATTCTATTGGTGGCTTAATTCTTGAATTACTTCAGGAAATGCCTTCAACAGGTAAGAAAATTAATTATAAAGACATCACCTTTACGATTAGAGCTGTGGATAAAAAACGTATCAAAACTGTACATGTCAAGTTTAACGACGAAGAACATGTAAGACGTTTGCAAGCCGAGTTCGAAGATGAAAACACTACTTCATGAGACGATTAACATACATACTTCCAATACTTTTCATTTCCCTCTTTTTTAGTTGCGGATCTTCCGATTCAACCGCATATCTTCCGAAACCAAGAGGATACCACCGTTTAGAAATGCCTGATCATAGTTATCAGAAAGATGCATTTAAGGATAAGGCTTTTAAAGGATATCCCTATACTTTCGAGGTGGCAAAAAATGCAGAAATTGTTCCAGATGAATCCTTCATGTCGGAACCTTATTGGATAGAAGTTCAATATCCAGAATTCAAGGCTATTGTGGATATTTCGTATAAAAAGTTAGCCAATTACGATTCTTTGGTGGGTTATACCAATACATCGAATGTACTTACGTTTAAACACAATGTAAGAGCTACAGCAATCGATGAATATACCACAAGAACCAATAAAGGGTATACCGCTGTATTGTACGAGATAGAAGGTGATGTACCAAGTCAGTTTCAGTTTTTTGTCACAGATTCTACAGAACACTTTTTTAGAGCTGCATTGTATTTTCCATCATCCACTCAAAACGATTCTTTAGCACCTGTGATCGATTATGTGAAAGAAGACATGATGCACATGCTAAATACACTTGAGTGGCAATAAACTTAGAATCTAAATTCTTTTTCTAATAGAAAGCACGCCACTTCTAAGGTTCTTTTGAGATAATGAAGGCAATGATCTCCCTTTACGATATAATTAAAGATACCCAACGCTTGCAATTGGGCTACCTCCTCTATGTGTTCTTGGGAGGATAACACAATCATGAGGGTCGATTTTTTTAGCTTTCTCACCTTTTTAAGTACCTCCTGACCACTCATTGCCGGCATGATTAAATCAGATACCACAATATCCGCAGGTTGTTCTCTGAAGCGATTAAGCAAAGCCTGCCCTTCTGAAAAATACTCCACACTGAGGTGATTCATTTGTTGCAATGCAATTTTCAGTAACATACTTTCTGTAGGATTATCCTCTACAATATAAATGATGTGTTTTTTCATGGGTTAAGTCGAAATAGAAAAATTAGGCATGATTTACATGATATCTTTGGTATATATCAAAGTGTATAGTAGCTTTTGACTTAGGTTTAAAAATGAGTGAAAAATATCAATTTTAAAGACCAATACATCAAGTGATAACGGTCTGAATATATAAATTAAAAAAATCAGAGTACATAATAATTATAACACGAACATATATTTATGTATTCTTTATTTGTTTCTTTTTATTCAAAAGTAAATACAACTTTTTTTGTAAAGCCTAATTAGCTTGGGTGAAAATCACATCAACCATAGAAACATAATTATCATGAAAAAATATAGCATTATAGTCGCAGGTGGCAAAGGATTAAGAATGGGAAGTGAGTTACCAAAACAGTTTATCGAGTTAAAGGGCTTACCTATTTTAATGCATACCATCAATAAGTTTCATGAAGCAGATTCGTCGATACAGATTATTGTTTCCCTTCCTAAAGATCAACTTAACTTTTGGAGTGAGTTAATCGAAAAACATCAATTCACTACTCCTCATCAGGTAGTAACTGGAGGCGATAGTAGATATCAATCTGTAGACAATGCTTTACAATATATTTCTACATCAGATTGCCTAATTGCTATTCATGATGGCGTTAGACCTTTAGTAAGCACAGAGGTAATTTTAAAGAGCTATACATGTGCGGAGGAATATGGTGCTGCAATTCCTACAGTTGATTTAAAAGAATCTATTCGTGAGGTGAATCAAGAAGGAAACTTCGCTAAAGATAGAAGCAGTTTTAAATTAGTGCAGACTCCTCAAACTTTTAGAGGTGATGTGATTTTATCGTCTTTCGAAAATGGATATCAAGAAGTCTTTACTGATGATGCAAGTGTCGCAGAATTTAGTCAGCATAAGATGCATCTATTTGATGGTAACTATGAGAACATCAAAGTAACTACTCCAGAAGATTTGAAATTGGGAGAAGTGTTATGCTAATCACAGAAGCTCCTAAATAAATTAAACAGAAAAAGGAGACTGTCTCATATTTGAATGAGGCAGTCTCCTTTTTTACATCCGATAATGGGATAATGTATTAATATTCGTCTTCGTTAAAGAAGAAATCATCCTTTGTAGGATAATCAGGCCAAATTTCCTCGATGCTTTCGTATGGCTCACCATCATCCTCCAACTCTTGAAGGTTCTCAATTACTTCAACAGGTGCACCCGTACGGTCAGAAAAATCAATTAATTCGTCTTTTGTTGCAGGCCATGGTGCATCTTCTAAGTATGATGCTAATTCTAGTGTCCAGTACATATTTTTATATTTATAATTTTGTTATACTTAAGAAATCAATCGATGAATGAATCGACTTTTTATTTTTTGCGAAAATACTGTTTTTTTTAATTTTCGCAATAAAGAATCACTTTTGGATGAATTAAAAACTGAAATTAATTCAATTACTTTCTCATTTAATTTCATTTTTTAACTTAAGCAACTTTAAAAGTATTATTCTTGATACTCAAAAAGTAGTCAAAAGGTTTCTAAAAATTAGATTTTTATTGATTAGCGTAAACGATTCTTGATTTATATACACCGTTTAAATCACAACCTTTAATTTCTAAAGGAATATATCCTGAACCTACTTTTCTGTAGTGCTTTTTCCTCCAAGAACCATCTTGTTTCTGAAGGTACATAGTGACTTCTACTTTTTCACCTGCAGGTGTAAATACTTCTCCTTGTTTAAAATAGGTTCCTACCTGTTCTCCTTCACATTGTTTGTAAGGATATTTTTCGGTGACTCTAAACTTAGGGTTTTTACCTTTGGCATTATGCTTTTCGTTTACTTGTGTAATACTAGGCATTCTTTTACCTGCATTTTTAGCATAATCTGCTACCGCATAGAAGTTACCCGTAAAATTGCAGCTCATAGCGTCTAATTTTACTACACCACCTCCTTTACGTTTATACACCTGTTTGGTCCATGAACCATCATAGTTCTGTAAATAGATATAGATATCAACATATTCGTTAGGATCTGCAGATCTCACGATACCTTCAATAAGATGTAAACCTCCTAATGGACAAGATTTAGGGATTTCTTGTTTAATAACGGTAAATGTTGGTCTTGTAGATTGACTCGTAGTAGCATCATCATTAAAAATACCAACGAAAAAAAATAAGAATAGAGAAAGAGTATATATAGCAGTTTGCATAATGATATATATAGATTGTATGTGAAGGTTTTATTTCACAAAAAATCGAATAAAAGTTCAGATTTTTGAATTAGTATCAAAATCCAATTAAACAGTAAAATAACAAATAAAAAATTAAAAGTGGACAGTAACTAAATAAAATAATTAAATCAGTTTTACTTTTTCTAGAAGTTATCCAAATAGTTCATTTTAATTAATTCGCCTAACATTCTGCACGTATCGTTTACATTTATTTAAATTTATAAAACTCAATATCAATGAATTAGTGAATAATTGTAAATAAATATTTAAATATTAAGACTTTAATTTTGGTAATTTTATTAAATGAATGTAAATTTGAGATATCAAAAAGAGAAAATAACTGTTGGTTTTAGCTACTTTCTACTATAAAAAAATATTATGTAGACGTAAGTCTATGTTGTTGTTTGTTCACCCTATTGGAGCTATTTTCTCATTGCCACTTTCTACTTTAAAAATATCAGAGCTACTATTTACACCCTTACATACAAGACGCCTCTAAAGGCGTCTTTTTTTTATCTTAATATCGAAAATACAACTCTACGGTTTTCTTGTCTACCTGCATTTGTTCTATTTGACATCACAGGTCTTTCTTCTCCAAAACCATAAGCATCTAATCGAGATTCATGTACTCCTTTCTCTATAAGATAGGTTTTTACAGCATTGGCTCTGTTTTTAGACAACTCAATATTATGTTCCTTAGTATCCACATTATCAGTATGTCCTTCTATAACTAAAAGCCATAATTCGTTTCTTAGCATAAGTGCCGCTAAACGATCGAGATCAAAAAATGATTCTTTTCGAATTTTATAGGAGTTGGTATCAAAATTTAAGGTAGTCATAACAAAAGATGCATCTGTAGATTTATCATTTAAATTGACTGTCTTCATCTCTTGAAGTTTTAGATTCAAATCAGGATCTTTCCTTACATCAATCTCTATACTACTACCAATCATATTTTCATCATCCACAAAAACAGAATAGTTCGCATCTGGAGGCAAGGCCAATTGGAACTCACCATTATCTCCTGTTTTTTTGGTAACCACTATATCACCATCATCATCCTTAATTTTAATGGTTACTCTATCTAAACCTTCTCCATTGTTATCTACTACTTTACCGTGTGCGAATAACAATGGCTTAGGTCGCATATTCTTTGGTAACTCTAATTCGTAAATATCATCCCTGCCATAATTCACATCTCCTTTACGGGAAACTACTAAAGCTTTATCACCAACAGATGTGAGGTAAAAAGCATCATCATCTACCCCATTGATAGAAATCCCTAGGTTTACAGGTTCACTCCATTCGGTCCAAGAATCTGGATTCAATCTTTTTGACATAAAAATATCATACCCTCCATAGCCGGGGTGTCCATCAGAACAAAAGTAAAGTGTTTCTTTATCTGGATGCAAATAAGGATTCTTTTCCGCAAAAGGTGTGTTGATTACTTCTCCTAAATTGATGGGTTCGTCCCAACTTCCATCCTCTTTTTTTACACTTACATAAAGATCTGTATTAAACTCTCCTGCACCATGATAATACAATCCTTCTTCTGGATAATTAGGATTATATCCACCAACGGCTCCAGGACGATCGGATGCAAAAAAAGCAACGTCGCCATCCAAACTTAAACTTAAGCCCGATTCATAATATGGAGTGTTTATAGGATATTCAAAAACCTGAACTGCTCCCCAAGTACCATCTTTCAGTTTCTTAGAATAATAAAAATCTCCTTTTCCCAATCTACTTTCCGTTCCCCTTACATAAGAGTATTTTCTGAGCTTAGAATAATTACCATAAAGAAGTAGGGTTTGTCCATCTCCACTTATACCCATAGGTACCTCATGAGATTCGGTATTTACTTCTGCAATTTCTTGTGCCTGCGTCCAGTTTCCATAAAAATCTTTTTTAGACATGTAAACATCTTCCCCGGACTTGGCTGTTTTTCTTGCAAAGAATAAGTACTCCTCATCTAGGGTAATAACAGGTTGATACTCTCTTACCACTGTATTAATATGGTTGCCTAAATTCTTAAGAATTCTTGGGTTACTGGTATCTTCTAAAGATTTAAGTATTTGAGTAAAGAAATGTTGATTATCGGGAAAAAAAGGCTGATACTTTTTATATATACTCCTTACTGCTTCAAAATCGTGTGCTTTAAACGGTCTCTCAGTCATTTTCTTTACCGCAATTAAAGCAATATCCATTGGAGCCATACTTTGTATAAATCGATCATAAAGTTCTTCCGACTCCGGTGTACATCCTTTATCATGAATATTAAGATAACAAAGTACTTCTATGATACTTACTCCTTCGGACTCAGCAAATTTTTTCAGCTTTTTATAATTATCCGACTTATACATAGAAGATTTATTAAAGCCATACTCTTTTCCATAATAAGTAGGTACGACAAACTTTAACTCTTCACTCGTATATAGGCTGATAATTTCTTTACAATAATGCTCGTACATCGCTCCACTTCTATTACCATATTGTCTAAGCGATACATTACTGAGGTATTCTTTTAATACTCCTTTTCTTATGTCTCTAACTTTTGATAGATATTTAGAATTAGGATAATCATCTAAATATTCCCCGCATTGTCTGATTAAAATTTCTCGTAATGCAATTAAAGTATCTCCTTCCATAATACGGTTATACACTTCTGTTCTGTATAACTGATTGGTAGGTCTTCGATAAGGTGCCTGTTGTAAATAGGTATAAGCAGTTTGTTGTATTCTTGAAGATAAAAAACCATTTACTTCATCTCCAGCTACAGAAAGTGATTGTCTAATAATAAGTTTATCTTGTTCTGATAGCTTTTGATAACTCTCAGCAGCCAATAAAGACCATTTGTATGCTTCTCTTAAATCAGAGAAATACCCATCCATATTTTTGAAACGAATAATATGCATCTCTTTCAATTTTTGATCAGACACTTTTTCGAAGAGCTGATTCGCTAAAGCAAATTGAGAAAGACAAGAATTTGGGTTTTCGATAAGAGATTTTCTGAAAGTAATGATTGAAGCATCAATATCCCCAGCAAAAATTTCTGCAATACCTTTTTGTTCTAAAGGTGTCTGTCCGAATAAGGTTACAGACGAAATTAAGAACAAAAAAATCGCCTTTATTAAATTTTTTATTATCATAAATATGAGTTAATAATAAAACTAAATTACGATTATCTATGTTAATTTAGTGTTGTTGATACGCTTTATTGTTAACTTTTAAAGAAATTTTATCCAATAATTGTACTTTACTAAGAAAATAATGTTCTATAATTATCTTTTTTAGTATATTTAAATATTGATGAAGTTAATTTATAAAACATTCGTTAATCGTTTTAGTTAAATCATTAATATTTTTATTAACAACAAATTGTAGTTTATTTTCTACACTACTATCACATAAAGACATTGAATAGAGTATGAGAACACTAACAGTACTAGCAGTAGCCGGCATTCTCATTCCGTCACTGCTAACTATCTTCCAAAAGAGATCAAATTTATCTCAGTTGGATGTAACTATCAACGCTTTAGCAAAATTTGTAAAATTGTCGATTGTAATAGGTTTTGGTTTTGGTGCATTGGCACTTGTTTCATCTGCTTCTTATTACATTAGCCCGATTGTAGGTTTAGCTCAAAACCCAGATACGATCGAAATTTCAATTTGGGCATTACAATATTATGCTATTATAGGCATTGTTTTACCAATTTTAGGCATCCTGATAGGTTCCTTTTTGTCCAAAAGACAAGAAGCTAACTAAAAAGAATTTATTATTCGCAAAAAGTCGCTGTAATTAATATTACAGTGACTTTTTTTTATTGTAATTTAGGCTAACTTTTTAGACTTAAATTATGGCTTTAAATTATATCTGGATATTTTTTATTCTATGTGCATTCGTTGTCGCTATCTTTAATTGGATAGTATTTAAGGATGCCTCCTCCTTCCAATTAATTATTGATAGTACCTTCGATATGTCAAAAGTTGCTTTTGATATATCTATTGGACTTACTGGCACATTGGCCTTATGGATGGGTTTAATGAATGTAGGCGAAAAAGGTGGAGCGGTAAATGTGATGGCTAAATTAGTGGGACCATTTTTCTCTAGAATATTCCCCGAAGTTCCCAAAAATCATCCAGCCATTTCTTCTATGATGATGAACTTCTCCGCCAACATGTTGGGATTAGACAATGCTGCCACCCCATTAGGTCTAAAAGCCATGAAAGAGCTTCAGGAATTAAATACCGAAAAAGATACGGCATCTAACCCTATGATTATGTTCTTGGTCCTAAACACCTCGGGTTTAACCTTAATTCCAATTACAGTAATGATGTACCGATCGCAATTTGGTGCAGATAATCCAACCGATGTTTTTATTCCTATACTTTTGGCTACAAGTATCTCTTCAATAATTGGATTATTAGTAGTTGCCCTCTATCAAAGAATTAACCTATTTGACCGTGTAATTATAGCCTACTTAGGCGGTCTAATTCTTTTAGTGGCCGGAACAATACTTTTATTTTACAACCTAGATCCTGAGCAAACAAAATCTGTTTCTTCAGTAGCAGGTAATTTTATTTTACTCTTTATTATCACCTCATTTGTTGGTTTAGCTGCATATAAGAAGATCAATGCTTATGATGCTTTTATTGAGGGAGCAAAAGAAGGTTTCAAAACAGCGGTGACTATCATACCATATTTAGTTGCCATTTTAGTAGCTATCGGAATGTTTAGAGCGTCAGGTGCCATGGATATGGTCATCAATTCCATTAAATATTTCATTCAGACCATTTTAGGATTAAATGCCGCTTTTGTTGATGCCCTTCCTGTAGCATTCATGAAACCTTTAAGTGGTAGTGGTGCAAGAGGTGCAATGTTAGAAATAATTAAAGATAAAGGAGTAGATTCGTTTGCAGGTATTCTATCATCAATGATGCAAGGAGCAACAGATACCACTTTCTATATTATCGCAGTCTACTTTGGTTCGGTGAATATCAAAAAGACTCGTTATGCTGTGACTTGTGGATTAATTGCAGATATCGCTGGTATCATTTCAGCCATCGCTTTAGCCTATTTATTCTTTCACGATAAACTATAATAAGTAGCTTAAGTTACGTCTAACTTAAATAATCTTCTATTCTAGTTTAAATAAGTAATAGACATTCTTACAAGCTCCTCAATAAGGTTTCTTTAAATGTTTTCACTAAAGGACACATTTAAAGAAACCTCTTTTGATTTTATAGCATAATTTACATTTGAATCTATTATTTTTGTTGCGATGACCTCTTTCAAAGGGTTATCAATCACTTACTTTCTACACTGATTTTATCAAACTTTCCATTGAAACTCTACTTCACTATACTCTTACTTTTACCTCCTTTTATTCTATTTAGCCAACAATCAAAAGAAGAGAAAAGACATTATACTACGGCTCCTCGAGGCGATAAAAACATTACAATTGATGGTGTTTTTGACGATGACGCATGGGATGAAGTCGAATGGGCTGCCGACTTTACACAGCGTCAACCAATAGATGGTGCTCCACCTTCTCAAAAAACCGCTTTTAAAGTTATATACGACGATAAATACCTCTATTTTGCCATCAGAGCATTTGATACTGCACCTGACAGTATTGTGAAAAGGATGTCAAGAAGAGATGGTTTTGAAGGCGACTTTGTGGAAGTTAACATTGATTCCTACCACGATCTTACTAACGCCTTCTCGTTTACGGTAAGTGTATCAGGCGTTATCGGAGATGAAGCAATTAGTCTTGATGGTAACAATTGGGACCAAAGTTGGGACCCTATATGGTGGGCAAAAACAACTATTGATAAAGAAGGATGGAATGCCGAAATGCAAATCCCTCTCTCTCAACTAAGATTCACAAACAACGACCACCTTACTTGGGGTTTACAGGTAACTAGAAGACTTTTTAGAAATAACGAACGCTCCTATTGGCAATACATTCCTCGTGATGCTCCTGGATGGGTTCATAATTTTGGAGAGTTAACAGGTCTTGTGGGTATCAAGCCTCAAAAACAATTAGAGATTGCTCCTTATGTATTGGCAAGAAATGATAGAGGTCCGAAAGAAGAGGGCAACCCTTATAAGACAGGATCAGAATATGGCATCAGTGCTGGTGTGGATGGTAAAATAGGAATCACATCAGATATTACTTTTGATTTTACAGTCAACCCCGATTTTGGTCAGGTGGAAGCAGATCCTTCCCAACTCAACTTATCCACATTTGAAATATTCCTTCAGGAACGTCGACCTTTCTTTATTGAAGGTAGAAATACTTTGTCTTTTGCTGCTACAAGGTCTAGGGCTGGCGGCAGCTTCTCAAGAGATAATTTGATATACACGAGAAGAATTGGTAAGTCACCAAGTTATTACCCAGATACGGAAGAAGGGCAATATCTAGATCAGCCTAAATCAGTGCCTATTCTTGGTGCTTATAAGCTGACAGGAAAAAATAAAAAAGGATTTGCTTTTGGAGTGATGCAGAATTTTACTGCTCAAACTTCTGCTGAAATAGATACTAACGGGGAAAAATCAAAGAAAACGGTGGAACCTTTTACCAGCTATTTGGTCGGTAGAGCCACTCAAGATATTAATCAAGGAAACTCTGTAGTAGGAGTTGCTTTCACTTCAACTAATAGAAGTATTCAAGATGATCACCTAGATTATTTACACACCAATGCCTATTCTGGAGGGATTGATTTCCTACATCAATGGAAAGATAGAACCTACTATGTCCAAGGTAATTTGATGATGAGTCATGTCGAAGGTTCTACTGAAGCAATTACCAATACGCAACGATCTGCTCGTCACTTTTTCCAACGTCCTGACGCCGATTGGGTCAATGTCGATTCTACAGCCACTTCTTTAACAGGAACAGGGGGTTACCTAAAATTTGGTCGTGGAGGTGGTTCTCCTGTTCGATATGAAATAGGCGGTACTTGGCGTTCTCCAAAATTTGAGATCAATGATGTTGGGTTTATGAATCATGCCGATTTGATGGATCAATGGTCTAGAGTGAGTTATCAGACACTACAACCCGTAGGTGTTTTTAGAAATATTGAAGCAAGCTTAAGACAATATCTATATTTTGATTACGGTGGGAACATCACTTATTTAGGTTTCCATGGAGGTATTGAGCTTCAATTTCAAAACTTCTGGAGAATTGAAACTGGTGGATCTATTCAAAGGCAACGTTTAGATAACTTCAAGTTAAGAGGTGGGCCTGGATTCTTAAATCCGAATAGGGAAGTATTATGGTGGAATATAGGTAGTGATAATCGTAAAAAATTATCTTTCTACTTTGGTAATGAATATGGTTTTACCCAATTCGATGCCGGTCAAAACTTTGATGCTTGGTTTGGTATGAACTACCGACCAATAAATGCTATTGAATTGTCCATAAACCCTTGGTTCTCCTATAACTCAGATCATTTACAGTATGTGACTACCGAAGAAAATGGAAGTGGAAATAATTATATACTCTCAAGAATTGAACAACATACTACAGGGGTGACTATTCGAGCGAACCTTATCTTACGACCTAATTTATCTATACAATATTATGCACAGCCTTTTGCTTCAAAAGGCGATTACTACGACTTTAAACGTGTAGAACAGCCAAAAGCAAAAAATTATGACGACCGTTTTCATCAGTTTACTCAAGATGAAATATCGTATAATGAAAATGCAGAAGAATACACAGTTATTGATCAAGAAGGCGGGAATTATACTTTTGGAAAACCAGATTTTGATGTGGTTGAATTTAACTCCAACTTAGTTTTAAGATGGGAATACATTCCTGGCTGTACTTTCTTTGCGGTTTGGTCTCAGGGAAGAAATGGTTTGCAAGAACCGTTTAGGGAATTTTCTTTAAATGAAATCGTAGACAATGTTTTCAGTGCACCATCAAATGATGTGTTTATGTTGAAGGCGACATATCGATTTAGGAAGTAGGCAATTTTTTGGAATTAATTATTCAACTTCAACTTCTCTTCTTTCATCAACTCACACAAATCTTCATCAATTAATAAGTGACCTTTTGATAGTTGATGAAAACGCACATTATCTATTTGGCTGGCAAAGTCTTTGGCCCCATCGAGAATGATTACTTCATCCCTTTCACCGAAGTACATATCCACTGGAATTTTTCTATCGTTAATCATTTTTGATACGATGGATAAATCAGGTTTCATAAACCGGGAGGAAGTAGCGACTCCAAAAAAGCGTCTTCTTTGTGCTTTTGTTTCGAAATGATTCATGAAGAAGTCATACAAGAACTTTGATAACAAGCCTCGTCTGTAGCTAAAACCCACCAAAAGAAACATCAACTTAGGGAAACGCATCAATAACTTGATGGATTCTACAAACCATCTTGGAAGTTTCGATACATCGTATAATATATGGGTTTTTAGACCATCCGAAGCACATAAAATCAAACGATCTATCTTATCTGCAAAATACTTTTGTGTACAATAGAGGCTGATTTTCCCTCCCATACTGTATCCCAACAATGTAAAACGTTCTTGTTGATATTTATCTAAAATAGACGTGATAATCTTATGGATGTTCCTTGATGAAAATCGAGAAGGTATCCATTCAGTTCCACCATGAAAAGGTAAAGAAAAAGATACTACGGTATGTGTTTCCACCCAAGCAGGTGCAATATGTCGGAACAAAGCTGCACTATCACTAAACCCATGAATACAAATGAGTAGCTGATCACCCTGCCCAAATTCTAGACACTCTACCTTTCCTTCTTCTAATTCGATATAAAACTGATGTCCTTCCACGAAGCGATGAGATAATAATTGAATGAATCTTCATTTTAATAAAAAAATCCATATTTATAAAATCTATTCGTCAAAAATAATTTGATAATTCACTGTAGGTCAATTCTTTTTTGACATAAAAAAAGAGGTAATCCCTAAGGAATACCTCTTTCTTATTATAACGTTGACAAAGACTATTCTGAGTCTGCTGCAGCGTCCATTGCTGAACGAAGCGCTCTTGGAATAGCGATTGAACCAACTGTAACTGAGTCGTTGTAAAGGATTTCGTAATCCTTAGCTTCGATTGCACCAACACGTACAGATTTACCTAATTCTAAACCTTCGATTGATACTTCTACGTTCTCAGGCATGTTAGCAGGAAGTGCTTTAACTTTGATTTTTCTAAGTTTAGCAACTAACTTACCACCCATTTGCATACCTGGAGAAGAACCTACGAATTTCACTGGAACTTCCATTTTGATTTCTTTAGAATCGTTCAATTCTAAGAAGTCAACGTGAAGAAGTACTTCAGAAATTGGGTGCAATTGGTAATCTTGTAAGATTGCTTTTTTCTCTACACCTTCGATGTTGATGTTTACGAAACATACTTCTGGAGTGTAGATGATGTCTTTGAACAAGTACATTGGTACTGCAAAGTGGATTGGCTCTTCGCCACCGTAAATTACACATGGAGCTAAACCTTCAGCTCTCAAATCTTTAGCGGCTTTCTTACCCAAGTCCTCACGCTTGTAACCAATGATGTCTACAGTTTTCATCGTCTTTTTTTAATTATAAAGTAAAACATGTTATAAACGCTTTGGTACTTGATCCTCCTTTACCCGAAAGTTAGATCCCATCCCAAAACATGTTACTTAGATTGACCTTTACAGGAAAATCAGCGTGCAAAGGTACAATTATATTCTCATTAATAAAAAGAAAACAAGAAACTTATTAACAACAAAAAGCTATTTACCAACAAGTTATGTCGATAAATAGCTTTTAAAATTGATGTAAAAAGAGAATTACCCCTTTTTTATCTTAGAAAATGATATAAAAAAAGTTCTAAATTTTATCGCTTAGATAAATAAAGAACTAATTGATTCGTGATCTTGGATTTTTCTAATTGCCTTAGCAAATAGCTCTGCAACTGAAAGGATGTTGATTTTCTCTCTGTTTTCTACAGGAAGAGTATCCGTTACTACCAATTCTTCAAGACAAGATGCTGCTACTCTATCATAAGCAGGACCTGAAAGCACACCGTGTGTACAAATTGCTCTTACAGATTTAGCACCTCTTTCCATGATAATTTCAGCGGCGTTACATAAAGTACCTGCTGTATCAACAAGGTCGTCAATTAGAATTACATCTTTACCTTCTACGTCACCAATTACTTGCATAGAAGCTACCTCGTTAGCTCTCTCTCTGTGTTTATCACACATTACGATATCAGCTTTGAAGTGTTTAGCATAAGATCTTGCTCTTTTAGCACCTCCTACGTCTGGAGAAGCGAAAGTAAGATTTTCTAAACCTAGGCTTTCAATGTAAGGAACAAAAATAGGTGATGATTGTAGGTGAACGACTGGAATGTCGAAGAATCCTTGAATTTGGTCTGCGTGAAGTTCACATGTCACCACACGAGTTGCACCTGAAGCAGTTAAAAGATTAGCAATCAATTTTGCTCCAATACCCACTCTTGGCTTATCCTTTCTATCTTGACGAGCGTAACCAAAGTAAGGTAACAATACCGTTACTGTAGAAGCCGAAGCTCTTTTAGCTGCATCAATTAGTAGTAATAATTCAAGTAGGTTGTCTGCAGGAGGACAAGTAGATTGAATGATGAAAACATCACAACCTCTTACAGATTCGTTAAAGTGAGTTGAGATTTCGCCATCGCTAAATCGTTGAAGAACAACGTCACCCAATGATTTACCATAGGAGTGAGCGATTTTACTGGCTAGATATTCTGTTCCGGATGCGGAGAAGATTTTAACTGAAGACATCAGTATATTTTTTGTGGTACACTATCTTATATTAAGACACTTAGCAGGTCATAAAAATGACACTAAGTATTCTAACGTCACAAATTTAAAATAAACATCTATAAATCTTTCATTCATTTAGAGATTTTAAAATAAAAAAGGTAATCTATGTCAGATTACCTTTAATATTAAAGAGTTATGATAGTATAATAGTACATTTTTAATCTCTTAGCACATAATAATATGTTCCTTCTGAAGACATTATTAAATCTGCTTTTTTAGAAATTTGATCGAGATCAACATTATGAACGTCTCCATTATGGTAATGTACAAGTCTGAAATCTTCAGCACTATATACATATACTTCCGAAACTTTGGTGACCTCATCTTTAAGGGCTTCGTTTTCCATTTGAGCACCTAAACCCCAATCTAATTCACTTATAGTTGCTTCTAAATTTACAGTGTATTCAGGGCCTAACATTTCAAGAATGGAATACTCTTCTGGCGAATACTCTTCACTGTTTAATTTTTTTATCTCATCAGTCTGTGCAAATAATACACTACCTATCAATAACAGAAATGCAGTGAAGAAAGCTTTAGGTTTCATGGTAGTATTGTTTTTGGTTGAGAATATATTTATATACGTAATTTGGGTTGTTACAGATTGGATTTATTTTTCTGCAACGTGTAAGTTTTATTTAATTTTCAATATCTTTAAAATATGTTAAATTTATCAAAAAAGCAAGTTTTTAGGGTTATAAATCAAGATTTAACACTCGTCCGATGACATTTTTTTTAGCGATTAATCTGTAATCCACCAGAATGAAGACACAGTATTCGATCACCTTTAGAAAAATATCCTTTACTTATAAGATCCATCACACCATAAAGCATTTTACCAGTATAAATTCGCTCTAACTCTACGTGATGTTTTTGATGAAATTCCTCTATAAATTGAATTAGTTCTGGCTTTTTCTTGGCATAGCCTCCAAAATGATAATCAGTTATTAACTCCCAATCCACATTTTCCTTCAAACCCGACTCTTTGATAAAGCCACGAATATCATCATATAAAAATTCACCTCCTTTTAGTGCGGGGAATCCTAAAACTCTCATATTTTCATCAAGAGAGGAAATTAACCCTGCCAATGTACCTCCTGTTCCACCAGCCGCACATACAACATCAAATTGTTGATTAGAATTATTGATTTCTTCACCCAATTCTGCGACACCTTTTAACGCTAAAGCATTTGATCCTCCCATAGGTGCCACATAAAAATCACCCAACTCTTCCTTCAACCTTGGTATATGATCTCTGTAATTTCTAAATGAAGTGCGATCCATATACACTAACTTCATCCCCTGACTTTCAGCAAAACTTAATGTTGGATTTAAAGGCAAATGCTCCTCTCCTCTTATCACCCCAATAGTCTTCAATCCATATAATTTCCCTGCCGCCGCAAAGGCATGAATATGATTCGAATAGGCTCCACCAAAAGTAAGTATTGTAGAATACCCCTCCTCTTTAGCCTGAAGCAAATTATACTTTAACTTCCTCCACTTATTACCCGATACATCTGGATGAGTTAAATCGTCTCTCTTTATAAAAAGGCGAACCCCATTCTGGTCTAGAATGGGGTTCTGAATTTCTTGTATCGGAGTGTTTTCTTTTATCACTTTTTTAAATGAAAAATTAAAAATGAAAAGTGAAAAACGTAGTTACTAATTCTAACGCAGGTGTTTCATGTAGTGTGTGGTAAAAACATCCTTGAAGAAACAAACTCAAAATTTGCACGGAATCCCCTTAATTATGAATTTACCTCTTACCTCTTACCTCTTACCTCTTACTTAAATAACTATCCACAGGAATAAACTCCTGAGCTATTGATACACTATCCACATAGCACACCTCTGCCCCTTAGTTATTAGTTATTACCTATTAGTTAAAAACGAGCGTCAACTCAGCCAACTCCTCTCTCCTAACTATTCCTTCACCGACTCAATCACAAAATTGTGGTTCGTATAAATACAGATATCTGCAGCAATACTCAACCCTTCTCTTACCATTTCTTCAGCAGATAAATCTGGAGCATGTTTCTTAAGTGCTAGAGCAGCTGACTGTGCATACATACTACCAGAACCAATAGCAGCGATGTCATGGTCAGGCTCGATGACATCACCTGTACCCGAGATAATCAATACATCGTTGATGTCTGCTACGATCATCATTGCTTCTAATTTTCTAAGGTAACGGTCCGTTCTCCAATCTTTTGCTAATTCGATGGCTGCACGTTTCATATTCGTTTCTCCATATGAACTTAATTTCTCTTGGAAACGCTCCATTAAAGTAAAAGCGTCTGCTGTTGAACCCGCAAAACCACAAAGGATTTTACCGCCCATTAGTGTTCTTACTTTCTTAACGTTACTTTTAGCTACTGTATTTCCGAAAGTTGCTTGTCCATCTGCACCCAATGCCACTTTACCATCTTTTTTGATCGCAAGGACGGTGGTTGATCTAAATTTTTCCATGTTTATATTTTTATGTTATTAATTTCTTTCAAATGATTTAAATGATAGAAAGAACGATGTGTCTTTTCATCATTCCTGTTTTTGAGTTGAAGTATCTATTTATCTTATTGAATTTAATGCTTCCTTTCTCAAACTACAAACCAGATTTTGATTTTTGTATTATCAATAAATGACCCACCAAGGTAGACATCGACAAATTGTCAGTTTATTTGATATTGCCCCTCATTTATCACTTTATCCTTAATAGTAATGACCCGATTTGTCAGATAATTCCATTTTCAACAATAAAAACCGTGTATTTTTCATTATACTTTTATAAAAAACAAGGATAATCAATGTTCACTTTAAATAGTCTCAATAATTTAGAGTATTTTCAGAATTGATTACGAAAAAAAATACCTAGAATTAATTCTATTACATAATTCGATGATAATAAATATAAAAAGGGCCATCCTAATGCTATTTAGTTCAGCTGCCCTCATGCAATCGTGTAAAACTACACAAAGTGTTGCTCAACAAGACCAAACTGAAGTAAACCCTAATTTAGTGGACACTCCTACTGAAGCTATAGAGGAAGTGGAAGAAACACCAACAGAACCAGTTTGGGTAGCTAAAAAAGGACCTTATAATGCTGCATACAATCAAGATTTTAGGTTATTACACACTCAATTAAAAGTGAGTTTCGATTGGGAGAAACAAAGACTAAACGGTGATGCAGTACTCACTTTACAACCTTATTTTTATTCTCAAAAAGATGTTATACTTGATGCTAAAAACTTCGACCTGCATAAGGTGGAGTTGGTAGATCAAAAATCTAAAAGTTTAGGTGATTTAGACTATTCATATGATAGCCTTCAAATTCATATCGCTTTGGATAAAGAATATACTAAAGACGATATCTTCTATATCCATATCAAATATACTGCAAAGCCTAACGAAAGAGAGACTTCTGGTTCGGAGGCCATAACAGAAGACAAAGGTCTATACTTCATCAACCCCTATGGAGATGAAATTGGTAAGCCTCAACAAATTTGGACGCAAGGGGAAACTTCTGCGAACTCTTGTTGGTTCCCAATGTTCGATCATCCAAATGTAAAGATGAAACAGGATATTTACATGACTGTTCAAGACAAGTATGTATCGCTTTCGAATGGTAAACTGGTTAGTCAGCAAAAAAATGCAGACGGAACTAGAACAGATCATTGGAGACAAGAATTACCTCACTCTGTTTATTTAACGATGATGGCCGTGGGTGATTTTGCCATTGTTAAAGACGAATGGAGAGGTAAAGAAGTGAGCTATTATGTTGAACCGGAATATGAAAAATATGCGCGTACCATCTTTGGTAACACTCCTGAGATGATGGAATATTTTTCTAAACGTTTCGATTATCCTTTCCCATGGGATAAATACTCTCAAATTATTATCCGCGATTTCGTAAGTGGTGCAATGGAAAATACATCTGCTTCTACTTTTATGGAATCGGTTCAGGTAACTGATAGAGAAAAACTAGATCAGGATTGGGACTTTATTATTGCTCACGAACTTTTCCACCATTGGTTTGGTGATCTTGTCACTACAGAATCATGGGCTAACCTGCCACTAAACGAATCATGGGCCAATTACAGTGAGTACCTTTGGAGAGAGTACAAACAAGGAAAAGACGAGGCTGACTACAACATCCAATCTGAATTAGAAAGCTATTTATATGAATCAGAATCTAAACAAGAACCGTTAATTAGATACTACTATCAGAACAAAGAAGACATGTTCGATAGTCACTCTTACGCCAAAGGTGGTTACATTCTTAATTTACTAAGACATACTATTGGTGATGATGCATTCTTTGAAGGTGCTTCATTATATCTTAAAAATAACGCTTTTAAACCTGCTGAATTCGCACACCTTAGATTAGCATTCGAAGAAGTAACTGGTCAAGATTTGAATTGGTTCTTCAACCAATGGTTTATGAATGCCGGTCATCCAACATTCTTTATCAAAGACTCTTTTGCTAACGGAACTGTAAAACTGATTGTAAGACAGGAACAAGATCCAAAATATACTCCAATCTATACGATTCCAACGAAAGTCAGCTTCATTTGGGAAGATGGTAAAAAGGAAATCAGAAACATCACTGTTAGTAAAGATGTAGAGACTTTCCAATTCTCTTTCGATACTGCCCCTGCCGTTGTTATTTTCGATCCTGACCATATTATTCCAGGTGTGTTCAATCATTCAAAAACAGCCAATGCTTATAAAGTTCAAGCCAAATATGCTGAACAAGTGATGCACAGAGTGGAAGCAATTGATAAATTAGGTGAGTCGATCACTGCTGATCCTTCGATCATTGCAGATATCAAACCTTATTTATCTGATGACTTCTGGGGAATAAGAGAACACGCCGTTGATGTATTTAATGACTACCAAGGTACTGGCGATCTTACAGAAGTTGTAAAAGAAATTAGAACGATGGCGATTAAAGACAAAAAATCGTCAGTTAGAGCCAATGCTATTAATACATTGAGTACGGTGGATAATGAGTTTATCAAAACTGCAAAAATTGCCCTTAACGATAGTTCTTATGAAGTAATTGCGACATCAATTTATCACTCGGCAAGCATTGAAGGCCCTAGTATTTTGGCTAAAGCTAAAGAGTATGAAGATGCTAAGAACCCTAACCTAGTTTTCGTTCTTTCTATCATTTATACTGATTTGGAAGTACCTGAAAAGCTCGATTGGTTTGATAAAAAACTAGCTGAAATGAACGATCAATACAGACAGTATATGTTCCGTTCTATGACAGGCTATGTGATCAAACTCAAGACAGATGAAGAGAAAATGAAAGCCGCTGATATTATACTTAAATATGCTACGAATAAAGGAAGCAGCAAAAGCACTAAGATTGCCGCTTATCAAGCAGTCAGTCCTTTAATGGAAGTAGAAGGAATCAGTCAGAAAGTGGGTAAAGCGTTGGAAAACGAAACCAATAAAGAAGTGATTGAAGAGCTTTCTCAACAAGGATACTAAATAAGTGAAGAGTGAATAGGGAAGAGTGAAAAGCGAGGTAAGGCCTGCTTTTCACTCTTTTTTTTTATCAAATGAAGGTGTTCACTTTTCAAAAGTGAGAGTGAAGAGATTCTTGATATTAATCTACTAGTACTTCTTTGGTAACTATTTCTTCTTTCGGTGCTGAATAAGTAGCATTGTATTTTTTAGGCCACCATAATTTCCAATCGAATTTTAACCTTAATCCTCCTAAAATAGTATTCTTTATAGACGGTATTTCCATCTTTTCTGAAGGTAATCCATCGATATCTTTTAAATCTATAGCTACTTTAGCAGGCTGTACCTCTTTATCTGTTACTTGATATTGAGCAGTCCAAAAAGTAGTATCATTATTCACAATCGCATTGGTATGCCATAATTCCCTTAACTTTTCTGCGTTTGGAAAATCTGATATCACTCCTGTATCTCCATCCGCTTCAGCATTCATCTCTATTGCCTCAATATGTTTTCTAAATACCTTTTCGCTATAGTGTTTTACTTTTGGAAAATCTGATATCGGTAATGGGACTTTAAACTTCCCTAACACTTTGTTGATATGCCACATCAGTTGTCCACCCAAAACAATTAAAAAGCTGTTCACATATAAGATTGGCGACATTTGATAATTGACCGTTGGGTTATTCTTAAAATGTACATACGGTACAAGAGGAATCATTTCGTAATACCTCATGGTAAAGAAGGAGAAGAAGATATGAATCTTCTGTGTATTGAACATAAAAACTATAGGGTGTTCTCCTTCTGGAGTAAGTGTTTGTTCGCTTAAACCTATTTCTTTTGGAATAAGTTTAGTCACTTCGGATTTAGGGTAAGAAGTAGCGGCAAGTATAGCATCGCACTCTCCCCATAAACTGGCTCTTTTCATAGTATTAGTAGACTGTTGAGAAAATGATGAAAAATAGTTATCACTAAAAATAAAAAATATATGTAGTTACAATAATAAACGATTATTCTAATAATGGTTTGATATCCACCTTAAAACACCACATATTTTATAATGGAATACATATTAAATGAGAAAATTATAATTTCAATACGATTTATTCTTTATATTTCGGAACACTCATTTTTTATAAACATTTTCTCAACTATTAACTTACTACAAGAATAAGGGCTCTCGTTGCTATGAATTTTTTTAACTATATGTCGGACTGGTACCACCACGCTGTAAACGTTTTAGGGTACACACAATTCGAACTCATTTTATTTTTTATTGGTTTTCTTAGCTGGTTTGCAGCATACATCTTGATAATAAAAGGTGTAAGAAAGTATAAAATCAATGAAATGCCATTAATGGTTGGTCCTGGCAATTGGGTCTGGGAATTTATTTGGGGATTCATGTTTGAACCCGAATTAGGTATGCCATTTATTATTGGTGTTCGTTTTTGGTTCTTTCTTGATGTGTTCATCAACGTTACTATTCTTGTTTATGGATATAAACAATTGCCACTTCCTGTTTTAAAGAAGAGGTTTAGATATACGTATATCATTGCACTTATTTTCTGGTTCTTTACTGTTTACACTTTTGGAAAAGTAGGTGATGACAATCCTTTGGGAGTAACATCTGCTTTAATGATTAATGTAATCATGTCAGGTCTCTATATCTATCAATTAGTTTTTAATGCTAATATGAGAGGTAAAGGTTTGTCCTTTAAAGTGGCTATTCTAAAATGTATCGGTACGGGTGTGATCACTTTAGGGTCGATATTTAAATGGCCTGAATCTCTTTTCTTAATCAATTTAGGAGTTATTTCTTTCGTTATCGATGTGATCTACATCGTACTATTCAAACAATATAAACCAGTTAAAGAAGAAGAATCATGGGAAGCAAACCAAGAAGAATTGCAGTACTCGGTGGAGGCTTAAGTGCTATGACATCAGTGTATACATTGATGCAAGAACCGAACTGGGAAGAAAAATACGACATTACTGTTTATCAATTAGGATGGAGAATTGGAGGTAAAGGAGCAAGTGGTGTAAATCCTGAAATTGGTTACAGAATCGAAGAACACGGTCTACATCTATGGATGGGGTTCTATGAGAATGCTTTCAAAATGATCAAAGATGTTTATAAAAATCTTGATCGTCCGAAAGATGCACCAATGTCTACTTTCGAAAAAGCTTTTTCAAAACAAGACTATTTCATCTTCACAGAAAATGTAAATAATAAATGGGTAGACTGGAAAGTACCCTTCCCTGCTTTACCTGGTAAAGTGGGCGATGGACAACTTCCATCAGTAGAAGAAATTTTAGAAGCGATTTCTGATTTTATCATTCACCACATTGTGGGTTGGTTGGAAGATCATTTATCACATATCAAAAATAAAAGTTGGCTTCAGAAAATTGTTGATTTCTTTATCAAATTATTTGGTGGGAAATCAGATGCTGAGGTACAAAAAATTAAAGACCGCTTCTTCCATCACTTAGAAGAAGAATTGGACGCTCTAGACGATGAGATCATTGCTAAGATTCAGCCGTTATTCAGTAAAGTTGTTAAAAGAATGACCGAGAAGCTGAAAAACGATGAGGATGTTAGTGATGTTCTAGAAAGTTGGAGAAAAATTAAAAACTGGATTTGGGACCTTTTAGGTGATCTAGTTGAGGAAAATGATACTGCTAGAAGAGCTTGGCTCGCTGTTGATTTTGGTACTACCCTTTTCACTGGTATGCTAAAAGATAAAGTGTTGACAGTTCAAGACGGTAAACTTCATTTTGATTTTGATGTGATCAACGATATTGATTATGGCGATTGGTTACAGAAACATGGAGCATCAGAAGAACACACTGTGGGTTCTCCAATCGTTAGAGCGATGTACGATGGTCCTTTTGCTTTCTTAAAAGGCAATCCTCATACACCAAATGTAGAAGCAGGTACCATTCTTAATATTTTCTTGAGACTTGGTTTTACATGTAAAGAAAATATTGTTTGGAGAATGGATGCTGGTATGGGAGACACGATATTTGGTCCAATTTACGAGGACCTAGTGCGTAAGAAACCCGATATGTTTAAGTTCTTCCATGCGGTTAGAGACATTACATTAACAGAAGACAATTCGGCAATTGATAAGGTGGTTATCGGTAAACAAGTCACGTTAAAAGAAGATAACTATAATCCTTTGGTAAATGTAAAAGGATTGGATTGTTGGCCTTCGCGTCCAATGTATGATCAAATTGACGATAAGGAAGCAAAAGAATTACAGGATAGAAATATCAATTTAGAATCGAGTTGGACAGATTGGGAAGATCGAGATACGATCATCTTAAATAAAGACGAAGATTTTGATGAAGTAATTTTTGGATTCTCGTTAGCTACTATTCCACATGTTGCTTCTGAATTAATTGATGCCAATGATGATTGGTATACTATGCTTCAGAAAATGAGAACTGTTCAAACGCAAGCGTATCAATATTGGTTCAATAAGGACGCCAAAGGATTGGGTATTGAAGAGGACAAGCTACAATCAACTTATGTAGAACCTGTAGATACATTCTGTGCCATGAATCAAGTTCTTGATAAAGAAGATTGGCCTAAAGAACACGATCCTAAATATGTAGCCTATTCTTGCGGTGTTTTCCAAGATGCTGAATATATCCCTCCTTTCAATGTTCATGATTTTCCAGAAAAAGAGCAAGAAAGAGTAAAGGAGAACCTGAAGGAATATATTGATAAATATCTACAGCACTTAATTCCAAATCTCTACAATGAAAAAGGAGAATTTGATTGGGACGCTTTAGTGGACCTTCAAAATGGAAAAGGTGAGGAACGTATCAGTTCTATTTACACAAGAGTGAATATTGATCCTTCCGAAAGATATGTTTTATCTGTAGTAGATAGTTCTAAATACAGATTAAAGACCAACCAAACAGGATTCAGTAACTTATATGTTACAGGAGATTGGATACAGAACGGTATGAATGCCGGATTTGTAGAAGGAGCTGTGATTTCGGGCTTATTAACAGCCAAGGCACTTTCTGATCAACCTAACAACATCGAAATCATTACAGATAATTGGACTATTCGATCCTTGGAAAAGGAATTAGAAATAGATTAATTTTTAGACTACAGCACGACCAACTATGAAGCTATTGTTTTTATTTCATCTTTTATTGATAGGCAATTCTATCAATCACTCACTTGCAAAGTCAGGACCTCCTGAAGTTATTATTGATGATAATTTTACATCAATTAATATCGAGGAGCAAATGACCTATCTTCCTTTTGATAAGGAATATGATATGGATGATGTTTTAGGACATCAATTGGATGATCAATTTTTAAGTATTTCCTCATTAGAGATACCTAATGAACAATTTTCTGTATGGCTTTCTTTTGTGATAAAAAACGAGTTGGATCATCCGCAGGAAGTATATGTAGGAAGTAGTCAATTCGATTATCTAGAGTTTTACGTTCCTAATGTAGAAAACCACGATGTCTATAAAGGGGGTATTTTAGAAAAAAATTCAAATAAAAAATATAAAGAGGGAAGCTTTTCATTTGGAAAGCTTTCCGTACCTGCCAATTCTGAAAGTCAGATTTTTATTAAAGGATCTTATGTAAATGGTGAGTATTTTCAGTTCACTTCTTTACCCTTTACAGTTTATAAAAGTGAATCTTTTGAAAAGATCAATGCCCCTCAAGACATGCTTCATTTCTTGTTCTTAGGAGCAATGTTGATCATGACTTTCTATAACTTATTCCTTTTCATTATTGTAAAAGACAAAACGTATTTATTTTATGTTGGATACAATGTGTTTATTACAATTTACTGTTTAGGTTTATCTGGTTTCTTATCTGAGAAAGTATTTCCAACAGCATCATATCAGGAACAGTTGGTGAATATACCGGGTATGGGTGGCTTATTCTTTTATATTTTCTTTGCTCAATCATTCTTAAAGCTTCATAAGTATTTTCCTAAATTAAATAAGACTTTAAACATCATTAAAATAGGCACTGTTATCTCTCTAATTCTTTACATTACTGGGCTAACAACTCCGTCTATTATTTACAATTTCATATCAGCAAGTATTGCATATACGATGATTATCGTATTGGCCTATCGTATTTCTAGAAAATCTGTAGCAGGTAAATATTTCTTTATTGCTGGAGTGTTCTACTTCTTAAGCATGGGAATTTCTATTCTTCAAATGTTAGGAATATTACCTACTCATTTATGGATTTTCAGTTCTGCTAATGTTACTGAAATTGGTGTAATTCTAGAACTGTCTTTATTCTCATTAGGTCTTGGTGAAAGAATTAATGAGGCAAGAAGAGAAGTAGCAAAGAAAGAAGAAGAGAAAAAAGCATTAATCGAACTTAAGAACAAGGAACTAGAACAAAAAGTAAAAGATAGAACACTTGAATTGGAGGAAATGAACTCTGAATTAGCTACTACTAACGAGGAACTTCATTCTACTATGGAAACAGTATTTGAACAAAATAAAATCATTGAATTAAAGAATACCAACATCACTCAGAGCATTAATTATGCTCAGCGTATTCAAGAAGCAATGATGCCTACAGATCAATATTTGAGTAAGTTTCTAAGAAATCATTTTGTATTATTTAGACCTAAGGATATCGTTAGTGGAGATTTCTATTGGGCATATCATTTAGAAAATAAAGAGGACTTCTTTATTGCTACTGTGGATTGTACTGGACATGGCGTTCCAGGAGGTTTTATGTCGATGTTAGGTAGTGAACTACTTCGTGATGTCATCGAACACAGAAAAGTAGTTGATCCTGCTGAAGTATTGAAATTCATGAACGAAGGTATTGAGAATGCTTTAAAGCAAAACGATTCTCAGAACAAAGACGGTATGGACATGTCGTTATGTAGAGTAAACCTTCGTGAAAGAAAGATTTATTATTCTGGTGCCAAAAGGCCATTGGTCATCGTTCGCCATAATGGAGAAATAGAAATTATTAAAGGCTGTAAACTTTCGATTGGTGGTTTGGTAAGAAAAGATCTTTTCTCTTATGAAACTACAGTAATTGATGTTAATATTGGGGATAAATTCTACATGTTCTCCGATGGCTATGCAGATCAAATTGGTGGTGTCGAAGAACGTAAATTCATGACAAAACGATTTAGAGAGTTACTTAGAGATACAAGTTACTTGTCTATGCAAGATCAAGGAAAGAAGATCGAGCAAGTTTTAGAAGAATGGATTTCATACTTTAGATATGGTCAAGTGGACGATATCACTGTGGTAGGGTTTGAGATTTAAACTAAACAAATATCAGAATGACATCAATCAAAGGTTTAAGAATTGTAGGTTTCCTAGAAGGAATCTCCTTTCTACTACTCGTTTTTATTTGTATGCCTCTTAAATATATGGCAGACATGGGAATGCCGAATAAAATAGTTGGCATGGCACATGGCGTTTTATTTATTGCCTACATCTATTTGGTGCTACAAGTTCATTTTGATAAAAAATGGGGTTTTAAAAATAGTATATGGTCGTTTATCGCTTCACTCCTTCCTTTTGGAACTTTTGTGGCGGATAAAAAGATCTTCGTAAAATATATCGACTAAACAATAGTTTAATTGATAAGCAGTTAAACATTTAAAATTGGGAAAAGTTGGATTATTATTTTTTTGACTAATCAAGGCAGAATTGAAGAACATAGCCTTAGCTACGTGATGAAATTCTAACGTAGAGTAGTCAAAAAAAGAAGATCTAAAACTTCCGATTTTGATTGTATAACTGCTTAAAAATAAAGGGCGGTACTTCTATGAGAGGTATCGCCCTTTACACCTTTAAAAGGATTTAAGTTTGGGATAATTCTAAAACAATATCTTACACAGCTAAAGCTGCTTTTTTCTTCTTTCTTTGTTTCTTTTTCTTCAGTTTATTGATCCAAATGATCAAGCCTGTTACAGGTAGCGTCGTAGCTATCAAACACGAGACAAAGTACAATAGTTTAGAAAAACCATTGAATACATATCCCAAGTGTATTGCCTTTACCAAACTCATCAGTTGTTTACCTAGAGGCTTGTCTTTAAATAAATCCGCCTTGATCAATTCACCATTTTGAGCATTGTAATACACCTGATCAGTGTATTGTAAACTAAAGAAGGATGCTTTATTCGTTTTTCTAACCGCTACATAAGGTGATTTTTTTGATGGCAAAGTCATACTCACATCCCCTTTGTAATCTAAATAGATATTCGCGTTATCAAGTATTTCTTGATAAGTTACCGATTTTGCTTGTTTCTCACTTACAGGATCTACTTTTGGTCTCTCGCCTCTAGAGAATTTCTCCTCTCCTGTTAATGCTTTATTCAATCCTGTTCTATACCAATCAAAAGACCAAAAAGGACCAGTAATACCCATCAACAAAAGAATGATCAAGCTATAGAAACCCAATACATTGTGTAAATCATAATTGATTCTTTTCCAACCCGCATTCTTCTTGAAAGTAAGTCCTGCTTTTAATTGTTTTATCTTTTTTGGTAACCACAATACAAATCCCGTCAAGGAGATAATGATGAAAATAATTGTTGACCAACCTACAATCGGTCGACCGATATCCCAACCGAGGCCAAGATGACGGTGAACCATCATAAAGCCCATCATTACCTTTTTTACTTTCTCGTTGGGAGTTCCTAAAACATCTGCATTGTATTGATCAACATAATAGTATTTACCAATACCTCTTCTTTTCTTTTTACTTTTTTGGGCTTCTTTAATTTCTTCAGGTGTCGCCATGTTTATCACATAGGCTTTCTCTTCATCAGCAGGAATGTTGATTGAAAATACCTTCTTTTCCGAAGAAAGTGTTTGAATTAATTCATCTACTGATTGTTTATCACCTTCTGTGTTTTCTACAGAAGATACATGTCTGTCATAGTAAGCTTTAATTTCTGCCTCATAAGTATATACTGTACCAGTAAAACATACGATCACTAATACAATACTAGTAGCTACCCCTAACCAAAGGTGAAGGTCTGCACAAAGTTGTTTGAAAGAATACCCTTTTTTCATTTCGATTTTAGTTTACAATAAAGGAACTACATCACAAATGTAGTTCCTTTATCTATATCATATATTGTTATATTAGAATAATCCTTCGATTCTAATATTACCTTCATCCAATAAAAGACCTTCTGAAACCTCAGAAGAAGCAACATCAATAATATACACTTTAGGAGTGATGTTCGTATCTGTTGGAGTAATTGCCATGTAGAACTTACCATCTCTAACAATTGCCGTTTGGTAAGCGAACATATCACCGTTAGGTACATCTAATTTCTCTACAGATTTAGCATTAATATCTAAACGAAGTAGTCCCCACTGATCTGAATCTACACCAAACTCAACTGACATGTAAATAATACCATTTCCTACGTGATACCATTTGTTAGTACTGATCGGTTGACCATAAGCTGCAGATACATCAAATACCCATTCTGTATCGTACGCCCCATCTTTCAATCTTACTAAAACAGTATGATCAGAGTCGTTAGTTACCGCATTTGCTTGATAAACATAGCCATCAATTTCAGCCATATTTAAACCTCTGTAACCATTTGTATTACCATTACCTAATTCAGATCTAATGTATTTTGGATTCTCTAAAGAAGGGTAATCCAAAACAATAGTATGCATACCTGTTAAACCTTCAGAGCTGTTATTCTCGATATCTCTACGACCTACACCATAGTAGATCTTGTCGTTCATTACTGTTGGAGCATCCACTCTAAATGCATATGCTTTTTCATTTAAATCCCAATCAGTAACAGGAACATCCCAAGTTTCCATAATTTCAGAAATCACCACTTCTGGGATTTGAACACGAGTAACATACATAGTACCCTTTTTAGTGATACCATTCCCTTCGTCTTCGATGTCGGCAGTATTAATATTGTGGATCAATATTGTTTGCTCATTAATTTTCCAAGGACGAACGTGAGGATTACCACCCATTACTGGAGCAATATCCAATTCTCTTACTAGATTATATGTACCGTTTTTATAAGCTAATTTTTTCAAGTAGCCCCCACCATAATCGAACATATATACCCAACCCAAATCATCTGTAAATACACGTGCAGAACGAACAGGGTTTAAGTGATATCCGTTATTTAAGAAAGTAAGGCTTCCTTCCTCTAAACTTTCTGGTGATGAGATATACACTTCAGTATCCGAATCATTAAAACGAGCCACTACGTGATCTGCTTTAATTGTTTCTTTATCATTGTTTTCAGGAGTAGTATCTTCAGTACTACAAGCAATCATTGTAGATGCAATTGCACCTAATAAAAAGTACTTAATTTTGTTCATTTGAAACTCAATAGGTTTAATTAATTCTGTAAGTCAGTTTTCCAAAAATTGATCGACCGGGTTTTTGCACTCCAAAATTATCAAAGGCCATTTGGTCAAAGATATTTTTACAATCTAAACTAACTGTCGCTCTCTTATTGGAGAAAGTATACGATACATTGATATCGTGTAACGCTTGAGTGGGAATAATAGGTTTGTTTTGATCTCCGATAACGTCCCAATCAAAATGAAATTCGTGAATGTAGGCAAAGTTCCAGTTCACCTGAAGTCTGTCGCCTGTATTAAAAAGAGAATTGAAACTTCTACCAACACCCGCATTAAAAGTGAGATAAGGCATGTTCGGTTCTCTTGCCATATAATGTATATTTCTAACTCCCTCAGAGTTGAATTCCTCCATAAATCTTGAATCGAGGTAGTATCCTTGGACCATGAAATTCCACTTTCCACCAAGGTTATAATCAAATTGTAATTCCACTCCTTTTGAAACTACATGCCCAATGTTTTCGAACATTGTATAGCTTTGATCATTTTGTTCGATAATCGTACTTCTAATTCTATCGTATGTATCTCTGAAAAAGAAGTTGGTATTCATACTCAATTCATGATAAGAATTGTCAACCAATTTTATCTGACTACCTAAGTTTACATTGAAACTCTTTTCTGGTTGAAGGTCTGTCGATTCGTAAATCTCTCTAGAAGCATTACCAAAAACCTCATTGGTATTTACCAATCGTACTGCTTGTTCTGCTGATGCGTTAATTCTTACTCTTGGAGAAACCTCATAAGACATTGTTGCACCATATCCCCAATTGTCATCAGGACGAACATTATAAACAGTGTCTAAAACATTATTGGTGTACTCAATTTTTTCTTGTTCTAATCGATTGTAATAATGTTTTACAAAGACTGAACTTTTCAGTTTATCATCAAATAGTGAGTTTTGATAAGTGAAGCCTGTGATCTGTTTGTTCACAATGTTAGCGGTATTAAAATCACGGCGTTCTCTTTCTGCCATTGGATCATCAGATGATCGATTATATTGATTGAAAGAGTAGTTAAATCCTATTTGATGTTGATCGTTAAAGCTATAAACACCCGATAAACGAGCGATTAAATTTTTATTTTGGTCTTGATTTAATGTAGAGTTATTTCCCTCACCTGGAAGTGGTGTTACTCCACCAACTGGCGGTATCAAATTGCCGTACCAATCGTATCTATTCGTAGTGGTATCGACTGTCGCTCTTTGAGAAATGGCATATTGAACATTGGAGTTAATGTCTAAGCCTTTCACCAAGAAATCTCTTTTCTGATAATTCACACTTGGTGCAATTGTCCAACCTCTTGAGTAACGTTCGCCATAAGGAGTTAACATTCTAGCACCATGCTGACTCTCTTTATAATCTTCTGAAGCATTGACAGAAAAGAACAGTTGATCTGCCCATTTCTTATTGGTTACTCCTACATCTATTTTTGCTCCGTAAGAACTGTAAGCATCGTTAAAACGCTTTACTCTTTCTCCTGTTTTGATGACCGAAAGAAAATCAGGATTTCTTGATCCATCCGGTAAAAACTCTCTATAATCTTTAATTTTGATATCGTCAGACCATACTTCATAATCATTGTCTGAGTGATTATAGAAAGCTGAAAGTCTTACTGTTTTTCCAGATTTATCTCTAAAAGACCCATTAATATCAGCTCTATGTGTATTGAATGATCCATATGAATACGCCACATTTAATGATGAGCCTTCAAGACCTTGTTTCGTAGCATCTTTTGTAATAATATTAATTGCTCCCCCTAAAGCGTCATTGCCTAATTCGATAGGCACAACACCTTTATATACATCAATTCTTTCGATAAGTGAAACAGGAATACTGTTGATCGAATAAGAAGAACCGTACGATTCCATTGGCATTCCATCGATAAATATTCTTACCGCATTCCCAGAAAGTCCGTTGATATTGATTTGAGTACTCGAGCCTAAACCGCCATCTCTTCTTACTCTCAAACCGGCTGTTTGATCTAAAATTTCATTGATTTCCAAAGACTGCATCTGCAAATCTTTTGTATCGATAGAGGCCACAGCAAAACCAGATTTTTCTATTTCTTGTGCTTTCGTCTCTCCTTTTACTACAACCTCATCTAAACTCACTAAATCTTCTTCCAAGAATACTTTAATTGGAGTCGTTTGATTAGAGGGAACATCAATTATTTGTTCTAAATAGCCCGTACAAGAGATTTTTACTTGAGCATTGGAAGGGACATTTGTTAGTTTAAATTTTCCTTGAATATCAGTTACTACACCTTTTGTTTCACCAATCAATTGGATCAGTGCAAAAGGAACTTCTTCTTTCGATACTTTATTCATGACTTGCCCCTCAATAAATCTACCTTCTTGTGCATAAGTAGAATTGAAAGTTGTTGTCATTAATAATAATAGAAAGGATAAAGTAAGTTGGTAGTAAGGTTTAATTCTCAAAATTGTTTATTTAGATTTAATATAAATAACAATCAAAAGTAATTAATTTAGACGGATTATAAATAAGACTTTACATTTATTCACATGAAAAAATTAACAATAAAATATCAGGTGTAAAAAACTCCATTTGATGTATCTAAACTGATAAAAAAATACCTCTACACTAGCAATATTTTCTAGTATAGAGGTATAGTCTTGATTTATTTTTTTGATACCCTATCCAAGTTTTCTTTTTCCTAATAAATAACTTGATAAAGCTATAGCTAATACAAATACAATTAATAAATATATAGATAATGCAGTATGAGGATCTAAAAATGTAGCAGTGTTTGAAATGAATGAGGTGATCATCCAACAGCCAGAAAAAATAATCGCATTTGCCACTCCCGCCCTTTGACCGTGCTTTACTAAAGCTGTACCTAAATGTAAAGGGAATAATATAGCAGCTACAAAAACGATGATGCACATAACACCAATAACAACTATATCAGATTCTCCTTGAGATTGATAGAAAAGAAACCCAATGATACATCCTGTAAAGCCAATAATAAAAGAGGTCATCGTTTTCTTATGTAGGTCAATTGTTGATAAAAATCGATTAAAAATATTCCCAGATAACCATGCTACTGCTAATATAATTTCCGCCCAACCAAACTCTATAGGTGTATAATCAAAAACATCGGTCACATAAAAACTCCCCAAAGTATCAAATATTGGAACAATGGTATAAAAACAACCACACATAATTAAGCTTCTGATAAAGACCATATCTTGAAACAAGATTTTTAAATCATGAAATGCATTCTTCCTATTTAAAGGTTTCTTATTGTTATTCGTCTCTTTAGAAAAGAATATCATCACTAGCATTAATGTAGAATAGATGATCAGAAAAACAAAAACGGCTTTATAACTAAACATCGTCAGAATTAAACTACCGACCATAGGAGAAACGGTAAGTGCTAAAGCAAAACCTATGGTGATATAATTCACCGCATTTTTATATTCTTCATCGGTGTGAATATCTCTCACCACCGCCCGTGAAGCAACGGCTATAAATGATATAGCTAAGCCTTGTAAAAACCTCAAAAAGATCAAAAAGTGAATATTACTTGTAAAAACAGCTCCAATTAATAAAGTTATCAACATAGAAATTGAACTTATCAACACTGTTTTGCGATTATAAGCATCAGTTACAAAACCTGAGAAGATTTGTCCAATACCAAAGCCTAATACACCAAATGTAAATACATACTGTGCTAGATGCGTATCAACACCTAAAACCTCTTTTATAGATGGAAGTGAAGTAACTACTATATCTACTGTAACAGCTGCAAGTGGAACAGTAAGATACATAATAAAGGCATGGAGTTTTTTATTCATTTATATCAGTTTAATGTTGGATATTTCTGTTTAGAAAATTTTATGCTGATTACCTCTATATTTTAGCGGTGTCACTCCAAATTCTCTTTTAAATACTCTAAAGAAATAACTATGGTTTTGATAACCTGCTGCAGTATAAATATTTTTCAAAGAAGCGTTAGTCATCGATAACTGCTTGGCACAGTAATGCACTCTTTCTTTATTGATCAATTCTGATAACGTCATCCCATAGCTTTTTTTCACCACCCTGTTCACATGATCTGCAGAACGCTGACATAAATCTAAAAATGCTGCCTGTCCTTTATTTAATTGATGTGGCATTCTAAACTTTTCTATGGCCTGAATCAGCCAGTTCGGAATTTCATCATTGATCGTATTCTTCTGTTGAAGGATATCAAAAAGATGCAACATAAAAAGATCTAGGTAAAGTGATATTCGAGGATTATCAAGTAAAATATTTACTCGGTTAATCAATTCTTTTAAAGCTTCCTTGTTAAATGTTCCTTTAAATGGAATATCATTAGTGGTCCAATACACCGGTTTTCCATCAAAATATCTTGCCGAATACTGATGAATAATATCTTTCGGTATGGCGATATTCGTAATCACTAATCCCTCTTTAGATACTTTTTTAAAAGTATGGGTATCATGATCACGAATAAAACAAAAACTTCCGGTTTCCAGCTTTTCTTCCTCTCCATTTAATAAATGCACTCCCCGACCATTTGAGATATAAAAAAACTCATAATAATCATGAGAGTGTAAGTTCAAATCCTCTGAACTATCAATTGTAGTTCGAGCAATATGAAATGTATCGGAAGGCTTATCTAAGAAATTTTTAAGATGAAATTTTTTCATTGAAGCAATCAATAAGTATTCTTTCTCAAGATAGAAAACTTATCGATTGCCTAGAATATTTGATACCAAATATTAGTTATTCACATTACCCAAACGGTAATCATACAGTTGGTAGTTGATTTCCCGAAACTTATCAACAACTTCTTGGTAAGGTTGGTCGGTGACATCTACCAAACCTACATTGTAATTTTCTCCATCTCCTCTGCCCGTTAAAGGCTGATCGGTATATTGAAACCAATGGGCCCCAATAATATTCGGGTGATTTAATGCCGACTGAATGTAACTTATATATTTCTCTCCTCTATCATTTTGGTCTTTAGCTACTTTTACCCCTGGGTGGAAACTTCCTCTATCGATTGCTCCAAAGTGAAATTCACCAATAAGAATTGGCATATCTACATCTTCAGGTAGACTTACATGCTTTACACTGTACTCGTATTTATTAAAACTTAGAATATCGCAATATTGAGCAGCCGATTTCATGACAATCGCATTATTCCCCCAAGCAAATCGACAACCTAAATACAATTGATTTGGAGCAACTTTAGCCAATTCATCATGAATTGTTTTAAAATAAGTAATCGCTATTTTTTGATAAAAAGCATATACATCTTCATTGGCACCATCACCTAACTTTGGGTTGGTATTTTTAGAAAGCGCTTTCCAAGAAGCATAGTTAGTCGCCCATTGTTTATTGAGTTTCTCGATTTTTTTATACTTCTGCTTTAAGTCAGATATAAACTCTTTTTTCGCCGGTTGACTTTCTGGGCTCTTCAAAGTAGCAATTGCTAAGGATCCGATATTTCCCCACGACATTTCGTTATCTACAAAATACCCAATGCACCAAGGATCGTTTGCTCCCAAACTTTGATCAGCGACTGATTCCTTTACTTTTGATTTAAAATCTTTGGCAAAAACATCGTGAAATTTGCCCCAATAACCATTCGACCCTTCGATCTTTTGTGTATCTCTAATCCAAACTGAACCCACATATGGATTTTTATGTGATTCTATAGTTTGCTTATCTGATACAAAACCGATGGTGTTCATACCCCAAGATTTAATTCTTTTGTTAGCCAGCTCTGCAAACTTATTTTTCCATTGATCACCGTATTTTCGATATAAGTTGGCTTGATAGAAATTGAAGGTCTCATACTCATCAAATTGTTGATAGAATCCTAATGGCTTCCATTTTGATGTACTATAAAACTTTTTCAATGGATCATCACCTTTAGGTAAGTAAGAAAATAATTCTTCACGCCCAGTAATACCTGTAGACATACTATGATTATTTACACAGTTTAAGCCACTCGACCAGAATAAATGTCCTTCAGGATCGACTAACCACCACTTTCCTTGATGCTTTTTAGTATAAAAATGTCCCTTTGCCTCAAAATTTTCATATCCAATATGACCGCCAAACTTCGATCTACTTGGAGCTTCTTGATGTGCTAAATAATCTTTCTCTTCGTTAGTAATACTTTGATTTAACTCCCTATCTGAATGTATTTTTCCTTTCCAATCGGTGTATTTACTTTGTCCATATTGATCTACAAATGGAATAACATTGTCAGGTTTTCGTTTCTTTAATAGCTGTTTAGCACTCAACTTTTTTACTGCGAAGGTATTTTCTTTGTAAGAGTATCTTGAGTTAAATGTTATTTCTTTGATGGTGGTCACATCACGTTTCAACATCCCAAACATTCCTCTCATTCCAGGATAATATTGGGGCTGAGGATCAAATACCCAAGGAGACCATGCAAGTGGTACAATAATTTTTCCTGATTCCCCTGGTTCTAAATCAACATAATCTGAACAGTACCATCGTATTAATCCTTTTTCATCTACATTATCACCCACAAACATTTCTACTTGAATGTACTCTTCTCCTAAGTTTTCCACTTCGGCTTCAATAGTGTACATTCCCTCCAAGTTCCATGGGTGGTTATTTGATTCATAAATCACTACTCCTGATTCTTGTTTAGTGAACCCATTCCTTACAATCAAAGTATTATTCTTCAATTCGAATGTGGCGTCTTTTGCTTTAATTTGATTTGATATTTCCTCAGATGAAAAGTCTATCAAACTGTGTTCATCAATTGATTTTGGCGGATTGAATGCTAAAAAAAATAGGGTTCCAATAGTTATCACTCCTATAAGCCAAGTAAGTTTGTTTGCTTTTTTTCTCATTGCTAATATTAGTTGTTTTGATCACTGTAATAAATAGAAAAATTGGAGGTAAAGTAGGATGTATTTTAACCATAAGTTAATCTATTACATCACTTAACAATGTACATAGATAAAATACAATTGTGAATTTTTGTAAAAAATAGTAAACGGAATAGGGGTATCTCTGATCTTAATTGTCATGAACATGAAAAACTATCAATCATTCATCTAAATAAAATACTACTTCAACGGTTTTATAGCCTAAAAAGAAGTATTCTAAACTGTTCAATCAACATGAAAAACTTAAAATTTTTTCCGTTTTATGCATTATCTGTAATACCACTTCCGATTCTTTATTTATTATCGGATGTTATGTTTGTATTGGTATATTATATAATTGGATATAGAAAAGGGGTAGTAAATAACAATTTAAAGATTGCTTTTCAAGAGAAATCAGATAAAGAGATAAAACGTATTGAAAGAAGCTTTTACCGTCACTTTTGCGACATGATGGTGGAGAGTATCAAAACGTTAACGATGGGAAAAAGAGCGGTAAATAAACGTATTAAAATTGAAAACGAAGAGCTGATTACTCAGCTATATCAAAATAATAAAAGTATTGTGATGTATTCTGCTCATATGGGGAACTGGGAATGGAATGCTTTCTTCCCTAATTTCTTTCAACATAAGGTGACTGCATTTTATCAACCGCTTTCAAATAAATATTTTGATGAATTAATGCAGCTTATTCGCAGTAGAATGGGTGTTTTGTGTGTTCCTTCCCAAAAAGGATATAAGACATTGATGAAACTTCAGCAGGAAAATAAGTTAACGCTTAATTTAATTATTGGGGATCAGAGTCCAAGTGCTCACCCAAAAGCATCTAAATATTGGACTGAATTTATGCATAATAAAACAGCATTTTTAACGGGTGCAGATGTGATTTCACATAAGAGTGATTATGCTGTCGTTTATCCTCAGTGTACTAAAATTAAGAGGGGTGTTTATGAGACGAAGTTCGTTCTTCTGGATGAGTCACCAAAATCCTCGGAGAAATTCTCATTAATTGAAAAGTACTCTAAAGCATTGGAAGAAAATATTAATAAGCAACCGGCTTTATGGTTATGGAGTCATAATCGTTGGAAGCTTTCAGCATAAATGTATATCAAATAGGTGGTGTGAAAACATTACCTATTTTTTTTCATCCAAGTGATGGATCAGTTTATCCAAAGTAGACTTTAATAACTGTAATTCTTCCTGATCCATTGTATTTTCCTTCAGCAAAGATTCTGGAATACAGTGTGCCTGCTCTTTCAATTCTTTTCCTTTATCGGATAAACTCACTATATAACTTCTTGTATCTTCTTTCGATTTAGACTTTGATAGTAACCCTTGCTTTTCCATTCTTTGAAGTAAAGGAGTCACTGTATTTGTTTGAAGATATAGTTTATGTGTGATTTGATTGACGGTTAAATGATCTTGTTCCCATAAAGTCATTAATACCAAATATTGAGGATAAGTAATCTCCAATTCTGATAAAAATGGTTGATATATTTTAGTCACTAACCTCGAGGCAACATACAATGGAAAACACAATTGATTTTCCAATTTAAGAAGATCGTCTTTATTCATGGTTTACCTTTAATTAAATCGGATAACAAATTTACAAAAAAGACCATCCAAATGTTTCGGATGGTCTCATTATATATCTTGATTGGAGAATTAATATCTTCTTTTATAATCAATTTTATCCATTCTTTCGAAGTAATCTATAGATGCTTGCCTTACCTTAGGGGAAAGTAATAAAGCACCTACCATCGTTGGTATCGCCATCGTCGCATATACTCCATCAATTAAATTAATGATTGCTTCTAATTTAATCATAGCTCCTACTACAATCATACAGACATAGAAATAATTAAAATAATGCTTTTTATCAGCTCCAATTAAATACCCTAAACATTTTGTCCCATAATATGAAAATGAGAACAATGTAGTTAGTGCGAAAAATAATACACATACTGAAAGAACCCCAGCACCACCAACTGGAAATGCAGCTTTAAAGGCTTCTGTTGTAAGTAAAACGCCATCTACTTTCTTTGCTGTTTGATCATAAACTCCTGATGACATAATAGCTAAAGCAGTCATTGTACAAACTACTATCGTATCAATGAATGGTCCTATCATAGCAACAAGTCCTTCTCTAACTGGCTCATCTGTTTTTGCTGCTCCATGCATCATTGGGGCAGTACCAATACCCGCCTCATTAGAAAAAGCTGCTCTTTTGGCTCCAATCATAATTACAGCTCCTAAAGCACCTCCACCAACAGATCGAAAATTGAAAGCTCCTTCAAAAATATCATCAATAATTCCTGGTAACTTTTCAACATTCATTACTATCATAGTTAATACTGCAACTACATAGATAACAACCATTACAGGAACTAATTTACCCGCTACAGTACCGATTCTTTCAATCCCTCCAAAAATTACAATAGATACCAATACTAAAATGACCATTCCAATAATGAAATTAACCAAGTGTATATTAGCTTCCGCTGGAATTACTTCTACAAAAACAACTGTTCTTAAAACCTCTGTCAATTGATTTGCTTGGAACATTGGTGTTACTCCAAATAAACCAGCTAAGGCAAAAAATACAGCAAGAGGTTTCCACTTCTTACCAAGTCCTTCTTCTATAAAATACATTGGTCCTCCCTCAGCATGCCCATGAGAATCATGACCTCTGTACATTACTGAAAGAGTACATGTGAAAAACTTTGTTGCCATTCCTAATAATGCACTTATCCACATCCAGAATAATGCTCCGGGACCTCCGGCTACTAGTGCAACTGCTACTCCACTTATATTTCCCATACCTACTGTAGCTGCAATTGCTCCAGATAATGCTTCATAATGGTCGATATCACCTTCAGCATCAGGGTCATCATATTTTCCTCTTAATACATCAATAGCATGTTTAAAATATCGAAATGGTAAAAACCTTGAATAAATAGTGAAGAATAATCCTCCTCCAAGTAGCAACACTAGTAATGGTGTTCCCCATGCTAATGCACTAAAACCAGCACAAAAACGCTGAAATAAATCCATAAAAAGATAAAGTCAATTATTATAATCGCTATTGAATATATAGCTTGTTTGAATTTGAAAAATCTAAATTAATCAAATTCAATCATGTAGGCTAATGATGTTATAAGATATTAGAAAATAGGTAGTAGGTAGTAGTTAGTAGGTAAATTCATCGACATAATAATATTATCCAAGATTTCGGGACTATTTTTCGTGGGTACATTAGTTATTTCTCCGTCTTTATAGAGAGGTGGCCTTGGCCCCTCGTTACACATTCTATTGGCCTACACTATTTGGGCATCTGTAATTTCTGAGATATTGGATTTACCATCTACATCCCCATCTCCAGCGAGGTGGCCTTGGCCCCTCGGGAACTATCGGTTTTCGCAGATGCATGTGTGTTGGATAATATCAACCTTGTTCTTCGATATATGATCATCCATAACCGTTTGTTCAGATTTTGAGTGTAAATCACAACAACACCTCCCAGGAATATCCTGATATTTCAAGCGGGTGGCAGTGGGATTTACGCCAAAATATGCACAAACAAAAAAAGGTTAGCCAACATCTCGTGTTAACTAACCTTCTATATTTAATGAATGTGGCGCCGACTTACTCTCCCGGGGGTTAACCCAGTACCATCAGCACTGTAGGGCTTAACTGCTCTGTTCGGAATGGGAAGAGGTGAACACCTACGTCATTGGCACCATCAATGTCTTAATATCATTGACTGTGAACAGTAA
>NZ_CP003560.2:3882500-4102500 GCF_001682195.2 Flammeovirga sp. MY04
GTTAAAACCGCTGTTTTTTGAGTCTTAAAGGATAAACACTTGGGTTTATCCATACATTAAATTTCTTTAATGCTGCTTCGTTTTTCACTCTTCCCTATTCACTTTTTAAAAGCCCTTCCGTTGAAAGGCGAGTGCAAAGGTAAGAAGAGAATTTTAATCTGCAATAGTCATTAATTTTTATTTAGAACCTATTTTTACACATACTTTATAAAGTAATCATTTATAGGGATTTACATTTTTGAAAAACAATGAATTATTCTATTCATTATAGGGAAAGAATATAGCATTGCTTAGAATATGCATTCCGTTCCACCAAAATCCACGGAATACAGGAGACTCTACAAAGTAGATCACTGTACCATTTTTTAGTTTCTCAGAAGTAATTATTGATGTATTTGGCATTCTTTCTTGTAATTCATGTCCCATAAATCCAGAAACCAATGCATCTTCATTTAAAACACCCAAATTATAATTTTCATTTAGTAACGGTAAAAAGGTTTTATTCTGTTTTAAATTGAAGTACGCTTCTAAACCATTTGAGATATTACTTTCTGAGTTTAAAGAGACTTTTAAAACACAACCCGCAGCATTCATATTCGTTGCTTTGCGTCCTTTCACTCTGGAAGATCTTGTTTCTTGAACTTCAGTCCTATTCAATGACTCATATAAGGCGGTAAGCGAATTCTCCGACATAATTTTAATTGCATCTTCAAAAAGTATCACCTTACCTCCCGATTTTACGAAGTTATCAACTACTTTTTTGGTATTCGGACTGTACCTACCATCACTTATAATTAATATATCAGATTTCAATACTTTAGAAGTAGTTAGATTTTCAGTATCAATAATACTCATTGGGTAGTTAAGGATTTCATCAAAGTAATACCACAAAGCACCAAAATCAAGAGCATTTGTTTCAGCACCTCCCAAAATACTTACCTTAGGTTTCTTAAATGCAATAAGGGAATTATTAAAATCATCCTCAGATAAACTCAACCATTTATAACTTGACTCTTTGATGAGGTCTTTCATCAAGTTCTTATTGGGCTGAAAAATAAAAGAGTCTCCTTTTTTAAATTCCATATCCTGAATTACTGTATCCCTATCTAAGTAGAACACTGATTCTACTCCCATCATAGAAGTCAACACTTTAATATTATCCACGCTTGACCAAGGAATAAATAAAGTATTCCCATTTTCCTCTATAGAGTTATTTTTAAAAGTTTGATTCGAATAAAACGAATGATTGATCTTATGTTTTACAGCCAAAGCCTCTACGCCATAAGCAAAAGGTAATGCCCATGCAGTTAAATCATAAGTTAAAGAATCGGTCCTTTCCGTAAAGGGCTCCATCAAAACTTGCAACGCTCTTCCTTTAGGTTGATGTACATTTAAAATGATATCTCCTTTATTTACCTTCGATTTTAATTCAGAATTTGAAAAGTAATCAAACGCAGTTACATTAAAATCATCAGTTGCATATGAATAAGCTATCTGATGACGATCCATTAATTCTAATAACCTATCGATATTTTTCCTTTTTCTAAAAGAGTCTTTGATAATAAAATGCTGGTAACCATTATTAGGGGAATGATCAAAAAAATGCTCGAACTGATCTAATAATTCTTTTTTATTCTCACTTGCCGTATAAATCGAAATCATTGAAGTTTCAAAATGCTTTTCGATCCTTCCTTTTAATGTGATAGGCTGAATAATATTCGTACTCTTAAATTCCAATCCGGCGACACCATGCCCTCCTTGTTCAAAAGTAAAACCTACCGCTCCATTAAATGAAGTCCAACTATCTCCATAAGATGGGTAAAGAAGATCAAAAATCTCTTCTGTGAAATAGTCCCATTGATTCTCTTTAAACAATGTCTCATAATTCTCAGAGGCAATTCGTTGATATTTTCTTTGCCAAGAAGTAATCGACTGATGAATAGGTTCAGCTGGAGGTCCGAAAAAATAAGAATACTGAGGCATCATTTCATGAAAATCAACATACACATGAGGCATGTATTCTTTATATACTTCATACCTTAACCTAGACTCTCGTTGTGTTTGCCAAGCCCAATCTCTATTTAAATCAAATAAATAATGATTATACCTACCCGTTGGCCAACGCTCTTTATGTGTCCAATGACCTACAGAAGAGTTATTGAATTTTCCTTTCTTCATTCGAAAATCATTCACATATCTTTCTCTTCCATCAGGATTCAAACAAGGATCTATAATAACAACAAGGTTGTCCAATGCATCATTTAACTTCACCTCATCTCCTTCTAAAAGGTGATGAATTACTTTTAAAGCCACTTCTGTACCTGACGCCTCATTTCCATGTACATTATATCCTAACCACACAAAAGGTACATCTGTAGATGTTTTTCCATCTGATAACCCTGCCCTAATAATATTGTCAGATTTCAGTTTATCCAGTCGTGTGATATTTTTCTCTGATGATATGACTAATAAGGTAAGCGGTCGACCTTCTGATGTGGTACCATAGTTATGAATCAAAGTCTTTTTGGGATAAGCAGTATGTGCTTCATTCAAATAATTAATTACTTGATGATGATAAGTGAAATTGCTACCCAACTCATATCCTAAATATCTACTTGGAGAGGATAATTGAGCAACAGTTAGGTGAGTGATAAAAAATAAAGAAAAAAGAAGACCGAGAATCCTCATATAAAAAGCTTAATCCTTGAATTATAATTAATTATAGTTCAAGTTATGAATTTTGTTTAGAATGAAGATAAATTTATTGTAAAAAAAGAAGATACCTTATGTACATAACACTGCAACTTACGCAACTAACTGATAAATAATAAGTTATTTCCTGCGAAAAAATAGTAAAATTTACACTTAGAAATTTTACATAATAAATTTAAATAGCTATAATTGTAGATAAGGTATCCCCCTTAGAACCAAATATTTCATTTACTACTATTATATTTTTTTCATGCGACTATTCAAATCTTTTTTTACCCTGTGTTTCGCATTACTATTGTTAAGCATGGGAGAAACAATCGCAAACGACAACAATGGACCAACTTCCAAGTCTGAAGTAAGTACTTCCGCTAAAGCAACCACTCGCTACATCTTTTTTAAAGCCGTAAGAAAAGATTGCTTGAAAGGAGATACTGAAATTTTATCTTCTATTGTGGAGATAGACATCACTAAATTCTCTAAGGAGAAGTTTAAGTTACTAGCTGAATTTCAAAAGGAAGTACAGCAAAAGTATCCTAAAAATGTGATTCATGTAAATTTGGGTTGTATTGAAGGTGTTTATACTAACCTTCGTGAAGCAACAAGTGCAAAGAAAAACATTATCGACAACGTTAGAGAAGTTCGATCGGTAGTGTTAAGATGAACTGATGATTTATCATTAAAAAAGAAAGCGATGTACTCTATAAATGAATACATCGCTTTTTTATTTGATAATTATCCGATTATCTATTCTTAAAGATTAGTTTACCCGAGTCAGGCTCAACATCAATCAAAACAACACTGTCTTTCTCAACATCTCCACCCAAAATAGATTTTGATAAATCATTAAGAATATATCTTTGAATGACTCTCTTTAAAGGTCTTGCCCCAAATTCTGGTTCATAACCTAAATTGGCTACTTGTTGTAACGCTTCTGGAGTAATTTCTATTTCTACGCCATTGCTTCTAATTCTTTGTTGTATATCCTTAAACTGAATTGCAGCAATTTTCTTCATGTTCTCTCTTGTCAAAGGTTGGAACATTAAGATCTCGTCGATCCTATTCAAGAACTCTGGTCGAACCGTTTGTTTTAGCAATTGAAGTGCTTTCTCCTTGCTATCATCAAGAATTTCTTCTTTTTCGATAGTTGTGGATGCTTTTTCCAAGTCGCTAATTCTATCCATCATGAAATGTGCTCCCATATTTGAAGTCATAATCACAATTGTGTTTTTAAAATCGGCTACTCGACCTTTGTTGTCAGTAAGTCGACCATCATCCAATACCTGAAGTAAAATATTGAAAACATCAGGATGTGCTTTCTCAATCTCATCTAACAAGATCACAGAATAAGGTCTTCTTCTTACTTCCTCGGTTAACTGACCACCTTCGTCATATCCAACGTAACCCGGAGGCGCTCCAATCAGACGGCTTACCGCATGTCTTTCTTGGTATTCCGACATATCGATTCTCACCATTGCCTTTTCATCATCAAATAGATATTCGGCTAATGCTTTGGCCAATTCGGTCTTACCAACACCGGTCGTACCTAAGAATAAGAAAGAACCAATAGGTCTTCTTGGATCTTGCAATCCTGCTCTACTTCTACGCACAGCATCAGAAATAGCTGTAATTGCCTCGTCTTGTCCAGCCACTCTTCGTCCTAATTCTGCTTCAAGGTGAAGTAATTTTTCTCTTTCCCCTCTCAACATTTTAGCAACAGGAATACCTGTCCAACGAGCCACTACCTCAGCGATATCATCAGAAGTTACTTCCTGACGGAGCATTACGTTACCTGTCGCTGAATCTTTCTCTGCTTCCAATTGAAGTTCTTCCAACTGTTTTTCCGCTTCTACTATTTTCCCGTATCTGATTTCAGCTACACGTCCATAATCACCGCTTCTTTCTGCTTGATCCGCTTCAATTTTATATTTATCGATATCCCTTTTAAGTTGTTTTACAGCATCAAGAGTTTGTTTTTCTCTTTTCCACTCATCTTCCAACTCATTCAGTTTACCTGTAAGCAATCTGATTTGATCCGTAAGGATATTTTCTTTTTCGACATCATTTTCTCTACGGATAGCCTCTCTCTCGATTTCCAACTGCATCACCTTACGTTTGATCTCGTCTACCTCCTCAGGCATAGAGTTCATTTGAATACGCATACGCGATGCCGCCTCATCCATTAAGTCAATGGCTTTATCTGGAAGAAAACGATCAGAAATATATCTATTGGATAATTCAACCGAAGCGATAATTGCATCGTCTTTGATCCTCACTCCGTGGTGAACTTCGTATTTTTCTTTGATACCTCTCAAAATAGAAATAGCATCGTCTACATTCGGCTCACCAACAGTGACCGGCTGGAATCGTCTTTCTAAAGCCTTATCTTTCTCAATATATTTTTGATATTCCTTTAGTGTTGTCGCACCAATCGATCTTAACTCTCCTCTCGCTAATGCAGGTTTCAACAAGTTCGCAGCATCCATTGCACTATCACCTCCAGCACCTGCACCAATTAAAGTATGGATCTCATCAATAAATAAGATGATTTTACCTTCAGCACTTTGTACTTCTTTGATGACCGCTTTTAGTCTTTCCTCGAACTCACCTTTGTATTTAGCTCCAGCGACCAATGCACCCATATCTAATGATGCAATAGAAATATCTTCCAAGTTTTCTGGAATATCCCCCGCCACAATACGCTGTGCTAATCCTTCGGCAATAGCCGTCTTACCTACACCCGGCTCACCAATAAGCATTGGGTTGTTTTTGGTTCTACGAGAAAGGATCTGTAAAACTCTACGGATTTCCTCATCTCTACCAATAACAGGATCTAACTTACCTTCTCTAGCCAATTGTGTTAAGTCAATAGCATATCGTTCTAAAGATTGATATTGACCTTCGGCATTCTGATCTGTTACTTTACTTCCTTTACGTAACTCCGTAATTGCCTTTTTCAAGTAATCAGTAGTAAAACCTGCTTGCTTTAATAATTGAGCAGTTTTATCATTTCCTTGTAAAAGACCTAATACTATATGTTCTACTGCTACAAACTCATCGCCCATTTCAGACATAAACCTTTCTGCATCTTGAAGAGCTTTTGCTGCTTCGTTTGACAAGTATGGATTATCTCCAGAAGATTTTGGATAAGCAGTAACAATACTGTCTAATTGTTGATTTAAGGTCGCTTTATCTGCTTTTATCTTATTCGTCAAGAAAGTAATCATATTATCTTCTTGCTCGATAACCGCTTTTAAAATGTGACCTTTTTCAATGATTTGTTGTTGATATCCCTTCGCAATAGTTTGTGCTTTTTGCAGTACCTCTTGAGAACGGATGGTATATTTTTCGAAATTCATATGCTTTGATTATTAATTTAAGTTATAGAGACTCAATTAAATTTTACAACTACCCATTGATCAATAACCGTTCAAAAGTACGTTATAAGACAATTTTTCCTCTTTGCACTAATTATTTGATACACGATCAGACAAAACGACATTAATTGACTAAAAAACAGATAGTTACAATGACAATACGGCAGAGTTTTAGGTGATAAGTAAGAGGGAATAACTAATAGGAAGCTAGTTTTTTTATGAAAAAGCTCTTGTGAATAACGAGGTGATAGTGTTCTTAGGTAGCAGGTAGCAGGTAGCAGGTAGCAGGTAGCAGGTAGCAGGTAGCAGGTAGCAGGTAGCAGGTAGCAGGTAGCAAAGTTAACGCTCGTTTTAACTAAGGAAGTAAGGAAGGGGTTACTTTTTTGGGAAAACTTAAGTCAACTCACCTCCCTAAACGAGGTGGTGAAACCCCTCGATACACAAACTGGGTGAAAAAGATGAAAAACTATCCTTACCTCTAATTTAATTATTAAGATAAACTCTAAACCAACTCACCTTCCAAAACGAGGCGGTGTACCCCCTTGATATAAGAACCGGATGAATAAGATGAAAAAAAGTCAATGATTTTCTGTCGAACACATCTGTCTGTTTGTCTATTATGTACAAACACTACTTATAACAAATAATTACCCTATCTCATGAAAGTATTAGAATATATCGGTTTAGCTGTTTTGGCTGTTGTCGTAATTTTTAAATCAATTATTATAGGAAAATAAAAAGGCAATTGTATTGCTACAACTGCCCTTAACTTTAAGTCCCCCTAGTTTATTACAAGAAATTAGGAAGGTCTAATTTCTTCGAAATTCTGTAAGCGGCGTTCATCAAACCTACGTGACTGTATGTTTGAGGGAAATTACCCCACTGACTGCCATCATTCGAATCTACATCTTCTGATAACAACCCAACGTGGTTGGCATAACTACTTACTTTTTCAAAGTATTCAATTGCTTCTTTCACTCTTCCCACACAAGCTAATGCTTCGATGTACCAATAAGCACAAATAAGGAAAGTAGTTTCCGGAGCTCCAAAATCATCTACGTGACGGTAACGATAGAATAATCCATCTTTTGCCATCAATTCTTTCTCCATTCCGGCCAAGTGTCTTCTTGCTCTTTCCGAATTTGGATCAAGATAGTTCATGGTGATCAATTGCAAACAAGAAGCATCCATATCTTTCGCTCCTGCAGCTTGCATATATACACCTGTTTCTTCATCATAACAACGTTCGATCATTTCAGCAGCACGCTCTTTGATTTTAAGTGCTTTGTCTGCCATCTTCACATCGTCGAAGTATTGTGCCATCTTATAGGCGGCAGACGCCCCTGCCCAGTGGAACAAGAAAGTATAACAGTAATGTCCAGGGCGATCTCTAAATTCCCAAAGGCCTGCATCTTTCTCCTCCATTGTATCAGCGATCTTCTGTAAAGTATGCTCTACCAATTTCTTCGTATGCATACGGTACTTATTAGTAAATCGCTTATCGGCATAAAGTGGCAATAAAGAGGTTAATACCTGTCCATATACATCATTTTGAATATGAGTATAAGCATCATTACCAATTCTTACAGGTTTATTTTCACCCAAATACCCTTTTAATGGCATTTCGATTTCTGTAATCTGCTTTTGTGCCGTAATCGTATATAATGGCTGATATCGGTCTTCTTCTTGTCGAGTAACATTCTCGATATATTTAAAGTAGGCTTCTACTTCTTCGAAGTGACCAATGTTGTTAAAGGCATTCAATGTATAGAACGAATCCCTCATCCAACAATATCTATAATCCCAGTTTCTTGTACTCTTATGGTATTCTGGTAATGAAGTAGTACCAGAGGCGATAATCGCTCCAGTATCTTCATACTGATGTATCTTAAGAATTAACGATGAACGGATTAATTTTTCTTGATGGAAGAAACTAATTGATGTCGATTTCACCCAGTTTCTCCAGTATCTTTTCGTTTTAGTAAAGAAAGCCTCCGAAGTAGCTTCGATTGCTGCTTCTAATGGAGCACCGTAAGTTAATACAGTATACACCGCACCACTCAATACAAATGGATTTTCTTCCATTACATAAGAAAGTGGAATATTGGTTGTTAATCGCATATGTTGGTCATAGCCCAGGTAGCGAATGTGATTCGACCCTTGAGATTTCTCTGGTGTAAATTCACCATATTCCCCAGTAGGATTACAAACAACCTTAATCGATGGAGTGCCTTGTAATGGTTCGATCTTACGAATCATCATTAAAGGCTTATAATAACGGTCATCTTGTTCAAAACGAGGTGCAAAGTCTGTCACTTTAAAATCACCTTCCTCAGTATATACCTCGGTAACAAGAATGTTGGTGTTGGTAACGTAATATTGTTTGGTTTCCTTGATTTTCGCAGTAGGTTTAACAGAGAACTCCCCACCCTTTTCATCATCAAGTAAATCACCGAAAATAAAGCTGCTATCAAATCTTGGCCAACACAACCAACGCACACTAGCTTTTGTATCAATATAGGCCATAAACGCACAGTTGCCTATGACACCCATATCGTACTTATGAGTTTTTTTCATGTTTAGTAATTATAGTTAATTGTCACTTTGGATGTTTGTCTGTCATCAATTTAAGAATAAAAACATCAAAAAATAAATTTCAACCGATAGCAATTTTGATTTAATACGTTTTAAAATCAGATATTTTGAATAATAATTTCAATTTGATAAACATTTCAGAAGATTTAATCATTTAAAAAATAAAAGATGACAAGGTTTTTGCTTATTAAATATTAAATCAATTATTGGCTTATCAGAAATAGATTCTCTTTTTTTGATTTATTCCTAAATTGTCAATCACAAAGCGGATTGCTTAATAGAGAGAAAAGATTTTTTGATTCAAAATTATACACATAATGAAAAAGGTTTTATTTACTTTTTTGATCGGATTATTTGCTTTAGCGGTACAAGCACAAGACGCTAAAGGTCCGATAATCACATTTGCTGAAAGCACTTACGAATTCGGTGATATCCACCAAGGTGATGTTGTAGAACACACTTTTAAGTTTACAAACACAGGAGATGCTCCTTTAGTAATCATCAATGTTTCTACTACTTGTGGATGTACTGCTCCAAAATGGCCAAAAGAGCCTATCGCTGCTGGTGAAGAAGGTGAAATCATTGTAAAGTTCAACTCTAGAGGAAAAAGAGGGGTACAGAACAAACCGATCACTATTCAATCAAATGCTAAATCGCCAACAAGAATTTCGATTACAACAAACGTTTTAGTCGACAATAACTAGTCGAAAAAAAGGTTTTTTATATATAAGGAAAGACTTCGAGAAATCGAGGTCTTTTTTTTATGTCATACACCAAGGTTTCAAACTATCAATACTTTAACACTTATTGTTAAACATCTCTAAATAAGTAAACAAAACACGATCTGAGGGACGATTAGACTCGTTATGATAATTATGAGTTTTAACATTTTCAAATATTAACCATCATATTTTATGTCTCTCTTACTGTACATTATCGTCTTTTTGTGTATTGTTTATAGTGTGTTGAGTATTATACCTCAACTTTCCAAAAACTATCCAGTACTTAAACCCAAAATGGGCGGTCTATCATTTGTCGCGGCATTAGTTATTATGATTTCATCTAATGCTATTATGTGGGCAGAACCAGGATATCAGTACTTCGTGACTTATCCCAATGGTCAGAAATCAGCATTTATGTCAGAAGGTTATCACTTTACTTGGTTTGGTAAAGTTCAGCCATGGAGTAAATACATCGATATCACTACAGAAGATGTAGAAGATGATGATAATTCATCGATGAAAGCTGTTCCAATTCGTTTTATCGACCAAGTAACGGCTTTAGGTTATCCTTCGGTTAGGGTACAGATGCCAACTACTCCAGAAGATTTTATTGATGTTGCTGTGAAATTCAGATCTCAAGAAAACTTAGTGTCTATGACATTGATTCCAACGATCCGTGAACAGCTTGTCAATACAGCTTATATGTACGCAGCACAAGATTATATTTCTGGTGATGCACAATCTTTCCGTCAGACTTTTGAGGAACAATTGAAATTTGGTTCTTATGAAGTAAGAAAAATCGAAATGGCGGATACTCTTTTTGATAGTTCAATTCAGAAAAGTAATCGTGAGATCAAAGAGATTAGAAAGAAATACATGGTAGAGAAAATCATGGATTCGAAAGGTCAATTCAAACGTATTCCAAACGAAATTTCTGATAACCATATCTTGATTTCTCAAGTAGTCTTACCATCCATCGACATGGAATCTTCATTTAAAAAGCGATTGGAAACGCAAAGAGATGAATCGGCGAAACGTCAATTGGAGATTCAAAGAATTGAAACGGCCAAAGCTGCACAGTCTCGTATCCTTGCAGAAGGTGAAAGAGATAAAGCGGAGGAAAGAGTGAAAAGAGAAAAAGAGCAAGTTTCAAGTTTGATTGCTATCGAAACACAATTGAAGCAAGAAGAGACCAACAAGAAGTTGGCAAAAATCAAATATGAAACAGCTCAATTAGAGGCAAAAACTGAAAAGGTAGTAGCAGAAACAAAAGCTTACGCCAACAAACAGTTAGTGAACTCTGGTCTTACTCCTGAACAAAAATCGTATTGGGAGTATAGAAAAGACTCCGTGAAATGGGCCAACATTAGTAAGATCAAATTGCCTGAGCAATATTTCTCAGGTCAAGGTAACAGTAAAGGAGGCGATCTTTTACAATCGATCTTAGCAGCTCAGATTGCTACTAAAAAATAGACCTTTTCCACCAACATTACTTACAGCGGTTAAATTATTGGTATTCTTTATCCAACTACCACTTCTCAACTTTTGGGAAGTGGTTTTTATTTTTCCCAAATCTGGAAGTAATCTTCATCTAACTTTTTAGAAAACCCTAAGTCTATCAGAATTTGTTCACATTCGTCTGCTTGTTCTTGAGTTAAGATATTATTGAAAGGGTGTATTTCGAAATAAACACGCTTTAAGCCTCCAATAAACTCCTTGAAATTAGAAAGCAATGGTAACTCTCCACCTTCAATATCCATTATCAAAGTATCAAAAGTGATGTTAAACTGTTCTTGTAATTGTTCGGGAGTCACTCCTTCAATCTCTACTTTCTGACTCGTCTGAACATTGGCACTACTTTCAACAATTGACTTATTGATGTTGAACGTTACTTTATCTTCTGAAGAAAGTATCTTATTGACAATTTGAAACTGACAGTTATTCTGATCTCTATTTTTTGTAAGGTGCTCAATTAAAAAAGGATTGGCTTCTACCGTAATATGATTTGCCGGATTGCCTAAAGTCTTATTGATAACACATGAAACCACACCAATACAACCACCTAGTTCAAGCACTTTTGCATCTTGTGGTAAATATTGAGGTATAAATAATCTTTCTTGTTTTTCGTACCAGCCTAAAGTAAAAGCACCTCTAAAAAATCGGGTCGTAAGATCTTTCGGAACACTGTACGTATTTCCGTTTGCTTTGTATTCCTTTTGAATAAAATCAAAAATAAAACCTGCGATAAACTGCTTTATCGGTAAATATATATTGAGAAGTAAAAAATTCATTTGTTCATGTTTTGGGTAAAGATATCATTATTGTAAAAAAAAGCGACACATTTCTGCATCGCTTTTTCTTTGATATTGATTTCTACGAATGATTTATCCGTTTACATCACCTATTATTTTACTATATAAATGATCTCTTTCTTTAAATCCTGAATTGCTTCAGTAATCTCTGATAAGTTCTCATTCAGTTTTTCTCCTTTCTGATCACCCAAGACATTCAAGGTATTTTTCTTTCTGAAAGTCTGCTTGATTTCGTTCCAACGTTCCAATTCCTCATCGGTTAGAATTTCAATCAGTTCTTTAAACTTCAGTAAGTTTTCCTCAGCTGCACTTGTGAGTGTCTGAGATTCGTTCTCGTAATGCGATACTACTAATTCCAATAACTCTTCTTCGTTCATGATTGGCGATAGCTTTTCAGCCAACTTATTCATGTTACGATAAGAGCCTTGTAATTTAAATGGTGGTTCTACACGGTAGGCATCATCTTGAGCAGCAGACGAAACGTACGTTTGATTCACCTTTAGAATCACACTCTGAACAAATAACAATTGTCGGAATACCTTAATACTTTCTTCTTTCTCATCGGTAGAAAGGTTCACCTCTAATTCAAGATCTTGAAGATTATCGTTCTTCACTGCACTCACTAATGCATATAAATCTTTCTTAGGGTAATTCGACCATTGAGAAATGAATTGATTGGACGTCATACAGTTTTCGATATAACTTAGTTCGAAAGCGGTTTGTGTACTACCAATCACCTCACCAAGATTGTACGTATCAGCACGGTTGGCCAACATGTCTGGAATCTGGAATTTATCACCTGATTCTGTATATGGGTTACCCGCCATAATTACGCAGAAGCGTTTACCTCTGAAATCATACGTCTTTGTATTTCCTTTATACACCCCTTCAATCTTTCTCTGTCCATCACAAAGTGAGATAAACTTCTGAAGGAATTCTGGATGACAGTGCTGAATGTCGTCCAAGTACAACATCACGTTGTTCCCCATTTCTAAAGCGATACCTAACTTTTCTAACTCTTCACGAGCCGTCGCATTAGGTGCCTCTTCTGGGTCTAATGAGAGCACTTGATGTCCAATCGATGGTCCGTTAATCTTCATAAAGATCAAACCTAGACGATTGGATATGTATTCCATTAATGTGGTTTTACCATAACCCGGAGGAGAAATTAGTAAAAGAAGTCCCATCAAGTCGGTTCTTTTTTTATCCCCTGCCGCACCAATTTGTTTGGCGAGGTTCTCTCCTATTAACGGTAAATACACATCGTTAATCAAACGGTTTCTTACGAAAGAAGACAATACCCTTGGCTTGAACGACCCTAACTTAATATCATCGACAAACTCTTTAAGTAGTTCTTTTTTCTGATCAACATACAACTGATATTTTGGTAAATCTACCGTAATATGTTCTTTCAGTCGTTGATTAAAACCATAGAAATCTAGGGAATACTGACCATTATTAATGTTGCGGTGATCTCCTAATAAACCTTCCAAAGAAGTGGTCGGTTTCACAGAATGTAATGTTCTATCTGATTTAAACTGTGGAGCGATCAATAAAATGGCTTCAAAAATATACTCTTGATAATTGCCTCCAGCATTATCAAATGCTTTGGATTGAATAAGGGTTTGGACACCTATCTCTAGGAAGGCAACCACTTTTTCCCACTCTTCTTTCCATTGATTCAATTGATTTTCAAATTGCTCTTTTTGATTCTTGGCAATCAACAATCGATCAAATTCTTTAGCAATATGATTGGCCTCTTCGCTTATTTCAAAATGAGGGAAATTGATAATATCAAATAGACAATCGGCAATATCTGTGGCATCAAAACTATCATTCAACTGTAGCTTAGAAAGTGTTTTCTCAGCATAAGGAACAATGTATTGAAGGATATTATCAGCAGATGCTTTTTCCGAGAAGATGGAAGTAAACATCGATAAACCTTCCGACCATTGTTTTACTTTAAGCTGTTCTGCTCTTGGCAACTCTTTCATCCATAACAATTGAGCAATTGCTCTCTTTTTCGAAGGATGACTTAACGTCCCAAGTTCATTTTTTAATGCTACGAAGGATTGAATGATCTTTACGGCATCCAAATCGTGAATACCCTTTAAGTAACCTTCACTTAAAGATGCACCCATTCTTTTTTGAACTTCAGCTAAAAGATCTTTCTCATTGATATGGGCAAGTGCTGTGGTATCGCCCTTATAATCCTCATGGATAATCTGATAAGCTAAATACTCTGCTCTATATACCGCATCTGACTCAGAAGAAACACTCATTTGCCAAACCTCTTGCGTATTTTGAAGTTCATCGCTATCAATCAACTCAAAAAAGTCAGTACCTATCAAATGATAATAAAGAGATCCATTTCTTTCGACAATAGATGCTTTTAGATCTTGGGTACTTACCGCAAAAGAATGTTTACCAAAACGAATAAAGCCAGGACCATCAACATTCAGTTCATTCTTATCTCTTAACTGACGGACGGCTTCTTTCTGTGCATTCTTTAAAGCACCAAGAATCTCTTCCGCTTTTGATGTTTCTCCTAACTCATCTAATTCTTTAGAGGTATCTCTTAGTTTTTCTATCAGTAAATCTGTGGAGAAGTAAGCCACCAACTGATCTTCTTTCTCCATCTGTTTCGACTTCGATAAGATCGATTGAAGGATACGCTCGGCGGAATTCCTCAAACGCATCACTTTTCTATTCCTTACCTCTTCTAATTGAATTTTCTTATTCTCGAAAGCTTCAGAAACTTCAATTCTTTTTGATTCTAACTGATCGGCAAACTCATCGAAATCAGAAAACTTACCTTCTAGTTCTTCTATCTGGGCAGAAAGCTTACTAAGGTAGTCTTCACAATCTTGTGGTGTAACACAAATATCTAGGAAAGAAGAAACCGACTGTTCCAATAGACGATACTGAGCAGTAAACTCTGCCTCTGCCTCCACTTTTCCTAATTGATTCTTCTTCTCTCGAACCTGTGCTTGCACATTATTTAAAGAAGAGAACAGATTAGAAATATTGTTGATGATATCTGCCGTCTGCGTCGCATCTTTGATTTTTAAATTAGAAACTGTCTCAATGAGAAGCTCTAATTCTTTTCCCAAATCAGTGAGTTCTTCAGATAAAGCATCGATATCTACCGTCTTTTCTACTTCAGGTAAAGCCGTCTTCGTTTCCTCTATTTTATTGATAAAAGCCGTTAACGAATCGTCCTGAAGTAAGAATCTTGTACAGCGTTCTCCTAACTTTTCAGTTTGTTCTTTGAGCTTCGTTTCCCATTCCTCTATTGGAGGTAATTCGATATATTTTACCTCTTTTAAAGAAACTGCTTGTCCACGAAGTGCTCGGAGGTTAGAAAGTGCCTTAACGTATTCACGTACGTTTTTGTAAGTTCCCCTTTCGGTTTCCCTTAGCATTTTCAGACATGCTGCATCAAACTCTGATTGTTGTTCGAGTGCATGGTTTTTCTGACGGCTTACTTTCTCGTATTCCTCAATAGCAGCAGAAGAAGTATCCGCAATTTGTTTTACGACTTCGCTTATTTGATCCGTTTCCTCTCTTTCAAGCCATGGAAAGAGGTCTAAAGTAGTATTACACTCTTGGAGAATATCAGTATATAAGCCCATATAATTATCAGGCTTATTAATTAATACATAGATATTTTTTAGAAGAGCAACCGCTTTAACAATCTCTTTATTTCCAATTTTGGCTAAGTAATTATCACTTTCAATATCCTCTTGGACAACATCTGTATCTATAAAAGGTGTTTGAAGGATTTGAAGGTTATGCACTTTTCTCGGTTCTTCATCCGATTTAAAGTACACTAACTCACCATTACTGAAAAGTGAATATCCATTACATTTTAATGGAGGTTGGATACTTTGCTCAATCACATTATAAGAGAGCAAAATATATTCGCCCGTCTCTTTCTGATAAAAAACAAAAAGATAATCTTCCCCATTCGGAGCGATAATCCTTTTCTTGAATAACCAGTCTTTTTCTTGAGACTCAAATATCTTGTGCTCTCCATTCTGAAGGTAATAACCATTAGAGAATACGATACCTTGTTCTTCTGGCAAAAGCACACAAGAATTAGAAATAGCATTGACTCTAATTGCCGTTTTCAGCTTATCATTATAGACAAAATACCTCCACTCCTTTTCTCTGTAAGGAAGTATTTTTAATAAGATAAGGTTACCTAAATCGGCATAATGGATTTCTCCATCCTCAAGACGCTGATCTTTTTCTTCTACTTCTTCAGCAAAAATACCTTCACCGTCTTCTGTATTATCTTCAATTTTAATGGTGAGGTCACCACCTACTGTTTCTACAAAAACTTTATCTAAAATAGAAACATGAGGGTGATTCCCTTCCCTGAAATCATTACGTCTTGTTTTTACCCATTTAAACTCGTGTTGAGGAGGAAAAACAACTTCATGATCACTTCGTGCATCAGCATACTGAAGTTTTCCATTCGTCAAAACCCACTTAAATGCTTTAAAGCTTTTAGAAGACTGACTAGTGAGGAATAACATATATATGTTGTTCCCAATTCTGAAAAACTGAGAGAATTTCGTTTCTCTATTGTACTGATACAGTTCTTTAAAGTCTTTTAAAAACGTTTTATCACCAATAAAATCAAGTGATTCGTTTTTAAAAGTATGTGCGTCCGGATCATAGGTATAAATACTGAACACATCGGAGAGGTTCATTTCATTCCTTAATCCTAACTGCACATTATATCCAAAAATAAACGTATGCCCAATTGGAATCATGTCCCTTGCTGCACAGTTATTTTCGGTCATCAATCTTTCTGTTGCGATGATTTCTATCTCAATCGAACCAAAAAGATCTTTTCTTAAACCGTTTAACTGATCGAACTTCTCTTTCAGCTCGGCTCCATTTTTATGGAGCCGTTGCTGTAAAAGTTCATAAGTTCCTGACTCTAACATATAAATAGGGTTTGGACATTATTTTAAAAACTTACCGGCTGCAAGTGCTGCAATACCTGTTTGTTCTGCTGTGACCAATGCACTGTCCAACCATGTTTTAGATGTTTCGTCTTTCGACATCATTTTCATATGAGAAAGCAAACCTGCTACGCTCAAGTTTTTGATATCTTCTGTTTTGATACCAAATTGATCGATCATTCCTTTCACTTTGGCAATCACATTTTTTCCGTCTGAAGAATCCAACAAGTTATCTTTCACCTCAGTGGCTACTTCACTTGATTCAAAGAAGTTATCTACAGCATCACCCATAGAGATCGATTTGATAATTCTATCGTACACTTGAGTTTCACCACCAACAATCTTAATATCACTATTCTTCATCGCTTCAGCCATTACAGCAGATTGTGTTTGAGCGTATTCTTTTTGTACCTCGAATTGAGCTAATTTCAAGTCTTTTTCTTGGTTCAATCTTAATTTGAATTGCTCCATTTCACGGCTCGCATTATCCATATGCGTCAATGCTTTTGCTTCTGCTTCAATTCTTTGAGCTTCAACTAATGCTTTTTGTTCTAAAACTTTCGCTTCAGCTAGACCTTCTAATTCGATAGCATGAGATTTTTTCTCCATACCTTCTGCTTCAGCAACCATTCTTGCTCTTAAAACTTCAGCCTCTGCTTCACCTAATTGTAGGTTCGCTTTAGCCTGTGCTTCCGAAGTACTTTCAATATAAGCTGCTTCAGCTACTGCTTCTTTCTCTCTAGCTAATGCTGCAGCCTCTTTCACCTGTACTTCTGCGAATCCAGCAGTTGCTTGCTCTTTCACTTTAGCTTCAGCCAATGTCTTAATTGCTGCTGCTTTTTGATTTGATGTTTCGAAATCTGCTGCCGCTTCAATTTTCTTTTGCTCAGCCAATAGTTTAGCCGCTTCTTTTTGTGCTTCTGCTGCCTTCAATTCAGCCATCAAGTTCTCCTCTGCTTTTTGTTCTGCTAAAGTGATCGCCACTTTCTTTTGTCTTTGTGCTTCAGAGAATGCCTGAGTGTCTTTGATTCTTTCTTCTTCTTCTACTACCGACTTCTGAACAGCCACTCTTTCCTTGATGACATCTTGGATATCACGTTTCTGCTCTTCTACTGTCTTCTCTTTATCGATTTGTGCTAACTCAACAATTTTATTTTTCTCTGTTTCAGCTAACAATCTTTCTCTATCGATTTTTTCGTTTTCTAGTGCTTCAGTCTTTTCAATGATTTTCTTTGCTACTAGAACTTCTCTTTCTTTATTCTTTTCTTGAATTTCGATTTCTTCCTCTGTCGTCAAACGTGCCTTTTCAGATTTCAATCTTTCTTCCTGAATGATTGTTTCTGTTGTTGCTTTCTCTTTTGCTTTAAGCGTTTCGATTTCTCTTATCTGACGTTCCTCAGCTTCCACTCTTTGCTTTTCTAAAACAAGAACAGCTTCTTCTTTCTCTACATCTTGCTTCTTGATCTTCTTCTCTTCTTCGTTTTTGATCAAGTTCGCTTGTATCTTTTGAGTTGCCGTTAAATCAATGATTTTTTTGATACCTTCTGCATCTAGAATATTATCTGGATCTAGGTGATCAATTTTCGTTTGCTCTAAATAGTCAATAGCACAGTCATCTAATACATAACCGTTCAAGTCAGTTCCGATAATATCGATAACTTCTTGTTTCATTTTCTCTCTTGAAGTGTACAATTCGATAAAATCGAAACGTTTACCGATCGTTTTTAATGCTTCAGAGAATTTTGCTTCAAATAATGATTCAAGTAATTCTCTATCAGATGCTCTTTCACAGCCAATAGTCTGTGCTACAGTAGCAATATCCTCAGTATTGTTATTTACTCGAATAAAGAAAACTACTTTGATGTCTGCTCTAAGGTTATCCTGACAAATCAAACCTTGTTTACCTTCTCTACTAATCTCGATACTTTTTAGAGAAACATCCATTCTTTCTGCTTTGTGGATGACTGGGATAACCAATCCACCTTGAGTAATTACTCTTAATCCGTTCATACCCGTTCTAACCAAAGCCTCACCTTGAGGTACTTTTTTGTAGAATGACACAATGAACCCGAAGATTCCAAAAATAACTAGGGCTATAATACCTAGAACCGTTAAAATGATTTGAGTATCCATTTTTAATATTACATTAAGTTGTTGTTGTTCTTATCGGTTTAGAATAGATCATTTGAGTTTGCTTGATTTCAAAAAAATATCCTAAAATTTTCAGTCTAAAAATTTCCAAAGAACAGTTTAATTATGATTAAGTGTTTAAAAATTTTCTTTTAAGTTTGCTTACTAAAGCGTTTGTACCAAATAACATTTTTGTTCAGTATCGTATTCTACGACTACTGCTTCTTCTCCCTTTTTAATCGGTAATCCATCAGACGATTTGATGTAGACTTTCTGTTCTCCACTTCCCACCCAGATAGAAATTTGTCCTTTATGACTTTCTGATGATCCTAAAAGTACTTTACCTGTTTTACCAATTATTTCTCTGTCTTCTTCCTCATTTAGTTTTCTAAAAAAGGAAGCAAAAGGAAAAGCAATGTACCTGGTTAAAAATATAGAAAGCACAATATTAGGAACAGCTGCACCTAATGCCATAAGGGGTGACAATTCAAAAATATAGTGGTTAAATAAGATTGAAAACAACCACATTAGAGTGAAAAGCACTGTAAAAATCAACATCACAGGGACTACACCTACATGAAGAAATTGTAATACACCCTGAAATATACCCACAGAAGAAACAGCCGCATCAGTATCTAGATCTGCATCAATATCAATATCAACATCATGATCTAAGTCTAATTGCACATCTAGAAAATCTGGTGTGATTGCACCAATGATCACATTAAGCCAATAGATAATACATAATATCAATAAAAAAGTATAAGGTAAATTTATCAGTTTGATAGATTCGTTCAGTAATTCCATGCTGTGGTGTTATAGTTGTTTGCTTACTACTATTTAATGGTCCTAATTTTTTCAGATCATTAAATTAAATAAGAAATAGTTAGCTATTCGTTAATATACGTAAAGCATTGAATTTAGTTGAACTTTTGACCAATAAAATTGAATGCATCCTGAGCTTCTTTCTCATTGAATTTACTTAGAGATTCCGCTAATTCTTTACACTTAGGCTCTCCTCCAAACATAGCAGGAGCATTTCCATAATAACGAAGTAATCCCCAATGTGCAGGAACGTGTTGTGGGTCAAGTTCTAAAGCTTTCTCAAATGCTTCTTTAGATTTTGGAGCAATACTCATCAGTTTTAAGATATTTGCTCCTTTGGCTTGTTGCCCTAAACTAGCACCATAATAATAATGGTAATCCGCTTCCGTCGGATAGTCTTTCCTTAAAGCTTCAAAAACAGCTTCCGCTTCTTCATTTTTCCATTGACCTAAATAACATAGCCCAAGAAGTTCCCTACCTTTTTGTTCACCTTGGTAAGCGTTCAATTGATCTTCTAGACCATCAAACTTTTCTTCTTTTAATTTATTCTCTATTTCCAGAATCAGATCCTTTTCCATTATTTTTTTCTTTTTAATCTCAGCTGTTTAAAAAAGTCCATTATTAATTGATGACACTCTTCTTCTAATACACCTGTGGTATATTTTGCTTTTGGATGAGCTAATTTAGAAGAATATGCATTAAATCCACGCTTTTCGTCGGATGCACCATAAACTATTCTTCCTATTTGAGCCCAAAAGATGGCTCCTGCACACATAGCACAAGGTTCAAGCGTTACATACAAAGTACAATTTTGTAAATGCCTACTTCCTAAAAAATTTGTTGCTGCTGTAATGGCTAACATTTCTGCATGAGCAGTAGGATCATTTAGTTTTTCTGTCTGATTATACCCTTTTCCAATCACTTTTCCATCTACAACTACCACTGCTCCAACAGGAATTTCACCTTCTTTAAAGGCTTCTTTTGCCAGCTCAAGTGCTAGTCTCATGTATTGATTATCATCTGATAAAATCATATAAAAATTGTACTATTCTAATTTTACAAAAATTCTACTACTCGATTTCATTGTGATTGATCAATGTAATTATTTAAATAAATAATTGCACTAATCTTTGTTTATGATTGATTTTCAGACACCTCAATCAGTTCACTTAGATGAATGTACACAATTTTTCGATGAACAGTGCTTTTCCTTAGATAAAGAAATTTGAATATTATTAATATTTTCAAACATTTACATTAAGCAATTTATAAAGCTTACTACTAATAATTGAAGACGTAAACTATTTGTATTTTTTCAAAAGTTATCTTAATGCGTTTACAATAAGCAATATATTATCAACGTTATAACAATGCGAGGCATGAACAATTATACTCTTTCAGATCAAGAATTAATATCGCAATATCTAAATGGAAGCGAAGCAGCATTTGAGCAACTATTAAATAAGTACAAGAACAAGCTATTTACTAGTATACTCCTTATTGTAAAAGATGAGTTTGTTGCAGAAGACCTATTGCAGGATACATTTATCAAAGCCATCAAAATGATCCGTGCAGGTAAGTATAATGAAGAGGGAAAATTTATGCCTTGGATTTCTCGTATTGCTCACAATATGGCGATTGATCATTTCCGTAAGCAGAAAAGATATCCTACAATTGTTATGGAAGACGGCAGCAGTGTTTTTGATACTTTAGATTTCTCTGAAAATTCTATCGAGGACCAAAAGATCTTAAAAGAAACACAAGCTAATGTAAAAGCATTGGTTGACCGCTTGCCAGATTCACAACGTGAGGTATTAGTCATGCGTCATTATATGCAAATGAGTTTCCAAGAAATCGCAGACTCTACAGGAGTAAGTATTAATACTGCTTTAGGTAGAATGCGTTATGCCCTCATTAATCTTCGCAAGATGATGGAGCAACAAAGTGAAAACGCTAATTATGCAATTAGACAAAAAACAACTCACCAAAGAGCGTCTTAACAAATCAGTATTATTAATTTATAATAGTGATCAAGACATTCATTTCTCAGCCGATGAACTTGAAAAAGTGATGTCTGATCCAAATTGCGAAAAATTTGTGAACGATAGTTTGCAAGTAAAACAAACGTTGAATAAACTCGAATTAAAGCCTCGTTCTAAAACGATAAAAAATATAATGGAGTTTGCCATGAAGGCAAACGATGAAGATAATTCTAATTGATAAACTAAATTGCTCGATAAAAAAGGCCACCGTAATGGTAGCCTTTTTGCGTTTGTCTGTTTCAATTCAATTTATTAATTCAAGTCTTATAACCTGAGTTCTATATGATATTGTATTTTACTCCCATATTAAACGTCAATACGCTATTATTAGAAGTAATTTCATTCGACTGACTGTTCTCCAATAACTGACTGCCATAAGTAGTTCCTAAAGAGATAGAAGCTTTTGGAGCAATCTTATAGTTTAAAGAAGCACCAACATTGGCCGAAATATTTGCTGTATTTCCAACCGCACTTCTCATCAAATCATTTTCGATAGCAGCACCTCCTTCTACTTTTTGATCAATAATAATGTCAGCGGCAACACCAGCAAAAACATCTAAATCCAATTTCTTATTCATATTGATGGTATACCCCACATTTACTGGAATAGAAAGTTGCTTCTGCTCAATGGATATGTTTTGATCGTTCATTCCTGCCTTGATAGAATATTGAGCGTATCTTGCTCCTAATTCTACAAAAACATTATTATCCATTTTGATACCCGTTATTACTGCAACTGTAGGGGCTGTAGATTTTCCAGCAATGTCCTTATGATTGTATCTCATATTAGGATCGATTTGCGTTCTACCTGCTTCAATTTTTAGATACTTCTTATTCTTCTTTTTCTTTTCGATGACAGAAGGGGACTGACGAGCCATTAATATTTCATCAGAATAATCTTTAGGATTACTATTTATCTGACCTAATTCTGAATAATAAACTTCTTTTTCGGCTGATTTAATAACACCTTTTGTTTCCTCTTTTTTTGCTGTATAAAAAGGATTCACTTTAGTGTTGATAATTTCTTTTGAAGGAGCAATGTATTTTTCTCTTAGTAATTCTAATGCTTCAGCACTTTCATCTATAGATGAGATAAAAAAGTCTGTCGGAAGCATAGATGCTTGATAGACATTTCTATCTGTAGTGCTGTAAGAAATAGATCCTATATCATAATTCGATTGGATCGGCATTTCATTTTTTACCAAGAAACTTGATAGTAAACCGAAAGTGATAATCGCAGCGGCTGCTCTAAAGATGTTAAACTGATTTTTCTTATCATTTATTTTATCCACTTCCTCCTCCAAATCATCCCATAGATCTGTAGGTGGAGTTATTGATAACTCTTCATCCTTGAAAGCATCTGCCCATACCTTATCAAATTCATCTCTTTTATCCTCTTTCTTTTGCATAGCTATATCTTTCAATTTGAGATTCTTCAATCATGGCTTTCATTAATTTTCGAGCCCTAGCAAATTGAGACTTTGAAGTACCTTCTGTGATACCCGTCATTTCTGCAATTTCCTTGTGCTTATACCCTTCAATTGCATAAAGGTTGAAAATCACTCTGCAGCCATCAGGTAGTTTTTGCAATAATTTCAGCAATTCCTGTAAACTATAATCGTGTAATGCCATCGCCTCCTCTTTCAGATCATACATATCGTTTACATCCATCATTGGATATAGATATAATTTTGATCTTTGGAAGTTGATCGCCGTATTGACAACAATTCTTCTCATCCAGTGTTTAAGGGATGATTCGTTCCTGAACGTACCAATGTTCTTAAATATCTTGACAAAGGCCTCTTGTAGAATGTCCCTCGCATCTTCCTCGGTTTTAGCATATCGATAAGCTACAGCCATCAATACACCACTGTATTGTTCATATAGCTTTCTTTGAATACGCTTGTCACCGTTTCGACATCCTTTGATTAATAATTCATCTTCTAACATGTGGAGTAGGTGTTTAAATTCCTGTAATGGACTAAAAAGTTTTATCAGTACACCTTAATTAAATTGACACTTTTATATCATATTCGAATACCGTTAGTAAATACATAGATAGAGAATATGTTATTTGATTATTGTACTGAATGAATTAAATGTTTTGCCTATACTTCTTGACACACGATTTGAACAATCCGTCTAAAAAATATATTCCACAATGTAAGTAAGTAATTTTAAACACTGATAATAAGATAGTTACATTTTCAATATTTTCACATCAATTAATATTTGAAAGCGTACACAGTGTTAATTCTGATTAAAATACGAGATAAATGTTAAATTGATTTTTTCCTTTTAATCTTTATTAAAAATTCATCTGTTAAAATACCCCTATGAAACCAAAGTGTATTTTCGCTAATTGGGTACTAAAAGGAATCTCATTATTTCTCCCAAAAGCATAGGCAATAGAAAATATACCTGTTTTCGTTTCTAGACTTGCTCCAGCTCCTATTCCTACAGGTACATCAATGACATCGTTTTGCCCTGTAATGCTAATATCAGAGAATAAAAAGAAGTAAGAATTTCCACCCATGTTGACTCTAGGTTCAAAAGTGAGTAAAGCATAACGATCAACAAATAATTCACCCTCAAGAAACCCTCTTACCGATTTAAATCCTCCAAGACGGTGCAACTCATTTAAATAAAGTTTATCGGCAATCATTTGTGCTGCATCTAATTTTACATAGCCATCTATCCACTTTATTAATCCGAAATAAGACTCGGCTGTAAATTGCCAATCAAACATCAAAGATTTTTCAGAAATCCCTTCATAAACGCTTTCATCAAATGATGGATTAAAAATAATAGTTCTTTGTCCTGCACTTCCTTTGAATCCAATCTTCCATCCTCTTCTTGGAAAAAGTAAATCATCTACATTCACCCAATCATATCCTAAAGAATACAAGGTACTTTTCGTATCATTTAGTGTGTCCACAGCTTGTTCATCTAACTCTCTTAATAAGCGACTACTCTCCCATCTTGCCCCTAATTTTACGGCTCCGTTTACGCCAACTCTTCTTTTCAACAATACCTCGTTGGAGACTCTAATAAATGTAGAATCCTGAATTTGTAAATTGATATTGTAGCCTACATCCATTTGGGTTTTAAAAAAACGAGGGTGTTCATAGCTTCCTTTAAACCATTGAGAATGTTGGTCAGGCTTTTTCCAATCAATAAAAAATCGTTTTCCTGTACCAAAAGGGTTATGTAGGTCTAATAATACTTGACCAGTCACCAATACTCCTCCATCATCCGATTCATTAGGTGCAAAGCCTATTAAACCATCTGCTCTACTTGCTCTTCGTTTCTCTAAAGGAATTTCTACCATTGCCCTGCCGTACTCAAAGACAACATCAATCGTATCTTTTAGTTTTAGATAAGAGGTCTGTTTGATGATAGATTCAGCCCTTTCTACATTTTTCTGACTAAAAGGTTCTCCCTTTTTTAAACCTAAATATCGTTCGAAAAACTTCTTCTGCACCCCGAGTGGTTTGTCTCTCTTTACAATCAAAGTATCAAATACTACTTGATCTCCGAGGTCCAGATTTAAATTTGCATAGAGATCATTTCCTTTAAAGTGAAGAGAATCGGTCCACACTTTAGTAAATGGATAGCCTTGATTTTCATAATATTCTACTACTTGAAACTTGGCGCTTTCCAACTCATTAGGCAATACTTTCTTAAACTTGGAATTTCCTTTCCAGTACCTACTTTTTAAAATCTGATCATTCACTTTTTGGGTATTGATATAAATATGATCGTATTGTGGACCTAAATAAATCGTATAAGTAAATGTATCTTCTGTTTGCTTGAGGGTATCAATAGTACAGAATAAATATCCTTTATTTTTGGTGGCTGTTAAAGTTGAATCAACAAATTGATATAACTGAGTGGTATCTCTAAAGAAAAGATTTGGTTTGTTGTTAATTGGAGATTTTTCGGAAGCATCACTCACCTCCCATTGTAATTTGATATTGTTTTGGGCTTTTACTGCAATACTGCTGAATAGCAATAAAAGTAGAGCAAATTGCTTTGCTCTACTTTTAAAGATCATTTGATATATACTTTGCGTACTATTCAACTTTAATTGTTTTTGCTCCATGATAAGAATGGTAAGCTCCATTGTACATGGCATCTGCACTTACAGGTCCCTGTTTAAATGTTCCTTTACTTACCGCTCTCACAACATAATAGAATTTCTTCTCTTTTACATCTGCTGTTACGAAGAAGTTGACTCTATCGTCTCTAAAATCGACATGTTCTGGATAAGCAGCTTTCTTTTGTGTCCAATTCAAACCTGGAATATCACCTAAACGCGGATTTTCGATTTCAAAACCTGCTGGTAACATATCTGTCACTACCACGTTCTCTACTTTAATTTTTGACGATTGTAAGGTTATCTCAATCACGATTAAATCGTTTTGCTTGAAATTAGGAGAAGTAATTTGTGTACCGTTTCTATTAAAATACTTTCTTCTCACTTTTAAACCTTTATCCTCTTCTACATATCTACCTGTAGTATTTAAACCTTCTATTTCCCAGAAATAATACAGTTCTCCACTACCTGTTGTTTTAATGCTTACTTCTTGACCTACAACATCAGAAGACGTTAAGATAAGATCTTCTCCATCTGTATTCCCTACCGTCTTACCATTATTCACCACTTGAGCTGAAATAGATTGTTGAGAAGCCTTTTTCAAGACTTTGCCTAATGCCATTAACCCAAATGCTCTTTCTTGAGTTGACATATAGGTCTCCGATTTCATGGCCTCAGATAATTCTTTCGTAAGAACACCTACTTGACCATTTTTCGGGTCTGTCTCTATCAATGAATTTAAGGCTAAACCTAAATCTCGAATTCTAGATGAGAAACTTCCACCAAACTCTTTTTCTTGATCTCTATTTTCAAATGCTTTTGGTAATAATAATCTATACGATTGCTGATCGCCTACTCTTAAGAAAGTAGTGGCTAAAAGATATAATGATGAGTTATCTAAACTAGCCTTATGCTTTTTAAAATAATTCATTGTAGAAACATCTGCATGTCCAGATTCTGCAATAACATAAAGAGCATATAAACTTGTCTTATTAAACACCTCAGTTCTTGTTCTAGAACCATTAGTATAGTAGTAATACCCATGCTTCTTTTTATTGGAAGCTAGTTTTCGAACATAGGCCAATAGCTTTCCTAAAACAGTACCATCAACATCGTACCCTTGTTTCTGAGCTTCTAATAAGAAATGAGCGGCATAAACAGAACCATACTCACTTACATAAGATCCGCCTTGCCAGTACGAAAGTCCACCAGAGTACATCTGCATACTTTGTAGCTTCTTAATGGCCTCATTGATATTATAATCTACTGTTCCTTTATTGTTTGTCTTATTGAAACGGTCTGCCAATTCTCCTAAATACAACTGAGGGAAAACTGCTGATGTCGTTTGTTCAACACAACCATAAGGGTAACGTATCAGATAGCTTAGGTCTTTTGAGAAACCAACAAGAGGTGATTTAGAAATTAATAATTTCCCTTTAAGTGATTTAGCGATATAGTCTTCCTTCAAATCAATAGTAGTAGATTGACCTCCTTTTATCACACCATCACCGTCCGATTTCAATAAACCAACAGATGCTCTAACATTAATGTTTGTCGATGATATAAAATCTTCATTATTCACTTTAGCAATTACGACTACTTTGCCTTCACCTATCGTCTGATCAGCCATTAATTTGAACTGAACCATCTTTTCAGAATTGGCCGGAATAGTTACACTACCAAGGTTATCTTTTTCAACTTTTACTGCTCCTTCTACCTTCAACTTCGTAGAAACCGTCATAGGCTTATCTGTTGTATTGGCCAACATAATAGTCGCATCGTTAACATCAGATGGACTTAAGAACCTTGGTAAAGCAGTACTTAATACTAATGGGTCTCTCACTTTCATCGGTTTATCTGCACTACCAAAAGCATTACCTTTTGATGCAACCGCCATCACTCTCAATTCTCCTGAGAATTCTGGGATATCTACTGTATAGTTTACTTTACCATTTCTATCCGTTTTTAGCGTACCCGACCAGAAAGAGACTAAATTCACTCTATTATTGACCATAGGGTTGGCTCTTGCACCCAAGTTGGCCATATCGGAACCAAAACTGCTTGCTTGTTTTCTGAACTGCATCACTTTAGGATACAAGTCGTACGTCTGAACATTTAAGGCTCTATTTTGATAGAAGTACCCAAAAGGATCTGGAGTCTTATAATTCTTAATCTGAAGAATACCTTCATCAACCACAGCTACTGTTACTTCTACATCTTCTTCTTTGTTTGAAGTTTGTATTTCTATGGTTTGAGAAGTTCTAGAGCGGCTCACCTCAGGTGCAGTGATCTTTAATTGAAGATCTCTATCTGCATCTTTTACTTTAATTGAAGTAAAACCATGTGCTACTGTTAACGGAAGTTCATTGTCCTTAGCTCCCTTAATTAAAGTAGCTGTGATAAAGATATTTGGTAGATGCTCATCTTTGATTGGAATCTCTAAAGAAGCCATCTTATTGTTCGTATCAATTACTTGATGCGATATCACATTATCTTTTTCGATAGTGACAAGTAATTTTCCTTGGAATGGCGTTTTAAATAATACTTTCGCTTTATCTCCAATTATATAAGTATCATATTCAGGTTCGATCAACACTCTTCCTTCTTTATCCACTTCGAACGCAGTACTTGATACATCACCCCATCCATAAGCATAATAATTCATACTTGTATACGTACTCGCTCCAGGAATTGATACTCTCACCTGATATTTTCCAGAGTGTTTAGGGAAGAAAGAATAAACTGAATTACTTCCCAATTTCATTTTCTTAGAATCTACCAAAATCTCTTTATATCTAGAGACATAACGGTAACGGTTATTATATGATCTCTCCATTGCAGAGTGCCACTCGTAACGGTACAACTCTACCTTAACTTCTGCATTATTAACCTTTTTCTGATTCTTATCAATAGCGATTAAAGATATCTCATTATTCGCTCTAGATTTGATATAATGATCACCATACTTAATACCTAAATAATAAGGTTGAGTGGAAATTTTTGCAGTATTCAATCGTCTTACCGGTCTTCCCGTTTCATCAAAAACAGTGGTATATACTTTAGCTGTAAGTAATCCGCTATTTTTTAAATACTTCGGAAGAAGGAAAGATTCTTCTAAATTACCCTGCTCATCTGTTGATCCATTTCTCAGGTGATTATCAAGATTTAAGGATACCTTACCATCAATATTGAATTTATATTCTGTATAGTCCTTTGCTACCATATTCAATCTTGATAATGAAAGGTCGACCTCATAGTTTCTATTTGCAGCAGGAGGACCAAACATATTCAATACTTGTGAGGAAGCTTTAATATTTTCAGAAACTTCATAAGTGTCTTTATCCAATTCTGCATTTACCTTGATTCTATCCGGCATAAACTCCTCAACACTTATTCTCTTAGAAGCTAAGATGATGTTGTTTCCTGTAGTCACCTCAATGCTATAATTACCCGTAACGGAAGCATCCATCAATTTTACATTTCCTTCAAAAGAACCGTCGTTATTCAGCTGTGCTCTTTCTGTCTTTAATAGATTTCCATCAGGTAGATATATATTGACTAAAATTGGTTGTTGTACTACTTCCCATTCTTCGGTTCTTACAATAGTTTTATAATAAATCGTTTCTCCAGGGCGGTACAGATTTCTATCACCATATATAAATGCCATTAAATTTGATGAATTAGAATGTCTACCACCCACTTCATAACGAGAAGTTGAAATTCTCGATTGTTGGAAGTTCATGTAGTTAAAATCATTGCCTTGCTTGGCAAAAATCATATTGATATCAAATCCCTTAGCATGTTGATCTAAATCTGTAAACTTCGCAACACCATCCTTATCGGTAGTAAGCGTATAAACTTCTTGGTTATTTTGTGATACTAGTGTGATCTCTGTATTTGGCATTGGAGAAGCATCTGCAATTGAATTTGCCAATACCAACATTGAATTTTTTCCTTCTTTCGCTATCAAACCAATATCTGATATTGAAATCATCTTACGTGCTAGAAGATATCTTTCTTTAGAACTTCTAACTTCTACAACATACACTCCGCTGAACTTGCTTTCATCTAAGAAATCTAGAGATAGTGTTTTTACATAACCATTCGATTTCATGCTACTTACCTCCACATCATGGTTTGAGAAAATTTTATCACCTAACCTTCTAAAATTAGGTCCATAATAAGAGTAAGAACTTTCAGTGTATAGACTGTTATCGTCGAAATAAGTAAAGAGGTTGTTTTTGTATACTTTATAGACGTCTACGTCTACTTTCGGTACGTTTACAATTTTAAGATCTACCGACTTATCACTTTTTGGAGAAAGATACACCGACTTTTTATCTACAAATGAGATTAAAGGATCGATGTTTCCGAAAATAACCGTTTCTCTTACTTTATCTTTTAACGGAGTATTAAAAATACCTTTGATACCAGTATATAATTCAACAGTATAATCATAACCCAATTTGAAATTACCTTTTAGTTTAATTCCATCATTTAGTTTTTCTACCTCATAGCTAACTTTTGGTGTAATCCTAATCTGAGATTTAATGTTTTTTATCTCAAGTTCTTGATTCGATTTGATGATAATACTTAAGTCATCGTCTTCTACATGAGCAGAAACAGAATTAATTTTCAATTCGTTTACCTGAGGAATAAATCCATTAGCTTGAATTGAATAATCGGTTTTATTATTCTTAGTGATATTCACCCCTTTCCCAATTTCAATGGAAAGAGCCTGGTTTTTAGAAGCAGGAGAAACATTCGTTAGTTTAAAAGTAAACTCATTCGTTTCACCTGAAGTGATTAATTCTGTGTTTATTCTCTTTTTGTCTTTATCCTTCACTGTTATTTTTTCAGCAAGGCTCTTCCCATCAAGAAAATAATTGAATTTTAATATTAATGTAGGAGTTGGTTTGCCATCTGAGATCTTTGACCATGCCCCTAAAGACTCAACCACTTTTAGGTCCTCTGTTGCAAAAGAATAAGATAATTCTGTATTCTTTAAATTAATTCCTTCTTTTGCTAATGCCTCTTCTGATAGCTTTAAACTGTATTTTGTACTTGGTTCAAACCCTAATTCAGGTGAAAAAACTAATGTGTTTTTGGCCGTCCACTTGTATTGTCCTTTTACTTCTGGAGTAATAGTAAAATAATTGAGGTCTTGAGTTAGCCATTCACCTGTTTTATCCTCAAGGATACTTTTGGTAAATGTAAAAGTGATATTTTGCTTTGTTGAAATGCTCTCGGTAAAGTTTTTATATGCTATGCCGTCACCATTGCTTGAGCTTGAATTTGTATTACAAGAAAAAATACCTATCAAAAGAGATAAGTAAATCAAAAAGTTAAGTTTTTTCATGTTAGTTGGTTTATGTACTTACCTATATCCTAATAAAAATATTAGAATTAGTTCAGGTAATTAAATTCAGAATACAAATTACAAAAAAAGGTCATACCTTTTGGCATGACCTATTCTTAAATTTCATTCAAAATATCATAACATTATAAAATGATATATTATTAATACTCCCACAATAAAGCTTCGTACTCCATTAACTTATATACTGCTTCTTGTGATTGATATAAAGACTTCATGTCGTTACCATACATCATGATAATCGAATTATCTTGAGGGTTTTCGAATTTGATTAAACGACCGTCCCATAACTCTAAAGCGAAAGCTTCACCTAAATTTCTATGTTGTGCTGGGTTTACTCCATTATACCATATAGCATCAGGGTCTTTTACTAAGCTCCCATCTTCTGCTTTTGTATGAAAAACATTATCATTTAATTCTCTAAACGAGAACGAACCCAATACAATATCAATTCCCTTTGGATTCTCTTGTGCAGGAATGATTAAGTTGACCGCAACCAAATCATTGTACATTTTTGATCGACGCTTATCAAAGATTCTGTCCACTTTTAATTCAACCACCCATAATCTTGTCGGATCATACTCATCACCCGGTTTTTGACCATTATCTTTATTGATAGTAATGCCATTTACATCTCCCCAAGCGGCATCATCATCCTCGTACTCATCATCACTGTTAACCGTTTGAGGAATAATTAAACGCTGAAGAAACTCTTCTTTCGATATTCTATTTTCTAAAGAATCGCTAGAATAAGGAACAATTCTATCGTTCTTAACCGCATCAATAATAACACGAGTTACTTCGTGATTTCTTGCGAAAAAGCCATTATTAATTTTTGTTCCCAAGTTCACTCTATACCAAAGTGATTTCTTCCACATCATCTCATAATTCTGAATGTCCATCATTGAGTGTGGATTACTAAGGGTGTCCGCCAACTGAGCTTGTGCTGATAATGCAGAAGATAAAATAAGGCTTATAAAAAGAATTCTGAATCTATTTATGTTTTTCATTTCGATAGTGGTATCGTGAAGTATAAAAAATAATAGTAAAATATCATGCCATAAATTCCACGATGTAATTTGATAAAGAAATTAGGTCTATTTATTTAAATAACTGATTGTAAAGATAATATAGTTCAATAAAATAAAAAAAAGGTACTTTGAATATTTCAAAGTACCTTTTTATATGCTTTATAAAGACTACATAGCTAACAATTTATCCTCTAATTTTTTAAGGATACGTTGTTTTGTCTTTAACTTGTTCACATAGTTGTTTCTCTCTTGGTACAGGGCATAATTCTCAGAATTTTGCTCAGCTGCAGCTGAAGAAAGAATTGAAGAATACTTCGCATTGAACTCAAATAGATCTTGCTCATCCTTACGGATTGATTCTCTTAGAATATCCAATTTGATTTTCAATTGTTCGAAGTCAGATAAGCTATACAAATCTGGCTCTTCATTTTTAGCTGTACGCTCTAAGAAGTGAGATTCGAAGATTTCGTTACAAACGATACGGAATCTTAAGTTCATCTCTTTATCTTCTTGAGAAGGCTCTTTACCTAAAGATTTCCATCCATTTTGTAATTGCTTAATGTTAGCAATATTGAATGGTGCTCCGTCTGATAAATACTTCTCAGCGGTATCTAGTAAGTCTTTTTTAGACTGACCTGGAGTCTTTTGTGGAGCCATGTCTCTTGTGCTATAAGCTGGACGGTCTTGTCCGTAGCTTTCGCGTTGTTGGTAATTACCACGTTGTTGGTATCCACCACGATCGCCGCGATCTTGATGTCCACCTCCGTAGCCACCGCGATCTTGCTGACCGTAACCACCACGTTGTTGACCACCTCCGTAGCCACCGCGATCTTGTTGACCGTAACCACCACGTTGTTGACCACCTCCGTAGCCACCGCGATCTTGTTGACCGTAACCACCACGTTGTTGACCACCTCCGTAGCCACCACGTTGTTGGTAACCGCCGCCACCGCCACGTTGTTGGTAACCGCCGCCACCGCCGCGTTGTTGGTAACCACCGCCACCACCACGTTGCTGACCGTATCCGCCACCACCGCGTTGTTGACCGTATCCACCACGTTGTTGGCCGTATCCGCCACCACCGCGTTGTTGACCGTATCCACCACGTTGCTGACCGTATCCGCCGCCACCGCGATGTTGTCCGTAACCTCCTTGGTCACCGTTTAATGTACCAAAGAACTTAGCAGTTTCACGTTTGAAGTCACTACCTAAGAAGCCCATTTTCTTTTTAGGCACCATTGGTACGTTTCTCCAATCTTCCTGTATTTTCTTAACGTCATCTACGAATTCTTGACCACCACCATTACGGTTGATTCGTCTTACTTTAATTAATAAAGCTTCGTATTGATCGATACTTTGTTCATGTAATTCATTTTGGTGAGCATAGAATTGTGTTCTATTTTGGTAGAACTCATCCATAGCAGCATTAAATCTCTCAGACAATTGCTCTTCCATTTCTTTGTGAGCTGAACCAGTTTTAATCCAGTTCATTTTAATGTCTTTGAAACGTAGAGAAGCATTTTTCCAATCTGTACTACCTTTCCATTCTTCAGCTTCTTTTAAAAGAGCATTCTTAATTTCTAGGTTTTTGTCTCTGTTGACTGCAATGTACTCATTGATTTCATCTTCTAGTACATTAATAATTTCATAAAGTTCTGTGAAATCGCCAAGACCATTGAATGAGGCTAGGTAGGTTCTCATGTGAATAAGTTTCATCAAGAAAGAACCTTTGTTCTCTGCTGTTTTCACAGCTTCTTGAACCGCTAAAACTTTTTCTGTCACCATCTTAAATCGGTCAACGAAGTATTGTAAACTTTCTTCGTCGCTTTCTCTTACTACACCGATTTCTCTGTCTTGGAAGTGGTAATATCCTCTTAAAAATACTTTACCATCTTGTACATAGCCGTACTCTGTAATGTCCTTGTGCTCGATAATTTGGGAATCTGACATCGCTATTTCGCTTGTTTGATTAAATGATAATAAAAGCTGTTGATTAAATTATTAAACTAAATTGGTGAAGGATTATCTTAAATAATAGGGCCATCAACGACTTGCCGTATTAAATAGTAAATGATCAACGTTTACACAAATGAATGATCAATAGTTCTGATAGTCTCTTACAAACCTAATATTATGTTAATGATTATTAATACTTATATAATTTGGTACAACAATAAAATCTATAGATTCTAATATTTTAATGATTAATACTTTGTCTTAGTAAACAACTAAATGAACGTTAACAATTTTCACTAATGATATAGTCTATTAGTCTTTATTCAATAAAGTTATGAATTCGAATGCAAAATGCTATGATACTTTCTGTTTTGCAAATTTTTATTGATTAAATACATGTAATTTATTAGTATTTAAACATTTCATTCATTTAGTTTTACGTAATTAGCATAATTAAAGTTCAAAATATCATTTTAAAATATATATGAGCAACAACAACGAAACCATTATCTTCTCGATGGCGGGTGTCTCAAAAGTGTACCCTCCAAATAAACAAGTACTTAAAAACATCTACTTATCCTTCTTTTATGGAGCTAAAATTGGTGTTTTAGGTTTAAACGGTTCTGGTAAATCTTCCCTTCTAAAGATTATTGCAGGGGTAGATAAAGAATATCGTGGTGAGGTTGTTTTTTCTGACGGTTATAGCATTGGTTATCTGGAACAAGAACCACAATTAGACCCTGAAAAAACAGTCAAAGAAATTGTTCAGGAAGGAGCACAAGAGACTGTTGATCTATTACAAGAATTTGAAGAAATCAATTTAAAATTTGCTGAACCTGAGATCTTAGAAGATCCGGATGCAATGAATAAATTAATCGAGCGTCAGGGAGAAGTTCAAGAAAGATTGGACCATCTTGATGCTTGGGAATTAGATAGTAAATTAGACAGAGCAATGGACGCACTTCGTTGTCCTCCTGAAGACCAAAAAGTAGGTGTTTTATCAGGTGGTGAGAAACGTAGAGTAGCATTGTGTAGATTATTATTACAAGCACCGGACGTTCTTCTTCTTGACGAACCGACCAACCACTTGGATGCTGAATCAGTATTCTGGTTAGAACAACATTTACAACAATATGCAGGTACTGTAATTGCCGTTACCCACGACCGTTATTTCTTGGACAATGTTGCAGGTTGGATTCTTGAGTTGGACCGTGGAGAAGGTATTCCTTGGAAAGGTAATTACTCATCTTGGTTAGACCAAAAACAAAAACGTTTAGCACAAGAGGATAAGAAAGAAACAAAACGTCAGAAAACATTAGAACGAGAATTGGATTGGATTAGAATGTCGCCAAAAGGTAGACATGCTAAACAAAAAGCTCGTTTGAATTCATACGAAAACTTATTAAACGAGGAAGCGAAGGAGAAAGAACAAGAGTTGGAAATCTATATTCCAGCAGGACCTCGTTTAGGTAATAAAGTAATTGAAGCAAAAGATGTTACAATGTCTTTTGGTGATAAAGTTTTATACGAAAACTTAAACTTCACTTTACCTCCTGCAGGTATAGTTGGTATTGTTGGACCTAACGGTGCTGGTAAAACGACACTTTTCAAGTTGATTACCGGACAGTTACAACCTCAAAACGGTACTTTCGATGTAGGTGATACTGTAGAAATTGGTTACATCGATCAGGAACACGCTCTGATGGATCCTAATAAAACTGTTTGGGAAACAATCTCTGAAGGAAATGAATTGATGGAAATTGGAGGAAAACAAGTCAATTCTAGATCATATGTTTCTAAATTCAATTTTGCAGGTAATGATCAGTCGAAAAAAGTAAGCGATCTTTCTGGAGGTATGAGAAACCGTGTTCAATTAGCCATGACATTAAAGGCGGGGTCTAACCTTCTACTTCTTGATGAGCCTACCAACGACTTGGACGTAAATACGATGAGAGCTTTAGAGGAAGCGTTAGAAAACTTCGCTGGTTGTGCCGTAATTATTTCTCACGACCGTTGGTTCCTTGACCGTTTAGCTACTCACTTGTTAGTATTCGAAGGGGATTCATCTGTAAGATACTTTGAAGGCAACTTCTCAGAATATGAAGCAAAAAGAAGAGAAGAAGTGGGTGATATCACACCAAAAAGATTGAAGTACAAGAAACTTATGAAATAGTTTTTTGGGGCACAATTCGATAGGATAAAAGATTTTTTACCTTTCTGAGGTGTTAAACTTATAAAAGATGCTTCGATTACACTTCATTAGTAATCGAAGCATTTTTTTTCCTCCGAAAAGACTTTATTTTTGTATCTAGAAATCGTTTTTCTTAAATAGATTATATGCAAGACGTCATCCGTTTATTACCTGAATCATTAGCCAATCAAATCGCTGCCGGCGAAGTGGTGCAACGACCTGCCTCTGTTGTAAAAGAGTTGGTCGAAAATGCCATTGACGCTGGAAGTAAATCCATTGTGCTTAAGGTGAAAGATGCTGGTAAAACATTGGTTCAAGTGATCGACAACGGATGCGGAATGTCTGAAACTGATGTTCGCATGAGTTTTGAACGTCATGCTACTTCTAAAATCAAACAATCTGATGATTTATTCAATATCAGTACCTTTGGATTTAGAGGAGAAGCACTTGCTTCTATAGCTGCCGTGGCTCAAGTAAGCGTAAAAACAAAAAGAGAAGAAGACGAATTAGGTACACTTGTAGAGATTGAAGGTTCAGAGATCAAAAATCAAGAACCTATCCAAACAAAAAATGGAACAACCTTCTCTGTTAAAAACCTTTTCTTTAACGTTCCTGCTAGAAGAAAATTCCTAAAATCAAATCCTGTAGAATTAAAGCACATCATCGATGAATTTCAAAGAGTGGCACTAGCCAATCCTGAAATATCGATGACCATGATTTCTGACGATAAGGAATTATACAATCTAAGAGCTGGAAACTTGGCGAAAAGAATTGTTCAAATGTTTGGACGTTCTTACCAAGAACAACTATATCCTTGTCAGGAAGACCTTGATGTGATTAAGGTGAAGGGATATATTGGAAAACCTGAAAGTGCTAAAAAGACAAGAGGTGAACAATTCTTTTTTGTCAATGGTCGATACATCAAGCATTCTGCATTAAATCATGCAATCATGACTGCTTATGATGGTATTCTTCCAGACAACACCTACCCTTTTTATCTTTTATATATCGAATGCGACCCTGCCGATGTAGATGTGAATGTTCACCCTACTAAAACAGAGGTTAAATTCACCGACGAAAGAACAACCTATGCAATTGTTAGTGCTGCTGTAAAACAAGCATTAGCAAGCTATGGTATTACTCCTTCGATTGATTTTGGAATAGATGTCAACTTTGCCAAAGACAGAGCGACGAACTCTATCCCATCATCAATGACACCTCCTTCTGAAGATCAGTTAACTTCAAATATTCCTGATATTCCGAATGTTTCCTCAAATGGTACATTTACGAATGCTTCATCTAACGAAAGTAGTTTAGATGATTTTTCAATTAATGTTCCTTTTGAAAACAATGAGAACAATTCAGATGATGTCGTTAAAGTATCTTCAAGAATAAACTCTTGGAATAATCCTGCTCAAGATGATGCCCCATCTGATTTCTCTTCTTGGGCACCTATGGACAATTCTCCATCATCAAACGATTTTTCTTCTATTGAAAATGATGAAAGTGAGTCGACCATTACTTTTAGTTCAAGAGCAAATGATCTAACAGAAACGGCTGCCAATACTCCAAAAGACGATTCCTTTCCTTCTGATAATATCATTCCTATTCAGATTCATCATAAATACATTATGTATCAAGTGAAATCTGGATTGATGTTGATGGATCAAGAAGCGGCTCATGAGAGAATTCTTTATGAGAAATTCTTGAATCAGATGGAAAACAGTACTGGAGTTTCTCAACAATTACTCTTCCCTAAAAAGGTAGTTTTAAACCTATCTGACTTTGCCATTTTTACTGAATATATTGCAGAAATCTCTGCTTTAGGTTTTGGTTTTGAGTTAGGCGATAATCAAACAGTGCTTATCAAGGGTGTACCTACTTTAATTCAGGATAACGACGAACAGGAAATCATCGAGGAACTTATTGAACAACTTAAATTCAATAAAGAAGAATTGAGAATTTCTGCCAATGAAAATATTGCACGTTCATTAGCAAAAAGAGCATCCATTAAAAGTGGACAGATTCTTGAAATTCCAGAAATGAAATCGATGATCGAACAATTGTTCTCTTGTTCATCACCAAATTATACTCCTGACGGCAAGAAGACTGTCGTATTAATGGATTATGCTCAAATTGAGGGCTTATTTAATTTACGATAGTAAAGCATCTATCGCTTCCGCCAATTTCTTATCTTTTTCTGTGACCACATTTCCAGCATCGTGAGTTGTTAGTTCTATTTCAACTGTATTCCATACATTGGACCAATTTGGGTGATGCTGATGCTGTTCTGCTAAAAATGCTACTCTAGTCATAAAAGCAAAAGCCTCCGAAAAGTCTTTGAAAGTGAAAGTTCTCTTTAAAGTATTGTTTTCTTCTTTCCACATAGTATTTCGTGTTTATTTTTGGTTGATTTAATTAAAGTGATGTTGTTTCTGTTATCATCAATTTCTCAAAACATTTACTTTCTTCTACTCCTTCATATTGGCCATAGTTAGGAATCAATTTGTATTCGTTTTTTTGATACAAACGAATTGCCTCATGCTGTCTGATACCTGTTTCAAGAATACATCTTTGATAACCCAATTCAGTCGTCCATTGTTCTAGTTCTTTTAATACTTTAGTAGCAATGCCTTTTCCTCTAGCCTCTGATAGTGTAAACATCCTCTTCACTTCCATGGTATTATCATTATAAGCTTTAATGGCACCACAACTAACAGCTTTTTGATCTTCATAACCTACTACGACATATTTGATCTTATCAATTTTATTGAATTGATCATAAAAAGCATGGTCTTCACCATCCGTAATTGCTAGAAACTTATCGAGGAGTTTTACCAAAGATATAAAATCTGGATTTTCAGAATTGGTTCTTTCTAAAGTAATCATTAGTTATGGAAAGTTTGAGTTAGTGATAATAAAAAAGCCGATACCCAAAGGTACCGGCTTCAAATATATAAAAATATCTATATTCTAGTGTTTGAAATGACGTACACCTGTCATTACCATAGCCACACCATTTGAGTTACAGAAATCTACTGACTCCTGATCTTTGATCGATCCACCTGGCTGGATAACAGCTTCGATTCCTTCTTTTTGAGCCAATTCCACACAGTCAGGGAATGGGAAGAAAGCATCTGATGCCATTACAGCTTCTGATAAATCAAAACCAAAACTCTTCGCTTTTGCAATTGCTTGGTTTAAAGCATCCACTCTTGAAGTTTGACCCACACCACTTGCAAACAATTGTCCGTCTTTCGCTAAAACGATAGCGTTAGATTTCGTGTGTTTACAAATTTTGTTCGCAAACAATAAAGCATTGATTTGAGAATCTGATGGAGCTTTTTCTGTAGCTACTTTCAAATCTTCTGCAGTTTCTGTTTTCAAGTCTTTATCTTGAACAAGAACACCATTTAATAAAGATTTGTATTGAACAGTTCCTGTTGATAACTCTTTTCTGTTCAACAAGATTCTGTTTTTCTTACCTTTTAATACTTCTAAAGCATCAGCATCAAACCCTGGAGCGATAACTACCTCACAGAATAACTTGTGGATTTCCTCAGCTGCACCTAAAGTAATAGGTTGGTTAGCGATCAAAACGCCACCAAAAGCAGAAACAGGATCACAAGCTAATGCTTTAACATAAGCATCTTTGATGTCTGAACCTAAAGCTACACCACAAGCATTTGTATGCTTAAGAATAGCGAAAGCTGCACCTTCTGCCGCAGGGAACTCGTCAATTAGATTCACAGCTGCATCTACATCTACAAGGTTGTTGTAAGAAACATCCTTACCGTGAAGTTGATCAAACATCTCTGAAAGATCACCGTAGAATTTACCATTTTGATGAGGGTTTTCTCCATAACGCATTGGTTTAGAAGAACGCTCAGATACTTTGAAAGCAGGAATTTCTTCTTCTTCCTCTGCAACTACACTATTGAAGTAGTCGAAGATTTTAGAATCATAATGAGAAGAAATATCAAATGCTTTTGCTGCAAAACGCATACGATCTTTAAGATCTGTAGATCCATTCTTTTCTTTTAAGATAGAAGCTACTTCGTCGTATTGCTCTCTTGAAGACACAATCAATGTATCTTTGTAATTTTTAGCGGCAGCACGGATTAAAGAGATACCTCCAATATCCACTTTCTCAACGATTGCTTGGTGTTCAGCACCAGATGCAACAGTTTCTTCGAAAGGATACAAGTCTACAATTACCAAGTCGATATTTGGTATACCGTACTCTGCAATTTGTGCCTGATCTTGCTCGTTGTCTCCTCTATTAAGGATGCCACCAAAAATTTTGGGATGAAGCGTCTTTACTCTGCCTCCAAGGATTGAAGGGTAAGACGTCAAGTCTTCAACAGCCGTTACTTCGGCTCCTAGTTCTTCTATAAAACTCTGCGTTCCACCTGTAGAATAGATAGTTACGCCATTCTCTTGAAGGAGTTTTACAATTGGCGCTAGATTGTCTTTGTAAAAAACCGAAATTAAAGCTGATTCAACCTTTTTCATATGAGTGATAATCTTTGTTTGTTTGATTATCCCGCAAAACTAATCAATTCGGTTAAAAAAAAGTCTAATTATTAAAAAAAAGGTAGAAGTTAACTGTGAATAGGTTTTATTTTTTACCTATTCACAGAAATTGATGTTTAATTAACTTTTAGATACTAGAGAATTCATTTCACAAAACTGTCTGTGAAGCTCAATGACCTGAGGAATAATTAATTTCGAATCGTCATTAGTAATCTCATAATCCCCCAATACGGAAAGTTCTTCTTCTTGTTTTTGCTTCTTAATAATTTCTTCAATCTGTTGCTTTGGCCTTTTATCTCTTTCCAAAACTCGCTTTATCCTATCCTCATAAGGTGCTTTAACTACAATAACTTTATCCAATTCTTTGTAATGATCGTTGGTAAACATTAAAGCAGCTTCTTTAATAATATAATTGTTTTTCTTCAATTGTATCTCCACCCAATCATTATAATGACTTTTAACTCTTGGATGTACAATTTCATTCATGAGGTTTAATTTACCTTGGTCTGAAAAAATTTCTGATGCCAGATATTTTCTATTTAACATACCGTTGGGGAAGTATGATTTTTCACCAAAATTAGATTTAATAAGATCAATAATTTCAGAATCTTCCACCATTAGCATTTTAGCGGAATTATCGGCATTATAAATAGGGACGCCTAAGACTTTAAAAAGTCTACAGATGTAACTTTTTCCAGCACCAATTCCTCCTGTGATGCCTACTTGCATAATTAATTTTAATTTTTGTTTTTGAGTACTTTCAACTTATTTGGTGATAGTATGATGTTTTCGTAATAATCGTTGTCGATGAACACCTTTGGTGTAACAGTAGAGTCAGTCCAATCTATATCCTTGTAATCAATAATTACAGGTATAGTATCCACACTGTTAATCAGATCCTCTCTGATAACGTAACTAATATACACATCTTCGGGTTCTAATAAAAATGTGTCATCGGAATTTTTTCCACCTGGAAAGTTAACTCTAAATAATTTTGTTTTCTCCGTAGACGAAATAAAATAATACACATCAAAGGATACTTTTACTTCATCATTAGGCGAAAATACTAAGGTGTTTTCATTTTCAACAGGAACACGAACAGGTATATATTCATTTAAGTTTTCTGCAATAGGTTCAGTATCCTCAGATCTTAATATCAAATGATCCGGAAAACGTTTTAGTTCTGTACTTGGTCCTCTAAAAATAACACTATCAGGATATACCTTAATTGGACCAACTCTTCTGTAGCCATTTTGGAATACAAAAGAACTAGTATCAATCTCAACAGCTACTTTTCTGTTGGTTAGTGTATCATAATTAAAAGCCAGAGTATCTTCTACTATGTAGTTAACTTTTAAACCCTTTAAAACTTGAGAAAGTTCTTTTAATAGAATTTTTCCTGCTAAATACTTCACTTCAACAGGTTCTTCCAGGTTAATATTCAACTTGGAGTTACCTACACCTAACGATTTACTTAATAAAGTCCAGCCATTCCCTGTGGCATTCACACTTACATGGTCTGGTGGTTCTTGTAAAGCCACCACATTATCATCCTGAATTTTTACGTTTACAGGAATTTCTATTGTAGAAGTATGGTCCTCGTTAAGCGAGTGAAATACCCAAAAAATAAACGCCGTTAAGAAACAAACGATCATAGCACTCCAATCCCATTTTTTCATATCCTTGGCAAAAGAACTGTCCTTCGCTTTTTTATCGAACTGTTCTCTCAACCATTTAATGAGTAATTTGAAATTTGGTATATGATAATTTCTATTCGGCATTTTCGTTTTTTAGAATTCTTTTTCAAAAATAAAAAAACCGTTGAGAATTATATCATAACTCAACGGTCTTCTATTGGTATTTAAGAGAAAGACTAGTCTTTTTTCTCTTTTTGACCATATACAATGTTTGTATTTTCTGCAGAAATTGAAGATTTCTCAAAAGTAACTTTCACTCCTCTATCAATTTCCAAGACAACTGCGTTAGCTTTCACTTCAACAATTTTTCCGTGCATTCCACTTACAGTCACTACATTTTTATTCTTTTTAAGGGCATCAGAAAATTTCTGTTGTTCCTTTTGCTTCTTTTGTTGTGGTCTTAACATAAAGAAGTAAAATACGGCAATCATACCTACTAGAAATACGATATTCATTACTCCTGCTCCATCACCACCTACTTGAAGTAAGATGTTATTTAAAATACTCATTTCTTTTTTAATTAATTGAGGTACAAAAATATAAAACCTCTGCTAGGTTATGGCCTAACAGAGGTTTTTTTTTGTGAATTAACACCTAAATATTTTAATCCTAAGATTACATTGCTTGAGGTTGATCTTTAGGAGCTACTTTCGTTTTAATCACTACAGCATCCATTCCATCCTCAACATTGGCAAGGATAGTAATCTTTTTGATTTGTTTTCCTCTTTTACCTCTTGAGTTAAACGTTACTTGTAGTTCAGACGACTCGCCTGGAGCTAATGGTGTTTTATCCCAGTTAGGAGCTGTACATCCACAAGATACTTGAACGTTTGTAATCTGTAATGGCACCTCACCTACGTTTTTGTATTTGAAAACGTGAGTAACTACATCTCCTTCATTAATATCACCAAAATCAAATTCTGTTTCTTCAAAATCGAACTTTGCTTTAGGTGCTGCATTTTCGTTAGAAGCTTGAGCAGTAGATCCTTTTTCTGCTGATTGAGAATTAGATTCTTTTTTCTCACCACAAGAGATAAACAATACTGCTGAGATGATAAATACCGATAAGGTTTTTAATATTTTCATAATAAAAAATATGTTGTAAAATGACGAAAAAAGTCACTTAAGTTTTAATAATGGATAAAGTTAGGTGACTTAAATGTTTATATTTTGATATGTAAATACATATATATGGTAAATCTATAAATATTATTCGATATCAAAAAAAGAAAAAGGCAAAGAAGTAATCTTCTTTGCCCTTGACGTATTATTAAAGAAAAGAATTAATCTTTATCCTCTTCTTCTAATTCTTCTGGAGTAGCGATTCTCTCTTTAAGAGCATCCACTTCACCCATCAATTCTTCTGCATGCTTGATAGCGTCGTCAATTACCTTTTGACCTTCAGATTTTGCTGCAGTAACGGCTACTTTTCTTTCTTCCATTAGATCTTCTACAAGGTCTTCTAATTCCTCGCGGTATTTATCTAATTTAAACGTTAAACGCTCTCTTGTATTTTTTCCTTTATCAGGAGCAAATAAAACGCCTAGTAAAGCACCAGCAGCAGCTCCAGCTACGAAGCCAAGCAATGTATTTCCACTATTTTTTGCCATGTATGTATGTGTTTTATTATTTGTTATCTAGTAAGCCTTTGCCGGATTTTTTGATTTTTCCTTCTGCTTCAAGCTCTTCAGATATTGAATCTAACATACCATTAATAAACTGCCAACTTTTTGGCGTACTATATTGCTTAGAAATTTCAATAAATTCATTAATAGTTACTTTTACAGGTATGTTTCTAAAATTTAGCATTTCTGCCAACGCCATGTTGATCAAAATACTATCTACTTTAGCGATTCTGTCGATAGCCCATTTTTTGGATTTCTTAGCAATGATCTCCTTAAATGATTCCTCTTGTTCTAAAGTATACTTGTAAAGGTCTTCGAAAAATTCTTTATCCTCGTCCCAGTTTTTAGAAATTGATAAAATTTCAGTACCTGAGTCAGTAGAGATGTTCTTCACAGTTTTCAAAACCATACTACGAAGAATTCGTTTATTCTCCGACCAGTTTAAGTCCTCTCCTTCAAACTGAGATTCGATGATCTCATTTTTAAATAAGAAGTCTCTTACTATTACACGTAAAATCTCCTTTTGCGTTTCAAAATCGTCCCCTTGTTTAGCAATTTCTTCAATAGCATCTTGAAGTTCACCATCTCTTTTAAGAATACGTAACCATTCTAAAACTCTTTCATCATCCTCACCTCTTCTTAGTTTATGTTCTGATAATAAATCGTTTAAAGTATTATCTTCTCTTAAAACTGTAAAAGCAGAGTTGTGGTAAAACCAATCTGTAAATTTTTGATCAAATTCTATCTGACGAGCATTGCTTTCTAATTTTCTTTGCAGCTCTTTATTTGATAATTCAGAAATATCAATCAGATAAGAAAGTAGCTTAAGGTATTTTGTAAACAATTCCTCTGTTTCCTCTACCATAGAGATTTGGAACTGTCTTTTGTCTGAAGCAATAAGATTGTTGTAATGATTCTTGGCATTAGAAGCGATCTTTAAAAGTTTTACATCCAATCCTTCTGTGGACATATCTTCTTGATCCTCATCCATCACAGTGTTAAGGTATTCGATGACCTTAGCCTGCTCCTCGTCGATTCTAGCTTTCTCTTCTTGACCTAATTCTAAGAACTCATCTCTAAATTCGTTTTTCACCAAATCAAGAGTTAACTCTTTGTTCGACAATTTATTTTGCTTAAAAGCATAGATACTTTGCATTGTTTTAATGCGTAACAATCTTCTATTGAGCATGGATTTCTAATTTACCTTGAATTTCTAAAGAACATTTTACATTTAGTTTGACGTTCACCTTACTCTTAAGGTTCCCATCAATTAACTTTGTTAAGATACTCCTAAAAATCTGATTTACAGAAATTTCTATCAAAATATATCTTAAGTAAGTCAAAGAAAAAGGCTAACCTAATATATCAGGTTAGCCTACTTTGGTAGCGGGGACCAGACTCGAACTGATGACCTTCGGGTTATGAGCCCGACGAGCTACCAACTGCTCCACCCCGCACTGTTTTTCTAAATGCTGTGCAAAAGTAGACGTTTTATTTTTGTAAACCAAATAAACTTCAAAAATAAGAAGTTAATAAGGATCAATCATACAACTACAGCCAAAGTTAAAACACTTATTGAAGCTGGCTGATACCTCTCTATTTCCTCTGCCACAGCGATTAATGTTGCTCCAGTGGTTAAAACATCATCCACAATAAGAATATTTTTATTTTTAATATTTTCAGATTGATGGACCTCAAATACCTCTTTCATATTTTCCATTCTTCCTTGTTGTGTGTTTTTAGTTTGACTCTTTGTATACACTACTCTCTGAATGATCTGTTCATCTACCTTTATCTGTTTCATATTTGATAACGCATCACACAGTGTACTTACTTGGTTATACCCTCTTTCTCTTTTTTTCTTTGGATGTAAGGGTACGGGAACGATACAATCTATTTCATCAAAAAATTCTTTTGATAACAGATAATGGAAATTATTCACCACCCATTCTCCTATTTTAGATTGATTCTTATACTTTAAAGAGTGAATTAATGACTTCGGTATTCCATCACTTTCATAATAAAAAAAGGAAACGGCATACTTTAGGGAATCAATAAATGAAGTAAGTTGATGCGTAATGATATTTTCCTCCGGATGATTCCATGATCCCAAATGTAATGGAATTTTACAGTAGCAGTTAAAACAAAGGTACTCCTCTCCATAACCAAGAACTTCGTTACAGTGTAAGCATTGTTTTGGGAAAACAGCATAAAAGAGATTGAAAATTTTTTCTTTAAGAATCGTCATTTGTTTGGGATAGTATGAATCGTGTATTTAATTTGATATCAAGTTAACATTAATCTATTATTATTGACAATGATGGACGAAGAATTTGAACAATTGGAAAATGATTGGAATCGTTTAAAAATTGTTCTAACACAAGTAATAGGTAAAGCACCATCTGACTTAAACAGTATTCTGTTTATGATTGGTGTCCAAGAGTTAGGTAAAGGTCCTAAACCCTATTCAAAAGAAGAAAAACAAGACCTTATACATATTGCCACATGCAAAGTTTTAAGCTTTAGTGGATTTTATAGTTTAGAGGGATTGGATAAAGAAGGTTGGCCACACTGGAAATTAGAAAAGAAAATTCCAAGTATGGATTTAGCAGCTCAAGAGAAAATGATGAAGCTACATATCCTTCAATATTTTAAAGAAGAAACTGATCTATTAGATTAAGATGAAGATAATATCATACAACGTTAACGGCATTAGAGCCGCAATAAAAAAGGACTTAGTAGGATGGGTGAATTCTTGCAATCCAGATATCATTTGTATTCAAGAAACTAAAGCACAACCCGATCAAGTCGATTTAAGTGAATTTAAAGATTTAGGCTTCAAATATCATTATTGGCATTCTGCTGAAAAGAAAGGTTATAGCGGTGTCGCTATTTTATCAAAAGTAGAGGCAATTTCGACTAAAATAGGTATGGAAATTGATACATATGATTGTGAAGGTCGAACAATACTGTGTGAGTTCGAAAATTTCACTTTAATCAATACATATTTTCCTTCGGGAACCTCTGGTGAGGAAAGGCAAAAGTTCAAATATCAATTTCTAGATGATTATTTTGAATACATCGCTAAACTGAAAGAAAACTACAAGAATTTAGTGGTTTGCGGAGATTTCAACATCTGTCACAAAGCTATTGATATTCATAATCCTGAAAGAAATAAAAACACTTCAGGTTTCCAACCTGCTGAAAGAGAATGGGTATCGAAATTTATTAATGAAGGAGGATTTATAGATGCCTTCAGAAAATTTGATGAATCCCCAGGAAAATATAGTTGGTGGACTTATAGAGCTGGAGCAAGAAAGAAAAACTTAGGTTGGCGTATTGATTATTTTATGGTACAAAAAGAGATGGAAAATACATTAATTTCTTCTCAACTTCATAATGAGGCAGTGCATTCAGATCATTGTCCAATAGAAATTGTACTACAATAAAATTTTTTGATTAAACTTTAGGTTAATCAATCATTTTTTCAGAACTTTTATTGCTCACGCAAACTTATTGGGTAACTTTTTTTGAAAATTAGCCAAACACGATTAGGCACAAAATAATAAAGAAAATTCATTGCAAATGAGAAAGCTTACCGCTGTTACACTCTCTTTTTTATTCCTCTACTTGTTCACAGGTTGTGGAAATAGCAACAATGAAAGAGATAATGCACAAATGGTACTTACTCCTGCGAAAGGAGGAAAATTCTACGGTGGTGTATTTAAAGTCAACGAGGCTGAATACATTAAAAACCTATTCCCTTTAAGCATTATTGATATCTATTCGTACAGAGTAGCTTCTCAAATCTATGAGGGTCTATTCAAATTCGATCAAAAATCATTACAAGTTGTTCCTAGCCTTGTAAAAAGCTATGCTAAGTCTGATGATCAGTTAGTGTACACTTTCAAGCTTAAGGACAATGTATATTTCCACGATGATAAATGTTTTGAGGGAGGTAAAGGAAGAAAGTTTACAGCACAAGATGTATTTTATAGCTTTAACCTGATTACCACCTACAATAAAAATAACCAATACGCACATTTATTTACTAAGATTGTAGAGGGAGCAGAGAAATATTATCAGTCAACTAAACTTGATCCTAATTTTTCCAATTCTCCTGAAGGCCTTGCAGGTGTATCGGGTTTTAAAGTGATTGACGAACTTACTTTCGAAATTACTTTAGTGAAACCAAACTCTATGTTCTTATATAACTTGGCTCGTCCAGGTTCATTCATTTTCCCTAAAGAAGCTTATGAGACTTATGGAGAGGATATGAGAACGAAATGTGTAGGTACAGGACCATATCAAATTGCTAGTGTTGATGAAGATATTTCAATTATCTTATCAAGAAACGACAATTATCACGGTAAGGATGAGCACGGTAATCAACTTCCTTTCTTAAAAGCAATTGATGTTTCTTTTGTAAAAGATAAAAAGATTGAGTTCTTAAAATTCAAAAAAGGAGAACTTGATATGATGTACAGAGTACCAACTGAAGATATTATTAATATTTTGGCAGAATCCGATGAGTCTAACCAAAACTTTAAATATCACTTGCAACGTACTCCAGAAATGTCGACACAATTCTTAGCCATGAACAACATGGGCAAAGTATTTAAAGACATCAATGTTCGTAAAGCATTTAGTTTCGCGGTTGACCGTCAGAGAATATTAGAATTGATCTTGAACGGAGAAGGATATATGGAAGGTTACTTTGGTATTACTCCTCCTGTTTTTGAAAATTATAATATCGAAGACATTAAAGGGTATAAGCACAACATCGATTCTGCAAAATACTATCTTGCTAAAGCAGGTTACCCAGAAGGTAAAGGTTTCCCACAAGTTACACTTGATTTAAATACAGAAGGGGAACAATACAGCAATGTAGCTTTGGAGGTGAAAAAACAATTGAAAGATAAATTAAATATAGAAGTAGAGTTAAAAATTTCACCATTTGCTCAAATCGCTGAAAAAAGTATCATGGGTCGTTATGACTTCCTTCGTTTAGCTTGGATTGCTGACTACCCATCTCCAGAGAACTACCTTTGGGCCTACTACAGTAAGAACCTTCCTAAAAATCCAGAAGATAAATCTTGGCCAAACTTAATACGTTATAAAAACCCAAGATTTGATGTGGAGTACGAAAAGGCATTGTTATCCAATGATGAGGCAACGACATTGAGTCATTTCAAAAAAGCTGAAAAGATATTAATGGAAGATGCTCCGTTTATTGTACTATGGTACGATGAGGGATATCGCTTAATTCAAAGACATATTAGAGATTTCCCTAATAATCCGATGCAATATCGTGATTTCAGTACGGTTTATTTTGAGAAAAGTAATTAATATTGATTATATTAATAGATAGAAAATAAGACTGATTCTTATCTTTAGGGTCAGTCTTATTTTCTAAAAGAAAGTTTGATACATTTATCGTAAATTAGAAGAATCCATTCTTATTGATTTCAAACTTTATCAATAGATTTTTCATCATACCCATTAATAAAAAACCTGTTACATGTTTGATCATAAAATCAGAGCCTATAAACAAAAACTATATAAGAACGCTGCTTTAAAAGGCATAATTCTTACTATGGCTGCAGTTTTAGGTCTTTTTTTATTAATAAACATATTAGAGTATATCAATAATTTTGGTACAACTGCGAGAGCTATTCTCTTCTTTACGTATATCTTAACCTTTGCTTATACTTTTTACATTTGGGTGATTCAACCTATCGCTCAATTAAAAGGTTTCAAAAAACAAATAACAGACGAAGAAGCAGCGAAAAATATCGGAACATTTTTTCCTGAAATATCAGATAAGCTGATCAACTCTATACAACTTCAAGCAAAAGAAAAGGACAATAGCTTAATCCAAGCTACTTTACAAAAAAGAAATCGTCAGTTTGATCCTATCAATTTTACACATGCAATTTCTTACAAAGAGAATTTAAAATATTCATATCGGTATCTATTACCTGCTGTGATCATTTTCTTTGGGATATTACTTATCAAACCTCAAATCATTACGGATACTACACCAAAGATTGTACAGTTTGATAAAGAGTTTTTACCTGTTGCTCCTTTTAGATTTGAATTATTAAATAGTGATCTAAAAACTTTTCAGGGTGATGATTTCGAATTAAACCTTAAATTAAGTGGTGATGTAATTCCAGCTGATGTTTATTTGGAAACAAACAAAGGCTCTATTATCAAATTACAATACAATCCACTTGATAAAACGTTTTCTCACACTTTCAAAAAAATTCAACATGATGTAAAGTTCAGATTCAAGGCTGCTGGATATTTTTCAACTGAACATCATATTACCACTTTAACACGACCTTCTTTATCTCAGTTTAGTGTTCAGGTCGATTACCCTAGATACACGGGTAAGAATAATGAGACGCTTTCCAATACTGGTAATTTATTACTTCCCGAAGGATCCAAGATCACTTGGCTGTTTGATACTAAAACAGCTGATTCTATTGCCATCTATTTTAAAGAATCAGATAAAACTGTAGAAGCAGATGGTATCAAGAAGAACGTATTTAAATACGTTCATGAAGCTACTATGTCAACCGCTTACAGTGTTAGCTTAAAAAATATTTATGGTAGTAACAGAGACAGTATTTCTTATTACTTAAATGTGATTCCTGATAAATTCCCAAGTATAAATATGAAACAGTATCAAGATACTGTGATGTTTGATTACTTAGTCTTTGGAGGAAACATCAGTGATGATTATGGTATTACACGTTTAAGAACGAGATATAGAATAAAACGAAACGGAGACAAGAAACCTCCAAGAACGTTCGAAAAAATGGATATCCCTTTTAATAATAAAGCGATTGATCAAAGCTTTTATTATAAGTTAGAAACGAATCAGTTTGATCTAAAAGAGGGGGATAAACTAGAATATTATGTAGAGGTATATGACAATGATGCAGTCAATGGTAATAAGCGAAGTAAAACGCCTATGTACACCTTTACCTTACCAACTAAAGCTGAGTTAGAAAAAGAAATTGATCAGTCGAAGAAGGAGACTGAAAATAAATTAGATGATACTTTGGACAAAGCCAATCAGCTGGAGAAAGATTTAAAGAAGTTAGAAGAGAAGCTGAAAGGTAAGCGTCAGTTAACTTGGCAGGATAAAAAAGATATCCAAAAACTCATCGAAAAGAGAAAAGAATTAGAAGAACAATTAAAGTCTCTTCAGGAACAAAGTCAGCAATTACAAAACAAGCAAGACAAGTTCTCCAATCAAGATAAAAGTACCTCTGATAAAGCGGAACAACTTCAGAAAATCATTAATGACATTAATGATGAGGAAACACAGAAGTTATATGAAGAACTACAAAAATTGATGGAACAAAACTACATCAATCAGAATCTTCAGGAGAATTTGCAAAACATTGAAAACAAACAGAAGAACTTAAAGAACGAATTAGAACGAACGATTAAGCTTTTCAAAAAATTACAGATTGAACAAAAAGCAAAAGAGGTTTCTTCTAAATTAGAGGACTTGGCAAAAGAACAACAGGACCTAGCCAATAAAACAAAAGAGTTAGAAGAGGAAGAGAAGAAAGAGGGATTATCTGAGGAGGAGAAAAAAGATAATAAGTCGGAGGAAGATGCACTTAAAAAAGATCAGGAAGAACTGAATAAAAAGTTTGAGGACATCAAGAAGGAGATGGAAGAACTGAGAAAAATGGACAAGAAAGAACAGACCAATCAGGACTTCGAACAGTTTACCCCTAATGAAAGACAGATCTCAAAAGAACAACAAAATGCCAGTGAACAGCTGAATCAAGATAAAAAGAAAGATGCTCATCAGTCTCAGAAAAAGGCGGCTAATAAAATGCAGCAGATGGCACAAAAAATGCAACAAAGTATGCAGTCATCACAGATGGAGCAAATCAGTGAAGATCACGAGGCTTTACGTCAAATAATGGAAAATCTTCTTAAACTTTCCTTCGATCAGGAAAATCTTATGGAATCATTTAAGGAAGTTAGAAGAATCGACCCTAAATTTGTGGAGTTGTCACAAACACAACTTAAATTGAAAGATGATGCTAAATACATTGAAGATAGTTTAATTGCATTATCAAAAAGAGTTTTCCAAATTGAGTCTTTTGTGACTCGAGAGGTGACTCAAATGAATAAGTATATGGACGAAAGTCTAGATGCTATCAAGCGTAGAGTCCCGGAAATTGCAGCAAGTAAGCAGCAGTTTACAATGACTTCTATAAATAATTTAGCATTGCTCTTAAACGACATATTAGAGAACATGCAACAGCAGATGAGTCAGAACATGGCTGGTCAGCAAATGAATCAGAAGCAACAACAATCTTCTTCACCTAGCATGAGTCAGATGCAACAACAGTTGAATCAACAAATGCAGAACTTGAAGAAGTCTGGTAAATCAGGAAAAGAATTATCCAAGGAATTGGCTAAACTCGCCGCTCAACAGGAAATGATCCGAAATGCTTTAAAACAAAGTATGGGTAAAGGTGAAGAGCAAATGCAAGGGAAAGAAGATGAAGAAGGTGAAAAAGGCGGTGGTAACGGTTATGGAAAAATCCTCAAAGAAATGGAAAAAACGGAAGAGGATTTGGTAAATAAGCGTTTAACTGATAAGTTGATTCAAAGACAACAAGAGATCCTAACTAGGATGTTGGAGTCTGAAAAAGCAAAAAAAGAAAAAGGTAAAGATGAAGAGAGGAAAGCCGAAACTGCCAAGCAGCAGAAGCAGGTTCCACCTCCAGATAGCTTCGATGAGTATTTAAAACAAAAAGAAACACAAATTGAGCTATTAAGGACGATCCCAACTTCATTAAATACGTATTATAAACAAGAAGTAAACAAGTACTTTGAAAATATAAAAGATTGAAATGTCAACAAGTACAATGAATAAACCATTCAAATTAAAAATACCTTCGTTAATTGAAAACGTAAGAATTGCGGAGAGTTTTATTGATCAAGCTCGTGATGAGTTTAATTTCAACGATGACATTTATGGTAACATCATGATTGCAGTGACAGAATCTGTAAACAATGCAATCATCCATGGTAACAGAAATGACAAAGAAAAGAATGTTCATTTAGAATTAGACGTTACAGAAAAAGAGATTTCTTTTACAATAGAAGATGAAGGTAAAGGTTTTGATTTCGATGCATTACCAGATCCTACAGCTCCAGAGAACATTGATAAGCCAGGAGGTAGAGGTATTTTCTTGATGAAACATCTTGCAGACGAAGTTGAGTTCTCTAAAGAAGGAAGAGCTATCACGCTAACATTCTATATTTAATGGAGGGAGAAATTACTTTTTTTAATGAAGATATCACCTATACTATTGATAACGAAGATTTAGTTAAGGAATGGATTAATACCGTTGTTACTGATCACGATTATCAGTTGATTGGGATCAATTATATTCTTTGCTCTGATGAATATCTTCATAAGGTGAATGTCGAATACCTAGATCATGATACCTATACTGATATCATTACTTTTGATAATGCAGAATACGAAAACGAAATAGAATCTGATATTTTCGTAAGTATTGATAGAATCAAAGATAATGCTCAGAGTTTAGGTACTAATGAAACAGACGAACTACATCGAGTTTTAATCCATGGTATTCTTCATCTTTTAGGATTTAAAGATAAATCTGAAGAAGATGCAGCGAATATGAGAAATATAGAAGATCGTCAATTAGCCAAAAGACCTATCGGTTTAAGTTCATAAACCAATTCAATATCGTATTTATTATACTCATGTTCCACGTGAAACATTATTATTACACAAAATGTTTCACGTGGAACTTTTATATATAAAAACATTAAGGTTTAATTTTCAATGTATTATGTATCTTTGCATTTGGAAATTAGAGAGTAGGAAGATTTTATATTTTTATTACTCGTATTGTGACTTGAAATTCAATTATCCGAATTCAGGTTTAGAGGATTTACTTCCTCAATTTTTCATTGAAGGATTATCATTGTTCCACGTGGAACTTAAAAAATAAAAGGAGAAAATAATGTATCCATCTTATGACATCATTGTAATTGGAGGAGGTCACGCAGGTTGTGAGGCCGCTTACTCCGCAGCAACTTTAGGCTCTAAAGTATTACTGATTACTATGAATATGCAAACCATCGCTCAGATGAGTTGTAACCCAGCAATGGGTGGGGTTGCTAAAGGTCAAATCGTAAGAGAAATTGATGCCCTTGGCGGTATGTCTGGTATCATCACAGATAAGACTATGATTCAGTTTAGAATGTTAAACAGATCAAAAGGTCCTGCGATGTGGAGTCCAAGAGCACAAAGTGATAGAATGATGTTTGCTCAAGAATGGAGAGACACACTTGAAGCAAATATGAATGTCGACATCTGGCAAGAAATGGCGACTGAACTTGTTATGGACGGTGATAAAATTACTGGAGTTAAAACAAGTTTAGGAGTAGTATTCAATACTAAAGCTATTGTCTTAACGAATGGTACATTTTTAAATGGTTTAATCCACATTGGTGAAAAACAATTTGGAGGTGGCCGTAGTGGTGAACACGCTGCTAAAGGTTTAACTGAACAATTGGTTTCTTTAGGTTTCGAATCTGGTAGAATGAAAACAGGTACTCCTCCAAGAGTAGATGGCCGTTCTTTAAACTGGGAGAAACTTCAAGAACAAGCAGGTGATGAAAACCCTGAGAAATTTTCTTACTCAGATCAAACAACATCATTAACGAAACAAAGAAGTTGCTTCATCACTTATACTAGTAATGAAGTTCATGATATTCTAAAAACAGGATTCGATAGATCGCCAATGTTTAACGGAAGAATTCAAGGATTAGGTCCAAGATACTGTCCGTCTATCGAAGATAAAATCAACCGTTTTGCCGAGCGTGATCGTCACCAAATCTTTGTAGAACCTGAAGGTTGGAATACCTGCGAAATGTATATCAACGGATTCTCTACTTCACTACCTGAAGACGTTCAATACAAAGCTTTGAGAAAGATTGAAGGATTTGAAAATGCGAAGATGTTCAGACCGGGTTATGCTATTGAGTATGACTTCTTCCCTCCTACTCAATTAAAACCAACGCTGGAAACAAAGCTAATTGAGAACCTTTATTTCGCTGGTCAGATTAACGGTACAACTGGTTATGAAGAAGCTGCGTCACAAGGTTTGATGGCAGGTATCAATGCACATAATAAGATCGTAGAAGCAGAGCCATTCGTTCTTAAGAGATCAGAAGCATACATTGGTGTATTGATCGACGATCTTATCAACAAAGGTACTGAGGAGCCTTACAGAATGTTTACATCACGTGCTGAATACAGAATCTTATTAAGACAAGATAATGCAGACCTTAGATTAACTCCACTTGGACATCAATTAGGATTAGCATCAGATGATCGATTCGAAGCTGTACAAAAGAAAAAGCAAGAGATTGAATCGACTATTGAAACACTAAAAGAAACTAGTGTGAAAGTAGCGAATGCAAATCCTCATTTAGAAGCAAGTGGTTTACAAACGATGAACCATGGTTTAAAAGCTGATAAGTTTATCAAACGTCCTAATGTAGGAATGGCTTTAACTATGGAATGTGCCCCTGCTTTGAAAGAAGCATTTGAAAACTTCAGTGAGAAAGCTTTGGAAGAAGCTGAGATTTTATTGAAGTATGAAACATATATAGAGAAAGAAGAAAAGATTGCTGAGAAGTTAACGACCCTAGAGAATTATAAAATTCCAGAAGGATTTAATTTCAGAGAGATCACTTCTTTATCTGCTGAATCAAGAGAAAAATTATCTAAGGTAGGTCCACTTACTTTAGGACAAGCATCAAGAATTAGTGGGGTAACTCCTGCCGATGTTACCATCTTGATGGTGTATCTTGATAAACAAAAGGCTTAAAAAAAAGCATTAAATTTTATGAATAAGGCATACCTCTTTTAAAGAGATATGCCTTATTTTGTATCTTGAAACTTTATTGATCATCACATGATTTTTAACCTAATCAAATGGTATTCTTGTGATCTACATTTAGTCATCTTTACTAATGAACCATATTTTTAAATTACTTCTTTTAACTGCATTGGCATTTACTGTTTATGGTTGTGCTGTTGTCTCCTCTCCTACTGGAGGTCCAAAAGATGAAATCCCTCCTAAGTTTGCTGCCTCAACTCCAGTCGATGGTCAGACAAATGTGGACACTACAAAACTTAAATTGACTTTATATTTTGATGAACCTATCCAAGAGGAGAAGTTAAAACAGAATCTAATTATCACTCCTTACAAGAGTACATTAAAATATAAGACCAAAGTATCTGGTAGAAAGTTGATCATGAATATCATGGATACTTTACAATCAAATACTACTTATTATTTTGATTTTGGTAAAGCTATTGTTGACGTTACGGAAAAAAATCCTGCACAAAATGTTCGCTTTTCTGTTAGTACTGGTAGCTACCTGGACTCTTTGGAAGTGACTGGATCTGTTAGAGATTTAATGACTAACGAACCTATCGAAGGTGGTATCATTGCTTTATATAATCCTTATGATTCTTTGGATGTAAATACAGATCCTCCATTATATTTTTCAAGAACAGTAAAAGATGGTTTATTTATTTTAGAAAGATTTAAACCTGGATATTATACAGTGTATGCCATTAAGGATGCGAACGAAGATTATAAATACACTTTGCGCGAAGAAAAAATTGGCTTCTTTTCTGACTCCATTTTATTAGATAAAAACCTTGATGGGGTAAAATTATATGTAAGGGATTATGATTTAGTTGATTTAAAATTTAACCGTGCGAAAAAAGATAAAGAAGATCTTCTTCTTCAATTCAATAAATATGTAGTGGATTATCGTTTAGATTTTCCTGAAAAAAATTCATTCACAGATAGTGTTTTCAGTATGAGAAATGATGCCGGTGAGGTGAAGTTAATCTACACAGGTATGAGAGATATTGAAGATTCCATTAGAGTAAAAGGATATGGTATTGACTCATTAGATGTAAAAGTAGAATTCGATACTACTGTGATGTTCCCTAGTAAATCTGAATTTTTAGCTGAACAAAAAAGAGCAGAAAGAAAGAAAAATGGAGGCTTAATTGGTGGAGCTTTAAAGCAAGTAGGAAATGCTTTAGGTGGTGAAGCTGAAGAAAAAGAAGTAGAAAGAATTAGCTTCAATAAATTATACCCTGAGGATAGTGATATCAAAGAAAAAGATTCTGTAGATCTAGTTTTAAAATTCCCTATCCCAATGAAAGAATGGAATCTAGATAGTATGATGTATGTATGGAGTACAGACACTGTTCAGCTTGATAGTTTATTGGATGCAAATAATATTGACTTATCGTTTAATCATGACAAAACAGAATTAACGATTCCTGGTTTTTATGCCGACTCTGCTTTCACCGTTATCTTTAAACAGAATTCTTTTGTTTCTGTAAAAGGTGATTCCACAAAAAATAAATCGGTCTCGTTTACTATCAAGGAACCGGACAAATATGGTATTGTTGAAGGTGAGGTAAAGGGTAGTCATGATCACTTTATCGTTCAACTTTTGGATGGAAAAAATGAACCCTACATGGAAATTAAAGATGAAAGAAAATTTAGTTTCGAATATGTAAAACCAGGTACCTATAAGATCAGAGTATTAATTGATGAAAACGGAGATGGAGTTTGGTTCCCTGGTGATTTTAAAAATAGAATTCCACCAGAACCTACCGCCTTCTTCCCTAACCAAATTAAGGTAGAAGCCAATTGGGAAATTCGAAGAGAAGATACTATAATCAATACCGATAAAAGGTAAATTTTCTTTTTGTAAAGACATGACTAATAGACTAACTTAAGTTTCAATACTTAGGTTAGTCTTTTTTTTAGCTAAAATTTTAATGGAATGAATATTAAGCAAACTTCTGATTTAAAATCTAGACCTCTCCTATTCATCCATTTAATCGTGGGTCCTTAGAAGTTGACATACAAGACATCAAACAATTTTATGTTACTGAGGAATTAAAAAAAGTAAAAAAAAATAATGAATGTCAAACGAAAGTTTATTCTCTGAATATTTTATATCACAACTCGAATATAGACGATCAAATTATTAATGGGAGTTGGTTCGAAAAAGAAAGCTATGAAATGAAAAATTTAGAAAAAGTTCTGGAGGAATATTTAGGAATAAAAAACGAAGTAGTCGCTGGAGAATATAAACCAAACTTGGACGTAAAAGCTACACCAACAAAAAGATATTATGATCCGACCAATGTAGGTATTGAAAGTATCGAAAAAGGTGGGTTGAAAAAAATAAGTTTAGAAGATTATACGATTACAAAAAAACAGCAATATGAGTGGGACGATAATTCTATAGTTTATGAGTTTGTAGGAAATCATTCAGAAGGTGTCTCTATATTTCATCATATAGAAATTGAACATCAAAAAGTATAACTGAATAGTAATCCTATTCGTTTCTTTAGTTTAAAATCAGAAAACTATATTCAAGAGGATATTACCCTATCTCCTATCATTTTAAAATATAATGATCAGAAATACGATAAAATAAAAACGCAGAAAGGAATCTTATTTTCTAATTCGAACAATACACAATCGATGATGACTTTATTTCAATCCTTAGAAAATGAAAATGAGTATCTCCTATTGTTTAAAAATGGTAGTGAAAACTACACTGCGTATTTAAGTGAAAAAATTAAAGATTCGTTTATCAATCTGATATTACCTAGAGGATAGCTCCCCCCTTACTTATCCACAATAAAGCCTTCTAATTATCAATATTTGGAAGGCTTTTCTATATATACTATTTCATGTTACATTATCAATTTGATAATGAACCCATTGTTAAAACGCTTTAGGACCTCAAAATGTGTGAATAAGTTTTTATAAAGTTGCAAAATCAATAAACTCAAATAATACCTTCTTAAAAAATATTAAAAAAAGTGCGTTTATGGCCTTATTTCAAAGGTTTTGGGCAATTAAGGCCTAGTTTAACTCGATACACACTTTAGGTACTCATTATAAGGGATTTAGAGGTTTTGCACATTAATGTCAACATAACATTCCTCAAACTGTTGATAACTTAGGTACTTATCAACATATTTATCAACAAAAGTTAAGTTTTGTTATTTACCAACGTAAATACAAACAGAAAATGGGTTAATTAACAAGGGTAAATTATTGTTATATATCTGTATATCAATCTATTACAACTGTTGTAATACTATATTTTACACATATCAACAATAACATAATTCACATGATGTTTAAAAGATGAGGTATAAAATGCATTAAGAAGTATTCAAAATTGAAGAGAAGAGGTCGTCTAACATTTAAGGAAATCGAAAATTGAGCATCTAAAAATTATTCACAGAGGTGGATTAATTTTTAATCAATAAAATGATTTAAAAAAGTCAGGATTGTGTATATTCATGTATAGAATGTATCAAAACTTGTCATCAATAAATGTAAAGTTTAGTAATTGTACATTCTTAAGAAGATACTGTACCTTATCAACATTATTCACATAGTAATTGTGAGAAGATGTGATTTGTGAGTGAAATGTTTAATAAGTGACCTTTTTATCCACAATAGTTCACAAATCGGACTTATTCACGGTATTCACATTGGTGTGTATAAGGTTATTCATCTCAAAAGGGCGCTTCTAAACACAGTATTTAACTGAATAACTTTACTACCTATTTTTGTGTTAGTATTGTTGAAAAGCGCCATAAAACACTGTTATTGTATATATTATGCGGTGTTGGACTATTGAATAGAAATGTGTGTAAGCTTAATATTCCTGTGAGTAAACCGATTTATCAACTTATACACAGCCCTAATAACAATAAAAAAGAATTTTAAATTTTTATTTTTCTATTATTTATCTTTTAAGAAAATGTTGAAAACCTCCATTACTCAAAAAATCAGAATACTCTTCCTTTGTCTCGGAGGTCTCTTCCTTTTAACTCAAACTGGGTTGGCTCAAAATAAAACAGAAGAGAAGTTAGAACTCGCCCAGGAATATTATAAAACAGAAGAATACGATAAAGCCTTGGAACTGTATCGTGATCTGGTAAAACAAAAAGAATTGATAAATCAGATCCACGAAAATTATCTAAGTATCCTTTTAAAAAAGGAGTTGTTGAAGGAGGCGGATAAATATTTAAAAAAACTGGTGAAGTCAAATTCAGGCAACTCTACCTATCAAGTGGATTACTGTCGAGTAAAGTTGATTGAAAAAGATACGGTGCATGCTGATAAATATTTTCATGCTTACATCAAACAAATTGTGAATAACACGACCAAGCTTCGTTATACTGCTTTGTATTGTGCCGACCTAGGTTTATACAATTATGCGGAGTACAGTTACAAAGAAGGTGAGAAAATATCCGGAGAAATGTTCTTTTACGAATTGGCTGATTTATACAATAAGTCAGGCAAAAAAGAATTGATGATCGATGAGTACTTAAAATTGCTCACAGTGAAGCCGGATCAGTTGGAGTATGTCCAAGTTGCTTTACAAGATAGATTGACGTCAGAAGAAGAATTTGACCTATTAGAACCGAAGTTACTGACAAAGGTGCAGAAGAACGCTGACATGACTGTATTCAACGAGATGATCGTTTGGTACTACTTACAGCAGAAGAAGTTCTACGGGGCGTTTATACAGGCTAGAGCGCTCGATAAACGTTTGAGGTTAGAAGGATATAAGATTTTAGAGATTGGTCGACTAGCGAAGAATAATCAGGATTATAAGAATGCACAGAAGATCTTCCAGTATTTGGTGGATCGTTATAAAGAATATGCGGTGTATCCTGTGGCTAGAAAGTTCTTGATAGAAACGAAAGAGGAAATTGTGAAGAGCACTTATCCTATCGATCGTAATCAAATAGAATCTTTGGTAAAGGATTACCAACAAATTATCAAAGAAGTGGGATTAACCGCACAAACAGGCGATGCGATGCGTAATATGGCGTTACTTCAAGCGTTTTATCTCAATCAGAAAGACTCTGCCATCACAGAGTTGAAGCAAATTATTGATAATCGAAATATTCCAAAGTCATTAGTTTCACAAGCCAAGTTGGATTTAGGTGATATCTACCTACTGAAAGACGAACCTTGGGAAGCATCATTACTTTATTCACAAGTAGCAAAGAGTAATCGTGAATTAAAGATTGGTCATGAAGCAAAATTGAAAAATGCGAAACTTTACTATTATACTGGAGATTTCAGATTGGCTCAATCACAATTGGATGTGTTAAAGTTGGCCACTTCTAGAACAATCAGTAACGATGCTATGGCATTGTCGCTACTTATTGCAGATAATCTGAATTTAGATACCACTTCTTTAGCTATGGAAGAATATGCCAAGGTAGATTTGTTGGTATTTCAAGGACAATACGACAAAGCGTTGAAAAGTTATGATCAAATGTTGGTGACTTTTAAAGGGCATCGTTTAACTGATGAAATTCTTTGGGAAAAATCACAATTGTTGATAAAACTCGGAAAATACGAAGAAGCTACAGAACCTCTAAAAGAAATTCTAGAGTTCCACAGTTACGATATCTGGGCAGATGATGCTAATTATCTCCTAGGTGTGATCTATCAGGACCACCTGAAGAACAAAGAAGAGGCTATGCACTACTTTAAAGAGCACCTGATTAAGTTTAAGGGCTCGAGCTATGAAGTAGACGCTAGAAAGCGATTTAGACAGCTTAGGGGGGATAATATTAATAAGTCTTAGAAGTCTGTATTAAATTTTTAGATTTTTGATGTCTGATATTTTTTTAGGTAGCAGGTAACAGGTAGCAGGTTTGGTTCGCTCCTCTGTTTTTGTAGTGAGGGGTTGCACCACCTCTTTTTTGAAGGTGAGAAAATGATGGCTTATTTGTGAATAATTATTTACTGTAAATACGATAGTTTTATTAAATTTTAAAGAGGGATTTCATCACCCCTTTTTTTGCTCTCAGAAGTTACTTAAATTGACTTCTATTTGTCTACCTTTAGAAAGTTCACTCTAAGTTTTTAATATTCAACCTCAAAAAATAAATTACCTGCTACCTGCTACCTGCTACCTGCTACCTGCTACCTGCTACCTGCTACCTATCTTATTATTAAATGTTAAATAATGAGTGAATATTCATTTTTATTAAACTTTTCACAACCTATTTTATTTTGATGCGTTGGAAAGACCATACAAAAAAATCAAGATGATATTAACATTACTCTTTCAAGCATCTTGATTTATCAGACTGATTATCAAAAAGTCTGATTTTAAACGGCAGCATACCAAAGCTGTTGATTTTTCACGAAACTAATGAATTATGAGTGCTAAACCATCTAATGCCTACATCGCTTCTTCTTGGATTGCTTTTGCTGTTGGACTAGGAGGATATTTAATTGGTCTTTTTAGAGCTGAAATGTTATTGAATGAGAAAGGTTATTATTTAACTGTTATCCTTTTCGCACTGTTTTCAGCGATTTCCGTACAAAAATCAGTAAGAGATAAAGAAGAATTTATACAGGTTTCTAACTTGTATTACGGATTAAGTTGGTTCTCTTTAATTGCTTCAATTACATTATTAACCATTGGATTATTTAATGCTGATATCTTGCCAAGTGAGAAAGGTTTTTATGCCTTTGGCTTCTTGTTGAGTATTTTCGGAGCGATTACTATTCAGAAAAATACTAGGGATACCATCAGTTATCAAAATAGTAACTGATAAGTATCAAAAAAATAAGGCGTCGCATTATGTGACGCCTTTTCTATTTTAAGTTTTAAGCAAGTATTTTCCCTCTTACCTCTTACCTCTTACCTCTTACTTTTTCACTTTCCTATATCTTTTCAACCACAAAAATCATTCGATCAGAATTTTCTCTATCAAACTTATTCAGTTGATAATCTCCGTAAGTGTGAACAATTTTTAGATTTACTGCTTCAAAAAGGTATCTGAAATCTTTATTTTTCAACGCTTCTACCCTTTCTGTGAATAAATAGTCTTTTCCTTCGTCAGTAAAAGCAATTTCTTTCATTACATGGCGATTTTCCAAATACTTATGCACATGGAACGTCATATTTTGTCGATTAATCTCCTGTTTTTCCGGAAGACTGTTGATGACTTTATAAGTATTGAAATAATCGAGTACAAATTTACCACCTTTCTTTAAACTGTGAGCAATCATTTGTATTGCTTGAAGATCTTCTTCTTCTGTTTCAAAATAACCAAATGATGTGAATAAGTTGAAGATATAATCATATTCTTCTTCCTTATACAACTCTCTCATATCGTGGGTATTGAACTTCAAAGTATCGTTTTCAAATTGCTTTGCGTAATGTATACTTTCTGTGGATAAGTCAATACCTTCTACATCATAACCTAGCTTATTTAAAAAGATAGAATGTCTTCCTTTTCCACAAGCTAAATCTAGAACTTTATCGTTTGCTTTTAATTCGAGATGAGTAGACAATACTCTCATAAATTCCTCTGCTTCCTTAAAATCTCTATTGGAATACAGAATATGATAATATGGTGTGTTGAACCATTGGTCAAACCATTCCTCGCCTTTATGTATCGCCTTTTTCATAAGTAATTAATATGTTTCTTAGGTAAACGCAAAAGTAAGGCAATTGATTTATTGTGCAAACAAATATTAGTAACTATGGAAGTAAGAAACTGAAGAACTAAGGAACTAAGGGAAGAAGAAATGAAGCCACTATGGAGAAATTGATGTTGATTTATGGTTTTATTAGGATGGTTTTAAGGCTTAGTTTCAATAAATCGTTTGATTTATCAAAACATCTGTTATTCAAAGGGCAAACAAGTGATAAACTTCTTCAAATTCTTTAACTTTGCCATCGACTTTGTCGATCGGTACAAAAAGTCGTTGGATCTGTAAAAACAAGAAGACACTACATGTCAAAACATTATAATAGATACACAGTAACTGCAGCATTACCTTATGCGAACGGCCCTCTTCATATTGGGCATATTGCTGGTGCATATTTGCCAGCCGATATTTATGTTAGATCATTGCGTCAGAAAGGAAAAGATGTCGCTTTTATTTGTGGAAGTGATGAGCACGGTGCGGCCATTACAATTAGAGCACAAAAAGAAGGCATTACTCCTCAAGACATAATTGATAAGTATAACAAGCAGATTGGTGATACTTTTGAGAAGTTCGGTATCTCTTTCGATTTGTTCCATAGAACATCCTCTCCTATTCATCATGAAACAGCACAAGACTTTTTCAAGAATTTAGAAGAGAAAGGACATTTCGAATTAAATGAGTCGGAACAATATTATGATGAAGAGGCAAAACAATTCTTAGCCGACCGTTATATCATGGGTACTTGTCCAAATTGTGGCAACGATAGTGCGTATGGTGATCAGTGTGAGAAATGTGGTACTTCTTTGAGTCCGACAGAATTAATCGATCCAAAATCGACGATTACTGGAGCAACTCCAACGTTAAAAACAACTCGTCACTGGTACTTGCCAATGAACAAGCACGAGGATTGGGTACGTGAGTGGATTGTCGAAGGTACTTTAGACGGTAGACCTCACCATGATCCTAAAGAGTGGAAAAATTCTGTAATGGGTCAGTGTAAGTCTTGGATCGACCAAGGTTTACAGCCAAGAGCGATGACCAGAGATTTGGATTGGGGTGTGAAAGTTCCAGTAGAAGGTGCAGACGGAAAAGTATTGTACGTTTGGTTGGATGCTCCTATTGGTTACATCTCTGCGACTAAAGATTGGGCCGCTAAAGAAGGTAAAAACTGGGAAGATTATTGGAAGAAAGCAGATACTAAATTGGTACACTTTATTGGTAAAGACAATATTGTATTCCACTGTATCATTTTCCCTATTATCTTGAAAGCACATGGCGACTTTATCCTTCCTGATAACGTACCTGCCAATGAGTTCTTAAACTTAGAGGGTGCTAAATTATCGACATCAAGAAACTGGGCTGTTTGGTTACACGAGTACTTGGAAGATCTAACTAATAGAGAAGACGAGTTACGTTATGTATTGACATCCATTGCTCCAGAAAATAAAGATTCAGAGTTTACCTGGAAAGATTACCAAGAGCGTGTAAACAACGAGTTGGTAGCTATCTTGGGTAACTTTGTCAACAGAGCCGTTGTATTAACGCACAAATACTTTAAAGGTGAAGTACCTGTTGCAGGTGAGTTTACTGAAATGGAAGAAGGCATCATTAAAGAGATGAAAGAGCTTCCATTGAGAGTGGAGAAATTAATCGAGCAGTACAAATTCAAAGAAGCTTTGATTGAAGCAATGAAATTGGCTCGTTTAGGTAATAAATACTTGGCGGATACTGAGCCTTGGAAATTGTTCAAGCAAGATCCAGAATTAGTAAAAACTATTCTGAACATGGCACTTCAAATTGCTGGTAACTTGGCGATCACTATCGATCCTTTCTTACCAAATACCGCGAAGAAGATCCAAAACATGTTAGGAATGGAGTCGTTGGATTGGAATCAAGTGGGTAACCCAGAATTGATTACAGCTTATGACCGCCTTGCTCCTGCAGAGTTGTTGTTCAGCAAAGTGGAGGACAAAACGATTGAAGCTCAAATTGAAAAATTAGAGAAAACTAAAATCGCTCAACAGCCCGTTGAACCTCAAAAAGAGGAAACATCATTCGATGATTTCCAAAAAATGGATATCCGTGTAGGTACCATCCTTGAAGCAGAGAAAGTGAAGAAAGCGAAGAAGCTATTAAAACTTACAGTAGACACTGGAATCGACAAAAGAACGATTGTAAGTGGTATTGCTGAATTCTTTGCCCCAGAAGATATCATCGGAAAACAAGTTTCTGTTTTAGTAAACTTGGCTCCAAGAAAAATCAGAGGTGTAGAATCTCAAGGAATGATTTTGATGGCAGAAGACAAAGACGGTAGCTTATCATTTATCTCTCCAACAGGACAATTGTCTGAGGGATCTATTATTAGATAAGGTATATATCTTTTAAAATATAAGGAGTAAGTGGGAAGGTTTTTGACTGATCACTTACTCTTTTTTTGTATGTTTATGATATACTAACTTGTATTTACTTGAGTTAGGCGATTTTGATCCAACTCAAGTTATCAACAATAAACTAAACAAAATGGGAAAAGGATTTGATTGGCTAGTGAATTTCATATTCGCAATGGCCGGAATTTCATTTTTTATGTTGGCTTACTACGATTGGAAAAGTGGAGTCGACTTTTCTGAAAATGCAAAATTAGGTGGTTTTTGCTTTATTCTTTTAGGAGTGAAAGTAGGTTTAAAAAAGCTTACTTCGAGAAACCGTAAGGATAGAGATCAACGATTTAAGGAAAGAAATAAATAAGGTGTATTCAGTAACAGAAATATATTCTTTAAGGGAAGAAGGGAAATATCAGGAAGCTTTTATAACAGCTAGACGTTTGTTGGAATTGGCTCCCGAAGATGAATCCTTACAGGCCGCTATGGCTTGGGTACTCTACGATATGTTGAAAGTCGCTTTGGAAGAAAACAATGCTGATTCTTTCGAAGAGCTTTTTTCTGTATTCGTGGATTATGTTCCCAGTGAAGCAGATAAACTTCAGGTGTCTGGTTCAAGACTTCTATATCAGATGGTGATGAAATTATTGGAGGAACAGAAGTTCGCCAAAGCCAACGATTTGATGATGCTGATTAAAGATCTAAAATTTCATCCCGATCTAGAAAAACCAAAAAGTTATTACTCTTTATTAGAAGCTGCAATGGCTTTTAACCAACAACTCCCAAATTTCTTAGGTTTTATGAGGATATGGAGGTTATCTAATCTTCTGCCAAAACATTACCAACAATATGGGGAAAACATGAGTATTGCAGAACGTGCTTATTGGTTGGTAGGACAACATCTCTTGATGCAAAAAAGTCAGGTACCCGAATTGGTAGCTGCTTATGTGAAACAATTGGATGAGCTATTGGAAAGAGCACCGAGGTTTCATCATGTGAGGAAGTTGGTGGAAAAACTTAGGTAGGTAATAATTTTTTAAGTAATAATTAATAGGTAATAACTAATAAGTTTGGTTCGTCCACACTGGCGCAAATGTTAAGTGAAACGTCATTTGTGCCTAAAAACTTTAGAGGTCTCTGACCTCGTGATCTAACATTCGTACATTTCTCTGTCTTTAAGCAAAAAATATAATTTATATAAAATAGAAAAGGCTATATCAAATAAGAATGACATAGCCTTTTCTATTTCTAAAGATTTTTTTAAAACTTTTTGATGATAAAATCCAACAACTTCGTTGCCAAATCACCATACGGAGGGTAAATAGGTTTGATCCCCGTCATCCCCACTCTATTTTTAAGAATTGCCCTTTGATTACTGAATCCCATAAATCCGTAGATACCATGCGATTTACCAATACCACTATTGTTTACGCCACCAAAAGGTAATTCAGGATTATTGATATGAAGTACAGTATCGTTTATTGATGTTCCACCCGCAGTGGAGTGATGAATAACATATTGGATATCTTTTTTCTTTTGACCAAATACATAAAGTGCCAGAGGTTTCTCCTTAGAAGCGATATATTCTAAAGCTTCATCCACATTTTCGTAGGTCTTGATCGGTAGGATAGGTCCGAAAATCTCTTCCTGCATAATCAGCATGTCGTCCGTAACGTTTGTGAGTAATGTAGGAGGAATATATCTAGTTTCCTCATGCATTTCCCCGTTCATCATTACTGTAGCCCCTTTTTCGGCAGCATCGTTAATCAGATGTTGCAAACGGATAAAATGTTTATTGGATATAATTCTTGCAAAATCCTTCGAAAGCTCAATCACTTCACCATCCGGAGAATAAAACTCGTTTATGGTATTTTGCATCTGATCGACAAATTCAGCTTCCAATTCTTTTGGAACTAAACAGTAATCGGGAGCAATACAAGTCTGTCCGGCATTGATAAACTTACCCCATGTGATTTTATCGGAAGCATCTTTTAAATCGGCATCATTTAGTACGACTGTAGGCGATTTACCTCCCAATTCTAGAGTAACAGAAGAAAGATTCTTTGATGCTGCATTCATGATCACTTTCCCCACTTGCGGACTTCCGGTAAAGAAGATATGATCAAATTTAAGCTCCAATAATTTTGTTGATGTTTCCACGCCACCTAACACCACTTTCACTTCATTATCAGGAAAAAGATCCTTTATCATTTTCTCGATAAATAAAGAAGTATTTGATGATATCTCGGAAGGTTTTATAGCCACTGTATTTCCTGCTGCAATAGCGTAAATTAATGGCCCCATTGCCAGATAGAAAGGATAGTTCCACGGGGAAATAATCAAACAGGCTCCTTTGGGTTCGTACATCACCTTTGAAGAAGTACCCAACATACTTAATGGAGTCCCTACTTTGTTTGGCTTCATCCACTTTTTCAAATTTTTTCTAGCGTGTCTTAAAAGACCAAGTGTAGAAAGAATTTCTGTCGCATCCGTTTCTATCGGATTCTTATTAAAATCTTTATGGATTGCATTTTGAATATCAGAACGATGATCAAGAATATATTTCTCCAGGAGTTTCAATTTCTTTATTCTCACTTTGGCAGTAGTATCCTTAATGGCTTGTCTATTCTTCTTTAAATGAATGAATATATCTTCAATGTTTTGAATGTTCTGATCTGAAGTAATAATTGCATTTTCCATAAAAATAGGTGTTTGTACTATTGGTAAATCAAATAGCTAATTCGATGGTATATATCTAATTAACTTAAAAAAATAGAATTCACAAAATGAATAATGGATAGTTAATTGAATAACCAAAAAATACGATCAAGAGTTTAATATTTACTTTTTGATATTCTGAATGAGGATCTTCACGAAACTACCAACGATAAAAAATAAACCAATAAACTTTAAAACAGTCACGATGGTATCGGCACCAAATTGTACCTTGATAAAGGTAGAAGCAATGATAAACAATGCTCCAATTAGTAAAAGTAGTTTAGTTGACATACTATTTCAATTGATAAAAAAATGATAAGTAATTCTCTTCAACAAATATAGGTAATGATTTATTGGATAAGGATATTTCATTAATCAACATCAAATAATTTGATGAACAATAAAAGAAGACAATAATCCCTTAAACTAAAGTATAGGAATGAAGTTATTTTAGCATCAAGATTTAAATATTTCAACTTCCTGCTTATTTTAGGGAAAATATTTACAACGACACAAACACAGGATCTTAAAAAGATCGACCAAACCTATAAACACATCTATGATAAACAAAACACATCAACCTGATGCAAAGTCTTGGGTAGACGTTCCTGAAGGATCGGACTTCCCGATTCAAAACCTACCGTATGGTATTTTTTCAACAAACGATCAGCCTCAAAAAAGAGTAGGCGTTGCTATTGGACATCAAATACTTGATTTGGAAAAAGCAGCAAAGCACTTATCTATTGCTGATAAAAGTGTTTTTTCATCAGAAGTATTGAATGATTTTATGGCGCTTGGAAAAGAGGTGCATCAATCCGTTAGAACCGAATTATTTGATTTACTATCCGAAGGAAACACAACAATTGATGCTTCTTATCTAGTCAATCAGAGTGATGCAACGCTTTATATTCCTATTCAGATAGGCGATTATACCGACTTTTATTCATCAGAAGAACATGCCACTAACGTAGGGATTATGTTTAGAGGAAAGGACAATGCATTAATGCCGAATTGGAAACATATTCCGGTAGGGTATCATGGTAGGGCTTCATCTATTGTGGTATCGGGAACAGATTTACACCGACCAAAAGGACAAAAGATGCCTCCTAATGCTGATGCACCCGTGTATGGACCATCGTCTCGAATGGATATAGAATTGGAAATGGCTTTTGTAGTAGGAAAATCCACTGCTTTGGGAGATACTGTAGAAGCAGAAGAGGCAGAAGATTACATTTTTGGTATGATGCTGTTTAATGATTGGTCGGCAAGAGATATTCAGAAATGGGAATATGTTCCATTGGGGCCATTCTTAGGTAAAAACTTCGGATCGACGGTTTCTCCTTGGGTCGTAACGATGGAAGCTTTAGCTCCATTTAGAGTAGCTGGACCAGAACAGTCGCCTACCCCACTTCCTTATTTACAAACATCAGGACCGAGAGCATTTGATATCCAATTGGAGGTAAGTTTACAGCCTGAAGGATTGGCTCCTCAAGTGATTTGTAACTCCAACTTTAAATATTTGTACTGGAGTATGAGTCAACAATTGGCACATCAAACAGTCAATGGCTGTAATTTAAACGTAGGTGATATGTGTGCTTCTGGCACCATATCGGGACCGACGAAAGACAGCTTTGGTTCCTTATTGGAGCTGACGTGGAATGGCACCGAACCGATTACTTTATCGGATGGATCTCAGAGAACATTCTTGGAGGATAACGATACGATTATTATGAAAGGATGGTGTGAGAAAGACGGACTTCGAATTGGTTTTGGCGAAGCTACAGGGAAAATATTACCCTCTAAAAAGTAATATTTTTTATAAGAATAGTACTTTTTTAGCTAATTCTATAGAATAACATACTGTAAAACGAAAAATGATTTATTGTGGCATCAGTATTGGAAAAGAAAAGTCGAGTTTAGATTTTCCCCAATATTTAAACTACAATAAATCATTTTTTATATGTACTGTACTAAACAACTACTTTTAATTACGGCACTTAGCGGTGTAGTCTTTTTTTCATGTGGAACTAAAAAAAATACGGATTCTTCAGATCTTGTATATGAAGAAATTCCAGTGAAGGAAAAAAAGAAAGAAGAAAAAAGAAAATCGTTAAAGAAACGAAAAGCAAACCGATAGATGTTCGCTACTTAATCGAAGAGGGAACAGAAATATCTGCGACACCCGCTCAACCAATAAGTACTGAAAAAGTAGAAACCGGCGATATTATCGATTTAAGATTGGATAAGCCAATCATTAAGAATAGAAAAGAAATTGTACCTAAAGGGACAAAAGTAAAAGCCAAAGTGGTATTGGCTCAAAATCAAAAAAAATTAATTGGTCGTTCGAAACTTCATTTAGAGCTTGAATCATTGGAAATAAAAGGTAATTCATATGCATTATCTTCTAATGTGGTAAAGTTCGAAGGAAAAAGTAATACAGGAAAAACATTAGCAAAAGCAGGAGCTGGAGCAGCAGCGGGTGCAGGTGTTGGAGCTGTTAGTGTAAAAGAGGATAAAGGAAAAGCGGCTGGAATCGGAGCTGCAGTTGGTGCTGCGGTAGGAACCGGTACTGCACTTCTTCAGAAAAAAGAAGCCATTGTTGTGGAAGAAAGTATTCCATTCACAACAAATTCAGAAACAAGGATAGTGGTGCAAGTCACACCGTATTAATTAAAATCATCTGACTTTTTAAAGAAGGAAAACTATCTAAGGGGAAAATCAAAAAAAACGTAGTCAACAGAATGGCTGCGTTTTTTTATACTTTCAGCTTTCTCACTGAGGTGAAAAGATCGTATTAAATTCTTATATTAGATAACACCATAGTTTGTTAAGCCTGTTTCAAATATTGAAATAAGGCATATGTTTTGATAAACTTGATATTGAATACTACCATCACTTTTCATTGTATTTATAATTGATGAAATACTATTGCTTACTACTTCTACTTCTGATAAGCGTAACTACTTTTGGTTTTGATATACAATCCAATCCTTCCGCTTTTTGTATTTATGAAGCCGATGATGTGAGAGAAATTATTCTCACAGTAAATCATGAGGTCGGGCAATCGTATCATTCTATTTCTGGTATTGATCAAATTGGTATTTTAGGAAATGTAGTCAGTGCCTCACCTACCGAAACAAGAATAGGTATTGATATTACGGATGCATTAACTGCTCGTGTGCATCAAATAACCGTTGAGATGATAGATAATGTGTCTCAGGTAACTTCAAATACTGTGGAAGTAGATGTGTTTGATGTAATAGAGAGAATCTTAATTTTCAATCCCGATGAGGATTTAATTTATACTTGTCATCAGCTCAGCATCAATTTTAAAACAACCGGAGATATTGTAACGAAAGAAGTGGTTAGGTTATATGTGAATGGTAATTTCTTTAGAGAGCAAGCATTAACAATAGAAAATAATATTGGTACACTTTCTAATCTGATAATCGATAGACCTTTGGAAGACTCTTTACATTTTGAAATGTTTTTAGAGTCATCTAGAAATTCATCTTGCTTAAATAATAGAACTATTGATGAAATAAGTGTGGTTCCACCTCAACCTAAAGCTTTTATTTCATCCAATTATTCTTCTTGGACGGAGGAATATGGGCGATTGATATTTTATGCAGATAGCTCTATCAATACTGATCAACATAATTGGCAAGTGTACGAGGACAATCAGCTTATTGATGAATTTACTTTAGAAAGTGATGAAGATTTTGAATATACCTTTTCAACATCAAATTATGATAAGGCGAATACAGCTTCATTTAAAGATTATTCGGTGGTACTTTCGGCTACAGATGCAAGTGGTGGGCAAGTATGTGATGATGGAAAAGATACGCTTCAACTCATTAAAGTAGATTATTTTCCTAGAATAAAAGTACCCACGGCTGTTTCCTTACATCCATCCGCTTTTGAGGATAGTCACTTTAAGATTAAAATAAGAGATCATATTACCTTTCAGGATTTTAAAGTAGAAGTGTATTCAGAAAATCAGAATCGAGTATTTTCTTCAGAAGATCCTCTTTTTATTTTTGGAGATAATGAAGAGCTCACGGATCAATTTTACACCGCTATTTTTTCTATTGTATATACCGACGGCTTTTCCGAAAGTTTTAAATCCACCTTTATAGTTACTCCCTAATGAAGTATTTATTCATCATCCTATTGCTCGGTGGTTTTAGAGGAGTATTCGCTCAAGATGTTCCTTCAGGAAACCCTTTTTGGTTAAATTCAGCACAAAACCCTGCCTTATTGTCTACATCAGCCAATAAATATAAGGCCGCTGTGAGGTATGCTGGATCGAATCAGAAGTATAGTTATTTCAATGCAGGAGCAGAAGTTGGTCTATTACCAAAACAAGGAGAGAATACTTGGGGTATTGGCATGAATTATCAGCAAATTAAATATCCACTCCTTTCGGAGACATCCAATGAAAGCATTATCAATTATCAGAATATAATCTTACCTATTTCTTATGTGATTCGAGATCGCAATTACGGGTTCTCCATGGGATTATCCTTAGGATATGAACAATATAGTTTAGGTGATGAAATTGGGGTGTATTATAGTCAGTTAAACCCAAATAACGCTCAAAATGCTTCATCGCCCTCCTATTCTTTAAATAGTCTCACAGAAGGAACAGTTGATATTGGTGTCGGATTAAGTTATTTCACCCATGAACATTTTATAGTAAGTTTCTCTGCGAAACATCTGCAACATCTCGTAAAGTCAGAGGATGAGATCAGTCTTTTTCAACAGCATTATCCTTTAATAGAGACTTTTGGACAATATATCTGGAGTAACCCTTTAAGTAATAATGCCTTTATTACAACGGCAGGGTATGTTTGGAATAAGAACAGTCAGAGAGGATACCTTTCTGCTGAACTGAAATTGGAAATCATCAAATTTGGAGCAGGTTGGACGCCTTTTTATCAAAATGAACGATTGGAACACTTTGGCTTTGTTTCTTCATCAATTGCTATCCCCTTCGGCGAGAAAGCCTCTTTAAATAGAAGAGGACGAATTGTGAAGTCATCAGATAATATCACATTGAATGTATTGTATTACCCTACCGTAGATCGGTCGACTTCTATTTATCCTATTTTAGAATTTACTCTTGGAGTGAATTTATCAAAAGACAGTTATATGGATAGGTTGGGGAAGTATGCGACTTTGCCGAGAAATTAAAGCTTAGGGAATAAGGAATAACTAATAGGTAATAACTAATAGGTAATAAGTAAGAGGGAAATTAAATATTCTTCAATTAAGATGAGTAATGTATTTAATTAATATTCCGTTAATTTTAAATTTATACGAATTTTATATTGAGTTGTATTTTGTTTTTGATATAAATTTTTGACTATATAACTGATTAACATTTTTTATTTTAAATTATTTAAGACGATTCTTAAAATCAGTGTTAATCAATGTAAATTATTACTGTTTTGGTGTTAAGTTCATAAAAACCGTTGTCATCCCTCCTACTTATCTTCTACATTGGAATATGCAATCTGAGATAGATGAAAATTATTTTTCTTCTGGCTTAGCTGCTAAGAGGCCTCTTTTCAATAAATCTGTTCACCAGGAGATATAGTTCTTATGTCTCTACAAATCACATGATTATGATTGAAATTTTAAAGACTATTGGATTAGAAGGAATTTTAATTGCCTTTGTTGTTACGCTTATTGGTATGATTCAGGTTTTCCGGATAGTGATCCGGAGGCGTGAAGAAAGACCTCCCCGGGTTGATCAAGATGAAATGATTAAAAAGTATGATTCAGTTAATCTAAGTAAGTTCACTAATTTCTTTAGGCTGATTGGTGTATCTATGGCAATGATTACGGTTTTTGCGGCTTTCGAGACGCCAACTTCTAATACTGTAATTATGACCTTAGGAGATTATGATAATATGGATCCATCTGAATACGATAGTATTGTAGATATTGATATTATCAAACCTCAGGTACAACCGAAGAAGATTTTCATTCCTGAAAAGATTGAGGTAGTCGATAATAATGAAGATTTACCAGATATTGACATCGATATTCCAGAGTTTGATCCTAATGGAGAAATTGAACTTGTAGAAGATGATTACAAAGATGAACCTGAGGAAGTTGTTGATAATGACGTACATATTATTGTTCAGAAAACAGCTGAATTCAAAGGAGGTTTAGGCAAGTTTTATAAGTTTCTTGGTAAAAACATGAAATACCCTAAACGAGCTTTAAAAATGGGAGTTGAAGGAAAAGTCTACGTACAATTTATTGTAGGTAAAGATGGTAGCCTTACCGATTTTAAAGTAGTAAGAGGTTTGGGAGCTGGTTTAGACGAAGAAGCGGTTCGAGTGCTAAAATTGTCTCCGAAATGGATTCCTGCGGAACAAAGAGGGAGAATCGTTCGTCAGAGAATGGTTATTCCAATTTCATTTAAAATAAATTAGAAATTGCCTATGCAGTAAAAATATATTTGGGAATTGACTATCATCAAAAATTCTCCAAACTGTAATCAAAAAAATTCTATGTTTAGTTGATAGATCTAAACATAGAATTTTTTGTTTGGGTCAACATCAATTAGTAATTGATACTGTAGAGTTTCTTTTCAATCTTATTTTTCAGATCTATCGAACTCACCTCCTTACTTAAAGCAATTCGATAATTAATTTCAGCCATATCCCAATCTTGTAATTTGGTGTAATAATCCCCGAGGTGTTCGTAAGTTTCGAAAGACTCTGGGTTCAAACGTTTAAAGTGCATCAACTCTTTATCTTTAAAAGGTTCGTCTTGAGGTCCCCATTTTGAGATTAATTCAACAAATGATTTATAGGAATGATAGTTTCTATATTCTTGAGAGTAGATAAATTCAGCTTCTGAAAGCGTGTGTTCTTCAGAAGCCAGAGAATGTGAAGGAGAATTGGTATTCGAAAAGACCGAATCTAAGTTGTAACAATAATATTTTCCTAACTGATGATGATGCGTTGATACCCACATTTGTCGGGTTTTGGGCTTAAATATTACCGAGTGATGTAAATTAAGGGCATTGATCGATTTATGATTACCAAAACCAATTGTGGTGTTTTCAAATCCTTTTGTATCTCTTAGAATACTGGCTACAGTGTTTACATCAAAAGAAGATTGGTTATAGATAAGTTCTTTCAATCTTATGGATTTATAATAGGTAGCGTGATTTAAGTCGTAGATCTCCCCTTCACTTAAGCGAGTATTCTGTAAATGATTTGTAGCGACCAAAGCATCGTCTGAAGTAAGATGAATAGAATCTACACCTGTCGGAGTCATTTCAATTAATACAGCCGAGGAATCAAAAGCCGAGGAAACTAAAAAACTTTCAATCACATAACTTTTTTTGGTTAATGCAATGTTATAGGCTTCATCGGCCGTCATGGCGTACTGAAGAATTTCTCTTCCAATGATAGAAACAGGGTAAGTAGCATTGGTCGGGAAATCAGATTTTATGGGGTGTGTTGAAACTGTTAATCCCATCTCGTTCATTCCTGTTACCGTACCGATAAATCCCCCCCAAGTAATAGAAGCAAACTTAAACCCTTCATCAGGCTTGACAAAATGAATAATTTTTTCTCTCTGAAAATCTTTATTTATATCATATTCAAAGTTTCTTCCGATAAGCACTCCATTACCATTGGTATGTTGTGGACTTATGGCAAAAGAAACGGAACTATTCAATTCAACATCATCAAAGCTTCTTTCTAAATCATACAAACCATGATAGTTCAATACCCTTTGATAGTTATTACCAAAAGGAGCATATTCTTTTTTAGCATGTTGCGCTAACCCGTAGATCTCTTCTTTATACTCAGGAAGTATATTATTGTCTACATGTCGATGAAATAAAGAATGATATAAACGTACTCCAAGGTCAGAATTAAAAGGAGAGTGTTCTATAATTTTAGATATAAACGCTTCTTCGTGATCATGAAATAGTTCTTTGGTTAGTACTCCTGTAGCATAACCAATATCAAATGGACTACCTTCTGTATACAACTCCCATAAACCATCTTTTTGTTTTGAAATGAAGTTTTTATGATATACGAAGTGTCCTCTTCCTAAAGAATCTAATTGATACTGAGCAATACTGTCATCATCAATAAATGGTTTAGGTATAAATAGCCAAGAATGGGTCCAAGTCAGTAATAAAGCGATCAATAATATTGAAGCGATAATCAGTTTTCGCATGGGAAAAAATAGGTTTTAAGTAACATCTACAAAAGAAAGGATTGATTATTAATATCAAATTGAGGTTTAATATAAATGTCATAGCTGTTAGAAATAATTATTTATATAATAATGAGTTCATTAATTATAAAATAAAATAGTTTTCATTACATGGGTAAAATTGGATAATACCTTTCTCATTATATTACTATTCTAATATTGATATTTAAAAGAGCTGTTTAAACTTGAAATATGGATATCACTTTACATAGGTTGTAAAAATATGTTGGAATTAATTTTCTACCTCTTTGGTTATGTATTTGAATGCAAAAATTACAAGCTTATGAATAAAAACATCTACTTAATTATATTCTCATCTATCATCATTTTTTCATCATGTGTAAAAGACCTAGATAAAGAAGAAGCCCCAAGTTCTCCTATCGTTTCAACTAATTTTTCTGAAATTGATATCCCATCTGGCTTTAATTTCAATACATCAAAAAGGGTGGCTTTAAAAATCAAGTCAACTAATTTTGTCAATGATATAGTATACAGTTATTACTTCCTAGATGACGGTAATAATAAAGTAAAATTAGGATCTGGATTTTTTAATGGTGAAGAAGAGTTCACAACCTTTATTAGTTTACCTACTTACGTTAAAGATATATATGTACAAAAAAATGCAGCAGAATTGCAATGGGTACAAAAAATCAATATTGTAGGTGAATATGCATACGTCGCATTTAATGAGTTATCAAAACTAGATAAAACTTTTTCGAGAGTTACTGCATCAAGTAATCAAAGAGGAGCTACTGTTTGTGAAGATTATTTAGTGGCTACAAATGGTAAAGGTAAATCTTTCACTATACATCAAGAAAACAATTACTCTATTACTGACTATGCAGATATCGAGGCAAAATCATGGGCAATGGCTTATGATCAAGAAAACAATATCATGTACTATGATGTGAAAGGAAAGCTTTACAAAAGAACTTTAGGGACTTCCACTTCTACTCTTATTACAACAATTAATACTTCCTACGCGGGTTTAAACGATGGATATCCACGTATGACTTACAAAGATGGAATGCTGTATATCGGAGGTAATGGAGATTATGCTATTCTTGATGCTCAAACAGGTAATACTCTTAAAAATATCTCTGTTACTAATTTCCCTAACAATAAAAATGGAGGTGGTGATTTAGTTTTCGATTCAGAAGGTGATCTTTACCAAGCATGTTCAGGTGGTTTATATAGATTAGAAATGAATGCAGATACTACCGTTTACAATGCTGTTCGTTTAAGCGCTGATGATTTCCCATATTATTTAACAGGTATTGCCATTGATCGTTTCGATTACATTTATGCATCAACTAATGAGTCTAATTCTAAAATTATCAAATTAGATAAACAAGATGGTTCATTTGCAATTGTAGATACATTGAATAGAACCTGTAACGATTTAGCTGCATTTATCTGTTCAGATGATGATTTTGCTGGACAAGATTCTGATGGAGATGGTGTAAATGATGGTTTTGATGAATATCCAAATGATCCAGATTTAGCATTCAACAATTATATTCCAGGTACAAATGGTTTCGGATCTTATGCATTCGAAGATTACTACCCAGTTGTTGGTGATTACGATTTCAATGATGTTATAGTGAATTACAGACATAACAGCATTACTAATGCAAGTAATTTAGTTGTAAAATTAGAGTCGAAATATATTGCCAAATCAGTGAATGCAAGCTTTAATTCTGGATTCGCTATTGAGTTTCCAATTAAGTTAGATTCTATTGCAAGTGTGACGGGTTCAACTTTAACTTCTGGTATAGTTACATTAAATGCTAAAGGAACGGAAACAGGAGTTTCTAATGACAAGCCGGTTGTTGTTGTTTTTGATAATCAAAACTCAATTGTTACGGGTGGTGAGATCAAAACAAGTGGTGAGATGGATATGGTAATGACCTTCACACAACCAATCACTACTGGATTAATTAATTTTGAAAATCTTAATCCGTTTATATTCGTCAATGAACGAAGTAGAGAAGTGCATTTAAGTGGTAAACTACCTACCCAAAAATTTGATGCAAATAACTTTACAAGTGGAGATGATATAGGATCATTTAAAACATCAACGAATCATCCATGGGCATTAAGTATTGCACATACTTTCCACCCTCCGAAGGAGAATATTGATATTACAAATGCATACAATAATTTCAGTGCATTCGCTACTTCCGGAGGTACATCAAATACAAATTGGTACACCGATGATACTGGAAATAGAAATGAAGAAAATATACACTTAGACAATTAATTGTTCTCGTTTATAGCCAACCTTTTTAGGTTGGTTTTTTTATAAACTTATGTGTGATAACTGGGTTTCTACATCTTTGAATACATCATTTTTGTATTAGTGTAAATTTGTTTAGATGTACTATTAATCGATAAATTGTAGGATAAATATGTATGAATTTGAGTAAAATAAAATAGTACTTTTTATAATTCATGAATAATATATTTTTATATACATGTGTTAAGTTGTGTTTTTTAGATTTGATGATATGATTATTCTAATATTACATAGTAAACTATTTTATAATTTTTCATTTTGATAGTAATCAGTTACATCAAGTAAAAAAAGGAATTGAATTAATTTTCTTTATTGATGGTTTTATTGTTGATCAATAACTATTAATTATATCTTATGTTCAATTATCGATTATCTTTACTACTATCATTTCTGATATGTGTTAGTTCATGTGTCAGAGAAACAGAAAATGATCCATCAAATGCAAGTAATGGTGGAGAAACATTTGCCCAACTTGAAATCCCAGCGGACTTTGATTTTTCAACTTCTAAAAGCGTACATCTTAAAGTTCTATCTACCAATTTCTCAAACAATAGTTTATACACTGTTTATTTTTTGGATGACAATAATAACAGAGTAAAAATCAATACAGGTTATTCTATTGATGGAGGTATTTACGAAACAAAACTTGATATTCCATCTTATGTCGATGAGCTTAGAGTTGTAAAAGTTGCAGCAGAATTGGAATGGGAAAAAAGTATTTCAATTAACAGTGAATATGCTTTTATAGAATTTGATATAGACACACCACCTACCAAAACATTTCATAGAGTATTACCTGAAGAAAGTACTTCAAGGACAAAAAATTCGAGTTGTGAAGATTACTTAGTAGCCACAAATGGTCAAGGAAAATCATTTACTATTCATCAAGAAGACCAATATTCTATTACAGAATATCCGAATATTGAATCCAACTCATGGGCAATGGCTTATGATCAAGATAACAATATTATGTATTATGACGTAGCCGGTAAATTATACAAAAGAACTCTTGGTGAGTCAACTTCTACATTAATCACTTCTATTGCCACATCAAGTACAGGTTTGAATAATGGTTATCCAAGAATGACACTCAAAGATGGAAAAATATACATTGGTGACGGAGGTAGCTATGCTATTTTAGATGCAACAACAGGCAGTGTTCTCAAAAATATTACAGTAACTAATTTTCCTTCGAATAAAAATAATGGAGGAGATTTAGTTTTTGATTCCAATGGCGATTTATATCAAGCATGTTCAGGTGGTCTTTACAGATTAGAGATGAATGCTGATACAACTGTTTTTAATGCGGTTCGTATTAGTGCGGATAACTTTCCTTATTATTTGACAGGTATTGCGATAGATCGTTTTGATAACATTTATGCTTCTTCAAATGATAGTAATTCTAGGATTATCAAATTAGATAAACAAGATGGTTCATATGTTATTGTCAATACACTCAATAGAAGATGTAACGATTTAGCAGCATTTATTTGTTCGGATGATGATTTTGCTGGCCAAGATTCAGATGGAGATGGAATAAGCGATGGTTTTGATGAATATCCGAATGATCCAGCATTAGCATTTAATAATTATTACCCCGGATCGAATGGTTTTGGAACCTATGCTTTTGAAGACTTGTACCCTGCAGTAGGTGATTATGATTTTAATGATGTGATTGTGAATTACAGACATAATTTTATTACCAATGCAAATAATATGGTAGTAAAAATGGAATCAAAATATATTGCAAAGTCAGTGAATGCATCACTTAACTCTGGTTTTGGAATTGAATTACCGATACTATTAGATTCGATTACCTCAGTAACAGGAAGTACCTTATCAACAGGAATGGTCAGCTTAAACGGAAAAGGAACAGAAACGGGAATACCGGATAGTAAGCCTGTTATTATAGTATTTGATAATCAGAATGCTATTGTTAGTGGCAGTGATATTAAAACGAGTGGGGAAATGGATATGACCACAACGTTTACACAACCTATTACGACATCCTATTTAAACTTCGAGAATTTTAATCCTTTCATTTTTGCACACGAAAGAAGTCGAGAAATACACTTAAGCGGAAAATCTGCAACAACCAAATTCGATTCAGAATTTATTAATAAAGGAGCAGATGTTGGTGGATTTAAATCATCGACGAATCATCCTTGGGGATTGAGTATCAGTCATACTTTCCATCCTCCTAAAGAGAATGTAGATATTACGAATGCCTACAATAATTTTAGTGGATTTGCTACCTCTGGAGGTACATCAAAACGTAATTGGTACACAGATGACTCAGGAAATAGAAATGTAGATAAAATACATTTAGATAATTAATATTTTGATCTTGCCAACCTCAAAAGGGTTGGCTTTTTCATTACTCTATAAACTTTTTTGAGTGAATAAAATACATCATAAAATAGTATTATTCATTTATTGATAAGAATAAAGTAATTAATTACATGCATGTATTAGTAATTTATCTTTTTAAGAATATAACTATTCTAATAATTCACCTAAAAAGCATTGATTATCAATCAAAATCAATATATCGCATTACATATGTTGAAAAATGTGAATGAATTAATTATCTGATATTAAGGTTTATGTATTGATTATCAACTAATAATTAATCTCTTATGATCAATCAGCCCTTTAAATATTTACTAGCTATTCTTGTCGTATTTTGTTCATGTGTAAAAGAAACGACACAAGAACCAAATCAAGATAGTGCTAGTGAAACTTTCGCCCAATTAGAAATCCCAGCGGACTTTGATTTCTCAACAACACAAAATATACACCTTAAAGTAACCTCATCTAATTATGCAAGAAATAGTATTATCAATGTAGCTTTTAAGAATGATCAAGGTGATCTTATTGATATTGCAGAAGGTACTTCTGATAGTAAAGGTTTATATGAAACAAGAATAACAGTTCCAACATACGTTAAGGAACTAATCATTACTAAAGATGCTGCAGAGTTACAATGGGAGAAAAAATTAGCCATTTATTCTGAATATGCTTTTGTAGACTTTGATACAGCAGCAGTATTGAAAAGTACTTTCATCAGACAAGAAGCAAATAATCAAAGAAGAGGAAATGTTTGTGAAGATTATCTTGTCGCCATTAACGGTCAAGGAAAATCATTTACCATTCACCAAGAAAATGAATATTCTTTTACTGAATACGCAAACATTCAAGAGAAATGTTATGCAATGACTTATGATCAAGAAAACGACATTATGTATTATGATGTAAAAGGTGCATTATATAGAAGAAGCTTAGGTGGATCTACTCCTACTTTGATAAAAAACCTTTCTACAAGTAGTGATAATATCAATAACGGATATCCAAGAATGACCATGAAGGATAATGTTATTATTGTTGGTGCAGGTAATGATATTGCTCTTCTTGATCCTACGACAGGTAATGCTATAAAAAATGTAACTCTTACAAACATTCCTGATGATAAAAACAAAGGTGGAGATTTCATTTTTGATTCAATCGGGGATTTATATCTAGCATGTAAAGGTGGTTTATACCGTCTGGATCCTAATTCTGATACAACAGTTTATGAAGCAGTAAGAATTAGTGCAGATAACTTTAGATACTATTTAACAGGTATTGCTATTGACCGTTTCGATAATATTTATGCATCATCTAACGGAAGTAATTCTAAAATCTTTAAGATAGACAAGCAGGACGGATCATGGGCAATAGTTCATAGAGCAGGAAGACCCGTAAACGATTTAGCAGCATTTTTATGTAGCGATGATGATTTTGCTGGACAAGATTCTGATGGTGATGGTGTAAACGATGGATTTGACGAATATCCTGATGATCCTGAGGTGACTTTTGATAACTATTATCCTGGTGAAAACGGATTTGGTACTTATGCTTTTGAAGATTTTTATCCAGAAGAAGGTGATTATGATTTTAATGATGTGATCATCGATTATAGACATAATTTTGTAACAAATGCTGATAACAAAGTGGTAAGAATTGAATCTAAGTATGTAGCAAAAACAGTAGAAGCACTTTATCAATCTGGTTTCGCTATTCAGTTACCATTCCCTGCAGATTCTATTGCAAGTGTAACCGGGCATAATATAACAGCAGGTAAGGTAACTTTAGATGCAAAAGGTTTAGAAACAGGAATTTCCGCTGCTAATCCAGTAGTTGTGGTTTTTGATAATCAAAATGCCATTGTTAGACAAATTGGTAATAAGGAAATTAAGAAGAGTGATGATATCGATATGGTGATAACATTTACTCAACCTATTAGTTCAGAAACACTTAATTTCTCAGGATTTAATCCGTTTATCTTTGTCAATACAAGAGATAAAGAGGTGCATTTAGCGGGATATTCACCAACATCTAAATTTAACCAAGCTTACAGAAATAACACAGATGATGTAGGGTCGTATAGAACAGCGACTAATCACCCGTGGGGATTAAGTATTGGTCATAAATTCCATCCACCAAAAGAAAATGTAGATATTACTCAAGCGTATAATAACTTTAGTTTATTCTCTACATCAGGAGGTACATCAAAGCAAAATTGGTATACTGATGATGATGGAAATAGAAATACTGAAAATATTCACCTTGATCAAGATGATATAGAAGAATAATTATAAACATAAAGGCTGTTTCGTAGTGAAGCAGCCTTTTATTTTTAGTAATTATCTTAAAGTTTAATTTCAATTTATTGGTGATGCCTTTTTTCTTAGATAAAATGTATCTTTATCCCCTCAATAATTTGATAAAGAATGATCAAGAAAATTTTTTTAGGGATATTATTTTTCCTCCTGCTTTTCTTAGGGTATTATCACGAAGAAGCATTATATGGTATTCGTCAAGGAAAAGGTCAATTACAAATAATTTTTGATGCAAAACCTTTATCATCTTATTTAGAAGACCCCGAAATAAGTGAGAAACAAAAAGCCAAGATTCATTTAATCCAAGAAATCCGTCAGTTTACTATAGATTCTTTAGGATTGGATTATACAGAAAGTTACACAAAAATGTATGATCAAAAAGGAGAACCTATTTTGTGGAATGTAACGGCTTGTAAGCCTTTTGAACTCACCCCAAAAAGATGGTCATTTCCTATCGCAGGCTCCTTTCCATATAAAGGCTATTTTATTAAAGATCTAGCAACAACTGAAAGAGATGAATTGAGAAAAGAAAGTTGGGATGCTGAGGTAAGAGAAGTATCTGCTTGGTCTACTTTAGGAGTACTCAATGATCCTATATTGAGTAGTATGCTAGAAAGAAGTACTGGAAGCCTTGCACAATTGGTCATTCATGAGCTAACACATGGAACACTATATGTAAAAGGAAGTATCACCTATAACGAAAATCTAGCTGATTTTGTAGGAGACGAAGGAGCCAAAAGATTCTTGATTTATAAGTATGGAAAGTATTCTGAAGAGTATATCAAGTTTATGGCTCGAAGTGGTGATCGTAAAACATTTTCTGAGTATATCTTAAAATCAACCAATTCGTTAGATAGCCTTTATCAAACGTTTACTGATCAAATGTCGGTCGAAGAAAAGCAGCAATTAAAAGATCAAAAGATCAAAGAGATTACGGAGGGATTACAGCATTTATCATTTTCAAATTATAATTATTGTACTTACTTCGATGACTTCACTCCTAATAATACTTTCTTTATGAGTTATAAACGCTACAGAAGTAAACAGAACGAATTTAAACAGGAGTTTGAGGAAGACTTTCATGGAGATTTCCATGCATATATGGATTACCTAAAAGAAGAATATAAACCAATGTTTAAGTATCTAAAAAAGATGTTTTGATGGTTATAAAAATGGGTGATGTCTTAAAAGGCACCACCCATTTTTTTCATTAGAAAGTTATTTTATAATAGAAGTTCGGAAGAATAAAGAATACTCTATCCTCTTCTACTTTTTGTTCTCTTAAATTGTATTTATATCCTGCCGTTTGTTCTGTAAGCAAAGCATTTTGCATATCCAATCCCCAAGTCCTCACACTTTTCTTTTTTGGAATTTTATAGGTGATCCCAAAGTTCATCCAAATTTCGTCTTGACCTTTGATAGAATACAACTCGTTTTCTTTATAGACTACTTTTTGTTGATCATGTGAAGCTTGTTCATCGTAAGGAGTTAAAGGCACACCACCCAAATAAGTAGCATTGATGTTAAATCCTAAAAGGCGATTTCCTTTGACAACAATCTCTTTTCCGGCAGTAATTGTAGCCATATAATTTCTATTGAATAATGTATTTCTAGTGACTCCTAGGTCGTCTGTATATTTTGAATCGTATAAAGATCCAGATAGCATATAATAAAAACCATTCACCATAGAACGTTCCAAAGTAACATCTATCCCTTTATTTACACCCGTTCCTGTATTCACTATTGGTGCATCGCTATTCCATAAAGTGGTATAATTGGCAAATGAATATGAAGTGCCTTGCATTACTGGGACATCAATTAATTCTTGGTAATAAACCTCTGTGGTTAATCGAATATTTTTAGTGAGGTTAATTTTTACACTACCTACATAATGATCCGATTTAGATAGCTTCATATCATTCACCTCTTGAGTAAGAGGATTAATAAATGAATATACTTTCAATTCTTCTCTTTTGCTATGTCTACCGTAAGCTACTCCAAGAATAATATCTTTAGTAGGAGTGTATTGCATTCCCATTCTTGGTTCTAAGGATACCTCATCAGTTAGTTCAAACTTCGTCATTGCCAATCCAGCATTTACACTAAATTTAGGGAACAACTGATATTTAAAATCAGTAAATGCATTCAAGTTATACGCACTGTTGTTTGTTCTGAATACCTCATTTAGATTTCCATATAATGAATCCGTTTTATAAGCATAAGCGTCTGTAGATAATAGATCAACTCTTACACCAGATTTATTAATCAATTTAGAAGTGATATTGGAAGTTAAAGTCGTTGCCAAAGACACTTTATAATCTATGTTTTTCTGGTTTTCGTAAGGATGAAGGGTACCCTCATTTAAAGTATCAGCTACCTCTTCGAAGAAACGGGTAGTGTTAGCATACTTATTGGCAGTCACCCCTAAAGTAGTTTTTAAAACACTCGAAGATCCTATCGATTTTGTATGATTTACCCCGAAAGCACCCATTCCAAAATCAATATCCTTATCTAAATAATCTTGCTCATATTCTCTGTATTTGATCTTTACTTCAGGGTTTTCGTCCTCTTTATCTTTATTTTTAATTTGATGTTGATATTTTTTATAAGGTGTTTCAATATCACTTAAACCACCCATACCCCAAACATTTATGTTACCGTATTTTTTAGAAGGGAAGGAAAGATTAAATGATAAATCCTGAAAGTTGGGAGCCGTACCACCAGATAATTTACCAATATATCCAATGAAGCCATGTCTGTAGTTTACTAAATAAGAAGACCCTTTTTCTCTATTGATTGGACCTTCCGAAGAAAGGTCAACACCCAAAACTCCCAGCTGCACAGAATGACTATGCTTTTCTGTATTCCCTTTTCTGAAATTAATATCAAATACTCCGGACGTACTGTTAGAGTATTCTGAAGGGAAGGCACCTGTGAAGAAATCAGTACTTCTTAATAAGTTGGTACTAAAGATGGAGATCAACCCTGCCCCTGCCAAGTTTCCTCCTCCGAAATGGGCAGCACCATACACATCTAAATCATTTACTCTCCATAAAACAGATGAAGGAGAGTTACCTCTAATCACTACACCATTATCTTGAGGAGAAGAAAACGTCACCCCCGCAAAGTTATAGGCTACACGAGAAGGATCACTCAATCCACCTGCAAAACGACTTGATTGTTCTACTGAAAAAGAACGACTACTCACAGTGGCCATCACATTATTGGCATCTTTATCGTTTGAAGAAGTAATCGTTACCCCTTCTAAAGTAGTCACCTCTTCGTTTAATTGAAACTCCAATTGTTGAGCATCAATTCCTGAAGCCAAAACTTCTGTCTTTCTCACTTTTTGATAACCAACAGAATGTATGATTAAAGTATAACGTCCTACTTTTAAACCTTTGATGATAAAATTACCATCAATATCAGTTGTTGCACCAATAATAGGATCTGAATTCTCGATTTGAATCGTTGCACCAATAATTGGTTGGTGAGTCACTTTATCAGTGATTTTACCTTTAATAAGTGATGTTTGAGCGTATATCAGATGAGTTGATATCAATAACAGGAATGTGAATAGAAGTTTATTTTTCATTATTTAGAGATCATTTGATTGTTGTTCGAATTAATGACCCTTCGCTAATCCTTTACCCCTATTCATTTTATAAAAAAAGTGAAAACCGTCGTAGACAGTCTTCACTTTACCATTGAAACGTTAAGTGTGAGGAGATATATATTTTTATTGAATCATAATTCTTTTAGTGAAGCCATTTACCTTGAGGAAATAGACACCACTCTCTAAGTGAGATAGATTCAATTGTAATTGGTTATCGCTAATAATGGTCTTTCTATCAATTTGTAGTTCCTGACCTGCAGAAGAGTAAAGTGATAACGTTTCTGATGAACCTAAAAAGTTGGTTGCAATGTTAATCACACCTGTACTTGGGTTAGGATACACATTGATTAGATTTTCCACATCAAAGCTTACTTTTGCAGGTTGGTAATATTTAAACTGACCATCAAAATCAACTTGTTTTAATCTATAATAAACAGTGTTGTGAGTAATATTTTGATCAGTGTATGAATAATTAATTGTAGTATTTGAGTTACCATTACCTTCAATAACAGCTAATTCAAACCAATTTGTTTTATCAGAAGATTTTTCGATCACAAAGTGAGAGTTGTTAATCTCTGTGGCAGTAGACCATTCAATAGCAACTTGATTATCGACCAAATTTGCTTTGAAGTAAGCCAAATCTATGGGTAAATCATCTCCCTCTACTAATTCGATAAAACCAAAATCGCTACTTTCTCCGCCAGAGAAAATATCTTGACAGAATACTTCAAAAGAGTTAAAAGTGATTATAAATAAGAAGTAAAATTTTTTCATAGGTTCGTAATTATTGGGTAATAAACTGATAGGTTTTGATGGTTATTCTGTCGGAGCTGTTCTTCCTCCTCTACCGCCCAACTGACGGTATTCTTGATAATAGTTTCTCGCTGCTAATTTTCTATTTGATGTTTCCAAAAGGTTTTTACTTCTATTGTAAGAACCACCTCTTACTCCGCTACCTAAAGCAGTATCATTGCAAGGCCAATTTTCAACATCTGCAAGACCAACATCAGGACATAAATGTCCATCTCCATGTTCTCCAGTAAAAACTCTACCTTTTTCATGACCCACAGTCACTACTTTTTCAGAAACATTTCCACTCATTTCCATAATTCCATAATAAGTAGCACCTGCTTGTACTCTTGTTAATGAAGCTCCTGTAGAATATCCTGAGAACTTCCCTGTACGATAGGGTTTGTAAGTACCATTAGAGTTTTTCTTGTAATTAGCATTACCTGTATTCATTGAAAAATTACTTGAAATAGATTCCGATTTAGTGTCTTCATTAACTGTAGTGTAATCGTTTTCATTTAGTAATGTATTACCCCAAACATACTCATTTGGAACAGGGGTTTGAGTTCCACGACAAGCTTTTTCAAATTCCAATTCTGTGATAGGTCTTAATGCAGCCCAATCTAAGTAGGCAGCCAATCCTTGCCATGATAAATATTGAATTGGAACATAAGGTTGATCGGAGTACACTACACTGTCAGTATTTACAATCAAATTTCTACCTTTTTCTTGTTTACGAATAAGGTTAGTTGCATCATCAAAATCTATGGTACTTAGAAATGCAGTGAACTGTGCTTGAGTGATTTCATATTTCATACAGTAGAATGCATTGTAACCTTTCGGAAAACTTTCTGATAATACTCCTGTTTGATCTCCTTGATGGTTTATACTGGCAGTATCGTAATATAAATTATTTGATTGATTACCGATAGTAATTGAGTTTTCACTGTCAACATAATATGTATCGGTATCAGTAGAACCATTGTATTTATAAAAATGACCTTTTTCGTTACCTCCAGACCCCAAATGATAAGCCCCTTGAGGAACGTATACCATTTCTATGGCAAATGCTCTGATTTTGATTTTATCATCATCGTTAACGGCGTTTGCACCATAATTCCACACAAACGATAAATCGTAATTTACACTTTGTTGCTGTATTGGTGTGTCACTATATACAAATGCACCATGTGCATTACCATTATTGTCATCATTACTTACATCAATGTTTGCGTTTAAGGCATAATGTCCTGCGTCTAATTGATCGTAATTTAACTTCACGTGAGACCATTGTCCGTTACCTACTTTGTATTTAAAAAATACCCAAGCGGCATCCCAATTACCTGGAGCCTCGGTTAATTTCCAAGAATTATCCCAAGTAATGTTTACTTTAATTTCTACAGTTTTGTTCTCTGTGTCTTTATTCTGGAAGGATAAAGAGTTTACTGAAATATTATTCGCATGTGTAATTACAGTAAGGATACAAATTAGTAGAGTAGTCAAATAGTAGTGTTTATTCATGATACTAAATAGATGTTAATAAGCTATACTACTATCCAAACATGGTTAAAAAAGAATTAGTTCTAACTTATGTAAGTATTATATGATTTTGGTGATTTTTTGAGGTCATTAAAGAATTAATGAAGAAAAATCTTAGATATATTATATAGATAACTAAGAATTAAATGGTTAAGTGATATAAACTATTTTTTTATTGTTTTTATAGATATTCTTTACATGCTTTTTTAAACCCTACAAAACTCTTTTTATACAAAAAGGAAAATCTCACAAAGATTTTCCTTTAGACGAACCATGAAGTTTGTTCTTTCTACTGTAACTAAATCAACGAATAACTATAGGTAGTGAACCAATATTTCTTAATTTCAAGTAGTACATTCCTTTTACATGTTCTTGAAAAACTACTTGTACTAATTTGTCTGATTTTTTATAAATGTTGTAATGTATTTCTTTTCCCATGCCATCGAATATTTTTAGGTATTGAATATCATCTTCATGTAGAGTCACATAGAAGGAACCGTTATTTGGGTTGGGGTAAATGACCACATCTGTCTGACCGAAATCACTTACTTTAAGTGGGCCGAAATATTCAAACTGTCCATCAAAATCTACTTGTTTAAGTCGGTAGTAAGCAGTTCCTAAATAGGGTTGTTCATCTATAAACTCATATTCGATTTCATGATTTGAATTTCCATAACCTTTCAACTTACCTATTTCTTCCCATTGTTTTCCATCAATAGACCTTTCTACAGAGAAGTAATCGTTATTTAATTCCGTGTATGTACTCCAATAAAGCGTAACATTAGCATTATTTTTTGTGACTTTAAAATCACCCATTGTAACGGGTAAATCGGGGTCTTCTATTATTTCTGCGTAGGTAAATAAGCTACTTTCTCCACCAGAGAAGATGTCTTGTGCATTAATTACCATAGAGGAAAGTATAAAGCAGAACGTGTATATATATTTCATATAACGAGAATTAAAATCTTGAATATTAATTGGTAGGTGCTGTTCTTACACCACGTCCTCCAATTTGTTTTTTTTCACCGGTGAATGTTTGAGAAGCAGAAATTCTATTCGAAACACGCATTCTACCAGCACCTTTGCTATAGGTACCTCCTTTCACACCTGTTCCTATTGCGGAAGTATTACTTGGCCAATTAGTTACATTTGCGTACCCATCTTCATCCAATTGCCCGTCACCGTGTTTTCCTGTAAATAATCTTCCTTCCGGTCGACCGATACTCACAATTCTTTCTTCCATGTTTCCACTCATTTCCATGATACCATAGAATGTACTTCCCGATTGTTCTCTAGTCATACTTCCACCAAGGTTATAAGAGGAAATCATACCTATTCTGTAGGGTTGGGTGTTGTCTGTATTTTTATAGATTGCATTTCCAGAAGTGGTAGAAAAGTTACTACTGATTTGTTCTATGTTTGTTCCTTCATTTGAGTAGGTATAAATAGATGATGCGACATCATCATTTCCCCAGGCAAACTCTTTAAAGGATGGTGAAGCAGTTCCCCTACAAGCTTTTTCAAATTCCAACTCAGTCATAGGTCTTAGTGCAGCCCAATCTAAAAATGCAGCAAAACCAACCCATGATAGGTATTGTACAGGTACATAAGGTTCGGATGCGATGTAGATACTATCATCCGCTGATGTAATATTATTACGATCGTTTTCTTTTTTATTTAATAATTGATCGACATGATCTTTATTGATGGTGCTTAAAAAACCGGCAAATAGACCTTGAGAGATTTCGTACTTCATACAATAAAAAGCATCATAGCCTTTTGGAAAATTATTAGGAATGGGTCCTAACTGATCTCCTTGTTTATAAGTTGCTGTTGAATCTAGTATATCATACCAAAGGTTTCCTGTTCCTTGTCCAATTGTAATTTCAGATTCACTACCAACAGTATATGTATCTGTATCAGTAGATCCATTATATTCATATAGGTGACCATTTTCGTTTCCTGTAGAGCCAAGTTCAAAAGCAGCTTGAGGTACATATACCATTTCTATTGCAAAAAAGCGTATACTTAAATCATCATCATTACTGAGACCATTTATTCCATAATTCCATTTTAGAGAAAGTTCGTAGGACACATTTTGTTGAGTTATTGGATCCTTACTGTGAATATATACCCCGTGTGCATTCCCAAAACCATCGTCATTACTAAGATCAATCGTAGCTAAATCATTTATTTCTGAATGACCATGATCCATACTAATATCATAATTGAATAATACATGTTGCCACACACCATTTGTATCTCTAAATTTTGCAAACAACCAAACAGCATCATGATTGGATGGACCAGTGGTTACTTTCCATGAATTATCCCACTCCAAGGTTAAGTTCACCTGAATACTTTGATTATTTATATCTTTCTCTCCATACGTTAATGTGGTGATTCGTACATTATTCCCAAACGATGTTGATGTTGGAGAACAAAGAATTACAGCAAGTACAAAAAGTTTTAAGTAGTCATTCAAAATTAAGTTCATATTATGTAGGTTGATAACGAGTTCTACTTTCTAAACATTAATTTTTTTCACATCGTTCTTACTTGTGTAATAATTGCTCTTGTTTTTAGGTTTTATGGTGTTTTAGAGGAGTGAATGATTACTCATAAATAGTATAGTTAATTTTTTTTATTGAATTATATCAAGAATTTGACCTCTTAAAGTCGTGAAAATGAGTTCAATTGTTAATGTAAAAATATGTAGTTAATGTATTTATATAACGCTAAATAAATGTAAATACACTGGTTTTTGATGAAGTATTATATCAAATAAACTTTTTATAAAGCAAAAAAAAAGAGCCATTATTATGACTCTTTCATTGGATACTTTGTGATGATGTTTGATCAATCAACCTTTACCTTTATCATTAGCAGTTTGCTGACGAAGGTGGTTTAGCACATCAATTTTAGTAATCAAACCAACAAATTGATCTTCATTCATTAGAATGGCTACCATACCATCTCTGAAGATCTCCATCAAACGGTCGATACTATCTGATGCTTGAATGACCACAAGATTACTTGTCATGCATTCTGCAGCAAATCGATCGAAAGCCGATTCGTCTTCATAAACCGTAAATAAAATATCTGATTCGTCGATGATACCGAGTATTTCATCACCATCCATAATAGGAAGTTGAGAAATATCGTACATCTTCATTTTCTTGTACGTATCTAATAAGGTATCCTCGATACTTGCTGTAACGACCTCACCTTTATCATAATGATTAGAGATCAAGTCGCGTAAATCTCCGTATACCTCTTTTTCGATAAACCCTTTTTCTTTCATCCAGTGATCGTTAAATAGTTTAGAAAAGTATTTATTACCGCTATCGCACACAAAGGTAACTACTCTTTTCGGTTCTGTTTGTTCTTGACAATATTTTAAGGCTGCCGCGATGAGTGTTCCTGATGATGATCCAGCCAATAAGCCTTCTTTCATCAATAGCTCTCGTGCAGTAGAAAAACTTTCTTTATCTGTAATGGTGTAAGCCGTTTTCGTTTGAGAGAAGTCGGCAATTTCTGGAATAAAGTCTTCACCAATACCCTCTACATACCAAGAACCTGCTTCACCAAATTCGCCCTTATCGATGTAGTCTTTTAGAATAGAACCTTCTGGATCAGCTAAAACTAAATCGGTTTGTGGACTTACCTTTTTAAAGTACGCAGCCATTCCTGAAATTGTTCCAGAAGAACCCACACCTGCTACGACTGCATCTACATTCTGATCCATTTGTGCATAGATCTCTGGACCCGTAGTTAATTCGTGTGCCAAAGAGTTGTGCGGATTCGAAAATTGATCTATATAATAGTATCCTTTTTCTTCTGCCAACGCTTTTGCCATATCTTGGTAATATTCCGGATGTCCCTTTCCTACATCAGAACGAGTTAATAACACCTGTACACCCATTGCCTTTAGGTGAGCAATTTTCTCTTTACTCATTTTATCGGGCATCACAAGAATGAGTTTATATCCTTTTAGAACAGAAATTAACGCTAGGCCAAGTCCTGTATTTCCAGCCGTTGCTTCTATTAAGGTATCACCCGATTTTATTTTGCCTTCTTTTTCGGCATTTTCGATCATGCTTAAGGCAATACGGTCTTTAATAGATCCCCCAGGATTTTGGTCCTCTAGTTTTAAATAGAGTTCACAATTCCCTGTATCCATGTTTTCTACTTTAACAAGTGGGGTGTTTCCAATAAGTGATATAAGATCTTGTGGTTTATTCATGTATGTATTAGTGTGAGTTATATCTACAAATGTAATTAAATAAAGTGATGTGCAAGAAGAATGTATAAGAAATGAACCGATCTTTTCTCTGATTCTTAGATTGATGTCTCTATTTTTTATCAAATAGTCTTTTGAAAAGCAGGCGTTGAACAATTTTGTCCACATAATGTTCAATTTATGCATTTAAAAGTACTATTAAAGCTTCTATTTTGATCAAATGATAAATTATTTATCAATTATATGTTATTTATTTTAACTAAGTTGGTTTTTTTCAAAAACATGTTTTACATTTGATAAAACATTAATCGTTAAATGTTTATATTTTGATTATTTGATAAATATGTTTAAAAAATAATCGAAAAAAATATCAAAAAAATTCTCTGAACGTATCTATATTACGTTCTACTCCCCTAAGTTTGTATTATCAACAATTCGGAAGTAGAAAAGTTGATGATCAAAAAGAAAGAACATACACACAAAAATATTTAGTTATCATGGCTGCAGATAAAGGGCAAAACACAGAAAAATTAAAAGCATTAGAAACAACTATTGCTAAGTTGGAAAAACAATTCGGTAAAGGAGCTGTTATGAAGATGACAGACGACAGCGTCGAAAATATTCCTGCAATTTCAACAGGTTCTTTAGGACTTGATTTAGCTTTAGGTGTTGGAGGTATTCCAAGAGGTCGTATCATTGAGATCTACGGTCCGGAATCTTCTGGTAAAACTACTTTAACGCTTCACATTATTGCAGAAGCACAAAAACAAGGTGGTATGGCTGCATTTATCGATGCAGAACACGCTTTTGATAAAGTGTATGCTGAAAAATTGGGTATCGACATGGAAAGATTGTTGGTTGCTCAGCCAGACCATGGTGAACAAGCTTTAGAAATCGCTGAACAATTGGTACGTTCAGGTGCTATCGACGTATTAGTAGTCGATTCAGTAGCAGCTTTAGTACCAAAAGCAGAATTGGAAGGCGATATGGGTGATAGTAAAATGGGTCTTCATGCTCGTTTAATGTCACAAGCACTTCGTAAAATTACTGGTGCTATTTCTAAGACAAACTGTTCAGCTATCTTCATTAACCAATTGCGTGAAAAGATTGGTGTAATGTTCGGTAACCCTGAAACAACGACAGGTGGTAACGCATTAAAATACTATGCTTCTGTACGTTTGGATATCCGTCGTATCGGTGCGATCAAAGAATCTGCTGATAATGTAACTGGTAACCGTACAAGAGTGAAAGTTCAAAAGAATAAAGTGGCACCTCCTTTCAAACAAACTGAATTCGATATCCTTTATGGTGAAGGTATTTCTCGTGCCGGTGAGGTATTGGATATGGCAGTTGAATTTGAGATTGTCAACAAAGCAGGTTCTTGGTTCTCTTATAGCGGATCTAAATTAGGTCAAGGTAGAGAAACAGTAAAAGAATTGATCAAGTCGAATCCAGAATTAATGGAGGAGTTGGAAGCGAAAATCAAAGAAAAAGTATTTGGTATCGCTCCAGAGGAGGAAGAAGTTGCTCCTGCTGAATAATTAAGAAACGAATAGTTAATGCTGAGTGGGGATACTCGCATTAAAATATTATAGTAGTAAAATGAAATCCCTCGCTTTTCTAAAGTGAGGGATTTTTTATTAAGCACTTTTTTGAAGTGATAATTCATTGATAAACATCAAAGACTATTTAGAAAGAAGATCGTCTTTTAAAGAAGAATTGGGTGCGTTTCCTCCAATAAAAACATTCAATAATGCGTTCTGAAATTCTTTGTGATGTATATCAAGTATTAAATTGTTGTCTCGGAAAATCTTAGTATCGTCTTCTCCATGAAATTCGAAACGGTAATGGTCTCCAATGGTATTTTTATCTTCAAAAATCTTTGCAAAATCGCTTATATAAGAATGATAATTATCGGTCGCATAATTATTTGATGTAGCAAAGGCATTCTCAAAAAAATGAGAAGTTTCTACAAATGTATTTGGCAGGGCAACATCAGCTTCTTTGATATTTTGAAGAATCGTTGAAAATTTTCCACTCTTTAATAATTCCTTATTTTTTTCGTGTAGATCTTTAATCTCATCAATAGTACGTTGAGATTGAAACTGATTGGAGGTGATCACTAAATCGATAATCCTTAATTCTTCAGAATAAATAATCTTAAGGGGATCACTACTGGGTTTTTCTAAATATAAACCACAAGAAAATAGTTTATGTATCGATTTGATATAGGTTCCTCCCCCATTTAGTTGTAGTGTTTTTCCATAGGATTCAATTTTTTTCTTAAAATCTACATTATATAATAATGTAACATCGTGTTGGTCTTGTGCATTTACTGAGTGTGAAAAAATTGTAGATACAAAAAACACAACGAAATAAATATACTTCATGTTTGTGGTGTAAATGTGGATAACTCATTTCAATAAAGAAGAAATAGAATTTTCATTGAGAGAGAAATCTAATTCTATTCAACTCTTTAAAAACACAAAGAATTTAAAATCGATAAGAAAAATTGATGATGGTCATCATGTTTTTTGTATTATGATTTATATAATTGAGAATAAATGTAAATATTACATTATATCGAATTAAATAAAGAATAATGACGGATGTTTATATTAATTCACAATTTCATCAAATGATTTGGTATAGGGCTCTCCAAAGAACTTAAGGTGATAATTCGAAAATTTAGTAAACTCTTGATGTGCCTGCACCTTTTTATCCATTAATAATAAGGTCTCAATTTTAAGGTTTAAAGCTTCCTCATCTAATTTGTCATACTCAAAAATGCAATCGATGATTTGATTCTTAAATGATAAGTCATTCACCCTTTTTGCAGAGTAATTGAGCGTTTCTAAAATTTCAGATTTAATTTTTGATAAGGTTTCATCGATATATTCAAATGCCATAGGTTGTAAACCACTACCCTTTTCCACGATTTGATAGAAGTTGATATAGTCTTTAATAGCTACATTTTGATAATGTAATTTCTCTTTCACTTCTAGAAAATGGTAAAACTCGTTGTAAAAATGATCATCAAATGAAAAGGCCCATGCGTTATTTTCAAATACCAATTGTATGCCTTCACATTGTTCTAAAATAACACGTAAACGACGTATGGTTACAGAACGATTGTTTTTTGATTTTGCTTTTGTAGAATCTGGCCATAAAAGTTCTGTAAGTTCTTTTGTTGTAATATGTCGATGATGTGTAAAAGGGTAGAATAATATAATAAGGAATACCTGTTTTAGTTTCTCCGTGACCTGATGGGAGATATTTCGGTGTTCATTATCGTAGAGTTCAAATTTTCCAAAGATATAGAGTGCATTCTTGTCTTGTTTTTTCTCCCTTTCCATAGGGTAAAAAGGAATGAAGTCTTCTTGCTTTTCTTCTACTTTTGGGGTATCGATAACCTTCTTATCTTTTGATGTTTTCCCCTTTTTAGGGCGATAAAAATAGCTTACACAGTAAATAAGAATGAGAATACCGATGATTAAGATAAAATAGCCAAAGTTAAAACTATCACTTCCAGCCTGACTTAAATGATCCAATTTTACTCTTTGAATAGAATTAATTGGTGGACCTTTAAGTTCATAAATCATCAAAGTAGATGTATTCTTCAAATAAGATCCATTCAAATAACATAAATAGAAGGAGTGATTATAAGGGTTCCTAAATAATTTAATTTCAGATTGGGTATCTCTATATTTTAAATTGATGGTATCAGAAACGGGATTCAATTCTCCATTTTCCATATTAATTGCCATCAGTTGAATGGTCGTATTATGGTTATTATTTAGAAAAACCGCACCGTAAAAATATTTTCCATCTTTATCTAGGTAGATATCTCCGGCATTACTCATATTTTTAATAGGAGGTTTCATCTCCCAAAGTTTCGTAATCGAATCTTTTTCTGTGTTGATTTTATAGAGATCATAAAAAAACTGTGAGCCATAAGTTTGGTCTCCATTTTCATTACCAATACCTCCATAAAGTAAGTATTCATTATTATTGAGTTTATACTGCGACATTCGATTTCTTGGAGCAATGCTATCGCCTTTTAAAAGACATAGTTCTCTCTTTCCATAGGTACGATTATATTTTCTGTAATCAGTTTTAAACTTAAACATTCCAAAACCATTAATCTCCTTGATCTCATTTGTAGAGTCATTATAAAAAATGTTCGGGTGAAGATATTCAACCATATCTTTATTATTAATGACTCTTTGTGCTACCGTATCCCCATAATATAGAGAGGAAATAGATTTACCACGAATATCAAAAACCAAGTATTTCTTTTCTTTGGGCAGATTGATCCCTTCAAAAATTCCGGTTTTAATAGCTTTAATTGGTGCTTCGGTCGTAACTACTCTCTGTGATCTTATATTGATCCTATTGAGAAATTTTTGGTCGATAGAAACGATTTCTTTTTTAAGACTATCATACACCAATGCTGGATGAAAAGCGGTTTCTACCTCTGCTATTTTTTTCCAATGATAGTGATCTTTTAGTAACCAATTTGGACGTTCTACGCTTCCGTCTTTATTGTGATGTACCTCATTGGCACTACTTCCTTTATATTCATTTAAAGGCCAGTGATAATCTTTCTTTCGAGAAGAAATTTGAACGTTATTTAGAGTAAAGGTAGGTATTTGAATAATTTCATTTTCATTATCCTCGGTTGATCCAAAAATTAGTTTCAAGTTTGATAAGTAAGGAAAATCAGTAAGAGATGATTCGAACTTTTGATCACCAATTGTAACTACAATAGTTTTCTTTGATTGATTGATGTTGATTTCAAAATCACTTAAATCAACATATTGACCATACTGACTTAACGGTATCTGTATAAGGTGTCTTTTTTGATCAAAAGTAATGATCAAACTATTCTCACTTCTATTTTTTCCAGGATAATAAATGAGATCAATTTTATGTTTTTCATCCCCAATAATCCTGAGAATATTACCGATGAAATAAGACTTTTTTAACGACAAATTAAACTTTAGTTTAATCTCTTTTCCTACTCTTATTTGCTCTTTTTTAGGCAGTAAAAGTGAGGTCGTCTGCTTGTCTAAAATTGCAGAGCTTTCAAAAGAAAGTCCACCTTGTCCAAAACACACATTGATTGAAATGAAAAATAAAGTTAGGCTTTTAATAATTTGAGACATACTGGCTTTAGCTTGTTAGTATTCGATTTAACTAGAATTAGGTCGATAGTGAGATATTGAAATAGTTATTAGAATTATAGATATGCGATTTCTAAAACTATTTTAATTAATGCAAAAGATAAAGGGCTATTTTTTATGTGTGTACATTGTTAGGGTGATTAATACCCTTGTTTTTGCATATTTTAATAAATTTATCCCATTTGTAACCTCCCTTGTACCGCTAAAAGTAAATCGTCCGCCTGTACTATTGTAACATCCTTTCGGGGACATGGTAACGATTTAATAACTTTCGATTTGTACTCTTAATTATTCATTATGATAAGACTTCAACTGTTTGCAATCCTACTTTTTATAGGTACGATTTCTACAGCATTGGCTCAGGATTCTTATGTCCGGGGTACAGTGTTAGATGCAAAAAGTAAAGCCACATTGCCTGGTGTAAATATCTCTATAAAAGGGACGACACAGGGAGTGATTTCAGATATGGACGGGAAGTTTGTATTGGAGGCTGAAATTGGACAAGAATTGCTTTTCACCTTTATAGGGTATCAGCAAAAGGAATATATAGTAACCTCTTCTAATGAAATAGAAGTTTTATTAGAGGAAGAGATAGAAGAACTTAAAGAAGTGGTAGTAACTGCATTAGGAATATCGAAAGAGAAACAAGCTTTAGGCTATGCTGTATCGGAGATTGGTAGTGACGATTTAACACAAGTCAATACCGGATCGCTGATGAATAGCTTAGGTGGACGAGTTACAGGGGTGCAAATCTCTGGAAATCGACCAGGTCAGGCTTCTTCTATAAGTATTCGTGGTAACGCTTCTTTAAAGGGTAGTAATTATCCGTTAGTTGTAATAGACGGTGTCCCTATGGACGAAAAAAACAAAGGTGGTGTAGGCCGTTGGGGTGGCACAGATAAAGGTGATGTTTTATCGATGATTAACCCCGACGACATTGAATCGACCAGTGTTTTAAAAGGTGCTGCAGCCACTGCTTTATACGGTAGTCGTGCATCGAATGGCGTCCTTTTGATTACAACTAAAAAGAGTAATAAAAAAGATGGAATTGGTATTGATATCAGTTCATCGATGGTGTGGAGTATACCTAATAATATGCTGACCGATAGACAGACAGTCTACGGGCAGGGTGCACAAGGTAGAGTACCGTCATCAAGTGCAGAAGTAATGGATACCGGACTTTCGAGTTGGGGAGCTAAAATGGGAAATCAGAAATATATTGGTTTCGATGGGAATGAGTATCCTTATACGAACCAATGGGATCCGATGTCCATATTTAGCACGGGCTATGTATATAATAATAGTGTAGCCGTATCCGCAGGAAACGATCTTTTACAAGGAAGAGTATCTTATTCGAATCAACAAATTCAAGATATTTTACCTTCTACAAATATTCAGAGAAATACGGTTTCAGCAAGGGTAAATAGTGATCCTTCAAAACGTCTTTCGATAGATACTAAACTGACTTACATTAATCAGAAAGCCAATCGATCTGCTGGAGGAGAAACCACTTTTAATCCGGCGAATGCTTATCATAGGATGCCTGCCACACAATCAGCAGAAATCTTTAAAAAGAATAGACATCAACCAATATTTATGAATGATGTATATACTTTAAACCCTTACTGGGTGATGGACAATTTGTACATCAAAGATTTTAAAGATAAAGTATTACTATCGGCAAATGTGAGTTTGGAGTTGCTTAAAGGTGTAAAATTAAACTACAGAAATGGTATTGATTTTACTTCAGGAAGAGACGAAACGATCACACCAATTGGTACTCCATTTTTAAGTGATGGTGAAAGTAAAGTCAGTAGTCTACAAAGAATGGAGATGAACCACGACCTTTATTTGAACATCAATAAAGATATCGGAAGGTTTAATATTTCTGGTCTATTGGGTGCGAATATGATGCGTACTGAACAGAATAATGTGGGTATTGAAATGCGTCAATTTTATTCTGATTGGTATCACGTAAGTAATGCTGCCATGGTAACAGGTACTCAGAATCATTCTGAAAAAGAAATGAATTCGGTGTACGGGTCAATGGACTTTGGTTACGATAAATGGATCTACCTAACAGTAACAGGTAGAAAGGATTGGACATCGACTTTATCAGAAGGAAACAATTCTTATTTCTATCCTTCTTTGAGTTCGAGTTTGATTGTATCAGAAAATTAATTTGCCAACATGGTTCTCCTTAGCGAAGATAAGGGGTTCATGGGCACAGGTAGGGTCTGATACAGATCCATACAAATTGTATCAAACCTATAGAACGGCAGGAAATGGTTTCATTAATAAGAATGGAAATAAAGTTCTTCCTGCTGGTTTTTCTGGAGCGATGAATAATGCCAACTTATCTCCAGAGATGACCACCTCTATAGAGTTTGGTGCAGACTTAGGTTTTTTTCATGATCGTGTGAATATGAATGTCACTTATTATGATCAAATCACCGAAGATCAAATTATCGCGATGGATGTTTCAGATGCTTCAGGTTTTACCAGTGTTTTGGTAAATGCAGGAAGTATGAGTAACACAGGTTTCGAAGTATCATTAAATCTAGTTCCTATAGTCAATAGAAACTTCACTTGGGAATTGGGCATCAACTATACTTATAATAGGAATAAGGTAAATAGTTTGATTGGAGACATGGAACGAATGACCATAAGTGATTATGGTAATGTTAGGGTCGATGCTATTGTTGGCGAAGAGTACGGAGTAATTATGGGTAGGGATTATCAAAGAAATGATATTGGTGATATTTCCTACGATGATAATGGTTTGCCACTGTACACTTCAGAAATGGTAGCAATAGGGAACATGAACCCTGAAGCTATAATCGGTTATTCGTCCAACTTTAGTTTTAAGGGAGTACATTTTAATGTGCTCATCGATCAACAAATTGGAGGAGAGTTCTATTCAGGTACAAATTCAGATATGTATGCTTCGGGAACGCACATCAACACCTTAGAAGGAAGAGATGTTTATTACACTCAAGGTGTGGGTGCGAACCCGGAGTTGTACTACAACAGAATTTCGGAAATAAATTCAGAGTTTATAAGAGATGCATCTTATATAAGAGTGAAAGAGGTGAGTTTAGGTTACGGTCTTCCCTCCTCTTTCTTAAAGAAGATTCATCTTTCATCAGCAAGAATATCTGCAGTAATGAGTAATCCATTTTTTATATGGAAAGCTGCAGAGAATGTAGATCCAACAAGCATTTTAAATGCTTCTAGTACAGGAGGTGCATTGGAGTTTGCATCAATGCCATCGGTAAAAAGTTATGGTTTCAATTTAAATGTTTCATTCTAATATCAATTGATTATGAGATTATTAAGACGAATAACATTATTACCCCTTTTAGTCGGCGTTTATTCTTGTGTGAATCCTGAAATAAATGTTGATCCAAATAAATCAACCAATATGACCCATGAGAATGTAATGGCTTATGCTATTCTTCATGGTGTGGGAGATGATTATGATATCTGGAGAGGTAATTTGATTTACGGTGAACAGTTTATTCAACATTTGTCATCAACATCAAAAAGTTGGGCAGGGAATTATTACACCTACAACGAGGAGTACATGTCTGCTTTTTGGGAAAGAATTTATAGAGAGTGTACAAACAATCTCGAAATTATTTCGTCAGAGTTAAAGGGGGATGGTGTAGATAAGAATGCGAATAAGCTAGCTGTCATCCAAGTTCTTCAAGTATGGAATTACCATCGGTTAGCTGATTTTTATGGACCTATCCCCTATTCTGAGGCAGGTAAAGCAGAGACAGCACAAAATTTCACACCTAGATACGATGATGTGAAAGACATCTATTTAGGGAATGAAGAGAAAGGAATTGTTGGGTTACTAACACAACTTGAACAAGCACAGAAAGTGTTGAGTAATCCTGGAACAGATGAGACATTTATAGAAGGCGACTTATTTTTTACTGGTGAATTAAGCAGATGGAACTTATTCTGTAACTCTCTAATGTTACGATTAGCATTAAGGGTTTCAGATAAAGCTCCTGATGTCGCCCGAAAGTATATTCAGAAAGCTTTTGATGGAGGTGTGATTATGGAAAATAGCGATAATGTGTTTCTGAATCATACCACTGATAATAGCAGATATATGAATCCAGTGGCTAGAGTCTTCTTTAATTACGGAGGTGTTAGCGGACATTTATTTAGGTATTCTGATACGTTTATCAACACCTTAAAAAATTATACAGATGAGGTAGATCCAAGGTTAGCTTTTCTTGCGGGAGTTTATAATCCGGATGAAAAATACTTTGAGGATACTCAAAACTATTACGGCTTACCAAATGGTCTTGAAACCAATGAAATGACTGACCTATCAGAAGAACTTGATTTTGATGATAAGTTCGAGGAAGGTATTGGGGTTTATGGTTTCGCTCAACCTCATAGAAAAAATTTGGTGCATTATACTGCCCCAACCATCGTTTTTCATGCAGCTGAATCTAAGTTTTTATTGGCTGAAGCTGTACTGAAAGGGTTATTATCAAATGGTAAGGATGCAAATACTTACTATAGAGAAGGAATTAAAAAAGGTATGGAGCTAATGGAAGATTATAATCCAGAAGCTGCTATACCCAACTCAATGATCGACAACTATTTATCTCATGTACCTGATTTAGGTACCAATTCATCGATGGGGTTAGAAGGATCCCTAGATGAAATTCAAACTCAGAAATGGATTTCTCTTCTATTGAATGGATATGAGTCTTATGCCGAGTGGAGAAGGACTCATTATCCATCGATAGTAACGAAAAACCAAGTGAAGCATCCCGACAATAGATCCAATGGGAAAATTCCTGGTCGTGTTATGTATCCTAGTAGAGAACAAGGAACTAATGCAAAAGGGTATCAGTCGGGAATTCAGTATCTGGAAAGTGGAGAAAACGATTTTGTTAGCGATCTATGGTGGGCAAAAGACCATCATTAATAGAAAGAAAAAATTTAGAAGTTAAGAATAGAAAACAGATTGACTTAAGTAGAGACTTAGCAAAAAACTAAAACCAATTATTTTTTTTATTTCATGGTTTTTAATCATGATTTAGCTAAAAACTAGATAGTAGTTCAAATTAAGTAAAGTTTAAAACAGTAAATTAAAATCAAGATGAATTTAGCGAAAGCTAAAACCAATTACTCCCCTCGATCAAATTTTGATCTTGGGGTTTCATCTTTTAATTAAATTAGAGAATATGTTAATCAGAGAAATTAAAATAGAAGAATATAATCAACTGGAGGACTTTCTTTACGAAGCCATTTTTCAGTTTGATCCGGAAAATCTTATTCCAAGAGAAGTAATTCAGTTACCTGAAGTTTATGTATTTATCAAGGATTTTGGGAGCAAGAAAGATGATTATTGTTTAGTAGCTGAGGCCGATAATAAAATTGTAGGTGCAGTTTGGGTTAGAATTATTGATGGTGAAATCAAAGGTTTTGGACATATAGACAAACACACACCGGAATTTGCCATATCAATTATTCAAGAATATAGAGGAAAAGGAATAGGGACAAAGTTGATGCATTGTATGCTCAATTACTTAAAACAAAAAGGATATAAACAAGCTTCTTTGAGTGTTCAGAAGGAAAACTATGCGCTTCGTTTATATCAGAAAGTAGGGTTTAAAATTATAAAAGAGAAAGACGAAGATTATTTGATGTTGGTCGATTTAACCGATCATTAATTGATCGGTTATTAAAGATTATTTTTATTCAAATCATCTAGAGGTTTAATCCCCATAAGGTCCTTTTTCAACTTTTTATCAAAGGCATCATTACCAATGAAAACATTTAAGATCGCTTTTTGAAAAGCCTTATCATTTGCCTTAAAAACTAATTCGCCTTTTTTATAAATCTGTGTGAGGTTACTCCCTTTAAATACAATTCTGTAATGATCTCCTTTACAGTTTTTATTTTCGAATAAAGCGATAAAATCGTCGATATAGTTATTGTAACTTTCTTCGTACCCTCTATTAGCAATATTAAATGCGTCTTCGAAGAAAGGTTTTGTTTCTGTAAAACGTTTTGGGAAAAATATTTCGTTGTCCTCTATGTTCTTAAATAGTTCATCAAATTCACCGGTTTTGAGAAGATCTTTATTTTTCTCATGCAATTCATTCAGTTCATTGATTGTATTCTTTGATTGGAACTGAGCTGAAGAAATCACAAAATCAATAATTCTGGTATCTGTAGAATAGATGATGTCTAAATTTTCTTTTGAAGGATTTTTGAGGTACAATCCACAACCAAAAATTTTGAAAATCTTTTTTTCATGTTTTCCACTTCCATTTAGTGTAAAAGTTTGACCTTCAAATTCTATCTGATGATTGAATTTTACATTATACAATGCATCAAGTTGATGATCGGCTTGACCATAAACAATAGAACTAAAATGAATAATTAATGTGAGGATTATTAATTTTTTCATGATTGATTAGGTAGTTGAAATTTATCAGTATTACAGGAATAATAAATAAGTTTTCAGGTTTATTTTATTCTTCAAAATTTTTTCGAAGTTCACTATTTTTTGAAAAACTGTATTTATTCTACCGTTAATATTTCTTACTACTGTTTATAGTATTACACTTTACTTATTTCTGATAATAGACTTCATTAAACTAATTCCTTGTAGGATTAGGATGAGTGTAAAGGGAAATGCTCCAAAAATGGCAATCACTTTATTTAGGTCTACATTGTTTTGATAGAGTAAGCCAATAGTAATGGAATAAAGTAACAACGCCCATGTCATTTTATTGATTCTAGAAGTGTTATTGGTCAACATGCTGGTGACATAAATTGCTGAATCGGCACTAGTGATCACAAAAGTGATTAATAATAATATGCATATGCCACCTAATAATGGGGCGATATCAAATAGTTCGAGATAAGTGAAAAGACCGAATGTATAATTTTCGTTTACAGCACTTTGTATGGCCTCTATTTGATGACTATGCATTGCATTTCCACCAAAAACAGCAAACCAAAGTACACTCACTAAAGTGGGATAGATCAAAATACTTAAGATAAATTCTCTAATCGAACGACCTTTTGATATTCGAGCGATAAATAATCCTGTAAAAGGAGCCCAAGCAATCCACCATAAAAAATAGATAATACTCCACGATTGTGACCATGGTCTATTCGGTTCATCAATAAAAAATGATAGTGAAGGAAGTTCTTGTAGATAAGATAGGATGGATGAAAGGAAAAGCTGAATTGTTTGAAGTTGATTGTTCATCAAAAAGATGATACCTAAAAGAAGTACGGCCAATATTACATTAAAATCACTCAATAGCTTCACTCCTTTTTTCAAACCAGTAATTGATGATACCGTAAAGATCAATGTAAGTAAAGAAAGCAATACAATTCTAAATGTAAGTCCAGTGGTTATACTTGATGAGAAATAATGTTCAATACCACTTTGAATTAAAGCAATACTGTTAGCAAGAGTGCCTGCCACTCCAAAAATTATACTGATCACTCCCAAGAAATTTAAGATCTTAAAAGCATCATTATTTTTCTTTGTTAAGCTACTGACTACATCCATTTCTCTCCCTTTTTTGTAGGCAAACCAAGCAAAGGTTAGACCTGAAAAAGCGTAAATTCCCCATGCATGTAAACCCCAATGGAAATTAGTAATCGATAAAGCGAGCATTGGATCGTGCGTAGTGTTGATCGGTGCATTTAAATGATAGACAGGCTCTGCAACACCCCAAAATATTAATCCACTGCCCATGCCGGCGGCAAACAACATCGCTACCCAAGAGAAAGTAGAAAATTCTGGAGGCTCTTCTCCTAGTTTAATTTTGCCCAAAGACGATATGGCAATTCCAACACATACCATAAGTATACAACTTACTAACCATAAGATTGGTCGATCTAGCGTATGCAATAAAAAGTTGATAACTACTTGTAAAGTATCAATAGTTTTGGAAGGGAAGATTAAAAAAATGAGTGCGATTAACCCTGTAAAAATGATGCTCCGATTGTTGAAATTGATCTTCATATGCATTATCAAACTTAATCATTTTACAACGGAGTTCATATGATTATGTATCGAATATCAGTATGGAAAAATATTTGCTTAGGAAGTCGTACAGTTATTTATAACAAAGTAACCAACAGTATTTAAACTTATTTTTTCTCAACTATTTTTTATTGCTACTAATGAATATTAAATCAATTCAATGGTTTATTGGGATCGTTCTGATCTTAATATTCCAAACTTCTCATGCACAAGATGTCTATTTTGAGGATAACAAACTGTTTTCAAAAATTAAAGGCAACGGAGTGGATACTAGTGGAGACGGTATCATTCAAGTAAGTGAAGCCGAAGCTGTAACCTCTTTAACAATTGAGAGAGCAGAAGGGATTTCTAGTTTAACAGGTCTAGAAGCGTTTATCAACTTAGAAACCTTGGTTTTCGAAACGTATTGGGGAAGATATTTTAATAGAGTCCTCGATGTTAGTGTTCTACCCAAACTTAAAGTCCTAGATACTTATGGTATTAAAAAGGTAAATATTGGTCAGTTAGACTCATTAAAAACCGCAAAGTTTGTCTATTCACCAATAGATTCTGCAGATTTTTCACAGGCGAAAAACTTAGAAACCATTTCTATTTCATCCAATCAAATGGAATACCTGAAAGTGGCAGGGTTGTCTAAACTTAAATCGATAAGAATTGGTGGTAACTTAAACTCTCCATCCAATACTTTTGATGCCTTGGATTTAACGGGGTTAGTGAGTCTAGAAGATCTGTACATCAACACGATTAAAATTGATTCTTTGGATTTATCTCCGGCCATTCAATTAAGAGAAATTGATTTCCCTAACTCGTCATTGTTAAAAACTTTGGATTTAAGGGCCAATAAAGAGTTACGTAGTATAATAATTACAGAGAGTCAACATTTGGAATCTATCAATGTTACAGGTCTTGATTCTTTAGGTTTCATGAACTTTAATAATGACACATTACTCACAACGGTTATCGGAAGTGAAACACTAAAAAATCTTGAAGGAGTAGGTATTACACACACACCAATTGATTATACCACATTGGGAATAGATTTCTCTAAGTTGGATTTTATGTCATTGAATGAATGTATTCCAATGCTGGACGAAAATAAGGTGTATGACTACATTATTATTCAAGATGAAAATTCATGTTTTAACGTCATCCCTGAAGCAGAATGGGGTATCGTTTTATGGGAAAGTCGAGTAGTTCCTTTCACTCCTAATGTTTGTAACCGATTAAATAATGTTCTAGGATGTAAAAACTATCCTGTTATCGAAGGAAACATATTTTCTGATATCAATAAAAACGGAACAAAAGAGGAAGATGAGTTTGGGTATAAAGGGGTAGAGTTAGTTTTTGAACCTGGCGATTATTCGACATTTACAGATGATGAAGGGAATTATTATAAATCATTACCCGATACCGGCACTTATACCGTTTCTGTTATTACACCAAACTTATTTGATGCTACCCCTCAGACTTTTACAGTTCACTTGGGGAACACATTTGATATCGTAAATCAAGATGTTGCCTTACAGCCCAACGAAATCATGAAGGATGTGAGTGTTAACATATCATCATTTAGCAGATCACGACCTGGTTTTGATATGGAATACATTATTGATTACGGTAATGTGGGTACAGAGGTAGTGGAGTCTTCCATTATTACATTCCAAATTCCTAATTCATTTGAGATTGATCCCACTATAGAAAATGTATTTGTCAACGGAAACTTCTTAAATATTAATGTAGGTCGATTACAATCCGGTCAGCAAGGAAGATTTAGAATTTATGGAAAAACTGCTCTGAATACTTTAGGAACAGAAGAATTGGTGATCGTTAATATGAATACATTTACTACCGAAAGTGACTACACCAACAATGCCGATACAATTTCTTATACCGTTACCGGAAGTTTTGATCCAAACGATAAACTGGGAGTAGATTCAGTTTTCATTTCGGAAATAGAACAAGGAAAGATCTTAGATTATAGAATCCGTTTTCAGAATACAGGAACAGATACTGCTTTTACTGTGATCTTAAAAGATACATTATCCGAATTACTTGATTTATCTACGTTAATGATGAAATCTACATCTCATACCATGACTTCAGAACTAGAGGATAATACTTTGATCATGACTTTTAATGATATTCTACTAGTTGATAGTGTGACCAACGAGCCGGATAGTCATGGTTTTATTTATTATGAAATTCAGCCTTATACAGATCTACTAGTAGGTGATTCTATCTTGAATAGTGCAAGTATTTATTTTGATTTCAACGATCCAATAGTTACCAACACTACGGTAACAAGAATTGTGGATAACCCAGAAGAAGAAATAATAGCTTCTAGGAATGAAATAAATACGAGTACACATAAGATTTATCCAAATCCTTCAAATCATATTCTAACATTAGATATAGGAACAAGGGAAGTAGAAATGTTTGATTCTAACGGTGTAAAACAGCCTATTCGATGGCTATTTTCAAAAAATCAAATTTCGGTAGCTCATTTAAGCCCTGGTATTTATCATTTGAGATGGGTAGGAACAGATGGGTTTATCTATTCTGAATCAATTGTCAAAAAATAAAATCGAAGAAGGTTATTCCTATTGTTGATATGTTCATTCATCTTATCAGTAGAAATAACCTTCTTCTTCTTTTACCCTTTCCTCAAAAATCTTATTTTTATCACTTCACAGAAAACAACCCATGCATGTATAACAAAGAAATTCGATTGGTAAACATGACGAGATACGTCACACCACTAAGAGAAGGAGGTTCCCTTCCAGCCATTGTGGAATGTGATGACGGTTTTGATTATGTCATAAAATTCAGAGGTGCCGGACAAGGAGTAAAAGCATTAATAGCCGAGTTTATTGGCGGAGAAATGGCAAGACAGCTCGAATTGAATATGCCAGAATTGGTATTTATTCATCTCGTAGATACATTCAGTAAATCGGAAGGAGATGAAGAAATTCAAGATCTATTAAAGTTTTCTGAGGGATTAAACTTAGGGATGAGTTACCTAAGTGGAGCAATTACCTACGACCCTTTAGTAAGTATTGCCGATCCTATGGCTGCATCAAAAGTAGTGTTATTAGATAGTATCATTACCAACATTGACCGCACACACAGAAATACCAATTTATTGAATTGGAATAAAGCATTATGGGTGATAGATCATGGGGCAAGCTTGTATTTTCATCATTCTTGGGATGGATGGGAAGAACATGCAAAACGTAAATTCCCGATGATTAAAGATCATGTGTTGTTAGCTAAAGCGACAAAGTTGGAAGAAGCGAAAGCATTCCTAAAAGAAAAATTAACACCAGAAATCATTGAAGGTATTGTAAATTTGCTGCCTGATGATTGGTTAATTGATCCAACCGGAGAAACTACACCCGATCAAAGAAGAGAAGTGTATAAAGAATTTCTGAATGTCAGGATTAAAAATATTGAGGAGTTAACTAAAGAAGCGATAGATGCAAGAGGATAAATATGTATACGAGTATGCCGTCATTCGCTTTGTTCCTAAAGTAGAAAGAGAAGAGTTTATGAATGTGGGTGTGATCTTGTTTTGTAAGAACAGGAAGTACATCCAAATGAAATATCATATTGATGAAACACTCTTTAATGCATTCTCACCAGAAATATCTGTGAACGAGGTGTACGATTACCTCAAAGCATGGGAATTGGTTTGTGAAGGGAAAAAAGGTGGAGTGATTGGAGAACAAGATATTCCAAGTCGTTTTCGATGGTTAACTGCAACACGCTCTACATTATTACAATGTGGTAAGGTGCATCCTGGAATGTGTGAACATCCAGAAAATATTTTGGAGGGTTTGTTTGAAAAGTATGTTGGAAGATAAAAAACACCCAAGAATCCCTGAGTGCTTTTCGTCTATTTGTCTAACTATTATAATTAAATTCTTTCTGTTACATAAAGGCTTGAAATTTGATTATACATGAGAATATGTATAAGTTTATTTTTTATAAACATTCTTCAAAAAAGTTCAGTCACCTAATCTGACATAAATTCATTCTTTATGAAAAAGTTTTTAACCTACTTCTTTGCACTTTTATTTATCGGTTTTATCACATCATGTTCTAATGATGATGAAACTGAAGCAGGCCCTAAACCTGAAATTACGGTTACAGGAATCGATAATGGAGTGATTACAGGAGCGGTGAATATTAAAGCGAAAGCTGATAATAAAATTGAAAGTTTCATCATTAATCTAACGGCTTTAAACTTCGGGGATATCGATTTAGCCAAGGAACCAAGCGAAGCAACAGCTCCAGTATTTGATTTCTTAGGAGTAAATTATCAAGAAGTCTATGGAGCGACAGAATATACTTTAACGATCAGTGAAACGGCTTTACTATTATTGCCAGCAGGACAAGGAACTATTCCAGTTACTGTTACTGATCAGAGAGGACTTACTACTTCAACTACAATTGAGTATACAAAAGAGTAAGTAAAGCCTTCTTTATTTAGAAAGTGTTGTCAGATTTTATGTTGACAACACTTTTTTTTATCCAAAATTATAGATCTCTCAACACCTTCGCTGGATTAATATTTACTACTTTCCAACAGATTAAAGTGATGGTTGCAATAGCTATTATAGAAATACTAATGCCTAATATTCCCCATGTGATAAAGTCAATATCAATTCTCTCGGGGAAGGTCGATATCCAATCCGAACTAAAGTGATACGCCACCGGAATAGACAATACAAAAGATAATGTAATCCATTGCAGATAAGTTCTATTGAACAACATCAGTACATCCATTCGTGATGCCCCATTCACTCTTCGGATACTCATTTCCTTTGTACGTTTGAGGACTGAAAAGCGAGTAATTCCCCATAATCCTGAAACAGCAATAAGTAACGCAATACCTCCAAAGAATAAGCTAGCTTGTTGTTGCCCTTTGATATATTGATAATTCACCGCAATAGCATCATTATAGAAATACACATATGATCGGGCATCTGGAAAGTCATTTTGGAACTCTTCATTCAATTCATTGGCTAATTGATAAGGATGAGGTGATGATGTTCTCACATTGATAAAGTCCAATTCCCAGCCATCAATTTTTGCAGCGGTAGTAATTACTAAAGGACCACTTTGATACATAAGAGAATTAAACTTTATGGAAGGAATAATACCAACTACTTCATAATCTCTTCCATTTCTATGGACAATTGTACCGAGTCCTTCCCATCCTTCCAGTTTAGTAAACGCCTCATTGACCAATAGTTGGTAATCACTTATTTTCTTATTTTCATGAAGTTCTTCTCCCTCTAAAAGAGGAATATCAAAAGTCTCCAAAAAGTCGTTACTCACATATAAAGAATGTACTATTTCAAGTTTATCATTATCGCTAATTCTGAATCCATTTCTAGTAAGTCCAAGCCCTATCATTTGAGAGGAGAAACTGACGACTTCTACTCCAGGTTTCTTTAATATTTTCTGTTTGAAATTTTCTAATTTATCTAATGAAACAAGAGTGGATAAATCTAGTGTAAACACATTTTCGTGTTGAAAACCCAAGTCTTTTGTGAGTAAATGACGATGTTGTTGATACACCGTTATACCAATACATGACAATATAAATACGGTGGTAAACTGAAGTACCAAAACCATCTTTTCACTCCATCCTTTTGAGTAGAAAATACTAGTTTGTCCGTTTAAGCTTCTCGATAAAGAGGTCTTTTTGATACCCCTTAAAGATAAACTACTCAAGACCATTGTCAGTGCAATTCCGATGAGGGCATAAAACGCAAGAATATAGAAGATGTAATTACTTAAATAGACTCTAGTCAATAATTGTTGATTTAGAAACGGCAGGGCGATATTTAAAGCAAGTAAGGATATTAGAATGGCTGAACTCACCATCAGGAATACCTCAAAACAGGTAGATATCCATAAATCTTTATGATGTGCACCATAGATTTTCATTAAAGTGAGAGAATGGATTTCTTCATCTTTCTGTGCTGTGTATAACACTATAAAGTTTAATAGTGATAAGGCTAAGATGATCATTCCACCAGAAATAATTATCAACATGCTTTCCGTACTTCTTGGATTTCCAATATCGTACTCCAATCCTTTATAAAGGTGTATGTTTTCGATAGGTTGAAGTGACGTCTCCATACTTAGATAATCTTGAACAAATACTTCGTCCAATATTTTATCCATAGCAGCAATCGTTTCCGCTTTCTGATCCTCATGTAACAGCTTAATGTAGACATTAAATGTCCAACCTCCATTCCAACCTAAATAGGCATTATTTGTATCAGTTAACCACTTTTCTGGCAATAAGACATCAAATTGTATGTGGGAATTGGCAGGTCGATCTGGAATAATTCCTTGTACTGTCAGTTTATCTCCATACAATTCTAATTCCTGTCCAATAGGATCATCATTTCCAAAAACCTTCTTAGAAAACGACTCTGAAATAACAGCACTCTTCTTGGTTTGAAGCACTTTTTCAGCATTTCCTCTAATCAATTCTATATTAAAGAACTTTAGATAATTAGCAGATCCCACAGCTGTATTCACTTCTTCATGTCTTTCATTCAAAAGATAAATCGGCATCTGACTCGGATTGCTCATCATGAACATCTCGTTGATGTTTTCGATTTTATCTAAAAATGTTCCTCCTTCAGGATAATAGGCTTGTGCTGAATAGGCGGTGTTATCATAAAACACCCTTTTGTGCGTAATTCTATAAATATTGTCCTTATAGAAGTTATCAAAATTGGTTTCTAAGTGGAAGAAAAGGAAGATGAATAATGCACTACCCAACCCCAAACTCAATCCCAATAAATTGATAATTGTATTTTGATAATTTTTGATCAGATTTCTGATCGCTAGCGAAAGATATAGTTTGTACATGATCGGAAGAGCGGTTAGAATAAATCAATTTCGTTTTCTACTTCAGTTACTATTTCTCCATCCAAAAGAGAAATTACACGATGTGCATAATTGGCATCTCTCTGTGAGTGGGTCACCATCACAATTGTTGCACCCTGACGGTTCAGTTCGGTCAACAATTCCATTACTTCCTGACCATTTTTTGAGTCCAAGTTACCTGTAGGTTCATCGGCCAATATCAGTTTAGGTTGGGCAACTACCGCTCTGCAAATACCCACTCTTTGTTGCTGACCACCTGATAATTGTTGTGGATAATGATTTCTTCTATGACTAATTTTTAAACGATCCAAGACATCTTCCACCTTCTTTTTTCTATCAGATTTACTTAAATCAAGATAAGCCAAAGGCAGCATCACATTTTCTGAAACGGTTAATTGATTGATCAAATGGAAGTTTTGAAAAACGAACCCGATATTCCCCTTTCTAAGGTTGGTACGCTGAGATTCTTTGTAATCTGCCACTTCCTTACCATCCAATTGATAACTACCCGAAGAAGGACTTTCCAAAAGACCAATCACGTTAAGTAAAGTAGATTTACCACAGCCCGAAGGTCCCATTATGGCAATAAACTCCCCTTCTTTTACATGTAAATTGACGTTCTTTAATGCTTGTGTTTGTACTTCTTCTGTCTGGAAGTACTTGTTGATTTCTTCTAACTTGATCATAATAGCTAATTATATTATAATTTAATTTTTTTATTCAAAGACTACCTTGTCGTAGCCTCCTAATTGTTCATATTTCGAAATAATTACCTTCTCTCCTGCTTTTAAACCTTTTGTAATCTGATATTTAGAAGCATTTTGAGCACCAATTCGGATTTCTCTTTTTTCGGCATAAGTACCATCTTCTGATACCACATATACCCATCGGCCAGCGGTCTCACTATAGAAATTTCCTTTTTTAATGGTGAGGGCATCAATCGGATCGTCCAAATTGATTTTTACATAAGTGGTTTGTCCTGTTCTTAGCGCTTTTGGTTTTTCGTTTTCGAATTGCAGTTCCACTTTAAACACAGCATCCTTTACCTCCGGATAAACTCGGTCAATTATCAAAGAATAATTTTGATTTTGGTACTGAAAAACTGCTTTTAACCCTTTTTTCACTTTACTAATGTAACGTTCATCGATATCAGCAATAATTTTAGCATCAGAAAGATCATATAGAATACCTAAATGTTGACCTTGTTGTATCGACTGACCAATCTCTGCATTTAAAGTACCTAAATGCGCATTGGTAGTTGCTTTTACTTTTAAATGATCTAGTCGAGATCTTACTAATTTTAGCGTTTCTCTCATCTTAATCAGATCCTCTTCCAGGGTCTGCATCGTAGTGACTTGTAACAAAGAGTCGTTCTTTAATTTCAGCCAATTGATCTCCAACATACTTTCCTGATATTCATAATCTTCTTTGGCCTTAATAAAGTCCTCCTCAGGCACCAAACCTTTGATTAATAAACGGTGTTGTTGCTCATAATTTCTCTTCGCCCTTTTTAATTGATAATCGCTATCCAGCATATTTTTCTTGGACTGAATCATATCATTTCTAAAAGAGATACGTGTGTTTCTCAAGTAATTTTCTTTCTCTGCCAGGGCTACTTCACTGTTTAAAATTTGTTGATACAGCTCGTTATTTTCAAGTTCAATTATCACCTCACCTTTCATCACTTTGCTGCCTTCTTCTGCAACAATTTTTTTCACTCTACCACCTTCAACCGCATCTAAATAGATGGTTTGTTTGGGCTGAACTTTTCCTTTAGAGTTGATGTAATCATGAAACTTCTCCTGCTTCACTTCCGAAATCTGAAGCTTATTTTTATCAATAATAATTTTGGAAGAACCACCCACAGATAACATCAAATAACTGATTCCGGCAATAACAATAGCGACTACACCGAGGAGTTGAATGTGTTTTCCTTTTATCTTTTTCTTTTCTTGAATTACAGTATCCATAGTTTTTTTATTAAAGCCAGAATTTGTCTCCTTGATAAAACATCAGTAATCTCTCTTTGGTCTGACACTTCAAACGAGCGAGTAAAAGATCCAATTCAGCTTGTCCTAGCTTTTGTTTTACCGTTAATAAATTGATGATATCGATGAGTCCCTCCTCATATTTTTGTAGTGCCACATCGTAGGCCACAATAGTAGAATTTTTCACTTTTTCTCCTTGTGTGATTTCCGCTTTTAAAGCTTTCCATTCTCTTAAATCGTTTCCGACAATCCGTTTCGTTTCCGTTCTAATTTTTTGCAATTGATTGTCGGCCTGTAGACGATTCAGCTTTGCACGCTGTACATTAAGTCGTACCGTATTTTGTTGAAAAATGGGAATGAACATACTAAACCCTATTGTCTGATTTAGATTATTACTCAACTGATCGCTATAAGGAATGATGTTATTCTCAGGATCTCGGTTAGTTTGTGAATAACCTGTGTTTAATGATGCACTCATCGTAATTTGAGGGACATAATTTGCTTTAGTTGCCAACAATTGCTTCTCACTACTCTTCAAAATCAAATATTGGGATTGGATTTGTGAAGAAGTCAGCTGAAAACTTGAAAATAAATCCTCCGCACTTCCAAAATCACGAACTTTGTGAGCAGTGTTAGTAAACGTCAGATGTAAAGCTTCCATACTCTCCTCAAAATTCATTTTGTTGATAAGATTTGCTTTTGCATCCATCATGTTGTTGAAAGCTTGAATGGACAACAACCTTTCTTTCTCTAACTGAGCATTCATTTCGGCAACATCAGCTTCAGCTTTTAGCCCAACTTCTTTCTGAGTAGTCGCTCTATCCACAATCTTTTCTGATAATTCGATTTGATCTTGAGCAATCTTCCATAATTCAAAAAAGTACTCTACATCGTAATAAGCCTGCATAATCTCGAAGACCAATTGCTCTTGCGCATTCTGCAAATTGTATTGAGCAGCCTGTTGTTGATACTTCTGAAACTGCATTTCGTTTTTCAATTTGAAACCCTGAAATACGGTGAAGTTCATGTTCAAGTTTCCAAAATTATTGTAGAACTGGTTGTTGATATATCCGTTGGTATTCGGGTCAATAGAACGTCCTGCATTAAAGTTTCCATTGATGTTCCCACTAAAGCTAGGTGCATATTTCCACTTTGCCTCTTTCACATTGATGTCGCTATTCTTTACCTCCAAAGTACTCTGAATAATATTAAGGTTATGATCTAAAGCATAGTTGATACAGTCATTGAGTTGCCAATTGTCTTGTGCTAAAACAGTCGATGATATCGAAATAAATAATACTATGTAAGTCCACTTCTTCATTTTAATTCTTGATGTGATGCCTATAGACATCGAAAAAATGGTCTATTCTAATTAACTGATTGATATGTAGTTGATTATGTTTTGGTGTGAATTGTAATGTGTAAAAAAATTATACACTAACATGTCTAAATATTTTACGCTTATCACCCACCCTTATTATTTGATGATGATCCAAAAAATTAAATCGTATTTGACTACTCTCCTTAAAGTGAGTCAGATAAAAAATTGAGAATGTATTTGGAATATTAATTTATTTACACCACTTTTACAGTGCACTATATAGCTAGTGCGCTTAAAAACAACTATACATATTATGGTGTCAATTAATAATCTTCAATTTAGTTACTCTAAGAAAGCGACTATCATCGACCAACTAAACCTAGAGCTTGAAACAGGTAAAATTGTTGGTCTTCTTGGAAAGAATGGTGCTGGTAAAAGTACCTTATTTAAACTTCTAAGTGGTTTATTAAAACCCAATGATGGAAGTATTAATGTCTTGGAAGAAACTCCTTTTAAAAGACGACCTTCTTTCCTTTCCAAACTCTTTTTGGTTCCAGAAGAATTCGAACTTCCACCCATCTCTATCAAAAGTTATGTGGAAAGTACCTCTGTATTTTACCCTAGATTCGATAAAGGATTAATGGGTGAATTATTGGGTAAGTTCGAATTGAATGCAGAGCTCAATCTGAATAATTTGTCTTATGGACAAAAAAAGAAAGTTATTATCGCTTTTTCTTTGGCGACAAAAGCAGAGTTGATTCTAATGGATGAACCAACCAATGGATTGGATATTCCATCGAAAGCAATTTTCAGAAAAATCATGGCCGGTCATTTCGAAGAAGACCAATTGATCATGATTTCAACGCATCAGGTAAAAGATATCGATACCATTATCGATCATCTGATAGTATTAGATAAAGGAGGGGTGATTTACAACGAGTCTATTTTTGATTTGACTCAAAAATACGATTTCCTAAAAGTGCCTCAGATTAAAGTGGCAGATACGTTATATGCCGAACAGGTGTTGGGAGGTTATAAAACGATCGCTCCAAAACAAGATCAGGAAGATACTCAGGTAGATCTAGAACTTTTCTTTAATGCTTTAATCAACGACTATAAAAAATTTATCTAATATGAATAATCTATTTAACCCCCAGCGTTTCGGAAAATATATTTCTTTAGAATTCACTTATAATAAACAGCTATTGTATTACGGTATCACCGCCATTATCTCAGTAATGATTATTGGGTTATACATAATACGTGCTGCCAACGACCAACCCATTACGGCAGGTGATATTACAGCTCTTTTTGTGTTTGCTTATGTTTTATTAGGAATCGTTGTTGTGAATAGAGCTTTCAAAGCCTTTCGATCACAAAAGAAACTGATCACATTTCTTACTTTTCCAGTTTCTCAATTTGAGAAATTCTTTTTCGAATACTTATCAACAGTAATTGTGGGAATTGTCATTTTACCTGTATTGATCTTGTTTGCCTATATGGTGGAAGGTGAAATACATAAATTGATTAACCCTGAAATTGGATACATAGGATTGGATTGGATATCAAGTTTATACAATGAAATTTTTCAGGGTGTAGAAAAAGAAATTCACCTCAAAAAATTATTAACAGTAATGATTGTCTTAATGCCTTTAAGTACAATGAATTTGATATTCACAGGAAATTCAGTTTTTACAAAATGGCCTTTGATTAAAACAGTATTATTTGTGGCTGCATTTATGAGTTTTAATGGGTTTTTGGTGTATCTCATTTTTGAAAAAATGGGAGTTGGTGAATTTGTAACAAACGATCACCCGATGTTCTTCTTTTCATCTCCAGAAGCGGCAATCAAGTTTATGATATTCTATCTAATTGTTGCCAATGTGGGATTGATTTACAGTAGCTATTTGAAGTTGACGGAAAAAGAGTTGTAGGATGGAATTTAAAAATACAAAAAGCATTTTCACCCAAATCGGTGATGATGTAAAAGATAAAATAATGGAAGGAGAATACGCGGAGGAAGGTAAAATTCCATCCACACGTGAGTTAGCAGGTATTGTTGGGGTAAATCCCAATACAACAATAAAGGCGTATGCGGTTTTACAACAAGAAGGAATTATTTATACCCAAAGGGGAAAAGGATACTTTGTAAGCCAAGGTGCCAAAGCAACCATTGTAAAAAATAAGCAAGCCGAATTTCTCAATGAAGTTCTTCCCGAAACAGTAGATCAAGCCCTCAAGTTGGGCATCACTTTCGATGAACTTCAAAATTATCTAAAAGACTTATATCATGAAGAAAAGTAATATATTTTTAATCTCCCTATTTAGTAGTTTTACACTATTTATTATTTCAGGTGCTATAGTTTCAGTGGCTAGAGGGAAACCAGAACCCAACAATAATAATTTTACGATCAGTGGTCCATCTTATGGTTATGTTTTAATGAGCAAAACAAATTATAAACTGAATGTAAAAGCAGGTGAAAAGTTTGAGTTTGTCGTTGGTATGGAAAAAGGGGAAGAGAAAATTAATCTGCCTTTTACCACTCAAGGAGATACCTTGATTTTATCTCCATTACCTAAAGAGATAGCATCAAAAGTTCGATATGTAGAAATGAAATTTCCTTCCAAGACTATGGATTTTGATCTTAAAGAAGCCCATTTAGATATTCATAATTCATCAATTGCATCATTAAATATCAAATTGGATCAGTCGAGTATGAATATTTTCTCAACGGAAGATTATTCTTTAGAAAACTTGAATATATCAGTAAAAAACAATTCAAAATTTTACACAAATACGCCATTGGATCATCTTAAATTAGATATCAATAATTCTAGCTTTAAGAGTTACGGTAGTGTAAAAGAAGTGATAGGAACAGCAAGTGATACTGCTAAAGTCTACATTGGCCAACCTGGAGTAACAGATTTTAAAAAGGATGCTTCTTCTAGAGTGAGATTTAATTATAACTAAGAATAATATACAAAAGTGTCAAATTAAGTATACCCCATCATTAACGATGGGGTATTTTTGTACCCTATTTTAACCACTGATTAATATTCATTTGTAGACTATCTGAATAAAACATATCTAATCGGTTTGTTGGAGTGTTTATTTCCCATATTTCTTTATCTGTGCGTGGTTTATTTACTATTAAATCTCTCCTTTTTACTTCTTTGAAGAATACATCGTCCACCAAATGAGGAACTCCAAAAATAATTTTCTGTTCAGAAGTAGGATGATAATAAACCATTCCATCAAAAACATCGGCATAATTAAAGTCGTGTGGAGTGAATTTCCAATAATCGAAATGATCTTTACCAAAAGGAGTATTTTCAAAGCTAAAACCAATATTATCTTTTCCTAACGCTTTAAATGCTGCATCCCATTTACCGTCATGGATATTACTTAAATTCAAAGCCGTATCTGAACTACTATCTTCTATACAAAAAGAATTAATAAAAACATTGGCCATTTTATTGCCATAATGATCCATCAAAAAGCGTCCAACATTATTAGGCTTTTCATTATTTGGATACATAAATTGATGTGAAAAAGCATGTCTATAATTCATGATCACCAATGTCTTTTTTCTTTTTGACGTCCCTTCTTTAATCGCATCAAATTTCTCGATGATATAGTTGGCCATGATTTCATCACGGTTCGGAAACTTCGATTTTACCTCACTTGCATAACTCTCTTTATCCAATTCTGCCCACTTCACAGATAAATCTGATGGATAAATTTGAATCTTCTGATCATCAGGTAAAGATTGATTGATGCTTCTGACTTCCTTTAAAAAGTAATAGAAACAGTAATAATCCCAAACGGGGTGCAAACTGTTGTTTCGGCAAATGTTCATCAACAAGTCCTCTGCCTCTTGGTCAGATAACTCTTCATTCAAATACTTTTTGATGTTCCCCTCCTGATCTCTTCCACTTGTTTCAATAAAGACCTGTCCAATTTTATCAGAAAATTTTTTGTCTTTCAATACTTCCAAAATCATATCGTATTGAGTCAATTCAGGATGAAGTCGTTCACACAAAAGCACCATATCTTTATTATCGAAAAGTTGAAGGATGTAGTCTTTCGCAGATGTATTTTGTGTTTCTAAGAACTGAACATAAGCATCAATCTCTTTGGAATGTGTTGAAGTGGTCTGTGCTTGTAGTTTTACTATTACACCTAATAGTAAGATTAGAAATATCTTTTTCATTATCATTTAATTTATTCAAGTATTTGATGATGAAAGACTACAAAATCAATCTAATTTGATTATTTTATTAATTATCAGATAGTTATGTGATTTTATTGATGGTGTTATGTAAAAGTTTTTCACAGTAAGGTGTAAAAATTTTTTACACTGATGCTTTAGATTTTACATCAACTCCTTTAATTTGAATTATCCACCAACCTAAATGAATCCATGAAAAACGTAAATCAAGAAAATAAAGAGATCTGGAACACCAATGCAGGCGAATGGAATAAAGCCATGGGTGAGTTTGGGAACGATTGGCACTTACAACTCATCGCTCCGGAAACAGAACGACTTTTGAACTTAAAGGAAGGTCAGTTTCTATTGGATGCAGGTTGTGGAAATGGCATTTTCTCTAGAAGAATGGCCAATAAAGGAGTGAAAGTAACAGCATTCGACTTCTCAGAAACGAATATTGAGTTATCTAAAAAGTATTCAAGCGATAATATCGATTACCATGTATTAGACATGACTTTTGAAGCTGATTTGATTCAGCTGACAGATAAAAAATACCATGGAATTGTGTCGAACATGGTCTTTATGGATGTTCCAGAAGTGGAGACCTTCTTTTCCAAAATCAATTATTTGATGAAAGACGATGGGCATTTTGTTTTTTCTATTCAGCACCCTTGTTTCAATTCTGAGTTTATGGAGGTGACAAATGAAGAAAATATCTTGATGAAAGGATATATTGATGCGAGTACATCAAAAGGTAAGGCGGTCTCAGAACAAAAAGAAGATCAGTTTTACTTTCATCGCCCGATAAGTTATTACATCAACTTAGGAGCAAAAAATGGATTGGTAGTGGATGCCTGCATCGAACCTACTTTTGAAAAAGAAGCAGGTGGTCCATTTACTAAATTTCCACCGATTCTGATCATCAGCATGAGAAAACTAATCAACAACTAAATGAGCAATATTTTAATCATAGACGACAACTTAGCGGTTCATTCGACTTTAGAAATAATTCTGGAACCACATTTTGATAACATCACTTGCCTGGCTGATCCTTTAAAAATAATGGGAACGTTGGCCACGGAAACTTATCATATAGTGCTTTTGGATATGAACTTTTCTCCTGGACTAAACACCGGAAGAGAAGGTATCCGTTGGCTGAAAAAAATCAAAGAAACGTATCCGCAAATATCCGTAGTGATGATGACGGCTTATGGTCATGTGGAATTAGCGGTGGATGCTTTAAAACTTGGGGCGACTGACTTTATTCTAAAACCATGGGACAATAGAAAGTTGTTGGCCACTTTAAAATCGGCACTTCAGCTGAGTATTTCTAAAAATGAAGTGAAGCAGCTGAAAGAAAAAGCAGAAGCATTGAAGTCGGCAGAAGTATTTCCAGATATCATTGGGGAATCTCAAAGTATCAAGAACATGATGTCGCTGATTGAAAAAGTCGCTAAAACAGATACCAATATTCTGATTACGGGAGAAAACGGAACCGGAAAGGAATTGGTGGCTAAAGCGGTGCATCACTTATCCAAGAGACAAAAAGAAAACTTAGTAGAAGTGGATATGGGGGCTGTTTCTGAAACGCTTTTTGAAAGTGAATTATTTGGTCATGTGAAAGGTGCATTTACCGATGCACATCAGGATAGAATAGGAAAATTTGAGTTAGCGAATAAAGGGAGCTTGTTTTTGGATGAGATTGGAAACTTATCTTTCTCTTTACAAGCGAAATTATTGGCTGCTTTACAAAACCGTCAGATCACAAAGGTAGGTGGAAATAAAGTGATCCCTGTGGATATCCGTTTGATATCGGCGACCAATAAGAATCTTTTTAAAATGGTCGAAGACGAAGAATTTCGTCAGGATTTGTTGTATAGAATCAACACCATTCAGATTGAAGTTCCTCCATTGAGAGAAAGAGACGATGATGTAATTGTGTTGGCCAATCATTTCAAAAATATTTTGGCGAAGAAATACGAAAAAGGAAAACTTTCATTTTCTCAAAAAGCAGTGGATAAACTAAAAGCTTATCATTGGCCCGGAAACGTGAGGGAACTTCAGCACACCATCGAAAGAGCCGTAATTCTTTCCGATTCCGATACAATTTCCGATGATCTTCTTATGACTACCGCTTCAGAAAATACTTCTGTACAAACTCTCAATATGATTAAAATGGAAGAGGTATTGATTAAGAAAGCCATGCAAAAACATCCAAAGAATGTGAGTGCAGCGGCAGAGGAATTGGGAATTACTAGACAAACACTTTATAATAAAATGAAGAAATTGGGGTTGGATTAATATTTATACAAATAATTCATTATTTACTGATAATAGAATAACTTTAATATGGTTATTTGATATTTCACTAATATTTTTGTAAAGCGATAAGTAACAATTGCTTATCATTTTAAAAATATGAATAAACAAAATACATATATAGATTTATTTGCTGGTTGTGGTGGCCTGTCTTTAGGATTACATAATGCTGGTTGGAAAGGTTTGTTTGCGGTAGAAAAGAGTATTGATGCATTTAGTACACTTCATCATAACTTAATTTCAAAAATAAAGCATTTTAATTGGCCAAAATGGCTACCAATACAAAATCATGATATTAATGATATTATTTCGACTTATACAAATAATCTTATTGATTTAAGAGGAAAAGTTGATTTAGTAGCAGGTGGTCCACCATGTCAAGGTTTTTCAATGGCAGGTAGAAGGGTTGAAAAAGATGCAAGAAATAATCTCGTCAATTCATATATTGATTTTATCGATTTAGTACGTCCAAAAATAATTTTTTTTGAGAATGTAAGAGGTTTTACGAAAGGTTTCAAGAAGAATGATAAAAGAGGTGTTGCTTACTCAAAACTTGTAGTAGATAAGCTACAAAATTTAGGATATACTGTTGATGGGAAACTTATTGATTTCTCTGAGTATGGAGTTCCTCAAAAAAGAACAAGGTATATATTAGTAGGAATTTTAAATGATTATATTCAAGAAAATGATCATTTATCAAGTCAGACATTTTTTGAGAGAATTAAGAAAAATAGAAATAAGTTTCTTATCAATAAAGGGTTAGAACTAAATCCAACCTTGGAAAGTGCGATATCAGATTTATTGAAGTCTAACGGTACAGTAGATGCTGATACTCCAAATTTTAAAGCAGGTGTATATAATCAAAAAGAAACCTCTTATCAGAAATATCTTAGAAAGGGAATAAGTGTTAGTGATAGTGTAAATAGTCACAGATTTGCTAACCATACTAAGACTGTAGAGAATAGGTTTAAGGTTGCTTTGGCTGAACAATTGACATCTGCTCAATATAGAGAACGCTTCAACTTGAAAAAAAGTAGCACTAAAATTTTAAAAGCAGATCAACCAACACCAACTATTACTACGCTTCCTGATGACTATATTCATTATTGTGAACCAAGGATCATGACGGTAAGAGAATATGCAAGAATTCAATCTTTTCCCGATTCTTATCAATTTAAAGGGAAGTATACAACAGGAGGAAAATTAAGAACAAAAGAAGTGCCTCGATATTCACAAATAGGAAATGCAATTCCCCCTCTTTTTGGTGAACAAGCGGGAATTATTATAAATCAAATACTAACAGATGGCTGAAGAATTAGAATTCAAAATTAGTTCAAGTCTAAAAGATATTTTAGGTAAAGATCTAATCACAGATGATTTTATTGCAATTTTTGAGTTAGTTAAAAACTCCTATGATGCTTATGCTAAAAACGTTGATATCACTTTCAATGAAAATGAAATCATAATAGCTGATAATGGCAAAGGGATGTCATTTGAAGAGTTAAAGGATAAATGGTTGTTTTTAGCCTATTCAGAGAAGAAAAAAAAGAAGGACGATAATGATGATGAAGTTAAGAATTCATCATACAGAGATATAATACAAAAAAGAAGACATTACGCAGGAGCAAAAGGAGTTGGCCGATTTTCGAGTGACCGTTTAGGTAAAAATCTATCTATTATTACCAAAGGTGAAAAATCTAATCATCTTGAAAAAATAGATATTGATTGGACAAAATTTGAGAAAGATCAAGAAGCTGAATTTGAAAGTATTAAAGTAGACTATTATCAAGATCCAGAAACTGAATATCAATTCCCTGCTAACAGCTCAAGCGGAACTATTTTAGTAATATCTTATTTAAGGTCTCAATGGGATAAAGATGTAATTACTAAATTAAAGAAGTCACTTGAGAAATTAATAAATCCATTTTCTGAAACGGAGGATTTTGAAATTAATATTATCTCTGAAAGATATAAACATGAGGATTTTGAAAAGGACCTTCTTGGAGAATATGTTAAACTTGAGAGAGAAAGGGTCAACGGATCCGTTAAAAATTCAATTCTTGAGATTCTGAATTTAAGAACAACTCAAATTGAAGTAGTCTTTACTGAGAGTTTGATCGAAACTAAAATAACAGATAGAGGAACTTTAATTTATCATTTACGAGAGGAAAATAAATTCTCTCTTTTAGATAATGCTCGGATAGATTTATTCTTTCTTAATCAGAGTGCGAAAACTAGTTTTACTAAAGCTATGGGGGTAGAACTAGTTAATTTTGGTTCTGTATTTTTATTTAAAAACGGTTTTAGGGTACAACCTTATGGTGATCTTGGTGATGATAGCTGGGGTTTAGATCAAAGAAAACAGCAAGGATACAATCGTTTTTTAGGAACTAGAGATGTATTTGGTCGAGTTGATATTATCTCCGAGAATTATGATGAATTTAAAGAAGTATCTAGTAGAGATGGAGGTTTGGTAGAGACACTTGGATATTACCAAATGAAAGAGGCTTTTGAAAAAATAGCTTTAAAAAGGTTAGAAAGGTATGTTGCAGGAGTACTATGGGGAGAAGGCTTTAAGAAAAATAATTATTTTGGAAATAATGAGGAAGCAAAAGAAGTTGCTCAAAAATATCGAGATGATTTGATTGATCAAGATAAATTTTCTGATCAGCTTGAAAATGCCACTTCAAATATTGGTAGTCAAATAGATTTTATTAAAATCATTAAGAGCTTAGCTACTAATAAAAAAGTAACTATAGTAGATTATAATAAGGATTTTATTAAAGATGTAAAAGACAAGCTAGATGATTATCAATCACGTTTTATTCCAGATTTATTAAAAATTGCAGAATCGACAGGTGATACAGACTTACAACAAAAAATACTAAGTACTGAAGAACAGTTTCAAGAACTAAAAAAAGAGAAAGAGAAAGCTGAAAAGGGAGAAGAAAAAGAAAGGAAGAAAAGAATTAAAGTAGAAAAGGAAAAAGAACAAGCAGAACAAAAAGCAGAAAAAGAACAAAACAGAAGATTAGAAGAAGAAAATAAAAGATTAAAAGCAGAACTTGAAAAGGAAAAAGCCTTAGAAAAAGTAAAAGTAGAAGAAAAAAAGAGTGAAGAAGCGATAATTGCTAAAGAAAAGACAGAGCAAATTTTAGCACTTGAAAAAGATAAGAATACTTATTTAAGTGCAACTCGTAAAACTTTGAGTAGTGATGCAGAAGAATTAATTCATACTATTAAGTTATCAATTATAGGGATAGACGAGAATCTTGAATCAATTCTATCTTCTTTTAAAAAGAAAAATGAACAAGAGCTTTATGGAGATATTAGTAATATAAAATTAATTACAAATAGAGTAATGAAGCTAACGAAGCTAATAACTAAATCTAACTTTAAAGCAGATGAAGAAGTACAAAAGGCAGATGTTGTACAATACATAAAGGAATACATTGATAACTATAGCTATGTTTATAAAGATAAAATCGAGATTAAATATGTTGGAGATGTTTCGTTTGTGACAAGGTTAAGTCTTTTAGATTTATCAATAATACTAGATAATCTTATTTCAAACTCTCATAAAGCAAATGCTAAAGAAATTCTTATTGAATTTAAAGAAGAAAGCTCAAACTTGATTGTGTTATTTCATGATAGTGGCGATGGTTTGGATATTAATAGATTCGTAAATCCAAAATCAATATTTGAATTAGGAGTTAAATCAGATGTAGAAGGATCAGGGATAGGTTTGTATTCAGTAAAGAAAAAAATTGAAGAGATGTATGGTAAAGTATCGTTTGTAGGTAATGGTATTTTATTAAAAGGAGCAACATTTAAATTAGAATTTAGCTAATGGAAAAAGTACTATTACTAATCGATGATGGAAAGGATCAAGAAAAGGTTCTTGATAACATAAAGAGTAAGCTAGAAAAAGATTCAATTAATCTTACAAATATTTACATAAATCCAATTGATAGAGAATTTTGGAATAAATCGAGAGACCCTGATTTATCTATTTTAATTGATAAGATCCAACATAAAACCAGATCTCTAAAACCAAACTTAGTAGTTGTAGATCAATATTATGGCGATACTTCTTTTTCAGGGCTAAATGTAATTTCTGAGCTTAGAAAAATTAAAAAGTTTAAGAAAAGTACCTTTTTCTTAATCTCAGGTCGAAGAGATAAAATTGTAAGAGATATTTTTGAGGTAGGTTCAGATTCCTCAAAAGTAACAGAACTAGTGAAGTTACTTGGTTTGAAAATAGAACAGTTTTTAGATAAGGAATTTAAGGGTGAAGCAATAAATATTTTAAAGAAAGATAATATTGATGAAATTCTACCTCAAAAACTGAGAAGTCATGAGAAAGGAAATATCACTATACATCAGTTTTCTCCAAAGTATAGATCATTAACTTTTGAAGAGTTAGCAGATAAAATTGATGAAGGAGATCAAGAAGTTTCTTCAATTTTAGATGAATTATTTGATATGACTTTATCACATTATGCAAACATAGATGAAGAGTTATAATAGTATATATGTTGTTTATCCACAAGATCCTTCTGTTGACTTTTTAACACCTGTCTTTGATAAACTTATTTCATCATTAACTAATCTTACTATTTTCAAACCAAAAGAAAATGAATTATTAAGGTCAATTCCAGATGATACTGATTTAGTTTTCTTTCTAGGACATGGAAATACTAATGAATTATTAAATATTAATGGTAGAGGTGAAAAAGTAAAATTAATAGATGTTCAGAATGGAGCACTTCAATTTGATGAATGTTCAGTAATATTATTCTCATGTAATTCTGTTGACTATTTAAAAAAAGTTAGATCTCAAGAAGGTGTAGAATTAAATAATTTTTTTGTTTTTGGAGATATGCCTACAGATAAGGAACATATAGAACATAATCAAAAATTTAGAGAAGGGTTTTGGAGTGATTATAGTTTGGATCATTTAGAATTTTACAAATCAACTCTTGTTGAATCTTTATCTTATGGTATTTCAAATGCAATATCTACAGATTCTTTTCATGGTATGTTTAAAGGAATTTGTTTGATTGTTAATAAAAAAATAAATGAAGTTCTTTTTAGGGATGAGTGGTCAAAAAATGAAAAATTACAATTGATTGAAAGATTAGTAGAATTTAAGAATGAGATCAGGTATTTGGATAAATATTGATTTTAATGAAAACATCTGGATATATCCTTCTTGGCATAAGCGGAATTCTCTTAATTATCTTGGGAGGACTGATGATGCATTATCAAAGTTCCATCAACTTGTTGATAACTTTCGGAATTTTGGCAGGGCTTTTACTGACTTATCAACTAACCACAATCAAAAAGATCATTGATAAAGGACTGTTGATGGTAGAAGCTATTGGCAATGAGGATTTAGGTTTTCTACATTCGAAGAACTTTAAACTATTCAATGCACATTATCAACATCGTTTAGAAAAGCTGTATACCTCTTTTGCACGTATCAAGAAGGAAAGTTTGAAGCAGGAGAATTACTTGTTTTGGTTGATTGAACAGTTGGAAGTGGGCATTTGTACTTTCGACGAGAAGGGACATATCCTTCATATCAACTCGGCTTTTAAAGAAAAAGTGAAGTTATCAACACTCACACATGTGAATCAGTTATTATCAAAGACGGCGATTGATCAAAAAGTCTTAGAAAAGGCGGAATTGGAAAATTCTTATCAACTTCCCCAATCGAATAAAGTACTTAAGGTGAAAAAGCTTCAGAAGGAAGATCAACAAATTACATTGCTTACTTTACAAGACTTATCCACAGAGTTGGACGATAAAGAATATGCCTCTTACAACAAGTTGATTCGTGTGCTAACCCATGAAATTATGAATGGAATGACGCCAATTATCTCACTTTCTGATGGTTTATTGATGTCATTTGAAGATGAAAATGGCCATTCTGTGCAATTGGAGCAGGTAACACAAAAAATGCTCGATACCAATGCGAAGAGTTTAAAGGTGATTCATCAACAAGCAGAACAGTTGATGCACTTTACCAACACGTATCGATCGATTACCAAGTTGCCACAGCCTAAAAAAGAAGAAGTGGATGTGGAAATGTTCATCAATCAGCAGGTTGAAAAGGTAGCTGAGCGACTAAAACAAAAAGATATTCACATTGAAGTGAAGAATGTGAATAACTCAGTAGTATCACACAATTTTGACCCCATATTAATTGGACAATGTGTGCATAATATCCTTAAAAATGGCGTAGAAGCACTTCAAAATGTGGATAATCCTAAGATGAAGATCAAAATTCAAAAAGAAGACCACTTGTCTATTCGAATTGCCAACAATGGCCCTGAAATAGGTGAAGAAGAATTAAAACACATCTTTGTTCCCTTCTTTACGACCAAAGAAAAGGGAGATGGAATTGGTCTGAGTTTAAGTAAACATATCGTTCGTGTACATCACGGAAGTTTACATGTGAACTCAGACAAACAAAAGACAGAGTTTATTATTAAACTATAATTTAGTTGATCACTTCTAGGACATCATTTGCTTTCAATTTTTTCATACACTCACAAGCTTTATCACCCACACATTTAATGCAAGAAGCATCGTTGGTAACTATTTTCTGAAGATCATTGTGTAAATAAAAAACATCTGCTGCAGCGGAAATAACCAAGACCTTCACTCCCATCGCATAAGCAAAATGAGCCATGTCGTTATTATAGGTAATCAACTGATCAGCTTTTGAGATTAAAGCTAGTCCTTCTTCCAAGTCTTCAATTTCGGTGTAATCTTTTACAGATGGAGCTCTAAATAATTCAGGAGAGGTAAGTTTTAAAGCTTTGCCTTCCATTTCTGTACCTGCAACAATGTAGTTATTTTCGTATTTGGGCAAAGCTTCGATGATTTCGAAATAACGGATCCCCGGCCAAGCTCGGTGTTCTTCCTCTCTATATGGATAGAATAAAAAGTTCTTTTCTTCTTTTTTAAACACTCCTCTGAAGAATTGTTCAGGAGCCTCGATAATATTAGTAGAGGTATAACATTTCTCTAAAGGAATATCAAATGCTGTGAGTAACTGGAAATAGGCGTTTAATAGAGTGGTTGATTTTGATAAATCAATGGCTTTGGTGAGTCTTCGATTGTACCTCCAAGAATACTTTCCTCCGATTCGATTTTCAATTTTTAAATCACGTGCTTGTTTACTTAACTCGTTATTTTCTGATAAAAGAAGAAGGGCGTCCGATTGTTCTAATAATTCAGAATCTGATTCAGTAATAAATATATTAATTAAGGAAATGTGCTCAGCTATACTTTTTTGAGCTTCTGTTCCCAACCAAATAATTTCCAAATTTTCATTGTACTTCTTAAGAATGGGTAATATTTGGATACCAATGCCAAAATCCTTTAAAAAAGAGTTCCCACTTATAACAATTTTCTTTATTCTTTGTACAATCATAATAATATCATTATCAATACATTACGAAATTACGTTTTAACGTTGCGCAATTCGTATATTGAAAAACCTAATTTATTTAAGCTTGATGAAAAGGTGAGGATCTTTTCAAATTAGCAAAAAGTGATTACTTAAATATTCCTGTAAATCTATAATGCATAGCCTAAATATATAGATGTGACACTTAATCTATGCATTAATTTAACCCTTTTTCAACTCAAAAGAGGAGCTACAAAGTTAGTTCTTTTAATTAACTCTCAATGCTATGAGTGAGACTACAAAAAAGACATTATCTACTGAGGAACGCATGGAAGTTTTTGACCGTGAGTTTGCTCCACATACAGATTCAATGTACAGTTTTGCCTATCGTTTAACAGGCGATGATGAAGATGCTAAAGATTTAGTACAAGATACTTATATGAAATCGTATCGTTTTATCGACTCTTTCGAGGAAGGAACGAATGCGAAAGCTTGGCTATTCAGAATTTTAAAGAATAGTTTTATTAATGAATACCGAAGAAAAAGTAAGGAACCGTCTAAAATTGACTATCAAGAAGTAGAAACAATATATAATGGCGAAAAAAATGATCCCGCTGTTGTTTCTGGAATGCGTCAGGATAATTCTAAATATAGAATTGGCGATGAAGTAACGACTGCTTTAAATGCTTTAGCGGTTGACTTTAGAATTGTTATCATTCTATGTGATCTTGAGGGATTTACCTACGAAGAAATGTCTAAAATATTGGATATTCCTATTGGAACCGTAAGAAGTAGATTACACAGAGCTAGAAATTTACTTAAGGAAAAACTAGAGAGTTATGCAAAAAAGATGGGATATTCTCAAAAGAAAGCAAACTAAGTGAGTATTCACAATTATAAGTCCTTATCTTTGTGCACTTAAATCTAAAAATTTGCACGTTTAAGCATGAAATCAGGCAAAGTATTTATCTTTTCCGCACCATCTGGATCAGGTAAAACCACCGTCGTTAGACATCTACTAAGTGTTTTCCCAGAATTGACTTTTTCAATTTCCGCGACTACACGTAACCCGAGAGGGGAAGAAAAGCACGCTGAAGATTACTACTTCATATCGGCTGATGATTTTAAAAGTCGTATTCAAAACGATGAGTTTGTAGAATATGAGGAAGTATACGAGGGACTATTCTATGGTACCTTGAAAAGTGAAATCGAAAGAATTTGGAGTCTTGGCAAACACGTTGTTCTAGATGTGGATGTTATTGGAGGCATTAATCTTAAAAAATACTTTCAAGAAAAAGCACTATCAGTGTTTGTTTGTCCACCAAATGTGGAATGCTTGGAGGAGCGTTTAAGAGGTCGTGCAACAGATTCTGAAGAAGCCATCAAAGAGCGTGTGGCTAAAGCAGCTGAAGAAATGCCTTACGGCGATGAGTTTGATGTGCGCCTTATCAACGAAGTTTTAGAAGTAGCTTTAAAAGATGCTGAAAAACTGATAACAGATAAGATTGCAGAGTAAAAGCAAGCTATAAAAGAAATAAAAAGAGCGATGTTTATTGAGTTAAACATCGCTTTTTTTATTTCACGTAGATTTTTTAAAAGAATAATTCAGCTATTTTCATTACCAATAAATTAGTCAAAGCAAGAAGACTAAAAAGTATACCTAAAAATTTAGGATGTCCATACCTAGCTATTAAAACGTTTACAGTTGGTATTATTAATACTTCAACCAAAGCGAATAGAAAAGAAAATAGTATAAAAATATTCGTAGATATATCTTGAAGGTTATTCAAGTTTAAAACAATGAAAATAAAAGGTATACTAAGAAATAGTATACTACCTAAACCTAATTTATAATTTGGTTTGATATAGATAAAACAAGCAATAATAAATACTACGAAATAAAGAGTATTTGAAAATGTACTACCTATTTGAACAATTCCTTGAGAACTAAATACGGGATAAGTTGTGTTACTGAAATATTGGAATACTAACCAATAAATAGAACTAAAACCAAGCATCCCAATCAAAACAAGAATTCTTTTTGTTAATTGATCTTTTTGAATATGATCTGTTGAAATAGTTGCTTCTTGAATTTTTATTATTGGAAGGATAGAAAGTAGAAGAAATATACCAGAAATCACAAGACCAATGGAATAACTAAAACCTTCTGAGATACTACTAATAAAAAATGCCCCTACAAAAGCTGAAATATTTGATACTACTAAAAGTCCAAGAATGGCGACGTCCATTTTTTTGTTGTTGCCTAAATAATATTTACAGTAATTACTATAAAAATTAGGTCTAAAAAATCCATTACCAATACAGAAAATACCTAGACCAATATATAACCCTAAAGTACTGTTTAAACAAAGGGTTAAAATACCCAAAGCTTGTAGTACAGACCCTATAACAATAGCTCTTTTACTACCTATAACTAAATCTCCTAAGAGACCTCCAATAAATTGAGTTGAATAAAGACCAATAGTAAAAATACCATAAATAATAAAAGCTTCTGTATTACTTAAGTTCATTACCTCGCTTGTCATGTATAAGACAAAGAAAGATCGAAATCCCCAATAGCCTATACCATTTAATAGCATCGATAATGCATGAAAAATCCCAGCTTTATTGCTTGTTTGCTCTGAAGTAATTGTTGTTGTGTTCAATTGATTTTAAATTTTAATCAAAAAAATAGTTTGTATAAAAAGTGAAGTTGATAAAAGAACTTCTACAAAAGTTGTAAGTCTTGAAATGCTTCAATAATAATTGAATGATCCTTTTCATCATTCAATCCAGAAACAGTAACGATAGCAATCATTCCAACATTTTCAACAAAGATGGGGATTGCTCCGCCTTTTGCAAGATATTGATTTTCATCTAAAGCAAATGTTTTCTCTAAGGACATTTTTCCGTTGAAGAGGTCGTGTTTCACACTCAAAGAACTTTCTTCAAAATGCTTAGCGACATTGGCTTTTCTATCTATCCAATTATGTTTATCAGCGGGTAAGTCGTTATCCACATACATAAAAATAACGTGGTTTAATCGCTCCACACGAACAGCAATTTGTTGTTTTTTTAGTATAGCGATCTCATGAACCTTTAAACCTATTGTTAAGCCTAGTCGATTATCAAATTGGTTTAAAGTGATTTTACGAAGAGTGTTTGTTTTCATGATTAATTATATCTTCTCCTTAGTAAACGAAGAAGACTTTTCGTTTTTACGAATTCGTTGCCCCAATACTTTCATGATACCGACCATCAAACTTCTTCTATACCCCATTAAAGCAAGGAAATCGTCTTGTTCAATTCTTAGAAGAACCGAATCTTTGGTAGTAGTGGCAGAAAGTGTTCTTGGTGATGAATCTAAAATACTTAAATCGCCAAAGAAATCTCTATTGATAAGGTTGGCATAAGTAGATACACCATCATGAAGACGAACTTCCCCTTCATAAATAATGTACATCTCTCTACTCTCCTCTCCTTTTCTGAAAATACTTTTATCTCGTGGGACTCGAATTTCGTGAGTGATACTGGCAATATCCACCAAAACATGTTCAGGTACTTCTCTGAATAGGTTGGTCGATTTTAGTAAGATTACTTTTTCTAGTTCCAATAAAGGCTTCGTTCCTTCACTTAAAATACCCATAATCAATTCTTTTTTCTCTTCTGATACCATCTCATCCAATGTTTTTTCCAATGGAAGATCTTGGTAGTCTAATATTCTTTTTAAACCTATCGCCGCAGGTTCAATTAATCGTAATTCGTCTTTATTTAAAATCTGACCTATAAACTTTAATAAACTTGGCGACATAGTATCTCTCACACTAATTAAAGCCGTGATTTTAGTCCAAGTATTGAATAGAGGGCGATTGTAGGAGAACGGTCGGATGATCCCTAAAGTGATACTCAATGGATCGACCAAATTGGCCGTATAATAATCTCCTAACTTCTGCATTTTTACTTCCAAGCTGTAATAACCGAGCACGATCATCAGTTTCTGATAAATAGACGGAGGTAATGATTTCCACAGATTCTTTTCGGTTTCTGCGTTCCTCATTAAAGTTTCTAAAGAGTTGTTTCTATCAAATTCTGTTACAGAAGTATCGGTATACAGTTGAGATTCTATACCGGCAATCAGAAATTCCTGAATGATTCTAATTTTCTCCTCAATAAGCTTCAGTTCATCTTCCAAAGCTTTGATCATTAATTGTCGAACAGGCTTTTCGTGGTTTAACACGTAAATGGCATTACATACCCAATAGTAGTTCGAGAAGAAACGTTCTAAAAGCTTAAATAAAAGGTCAAAATCACTTTTACTTTCAGGAGAATACTTTAACCTTTTCAATGCATTGTATGCCGCCATTCTCATCAAAGGCCAAGGATATTCTACCAATTGCCAAAGAATCTCAAAAGATTTAGGAGATTTAATTTTACCCATCACTTTACATAAAGTAATCAAATAAATCTCTTCCCTTCTTTTGTTGACGAAAAGCTCATTTTCGATCACATTCAGACACTCTTCACCATAATTTATTAGAGAACGGAGAATAGTATCATTAAACTTATTGTCTTTTAAAAGTGAAATAAGAATAGGAATGTGCATTGGACTTTTTACAATACTAGTAATCTTTATGGCTCCTTTTACCCTTACCTTATCATCACTTAGTAAGGCATTTAAGATATAAGGTTCGCTATCTTTAGGTGATGTTTTTGCCAATACTTCCAAGGCTAACATCGCTTGGAAAACATCGTCAGAGTCAATGGTATTTTTGATAAAATTGAGGGCAATATCCCTCATGTCGTTATCTTTTGATGATAATAAACCATACAAAGCACCCTTTCTTACCTCTGCATCTTTATGATCTATCAAATCAATAATATCCTTGATAAAATCAGGTTTATATTTACAAGTAACGACAATTGCTTTCTTTCGCACTAGAGGATCTATTTCTTCCTTAGCAAGGTGTTCAATAGCAGATTGTATTTTATCTGTCATATTGTTTTCACCAAATTCTATAGAAAAATATCGAATAGCGGCATCTGGGTGACGAAGCATATGTAAAACAATCGTCTCATTTTTCTTAGGGTTGATGATCGTATTAGCTTCCAAGGCATAGATAATATCCTCAGGCATTTTTGACATCAACTTAGAATTTAATAGACGGTTGACTTCTTTATCATGTGTAGCAATTTCGTAGCTTTCCATATCTCTAAGAAGGAAAGCACGACGAATAATCACTCGATAATCTCTGGAAACCAATTTGGCCATAATCCACCACGAAAGAAGTAAACCAATTAATAGCCATACAATAGACATGCTTTCTTCAGAGGAATTATTGATATCCAATATCCACAATAAAACACCTGAAAGGAAAAGTCCGGAAGCACCAAAGAAGCCTCGAATAATTCCATAAGAAAAACCTCTATGTTTTCTCTTTATTGGTCGTAAAATCGATGATTGAACAGTGGTGAAAATAATATTTCTAGTAAAAATAAAAGCAATGGCGATTAAGGAAAGAAGAATTGGTATTTCTGTAGGGTGAAGTCTTAATAACAAGTAAGTGATAATGGTAACTACTAAAAGTACTATAGGTGGAGTATGTAATAATTTTTTGATACCAATATCTTGTAATTTTCTCGTGGTAAAATAAGGTTGAACGATAGAAACAATAGCATAAGCTATAATCAGAATTAAACCTAAAACCATTATCCCTTTTGCAGGAGAGTAAACAGTCATCCTTAAGTCGATCATGAAAAAGTATTCAATAATCGCCCAAACACAAGAAATACTAAGAGTAAGAATGCCAATTTTAAAAATATAAGGATTGGTGATTCCAAAGATCCAAAAGCTTTCGGGAGTGTATTTTCTTGATGGTCTTGTAATTTCCCTATGATACCCTTTTAAATGTTCCTCACAATTTTTTGAGGTAAAAATCTGCCATACACTCCAGCCACTAAATACGGACAACAGTACGCCAATAAAAGCAATAGATGATGGACTTAATACCTTACTAATCACAATGGCAAATATAAATCCGGCTAATTTTGAGAATAGCTTGATGGATTTTGCTTTCTCAAAATAAGTGCGATTTTCTGATGTAGTGAAGGTATTTTCAGAAACTGACCAATAGGTACTATCTTCTAAGAAGATGATGATCTTGACCGACATAATAAGTAAAATTATACTTAAGAACTCGGGTCGATCAAAACTTAAATACCAAATGAGGAGTTGAAATAAAATTTTTAAAACACCATAAAAAGCATTAAGATGTTCTTGCCTCATTCTTCTTTCTAAATAAGCAGTTACTCTGGCCAGTGCCATAATACTTAATCCAGAAAAAATGAAAATGTAAGGTAAAGTATCTACCGCTCTTTCACTAAATAAAAAGGAATAGGCGGTAGAAAAGGCAATGGCAACAGAAGCTCCTTCAAAGGCAAAAAAGAAGATCAACCAAGTAGGATTATTCTTGCTGAGTACCTGAAAAATCTTAGTGAATATGCTTTTCTCTGGTAAGTAATAATATATTTTGGATGTAATAATGTTCATTTACATCAACTGCTAATTAAAAAATTGGTTGCTTAAAAATTTCTTCAACTTAGGTGTATATCAAGTCGATTGAATAGAGTTTAAATTGGGGTTAAAAGAAAAATATTTTTAACTAAATCAAACTCAAGATTTAAGGTAAGAAAAAAGCCGAAGTAATAAAACATCACTTCGGCTTTTCATAACGTATATTCTAGAAATACTATTTATTCATGGAGATCAAGAAATCTTCATTCGAACGAGTACCTCTCATATTACTTTGTAGGAATTCCATGGCTTCTGTCGATTTCATATCAGACATCATTCTACGCATAATCCATACACGTTGTAATGTATCTTTATCCATCAACATATCTTCTCTACGCGTACCCGACATTGGAATATCAATAGCAGGGTAAACACGCTTGTTCGCCAGCTTTCTATCCAATTGAAGTTCCATGTTACCTGTGCCTTTGAATTCTTCAAAGATAACTTCGTCCATTTTAGAACCTGTATCAATTAGGGCAGTAGAAATAATAGTTAAAGAACCACCGTTTTCTACGTTACGAGCTGCACCAAAGAATCTTTTTGGTTTGTGTAAAGCGTTTGCATCCACACCACCAGAAAGGATTTTACCCGATGAAGGAGCTACTGTATTGTATGCTCTTGCCAAACGAGTAATCGAGTCCAAAAGAATGACTACATCATGAGAACATTCTACCATTCTCTTCGCTTTTTCAAGTACTAACGAAGAAACCTTAACGTGTTTGTCAGCAGTTTCGTCGAAAGTTGAAGCAATAACTTCAGCATTTACACTACGTTGCATGTCTGTTACCTCTTCCGGACGTTCGTCGATAAGAAGGATAATCAAATAACATTCAGGGTGATTTTGTGCAATTGCATTCGCCACTTCTTTAAGAAGTACCGTTTTACCAGTTTTAGGCTGTGCTACGATCATACCACGTTGACCTTTACCAATAGGAGCAAAAAGATCAAGGATACGTGTAGAATATATTTGAGGTTTTGTAGATAAGTGTAATTGGTCTTGAGGGAACAATGGAGTTAAGTATTCGAATGGAATACGGTCTCTAATTTCCTCAGTAGTTTTACCGTTTACGGTATCTACTTTTAATAAGGCAAAATATTTTTCACCATCTTTTGGAGGACGGATACTACCTTTTACAGTATCACCTGTCTTTAGTCCAAATAATTTAATTTGAGATGGAGAAACATAAATATCGTCAGGACCTGCCAAATAATTATAATCTGATGATCTAAGGAAACCGAACCCATCAGACATAATTTCCAAGACACCTTCGCTATCAATAACACCATCAAAATCTTTTACAGATACCTTTGGTTGTTCTTTTTTTGGCTCAAGTGCCCTTTGTTCATTAGCAGTTTGCTTTTCCTGCTCTAAAGTTGGTAGCCCTTCATCGTTGTCATCATCCAAGAACATATCAAAATCAGGTAAATCGTCGAATGCGTCAATACCTAAATCGATTTCTTCCATCGACATAATATCGTCGTGGGTTACTTGAACGTGTTGTTGCTGTTGTGGTTGATTCCCCCCTTTCTTCTTTTTCTTATTACCGGCTTTTTGAGGTGGAGGTGTTTTCTTAACATTCTCTCTTTTCACTCTTTGGGCTGGCTGACTTTGTTGTTTGCGTCTTGTTAACCTTTTTTCAGGTGCTTTATCTGAAGGGGTAGATGGAGCAGTTTTTTGAGTAGTCTCTTTATCGTTAGAGGCAGGGGCTGCTGGCTGTTTTGTTTCAGGGGCAGGTGCAGCAGATCCTTCCGGAGATTTTTTCTCGGAAGTAGCATTGACATGCTTTTCTATTCTTTCAATTAACTCTTTCTTACGAAGGTTACTGAAATTTTTCATGCCAAGACTTTCTGCAATATCCTTTAGTTCGGATAGCAATCTAGCCTCTAGTAGCTTTCTTGTATACATAAAAATTAATGATGACAGTTTTGTGGCTGTCGCGTATGAAATACTTTTTCAGAAGAATTTATAAAAATAAGGTGTGAGATATGAAGCTATCTTCTTTTATAGTCGTCACCAGAAGGAATCGGTGTCGGACTGTTCTTTATTTTATGAAGCTAATTTAAGCCAATAATGTTATTGGTACAAATGAAAAATTAATTTTCTATCAATTCTTTAATAATATCACCAAAATATGCCCCATATTCCGGTCCTACCCAGTTCATTTCACGTATTTCAAAGCTTTCTAGTGTATCGTAATATGCATCGCAAGTGATGTAACCAACATAGTTACCGTTAAAACTTGTCATCATAAAGTGTTCATTTTTTTGTTTCACCAGCTTATCATATTCATAATCAATAGCAATTTCACCCGATATATCTGAAGGAGAAGCAAACCAATTGATGTTTCCTAATTTCAGTAAAGTGATATCACCTTCTAAACCGCCAGAAGCGGAACGAAATACCCAATCTCTTACTTTTAAATGCTTTTCTATACGTACTTGTGAGGGACGAAAATCAATAGGCGTTTTTTGGATGATAGTGTTAACTACAGCTTGAGTTGGAGTTTTATCCCATATATTCAAGATAGAATCTGATAAAACTTTACCCATATTTTCTAATCTAGAGAAACAATCATGATTATGATTTGGATTTGCAGGGCCATGACTTGCTACCATTCCTGCACAGAAAGCCGCAAAATCAATTTTATCTGAGGCTTCTAAATAACTAACCCATGCACCAGGGTAATCTCTAGAAAGAATCCAATAGTTCATTTCAATATTGGTAGGGTGAGCATTGTAAGTAACAATAGCTGCACTTTTACCATCTTCTCTTGTGATTTTTATTCCACGAATAGAATTCTCCTTGCGACCATTGTGAACAATTCTATTATTCACCCATTCTGCCGATTCAGATTTTAAGAACCCAACCCTCCCTTTGCTTTTGTGTTTTCTTGCTTCTACAATAGCTTTAAAAGACGCTTCTGTAATTTTATTCGTACCCACCTCCGAGAATAATCCCATAGCAGCATTTCCTATAGCACTTGGATCAAATCCTCCTATGCCATTATGAGTATGAGTAGCAGAAAACATCACATCTTCTGTCGTTAAGCCAATCGTATTTAGTTTTTTCTCTAAACGTTTTCTTACCTCAATGGGAAAAATCATTAAATCTAAAGTCAGTACAATAGACTCTCTGATGCCGTCATCAAAAGAAAAAGCCCTTGCGTACAAGGAATCTCTTACCATTCTGTAAGGACCTCTAAATCCATAGCCAGCCAGTGGTAAAGGTTCACCTTTAGGGATAATACATTCTGAAGACCAGCCTATAAGTAGTGTGTCTTGAGAAGGTATTACTTTATTTATTTTTTTTACTGTTTCATGAACGTTATCCATGGTTACCTTATACTCTTGGGTAGAATGTATGGGGGTACGGTCTATTCTACCTATTAGCACTAGGGCTATAATGATAAGAACAGCAAGGGAAACTAATAATTTTTTCAATGTAATTACAGACTGTTTTGTATCACAAAAATAGTAATAGGAGGCTATTTATTCAATTTTTTAAAATAATCATCTTAAAATATTTCTATTTGATATAATCCATTTATATTTGCTAATATTAACATTTATATAACTCATTTTTTAATCATGAAAAATCTTATTTCTAAGATAGCTGCATTCTTCACTATGCTTGCTCTGCTTCAAAGCTGTTACCCAGGTGGAGCGGAATATACAAGTGATTTGGATATTGCAGTCTCTCAGTTTTCTTCCCAAGAAGATTTGCAAAGTTACAAGACCTATTATTTGTTTACTGATTCTATGGCTATTGTTGGTAACTCATCTGATGTGTTAACACAACCAGAACAAGCTATTATTATTAATAATACAGATGATTTATTGCAGAATAAATTAGGCTTGTCAAAAATCACTACTCCAACGGCAGATAATAGTGCTGATTTGTACATCTACTTAACACAAATTGCTGTTCAGCAATCAGGAGCAATTTGGAATCCTCCAATTTATCCAGGTTACCCGGGATGGGGTTATCCAGGTTACCCAGGTTGGGGCTATCCAGGCTACGGTGGTGGTTACACCTATTATTCTTACAGCAACGGGACTATCTTAGTTGATTTCGTTGATGTTAAAAAGACTATCGCAGAAAACGAAGGTAAGCCTGATGAACAAGACTTTACTTTAATTTTAGGTTGGCAGGGTGCTTTAAACTCTGTTTTATCTCGTTCTAACAATGTTCCTTTAGTTAATGAAGGAATTAGCGTTTTATTCGATCAATATAACACAGCAAAATCAGGATCTGATAATTAATACTCATCATCAAAAAGAAATTTAATCATGAAAAAATTTATCGTATCCTTAATTTTTGCATTGGTAGGATATACAGCTTCAGCGCAAACAGAATTTATGATCACTTATCAAATGGGATTACCTGTTGGAGAAACTAGTGATTATGTAGGTGCATTTAGTGGTAGAGGTATGGGTCTAGAGTGGAGATATCATTTAACTACAACTCCTGTGTCTTTTGGCTTTTCAGTAAACTGGAATGTTTTATATGACAAATCAGAAGACCGATATGTGGGTGATGGTGTAATTGCAGATGGTAAACAATACCGTACAATGAACATTGTTCCTATTCTAGGACATGCACATTATTACTTCAATAAAGACGGTATCTTAAACCCTTATGCAGGTGTAGGTGTGGGTACCTATTATATAAACCAAAGAACAGAATTTGGTCAATGGGCCATTGTTGAAAAGAATTGGCATTTTGGTGTAGCTCCTGAAGTAGGTGTTATTGCTGATGTGAGTTCTTCATTAAATATGTTGTTTAGTGTAAGATATAACCATGCATTTAAAGCAGGTAACTCTATAGATCACTCTTACGTTGGATTCAATATTGGTTTAGTTTACTAATAAAAAAAGATTTTTAATATCATCCTGATATTACTTTTAATGTCAGGATGAATTTTTATTTGATATTATGAAAAAGTTATTCATTTCTTTCTTACTATTTTTTGGATTTGTTTTCGCTTCACAAGCACAAAACATTGATGCTGAGACAATCAAGACAGTGATCAAAACCGAAAAGAGAATCTTCTTTACAGAAAACATGAATCTTTCTTTAGAAGAAGCAGGTACTTTTTGGGCATTGTATGATGAATACGAATTGGCTTCACAAGAATTAGTAAGAGAAAGAACACAATTGTTTAAGTCTCTAATAAATGATACGGATGGTATCACTGATGAGGAAGCAACAACGATTGTAGATAACACTTTAGAGATTCAAGCTAAAAATTTGAAACTGAAAAAGAAATACATCAAGATGATGAAAAAGCAATTATCACCTAAAACAGTGGCTCGTTTTGTTCAATTAAACGAATTGGTGAATAATTTCTTGAAAACTCAGATTCTTGCTGAAATGCCTGTGATTACTCAGGATCCTCAATAGTAGTGATTGTTAAGTAACAGTCATCACATAGAATGATATTTGAAACCTCTACTTTTGTAGGGGTTTTTCTTTTTACAGTAATATGTCATGATTAATAAATACTAAAGACTAATTATAAAGTCAATCAAAAATATTTTTACCAGAAATAGATAACAATCTAATTTATGAAAAAACAAAAAATTATTAAGGAACTTAAATCCTGGGGTATAATCGTAAGTGTATTTGGTGTGTTGTATTTTACAGGCTTACATGTTGAAGTATTTGGATTTATACAACGGTTAACATTAGCTACCGGATTAAGAAACGCAGATGCCGATACAGAAGAGAAAGGTAGATATGGAAGTACAGACTATAAATGGATGCTGCAAGATTATACTACTGGAGAAAAAGTAAACCTTGAAGAGTTTAAAGGGAAAACGGTATTTCTAAACGTTTGGGCCACATGGTGTCCTCCTTGTGTAGCAGAAATGCCAAGTATTGAGGGATTATATCAAAAACTAAAAGACAATGAGGATATAGTTTTTGTGATGTTGAGTGTGGATGAAAAGCCTGAAAAGGTGGGTGAGTTTATGAAGAGAAAGAAATTTACCTTTCCCGTTTATCAAGAAATAACTTCAACTCCTTCCGTTTTTCAAACAAGAAGTATCCCTACTACCTTTGTATTTGATAAGAATGGAGAGATCATCTTTAAACATACAGGTATTGCCAATTACGATACCGAGGATTTTGTAAAAATGCTCACATCTCATTGACTTTATTTTACTTATTTAAAATTATTCGTAAAACTAATAGGGTAAAAGGTATGACTTTAGTAACTTTTATCTATATTTGCAAGTTGCATGTAAAATATATTCTTTTAATTGCATAAAAAGACACTTTTACAAGCAAGTAAAATACATTTTGCGCCCCTGTTACATAGGTTATATACGGCTTTTATAATCAATTTATTGTAACAGATAGTTTTGAAACTTAAAAAGAAAACCACCTTGGCAACATTCAAGAACGGTAGAAAGAATTTTGCGAAAGCAAAGAGAGTTCTAGATTATCCAGATTTTCTAGACGTACAGTTTAAGTCATTCCATAACTTCTTCCAAATCGATACTCCTCCGGAGTTGAGAGAAGACGAAGGTTTGTACAAAGTATTCATGGAGAACTTCCCTATTACGGATTCTCGTGAAAACTTCTTATTGGAATTCATCGATTATACAATTGATCCACCGAAATATACGGTTGACGAGTGTGTAGAAAGAGGTTTGACTTTTAGTGTACCTTTAAAAGCAAAATTAAAGCTTTCGTGTAGCGATGAAGATAATGAGGATTTTGAAACCATTGAACAAGATGTGTTCTTGGGTAACATTCCTTATATGACAAGAAGAGGATCATTTGTAGTAAATGGTGCGGAACGTGTAATCGTTTCTCAACTTCACAGATCTCCTGGTGTTTTCTTTGCACAATCAAAACACACAAACGGTACGAAACTTTACTCTGCAAGAGTAATTCCTTTCAAAGGATCATGGATCGAATTTGCAACTGACGTGAATAACGTGATGTATGCTTATATCGACCGTAAGAAAAAATTCCCTGTAACAATGCTTCTTCGTTCGATCGGTTATGGATCGGATAAAGATATCTTGGATTTATTCGAGTTATCAGAGGAGATCTCAGTATCTAAAGAAAACTTAGCTTCTTTAGAGAACAGAACATTGGCTGCTCGTGTATTGAAAACATGGACAGAAGACTTCGTAGATGAAGATACAGGTGAAGTAGTATCAATTGATCGTAACGATGTAATCTTAGAGCGTGACCACATCATCTCAGAAGAAGATCTTGAAATGATCGAAGATTCTGGCGTTGGTTCAGTAATCGTTCACAGAAAAGATATCAACATCAACGATTTCCGTATCATCTTCGATACGTTATCTAAAGATAATTCAAACTCAGAGAAGGAAGCGGTTCACCAAATCTACCGTCAACTTCGTAACACTGAGGCTCCTGATGATCAGACTGCACGTGATATTATCCAAAACTTATTCTTCTCTGACAAACGTTATGACTTAGGTGAAGTTGGTCGTTACAAACTTAACCGTAAGTTGAAGACAGAGACGAGCATGGACATCCGTGTGCTGACAAAAGAAGATATTGTCAAAATCATCAAGCACTTGATCCACTTGATCAACTCAAAAGCTGTTGTCGATGATATTGACCACTTGTCAAACCGTCGTATCCGTACTGTAGGTGAGCAATTGTACTCACAATTCGGTGTTGGTTTAGCGCGTATGGCACGTACAATCAAAGAACGTATGAACGTTCGTGATAACGAAGACTTTAAACCAGTTGATTTGGTGAATGCTCGTACGTTATCATCAGTAATTAACTCGTTCTTCGGTACCAACCAGCTATCTCAGTTCATGGACCAAACTAACCCTCTTGCAGAGGTTACGCACAAGCGTCGTATCTCAGCATTAGGACCAGGTGGTCTTTCTAGAGAGCGTGCAGGTTTCGAGGTTCGTGACGTTCACTATACTCACTATGGTCGTCTTTGTACTATTGAGACACCAGAAGGTCCAAACATTGGTTTGATTTCGTCATTAACTGTATATGCGAAAGTAAACAATATGGGCTTCATCGAAACTCCTTACCGTAAAGTAACGAACGGTATTGTTGATATTGACGACAATAATGTTACTTATATCTCGGCTGAGGAGGAAGATGAGAAGTTTATCGCACAAGCGAAAACTGATCTTGATGAGAATAACCGTTTCGAAGAAGAATTTGTAAAAGTTCGTTACGAAGGTGACTTCCCATTAAAGACTCCAGAGGAAATTGACTACATGGACGTTGCTCCTAACCAAATTGTATCGATTGCCGCATCAATGATTCCTTTCTTGGAGCATGATGACGCCAACCGTGCCTTGATGGGATCAAACATGCAGCGTCAAGCAGTACCATTATTGAAGCCTGAAGCTCCAATCGTAGGTACTGGTTTGGAAAGAAACGTAGCCATTGACTCTCGTACAGTTGTTCTTGCTGAAAAAGATGGTGTAATCGATTCTGTTGATGCTAATTCTATCAACGTTCGTTATGATCACTCTGATGATGAGTGGTTAGCTTCTTTCGAATCAGAAGTGAAGAGCCATAACTTGATCAAGTTCCGTAGAACGAACCAAGATACTTGTATGAACATGCGTCCAATCGTGAAGAAAGGACAACGTGTTTCTAAAGGCGATGTTCTTTCAGAAGGTTACTCTACAGAAAATGGCGAATTGGCAATTGGTAAAAACTTACTAGTAGCCTTCATGCCTTGGCAAGGTTATAACTTTGAGGATGCGATCGTAATCTCTGAGCGTGTTGTACGTAACGATGTTTATACATCATTACACATTGTAGAACACGAATTGGAAGTACGTGACACTAAACGTGGTGAAGAAGAATTAACTTCTGAGATCCCTAACGTTGGTGAAGAAGCAGTGAAGAACTTGGACGAAAACGGTATTATCCGTGTTGGTTCACGTGTTCGTCCTGGCGACATCCTTATCGGTAAGATTACTCCAAAAGGAGAATCTGATCCAACTCCAGAAGAAAAATTATTACGTGCGATCTTCGGTGATAAAGCAGGTGATGTTAAAGATGCATCATTAAAAGCTTCTCCATCATTGATCGGTACTGTAATCGATACACGTTTATTCGCTCGTCCTAAGAAAGACAAAGAATTACGTGCTAAAGCGAAGAAAGAAGTAGAGCTATTGAAAAAACAATACTCACGCGACTTGAAAGGCTTAGAAAATAGAATGATGGCTAAATTGGTGGAACTTCTTGACGGTATGACTTGTCAAGGTGTGAAACACAAGTTTGGTCAAGAGGTAATGAGCGCAGGAGTTACTTTCTCTGAAGCAAATATCTCTGAAAACATCTTCCCTGGTGAAAACCCATTCCGTGATGACTCATCATATGCAGTTGCTGAAGAGGCGAACCTTTTAGGTGACCTTATCTTAGATAACTGGACGGATGATGCTCGTGTAAACGAATTGGTAAGATCTACAGTGAAGAACTATGTAAATGCTCGTAACGAAGTAACAGGTTACTTCAAGCGTGATAGATTTACATTAGAAGTGGGTGACGAATTACCAACTGGTATCGTTAAACTTGCTAAAGTTTACATCGCTAAGCGTCGTAAATTGAAAGTAGGTGATAAGATGGCCGGTCGTCACGGTAACAAGGGTGTTGTTGCGAAGATCGTACCTGAAGAGGATATGCCATTCTTGGAAGACGGTACTCCAATGGACATCTGTTTGAACCCACTAGGTGTACCTTCTCGTATGAACATCGGTCAGATTTACGAAACAGTTCTAGGATGGGCTGGTTTGAAAATGGGTAGAAAATATGCCACTCCAATCTTCGATGGTGCTTCTGAAGACGAAGTAGTAGCGGAATTGAAAGAGGCTGGTCTTCCTGATTATGGTCGTGCTCAATTATACGATGGTTTAACAGGTGAGCCATTCCACCAAAGAGTATCTGTTGGTGTAATGTACATGCTGAAACTAGGTCACTTAGTAGATGACAAAATGCACGCCCGTTCTATTGGACCTTACTCGTTGATTACTCAACAACCTCTAGGTGGTAAGGCACAATTCGGTGGTCAGCGTTTCGGTGAGATGGAAGTTTGGGCATTAGAGGCATTCGGTGCAGCTAATGTACTTCGTGAAATCTTAACTGTGAAGTCTGATGACGTTCAAGGACGTGCGAAAGCATACGAGGCAATTGTTAAAGGTGACAATATGCCTAACCCGAATGTTCCAGAATCATTCAACGTATTGGTTCACGAACTTCGTGGTCTAGCTCTTGAAATTACGCTTCAGTAATCAAAGAGCCTATGACAAGACTACAAAGCCAAAATGTATATACCTGTGGAGAGCAATCTCCACAGGTTTTTTGTTTTAAATACTTTGGTAGAACTATAATTTAAAGTGTTAATTATAGAATAAATTCATCCTTTAAGTATTAAAAACGATATATTTTTGATATTAAATCACTTCATTTATTAAATTGCGAAGCGTTTTTTTCACGCATAAAAAAGTCTATTATCAATAAGTTATTTCAAACAATTTTTGAGATAATTTGATTATAAATCAAAAGATCATGTTTGATTGTTCAATACCATTGACTTCAAACATGTTCTAAATAATAAAAATTATAACATGAACTTAAAAGACATTGCTGCAATTGCAGGTAAGCCAGGTTTATACAAAGTATTAAAACCATCACGTACTGGTGTAATCGTTGAAACTTTGGAAGCAAAACCTAAGAAAACAATTGTAAGTGCAAGCCAAAGAATCTCTATCTTAAAAGAGATCTCTATGTATGTTACTGGTCAAGCTGAAGAATCAGTGCCGTTGGAAGAAGTATTCGCTTCAGTAAAAGAAAAATTTGGTACTGAGAAACTAGATGTTGATACTAAATCTGAAGAGTCTTTAGAAGACTTCATTTTCGCAGTTCTTCCTAACTGGGATTCAGATAGAATCTACACTTCAGATATCAAAAAATTAGTGACTTGGTACAACAAACTAGTGGAGTTCTACCCAGAGTCATTAAAAGATAAAAAAGAAGACAAAGAAGCATCTGAGGAAGCTGCTGAGTAATTCTATAGTTATATAATGAAGAAGAGGTGACTTTATCAATAATAAGGTCACCTCTTCTTTTATATTAATACTTTATGTCAATAGCTCTACTCTATCTCGGGAATTTTCTCTAAAATCGTAAAGTAGAAAGTAGACCCAAATTCACTATCGGATTCTACCCAAATACTACCATGATGCAAATCGACAATTTTCTGACAATGAGCTAAACCAATTCCAGATCCCTCATATTCACTTTTGGAATGAAGTCTATTGAAAATGATAAATATATTTTCGAGATGTTCTTTCTTAATACCAATTCCATTGTCCTGAAAAGCAAACATCCATTCTCCGGCCATGTGAATAGAAGAGATGGTGACGACAGGATCAACATCAGGCCTTTTGAATTTAATTGCATTGGTAATCAAATTTTGAAATAGTAATCTCAATTCTATTTCGTACCCTCTGATAACAGGTAAATTATTGAATCTAATTTTAGCATTTGATTCACTTAAAGAGATACGAAGGTCTTGTAAAACATCGGTCATCATTTGATCACAGTCGATGTTGGATAAAGTCCTGTTTCTCCCAATTTTTGAATACTCGAGTAGTGCTTTAATTAAATTAATCATCCGATCAGCTGAAGAATGAATATAATCCAGCATCTGATTACCATTATGATCAAATTGGTCTTTATAAGTATTTTTAAGTAACTCTGTTAAACTTGTAATACTCCTTAAAGGTTCTTGCAAATCATGTGAGGTGGTATATGCAAATTGTTCTAATTCATGATTTTTACTTTTTAGGTCTTGTTGAATCAGAATTAATTCAGTGGTTTTTCGTTTCTCTGTTTTGAACATTTCAATATAGTCCATGAGTAAGCCAACAAAGGGAAGTACAAAAGAAACGGTTAAAAGAAATTGAGAGATATTAAAATGAGCATCAAATAGTTCGGTACTACCATAGAAAATATGTAATTGAGCTACTGAAAGAGGTAAAATACTCCAAAATAGCATCTGTAAAAGGTAGCTTTTAGTATGTTCTAAAAACTTAATCATGAATGCTCCAAATAAAACCAAGTTAAGAATAATAGGCATAAATGTGAGCAAGTAAATTGATGCTCTTTCATTGACCCAATCAATTAAACTAAATATATAATCGGTCGTTCCTACAATTAAAATACTGATAAAAATAAAACTCCCACCTACGTAATATTGAAGGTATTTTGTTTTTTTCCCCTCCTTATCATTTTGAATGATCATTATAGAAATTAGTGAAGCTAATAGTATGTTTCCCTCATATATTGTAGAAATAAGTACCTGATTCTTGATCAGTTCTACACTGAAAACATCAAAATTATTGATAAGTAATAGTTGTGAGAATTTTAGTAAGCCTATGGCAAAAAAACTAAATCCAACAATTGCAGAACTAGCGGAATGAGAATAATGACAATGTATATAGGCCAAACAGCATGTTATAAATAGTAAGGTGATAGAGGACCACCTCAATAACATGAAGGATAAAAAACCAAAATGTGTCGCTGGAATAATTTGACTTTCTAGAATATTTAACTCTTTACCTAAATCAATTTCTGAGTAATGTAACAAGAAAGGCAAAACTGTGATAAAGACAGTTAGAGATATTAATGGTTTTGGTATTTGATAAAAAAGGCTTTCGGTGGTTTTCATCTTTGGGTTCGCTTTAACTAACCCTGCAACAAAAAAAATAAGTACCGAGTTTATTCGATACTTATTTTCTTGAATTGTTACTATTCTTTTTGAATTGAATGAAAATCAACTCTATTTTTTTCTTGATTTGAAATAGGCTTCAATCTCTTCCAAACTCATCGCATTGAGGGTCATTTCTTTGGTTAGACCGGCTTTTCTACCAACTAATAATCCATAGTGCATATCAGCATACCCTTCTACGGCGTGTGCATCTGGATTAAGCGATAATTTTACGCCTTGATCTAAAGCATACTTCGCCCATCTCCAATCTAAATCCAATCGCCATGGACTAGAATTGATCTCGATAATCACTCCATGCTTTGCACAAGCATCAATCACTGCTTTATGATCAATAGGGTAACCTTCTCTACGTAAAAGAAGCCGACCTGTTGGATGACCAAGTATAGTGGTTGCTGGATGTTCTATGGCCTTAATCAAACGAGCTGTTGCCGTGGCTTTGTCCATCGTTAATGGAGAGTGAATCGAAGAAACCACAAAATCGAATGAAGCCAAAACGTCATCATCATAATCCAATCGCCCATCGTTTAAGATATCAGACTCAATCCCTTTAAAGATTTTGAAAGGAGCTAATTCTTCATTTAAGGCGTCAATTTCTTTGTGTTGTTGTTCGATGCGTTCTACCGAAAGACCATTAGCGTAAAAAGCAGTCTTCGAGTGATCTGAAATACCTAAATACTCATATCCTTGTGCTTTCAAGTATTCGGCCATCTCTCTTAATGTATTCTGTCCATCAGAATAATCCGAGTGATTGTGCAAGCTTCCTTTTAGATCTTCATCTTCCACCAAAGTAGGGATTCCATTCTTAATGAAATCGCCGACATATTCCTCTCCTTCTCTCAATTCAACAGGGAAGACTGGAAGTCCTGCGTTCTTATAAATATCTTCAACAGACGAATATTCCGTCTTGTTCAGTACGTCTCTTAATGTTGGATGATCAGCACTTCCTCTTAACGAAAGGTGTTCTGGAGCAGCAGATTTTTGGAAGGCAATTTTGATGAATTCCTCTGCTCTACAGACAAAGAATTCTACCGAAGTACCTGTTTCTACTAATTCACCTCGAACAGTAAGTGGGGAAGATTTTACCTCGTCCAATATCAATTGATTGAACTCCGTAAGTGATGTTTTCAATTGAGAAGAACTTTCCGCAACCACAGTAAATGATAATGTGTCGACTACTTCTCTTTTTAATGATAACTCACCTGCAAGGCTATTTTTGATCCCTTTTTCTTCTAAGAAAGCGACAATTACTTCAGCAAACTTTTCAGCTTTAGCATAATGCAAACGCTTTTTATTTTCCTTCAAAAAGTCGACTTGTTGAAGAATCTTTGCTTCAGTTTTGGCAGCGAAACCCTTTAAAGTTTGAACTTTATTTTCCTCGCAAGCCACTTTCAGCTTATCTAATGAATCGATGGCTAATTCTTTCCAAAGAGCAGCAATTTTTTTAGGTCCAACTCCACTCAATCCCATCATATCGATCACACCCTCTGGAGTTTTTTCCTTTAGTTCTTCAAGATCGTCTAAAGTTCCACTAGAGAACCAATTGACTAACTTTTCTGCCATTGTTTTGGAAAAGCCTAACCCAATCAGCTCGTCATTATTTAAGCCGATTAATGGAGTACCGGCATTTTCCATACTCTGAATCGCCGTAGAATATGCTCTTGTCTTAAAAGGATTGGCTCCGTGTAGTTCCATCAATTGTGTCAATAAACGGAAGCCTTTAATAATATCTTTGTTGGTCATTTTGTATCAAATAAAAAGTTTTAAGGTGATGTATCACCCTAAGATGAATGGCAAAAAATGCTCTGATAAAGTTATGATTTTTTTCTCACTAATTTCTCTAAAAGCTTCGGAAAGAAACGTTTGATATAAACCGCTGCTTGTTCTCTCGGACGGCCTATAACCGCTTCGCTTTTACCAATAGAAGCATAGTGTAAAATATCAAGGGCTGCTTTCTCCACAGTTATTCCTCCCTTACCCTCATCAAGTTGTCCTTGTTGAGAACCATCCGCTTGTAAAGCATTTTTTGCGAGATCAGTTTTCACATATCCCGGTAGAATATTGGTAATCTGAATGCCGAAAGGATGAAGTTCCGCCCTCAAAGAATCCATAAAGCCTAGCAAAGCATGTTTTGATGCCGCATAAGCGGTACGATCTGGAATTCCCATTTTGCCTTGCACACTATTGATACAAACAATCATGGGATCATCAGATTTTTTTAGGTAAGGTAACACCGCCTTTGTAATGTGCAATGCTCCCCAAAAGTTTACCTGCATGATCTTTTCGAAAGTGGATAAAGCCATTTCTTCAAATGAAGCACGTTGACTAATTCCTCCCACCAAAAAAATACCATCCAATTGTTGGTGAATTTGATAAGCCTGATGGGAAATATCAGTTAATGCTTCCTGACTTGCAGATAAATCCATTGGTAAGACCGTTATCGAATCTTCTTTTTGATATTCATTTTGAAGATCAATTAAAGCCGATTCATTTCTAGCCGAGATGATCAATTTACAGGGAAACTGACTCAAAGAAATGGCCAATTGCTTACCAATTCCCGAAGAGGCACCAATCACCCAATAGACTTTCTGATTAAACCTTGATTCTTTCATTATGCCTCGAAATTACGAACTATTGACAAAACTTTGATAAATATCATACAATTAAAGGGTTACATTCGTAACATCAGTTACTAACAACCGCTTTGAAATTGGTATATTTGCACCAAGTTATCAGAGGGTTAAATAAATTCAATACAAAATGTCAATCCATAAACCAGATATTAAGAAAGTTACTACGCATCAATTAGCGGCAATGAAAGCAAGAGGAGAGAAAATTTCTATGCTTACTGCTTATGATTTTTCGATGGCTAAAATCTTAGATTCATCAGGTATTGATGTGTTATTGGTAGGCGATTCAGCTTCCAATGTAATGGCTGGTAATGAAACTACTTTGCCAATTACTTTAGATCAAATGATTTACCACGCGACTTCTGTTGTTAGGGCCGTGGATAGAGCATTAGTTGTAGTGGATATTCCTTTTGGTAGTTATCAAGGTAGTTCGACTGAAGCTTTACGTTCTGCAATCAGAATTATGAAAGAGACAGGCGGACATGCTGTAAAAGTTGAAGGTGGTGCAGAAATTCAAGAATCTGTGAAGAAGATCTTGTCTGCAGGTGTTCCAGTAATGGGTCACTTAGGATTAACTCCACAATCAATTTATAAATTCGGAACATATACGGTAAGAGCGAAAGAAGAAGCCGAAGCACAAAAACTTATCGAAGATGCGAAGCTTTTAGAAGAACTAGGATGTTTTGCATTGGTATTGGAAAAAATTCCTTCAGCATTAGCTGAGAGAGTTGCAAAGGAATTAACCATTCCAGTAATTGGTATTGGTGCAGGAGCTGGTGTTGATGGTCAAGTGTTGGTTGTTCACGATATGTTGGGCATTACACAAGACTTTAAACCTCGTTTCTTAAGAAGATATGCAGATGTTGGTGGAATGATGAAAGAAGCTGTTCAAAGCTATATTTCTGATGTGAAATCGCATGACTTCCCGAACGAAAAAGAATGCTATTAGTAGCACTTCTATTTGTAGAAATTAATTGATATTTGAATGGAATTTTCGAGTATCCATTAAATTAATTAGTAATAAGAATTAAGTAACGCAACTTAATTCCTTTCACTTACGTGAGTAAGCGAGTAAGATTTAATAAAAATGAATTTAGATCAGTCACAAATAATCTATGAAGACAACCACTTAGTGGTTGTGAACAAGGCACCTGGTATTTTAGTACAAGGTGATGACACCGGCGATGAAACACTTACCGATATCGTAAAAGAGTATATCAAGGATAAGTACAATAAACCGGGCGCTGTATTTTTAGCACCTGTTCATAGATTGGACCGTCCAGTGAGTGGTGTGGTAGTTTTTGCACGTACTTCTAAAGCAGCAGAACGTATGGCAAAGATTTTCCAAGAGCACAAAATCACAAAAACCTATTTGGCCTTAGTCAGCAAGCGTCCTCAAAAAGATGAAGACACAATGATTAACTGGCTGAAGAAAGACGAAAAGAAAAATAGAACACACGTTTATTTATCAGATCGTCGCGGTGGTAAATATTGTGAGACCTATTACAAGTTATTGGGTCGTGTTGGCGATAACTATTGCTTGCATGTAGAACCAAAAACAGGTCGTTCTCATCAAATTAGAGCACAATTAGGTAATATCGGTTCTCCTATCCGTGGAGATATGAAGTACGGAGCAAAAGGTAGAATCATGAAAGGAAAATTAATCTTCCTTCATGCTAAAGAATTATCATTCGAGCACCCAGTAAAAAAGGAGCCAATGAGATTCACCGCCAGAGTTCCAGAACACGATATATGGAAGAACTTCGCTAAGATGATGTAAGCAATTATATCGTCTATCATTCAAATTATATAAAATCCCCGATCGGTAACGGTTGGGGATTTTTTTGTGGATAACCTTTCGTACACACAAGTAGTAATAAGTCTTGTGAATTATCTGTAAAAACAAATAGTTATCCACATTGATGTGAATAACTATTTGTTTTCAACTCTAACATTTCCAAAATCATCATATATTTTGTGCATAAATGTTATCCACAAAAGAATAACTCTGTGGATAAGTAAAAAAGAAACTGTTCTAATAAAAGAACAGCTTCTCACAATCTATTTAAATAAGGAACTATGTTGTTATTACTGTAGTTGATTTGTTATTTTTTCCGGTATGTTATCAACATTCACTATAATTAAACCATCCAAGCAATGGTTAAATTTTGGATCGATGTTGAAACCAATCATTCTACCGTTTAATCGGATATATTGTCTGATTAAAACAGGCACCTTAAATCTTTTAGGTTCTATATCCATCACCAATTTATCTAACTCATCTATAGCGATATCTTCTTTCTGGATAAGGTTATCAATGTACTTTTTGATTTGATCACCCATTTTATAGCGTTTTCTTGGTTTCACAAATTGGGCGATATCATGATCGTACAAATGTTTATAACTATAATAGATGATAGCTTCTTTAGCCGCATTTGAATAATCATTACTGATACTCACAGGGCCAAACATGTATTTAAAATGTGGGTTTCTTTTTAGATAGGTATTGATACCTTTCCAAAGTAAAAACAATGGATAGGCGTCTCTTTGTTTTTCTTGGATCACAAAAGATCTTCCTAATTCAATACCATTATTCAGCACGTGAATGAAGTCGTTTTTGAACTTGAATAATGTATTGGTATAAAACCCTTTCTTCCCTATATTTTGAACGATCTCTTCTCCCACTCCAATTCTGTAAGCACCAATTATTTGAGCGGTAGCCCTATTCCAAATAAATAAGTGATGGTAATATTCATCGAATTTATCAAGATCTACTTCTCTATTGGTTCCTTCTCCCACAGCTCTGAAAGTGATTTCTCTTAATCGACCAATTTCTAAAAGGGTGTATGGAATAGCATCAGAATGTGCTACTCGTACTTCATTCTGACCATGTGCACATAATAAAGAAGATTCAGGTAAATTATTTATTTCATCTTTAATAATTTCTTTTGGGATTTCAGCGATCAGATCCTCAGCTATTGTTTTTGCTTTTTTATTCGGACGTAAGAACTTTTGCTTTTTCATCCCCTCACCTAATAGATAGGTTTTATCTCGAAGCATTTGACCAAATGAAGAAAGATCTTCATATTCATTTTGCTTTTTTACGGGTATCGGCTGACCAATGCGAACTTTAACGGTATGATTCTTTTTATTCAGAAATTCTTTAGGAATTTGAAAAGTTCTTAACAATGGATGTATTCTACCTAATAAATGAAACACCCAACTGTTGACCCCATGGAAATAAATAGGTATCACCGGTACCTCTGCTCTTTTGATCAATTTAAGAGCAGAAGTGCTCCAAGGTTTATCGGCAATACCTTTATGAGAGTTATAATAAGTAGAAACTTCTCCTGCAGGAAAAAGACCAATAGAATCACCGTTTGCTAAAGCCCTTTGTACTTTTTCAGAAGCTTTGAAATTGGTTTTCTTAAATGGATCAACAGGGATAAATAACTCTTGAAAAGGCTTCATTTTACCCAATAAAAAATTAGCGGTCACCTTATAATCTGGTCGAATTTTTCTTAGAATTTGAAGCAATACAACCCCATCCAATAAACCATATGGGTGATTAGAAATAGTGATAAAAGCACCCCATTTGGGTATTTTCTTAAGATCTTCATCGCTTATTTCCACTTTTATGTTCATCATTTTCAAAGCTTCTTCGATAAGCTCCACACCTTCGTATTCCGATAACTGAGAATACATTTCATTAAATGATGATAGTCCCGTTGTTTTCATCATTAAGTCAGCACTCAACTTATTTAAGTTAAGCTCTTCCATTAATTCTGAAGTAGGTATAATTTGAGGTTGCATAGGATCGTTGTTTATTTCTTGTATTTCAAAACTACAATCCAAACATTATCTGAACTTTATATCAGCTCTAAGTAATTATTGTAAAATGGTGAACGTAGGGTTAAGGAGTTCATATACATTTATTTATTTAATAACATCCCAATCTATAGGTAAGAATTCTTCGGAGATGCTCAATTGGTTCATTGAACTGAGTGCTTTCATTAAGCTTACGGTATATCTCATTTTAATGGTTTCATTTTTAATATCAGATTGTTTAAAAAAGTGAACCAATGTTGTGAGAACGTCTTCAATATTTGTTAGTTCTGTAATCTGGTAATGATTATTATTTATAAAGACAAATACATAAATCGGATGTGATGACTTGTACCCAAATAGAAAAACGCCACTTTTATTGATAGAAGTATATTCTTTATAATCTAAAAAGTCCATGACATATGGAGACCATGAATGTTTTTCGTGTTCAGTTAAATAGTTCTTACTTCTAAAATATTCAATAATTTCATCATTTATTGTTGAAAATTTTTCGTCGATGTCTTTGTGCTGTTGGTTGTGATTTTGAGTTAAAGTATTTACACTAATGGAAGAGAGTATAAAAAGAAAGTGGAGTATTTGTTTCATCTTTATTCTGAATCTTTTAGGAATACTATTATCAATCGTTCAATACTTTTAATTATAAAAATAGTCTCCTATTGAATTGATTATATGAGTGTTATCTGATTTTATTAGATATTAAAATCCTTTAACTAGTTTTTTCTAAATTATAGAAATTGACTAAAATATTAATAAGTATATTGATATTTAAAGCACGTTAATTATAGCTACAAAATTTATTTGATTATTGTCTTTGTACTTAAAGTTTTTAAGATTAGGTACAAATGTAAAAGAGTAAATATATGACTCAATTTCATTTTTGTTTTTATAAATTAAATAAGGTAAGGTAAACCAATTTATCTTATCATTTTTATCTGAAGAAAAGCTTATTATAGTTCTCTTTCTTTGTTCTGAAATAAAAGCAATTTCTTCAATATAATACTCTTGTAATAGTAGTTCACGATTTAATTGAGCATTTATATTAAGGTATATTTTTATTATTTCAGATTTATCACTTTTAATATTTAAAATACCATTTTCAGGAAGTTTAGTTGAGATTTCCTCAATATGTTCTGGAGGTAGATATATGTTTATACTGTCATTTATCTGTCCATAAATATTTATTTGAAAAAGAAGTATTAAAGTGGTGATTAAGTATTTCATTTTTTTAATAAAGGGTATAGCATTCTAATAACTGTGTCATCATATTTTTTTATTGGCGTATTTTTATATTGCTTTCCCTTTTTATATTGAGTCTTAAAATTTTCAACTTTATTATTGAAATTCTTTTGATCGAAATTATTAGTAAGGTCTATCATATCCATTGAATAGTTGAAATTTCCGGCATGATATTCTAAAAGTCCTGCTTCAATAGTCATATTATTTTCACCATTATCATTTAAATAGTTTGCATACATTGCACCTGCAAAAATATATGCTTCAACCTCCAATCCCACGTGATGACCATTTTCAAATTTGTTATTTAAATCTTGATAACCATGGAAAGATTCATGTGCAACAGATCTAGTTATTCCTCCTTGGTTTGACATATTCATTAATGCTCCTGCTCTAATAGTACCTCCTCCTCCTGATGAATTTGGTACATACTGTAGTGCTTCTACAGTCTCGCCTTCTTTATTTTTAGCTAATTCGTTTTTATAATCAAACTTATCTTTAGTGTTAACCAAGGCAGATATAACACTATTACCTGCTTTGGATGTATTGATTGAATTTAAAGAAGATATTATATTATCTGCAAATGTATTTCCAATCCCTTTCATATTTGCGGAGTATTGTACCTTTTGCATTTTATCGTTATCATCTTTGTAATATATCCAAATTTCCCTACCATCAGGATCAATGAATTTTATAGGATTATTGTATGTATAGTGATAAGGAGACCAACTCGTATACTTCTCGGCCAAAGGATCAGGACTCAACCACCTGCTCACAATATCAGGCTCAAGAGTAGCTTCTGAGTACAGAGTGTCTTTCTTTACAAAAGCGACAATTTCTTGTGTTTTGGTATTTAAAATTACAGATCCAATCTGAACCAAAGTGTCTTGGTCGTGAAATTCATTGTATTCCCCTTGGCTTAATGTTGCTACTTTTGGTTTGTAGTTGTATTGTTCAAAAGGATTTTGTGCGTAGGTATTTATACTTATGAGAAAGAGTATAAATAGGAAGTGGAGTTGTTTCATTTGATTTTAAAAAGTGTATACAACATAATTAGTATAAGAAAAATCTATGTCTAGTTCTTATTTTTTATTATTTCCTTTATGTATTTCTTTGATGGTTTTGTATAATTTGTAATATTAATTGGAATATAAATATCAACTATTTCTTCAATATTATTTGGAGGGTATTCATTTGAAATTGAAGGTAATTGCATATTTTCTTTTTTGCAATGTAAAAACTGCCCTGTTAACTCCGTAATCCTAAGAAAGACATTTTCACCACTTTGTAAAATCAACTTAGTTTCACGTCCATTTCCAATTGTTAGGTTCATGAACTTTTGTCCTTGACCTAAATATTTACACAAGGTACTATCATTATTGATCCTAATAATTTCTTTGAGCACTTGATCGTAAATTAATAAGCTTGGTACAAAATAACCTTGCTCATAAAAGCTTGATACAAAATTTTCTCCATCACTTAAATCTAATTTAGAATAATCAAGCTTTTTTATTATTCCACCCATTAAAATTGGATTATTCGCTTCACTACGTATATTAAACTCAAAATAAAATAGAGTGTCCTTATGTGGATCATTTTCAGAAGCAAACAACCAAAATGATACGCATAACATAATTATTAATAAAGTTATTTTATTTTTCATCCTCTAGTATAACTGCAGGTAAGAAAGAATCATTACCTAATTGATTAGCATCATTTTGATTAGGTTTCTCTGGTGGATATTTCATAATTCCACCAGAACCACCAGCACCTTTTGGGTGACTAAAACCAAGAGTATGAAAAATTTCATGAATTCTATTCATCTTAGTATCTTTTGAGGAATTCATCATAACATCCTTATTTCCAATAGTAATACCTCCAACTGTTGTAGTACTTACAGTACCATCGCCATTATCAATTTCTTTAGAAGCAAATCCAGAATAAACATTACTATTTCCCTTGGTAAAACTATTACCAATAGAATATCCATCTTGCATTTCGTTTTGTGCACTGTTTTCACTCTGTTCAACAGTACCTCCATCTCTAAACTCTAAAGCAAAGTTTATTGAATAACCTTTATACTCACCATCAGAAACACTCATGCTTAAATTGTTAAGGTACTTATTGGTACCCTTCTGCATTTTGCTTATTTGTTTTTCAGAGTAACCACCGAATTGTTTTGTTTTTCCTTTTGTAGTATAATAATTCCTATCAGCTGATTGAACAAAATACACAGCTTTAATTGTAATCGTCTTATTTTTTTTATCAATTACCCTAATTCCATCTTGACCATCGGGATCAATCATATTCAAGGGATTATTGTGAACGTAATGATATGGTGTCCATTCTGGATACTTCTCCGCCAAAGGATCAGGGCTCAACCACCTACTCACTATATCAGGCTCAAGAGTAGCTTCAGAATAAAGTGTATCCTTTTTTACAAAAGCGACAATTTCTTGTGTTTTGGTATTTAGAATTACAGATCCAATCTGAACTAAAGTGTCTTGGTCGTGAAATTCATTGTATTCTCCTTTGCTTAATGTTGCTACTTTTGGTTTGTAGTTGTATTGCTCAAAAGGATTTTGAGCAAAGGTATTTAATACTTATGAGAGAGAGTATAAATAGAAAGTGGAGTAGTTGTTTCATAAGATTCAATAATCTAAGACTAAAAAAGTTAACTTGATTAAGTTGTTTACCTACAATTCAAATTTTATCATAATAATTTTTTTTGAAGGTATATTTATTCCGTTTTTTTTTGCAGGGTTCCAGTTAGGCATTTCCTCAACCAATCTTATGGCTTCATTATCACAAGTTTCACAAAGCCCTCTTATAATTTTAACATCTGATACACTTCCTTCTATGTCAATTTTAAAAGACACAAAAACTTTACCCACAGTTGTTAATTGACTTTGACGCCATAACATATTATCTTTTAGATATTCCTCCAATTTAAGTTTACCACCAGGAAATGTTGCAGGTATAATCTCTTGATCTGTTTGGGAACCATCACAAGAGGAAATGTTTGTTATTATACCCCAAAAAAATATGTAAATAAGAATATTTTTTAACATTTTAATTGGATTTATCATAATTTGTAGCAGCCTCATTAACAGCACGTCTAATCTGATCTTCTAATTCTTTATTATCTTCACTTTTATTCTGACCATGATTCGGGTCTTTTCCTAAAATGAAAAATAGAGCATGTCCATAACCTTCGTGAGCTGTGGTTCTAGCTTTATTTCGATCTGTCTGTCCTGAGTTGATAATTATGATTATGTTACCATTGACCGAACCTCGCCCGTCCCCTTCTGTATTTTTTTCTTCTCCAGGTAATAGAGTAATTCCTAATTTACCATTATCATTTTGCTCATCGCTAAATCCTTGTGCCTTTAGGTCTTCTTTTGTTATAGCTCCATCATATGCTTCAAATAAAATATCTATTTCACTTCTATTATCAATAGATCCAAGTGAACCTGTTTGTTTTTTACCATTTGGGTCTAAGTATTCAAAATTTTCTGAAATAACAATTTCTGTAATGTTTTCATCTTCTACCAGTTGTCTTAATGCATCAAAATTAGCACCTTCACCTGTCCCTGTGATTTGAACAAACCCATCATTACCTAGAATAACTTTTTCTCTACTCTCTGGGTTTATTGTATTAAGTAGTACATTAAAAGCTGCTTTACTTGCAGGTTTTACTTTTCTCCCATCAGGATCAATAAAAATAATTGGATTATTCATTACATAATTATACGGTGATCAACTCGTGTATTTCTCCGCCAAAGGATCAGGACTCAACCATTTACTCACAATATCAGGCTCAAGAGTAGCTTCTGAGTACAATGTATCCTTTTTTACAAAAGCGACAATTTCTTGTGTTTTGGTATTTAGAATTACAGATCCAATTTGAACTAAGGTGTCCTGATCGTGAAATTCATTGTATTCCCCTTGGCTTAATGTTGCTACTTTTGGTTTGTAGTTGTATTGCTCAAAAGGATTTTGTGCGAAGGAATTTACACTGATGAGAGAGAGTATAAATAGGAAGTGGAGTAGTTGTTTCATCTTTCATTAAAATAATCGGTGATTTTGTGATAAATTTCAAATGCACTATCAGTTAGGTTTTCATTTGACACCAAACTATCATACCCCGCAGGTATTAGCTTAAACTTTGAAATCAAATGCCCATCATTTTCTATAATAAATTCAATAAATTCAAACTCACCTTTTGGTAAACCATCATTAAAGTATATAGTATCTTTTTTAATAGAAAAAAGTTCAGAGTAAATAGTATTAATATTTATTGTATCTGGTTTTGATATGGAGTCCTCTGATATTTTTTCAGTTCTAATGTATTGGTTCTTTGAGATAGTATTTTCTGTAATTATATATTCCTTTGGAAAATATCCATTGGCAAATGAAGCATCTATGATTCTTATTTTTTGTTGTCCAAAAGTATTAATAGACATCAAAAAGAGAATTAGTAATATTAAATTATTCTTTGTTTTCATTTTTATATATACACCAGATCATTTCTAAAAAAATTATCTTCCATCAGCTTTCATACTACAAAATCATCAAAAATAGCTCCAATCAATTTATAGACAATACATTCAATATTACCCTAAACGCTATCAAAAAGTAAATTGTAATTTCTATTTAGGCTTCACTCTTTTTCCTAAAATAATTGAAATAAAACCCAACACATCCTTTTTCAGTTCTCTATGAGAATTAATAATCTTATTCTATATTTGATAAGACCATCCATCTGAATAAAATCAGATCATAAACAACTACCATATAAACACCATGAAAAAAATTATCCCATCAGAGATAAGCACCTCAGAAATGCATTCTTATCTTTTGAATGCTATTGCTCCTCGTCCTATTGCTTTTGTAAGTACGGTCGATGCTTCTGGAAAAGTGAATCTTAGTCCTTACAGTTGCTTTAATTTCTTTGGAGCAAATCCTGCCATTTTTGTGTTCTCACCTACTCGAAGTGTGAGAGGAAATGCCTTAAAACACACTTTAGAGAATATACAAGAGACCAAAGAGTGTACAGTGAATATTGTGACGTATGATTTCGTGCATCAAATGTCGTTGTCAAGTACGGCTTATGATAAAGGTGTGAATGAATTCGTGAAGGCTGGATTAACGGAAACTCCTTCGGATATCGTGGCTCCGCCAAGAGTAGCAGAGTCACCTGTTCAATTCGAATGTAAATTAAGAGAAGTGATGCCTATGGGCGATGAAGGAGGAGCAGGAAATTTAGTCATTTGTGAAGTGGTTTGTATTCATGTCAATGAAAACTACCTTAATGAAGAAGGTGTTTTGGATTCTGCAAAATTGGATTTGATGGGAAGAATGGGTGGCAACCTCTACGTGAGAGCATCAGGTGATGCCTTATTGGGAATTCAGAAACCCATACAGAAAAAGGGAATTGGTATTGATCAATTGCCTTTGCACATTATTGAGAGCAATATATTAACGGGAAATCATTTGGCACAATTGGCCAATGTAGATCATATTCCTACAGAAGCAGAGTTGAGTACTATAGAGACTCCACAAACTTCTTCTTCAGAGGAAAATCATACGCTAGCAGCTCATCTGATCAATAAAGGAATGATTAATGAGGCTTGGAAAGTGTTATTGTTTTAAATAAAAATGAGGTGATCTCAAAAAAAACAAAAGCCCCGGATTTAAATCTGGGGCTTTTGATACGAGGTCTTCACAAAGGATGAGATTACCTCTATTTATATATTTTATGGATTACTTCCAGCCTTCGTTTAAGAAGTCGTGGAAAGTATCTCCTCTTAAACCTAAACGGATAGTTTCTAAAGGAATTACTTCTTTAGGAGCAATGTTACCCAAGTTCACGTTAGTACCAATCAATTTGATAAACCAAACTTGTTGTGCTTTTTGAGGTGCTTCCCAGATAATTTTTTCGTAAGGAATTTGAGTAAGAATTTCTTCTACCAAACCAGATCTTACTTCACCAGAAGAACGGAATAAACCAACGTTACCACCTTCTCTAGCTTCACCGATTACTTTCCAAGCACCAGCATCTAATTCAGCACGCATTAATTCGATCCATTTGTAAGGAGGAATAATTTTTTCTTCATCCTTAGATCCTACCTCAGATACAACAGTTGCACGCTGAGATAATTTGTGAATATACTCACATTTTACATCGTGAGCCATGTCCATAGATCCGTCTGATACTTCAGCGAAATCCAAGTTGAATTTATCAAGAACTCTTAAGTAATCTTCGAACTGATCGCGAATAACGAATGCTTCGAACAATGTTCCACCTAAGTATACTTTAATTCCAGCTTCTTGATACAGGTTAATTTTTTCTTGTAGTTTAGGATATACGTAAGAAGTAGCCCATCCTAATTTTACTATATCTATGTAATCACCCGAAGTTTCTAAAATATCTTCTACTTCACGTAGGGACATTCCTTTGTCCATTGCCATCGTTAAACCTTTGTCTCTAGGCTTTGCACTTCTTTCAGGGAGATTATTTAATACGTAATTCATCTTCAGACGATTTGTAATAAAAAAAATCGACTACAAATTGATACAGAAGTCGATACATTTTTACACCGCAGAATGATCTAAAAAGCTTAGAATTTTGCGATGCGTCGCAATTTCGTAAAAGCCTTTATTATTAGAGGTATAATTATGTTAAAAAATCAAAATACTTGAACAATTTTTCAATTATTATCTTTTGAACTTATCAATTGCGGATTTTAGAATTTGTTTCATCGATTCCTCAGGCATATAATCAATTAATTCTTGATGTGCATCGTAGTCGAGTTCCAATGCTTTTTGAATAGAAGTAAAAGCCTCATTCATCTTACCATCAAGTAATTGATAAGCGGCTTTACGATAATATAAAGAAGCATGTTCTGGAATATTATTGATGGCTTTTTTCATAACCTCAATCGCCTCGTCCATCTCTTCGTTTTTGCTGTACACCTCAGACCAATCCAACCAAATACCTATTTTATTCGGATTTAGACTAGTAGCACTTTTGAACGCTTCAATTCCAGCAACGAAATTCCCTAAAGAACTTTCTGCTTTTGCCAAGGCATACCAATACTCATCATAATGAGGATTAAGCTTTACCGCCTTGTTTAAATAATGAGTGGCTTCAAGGAAGTTGCCTAGTTTTCTGTGGTTCTCTCCTACTCCAAACCAAGCATCATCGTAATCGACATCAATTTCTAATGCCTTTTTAAAATAACGGATACCGACATTGTAATCCTCCATCATTTCTGATGCAGCACCTAAATGACAGTACAACTCTGGTGTTGGTTTTTTAGTGACTTGTAAAGCTTCTAAGTACTTTCTGAACGCATTGGCAAATTCTTTTTTGTTCAAATAACAATGCCCCATATGCATGTAGGCATTTTCGAACTTTTCATTGACCAATGTAGCATATTCAAAAGAAGCCAAAGCCTTATCAAATTGTTTGGCCTGACTAAAGAAAATACCTTTGTTGTACCAACTTTCTGCTTTATAAGGGTTGAGATCAATAAGTGCTTCCAATAATGTTTCAACATCACCTAACTTATTGAGCTTAAGTGCTAAATCGTAAAGTTCGTATACCGCTTCTTCTAAAGATTGATCTTCAGCAAGGGCAGATTTAAATACTTCATAGGCATCATCAAATTGATCTGCAGATAAATAAGTGATGGCCATGTTATATAAAAGTTCGCCTTTTTCTGAGGCATGACTTTCATCCAACGCTTTATAAAAATACCCGATGGCTTTTTCAGTTTCTCCTAAAATTGAATGGATAGTGCCTTTTTGGAAAAGCACGATGTAATCGTTTGGAGCTATTTTTTCCGCCTCATTAGATAATTGTAAGGCTTCTTTATAATTGCCCATATATGCACTAATCTTAGAACGATAGACTTTGATTAATGCAGAATTTGGGTAAAAGCTTTCGGCATGCTCACAAACGCTTAAAGCTTTATTGATTTTAAATTCCTCAAAGTAATATTCTAAAATTTCCTCAAAAGTGTCTAGGTCGTAGAAATCGCTACGTCCTTCTTTAAGGTTTTTCTCATATTCTTTGATGACCTTATTTATATCGTCGTTAAATTGATTCGACATCGTAAAGCTCCTTGTTTATTAATTATTTAGTACCCAATAATTAAGCTTGGGTTTTATAACACAACGCAAACAACAATATCGTAATAAATATCGAATGTTAGAAATGTAAACTGTGTATATAATTAAACTGTATGAAGGTGAATTAGGTTTAGTTTTGATGTGTTTTTACCCAATTCATGGTCTCTTCTAAAGGTTTAAACTGAAGTTGAAGCGTTGACATGGCTTTATCACTTTTATATACATTCTGAGTGTACATTGTGCGTACCACATCTTTCGTCAATTTCTTCTGCTTTCCAGTAAATAAACTGATAAAACCTTCAAAAGAAGAAGCCAATTGAGTCAGTTTTTTAGAAATCTTTTTCTTTGGAGGAGCTACATTCAAACCATCGGCCATTAGTTCTAAGGCTTTTTTGTAAGGAATAGAATGTGCATTGAGAATAAATCGTTCACCAGAAATTTGTTCGTCGAATACTTTAACCACAGCATCGACGACATCGCGTATATCTACAGAACTAAAAAATCCGGTGGGATAATATTTCAGCCCTTTTTTTACCGTTTGGAAAATCGCCAATGAGCTTCTAGAGAAATCACCTACACCTAAAATCACAGACGGATTTAAAACCACTACTTTTAAACCTTCTCTGTATCCTCTCCACACCTCTTGCTCAGCGTTGTATTTAGATATACCATAAGCAGAAACACCTTTTTCTCCAGTCCATTTAGAGTTTTCGTCAATTTCATTGCCAAATTCAGGGACACCAAGAGCAGCAATAGAACTGATGTGAATAAACTTTTCAACATTTGCTTCTAAAGCCATATTTACTAGGTTTGCTGTACCATCAACGTTCACAGATCGCAATTCTTCTAGTCCTTTTTCAAAAGAAACAATAGAAGCGGTATGTACAATGTAATCCACACCTTGAAGTGCTTCTTTAAGAGTATTAGGGTCAAGAATATCCGCTTCTTCCCATTGAATATCATCTTTGATGTCTTCAATGAAAGAAGTATCATTTTTTCTCCCTTTTAATGCGATTATTTTAGCTTTTTGCTGATGTAATGTTCTAGTGATGTATCCACCGACAAAGCCTGTTGCTCCGGTAATGAATACTTTTTTTCCTTCAAGTTGCAAGGTGTAAATTATTTTTGTGGCACTTCTTTTATGCTATGGTTTAGCAAAGATAAGCCAAGAGCCTTATTATAGTACGATAGTTTCCTTACTTTTTCTAACCAATGTAGATGTTTTGCTTTGTGAGTGTCGGTTCCGATAAAATCTACGTGTCCTTCATCAATCAATCTTTCTGCATAACGTTTAGCATTCGAAGAGTAATAGCCTGCTAATGAAAGGGCATTGATCTGAAGTAAAGCACCTAATTTTTTCCAACGAACGATTTCGTCAAAGTTATTTTCGTAGGTATATCCATATCTTTCGGGATGGGCAATGACGGGCTTATATCCTTTTGAAATGGCTAAGAATATAGCTTCATCAATAAAAATACATGGATTAATAAATGAAGTTTCCATCAACAAGTAATTATCTCCGAAGGTCAAAAACTTCTCGCCTTGTCTGAGTTTTTTGATAAAAACATCATCTAGATAATATTCTGCTGCTGCATCAATATCTACAGCGATACCTTCTTCTTTTACTGCTGTTCTTACTTCCTCTAGTGCTTTATGGATAATTTCTGGAGTATTTTTAAAAAAGTCGCTCATCACATGGGGGGTAGCTACTAATTTAGTATAACCCATGGAGTGCAATGATTTGATAATAGCTAAAGATTCTCCAATATTCTGAGCACCATCATCAATTCCAGGAAGGAAATGGGCGTGCATATCAGTAGTAATTGGAGGTCCCATGGGTTCCTTAATTACTTCTTTATTTTTAGATTGATCCTTTTTCCCAAATAACTTGAATAACCACTTCATAAATTATGATGATCTTTTTCCTGAGCACTAAAAATATACCCATCACTTTAAGTGATGGTATTATTAGGTTTTTTGTTTATCTACAGAAATTACACAAACTTAAATAATAAGTAATACTACAAAATGTGGATGAAATTAAAAAATTACAATTCTGGGATCAGAGGTTAGACCTATTTTTTAAACCATTTTTTCCAGAATGGTTTCTTTTTATCATCAAAATAAGCGACATCTTCCTCAGTAAGATCAGAATCATAACCGTATGTATATCCATAACCATAACCTTGAGAGCTATACGTCATGGTTCCATAGCCGTAACCATATCCACCGTAACTTCTACGATCTGGAACTGAGTTAAGTACAATAGAAATATTTTTAAACTTACCTGATTTGTAAAGGTTGTTTGCGTTATCAATAAACGATTGTTTAGAGTAATCTGCTCTGACAACATAGATTGGATTGTCGGCATGTCTCATTACAATCATACCATCAGTCACCAAACCTACAGGAGGAGAATCTAGCATAATGACATCAAACTTCTCTTTTAGTTGTTTGATAAACCTTTTGAAATTATTGGATAAGATCAATTCAGAAGGATTTGGAGGTATAGGCCCTGCACTAATATATTTTAAGTTTGGTATATCAGTTTCTTGCATACAATCTTCTATTGTATTTTGTCCTACTAATATAGATGATGCACCTATAGTGTTACTTCCTCCCATGGCTAAGTGGACTTTTGGTTTTCTTAAATCAAGATCGACCATAATCACTTTTTTATCCGACATAGCAATAATACCCGCTAAGTTAGAAGCAACGAATGTTTTACCTTCACCACTAATTGTAGAGGTAACAGAGATCACTTTAGATGTTTTTTGTTCTTTTTCCTCTTCGGGATTATCATCTAAGAAATCTGATACCATAAAGTCTAAATTGGTACGAATAGAACGAAAAGCCTCTGACATAGTCGATTTTGGATCAGTTGATACAACTAATTTCGATACTGACATTTCTTCTTTTTCATATTTAGGAATCAAACCAAGAATTGGCATGTTCGTTCTTCTTTCTAAATGCTTTAACCCATTGATTTTGTCCATCAACAAGTAATTGATCACAATAAGTAATACTGATAAGAAAATACCTACAGCAATAGCAATAGCTATGGCAATCATTTTCCTTGGGCTAATTGGTGCTGTTCCTGCCCGAGGGGCATCGATTACTGTAGAACTTTCAATGGTACTAGCTTGAGCCATACTGACCTCAATAAGTTTATTGGTCAAAAGATCTGATATGTCAGTGTAAATGGAAACCCTTTTTTCGATTTTCTTTAAATCAGGATCTCCTCCAATATTTTGGAAAAATACCGCCCTAAGTTTACTTATTTCTCTTTGTAGATCATTGATGTTCTCATCCAAAAACTGTTCAGCAAAGCGAATAGATTCTGCGACTTCGTATCTTAATTTTTTATACAGTTCCAATGTAGAATTACTTGCAACTGTATTAGAAGTGTAAGATTCTCTGATACGTAGTGCTTCAGTTTCTAATTTGGCTAGCTCGTCTAAACTAGATGAAATACTTCCATCAGTAAGAATTGTTGCATAAGCCTGAATGTAGACGATACTACTATCTGCCTGAAGCAACGTTCTTAATTTTTGATATTTCTTCTTCTCTGACTTGAGAGAGTTTAATGATTTTTCTAACTCTTGAATATTTCCTACAATTGGCCCAGCTTCCATATAAGAACTAAGGTCCTTATTGAAGCTCATCTCACGCATTTTAGTTTCCAGATTATTTAGAGAGTCTTTCGTAATATCAATTTGTGAATACAGAAACTCCAATGCTCTTTCATACACCAAAGCTTTACCTTCTCTTGAAAGCTGACTGTAAGCTTTATTGATAGCTTCTAGCACTCGTTCTGCTTTTTTTCTATTTCTAGCAGTAAAGGAAATTTGAATAGTTTTCGCCTTTGGATCATAAATCATTACAGATAAGTTCCTTTTAAGAAAACCGATAATGCTCGCTTTAGAATTGAATGTGAAACTATATTTATTCGTTTCTAGTATTTTATTTTTTGGAGTAATAATCAATGACTGACCTCCTAAAATAATGCTTTCACCAGAACTTCCTTTTATTTCTTTTTCAGTTTGCCCAACCTTATAGGTAATCACATACTCCTTACCTTCATTTGAAAACTGCAGATAGAAAGGTGTATTTTTTAATGCAGGTTGTTTTCCAGATGGATAAGTGAGGGTAAATGGAACTCCGTCTTCGAATAATTCAGAATCACGAACATCACCTACAGAATAATATTCTACAGATAGATCTATGAGAGAATCTACGATACGTTCGTACATTACACCTGAAGTAATCAAGGCCATCTCACTTTCTAGCTTCCCTTCTTCAAGAGAACTGTTGGTGATACCAAACTTCTCGGCAAATTCCTGAGAGGATGAGGTTAATTTTACTTGGTTTAATGTATTTGCTTGATATATTTCGGGAGTCCATCGAATATAAAGATAGGCGGCTACACCACTCAAAATTAAGAGGAGAATCACCCAAATAATGTTCTTCTTTACGACAAACTCGAGTTTATCAAAATCTATATCATTGGCAGAACTTTCTTCGTTGTTCTCTAAGTCCTCCCATTCTTTTTCAAAATCACTCATAGAATATCTTTAGACTTTAGTTTCCAGTAGAAATTTGTTGGATCAATAGATAAAGTGATACAACACTTGATACTACACTAACTAAAAGGGTCAAATCTTGTAAATTTCTTGTATCCGATTTTCTTCTTGGCTCAATGTAAATTACATCGTTGGGCATTACATGAAGGTTGGCTTTGCTTAAACCTTGGATTGTACTTAAATCTACGATTTGAACAGAAGGCTTATTAAATCCGAGTACAGGATCAGGACGTACCATTCGAATATTGGTCGCCATAATATCGTTTTGAATTGGAACACCATTATTCCTAGCTGTATTTGCTCCTTGCTGAGAAGCTAATGCAATGATTTCCAAAAGTGTCATGTGTTCGTTTCGAAGCGGAACAATCTCTGCTCCTGTTGCTCCCATAACAATTACTCTTTTGTTGGTATATTGAGTAATTACGTATGGCTTTTGATAAAACTTACTGTATAATTCAGCTAGTTTTTTATTGGCTTGATCTAGGGTTAAACCTTTTAATTCTACATTTCCAATTAATGGCAGTTCTGTTGTCCCATCACTTTTAATCAAATATTTTTTCGGATCGTCACCGTTTTCCCTAATAGGTGCATTCAAGGCACTGTTCGGACTTTCGATCATTCCGTTGTTGTTAAGGTTGGCATTACCACCATTTCCTCTTTGAGAAGCAATTTGCTTAGTTGTTAGAAAATCACCGTTTGGATCGACTACTTTTTCACCTTCGTTGGTAAATACAGACATAGCGATATAGTCATCTACATCTATTGTGTAATTGTTTAAAGCGGAGTTTTCAGCATTTAAGAAAGCTTCATCGTTGATATTTTGTTCTGTTTTAAAAAGAATACTCTTTCGAATGGAACAAGATGATAAGCCAAATGCTAAACTGATGGTAAAAAATAGAAGTAAGTATCTTCTGAAAAAATATTTGCTATTCATGTTTATGTCTAGATCATATACTTATTTGATATAAATAAGTATGTAAAAGCAGTTGCAAAAAATGAGCAGAATTAATCATAGGGCCTTTATTTGATGAAAATTAATTCATCTATTATAGGTTAAAAGTAAAAATAATAAAAAAGTCCACTTCATAACCTCTATGAAGTGGACTTTTTTATGAACTGTATGAGATGGAATCAATATTATTTTATTCCAACATCAAATAGTAAGGTGAATTCTTATTTTTTGAATGCAGCTACTCCTGAATCTAAATAATCAACGAAGTTCTGCACATTTAAATCATATGCTTTAGGCTTCACTAAAAGATCTCCTTCACCATTTAATAAACAGTAGAAAGGTTGTGCATTACTTTCAAATTTCGTGATTTGGAAATCGAAGTTTTTAGCTCCTATTGTCTTTTTCACATTTTTATCAAAAGTTGAAGTAATCCATTCGTCTTCTGGTAATTTTGTTGGATCGTCTACATATAATGCAAGAATGATATAATCCTTTTTCAAGCGACTTAAGACTCTTGGATCCGACCAAACATTGTCTTCCATTTTACGACAGTTAGCACAGCCGTGACCAGTAAAGTCCAAGAAGATAGGTTTACCGAATTTCTTTGATGCCGCTAATGCTTGATCATAATCGAAATATCCTTTTAATCCGTGAGGTAATTCGAACAGCTCTTCGTATTTGATTGGATGAATAAGTGTTTCTTTTTTATTTCCTCCAGATAATTCTGCAAATTCTATTTCTTCTCTGATAATGCCTCTTAGATCAAATGTATGATGTGTTTGAGGAGGCAAAATTCCAGATAAAAGTTTTAATGGTGCACCAAATAAACCTGGGATTAAATAAATGACAAAAGTGAAAACAATTGTTGCTAAAATCATTCTAGGAGGGCTGATTGTATCTGTTGGAGAATCGTGAGGTAATCTAATTTTACCCAATAAATACAATCCCAACATTGCACTAATTGCAATCCAAATGGCCACCATGATATCTTTATCTAACAATCTCCAGTTATATACTAAATCTATTGTTGATAAGAATTTAAAGGCTAAAGCTAATTCGACAAAACCTAAAACAACTTTTACAGAGTTTAACCATCCACCAGACTTTGGAAGACCTTTCATTAATCCAGGGAATAAAGCGAATAATGTAAAAGGTAAAGCAAATGCTGAAGCAAAGGCGATCATACCAAAGATTGGTTTTAAGAAGGCTCCACCTACAGATTCAATCAAGATAGTACCTACAATAGGACCTGTACAAGAGAAAGAAACCAATACTAATGTGAATGCCATAAAGAATACAGCTCCTAATCCACCTTTATCCGATTGCTTGTCCATTTTATTTACCAATGAACTTGGTAAAGTGATTTCGAACATGCCAAAGAAAGACAATGCAAAGACAATAAAGATGATAAAGAATAATGTATTTGGCAGCCAGTGTGTACTAATTGCATTGGCTACACTAGGGTCTCCTGTTAACGGAGCTAATACAGCACCAAAGAAACCGTAAATAGCGATAATCGAAAATCCATATAAAAATGCTTTTGATTTACCTCCACTTTGATTGGTAAAGAATGATACCGTTAGAGGAATCATTGGGAATACACATGGAGTAAATATGGCTGTTAAACCAAATAAGAAAGCTGAAATCATAAATCCTAATAGACTTTCATCGGAGTCTTGCCCTGATGAAGAAACCGCTTTTAGTTCTGCTTTATCCACTTTTGGTTCAAGAGTAAAATCTTTCTGTAGAGGAATACAAGATCCAGTTTCATCAGAACAGCTTTGTCCATTCATAGTTACTTCAATCTTGTAGTTAGGATCAAGAATTTTTACAGTCTGTTTAAACGTACCTTCCTTTTTAAAATATCTAATATTTCCTTCCCATATCTCATCGTATTTTTCTGATGAGTTAATTGGTAATAATGTGTCGGCTACTTGGAATGTAGCATTAGGTTTAAATTCTGTTGAGGTAACGATGGGACCTAATTCATGATCAAAATCGTTGGAATATAAATACCAACCATCGTTAATTTTTGCCTTAAATGTGATCACTACTTCCTCTCCAGCTTTGGGAGATTCGTTAGAAAGAGTAGCTGACCAAGATACAGGGTTAATAATTTGAGCTTGGGTAGTGATGAATGTCCCAAGCAGCAAAATAGTAATGAAGCTAAATGACTTAAAAAATTGTTTCATTGTAAGGTTTGTACGATTAAATGTTTTCTTCTCTTAGTACAGAACGGAATTGAGAAACCTTCTCACCAAACTCTGCTTTTAACTTAGTGTGTAAATCACCTTCAAACTGACGCATAAACTGATCAACTTTTAATAAATTTTCGACATCAAGCATTAAAGCGAAGTTCGTACCGGTTTGTTCGGCCTTTTCAGATAGAAGTTTCATGAGCTTATACCCTGTAAAACATTGGGTGTTCATTACTTCGTTAATAAAGAAAGATTTCATCCACTCTTTCCAAGGTTGAAGCACTTCGTCATCAACATGAAAGGAAATGTTATATATGATCATGGTATAGATTTTTTCGCAAAATAAAGAGTATCAATGAAGGCATCACTATGATTCTGCAAACTTTTATCAAATAAGTATAAAAGATACAATTAATATCAATTACTAAATTGATAAAACGTTGTATCAATACAAATAAAGTCATATTCAATAATACTTAAACAGTTTAAACTTCCTTACAGTTTGTAAATTATTCCCTTTGAGAGGAAGATTGTAAATAATTACGTTCTACATTGTTGTTATTCTGTTTCCTGATGAGTAGAAAACAAACTTTTATAAGTAATTAAATAGGTAGAAATAAATATTTAATTGTAGAGATATAATATTGAAAGATTTATGATAGAAGAGCGTAATTAATTACGTGATATTAATTGATGATTTTATTTCAAATGATACAAATGTAAGTTCTCCTCTATATTGATAGTGAAAAGCCTGATTTTAAGTAGAAAAATTAAATAGAATAATTGATTAAGGGGTCAGAATATAAATTATTAAATAGTTCGCTTTGTAAAGATTTTACTTGATTTTAAAGAATCAATAAAGATTTCTTTGATTCTTTAATTGGGTAAACATCCATGAAAAAACGGAAAAATCTTTATTTCTGTTTTATTAGTAATGGAAACTATTTATATTAAAATATATCGAACGATACCACTTCTTAAAGAAAATGTTTGGGTTAGAATTAAAAACTATGCTAAAGAGGAACAGTTCAATAATTTACTCCAATCATTCGAAAAAGATTTTTATAAATTAATATCTCAGGCCAAAGTTTCTATGAGGAATAAAAGGAACGAAGAACTTAGAACTTGCCTTCATACATTAAAAGGAATCGCAGGAACAGTAGGTGCTAACCGATTACATCAAATGGCAAAAGGGGCCGAGAGATTAGATATTGATACTTTAAATAAAAATCATTTTATTGAAGAAATTGAGAAGTGTGCAGAAGATTCCCTTAGGGAGATGAAGAATTAATATTCAATATAGAAGTGAATAAAAAATCACAAAAAGAAAAAAATGCCGCACTCATTAAAGCAGAAGCAAAACGCTTGGGTTTTAGTGAGTGCGGCATTGCTAAAGCTAGATTTTTAGAGGAGGAAGCCGATTTTTTAGAAGAATGGCTTAAAAATGGGATGCATGGCGAAATGTCGTATATGGCCAATCATTTTGATAAACGATTAGATCCAACCAAACTTGTGGAGGGAGCTAAATCTGTAGTAATGCTTTCTTATAATTATTTTCCAGAAAAAGATGTAGCTTCTGAAGATACTTATAAGGTAGCTAAATACGCTTACGGAGAGGATTATCATTATGTGATTAAAAGGAAACTAAAAGATCTTGTAAAATATATAGAATCTGAAATTGGAGAGGTGAACGGAAGAGTATTCGTAGATTCTGCTCCGGTTATGGAACGTGCTTGGGCAAAACAGGCAGGGTTAGGTTGGGTAGGTAAACACTCTCTCCTTTTAAACAGATCTATGGGAAGCTTCTTTTTTCTTGCTGAATTAATTATTGATTTAGAATTAGAAGAGGATCCACCTATTAAAGATTATTGTGGTACTTGTACTCGCTGTATTGATGCATGTCCTACAGATGCAATTCCTCAAAAAGGCGTGGTAGATGGTAGTAAATGTATATCTTATTTAACTATTGAGTTGAAAGATTCCATTCCTCAAGAATTTGAAGGGAAAATGCAAGATTGGATCTTTGGGTGCGATATCTGTCAGGATGTATGCCCATGGAATAGATTCTCAAAACCACATCAAGAAGAATGTTTTAACGCTCATGAAAAGTTAGGCGATATAAATAAAAAAGATTGGGAAGAACTCACAGAAGATGTTTTTAAGGAGGTTTTCAGAAAATCAGCCGTAAAAAGAACTAAATATGAGGGATTAATGAGGAATATTAATTTCGCAAAAAAAAGGTGATTGCTTAAAAACAATCACCTTCTTATTTAATTTTTTTCTATGTTTAATTATCCTACTAATGCGTAAGAACTTATTTGTTTATTGCACTCATTTTGAATCATGAAAGCGTAGTTTGGAAAAGCTAACTTTCCCCATGATCTTAGCGATAGTACTTCGTTAATCGATAAGATCCCCAATGATTTGCGTAATTCTTTCAAAAAAAGATGACGATCAAAAGCAACCTTTTTTAAAATGATTTTAGAATATTCGAGCATGATCGGGTTTATTACTTGGTGTTAATATAAAAATATGTTGGACAGTAGACATTTAATTTTTTGTCTAAACTAATTTACGAAAAAATAGTGTAATAGTTACATTTTATTTGAGAGAAGTCAATTTTTTAGAATTTTTTTACATTTTTTCTAGTTATGAATTCTGATCTTTACGGAATGAAAAAATATACATATATCATAGACAATACTTTTGGCTTATTAAAAGCTTCTTTATTCGCCTTGTTGTTTTTTGTTGGGGGAAATGTATTTGCTCAAACAATAGAACTGAATATTGGTAAAACAGATATAGGTATTAACGAAAGCTTTGAAATTACTTTAACAGTAAAAAATGGAAGGATGAATAATTATTCTGAATTTCCAGATATTCCAGGCTTTAGAAAAGGAAGACCCTCTTCTTCGTCTCAAACAACCATTATTAATGGTCAGGTTTCTACTCAGCAAAGTGTTACTCAGTTGTATCAACCAACAAAGCAAGGAACATTTACATTAGCTGCTTTTACAATGAAAGTGGGTGATAAGTCTAAAAATCATCCTGGAGCATCTATTAAAGTAGGAAAACCTGTACAAAGACAAACGTACGATCCCTTTGCCGATTTCTGGGGAAGAGGAAACTCATTTGATAGAAATCAAGATAACCAACAATTTATTGATGTGAAGGCGGATGCGTTTTATGCCGTAAGCACAGATAAATCATCAGTATACAGAGGAGAAGGTTTTAAGATGGATATTTCGTTTTATATCGCTATTTCGAATCAAGCGGAATTAGAGTTTTATAAAATGGACGAACAAATTACCAACATATTAAAGGCAGTGAAACCTAAGAACTGTTGGGAAGAGAACTTTAATATAGAATCTATTCGACCTCAAATCATCACTATCAATGGTAAATCATATAGACAGTATAAAATATATGAAGCCATGTTCTATCCTTTAAATACAGAAGATATTGTGATTCCTACAACTGAGTTGGAAATGGTTAAATATCAAGTTTCTAAAAGACAATCGTTTTTTGGAAGAGAAAGAAAAGAAGATAGAGAGGTTTTCAAATCAAAAGGGAAAACAATCAGAATAAAAGATCTGCCTGATAACCCTCAAAAAGAATTATCGAGTGTAGGTAACTACCGTTTGAGAGAAAAATTAAGCGATAAACAATTAAAAACAGGGGAAAGTGTAACACTAGAATTTAGAGTGGAAGGAGAAGGAAACATCAATGCTATCCGTCAGCCGAATCTTAGCGAAACTGACTCTTTATTGTTCTATCCTCCTTCAGTTTCTCAGAGCATTAATAGAGCAAACGGAAAGGTAGTGGGAGCAAAAACTTTCCAATATTATATAGAGCCTCAAGAGCCTGGAGAATATCTATTAAAAGATTTTATTTCTTTATCGATATTTAATCCGAGGACAAAGAAGTATCAAACACTATATCCAGAAGGTAAGATTGTTGTAGAAGGAGAGAGCTTGCGAAATGCTCAGATTTCTAAATCTGATTTAGGATCTTTCTATGATGCGATGAAAAATGCCAATAATTCTTTGTTATTCATGGACGATACGAATTGGGTTAAAATAATTTTGAACATCTTTGTGGTCATTACTATTGGTTTAACTGTCTTCATTAATGTGAAGAAATTTTAGTTTATGAAAGTAACCCTTAAATATAGTTTCAGTTTACTGTTTTCGATCTTGCTCTTTTCGTGTGAGAAGTTTATAGATACTGAACCACCTATGATCCGATCGTTTACCGTAAACGGGGATGAAGCAGGTGATACTCCTGTTGTAGATACATTATCTACAGATCTGACAATTATTGCCTATATGACAGATAATGAGGGATTGTTCTCTTATAAACTTGGATTTGATTATGTAGGACCTGATAATTCGCCAGGTTTAAGATTTCCTCCTTATTTAGTAAGAGAGGATACCTTCCCTATTGCAGGAGCACAAACAGAGATTACTAAGAACTTTAGAGTTGCATCTGCACAAACTACCACATCTTTATATGCAGGTACTGGTGAATATGAAATCTATATGTCAGCGAAGGATCGTTCATTTAACGAAAGTCCTTTGACTCGTTTTGCCATTGATTTTAAAAATTTCGCTCCTTATTTTAAATTTCCTGAATATGAAAAGGATTCATTGGAGGTGAAAATAACCGAGACACTTACTGTAAATGCCTATATGGATGATTTAGATGATAACATGAACAACTGTTTGATGTTGATGTATCTAAAAATTCCTACAGATACAACAACCTCTGGTTTTTATGATTCATTGGTCAATGATTTTATGCTTATTCCTCCTGTTCCAGGAACTGGTCAATTTGATATATCAGAAATGTATGTTTTCCCAGACACAGGACAGTATGAGTTACGATTTAATGGATCAGATCAAAGGAGAAATAATACTTTAGCGAGTATTTATTATCATGTTAATCCGTAAAAAGAGATAGATATAAAAAATCCCTTACTAATTAAATGGTAAGGGATTTTTCGTTTTATATCAATTTGCTTAGTCATTTTTATAACCAAACATCTTTAAACTTTTATCGTTCTTTCTCCAGTCAGCATCCACTTTCACATGAGTTTCCAAGAATACTTTCTTTTGGATGAATTTCTCTAATTCTTTTCTAGAATCAGCACCCACATGTTTCAGTTTGATACCACCTTTACCGATGATAATACCTTTCTGACTATCTCTCTCCACCATAATCGTCGCTCTGATTTTCACTAAATCAGGTGTTTCTTTATAGCTGTCGACCATTACTTCACAAGAGTATGGAACCTCATCTTTATAGTGTAAGAAGATCTTTTCTCTAATAATCTCAGAAACGAAGAAACGCATTGGCTTATCAGTCAATTCCTCTTTATCATAGAAAGCAGCGTGTTCTGGAAGCAAGTCTAATATCTCGTCTAATATCGCCTGAACATTAAATCCGTGAAGTGCCGAAACTGGCATAATTACTTTTGGATTTAATTTTTCTTTCCAATATTCCACCTTTTTCAATACTTCATCCTGCTTGGCCATATCAATCTTATTAATAATAACAATGATAGGTGCCTTTGCTTTCTCAAGTTTGATGAGTGCATCCTTTTCCTTAAACTGCTCGAAGATATCCGTCACAAAAAGAATCACATCTGAATCAGAAAGAGAGTTGTCTACAAAATCCATCATAGACTCGTGTAATTCGTATTTTGGAGTAATAATACCGGGAGTATCAGAATAAACAATCTGATAATCTTCCGTACTCATGATCCCCATAATACGATGTCTCGTTGTCTGTGCTTTTGATGTAATAATTGAAAGCCTCTCCCCTACAAGCTGATTCATAAGCGTAGATTTACCAACGTTGGGTTTACCTACGATACTTACAAAACCGGCTTTATGTGTTTTCTCTTCGCTCATTTTTAAAGAAATGTACTAATATATAAAAGGTCAAATAAGATATATGTAAAGACAAATATCTGTAAAATATGATCAAAATGTACTGAAAATGAAGATAAAATAACAAAGGTTTACCTAACTACCGTTTCTAATCGGTTCTGATGGGCAATTCCAAAATAGATACTTGTGTAAGGAATTTCACCATTGAAATAATCAAAAATTGCTTTTACACCTTTGTTGCTTCCCATTTTTCGAATACAATCATCAATAGCATCCAATTCTTCTTCAGAGGTAAATTGATAAATATCGATGTTGTAACCCATTTCATAAAGGTTAGCAAGATGACTTACTATACTTTGATCTTGAAGCTGTCTTTGTTGGGCGATTTCATGAACACTCAAACCTTGTTGATACAATTCATACGTCAATAAAGAAGTGCTTCCGGTAATCTTAAATCCTTCCTTCGATTTTTTGATAATGAATCGAACAATCAAGCCGATAAATTCATTGCCATACTTTTTCAGCTTCAATTCACCTACACCAGAAATAGACATCATCTGATGGACAGAAATAGGTTTCTTATCTGACATGTCTTTTAGCGTAGCATCATTAAATACTACATATGGAGGTATATTTTCCTTATCCGCAATGGTTTTACGCAATACTCTAAGTTCCTCAAATAACTCTCTACCCAATTGCTCTTTAGCAGAGACTTTCTTCGTAGGTACTTTAGAAGAAGGAGTACTTTTAAACTGAGATAATTTAGCAAAGTTCACAGGAAATTTCCCTAACAATACTTGGTTTCCAGTTTCAGTGACACGGAAAGTATTGTGATTGTCGTAAGCAATTTCAATTAATCCTAAGTTCAACATTTGTTGTAAGAACAATTGCCAATGATCGTAACTGATATCGTGACCAGCACCATATGTTCTGATAGTGTGGAAATTCTGATTGATCAAGTCAATACGTCTCGATCCTCTAAGAATATCGATCAACATACCTGTCGATAAGTTCTTATTCATTTCCCTTTGTACCCGAACAATAGCTGACATCGCTTTTTGGGCAATCACAGTTCCATCAAAAAGTTCAGGAGGATTACGACAAACATCACAGTTTCCGCAATCTTTTTCCAAAGTTTCTCCAAAATAACTTAGTAAAATACGTCTTCTACACGTTCTCGTCTCTGCATATTGCTGCATTCTTTCCAATTTGGAAAGCTGAAGCTGATGTTGTCCTGCATCACTGACCATGTCACGTAGTTGCATTACATCTGCAAAGGTGTAGAAAAGCATGGTATCTGATGGAAGACCATCTCGGCCTGCACGACCAATTTCCTGATAATACCCTTCCATATTTTTCGGAAGGTTATAATGTACCACCCATCTTACGTTGGGCTTATCGATGCCCATACCAAATGCAATAGTAGCACAGATAATCGGTATATCGTCTTTAATAAAAGATTCTTGAACCCTGGAACGCTCATCGGCACTCATGCCTGCATGGTAATACATGGCATTGTACCCCGCGTTTCTAAGTTTAGTGGCAATAGATTCGGTACTTTTTCTAGACAAGCAATACACAATTCCCGATTGATTGGGTCTTGCTTCTAAAAACTTAATGATTTTCTCAATACGTTTTTGTCCCGCTTCTACTCTTAGGCTTAGATTAGGTCGATCAAATGAATCCAAAAATATTTGTGGATTATTCATCCCTAATTGATTAGCAATATCATTTCTAGTCACCTTATCTGCTGTTGCAGTTAAAGCGATAAAAGAAATATGTGGTAAACGTTGTCTTAAAGCAGCCAACTGAGTGTATTCCGGTCTAAAATCATGACCCCATTGAGAAATACAGTGGGCTTCATCAATAGCAATAAAACTAATATTGAGATTGCATAGATAATCTAAAAAGTTACCCGTAAGTAATTTTTCTGGTGAGATATATAACAATTTAAGACGTTGATATCTCAAGTCTTCCTCAATTTCTCTTTGTTCTGTATAAGATTGTGTACTGTTTAGAAAAGCAGCAGATACACCATTGGCTTTTAAACTTTCAACCTGATCCTTCATGAGAGCAATCAAAGGTGAAATAACAATAGCTGTACCTTGAGAAATAATAGCAGGAATTTGGTAACAGATAGACTTACCACCTCCAGTAGGCATAAGTACTACTGCATCTTGTTTGGAGAGCACGCAATTGATAACGTCCTCTTGCATTGGTCTGAATCGATCATACCCGAAGTAATGCTTCAGGGCTTGTTGAGCAGTGGAAATATTCATCAATTTAATTTAAACAGAGAATGAGTCGATTTCATTAAAGAAATTCTTTTAAAATGAAGCACATAACTGATGGAATAACTAAAAATGAAGTTCGTCTATCCATTTTTGTGCATAAACTACAAGTTAGTATAATTCTAACTGAATTGAAAAGATGTTTGTAAGCATTGGGCAAAGACCTTTAAAAATTACAATACTCTACTAATTCTATGGTTTAATTATTTTTAATTTATAGTCATTTGATTATAAATAAGATACATTTAGCCCCTTTTTAATGAGAATTATCGAATTTTTTTGTGTAATACTTGCGAAAAAGGTAATATTAATATATGTTTACAATCAAGAAATCAAACAAAAGGCATTTTCATTATGAAAAATGCAATTAGTGTGACCAAAAGAAATTAAAAGATGCATTGCATCATTTATGAAAGATTTCGATGGAAGTTTAAATAATTGAATTGGTTAGGAAAGAGGTGAGTTTTGCTCACCTTTTTTTATTTTAAAACTTTTTACATTTTTTTCCTTGAATTCTAGATCATTTAAATAATCCAAATTTGCCGTAAACCGTAAAGAATTGTTTATTTTTGCATAGCGATTAAATAAATATTGAGTCTTTTATATGACTCCATTGTAAAGTGTATCAACACTTTCATTTTTTTTAGCATAGAAATAAGAGAATGAGCAGTTATAAAAATGTATTTGTTGTAGACGATGATCCTACGAATAATATGATCTGTCGTAAAATGATTGAAAAAACAAATTTTGGTGAAAAAGTCTACACATTTACTGAAGCCAGTGATGCAGTACAGTCTTGGGATGAAGTAAATCCTGAACTTGTATTTTTAGATATTAATATGCCACCAAGCACAGGTTGGGATTTTTTAGATCAATTGTCTGAAAAAGGAACGAAAGCACCAAAAGTGTATATGCTTTCTGCAGAGGTGACAGTAGATGACAGAAAAAGAGCGGAACAATATAATGAGGTAGAAGGGATTATTATTAAACCTTTGACTCCAGCAAAACTCAGTGAGTTAAAATAACATCTGATATATATTATCAATCTATTTATGTTAGGTACTTCCTCAAAAAAGAAGATTATATTTTTGTGAGTAAAGTACATCAAACGGTAAAATAGTCGCTCTATTTGAAGTTTTTTGAATAAATACCACAAGAATAATTTATTACCATCAATTTGAGTAAGTACTTGGGAAGGTCACATTTATATAAACGTATATGTGAGGGGATTGGAATGTTGATATTAATAGTACTTCCCCACTATAATTTCGCACAGAATGTCGAGCAAGATTCCTTGTCAATAGAACAAGACGAAATCTCTGAGATTCAGTACGAGCTAGATTCTTTATTATCTTTTAATTACCATATCGAAGCCCAGCACTTATCTGATAGTATAATCGTATTAGCAAAAGAGAAATACCTGAATACAGATGAGCGTATTATTTTACTGCATAAGAAAATAGCAGAAAAATTTGCCGATAAAGGATATTCCAATATTGCATCTCAATATTTACAAAAAGGCTTAGCCTTACTTAGGGCTCAACCCAATCCTAATTATGGGTTTATTGGAGATATGTATATGTATTTAGCACATATCTTCAGACATCACCAACTTTCTACCATAGCCATTAATTACTACGAACAAGCTGCAGAAGCTTACGAAGAGGCAGAAGGCATGAATCATTTTTATAATCTGATCAATGCCTACATGACTTTAGGTAATTATAATTTTGAAATCCAAAATTTTGGAACATCCACAAGTTATTATACCAAAGCATCTGATATCATTGCGGAAATGGATACAGAATATCGAGAAGATATGTTTGTTATCCTAAATCGAATAGCTACAGCACATACCGCTACGGGTTCTTATCGTTTAGCTTTAAATAATCTTGATCGCTCTAAAACCATTGCCAAGAAAATATTTGGTAAAAATGCCTTAGAACTTCAAAGAGTAAATGAGCAAATCGCCAATGTCTATTTTAAGAAGGCAGATTATGATTCGGCCAACATCTATGCCTTAGAGTCTCTTGATATTTTATTCAGTAATGTAGGTACTAAAGATCAGCGTCAGTCGTATATGCGACAAAATTCTGATGTATTCTTTAATAAGAGAAGGTACAATTATGCACATACATGGTATAAAAAGCTTTTTGACGATCTACTTCTGACCAATAAAGAATTAAATGATGTAAATGATATCATTTCCTGGTATACTCGAATAGGAGAGAAATTCGAAAGAATGTCTCAAGACAGTATTGCTTATGTGATGTATGAAGAATGTTTAGAGGTCAATCAAAAATCGTTTGGGGAGGAGAATTTAAAAGCTGCTCAGTTAATGCATAAAATCTCTAGAGTCTTGGCTAAGATGAATGAGTTTGATAAAGCAGAGGACTTCACCAATAAAGCTTACGATATGGAATGGGATATGGGTTCTTCTAAAGACAGTGCTCAGATTGTTATTCAGCAAATTGATTTGGCAGGGTTGCTATTACAGAAAGGAGATACTTTACAATCTATTCAATTATATCATAGAGTGCTTGATTCTGAAAAAGAATCAGAAAGTCGATGGAAAGCAATGGCCTATAATAACCTGTCGATGATTCATTATGCACATCATCAATACGATTCATCTTTTCATTATGCCTCTCAATTATTAGAGTACTATAATACAAATTATGGTAGAGACTACGTAAAAACGCTAGGCTGCTATTTGCTGTTGGGAAACATAGTTTATGGTATGGGTAAAGAAAAGCAAGCAGTCGAAGGCTATTATAGTAAACCGATTCGCTTGGCTCCTAATTTGTTTTTAAAGAAGAATGAGGTGGCTTTACATGCCAATATCAATCTTTCTAAGTATTATTTACAAGAAAATAAAGAAGACCTGTCTCGCCGCTATGATAGTCAAGCACGGGAGATACAGGTCTATATATCTTCTGGGAATCAATTCCCATAAAAGGTTAGTCGAGACTAACTGTTTTTAATTTCTGTCAATTTAAGGTTTAATGTATCTAAGATACTCTTTAAATGACGCTCTAATTCAGCCCAAGCCATTACTGGATCTACTGAGTTTACATCCTCTTTGTAATTTGCTCCAACATCTGCCATAAATCTTTCTAATGTATCTAAGTTAAATGTATGAAGTCTTGTGCTAAACTTATGTTTAACGGCACTGAATAGATCAGAATCTTTATCTTCCAAAGCTAGTTTTAGTTTAGGAAAATCAGTTTCGAATTCATCTATAGAAATGCTTAGGAAGTCGATATAACCTTCTTTATCTCCCTCAAAAAGTGTATCTGTGAAACTAAAATCCATAGGATAAGTTGATATTGCCATGATTATTATTCCTTTAAAAGTAATGAAATCTTTCTATATATCAGTAAAATCGTGTCTTATTGTCTTATAAAAAAACAGGATATGTAAAAAGAACCCTTAATTCGATACGCAAAGATAGACTACTTTAAATCTGTAATTGTGAATAGATCCTTAATAATAGTAAATCAATAACGATCATTAAAACTTGTATTAAATTTTAATGGTAAGTCACTCCTTTTAACTGATAGTTTTTAGATTATAAAAATTGTTTCAAACGTTGTTATAAGCTTTTGCTCATCATATTTCTTAGAAAATTAAAGCGGACAATTGATATATGGTCTCAAAATTTGCATGAAAATATTTAAAATTGGTTTTATCAATCGTATTTTATTAGATCTAAAATTAAAAAAAACAGAAGTTCTTTTTGATGATTGAAGTCTATGATTGAAAAATTTGAAGAAAATTACCCCTGATTCTTTCCTCTAAACTCAATTTTTTTAATCTCAAAAACCTAAAACAAGAATTATTACTTCTCATTTTTCCAGATTTATTGATGTTTGACACTTAGAAAAATCAAAAAAGGAGAAATTTTGTTTGATTTAAAATGCAAACAAATGTAAAAACAGAGGTTGAATCGTAAATAAAATGAAATAAAGAAGAAGACTACCTTCAAAACTGTGGGAGTTTTGAGACCTCCGATTTCAACGAAAAACACCGATTTTAAAACCCACCAAAAAAACTTCAAAAAAAGTTTGTAAAAATTGACCTTGATAATCAGATAGTTTACATTCGTTTATTACATTTTTCAAAAAAACTTTTGGAAATAAAAAAAGTCGCCTTACCTTTGCATCGCTTTCAACGGAAAGACACACAGATGAAAAGGACATCAAGCGAAAATAGCTCAGCTGGTAGAGCGCAACCTTGCCAAGGTTGAGGTCGCGGGTTCGAACCCCGTTTTTCGCTCAAAAATGAAATCCTTTCATCTCCAATCAGAGATGGTTGGGCCGGGATGGCGGAACTGGTAGACGCGCAAGACTTAAAATCTTGTGAGGGCAACCTCGTGTGGGTTCGATCCCCACTCCTGGTACTAAATCAGCGAAAATAGCTCAGCTGGTAGAGCGCAACCTTGCCAAGGTTGAGGTCGCGGGTTCGAACCCCGTTTTTCGCTCTTGGTTAGTACCAAGAATTAAACCTAACAGATATTTTTCTGTTAGGTTTTTTTTTATGCTAAATTTTTGGTGTTATCTGTACATTTTTTTGTATTTAATTGTGTTGCTACCCAATATCTTGTTACATTTGCATGTTTTTAATTTTACTTGGAAAGATTCCCTGTAAAGTTTTTTGAGTGGTGGTTTTTCAATCTGAATGGGAAGAAAAAACATCCATGGATATACCAAAAGGATTCATATATAAAGCATTTATAATTAATCATGGCAATCATTACGAGTATAAGGGAGAGATCTGGCGTAGCAATTGGTGTAATTGCAGTCGGTCTTATTCTATTTATGGTAGGAGGTGACCTGCTGTCACCAAACTCTACATTATTGGGAAATAACAAGCAAGTTGTAGGGCAAATTAGTGGGGATGATATTGAATTGAGAGAATTCTCTACAATCGTTGAAAATATTAAAGCGAATTATCCAACTCCTCCAAACGAACAACAAATGCAAGGTGTTCGTCAAGCAGCATGGAATGAAATGATCTACCGTATCGCATACCAACGTCAAATGGACGAACTAGGTATTACAGTTACGGATGAAGAAATGACTGATATTATCTCAGGAAACAACATCGACCCTCAATTTGGACGTTACTTCGTAGACTCAACTGGTCAAGTAAGCAAAGAGCGTATCAACGAGTACTTAAGCATGTTGAAAACTCAAGGAGCTAATTCACAGCAATACCAACAACAAGTGGCAATGGAGCAACAGTTGAAGACTTCAAGAGGTCGTGTAAAATTCGAAAACTTGATTTCTAGAACAACTTATGCTTCTAACTTAGAAGGTAAGAAAGAATATGAGAAGCAAAACGACAAAGTTGAAATTGCTTACTTAAACGTTCCTTTCTATGCTGTAGCAGATTCTTTAGTGGATGTTTCTGAGTCTGATATCAAATCTTACTACAACAACAATCAACACGAATTTGAGCGTAAAGCGAACAGAGGTATTGAGTTTGTTTCTTTCCAAGTTCAACCATCTGATGCTGACAAAGAAGTATTGGAAGGCGAAATGAAAGACTTACAACGTTCTTTCGCGAAAACAACAAACGATACTGCATTTGTTGATTCTCACTCAGAAGGTGCTACTAACTTGATGACAGTGAACATGACAGGTGTTCCTACTTACATGATCAACGAAGATATGGCTGTAGATCATGTATACGGTCCTTACTTCGCTGCTGGTGCTTACAGAATCTACAAAGTAACTGGTACTTCAGAAGATTCAATCTACTCTGCTCGTGCATCTCATATCTTATTCAAAAACGATAAAGACGATGCTGCTGCTAAGAAAGAAGCTTTAGCTACTTTAAGAAAGATCCAAAACGGTGAAAACTTCGAAGAGCTTGCTAAGAAAGTAGGTGATGCTGCGCCAACAACTAAAGCAAATGGTGGTGATTTGAACTGGTTTGCTAAAGGTAGAATGGTAAAAGAATTCGATCAAGCAGTATTTGGTGCTAGAAGAACTGGTTTGGTAAACAAATTAGTGAAAACTCAATTCGGTTACCATATCATCAAAGTAACAGAGACAAAAACTAAGAAAATGTACGATTTAGCGATCGTGGAGAAAAAATTAACTCCTTCAGACGCTACAATCAACGCAGCATACAGAAAAGCTTCTGTATTCGCTTCATCAGTTAAATCTGGTAGAGCAGCATTCGAAGCAAAAGCTGATGAAGAAAAATTATTCGTAGAGCAAGCTTTAAACATTGCTCCTGAAGCGACATACATCAACAGCTTAAGAGGTAACTCAGTAAGACAAGTGGTACGTTGGGCTTACACTGAGGCAGGTATCGATGAGGTTTCTGAAGTATTTGACTTAGACGACAGATTCGTAGTTGCTACTTTAATGTCTTCTCGTGAAGAAGGTGTAGCTGATTTTGCTGAAGTGAAAAACGAAGCGAAAGTTCAAGCAACTAAAGCGAAGAAAGCTGAATTCATCGTGAACAAGTTAAACAGCTTAAAAGGCGACTTAACTGACATGGCGAAAGCTTATGGTAATGGTGCGAAAACAGATATCGTAAACGAATTATCGTTCAGCGATATTTCTATCCAAGGTATCGGTATTGCTCCTAAGACAATTGGTACTGCATTTGGTTTGAAAGAAGGTGCTACTTCTGCTCCTATCGTTGATGAGAACAGTGTAGTTATCGTTAAAGTAAGAAAAGCAGACAAAGCATTAGAGTCAGCGGATTACACTATCTACCAACGTCAGGTTGAAAACCAAGCGTCTAGATACGCATTCCAAAATGTATTGAATGCGGTAACTGAGCTTTCAGACGTAACAGACGAGCGTTATAAATTCTTCTAAACGAAGAACTTAATAATATATTGAGAAAAGTCACTTTAGGGTTTATTCCTTGAAGTGACTTTTTTTAATATCTTCATATCAATAAACATCAATTTTTTCATCTTACTAAAGCCAAACAATGAAAACTTACCTCTATTTAGGACTTCTGTCACTTCTAACTTTTTCGTGTAATTCAAACGAAAAAAACTACACGATCGATCAAGAACCAAATGCACAATTTAGATTTTATGAGTTAACCACATCAGAAAATGAGGTCGACACTCATACGCTAACGAATTGGTCTTTTTATCCTGACCAAACATGTGTTGAGAACAGACATATTGTGGTAGGTAATGAAGATATCAATTACTATCATAAAGTAAATTCGATGAGAGGTGCTTATGTACAAGAAGGTGATGAGTATATTATCACATTGGATAAAATGGTGTATAATCATCAATTAGGTTGTGGAGATGAAAATGATTCAGTAGCTGTATTTAATACTAATGAGACCTACACAATTAATTTCACTGAGCTTCTAGAAGAATCGGATGCTTATCAACCTCACTTCACCAACCCCGGAATGATCACAAGTTTAGTGAAATGCGGAAGTGCAGCAATAAAAGAACAGTAAAAGGATAAAATCACTTGATATATCATTTGATTGTCTTTTAAAACAAAGGCTTTTAACTATGGTTAGAGAAATAACATGGTTAAAAGCCTTTTCTTTATTTTATGAGTGTGTATTTTTGCAGTATGGGTAACATCAAAATAATAGAAACAGGAGACGGATCGAGCTCTTTATACAATGAGGCCTTAAATGAGACCTATCATTCCTCTCACGGTGCTTTAACAGAATCGAGGTATGTATTTATCAAATCGGGATTCGAAGCCGTTATGGAAGGGAAAACAGAGGTGAATATTCTCGAAGTGGGTATGGGAACAGGTTTGAACGCTATCTTGATGGTAGAGCAAGCATTGAAATACCCAGAAGTAAAGATCAATTATGTTACCCTAGAGCCCTTTCCTTTATCAGAGGAGCTAATTGATGGACTGAACTATAATCAACTATTAGATGAGCATTTGACGCCTTATTTTAAGGCTTTACATCAAGCAGCTTGGGATGAAGTGGTAGAAATCCTGCCTAACTTCAAACTTCACAAACAAAAAACAACTTTAGAGCACTTCACTCCGACCTTATCATTTGATGTGATCTTCTTTGATGCCTTTGCACCGAACAAGCAACCGGAAGTATGGATTGTGGTTAACTTAAAGAAAACTTTTGAGTTGACGGCCTCAAACGGTTTATTTGTGACTTATTGTGCAAAAGGTCAATTGAGAAGAGACTTGGTCAGCGTAGGCTACGAAGTAGAACGCTACCCAGGCCCTCCTGGTAAAAGAGAAATGTTGAGAGGTTGGAAAAAATAAGATAAATGAGAAAGACAGGTTTATTTTTCGGATCATTTAATCCTATACATATTGGGCATTTAATTCTAGCAAATGCCATGGTTCAAAGTGGAGAAGTAGATGAAGTTTGGTTTGTTGTTTCTCCTCACAATCCTTTTAAAAAGAAAAGTACCCTACTCCACGAGTTCGATCGTTTGGATATGGTACAAGCGGCCATAGATAAGAACTACAACTTTAAAGCAACGGATATTGAGTTTAGAATGCCTAAACCGAGTTATACTGTGGATACTTTGGTCTATCTTTCAGAGAAACACCCTCAACACGATTTTAAAGTTATCGTCGGAGAAGATAATCTAGCGGGTTTTAGAAAGTGGAAAAATCACCATATCATTTTGGAAGATTACGGCCTATTAGTCTACCCTCGTCCTCACGCTAAGCCTTCGGATCTAAAGGAGCATGAAAATGTAAAATTGATTGAGGCACCTATGGTTGATATTTCTGCGACCTACATCAGAAAGTCGATACAGGCAAAGAAAGATATTCGTTATATGGTTCCTGATGGGGTGAGAGAGCTGATTGAGAGTAAAGGATTTTATAAAGGATAATCCATCCATCAAAAAATAAATTGAAGTACATGGCGATAAATTAGTATGGCCATGTACTTTTTTTTATGTTCTAATTTGCCTGTCAATTAACATTGAAGAAAATACTTAATAGAATGTTCATCGGTTAGAATAGAAAGAAGAATTTAGGATGCTTTTATTTGTGGCATAAACTACAAAACCATGAAAGACCTAAATCTTTTTCAAGGAATAAATAAAGGAAACTATACTTCATTCGACCAACTGTTTAAACTTCATTTCGAACCTCTTTGTAAATATGCCTATGGAATTTATGCTGATAGGGATATGGTGCAAGAAGTTGTGGTGGACGTTTTTACGAATATCTGGGAGAAACGAGGTAATCTAACAATTCCTGACCATCCAAAAGCCTATTTATATCAATCAGTTAGAAATAACATCATCAGAAAGAAGGGTGAACAGCAGCAGTTTAATGAAGAACTGTCGGATGTTTTTATCTCAACTGATTTTACCATTCAAGAACAAATGGTATTTGATGAAATGGAGCATCAATTTAAATCGGAACTGCATCAGTTACCGACTAGAACCAAGGAAGTTTTTCTTTTAAAAAGAGAGGAGGAGATGTCATATAAAGAAATTGCGCAGTTGATGAACATTTCTGTAAGTGCAGTTGAAAAACACATGATCAATGCCTTGAAACATTTTAGAACAAAACTTCAAATTCAGGGAAGAAAGTCTAAAATCAATGATTAAAGCTATTCAGTAACTATTTCCAGTTCATTTATAATTCATCATTTGTTCATTTAAAAAAAGTGAGGTAGCGATTCAGTTTTGACTCTTAGTAGTGAAAGCAAAAACAGATGAACAAAAATATAGATCAGATATTAGTTAAGGCACTGGAGAAAGAGTTAAGTGCAGAAGAGAAAATCATTTTTGATGAATGGATGAAAGATGAGAAAAACCAACAAGAGTTTCTTTTATTAAAGAAGCAATGGGAAAAACCTTCTTCTATTCCTTCTTTTTCTGTGGATGAGGGATTGCAATTACTTCATCAAAAAGTAGAAGTACCGACAAAAACTAAAACTAGATCTTTATATAATTTCTGGAAACTTTCAGTAACAGCAATGTTATTGATTATTCCTTTCTCTTCTTATCTGTTTTCTCAGAAAGATGTGCAAGAGATTATCAATACGACCAATAGTAATATGATCGTGACTTTGGAAGATGGTACAAACGTACATCTCTATCCAAAAGCATCACTTACTTATGAGTCGCCGCTGTCGGATCAAAACAAAAGGTCAGTTCAATTAATAGGAAGTGCCTTTTTTAAAGTGAAATCTGATGCAGATTACCCCTTTTATGTTTATTCAAATCAGTTAGAAACAAAAGTGACAGGAACTACTTTTGAAGTCATTGAAGATGAAGCAGTATCAAAAGTAAGTTTGATAGAAGGGAAAGTGAAGGTGAAGAAAAAATCAGATGATAACTATATCAATATCCAACCAAATGAGTCCTTTGTGATGCAAGGGACCAACACACAAATAATGAGATTCTCCTCAGAGCAATTACTTTTTGAGAAGGATCACAACAGCCTTTGGTTCCAGGAAGCGAGTATAGACGAAGTGGCCAAACGACTCTACGAAGCTTACAGGATTAAACTAGTATATGAACATTCGTTAAACGAGGTAAAATTAAACGCGAAAATCAAGAATGCTTCTCTACTGAAAGTGATGAGAATAATTGAATTCTCATTGGATGTATCTGTGAGGCAGGATGGAAACTTGTATTATCTCAAAGAAAACTAATTAAAAAACTACAACAGTTATGTATCGACTTTTACTACCTAACTTTTTTATCAAAAAGTGGGGCTGGCTGCCTATTGCCTTTACTTTCATGGCAATATTCACCACAAACGCCTTCGCTTTAAACGGATACTCTCTTTTTGAGATCATCCAAAAGATCGAAGAAAAGCATCATGTAGAATTTGCTTATTCTAATGAAGTAAGAGATATGGAAAACATCGATATCTCTTTAGATGGATCATTAGATAACGTAATTCAGCAGCTTTCGAAAAAAACAGGCCTTTCTTTTAAAAGAGTGGATGATATGTTTATTGTTCAGCCACCTAAAGAACAGCCTAAACAAGATCAGCAGGAAAGAATTATCAAGGGACAAGTAAAGGATGCTTTGAGCGGGGAACCGATTATCGGAGCAACTGTTATTATCAAAGGATCTACAGCAGGTACAATTACCGATATGGATGGTAATTATGAGCTGAAAGCATCTATGGGTAATATTTTAGTTTTTGCTTTTCTTGGCTTCGAACCTCAGGAAGTGGTTTTCACATCTCAGTCAATTATTAATGTAGAACTGAATGAAAATGCTCAGGAATTAACAGAAGTAGTAGTCACTGCCTTGGGTCTAGAAAAAGAAGCTAAAGCGGTAGGTTATTCCACTCAAGAAGTAAAATCTGATGCCATCGAAACAGTTCGTCAACCTAACGTAATGACCAACCTAACGGGTAAAGTAGCAGGTTTGGATGTGAAGAACTCTACAGAAATGTTTGATGGTCTTTCGATTGAAATTAGAGGAAGAGAACCACTCATTGTAGTAGATGGTATTCCTGTAGAAACCAATCTATATGATATTAACCCAGATGATATTGAAAGCGTGAATGTGCTAAAAGGTGCTTCTGCCTCTGCCCTTTATGGATCAAGAGGTAAAGACGGTGCAGTGATGATCAGCATGAAGAAAGGAAAAGGAAAAAGTGATAAATTGGACATCAATGTGAATATGGGAACACAAATGCAAACAGGGTTTGTCGTGCTTCCGGAAACACAATCACAATACGGTATGGGCTCAAATGGTCAGTATTGGTATGTAGATGGTAAAGGTGGAGGTATCGCTGATGGTGATGGATGGGTTTGGGGCCCAAAATTGAATCAGAGAGATCCTAACACAGCCTCAGGGTATAGAGAAATAGCACAATGGAATAGCCCAATTGATCCTGTAACAGGAGAAAGAATAGCTACTCCTTGGGTATCAAAAGGTGAAAACAATCTTCAGAACTTTTTATCTCAGGCATCGATATCTAACCTTAACTTATCGGTGGCAAAGCATACAGAAAATGGTTATGTGAGGGTGTCAGCAGGACATATGTACCAAAGTGGTATGGTACCGAATACGGATTTGAACATCAGTAATGTATCGGTAACTACTCAGCAGAAATTGGGAAAGAAATTTACATTAGATGCTTTCTTCTCTTACAACAAACAATATTCTGATAATTACCCAAGAACAGGTTATGGTCCACACAACTATATGTACAACTTGTTATTCTGGATGGGTCCTGATGTAGATGTGAGAGATTTGAGAAATTATTGGGCAGACGGTCAAGAAGGATATCAACAAAGAAACTATAACGACGCTTGGTACAACAACCCTTACTTTGTGGCTTATGAGAACCGTCAGATGTATGATAAAAATACCAACTTGGCATATGCTACCTTAACGTACGATATCAATGACAACTTGAAGATTTTGAACAGAGCATCGATTAATAATAGTTCGGAGTTCAAAGATTTGAAAACACCAAAATCGTTCTTGGATTACAGTAATGATATTCGTGGTAACTACGAAATATGGAACGCAGATCGTTTCTGGTTCAATAATGATCTTATCATCACTTACAACAAAAAGTTTAATGATAATTGGGCGTTATCAATGAATCTAGGAGGTAATTATAATTCTTACCAAGCAAGAGATATGTATTCGGGAACAGACGGTTTGCAAGTACCGAACAATTATAACTTAGCCAACTCTATTGGGCCGGTAACAGCCACGAATATGTTCTACAATAAAGCGATGTATTCAGTATACGGTACTGCAGAATTGGCTTGGAAGAATGCTATTTTCTTAAACTTAGCCGCTCGTAATGATTGGTCTTCTACTCTACCTGCATCCAACAACTCTTATTTCTACCCATCGGTGAGTACAAGTGTTGTGGTATCTGATTTAATCGAAATGCCTGAAGCAGTTTCCATCTTTAAATTGAGAGGATCTATGGCACAGGTATCAGGGGATTTGGACATCTACCAAACACAATCAGTATACAGAAGTGCGAATAGAATGTGGAATGGAAATGCTCAAGTGTATTATCCATCAACTTTACTGAATCCAAATATTCGTCCTGAAACATCAACAACTTTTGAATTAGGTACTGACGTGAGGTTCCTAAGAGATAGAATTGGGTTTGACCTTACCTATTACGAAATCGTTGATACAGATCAAATCATAAAGTTACCAACATCAGAAGCTTCTGGATTTGATGAACGTTATGTGAACGGTAATGAGTACAAGCAGCAAGGTATCGAATTGATGGTGCATGCAACTCCTATTCGCAAAAATAACTTTGAGTGGAATACTTCAATGAACTGGTCAAAATTCGTTAGAAAGCTAACTAGCATTTATGGAGGACAAGACAACTACAATGGTTTGCAAGCGGGTGATAGAACAGATACTTATTTAGGATACGATTGGGAAAGATCACCTGAAGGAGAAATTGTATATGATGCCAACTCAGGTTTACCAATTGTGAATCCAACTAGAACTGCCATGGGGCACACTGCACCAGATTGGTTATTTGGTTTCCAAAACTCTTTCAGATATAAAAACTGGAGCCTAGGGTTTGCTATTGATGGTCGTATTGGTGGAATCATGTATTCTACAACCAACCAAAAGATGATGTGGGGTGGCGTTCATATGAATACACTTTCGGAACATCGTGATAGAGATATCGCAGGAGAAAGTTCTTTTGTGGGACAAGGTGTGATCGTTACTGGAGGTGAGATTGTTAGAGATGCTCAAGGTAATGTGATATCAGATACAAGAACATTTGCTCCGAACTCAACAGGAGTAGGTTATTCTTCTTGGGTAATTGATCATCACGGTGGTAGATCAGATGCTCCGGGTCTTTTTGATGCCTCTTATGTAAAACTTCGTGAGGTATCTATCACTTACAATGTACCAAAAACATTTGCATCAAAACTTCATATGAAAGGAGCTTCAGTAAGTCTTACTTGCAACAATGTTTGGATGTGGTCGAATATCCCGAATGTTGATCCAGACATCGGATACGATAATTCTCAATCACCATCACCTAGATATACTGGTATCAACTTAAAAGCTAATTTCTAATCGAGTCATGAAAAAATCATTTTTATATATAGTTGTATTGCTTGCAGGTTTTAGTGCCTGCAAGCCCCTTTCGGAGGTGAATGAGAATCCGAACGATCCAACTTCTGCACATCCCTCTCAGTTGTTGACCTACGTGAGTCAGCATGTGTTTAATGGTAACAGAACGAGTTACGATCCTTCCTTATCATCAAGACAATTGGTATATACTCAGAGTAATACCGCTTCTCAGTCATTTACATGGCAAAGAGGAGGTTTTGGAGATTATCACTACATCATGCAGTTGCAGAAAATGATAGAGGAATCACAAGAATTGCAAGATGGCGATAATTATATCGCAGTCGCTAAAATCTTGAGATCGTACTATTTCTTCGAACTGACAAGAACATTTACAGATGTTCCTTATTCAGAAGCAGTAAGAGGAGAAAGTGATGGTATTTTCACTCCTGCTTATGATTCTCAAAAAGATGTGATTGAAGGTATACTTTCAGAACTTCAAGAAGCAGCTTCTTTTTTGGATGAAAATAATACGATTGGTGGTGATATTGTTTTTGATGGGAACGCAGGAAAATGGAAACAATTTGCCAACTCACTTGCCTTGAAAGTGTTGATCAACCTAAGTAAAAGAGAAGGTGATGTATCTTTTAATATTTCGGAAGAATTTAAGAAGATCTATGAGTCTGGAGAATACTTTAATGAATTGGATGCTGCTGCTAATTTGAGATATGTTGATGCCTTAAATTCTAGATACTTCCTTTATCAAAATAATGGTATTGCAACAGATACGTGGATGGAGAAGACTATGGTCGATTTCTTTAAAGAAAGAGAAGATGAGCGTCTTTTCAGTATCGCAGCAATGACGACCAATGCAGAGTTGGAAGGAAAAGAAGCAAACGATTGGGATGCTTATGAGGGTGTTGACGGTTCGATGGCGTTTGGCGATATCCGTAACGAAGTGAACACTGGAGATGTTTCTTCTATTGACCCACGTTATTTTTCAGATCCAGTAAATGAGCCTTATATGATCTTAGGTTACTCAGAAATGATGTTCATTTTGGCAGAAGCCGCACAAAGAGGTTGGATCGATAATAATCTAACAGAATCTTTCTACAATAAAGGAACAGTGGGTTCACTTCAATTCTATGGTATTTCTGATGAAAAAATTGAAGCCTACATGCAACATCCAAAAGTGATTTTCCAACCTGAAAATGGATTGGAGATGATTATGGATCAGAAAAAAGCCGCTTTAATTATTCAAGGTGGATATGAATTGTTCTACAACTACCTAAGAACAGGTTACCCAGAAATTACTATCGGAGAAGGAACAGGTAACAATGGTAAAATTCCTTACCGTTGGATGTATCCTCAGTCGGAAGTATTAAACAATGCATCTGCAATTGATGCTTTGGATTACAATGATGATGTAAACCATACTCCTTGGATCTGGAAATAAATATATCGCTGTCGGAGGTGTATGCTTCTGACAGCCCCTTTACAATCAAACAAAAATCAATTATGAAAAACTATACACTAGTGTGGATATCACTTATTCTTACAATATTAGTAAGCTGTCAACCAACAGAAAATAAATCAGCTCATACCTCAGAAAAAGAAAGAAAAGTAGTCTACATCATTGTCGATGGCATTCCAAATGATGTTGTAGAGAAAGTACATACGCCTAACTTAGATAGTATTGCTTCAAAAGGAGGTTATACGCACGCGTATGTTGGCGGAAAAAAAGACGGTTATTCGCAAACACCAACAATTTCTGCAGTAGGATACAATTCGTTGTTAACGGGTACTTGGGTAAATAAACACAATGTTTTCGGAAACGGGATCAAAGCACCTAATTACAATTATACATCGCTTTTTAAGTTGGCCAAAGAACAAGAAAGACCGTATTCTACAGCAATCTATTCAACTTGGTTGGACAATAGAACCAAGTTGATTGGTGAGGGGCTAGCGGCTACAGGAAACGTAAAAGTAGATTACGCTTTTGATGGTTTTGAATTGGATACTGTCAATTTCCCAAAGAAAGAAAATAACTTGCAGTACTTCGAAATCGATGAAAAAGTGAGTAAAGAGGCAGGACGTTATATCAAAGAGAACGCACCTGATTTTTCATGGGTATATCTTCAGTACACAGACGATGCGTCTCACCGTTTTGGCGATGGTGATTATTTTTATGAGTACGTTACAAAAGCAGATGCTCAAGTGGGTAGAGTTTGGGATGCAGTGAAAGAAAGAGAAGCAAAGTATAACGAGGAATGGATGATTGTAGTAACAACAGATCATGGCCGTACAGCAGAAACAGGACATCATCATGGCGGTCAATCTGAGCGTGAAAGAGCGACTTGGATTGTGACGAACCAAAAGCCGAATAAGTATTTTGATTATGGCACTCCAGGTGTGACTTCTATCTATCCATCTATCATCAATTTTATGGGGTGGAAAATGAAAGACGAACAAAGAGAAGAGTTGGATGATGTCGCTTTTTATGGTGAAACTGATTTCTTTGGATTGGATGCATCATCAGAAAATAACAAAACAACGATTACATGGACACCATTACAAAATGGAGAAGCGGAAGTGTTGGTGACTACCACAAATAATTTCAAAACAGGTGGTGCAGATCAGTACACATCTTTGGGGAAGGTAAACCTAAAAGACAAATCGTTCACTTTTGATAATCAAGGAGATTTTCAAAAGATAGTTCTGAAATCGAAAAATACGGTAACGAATACTTGGACTGTGAAAGAAGAAAAGCAATCCTAAAACTTTCATATTTCAAGAAATGAAGTAATAGAGACCTATCTTTTTGGTAGGTCTCTTTTTGTTGTTTTTGTTAGATAATATGGTGTAAGTTGTTATCAAATAGCCTAAGGATAGTATATTGTTGTCAACTATCAGTAAACACGCTATGACAATGAATTATTATCGACTAATTACTTATTTCACTTCCATCCTATTCTTCTGTCAAACGCTTCAGGTGGATGCTGTCAATTTTGTGATCAAAAACTTGCCTTTGCATCATCCACATAATGAAACACTCTTTTTGGTGGGGTCTTTTAATGCATGGAATCCATCTGATCAGAAATACCAGTTTATAAAAAATGAAAAGGCGCAATGGGTTGTTTCTGTTCCCGATCAGCTCAATGCTTTTGAGTATAAAATAACTCGAGGCGATTGGTCGAAGGTTGAGTCCACACAAGATGGAAAACCGAAAGCCAACCGAGTTTTTATATCAGAAAATGAGTCGGATACCGTGTTTATTGATATACTTGGATGGGAAGATTTAGCGGGTCAAACGACTATTATTTTACATGAAATCCCTTCCTCCACTCCTTACGAATCCAAGTTCTTTCTAGCAGGCGATTTTAATGATTGGGATCCGGCAAATACCAATTATCAATTTAATAAAGATGAAAACGGCTTGTACACTTTTACCTTGCCTTCATCAATAGCTGATTTCGAATTTAAAGTCTCGAGAGGAAGTTGGTCGACGATTGAGTGTTTGTCGAATGGCCGTTATCGTCCTAATAGAGTGTATCATCATACCTCAAAAGGACCAGAACAAATTATTGTTTCGGTCGACGATTGGGAAGATGTCTTTAAAGGTCATTTTTGGGAATTACCTCAACTTACTCAGTTTCTCTTATTCCATCTTTTTTTACTGACGATTTATATTCTTTGGATGAATCACGGGCATCATCAATTAAAATTAACGTTGATGATATTATTATCGGGATTATCAACAGTGACACTTTATTGGACATCTTACTACTTGCCCACAAAAAATGCTTTAGGCAGTATTCATCTCTTCCACTATTTGATGATTCCACTTGTTAATTTAGTCATAGCCAATGTACAAGATGATGTTTTTAGATCTTTCCAACCAAAGAGATACTTGTCGGTAATTGTCCTTTTAAGTGTGGGGCTATTGGCATCTTTAGGTTGTTACTTGACGCAAGAAGAACCTCTTCTATTAATTTTCCATGAAAGAAAATATCCAACGATAAATCTATTGGTTAAAGTATTCTTTGTTTCAACTTCTTTGATTGGGTGGTATTTTTCTAAAAAGCATTTGAAAGAATATAATACTGAGTCTTTACAAGGCAGCACTGTAAAATTGGTCAGAAAAGCTTTTGAGTATTATCAAAAAGTAGGTTTGGTAATTATTATGGCCTTCTTTGGGGCTTTAGTGATTCAGGGCTATTTGGTGTTTTCATTCCAAAATAACTTTGAACTTCAAGATTTATCAGACGAAATCATATGGTATGCTACTTTTACTTATCTGATTTTTATATCGGCTTGGGTCTTTAAATATCATGCATTCATTAAACCTATAGATCAGAAAAGTACCTATCGAAAAGAAGAAATGACATCCACCAATAAAGAGATCGAAGAATTTATTGAGAAGATGACTCAACTTTTTGAAAGGGATAAATTATACACCAAACATGATCTTACTTTAAATGATGTAGCCAATTTATTGGATATGCCTTCACATAAACTGACTAAACTGATACATCAGGCGTATAAGAGGAATTTTTCGGAGTTAGTCAATGATTATAGAGTACAGGCATTCACTAAAAGAGTACTTATTGGCGATGCAGAAAAGTCGACCTTGTTGAGTATCGCTTATGAAGTCGGGTTCCAATCGAAAAGTACGTTCAATAGAGCGTTTAAAAAGTCGACAGGTGTGACACCGAAAGAATACATGCAGAAATCGGCTGTCAAGAAAATTTTAGAGGATTGATTTTCGGGTTAAACATCAAATTGTCTTTTTGGAAAGTGATTTTTATAGTGTCGGATAAAAAATAATACGTCCCAATTATATAAAACGTACTTTTTACATGAAAAATATCAATCAGTTATAAATCAGTAATTTAATAGTGTCAATTAATTAAATTGATACTTTATTTTTGATGCTATTCATTTCAATTTTTGAATCTTAGACGATTCCAATAGGTGCATTAGGTTATACTTGTAACATCAAACTAGCGATCGCATTTAAATAAAATTTGACTTATTGTTTAACCTTAATCTGAGAGGAAATTCTCAGAACTTTAGTTTAGTGAAATGAAAATGAAAACTACTAGATTAGGCCTATTGTCCGCTCTCTTAATAGGCAGTTTCTCTTGTACGCAAGTATTTGAGGAAGACGAAAACTCAATACCAGCTCATGAACCAAAAGCCAATATGGAGATGCAGGTGACCACTCACGATGGTGCTCCATTTACTACCGATGAGTCTTCCAACAAAAGATATTATGATAGTCCAGGTGGCCCGGTAATGATGCAGGCATTTTATTGGGATGTTCCAGCAGGAGGAACTTGGTGGAATACTGTAAAAGGAAAACTGAATAACTGGAGTAACCAAGGAATTGGATCGATTTGGTTGCCACCAGCTTCAAAAGCACAGAATGGCCCATTCTCTATGGGGTACGACCCAATGGATTATTTTGATTTTGGAGATTATAATCAAAATGGTTCAACAGAAACTCGTTTTGGATCGGGTGCTGAGCTTCGATCATTAATTGGTGAGGCACACAATCAAAACATGCAAGTGTATGCTGATATTGTGATCAACCATAACAGTGGAGGTCAGTTAGAGGCGAATCCTTATACAGGAACAGATACATGGACGAAATTCCAACCTGCATCCGGTAAATTCAACAGAACGTATAACGACTTCCATCCAAACTTAGATGCCAACAATGATGAAGGTATTTTTGGTGGATACCCTGATCTTAGTCACGTTAAAGGATACGTACAGGATTGGTTGTGGAAAAGCAACGAAAGTGTGGGTAAATACTACAAGAACAATGTGGGTTTTGATGGTTGGAGATTTGACTATGTGAAAGGCTTTGGTGGCTGGGTCGTGAAAGACTGGGTAAATCATGTTGGTGGTTTTGCTGTAGGTGAAATGTGGGATGGTAACGCAAACACTTTAAAGTGGTGGGTAGATAACACCGACAGAAAAGCATCGGCATTCGATTTTGCGGCATATTATGCAATGGACAGAGCATTTGATGGTAACAACTTAAATGAGTTGAACAGCGATATGCTTTGGAAAAAAGACAGCTATAGAGCAGTAACTTTTGTGGCGAACCACGATACGGACGAAATCTGGAGAAAGAATCTAGCATACGCATACATCTTAACACACGAAGGCTACCCTTGTGTCTTCTACAAAGATTACGAAGATTGGTTGGATCGTGGTATGATGAACAACTTATTATGGATTCACAAAAGCTACGCAACTGGTAATACATCTATTCTTCATGTGGATAATGACGAGTACATCATGAGAAGAAATGGATACAATGGAAACCCTGGCTTAGTGCTATATATCAATAACTCTGACAACTGGCAAGAACGTTGGATTCCAACGAATTGGAGTAGTCGACAAATTAAGGATTACACTGGACATTCAAATTGGGAACCGTGGACACAAGGTGGAACTTGGGTGAAAATCCAATGCCCTCCGAGAAGTTATTCAATTTGGTCTACTAAGTAAACCGAACGTAATAATCATTTCAAGCATCGAGTACCCAGATCATTTCTGGGTGCTCCTTTTATCTTCATTTTTATGAGAGTCCTCTATATTTTTTTATTGATTTGTTGTGGTTGTCAGATCAAACATAAGACCACTTCCAAAGTAATTTCTGATAATATCTGGGAGTATCAAGCAGAGAAAAATACACTAGACATGCACGGGAATACATGTGATATACAATTAATCGCATTGCCGAATCAGCATGAGTTGTCGTATATCGTTTCTTATAAAGGAAAAGGCTTCTTAGAACCAATTCGACTTTCGACAACTGACAATCGATTATCTGCAGTATTGTTAGAAGATAGAATATGGATTGAACAGGATACGATTATTCATCAAACGATTCATCCATCAAATAATTCTCCTAATTATATAAAGACAGACGAAAAGGGACCACTTCGCTTGCTGTATGTTATCAATTACTATGAGGAAGGACAGGCGCAACATTTACGTTATCAATTACCAAACGACGCTTATAAAAAGTATTTAAGAGAAAACCCTTATGTGTCATTCAAGAAAAGTTATCAACTATCCATTAAAAATAAAGAACAAGAAACATCAATCAATCAATACTTAAATAACATCTTAGACAAAAAGAGAGGAAAAGGTTTATCTGGAGTAAGGTTCTCAGAAAATGAGATGAATGCAGCAGGCTTGATAGCAAAGTTGAATTGCATCTACGACGGAGAAAACCTTCTCCTCGAAATCAAGTGGATGAATCATACTGAATTGGATTTATGGCATGTACCACCTGCTCAGTTTATTATGATTGATGAAAATGAAGTCGTTGTGGAATGGCAAGATCAAAAAGAGAAAACACCTTTTAGAAAAAGTAAGAGAGTCATTTCCAAAACGAAAATAAAATTTGATAGTGCCCCCAGCAAAATCAATATCCCTATCAACAACATCTTGTTTTTCGATGGACAGGCCTACTTTCCTGAAGGAACGGAGTTGGAGTTAGGGGGAGATTTGATTATTTAAACCATTTAGAAATAGGGTTTCGTGATCTAAATTGTCCTTTTCATGATATACGAATACTTATAATTATCATGAAAAAAATTTACATTATCATTCAACTCCTATTTTTAGGTGGTCTTACCTTTGCACAAAATACTGAAGAAGTAATTGATGCATCGAAACCGACGAATTTCTACTCACAAATGGATATTCAATTTGAGCATGCAGGTGCTAGTGATCAATACGGTTTAAGGAATTCATTTATTATCGCTCCCTCAGAAAAACATTTAATTTTAGGTGAGCTTCCTATTCTTCATAATACAAGAACAGGAGCAACCGGAATAGGTGATGTGCGATTACGCTACTTCTATTTACCTTATAAAAACTATGATAAACTTTTAGGTGCCTTCGGTCCTTCTATTGATGTCTATGCACCAACAGGAAATGTAGACAAAGGATTAGGGAATGGCCGTTGGGTAGTGGCACCTGGTTTAACTTTAGGTGTAATGGCCTTTGAAAAGGTACAGTTCTTTCCAATCATTTCTTACCAATACATGTCTGAAAAGGCAGGGATGTTAAATGAAAACGGAGAAAATGTCGCTTTACATGGTATGACTTTCCAAGTGATCACACCCATTGTATTTAGTCCAAAAATGTATGTGCAAGTCACTCCTATCGTGCAGTTACCAGATTTTCGAAGAGCAGAAACGAATGTAGCCTGTGAAGTTCTTTTAGCGTATTCGATAAGAGAAAAGATTCAGTTATCTGGATTTTATAAAGCTGATAAAACTTATGGTCAGACTTTTAGAGTGGGGACTACGTTGTTTTTCTAATAAAAAAAGGTCAAAATCTAATGATTTTGACCTTTTTTAGTGACCCCGCCAGGATTCAAACCTGGAACCTTCACAGCCGTAATGTGATGCTCTATTCAGTTGAGCTACGGAGCCATTTTGCTCGCTAGGAAAAAGTTGTGACCCCGCCAGGATTCAAACCTGGAACCTTCACAGCCGTAATGTGATGCTCTATTCAGTTGAGCTACGGAGCCATTTATAGGTGCTTTTTCCTTTAAAGCGATGCAAAAGTATGAGGAATATTGTTACCAACCAAATTTAAGTCACGATAAATTAACAACAAATGTCAATATATTATTTCAAGGACATCATTTGATATAGTTAATTAGTTGACCTATCGTAGATTAGCTTTTTTAAGTTGAAAGAGAAAAACTGTAAGACGAAATCTACAGCTACTTTTACCTAGATGGAATTGTTGTCAATCATCGATTCGTAAATCGCCCCTTGGATATTCTCTCTAATGTTTTCCTTCGCTAATTTATTGTTTCTAGCTGTAGGATATACCCTGTTGGACAAGAAGATATAAACTATATTATTATCAGGATCTACCCATGCACAAGTTCCAGTAAAGCCAGTATGACCAAAAGTAGATTTTGGTGCTAAAGCCGATGTATTTCCTTCATCTCCTCTTAATGGCGGTTTGTCCCAACCAAGTCCTCTCCTATTTTTGAATCGTTTATATGGCTGACGGTTATATTTTTTCAATGTAGCTTCATCAAAGTATTGGTGTCCACTATAATAACCTTTCTGAAGGTTCATTTGCATCAAAATGGCTAAATCATGTGCATTGGAGAATACTCCTGCATGTCCAGCAACCCCACCCATCAAAGCAGCAGATGGGTCATGAACCAAACCTTTCATCAAAGACTGTCGGTAATTGATATCCATTTCAGTTGGTGGTATACGCTTAATATCTATACCATGATTTTGAGGTAAGTACCCTAAACTTCGTGTTCCTAGTGGTTTATAAATGTTGCTTTCTACAAATTGATCCAAACGTTTATTTGTGATCTTCTCAATAGTTCTTTGAAGAAAATAATACCCTAAATCGCTATACCAATAACGATATACTTCTTTGGTGTACCTTCTTCTTGTGGATAATGGAGCATCGAGTAACCAATGCCACATACAATCTTTAATACTATCCGTAGCATATAAATTGGGAGTGATTTCTACTCCAAAGTTCTTCTTTTTATATGAACTGATATAAGTCGGATCGTATTTTTTAGTTTCTTTATCATATACATGACCCCAGAAATAATAGCCTCCTCTTAGCGGAGCAGTGTGTGTCATGAATTGAATCAATCTGATATTTCCTTTATTGGTTGTATCTGTTTCAGGTAAGTAATATTTTAAATGCTGATTGACATTGACAGAGTCTTGATAATCCAACATCATCATTGCCTGTGTGGTTGATGCTACTTTAGTAATGGAAGCAATGTCATACACCGTTTCATTGGTCACAGGAATTTCTTTTTGGTAAGTAAAATACCCGTAGGCTTTTTCGAAAATGATCTTACCGTCTTTAGCAATCACTACCTGACATCCTGGAGTGGCTTCCATTTCTATCGCACCTATAGCAATACTATCGACAAGCGTAGTTAATTTTTCCGCATCAATTCCTACAAATGCCGGAGAACCATAACCTAAACGACCCAAACTTTTTAATTTTTCGCCTTGATACAATTTATAATTTGAAACTGCTATAGGAAGTTTTCCATTGGCATCTATTGCTCCCGCAATTAATTGTACTGACGCTTCTTGAGCTTCTTTAGCAGTTGAATAATTTATAATCGTATTTCTGCTATCAGATAGATATTTCAGTCCAGCAGGGTCACCATGTAGGGCGACAATCACATTCTTTTTTTCTTGTAGGTGTTCTATCAGCTGTTCTGTTGCATAACTTACTCCAAATCGATGCTTAGAAGATTTCTGGTGACAAACTATATTGATAATCACTAAATCTTGATCTTTACAAGTTTCCAAAAGTAAGTTGACTTGAGCTGTTGAAAAACTTGAACTTTCAATACTGTGATAATTAAAATCGACAAACTTCTTCAGCATATTGGAGAAGTAGTCAGGAGTACCGTTCAGTCCAATACTTATCAAGTGATATTTTTGATCGTTTAATGAAGAAAGAGGAATAATGCTATCGGTATTGTTTAAAAGTGTCACCGATTTCTCAAAAGATTCTTCAGCGATCGCATGATAATTAATATTGGTTTCCTCTGATATTTTAATCAAACTCTCTTTTTTGAAACGTAATACCTTCTCTACCTTTTTGTCGATCAGATCTTCTGATAAAATACCCTTGTTTACAGCATTAGTGATACCTTTTATCACTTCTTGGAACATTCCAGAAAGAGCAATCATATCATGACCATTCTTCAAAGCGTAAATAGCATTATCAACAGTTACTTTAGCGTTATTCCCTTTTGACAAGTTTCCACTTACAATCATTCCATTATAACCTAAAGAATCGGTAAGGAAAGTAGTAACCGATGAAGGAAATATAGGGGCTTCAAAAGCAACTTTAGACGGGTAGATAAATTGAATGGAATCTCTCACCAATCCTTTAAGAGTGTTGATCTCTCTAAATTTATAATCACCTAAGTCCTTTAGATAGTGAAATGAAGTACCAGGCTTTATCCCTAGCTGATTCAATCCTTTTAAAGCTGCATGGTTTTTTGAGATGATATTGATTTCCTCTTCACCAAAACCATATGAATGATCCTTTTCTGGATTGATAGATAAACTTTCTGCTATGTAAAAATCCAATTGATGTTGACGGCAAGCATCTGCTATTCCCTTATAAGTATTGTAGGTAAAAGCATTACTTTTTATTGCTCCAAGATTAAAGTTATCCGGTAAAAATTGATAATGCTCGTCGAAGCACTGAATACCTTCTTGGTTATATGCACCTAGTAAGACGGGTAATTTATTTGGCAGTTTGTTTAAATTTTTGAAATAGGTTTGAAGAGAAGGTTTGCAATATTTATCAAATAGTAAGGCACCTAGCTGATTGTCCTTTCCTAAATCTTTTAACTGACTCTCATTATTTAAAGAAATCCCATAGATAAGCTGCCCAATTTTCTGATCAAGCGATAAGTCTTTTGCTAAGCTATCAATATTACTAGCTTTTAAATCGTTGCCAAAAATTAAGGTCAGTACACTTGTTATGATTGCAAGCAGTTGTGGAATTCGTTTATTTCTGTTTGATAGTGACATTCATTAACCAATCATTGTGGTTTTTTGCTTTGAATACTAAAGAATCTACAGTTTACGAAAATAATACTATTATATGAATAACTTAGATAGATCTTTAAAACTTTAAGACAATATTAAGATGTTTCAAATATTTTGCCGTATTTCAAAACAATTTTATGTCGCAATATTGTTATAGATGTGCAAGTTTGTGAATAACATACACAATTTGAAGATTTTATTCGTAAATTTGCAGACTCAAAATTATATTTTTAAAGAATTTTTATCGTGGAAAGTACAACAGCGAATTACAAAGTTAAAGATATCTCTTTAGCTGATTGGGGTAGAAAAGAAATCGAACTTGCTGAAGCAGAAATGCCAGGTTTGATGTCTTTGAGAAAAGAATTTGGTCCTTCGCAACCATTAAAAGGTGCTAGAATCGCAGGATGTCTTCACATGACTATCCAAACTGCCGTTCTTATCGAAACATTAGTGGAATTAGGTGCTGAAGTTACATGGTCATCTTGTAACATCTTCTCTACTCAAGATCAAGCTGCTGCTGCGATTGCTGCTGCAGGTATTCCGGTTTATGCTTGGAAAGGTCTTACTGAAGAGGAATTCGATTGGTGTATCGAACAAACGTTACACGGTTTCGAAGGTGGTAAGCCATTAAACATGATCCTTGACGATGGTGGTGACCTTACGAACATGGTTTTGGATAGATACCCTGAATTAGTAAAAGACATCAAAGGTATTTCTGAAGAAACTACTACAGGTGTTCTTAGACTTCACGATAGAGAGAAGAACGGTACTTTAACATTACCTGCAATCAACATTAACGACTCAGTTACTAAGTCAAAATTCGATAACAAATACGGTTGTAAAGAATCTTTAGTAGACGGTATCCGTCGTGCTACAGACGTTATGATCGCTGGTAAAGTAGCAGTAGTTGCTGGTTACGGTGATGTAGGTAAAGGTTCTGCTGCTTCATTAAGAGGTGCAGGTGCAAGAGTTATCGTTACTGAAATCGATCCAATTTGTGCCTTACAAGCTGCAATGGACGGTTTTGAAGTGAAGAAAATGGACGACGCTATCCTAGAAGGCGATATCGTAGTTACTACAACTGGTAACAAAGACATCGTTGTTGGTCGTCACTTCGAAAAAGTAAAAGACAAAGCAATCGTTTGTAACATCGGTCACTTCGACAACGAAATCGATATGGCTTGGTTAAACGAAAAATATGGTCACACTAAAGTGAATATCAAACCTCAAGTTGACAAGTATACTGTTGCATCTGGAAACGATGTAATTATCTTGGCAGAAGGTCGTTTGGTCAACTTAGGTTGTGCTACAGGTCACCCTTCATTCGTAATGTCTAACTCATTCACTAACCAAACATTGGCACAGTTAGAGTTATGGCAAAACAACGGTCAGTATGAAAACAAAGTTTACATGCTTCCTAAACACCTTGATGAGAAAGTAGCTCGTCTTCACCTTGCTAAAATCGGTGTAGAGTTAGAAGAGTTAACTGAAGATCAAGCTTCATACATCGGTGTACCGGTAGAAGGTCCATATAAAGTAGATCACTACAGATACTAAGAATAGGGTTTTTAATCGACCTTATTATTTCATATATCCCCTGTTGCTTTATGTGGCAGGGGATTTTTTTTGAGTGAAAAATGAAAAGTGAAAAGTGAAAAACGTAGTTACTGATTCTAACGCTCGTTTAACAATCTTCTAGTTATCAAAAATTACTTCAAAGCCATTAGTTATTCCTTATTAGTTATTACCTAAAAAAAGGTTGTTAAAGAAGCAGAACCTTAATTATCTATCAAAGACCAAGTACACCAAAAATCTCTCCTTTCCCTTTTACTTTTTACCTCTTACCTAAATACTTATCCCAAGAATAAAATTCCAAGATCTTCAAAACAATATATTAAAGCATATTCCCCTCCCTTAGTTATTCCTTATTAGTTATTACCTAAAAAATGACGTTATATAAGCATAATTCTAATTATATCTCAAAGGTCAACTACATCTAAAATCTCTCCCTTCCCTCTTACTTTTTACTTCTTACTTTATTAATCCGAGCGTCAATTCAGCAAACTCCTATCTTCTACCTTCTAACTATTCTCCTCAATCTCTTCAATATAAAAATCCTTCCCTTTCCCATATTCATACAGCTCACTCATCTTACATTTTTCAAGAGTATCTAATAATTTGATCAAAAAATCATCATCTGAGATCATTTCTAATGTTTCAAAAATAAACACGTCGTTGTAATTTGTGAGTTTGTATTTGCGTCCTACACGCATTGTATTGATGCTAATTGACATTATTTTGCTATTTATTATAATTAATTGCTAAAAATATTGGCAATGTTTAAAAATTAAACTAATTTTGAAATGTGATCAAATGAATCACACTTAGGAACTTTTTAGAAGCGTTTTAGTTTTGAAAATTTTCATTGAAGTAAACGAGGATATAGTACTTCAATTACCAACATTACTCTGACCAAAACTAGCTTCGAAATTTATCGAGTTATCTCAAAAAAATATTGAGATGACGATTGTTGAATTCGTAATACTTGATTTCGTTGAAATGTATTTTTCGAACTCAGGTCAAAAGTAAAATTTAAATGTCATGTTTTTATTGAAAACGACCTCTGAATTATCAGTACAGTCAAAAAATGGTTTAGCTTTTGGATTAAAATACCCAAACAATTTCTATTTCCGCATTAACGGAAACATTTACACTGTAATTGTCAACCCAAAATTTGTACTATCACTCATTGTTTTATTTGCTGGAATTTTTCTAGTACAACTATTAAGACAACCTGTAGACAAAGTAATTTATGTGCAAGCGCCTGTAGCGGTGAATTATGGTGCCCAGCAACAACCTACCATTGATCAATTTATAGAAGATTTTGATTTAGAGACTTTACCCTCTACTCCATCAGATGTTCAAGAAACGAGTGTTGTACCTGTGCAATTTGTGAATAACAATTACGCCGATTATAAAACGGCGAAACTAGATAAGGCCAATACGACTATTGATAAATTTATCATCGAAAGGCAATTAATTGTCACCGACTTTTTGATAGAACATAAAGTATCAAGAGTTGATCAATTGAGTAATCAAAAACTACTAGTGTTAAATAAAGAGATCAACGACAAGTTTAGAAAGTTAGTTTTAGATCAAATGTCAGTACCTCCGCATGTGTATGCATTTTTTACATCAACTGTTCCATTGCAAAAAGTGGAAACTGCACTTATGGAACAAGCAAAATATCATGTACCTGCATCCATTACTTTAGCACAAGCAGCGTTGGAGACGGGATACGGAAAAAGAGTGGTAGGAAATAATTATTTTGGAGTAAAGGACAAGTCCAAAAAAACAAAGCCTATTACTACCACAGAATATTACACATTGGAGGAGTACAAAATGAATAAAAACATTGTGGTCTCTTCATCAAAAATTAAGAAAGGAGGAAGAGTATTATATAAATGTACCGTAAAAGATTCCTTTGCCCAGTATCAAACACCATGGGAGTCGTTTAGAGCACATTCTGTTTTCCTTAACAAACAGAAAAGATACGCTCCATTATTTACTCAAGGTCGCGATTATAAAGCTTGGGCAAATATGATTGGTTCCACAAAATATGGAGGAGTAGGTTATGCGACATCACCTTTATATGGAGAACTTCTGAAAAAAATCATCCAAAGATATCACCTTTACCTATTAGACTATTAATGATGAGTTAGTGATAACTTATCACCTTATCGACATCAGTTGATACTGTAGCTGTTTGATTCAAAAAAAGCATGACCAAGGCTTCTGCCCCAATCATGCTTTTTGATTTATATTATAAGGTATCAATTAAACTTTGGTTTAATTAGAATTTTAGTTATTCCTTATTAGTTATTACCTAAAAAACGAGCGTTAGCTTTGCTACCTGCTACCTGCTACCTGCTACCTGCTACCTATTAATCCTTATTCCTAGGTACCCAATAGTTCTCTTCCACCCCAAGTTCCTTCGCCATAGCTCTAGAAAGAACAAAAAGGTAATCAGATAATCTGTTTAGGTATCGAATGACAATAGAGTCGATGCTTCCTTCTTCGTTTACAAGGCTTATCGCTAAACGTTCAGCTCTTCGGCATACTGTTCTAGCTAAATGAGCGTATGATACAGCAGTATGACCACCAGGAAGGATAAAATATTTTAAAGGAGCTAATTTCGAATCCATTTGATCAATAGCTTGTTCAAGTAATTCGATATCCTGTTCATGAAGGTCAGGTTTCTTTAAAGAAGGTTTATCAGGGTCTGCAGCCATTTCGGCACCAATGGTAAATAAACGATCTTGAATTTCTTTTAAGATATTCAATCGTTTATTATTTACTGACTGATCTCTAACAAGCCCCACATAAGAGTTTAATTCATCAATAGTACCATAAGCTTCTATTCTGATGTGATCTTTCTGAACTCTTTTACCTCCGAATAAAGAGGTCTCTCCTTTATCGCCAGTTTTAGTATATACTTTCATTTTTAAATTTCCACTTTAGTGATATGTTGGTTTTGCTCGTCTCTTTCGATCAAACCATCTCTAAGCCTAACTATACGATGTGCATAATTAGCAATGTCTTCTTCGTGAGTTACCATAATTATAGTATTCCCCTTTTGGTGTAGATCGTCAAAAATTCCCATAATCTCGTAAGAGGTTTTTGTGTCTAAGGCACCTGTTGGCTCATCGGCCAAAATGATACTTGGGTTATTTACCAATGCTCTTGCAATCGCTACACGTTGTCTTTGACCACCAGAAAGTTCATTTGGTTTATGGCTTATTCGGTCACCTAAACCTACCGCATCCAATGATTTTTGTGCTCTTTCTAAACGTTCTTCTTTACTCACTCCAGCATAAACCAAAGGTAAAGCAACATTATCAAGTATGGTAGATCGAGGTAAAAGGTTGAATGATTGGAATACAAAACCAATTTCTTTGTTTCTAACCATGGCCAATTCATTTTCTGTCATGTCACTTACGTCTTGTCCATTTAGCCAATATTCACCGTTACTTGGTGTATCTAGGCAACCGACAATGTTCATTAGTGTTGATTTTCCCGAACCTGAAGGGCCCATAAATGCAACATATTCTCCCCTATCAATAGTAATATCGATGGTTTGTAAAGCTTTAATTATTTCGGTACCCATTTTATAGATTCGAGAGATACCTTTTGTTTGTATGACACGGTTAGACATAAAATGTTAGTTTAATTCCAAGTATTTATACTTTTATGGTAATCATTTACTAGGGTTGAATATAACTCATTTATTCTTTCCGTCGCAGCATCATCTAAATAATATTCAGAATCTACCATGATATCATGAGCATAATCTTTTAATCCTTGCGGAATGGCTACATAAAAATAATTTTGAACGTTTAATTCTGAATAAGGGTTTACAGAAATAGCATCTGTCACCCATTCAAAAGATTTATCATCTTCTCCCTTTTGAATATAGCTGTTGACAATATATTTCTGATAGGCAGGGTTTAAAAATAAAGCTTCTGTTTCGAATAAAGTTGTATCATTTTTTACCAAATGATTTGCAAAATCTACAGCTACTGATGGGTTATTTTCTATAGTTTTAAATTCATCTATTGGTAAATCCATTTGATATTTGGCAAAAATCATTTCAACATTTAAATCATCTGATGCATCAAATTGTTTTTTGAATTGTTGAATTAAAGAAGTGATGTCCGCTTGTTTTGTTTTCACTTTATAATTTAAAATCATCGTCAAAAGATCTTCTTGATTACTTTTCAATGATAACCCTTTAAGTGATTTTAGTACCTCATCATTGGACATTTTCTGATAATTGAATAAAAGCTGATAGAAATAATCTTTTTCACTATCCGATTTCAATTGTTTACTTGATGTATAATGATGAATTAATGTTTTGTCCTCAGTATCGATAATTTTAAATCTCTCGCATAAATCAAATAACTGAACTGCTTTTTGATGATTTCCTAAAATACTATTTGTAAGTGCTAAAGGATAAATCGCCGACTTTTGTCCTAACTTCCATGCTGCGGCTAATTTATGTTCTGCTAAAACATACTGATCATTATTAAGAGCCTCAAGACCGGTGATAAAGTTGTAATAGGCGTTATTTATTCCGTAAAATTTATCCAAATCTTTAAATGCTTTTAAGAATTCTTTCTGATTATTATTGGCTTTTTGAGTCCATCCGTAGGCAAACAAAAGCTGTTGTTTGTAATCGCTGTTTTGAATACTCATGTATTTAGCAATGTAATCACCTAATACCTCGGGTTGTTCTTTTAGTGAATTGTTTAATGCATAGTTATAAATGTAACTAACTTCATCACCATTCAAGGTACTATCATTTACTAATGATTTAGCAAAATTTTGAGCAGAAGCAATACCATCGGTATTTAATAATGCCAGTTGATTTACACTCTCAATTAATGAAGTAGAATTATCAATCTCTGATAAATATTTAGAATGCTCATTCACTTCCTTTTTCGCTAGTGCTGATATAGCGATATAATTCCCCTTTAAAACTTTATTGTCATCTTTGTTTAAAGAAATCCCTGCTTCCAAATAGAATAATGCACTATCAAGCTCATTGATATTCAAGAAAGCTAAAGCAAGGTTATTATGTAAAATTTCCGATTTGGGATATTCTTTCAATCCTTCTTTGAGGATGAATAATGACTCTAAATAGTTTTTCTTATCTATCTCTAGTGAAGCTGATTTAGAAAATGCTTGCTCTATACCCCCTCCTTTATATGCATATTTATAGGCAACTCCAGCAACGGTTTTGTTTTTATTTTTCTCAGCAATTTGCCCTAACATATAATTCGAATGGTAGTTGTTATAATGGTACACACTTGCTGTATTGTATCTGTTCTCTGCTAAGAAATATTGTCCATCTATATACTCTGCATCTCCTAAATTATTAAAGTAAGAAGCTTTTGCTAGATTAAATGGAGCAAAATGCTGTATATATAATAGACCAATAACAATCAGAAGGCCAACACCCCAAGTGGAAAGGAAATCTATATTCTTAGGTTTAAAAGCAACTTTATATACTTGAAGGTTTTTCTTTAGTACATCATAGAAATTATACAGAATGTAGATTAAAAAGATACAACCAAAACCAAGCATAGTTGCTACAGTAGTTTGCTCCGCAGCTTTTACAAATGATGAATCAAAAATAGCTTTGTGGAAAGATAAAGAAGATAGAGCGATTAAAGCACCACTTACATAAACCCAATACAATATATTTTTATCTCTCAAAATGGATGAGAATAATTCCTCCTGTTGCTTTATCACCCACAAGCCAACAAAAGAAGCAATTATTAAAAGTAAGAATGGAGGGATATAATAAATATCTAAATCTTGCTGATAAAAAAGGACGAAATAACAATACACTAAATTCAATAAGTAAACGATATAGAAAAATAAAAAGTGTTTGATACTGTCCCCGCTTCCACCAACATTTTTAAATGTAGATAAGTAAAGTATGCCAAATGGAATGGCCATACTGGCAAACAATATAAAAGCTAAAGTCAATAATGATAAACTAGGAAAGCAATAGGCTATGCTTTCTATATACCAATTTACGTTAGGTGTTACTAATTGGATCAAAAGTATAATTCCTGATATTAATATCAAAAAGCTAGCACATCGAACGAGAAACTTAATATGTTGATTTCTATGGAAATAATAACTTAATCCAGTGAATGCAATTAATACTAATGCTGTAAATGCTTTATCATGTATTTGATGTAAAATCTCAAGGTTTTCAAGATGAAATGTACCAATCAATAATGCGAACACTCCAAAAAATAAAGCATGCCACAACTTCGTTAAACCAGATATACTTGATAAATAAATTGAGAAACTGATCATCAATACAATTCCATAGAAAGCAAAATGTTCAGTAGAAAAAGAAATGGGTAGAGCATTGAATTGCTCGATTAATAAAAATGAGTCTCCTTGAATATTAAAGTATGTGCCGAACTTTTCGAAATCGAATAATGGTGTTTTAATATTTTCGATAACATTATTGTTCGTCCATCCAAGACGATCAGAAGTAGGTATAAAATAAAGTAAAATAAGAAGTATCGTATTGGCTATAAGAATCCCTAAGCTAATGTTTTGTAGTACTTTGTTCTTTTCTTTCATATGGTTCGATCGGTAATTTGCAATTTAGTCTTACAATAATACAATTATTTTAATATGTTCTCTTAAACTCCTGAAAAATACGTTAATCCTCGCAATCGGTTTCGCTTAATTGTACTTTTTTTATTTACTTTGTGTATATGGTATTATGCTAGTATTTCCAAAACTAATCTACATATTATTCGCTGGTTCAATAAATTATTACTAACATTAAAATAATTATAACCTTGGAGACACAAGAGATGACATCAACAACAAAATTTCTGCCGAAAGACCATGAGTTAATGGAGCAGAAAGGAATTTCTCTGGAAACAGTTGAAAAACAATTAAACTACTTTAAAAAAGGGTTTGAATATGCAAACATTATCAGACCTGCTACACTTGGTGACGGCGTTATAAAGTTAACAAATGAGGAAATAAATGTATTTGTAGATAAATACGAGGAGTCGATTAAAGGACAAACCTTATTAAAGTTTGTTCCTGCGTCCGGAGCGGCAACTCGTATGTTTAAAGCATTACTAGAATTTAAAAATGATTTAGAAGCAAAGGATACATTTGCCGAGCCTGACTTAGAAAAAAGTAAAGGCATGGTGGCTGACTTCTTTAACAACATCATTCACTTTCCATTATACACCGAAATCTATTCTGAAGTTGCACAGAAATTAGGCAACTTAGATGTACTTGTAGCAAACAAAGAGTATAAGAAAATTCTTGAAGCCACTTTTTCAAGTGATCGTTTGCATCTTGCAAACCGTCCAAAAGGATTGATTGGTTTCCATAAGTACAATGGAGAGGTAAGAACTCCTGTACAAGAACACATGATTGAAGGTGTTCATTACGCTAAAGACGATAAAGGAATTGTAAACCTACATTTTACGGTATCACCAGAACATTACAAACAATTCGTAGAGCTGACGAATGTATATAAAGAAGTATACAGTAAACGTTATGATTCTACTTTCGAGATATCGTTTTCTACTCAAAAGTCGTCAACAGATACAATTGCAGCCACAGGTGACAACGAACCGTTCAGAAAAGAAGAAGACGGAGAGTTATTATTTAGACCAGGTGGACACGGTGCCTTACTAGAAAACCTAAATGATATTGATGCGGATATTATCTTTATTAAGAATATTGATAATGTTACAACAGATAGATTAAAGGAAGATACTTATAGATATAAGAAAGCTCTGGCTAGTATTCTTGTAGAAACTCAATCAAAAATCTTCTCTTTTCTAAGAAGACATGAGTCAGGTGAAAGAAGTGAAGAATTTACTTCAGAAGTCATTGAGTTCTGTATGAAGCGTTTGGGTTGGAGCCTTGGGGAAGAATTGAGTGGTTTAAATACAGAAGAAATCGAAAAGTATTTCTTTGAGAAGTTAAACAGACCAATTAGAGTTTGTGGCATGGTGAAAAACGAAGGAGAGCCTGGTGGTGGTCCATTCTGGTTAAAAGATGGCAACCATAGATCTCTTCAGATTGTAGAATCTGCTCAAATTAACTTCTCTAACCCAGTTCGTCGTGAAATCGCTAACGCTTCTACTCACTTTAATCCTGTAGATTTAGTGTGTGGTGTAAAAGATTTTAGAGGTGATAAGTTTGATTTATTACAATTCCGTAATGAAAATGCAGGCTTTATTACTCACAAGTCAAGAGATGGTCAAGAGATTCAAGCTATAGAATTGCCAGGTTTATGGAATGGTTCTATGGCTTATTGGACTACTTTATTTGTAGAAGTACCTGTTTCAACATTTACTCCTGTGAAGACTGTAAATGACTTGTTGAGACCAGAACATAGATAATTACAAATCTATTTATAGATTTTTGAAAATAATTTGGGTTGATAACTAATTGGTTATCAACCCTTATTTTATGTGTTGATTTTCATTTAATATAATTATTGCAAGAAAATATTGCATTTAAAAAATCTCCTATTACCTTTGCACTCCCTTCAAACGGAAGGCCAACAAAAACAAAGCATTTGTATAGGTGCTTTGGGATTGACAGATTGTAAAGAAGAACAGCGATATTCTTACTGAGTTAGCGAAAAGCTTAACGAATTGTAATGAGTGTTGCGAATTAAAAATCTCTTCTTACCTTTGCACTCGCCTTTAACGAAAGGCCTTTTGAAAAGTGATTAGGGAAGAGTGAAAAGCGAAGCAACATTAAAGAAATTTAATGTACGGATAAACCCAAGTGTTTATCCTTTAAGAATCGAAAAACAACGGTTTTAACCTTAAGTACTTGATCTTGAAAGCTTCAAAAAAAAACCTCAAATTTTTTCTCAAAAACATTTGGAAGTTAAAATAAAAAGTTCTTACCTTTGCACTCGCTTCTGAAAAATGAAGCAGCATTAAACAACGGTTTAGTGTACGGATAAACCCAAGTGTTTATCCATTAAAAACTTGAAAAACAGTTCACTGAGAGTAAATCTCAAACGTTCTTTTGATGTATTGAAAAGTAATTACAAGATCAGCGAAAGCGGATCCCAAAAGAAAATTTCTTTTATTCGTAGAGACAGGTATTTAACAACATTGATCTGATTGTAGATCTAAAGATTTTTACAACGGAGAGTTTGATCCTGGCTCAGGATGAACGCTAGCGGCAGGCCTAATACATGCAAAGTCGAGGGGTAACATGATCCTGCTTGCAGATTGATGACGACCGGCGCACGGGTGCGTAACGCGTATATAACTTTGCCTCATACTGGAGAATAGCCCGGAGAAATTCGGATTAATGCTCCATAGTATTATAAAGTAGCATTGCTTAATAATTAAAGATTTATCGGTATGAGATAGATATGCGTCCCATTAGCTAGTTGGTGCAGGTAACGGCTCACCAAGGCGACGATGGGTAGGGGTTCTGAGAGGAAGGTCCCCCACACTGGCACTGAGATACGGGCCAGACTCCTACGGGAGGCAGCAGTAGGGAATATTGGTCAATGGAGGCAACTCTGAACCAGCCATGCCGCGTGAACGATGAAGGCCTTCGGGTCGTAAAGTTCTTTTGTATGGGAAGAAACCCACCCCTGCGGGGGTGTTTGACGGTACCATAAGAATAAGCACCGGCTAACTCCGTGCCAGCAGCCGCGGTAATACGGAGGGTGCAAGCGTTGTCCGGAATTATTGGGTTTAAAGGGTGCGCAGGTGGTCCTGCCAGTCAGAGGTTAAAGACCGGGGCTTAACTCCGCGTTTGCCTTTGATACTACAGGACTTGAAATACGTATGGGTAGGCGGAATTCCTCATGTAGCGGTGAAATGCACAGATATGAGGAGGAAGACCGAAGGCGAAGGCAGCTTACTGGGCGTTATTTGACACTGAGGCACGAAAGCGTGGGGAGCGAACAGGATTAGATACCCTGGTAGTC
>NZ_CP003560.2:4105000-4295000 GCF_001682195.2 Flammeovirga sp. MY04
CGACTTGGGGAAACAAGACAGTACAGAGCGGCCACGGCCAATCTGATAACGATATGAAACGCTTCCAAGAAAACCTTCTAAGATTATGTTATAGGATCCCGTACCCCAAACCGACACAGGTGGTCAGGGTGAGTAACCCGAGGCGCTCGAGTGATTCATGGCTAAGGAACTAGGCAAATTAGCCCCGTAACTTCGGGAGAAGGGGCGCCTACTTACTTTGTAAGAGGCCGCAGCGAAGAAGTCCAGGCGACTGTTTAACAAAAACACATGGCTATGCGAACTCGAAAGATTCAGTATATAGCCTGACACCTGCCCGGTGCTGGAAGGTTAAGAGGGGGAGTTAGTGGTAACACGAAGCTCTGAATTGAAGCCCCAGTAAACGGCGGCCGTAACTATAACGGTCCTAAGGTAGCGAAATTCCTTGTCGGGTAAGTTCCGACCTGCACGAATGGTGCAACGATCTGGACGCTGTCTCGGCCATGAGCTCGGTGAAATTGAAGTAGCGGTGAAGATGCCGCTTACCCGCAACGGGACGAAAAGACCCCATGAACCTTTACTGCAACTTAACGTTGGCCGTTGGCCAGGAGTGTGTAGGATAGGCGGGAGACTGTGAAGGAGCGTCGCCAGGCGTTTTGGAGTCATTGTTGAAATACCGCCCTCTCCTGTTCGACGGTCTAACGGGTTTTGAACCCGGACATTGTTTGGTGGGTAGTTTGACTGGGGTGGTCGCCTCCAAAAGAGTAACGGAGGCTTTCCAAGGTTCCCTCACGACGGTCGGCAATCGTCGGAAGAGCGCAATGGCATAAGGGAGCCTGACTGCGAGAGAGACATCTCGACCAGGCACGAAAGTGGGACATAGTGATCCGGTGGTACCGCATGGAAGGGCCATCGCTCAAAGGATAAAAGGTACTCTGGGGATAACAGGCTGATCTCCCCCAAGAGCTCATATCGACGGGGAGGTTTGGCACCTCGATGTCGGCTCGTCACGTCCTGGGGCTGGAGAAGGTCCCAAGGGTTGGGCTGTTCGCCCATTAAAGTGGCACGCGAGCTGGGTTCAGAACGTCGTGAGACAGTTCGGTCTCTATCTGTTGCGGGCGTTGGAAATTTGAGAGGCTCTGACTTTAGTACGAGAGGACCGAGTTGGACACACCTCTGGCGTACCGGTTGTTCCGCCAGGAGCATCGCCGGGTACCTATGTGTGGAGCGGATAAGCGCTGAAAGCATCTAAGCGCGAAACCCACCTCGAGATGAGATTTCCTTATGAGGGTTGTTATAGATGATGACGTTGATAGGCTTCAAGTGTAAGTTCAGAGATGGATTAAGCTGAGAAGTACTAATCGCCCGAAAGCTTTTCTTCGGTTGGTGTCCCCTTATGGGGGCACCGACAAAGTTTTTACTGTTTCACAGTCAATGATATTAAGACATTGATGGTGCCAATGACGTAGGTGTTCACCTCTTCCCATTCCGAACAGAGCAGTTAAGCCCTACAGTGCTGATGGTACTGGGTTAACCCCCGGGAGAGTAAGTCGGCGCCACATTCATTAAATATAGAAGGTTAGTTAACACGAGATGTTGGCTAACCTTTTTTTGTTTGTCCATATTTTGGAGTAAATCCCACTGCCACCCGCTTGAAATATCAGGATATTCCTGCGGGGTGTTGTTGTGATTTACACTCAAAATCTGAACAAACGGTTATGGATGATCATACATCGAATAAGCAAGGGATTGCAATCCAATGCACATATTTCTACGAAAACCGATAGTTCCCGAGGGGCCAAGGCCGCCTCGCTGGAGACGGGGATGTAGATGGTAAATCCAAAATCTCGAGAATTGAATATACCCAAATAGTGTAGGCCAATAGAATGTGTAACGAGGGGCCAAGGCCACCTCTAGGAAGACGGAGAAATAAATAGATTTACTTTGGAAATTATACCTCAAAACCTTGGAAGCTATTAGTGTGGTAGAGAACTTCCCTCTTCCCTCTTCCCTCTTCCCTCTTCCCTCTTCCCTCTTCCCTCTTCCCTCTTCCCTCTTCCCTCTTCCCTCTTCCCTCCAACCTCAAAAAATTCCCCCATCCCCTTTCCTATTCTCTATATTTTCCCTTAAATTTCAGTTGCTAAATAATCAGGTTTCTAAATATTAATTTCATTTATTGGAATGTATTATTTTCAACCAAACTAAATAAGACGAATACTGAAAAGAAAAAAGATGAAAAAACTATTTTTAATTCTATTAGCCCCGATTGTCCTTTTCTCATGTTCCTCAACAGAGAATAAAACCGAGACTAAAAGTGAAAACAAAAAGGAAAATAAATTAAGTATTGGCGAAGCCTCACAGCTTCAAATACCAAAGGTTGTTGGAGGTAAAATTGAACGAATAGAGTCCTTTAAATCTAAATATATTGACGACCGATTAGTGGACGTATATCTTCCTGAAGGCTATTCTTCAGATAAGAAATACTCCGTATTGTATATGCATGATGGTTTAATGCTATTTGATTCAACGATCACATGGAATAAGCAAGAATGGCAAGTAGATGAGCACATCACGAAACTACTTGGAGAGAATAAAATTGAAGATGTAATTGTAGTAGCAGTTCCTAACAATGGGAAATATCGCTCATCAGAATACTTACCTCAGAAGTCAATTGAAACTTTGGACAAAGCATTACATGATAAGGTCGTGAATGTAAGAATGGCCGGTAAAGCAATATCAGATAATTATTTAAAATTCCTAACAGAAGAGTTAAAGCCTTATATCGATAATAAATACCCAACGCTTTCAGATCGTGATCATACTTTTGTAATGGGATCAAGTATGGGAGGATTAATTTCTCTTTATGCTATTTGCGAATACCCTGATGTGTTCGGTGGTGCAGGATGTTTGTCAACACACTGGCCAATGATTTTCCCAGATAAATTCACAGAAGAAGAATTGAAATTGGTTACTGATGGTATCATCAATTATGCAGATAAGAATTTACCAGACCCTAAAACTCATAAAATCTATTTTGATTATGGTACAGAAACATTAGATGCAATGTACGAGCCTTATCAATTAAGAATTAATGAGGTGATGAAAAAACACAAGTTTGATAATTCAAATTGGATAACGAAAAAATTCCCTGGTCAAAACCATTCAGAAAGATCATGGGATAGTCGTTTAGATATACCATTAACCTTCTTGATGGGTAAATAAACAATCAAACATAAAAAAGCCGAGTGACTCTTAGAAATCACTCGGCTTTTTTATATCAAGTAGTCTAGTTTAATGTGACAACAAACTTGTGAGGGTCAGAAAAATCAGCCTCCACATTTTGCTTTACTGTAGTGGATAACTCATACCCTAAAAAGTTAGGAACAATTGGAAATGTATGATATCCCCTATCCACTAAAACAGCTACTTGTAATTTTTCAATTCGAATACCTAAGAAAGGTTTGATACTATAAGCCAAAGTACGTCCAGTATTTAGAACATCATCGACCAATACAATCACTTTACCTTCCATTGCCTTTAGATCTTTATCTACTTCAATAAAAGTTTGAAGCGGAGCTGTTTTATCTATGGTGATCATGGTAATATCAGAAGGAATAGAAGCGATTTTATCAAACTGATTTTTTAATAACTCAGTAAATTCAAATCCAGATCCTTTGATACCGGCAAATACTATTTCTTTTGCACCGAAATTATCTTCATATACTTCGAAGGCAATTCGACGAATTTTTTGAACGATTTGTTCGTGTGATAAGATGACGTTGGTTGTTAACGACATAATATTTATTTTTTGATAAGTTTTAAACTAATTCAAAATCAATTGACCTCTTCTCGATATTGGTCTCTTTCACAATCACTTTGATAGGATCACCCAATTGGAATTTCTCTTTGTAGCGGACGCCCTGAACAATCATAGCATCATTATCAAAGATATACTGATCTCCAGTCATAGAACTGTATCTAATCAGACCTTCACATCTTGTGTCATTCAATTCGACAAACATGCCCCAATCAGTTAAACCAGAAATTGTGCCTTCCATTTCTTCGCCCAAGAACTCTGACATAAACTCTACTTGTTTATATTTAATCGAGGCTCTTTCAGCATCAGCAGCTACTTTTTCTCTGGCTGATGAGTGCTTACATTTGTCTTCGTACTCATTTTCATCAGCTGATTTACCTTTATCTAAATAGTGCTGCAATAAGCGGTGCACCATCATATCAGGGTATCGACGAATAGGTGATGTGAAGTGAGTATAATGAGCAAATCCAAGGCCATAGTGACCTTCTGCAGTAGTGGTATATACTGCTTTGGCCATAGTACGGATAGCTTGTTGCTCGATAATATTTTGTTCAGGTTTACCTTCTACCTCATCCGTTAACTTGTTCAATGTTTGAGGCAGTTTTTTCATGCTAAGATTTAAGTCGTAACCAAAACGTTTAGCAAAAGTGGCAAACTGAGCCAATTTATCTGGATCTGGATCACCATGTACACGATACACCATAGTACAAGGTTTACCATCTTGTTTCTTTCTGAAAATGCTTTCTGCCACACGTTTGTTGGCTAAAAGCATAAACTCCTCGATCATTTTATGTGCATCTTTTCTGATCTTAGGAGTTAAACCGATTGGTTTTCCTTCTTCATCAAGGTCAAATTTAAGTTCAACTGATTCAAAAGAGATTGCACCATTTTTGAAACGTTGATTTCTTAACTTCAATGCGATATCATTCAGAATATTAATTTCTTCTTGATAATCACCCTTGCCCGACTCAATTCTTTCTTGTGCTTCTTCGTAAGTGAAACGACGATCAGAGTGGATAACTGTACGGCCAAACTGTTGTTTGTGTATTTTACCATCCTCATCCATTTCGAAAATAGCACCAAAGGCCAAACGGTCCACATTAGGATTTAATGAACACAAGCCATTACTTAACTTTTCAGGAAGCATAGGTACTGTTCTATCCACTAAATAGACTGAAGTTGCTCTTTTTAAAGCTTCTTCTTCTAATTGAGATCCAGGACGGACATAATGTGTTACATCTGCAATATGTACCCCGATTTCATAATGACCATTTTTCATTTTTCTGATAGACAAGGCGTCATCAAAATCTTTGGCCGTTAGTGGGTCGATAGTGAATGTGGTTCTATTTCTAAAGTCTTTACGATTCTTGATTTCTTCTTCTGGAATTTCATCAGGAATCATATTGGCTTCCGCCTCTACTTCTTTAGGGAATTCAAAAGGCAATCCGAATTCAAACATAATAGAATGAATTTCAGTATTGTTCTCTCCTGCTTTGCCTAATATTTTAATGATTTTACCTGTAGGCGACTTATCATTCGGTTTCCATTGCGTCATCTTTACGATCACTTTGTCACCGTGATTAGCCTCTCCTATCTGATCTCTTGGAATGAAGAAGTCGAAGAACATTTTTCTATCTGAAGCAGCAACAAAAGCGAAACGGTCAGACACTTGAAGTTGTCCAACATATTCGTCTTTTTCTCTCTTTAAGATCTTAGTGATTTTAGCTTCAGTCCTATTTCTATTACGGTTATAGAAAGTAGTAAATTCAACCTTATCCCCATGAAGCGCACGATTCATGTTAGTAATTACTACACGAATATCTTCTTGAGGCTCCTCATCTACTTTAGTATCTACAATTAAAAAGGCAAACTTAGGATTGACGAAATCAACGGTAGCAGTTCTCGACTCAGAAATTTCATTTTCTAAAGTGATGGACTGATATTTCTTACCTTTAATTTGAAGTTTTCCTTCTTCAGCCATTTGGGCAAGAATATATTTTAGTTTATCCTTATCTGTTTGGCTTTTGATTCTAACCTCTTTATTGATTTGTCTTAAGCTGAAACTACTTTCAGGGGAAGAGTTCAATAAATTGATAATGTTCTCAATGGTGTATTTATTCAAGCTACTTCGCTTTTGAGGTTTTCGCTTTCCTCTAGAATTTTCTTTTTTATTCTTTTTTTTGCCTTTTGTCATGTTTTTGATTTACATCTAGAAAAAGATGAGACAAGATTTCTTATATTAAAGTAATGATGTTGACACAAACCTTGTTACATCTGCTAAATTACGATAAAAACCTAGTATATTGACGATCACCCCCTACATATGTTACGAACTTTATACATAAGTCTACTTTTTTTATTCTTATTATCAAAAAGTACCGCTCAAACTCCCAAAATGTTATGGGAAAATGATGATGCTCTGAACATTGCCTCAGAGATAATGGACTGTTATTACCACTGGAATTTTAAAAAAGCAGACAGTTTATTGGTTCGTTATGAAGTAATGATGCCTAAACATCCCTCACTTCCACTATTAAAAGCATTAGAAATATATTGGGAAAACTCTCCGTTTGATTATCAAAATGATGAGACCGTAGAGAAAATGTTTCTTCATATTAATAGATGTATAACTATATCGGAAAGCCGGATATCGAAAAATAAATCCGATAAAGAAGCGACCTATTTTATGTTATTGGCCAAAAGTCTAAAAGCTAGAGCCTATAACTACAGAGGAGCCACTTGGAAAGCTGTAAATGAAGCCAAGGCAGTGTATAATTTAACCAGAAAAGGAATGGGGTATACAGAAGAACTGCCTGAGTTTAATTTCTCTTCAGGTATTTATAATTATTACAGGGAGTTTTATCCGGAGAAACATCCTATCTATAAACCATTTCTAACTTTTTTTCCATCAGGAAATAAAGACTTAGGTGTAAAACAATTGGTCTATAGTATGAAATCAAGTGTTTTTGCCTCAGCTGAAGCACAAAAGTACCTTATGTGGATTTATTCTCATACGAATAGCCAAAAATCGGTAACTCTTGCTAAAGATATGATCAGTAAATATGATGATAATGAATGGCTTATTTTCGAATCTTTACTAGTATTGTCTAATTACAATATGTTGTCTGATTCTATCATTAATTTAGAAATATTGAAGCTATCTGATTCGAAGAATAATTTCTTTTCATTATCAAGCAAAATGCTTTTGGGAATGAAGTATTATGAGATGCAAGATTTTAGTCAATCTAAGAAGATTTTATTGGAAACTGAGGATAAAATAGATCAAATTTCTACAAGAAAGACTTATTTACAACCCTATATATTTTCCTACTTAAAATCCATTTATGAGTTAGAGGGCAACCAAGAACTCATGAAGAAATATCAAAAAATGGCCAGTAATACGATGTATGGTGATGAGATAATGGCAAGACTATACGCTTCAAGACAATAACGCAATTCTTATTCAAACAAGTCCTTTTGAGTGAATTTGAATGGTAAAAGATCAGATACAGAGTGTATCTCAAATATTTGATCGTCCCCTTTCATGATTACTCGAATATTTTCGTTTTGTTTTACTTCATATTCAAGCATAGCCTGTCTGCATGACCCACAAGGTGAAATAGGTATGAATTCTGTGTCCTCACCTTTTCTAGCTGCAATAGCAATGGTTTTGATCACAGCATTTGGATGAGTAGCACCTGCGTAGTACATCGCTGTTCTTTCCGCACACATCCCAGATGGATAAGCAGCATTTTCTTGATTATTGCCAACGATAACTTCTCCAGTTTCTAATCTTAGGGCGGCTCCTACATTAAAATTGGAATAGGGAGCGTAGGCATTAAAAGTAGCTTTTTCAGCAGCAGCTAATAATTCTTGATCTTCCTTTGATAGGTCATTTAATTGATCATATGAGACAATTTCAATATTTATATTTATTTTTTTACCCATAATTTAAGCGATTGGTTGAATATTGAAGATACAAAAAAAGCCTTTAGAAATTCATCTAAAGGCTTCCAAATAATTTTAAAACTTAAAGCTTATTTACCACTTTTGCGTTTTACATCTTTGATATCTTTACGAGTGTTATCTTCGTATGCAACAATCCATGCATCTTTAACACCCATAGCTCTCATGTATTTTTTAAACTGATCTGCTTCACCGTAGTCACGGAAGTAAGCAATTGTATATTTTTTCAAACCGTCTTCATCTTCCATCCAGAAATTACCTTTGTCTTGGAATTTAGAAAGGTCTCTGTTTTTGAATGCTCCAATTTGTACTTTGTATACCACTCCTTTTGTATAGTCATCACCAGAAGAAGAAACATTGTTGTCCATTTTGCTCTTCATTTTCTCAAGTTGAGCTCTTAGGTCAGCAATTTCGTTGTCTTTTTCTCTCAACTGTTGATCAAAAGACTCTTTTTCTTGCTCCAATTTAGAAATTTCAGCTTTTAAACCAGAAGCTTGTCCTCTAAGAGTGTTTAGTTCTTGAGTCATGTCGCGGAATTTTAAAGGGTCAGTTTCCTTTAATTTCTTTTTCCACTCTTTAATTTCTTTCTTTTGTGCTTTTTTGTCGTTGCCTGAACTTTTCTTTTTCTTTTGGGCGAAAGCATCATTTTCTACTGCAACAATGCTAAAAGCGAGTAATAGTAATATAAAAATCCTTCTCATGGTAAAATATGTTTTCTCAAATTGGATTGATGATGTACGTAAATAACTCACTTTATGTATAGTTTATTATTTCGACGTACAAAAAACATCAAAGTTTATACCATTATTTTAAGTAAAAATTTTGTAGATGTAAAAAAAAAGGAGATTTAGCTTTAAATTCGTGGTAAATTTCATATTCCATATGGGTTATGTTAAATACTAGAAATTTTAGAAAAAGTTATCAATAATATGATTGCAGTTATCCAAAGAGTAACTCAAGCGAAAGTTGAGATAGAAGGAGAGGTAAAAGGACAAATTGACGGAGGGTTTCTCATTTTGTTAGGAGTAACTCATGACGATAATTCGTCTGATATTGAGTGGTTATCAAAAAAAATTACCGGCTTGAGAGTATTTTCTGATGAAGAAGGTAAAATGAATCGTTCCATTCAAGATGTAGAGGGAAATATCTTATTGATTTCTCAATTCACTTTGCATGCAAGTACCAAAAAAGGAAATCGACCTTCTTATATAAATGCCGCACCACCTAAAGTGGCAATTCCATTATATGAAGAAATGATTACGGCTTTGGAATCAAATTTGGGTAAGAAAATAGAGACAGGAGAATTTGGAGCTGATATGCAAGTTTCTTTATTAAACGATGGTCCTGTGACAATAATTATAGATTCTAAAGACAGAAAATAATCAATGAATCATTTAAGGTTTCTTTTTCTAGTCCTTTATATATTTTGTGGAACATCCACATTCGCACAAACTGACAAACAGTTTTACTCCTTACAGGACGAATGGAAGGTGTATGATAACCGTACGTCTAGTTTTCTTCCCTACCTAAAAGAACAAAACCCTTTTACAAAGAACTTTTATCTATTAATGAAAAAAGATGATTTGTATGGATTGGGTATTGAGTTTGTTGTGCCCAAAGGTGCGGGAGTATTCATAAATAATCAGTTGCAAGAAGTAGCTGACTCTGAACATCAAACCATCTTTTTCTCAAATAATTTATTAATTGATAATTTAGTCAATGAAGATGAGTTGTTGTTGGTAGTGAATACGGTGAATGGAATTATACCGGAAGCTTATTTGTCTAATTATCAATATTCCTATCGAACTTTGACTGCGGATAAAATCAAAGCTCAAGAAGATGGAGTGATCATACCTCGATTTGATTCGAAGTATAGAAATATGTTGCTCATGTGGGCGATAATAGTTTTTGTATCTGTAAGTGTATGCTCACAAATTGGTGGTTTGAAAACGGGATATGAAAGTATTTTAAAAGCATTTGATGGAGTAACCCTAGGTCGTTCGGATAATAATAAATTAAACACATTACAGCTTTTGATGTTTTTAGTCTGTTTTATTCTTGTCGGCAGTTTAGCAATGATGTTATTTGGTTCGGGAGATATTTGGTTATCGGAAATCAATTCTTCAGAAACCAATAAGACCTATTCTGATTTTTTTGGAAACATATCCTACATCATTATCTCCATTTTTTTATTTGTCGCCTTTCGATTAATGGTAATTTACGTTTTAGGAAATATTTTTGGCAATAAAAATGTCTCTTCAATACACAGTATAGAATTTTATAAACTCACTTGGGTTTTTGTTCTGTTTTTCTTGTTTTTATGTGTATTATGGACGTTAAATCCCTTTAACATCAGTTGGGATTTTATGCGGAATTTTATAGGTATAGCCTTCTTTCTAAAAAGTTTTTTAGTCTATATCGCTGTATATAAACAAGTAAACCTTAGATTTAATTATTTATTTTCGTATTTTTGCGCGACAGAATTCTTACCATCGTTGCTGGCGGTAAAGGTATTCATAGGTTGATTTCTTATAACTCACAGACAAGTCTAAGGACTTTTATTAAATATAAATCACAAGCATGGCAAACGACATAGCAGGTAAAGTGGTGAAGAAAGCCGTAAAATCAATTTTGGTGTCTCAGCCGGAGCCATCCAATCAAAATTCGCCTTATCATAAATTAGGTGAAAAGTATGGTATCAAAATAGACTTTCGCCCATTTATTGAAGTTAAAGGTGTAACAGCAAAAGAGTTTAGAACTCAAAAGATCAATATTTTAGATCATACAGCTGTCATTTTCACTTCGAGAAATGCCATTGATCATTTTTTCAGATTGTGTAAGGAGCTAAAAGTAGAAGTTCCTACAGATATGAAATACTTCTGTATCTCAGAACAAACTGCTAACTATCTTCAAAAGTATATTGTAGTTAGAAAGCGTAAGTTGTTCACAGGTTACAAAACAGCAAGAGATATGTTTGATTTATTCAAAAAGCATAAATCAGAAAAATATTTATTCCCTTGTTCAGATATTCGTAAAGAGGACATTCCTAATTTCATGACAGAAGCAGGAATTGAGATGAATGAAGCAATTATTTACAGAACAGTTGCTGCAGATTTATCTGACCTTAGCGAGATCTACTACGATATGATTGCATTTTTCAGTCCATCAGGTATCAAGTCTTTGTTCACAAACTTCCCAGATTTTGAACAAAAAGAGACTAGAATTGCTGCTTTTGGACCAACAACAGCAGCAGCTGTAAGAGATGCAGGATTACATTTAGATGTAGAGGCACCTCTACCGAATGCACCATCTATGACAGGTGCCATTGAGTTGTACATTAAAGAAGCGAACGATTTATAATCGAGCTTTCCATATATAAGAGCATCATTTCCTGGAAATGATGCTTTTTTTATTCCATTTTTTTCTGAATACCTCATTTATTTTATTAAATTGTATTAACCAGATCAACTTGATCTCCGGTTATCTAACACATTTAAGCAGACATAAATCATCTGTACTAAACAACCTCATCACTTAACCCTTGGTAATCTTTTAATTTATGCATCTTAATAAGTTACTAATAAGAACTTTAATCCTAGGACTTACTATTTTATCTCTTCAGGTAATGGGTCAGCAAGATCCGCAGTTCACTCAATACATGTTTTCAAAGCCGTTTCATAATCCAGCTGCTGTAGGGATGACCTCAACAGATGCAGAGGCTTTGTTAATTCATAGAACTCAATGGTTGGGTTACGAAGGAACATTTGATGATAATGGAACTTTAAACACGCAATTATTCTCTTTGAGTGCTCCAATTGCATCAAAAAGATTGGGAGTAGGTTTTCATGTTATACATGATGACGTGGGGTTGATGAGTAATCTGGAAGCTCAGTTTTCTGTATCTTATTATGTGCCAGTTAAGAAAGGGACATTGTCATTTGGTTTAAGAGGAGGTGTATATGATCGTTCTATTAATACCAGTCGTTTGAGGTTCGTGAATGAGAATGATCCATTTTTTACTTCTGGTTTACCTTTAAACTCTATTGTACCTGATATTTCAGCGGGTATTTACTTTCAACATGAGAAGCTTTACGCAGGTGTAGCAGCCAAACATTTGCTTCCATCCGAATTTATCGGAGGAAAGGATAGTCCATTTTCTTCTTTAAAGATGGCATTTAATGGAATGTTTGGAATGTCATTCGACGTAACCAATAATATTGTACTTCAACCTTCTGTATTGGTGAAGTCTGATTTGAGTAATTTTACTTTCGATGCTAACCTTATTACCAATTTACAAGAATGGATCTATGTAGGTGCTGGAGTGAGAGAAATAGAGTCTTTAAATGTGTTAGCAGGTGTATATGTTCTTAAAAATAGAAAGTTACATATAGGGTACGCCTTTGATTATACCTTAAGGGATCAAGTAGCAAAAGCGCCTACATCTCATGAAATACTATTATCCTTCGGATTTAATTCGTTTGGCTCAAAAACCCCTTCAGCGATACGTACGCCTAGATATCGACATGATTAATCGCCACTAAAATCCATATATTTTTATTTTTTTTTAGAGAATTCTCCTTTTTGGAATCTTTTTTGTTTTGATACCAATATCTATGATCGAGTTAAATTTTATTAACTATCAATCAGGAATTAGAAACAATAAATCCAAGTAGGAGAATTTTTAGCATATGAAAAGCTTGTCATTAAAAAGGCTTACGGGAATGTTAAGCATTTTGGCTGTCTTAACTCAGAGTTGCGGAGGAGGCGGCCTATTCGGAGGCGGGAGTGTCTCTGATGAGGGAGAACTTACGGGTTCATTAGACCGTCCTGAGTGGGATGCGCAAGTTATACCTATCGGTATGACGAACGTTCCTGGTGGTACTTTCCACATGGGACAGGCAGACGAAGACATTACGTATTCGATGATCAACATGAATAAACAAGTTACTATTAGTGGCTTCTTTATGGATGAAACAGAGATCACAAACAACGAGTATCGTCAATTTATCGAGGGTATGGAAGCAGAGTCTGATACTAGTGCAGATTGGACTTATGAGCAAATCCAAGAAGAATTAAGACCAGATACAACAGTATGGGAGAAAGATTTCTCATATCACATGGGTGAACCAATGCAAGATTACTATTACTCACATCCTGCATTTGATGAATATCCAGTAGTAGGTGTAACAAGAAGAGCAGCAGTTGAATTCTGTGCTTGGAGAACAAGACACCTTAATAGTTACAGAATTGAGCAAGGTCAAGCAGAATTACCTGCGTTTAGATTACCAACAGAAGCAGAGTGGGAATACGCTGCGAGAGGTGGTCTGGATATGGCGAAATACCCTTGGGGTGGTCCATATGTAAGAAACGGTAAAGGTTGTGCCTTGGCTAACTTTAAACCTGGTAGAGGAAACTACTATGACGATGGTTATTCATACACGTCACCAGTAGGTGCTTATTTCCCTAACGGTTTTGGTTTATATGATATGTCGGGTAATGTTGCAGAGTGGTGCGATGACGCCTATAACCCAGCTGGCTATCCGATTGTTTGGGACTTAAACCCAACATACACAGATCCTAACGAGCCTAAGAAGATTGTAAGAGGTGGTTCTTGGAAAGACATTCCTTTCTACATCCAAACAGGTACTAGATCATACGAGTTCGAAACACAAGCGAGATCTTATATTGGTTTCCGTTGTGCAATGATCAACTTGGGTAGATCTTCAGGATTTGAATTTTAGAGTAATTTTTTAAATGTTATTTTGGCCAATTTTGGTTATCAACATTATCGAAACACATCAATTAGAAAATTTTTAAGCAGACAGAAATGAGCCATTTTCACGAAACAGGTAGACAGAAGTTCTACAGAGTATATGCTCCAATTTTAACAAACTTAGGAGCGTCGGTCGTAATTATTGGAGCCATGTTCAAAATTCTTCACCTTCAAGGTGGTGGTCCTATCCTTGCGGCAGGTTTGGTAACAGAGGCATTCTTATTCTTCATTGGTGCTTTTGCTCCAGCTCCTCCTCCAGAGAAACATTACGATTGGGAATTAGTTTATCCAGAATTATTAAGTGGTGAAGCTGCTACAGCTAAGAAACCTGCTAAAAAGGATAATTCTAAAGACCTTGCAGCATTAGGTGCAATGGATAAATTATTGGCAGATGCGAAATTAACTCCAGAAGTATTTAAGAACTTCGGTTCTGGTATGGAGAACTTGAATAAATCAGTAGGTCAAATGAAATCTGTAGCTAGCGTTGCTGGTGCATCAGATGAGTACTCAAGAAGTTTACAAGTAGCAACAAAGTCTATGGGCGACTTAAACAAGTCATTCTCGACTACTGTAACTGCAATGAAAACAATGGAAGGTACAGCTGCTGACTCTAAAGCTCACCAAGCTCAAGTACAAGCAATCACTAAGAATTTAGGTGCATTAAACGCTGTTTACGAAATGGAATTGAAAGATGCTAACAACCATCTTAAAACAATCAATAAATTCCACGGTAACTTGGCTAACGCTGTTCAAAGTATGGACGAAGCATCTAAAGAGGCTTCTAAATTCAAAACACAAATGTCTACATTGACAACTAACTTAACTCAGTTGAACAATGTATATGGTAAGATGCTAACTGCTATGAAAGGCTAGTCTAGTCTTTCACAAGATGTCTAATTTTAACACAATAATCTAAAAAGACTGATGGCAGGAGGTAAGGAAACACCAAGACAACGGATGATTGGTCTAATGTACTTAGTACTTATGGCCATGCTCGCATTGAATGTTAGTAACACGGTTCTTGATAAGTTCATGTTCATTGAACGTGCACTTAATGAGGCGAATGAAATTAAGATTCAAGAGAATGATAGACAGTTGCATGCAATTGAGGCAGCTGTGAAAAAGAAAAACAACGCAATCACTCAGGAAGTACTTAAAGAAGCAACTGCTTTAAGAACAGAGACTGTAAAAGTAACTGACCTTATTGAGGAACTTAAGCAGGAGATCATTAAGAAATCTGGTGATTATGATGAAAGTACAGGTGAATTAAAAGGAAAAAGTGATACCCAAATCCCTGCTGAGATTATGATCGGTGTAGAGGGCGCTAAGAAAAAAGGTAAAGCTTATGACCTTGAGAAGAAGTTAAATGAATTAGCGAAGCATTATGATGCTGTAGCTATGAAATTTGATACTACAAAAACTTGGAGAAAGATCGGTAAACTGGCCAAATCTGCAAAAGAAATGGAACAGTACAAAAACGATAAAGACAACAAGAACAAAGATTACGCTCAAATTCAATTCGAAGATACTCCAGTAGCTGCAGCATTAGCAGTATTAACAGAAGTATCGTCTGAAGTATTACAAGCTGAAACGAAAGTTTTACAAGTATTGAACGATAGAGTTGGTGGACGTGTAGTTTTCGATAAAGTAGTAGCGGTTGTTAAACCAACTTCTAAATTTGTAGCAGCTGGATTGGATTATGAAGCAACAATGTTTATTGCTGCATCATCTTCAGCAGCTAAGCCAAGAATGAAACAAAACGGTGCTGATATCAAAGTAGAAGCAGGTGTAGGTACAATTAAATTCCCTGCAAAAGCAGCTAAATATGATAAAAACGGTCGTTCAACTCAAACTTGGAAAGGTGAGATTACATATACTACTCCTTTCGGTGATACTACATTATTAGTAGAGGAAGAGTACGTAGTAGTTAGACCTACAATTTCTGTAAACTCGGCAACTGTAAATGCCCTTTATAGAAACGTTGCAAACAAATTAGTTGTAGACGTACCTGCTTTAGGTGAGTCTTACAGCCCAAGATTCTCTGCAACAAATGCTTCTGTAAAAGGTAGTGGTAAAACGGCAACAATTATCCCTACTCAAAAGGCGAAAAGCGTTGTACTTACTGTAAACAGTGGTGGTAACAGAATTGGTACTAAAACGTTCAAAACACGTGGTGTACCGAAACCAACTATTAAGTTCCCAGGTGTCGATATGAAAAAAGGTATCTCACGTAAGACTTCTAAATTACGTGTTGTTCCTGAGCCAGATGCTGAATTTAAAGCAGCTCTTCCAGATGAAGCTAACTACCGTGTAGTAGATTGGGAAGTTACAGTGGCATTCGGTACTAAACCAATTGGTAAGCCTATGCGTGTTACAGGTGGTAACCAATCAATGGATATCGGACGATTATTAAGAAACGCTCCTAAAACAGAAGGTGTTCGTATTGTAGTTGATGTAAAGAAAGTGGTTCGTAAAAACTCTTTGGGTAAAACTGAAACAGTTCCAGGTGTTGGCGGTATCACAACAATTGCAGTGAACTAAGAAGAATTAAATATTATGAAAAGTCTAAGAGGAATACTTTTACTAGCATTTACAGTATTTGCTAGCATGGCTTACGCTCAGGAGATTGATGAGAGTGAATGGAATAAGCACTCTGTGAGACCTGTTCGTAATGCAGACATTATGTTTAAAAGAACAGTATGGTACAGAGTTAACCTGAACGATAAAATGAATCAGCCATTCTTCGCTAAGAATAGATGGTTACCAAAACTGATGATTGATGCCGTGAAGAGTAGCTTACTTAGACCATATGAAAATGATTCTTTGAAAAAGCGTCTTACTATTGACGAATTCAAAGAGCGTGTTAAGAAGCCTAATCTAGGTGGTGACTCAGGCGGCGGTGACGACTGGGGCGGCGGCGACGATTGGGGCGGCGGCGGCGGCGGCTGGGGCGACTCAGGCGATAGCTGGGGCGGCGGCGGAAGCGGCGGCGCTGGTGCAGTAGCTGCTTCTTCAGACGAAGTTTATCCTGAAGACATCTATTTAATGGATGTTCAAGTAGATATCTTGTTTGACCGTAGAAGAGGTAAGTGGATCCACGATATTCAAGTGTTGACGCTAGTTCTTCCTGCAGAAAACAACGGTGGTACTTTGGAAAGACAAGTTGCTTCATTCTCATACAAAGAGGTAGTAGAAAACCTTTTCAAAGAGAACAGAGACGCACTTTGGTATAACGATAGAAACTTAGCAGAAAGCAAAAACCTTTCAGATGCTTTCGACCTATTGTTACACGATGGTAAGATCACTAAATACTCTAATACACAAGATAAAGACATTGCTTTATTGTATGGAGATGCTAAAGGTGATATCGCTTTAATGAAAGGTTTAGAATACAAATATGACCTTGTAGAATTCGAATCAGACCTATGGTCTAACTAATTCTATAAGAAACCTATAAAAGGAAAGACTTCTTACTTCGGTAAGGAGTCTTTTTTTTTTGAAATGAAAAGTATAAAATTAAAAATTAAAAATGAAAAGTTAAAAACGTGGTTACTGGAGCTAACGTTGGGGTGTTTCTAGTGATATCATTTAAACTAGATATGTGTTTTATGTAGATATATATAATCAATTAAAAACGAGGTCGGGGAACCTCTCTAACGTTTCTTAGACACAGATATCGCTATCGCTTAACATCTGCGGCAGTATTAATTACCCCACCTACACGTTATTGTAACTAATTACATTTTTCATTCTTAATTTTTTACTTATAATTTCTACACGTTATTGTTACTAACTACGTTTTTCATTTTTAACTTTTCATTTTTACTTTCAAAAGTAATAAGTAGTAGAGAACTAGTCGTTTCATAAATCATCACCAACGAAAAAAAGGTCACCCTAAACAAATAGGATGACCTTTCATATATAATTAATTCCTTGTTGGAATAAAATTACTTACCAGTTGAAACTCTGTTGAATGATTTTACAACCATACCAGATTTCACGCTACCTACGTAGTTCTTCACCGATTGGCTAGGATCTTTAACGTAAGCTTGCTCAAGAAGAGTGTTTTCTTTTAAGAATTTCTTCACGTAACCTTCAGCGATACGCTCTAAGATATTCTCAGGCTTACCTTCTTGACGAGCACGCTCAACACCGATTTCTTTTTCTTTAGCAATTAATGTAGGATCTACATCTTCAGCAGCTAGAGCCAATGGACGCATAGCAGCAACTTGCATACCTACGTTTCTACCAGCTTCTAATACAGCTTCGTCTGCAGCCTCAGAAAGCTCAACTAATACAGCGATAGAAGCACCGTGCTTATAAGCAGCAACAGCAGCACCTTCTACGTTAGCGTAGCCAGAGATTTCCATTTTCTCACCCATCTTAGCAGTCAATGCTGTGATAGCTTCAGTTGCAGCTACACCATCAACAGTAAGTGCAAGAACTTCCTCAGCAGTTTTAGCGTCTGCAGCAACAGCAGCATCCAATAAGCTTTGACCTAAAGCTTTGAATTCGTCGTTTACAGATACAGGCTCAGTTTCGCAAGCGAAAGCTAAAGCAACTGCTTTTGAGTTGTCATCGCTAGAATAAACGAAAACTTGACCTTCAGTAGTCTCTCTGTCAGCTCTTTTAGCTGCCAATTTTTGACCTTTTTTACGAAGGATTTCAACTGCTTTGTCCAAATCACCTTCAGCTTCTGAAAGTGCTTTTTTACAGTCCATCATACCCGCACCAGTCATAGTACGAAGCTTTTTTACGTCTTGTGCTGTGATAGCCATCTCTTTATGATTTAAAAAAGAGGTTAAACAAATGGTAGTAAACTACCTTAAATTTATACGAACAAACCCGCAAGGTACTAGTACGATGCGGGTTTGGTTAAAACCCAAATAAGTTATGCTTATTTAGAAGCTTTATTAGCAGCTAAACCTTCTTTAACTTTAGCTTTAACTTCAGCCATCTCAGTACGGATAGCTTCTAAAGCTGCAGCGTCGCGGTCCGCTTTCTTTTGCTTGAAGATATCGCCTTGCTTCACTTTTAATTCGTGAAGTTTAGCTTCAAGCTCTTTGATATCTTTAATATCCATTTTTATTCAAAATTTAAAGGTAAACGAGATAAGAATTACTCATTAGAAGCTTCGTCAGCCGCTTTCTTTTCTGCTTCAGCAGCAGCAGATGCAGCTTCGTCACGCTCTTTCTTACGCTCGCCAATTCCTTCTTCGATCGCAGAACCTACAGCACCCATGATAGCGCTTACAGATTTGAATGCGTCGTCGTTTGCAGGGATAACGAAATCAACACCCTCTGGGTTTGAGTTAGTATCAACCATTGCAAATACAGGAATACCCAATTTTTGAGCTTCTTTTACAGCGATAGACTCACGCTTCACGTCAATGATAAACAATGCAGCTGGAAGACGAGTTTGGTCAGCAATACCACCCAATACTCTTTCTAACTTCTCACGCTCACGTTGCATCATAAGACGCTCACGCTTTGCAAGAGAGTTGTACTCATCCGACTTCATTAATTTGTCGATAGACGACATTTTTTTCAATGATTTACGTACTGTTTGGAAGTTAGTTAACATACCACCTAACCAACGCTCAGTAACGAAAGGCATTTTTAGTCTTGCCGCTTCTTGAGCAACGATGTCTTTTGCTTGCTTTTTAGTAGCAACAAACATCACTTTACGACCAGACTTTACAATATTTTTTAGAGCGTTTTGTGCTTGCTCTAAAGCAGTCTTTGTTTTGTTCAGGTCAATGATGTGGATACCATTGCGCTCCATGAAGATGTAAGGAGCCATCTTTGGATTCCACTTTCTGGTCAAGTGACCAAAGTGAACGCCTGCGTCAAGCAGTTCTTTATATTCTAAATTTTTCATTGTTCTAACAAGTAGATTGTTTTTGCAAAACGTATTTATGCAGCTCGGCTGATAGTCTTCTGAGAAGACCATCGATAGCCGGCAATACAAAATACAAGATTAACGTTTCGAGAATTGGAATTTTCTTCTCGCTTTTCTGCGACCTGGTTTCTTTCTTTCCACCATACGAGGGTCACGAGTCAAGAAACCTTCTGGTTTCAATGTCAATCTGTGTTCTGCGTTGATTTCGCAAAGTGCTTTAGAGATCGCTAAACGAACTGCTTCCGCTTGTCCGTTAATACCACCACCTTGCACGTTTACGCTAATATCGTACTTGCCAGACTCATTAGTCAATTCTAATGGTTGTTGCACTTTGATTTGCAAAACCTCAGATGGGAAATAATCACCAAACTCACGTTTGTTGACAGTAATCTTTCCTTCACCTTGACTCAGGTAAATTCTTGCTACAGAAGTCTTTCTTCTGCCTGAAGTGTTAATTACTTCCATCACTTAATTTAATTAAAGTTCAATTTTCTTTGGTTGTTGAGCTTCGTGCTTGTGCTCGCCACCTGCATATACATACAAGTTACGGTATAAATCACGTCCCAATCTTCCTTTCGGCAACATGCCTTTAACTGCGTTCTCTACTAATCTTGTAGGGAACTTTGCTTTCATTTCTGTAGCAGTTCTTGATTTCAAACCACCTGGGTAACCAGAGTAACGAAGGTATACTTTTTCGTCCCACTTTTTACCTGAAAGCTTCACTTTTTCTGCATTGATAACAACTACGTTATCTCCACAGTCAACATTTGGTGTAAAGCTAGGCTTCTTCTTACCACGTAAGTACATGGCAATTTCAGTAGCCAAACGTCCCAATGTCTTACCTTCAGCGTCGATCAAAACCCACTCTTTTTGAGCAGTAGCTTTGTTTACTGAAACAGTTTTGTAACTGAGTGTATCCACTGTATTGTACGTTTTATTAATTTAAAACTTGAAGTATTTACGTTCCTGTAAAACAGCAAGTTGTAAATACTTCGACCTGAACACGCAAAACGGGTAAACGTTTGCGACGGGCAAAGGTAGAACATTATTTTTTGATTACCAACAATTTAGCGCTTATAAATGTCTAAATAATTCATAATTACGCCATAAAAATAAGGTGTTCATCTTTGAAAATGAACACCTTATAAATTAATGTTTGATAAACTCTTTGTTAATTATCTTGTATAATCACTGTTTTTGACCATGTACCAAACATCGGATCAGCATCAGAAATACATTTTACTGTAGAATCAAAATAATTATAAGTGATGTTGATTGTGAATTCATTTTGTGGTAGTTCTGAGTCAACACCAGGTCTTGTGACAGTATAGGTCACCTCAAAGTTGTAGGTATAATATCCATTACTATCTTTTTCAAGGGAATGACTTTTTACTTCGAAAGCAGTTCTTGCTGAATGAGGGATTTCTGCAGGAGTATTGTCAACTACAGCATCAAAAGCTCCTTCTAATACACTGGTACTAAATTGAATCCCTGTTTGGCCAGGTACATCAACTGAAGTGCTTGTTCCGTTAAAAGGTAAAACTGATTTTAATGTACCTCTTACAGTGAAGTTAGCTCCATTAAAGGCAGAATCTGGAATTTCAGTGCTATCAATTTGCATAATGAAAGGCTCACCGACTACTCTAATTTGTTGATTGACATTGGCTGTTTTACCTTCATCAGTATAAGCAGTAAAATTGATAACATATTCCCCATTATTATAAGGAGCGGATTGATTATAATTTAAATAACCCTCATTGGCATTTAGAGTAGTGTCTTGACTCTCCATACAAGATCCTTCTGGAGTGCCGTCAATATCACTAATAGGTGCACTGCTATTTGTTTTGGCTAGAACATCCAATTCAACGGGTTGTAAAGGGTACACCTCTAAAACCTCTTGTTTATTATCGATAGAAATGCTTGGATCATTACTAGGGTTTTCCCCATTGTCGTTATTATCACAACTTATAAAAGAAAATGATAGTAAAGTTAAGATGATGATTGATAGATTTTTCATGATAGTGTATTTAGTTATAATGTGTTAAACGCAGGGCATCTGTTTTGGTAGCTTTTGGTTTACGTTTATTACAATTATTAATATAATAAAATCTGACATCAAAATAACTATTTGATTATGATCCATTTGTTGGATACAAAAAAAGCTAAGTCCATTGCTGAACTTAGCTTCTTATTATAAAGGAGAATATCCTATTACCATTGGAACAATGGGAACTGACGCATCCACTCATTGATCTCAGCTCTCACTTTCTCAATTTCAGCATCATTTTCGTGGTTCATCAATACGCGATCGATGAAGTCAACGATTTTACCCATATCTGCTTCTTTAAGACCACGAGTAGTCACGGCTGCAGTACCCACACGCATACCTGAAGTAACAAATGGAGATTTGTCATCGAATGGTACCATGTTTTTGTTGATAGTAATATCCGCTTTGATTAATGTATTTTCAGCGATCTTACCTGTCAAGTTTTTCGAACGAAGGTCGATCAACATCATGTGGTTGTCTGTACCACCTGAAATAATTTCATAACCTTTAGCCAAGAAGTGTTTTGCCATTTCTTGAGCATTCTTTTGTACTTGAGTTACATAAGCATCATATTCTGGAGTTAAAGCCTCACCGAAAGCGATAGCTTTAGCTGCGATTACGTGCTCTAATGGACCACCTTGAGTACCAGGGAAAACACCTGAGTCTAATAAAGAAGACATCATACGAGTTTTACCTTTTGGAGTTTTTAATCCCCATGGGTTTTCGAAGTCCTCGCCCATCATAATTACACCACCTCTTGGTCCACGAAGAGTTTTATGAGTTGTTGTAGTTACGATATGACAGTGTTTGATAGGATCGTTTAGTTTACCTTTTGCAATCAATCCTGAAGGGTGAGAAATATCGGCCATTAATAAAGCTCCGATTTCGTCAGCTACAGCACGTAATTTAGCGTAATCCCACTCACGAGAATAAGCAGAAGCACCAGCAATAATTAATTGTGGCTTTTCTTTACGAGCAGTTTCAACCACTTTATCGAAGTCGATTAAACCAGTTTCTTTTTCTACACCATAGAATGTTGGCTTGTAAAGTTTTCCAGAGAAGTTTACTGGAGAACCGTGAGTTAAGTGACCACCGTGAGATAAGTCAAAACCCAAAATTTTATCACCTGGCTTTAAAACAGCTAACATAACTGCTGCGTTTGCTTGTGCACCAGAGTGAGGTTGAACATTGGCCCAAGCCGCACCAAATAGTTCTTTAAGACGGTCGATAGCAAGGTTTTCTACCTCATCAACTACTTCACAACCCCCGTAATAACGTTTACCTGGTAGGCCTTCAGCGTATTTGTTAGTCAATACACTACCCATGGCTGCCATCACTTGTTCTGAGGCGAAGTTTTCTGAAGCAATCAATTCGATGCCAGAAATTTGTCTTTCTTTTTCGCGATCTATAAGATCAAAGATGATATCATCTCTTTTCATGGTTGGAATAGGGTTTGTTCTTTAGTTGATACCTCTATTTGACGTAAATAGGAGGTTGTACCTTTTCGAACTGCAAAAGTACTAATTTTATAATATTCAATAACGATAATTATCAAAAAAGATTTAATCGATTAACTTTTTTATGATTTTTATAAAACCTTAAGTCATCGAATAATACCCTATTTAATAGTTTATCTTATCTGTTAAAGTTGATGTTTAAATTCTTTGTTTTAGCTTTTGATAATGAATGATGGCAGTTTTTCCATCTTTCAGTCAATTATTGGATAAAAAAATAGCCATGACGGGTGAGGTCGATGGCTACTAAAATATTTCTTGATTTCTTAGAGTTACCTTAGTCGTATAAATGACTAATTTTTACCAACCCATCCGGATTGATAATCTTGATACTCCTTTTATTGATCTCAATCAATTTTTCGTGTTTAAACTCCGATATGATTCTTATCGCAGTTTCTTTTACTGTTCCAACTAGGCCTGCCAAGTCTTCACGAGTAAGGGTGATCTGTTCTTTGTCTTCAAAAGCTTTATCCAAAAGCAATAATGCTTCTGCAATTCTACCTCTTACAGGTTTGTAGGCAATATCCGTTAATTTTGATTCGGCATTGTCGATAACTTCACACAGTAAATGGACGATTTGTTGATAGAACGCAACATTTTCATGAAGCAATTCCATAAAGATAGCTTTGGGAATGTGACAAATTGATGAATCTTCAATAGCTATGGCTGAAGCACGGTAACGACTTCCTTTAATTAAGGATTTGTAACCTACGAAATCGCCAGGTTTGGCAATTCGTAAAATTTGTTCCTTTCCATTACTCCCTAGCTTAGTTACTTTTACAAGACCTTCGCTAATACAAAAGACACCCGTGGGAACGGACTCTTCCTGAAAGATAGGTTGCCCTTTTTTAAAGAAGTGACAAGTATGTTGCTTTACTTTCTCTAATTGTTCAGGAGTAAGACAAGAAAACAAAGATTGGCTTCCCTTAGCTTCTAGTGCACAAGTGGGTTGTACCAATTTCATCTTTTTAAATATAAATGGATAATTCTGATAAAAGCGTGACTAATTTAAGATAACTATCACTATTTATCCAAAAAAAAAATGACATTTGTTACTTTTTAGACAAAAAAACACAGCCAAGGGTGAAAATCACTCCCGACTGTGCGCTTTTATCAGAATTATCCGTTGCAAATGTATTTCTATTTTGCCAACTTGTGTATGACAAAAGTTCTTATCAATAGTGACTTCTCTCACTATTCTCATTGCTAGTTCAACGATTCATAACTATGTACTCACAAATACGCTTTTTTACATTATTATATGTACTCTATTGTGTGTTTTTTTCTACTAGGATTCAAGCACAAACCATTGATGTATTTTCTGACTTTTCAGCTCAAGAAAATTGGAATACAAAACTCTTTTCCTCAGGCGATATACCTAGTGGAAATTATTTATTTTTAGATAATACAACAATTCAATCCAATTTTGTGTCAGGAAGTGGTCAACGAAAAATAGACTTTCTTTATAAAAATGATTTTCCTTACTCTTTTAATAAGGATACCTTAGAATGGCTTATCTATATAAAGCATGATTTTTCGATCTCATCTTCTTTACAAAAAACAAACTATTCCAGCTTATTACTTTTTGATGATCTTCTTGAAGTTGATTTGGGTTCTTACATTAAAGTAAGACACCTTGATCAAGTCATTTTTGAAATAGAAACCGATTGGATTTATCAAGATTGGAATACAGTCGAAGTGCAGTTGATCGGTCATCAATTCACTTTAAAGGTTAATGACCAACTTCTCGGAGTATTTGATATACATTTAGAGGAAGGTGCATATAAAGTCGGACTGTCATCTCTGTTTACATCAAGCAGTCGGGGTAATGCTTTTTTCTATAAAGACTTCAGTTTTAAAAAGAAGATTAAACAAGTTGACCTCACACCTCCTAAATTAGTAGAGGTTTCTTTCTTGGATCATCAACAAATAAAATTAAAATTTGATGAGCCGATTTTTTTGGATTGTGGTGATGTATCACAATTTAACGTGAGTGATAAAACTTTAGATAGTGTATTCTTTGATTCCAAAGAAAGCTTGGTACTCTTACTTCAAAACGGTTTGCAAGAATCTGATGCTATAACTATTTCCTTCTCTTATCTATGCGATGAAAATCAAAATATCTTATTGCCATCTTCTTTTGATACCGTTTACACCGATTCCCAACCTCCTAAAATTGTACAAACCTCTATTCTAACTCCTTTTTCGGTTTCATTAGAATTTTCTGAAGCTATTGAACTATCTGAAGTATACGGCATATCTTTCGATGGGTATCAGGTCAAAGAATTTAGTATCAATGAGCATCAAATGATTTTATATTTTGAGGAGACTTTCCCTGAGAATACTGTTTTTGATTTGACACTTTCCGGCATTTCTGATCATAAAGGAAATGTATTGAACACTAGCATCAATGTATATTATGATACCCAAAAGCCGAAAATAGTCGCTTATGATTTCCATCCTCCAAATCAGTTTTACATTAAATTTTCAGAAGAGGTAAAAGGGTTGGAAGACCGTTTTAATTATGCCTTATATAATACAGCAGTAAGTGAAGTTAAATTGATCTCGAGTCAAGAGATTTTACTTTCTTTAGATATGGAAGCTTTGGTTGAATTAACCACTTATACATTACAGGTAAAAAATATCGAGGATCTCCAAGGCAATGTGATGAATAATCGATACCTAAAGTTTGTGTATGATATTACTCCTCCAAATGTGGAAACCTATATAAAAAAGGATTCCTCCGCTTTTATAGTTTTCAGTGAAGAGATCATTTCTTGTGATTCCATATTTATAAATAACACTTTATATGAGTATGATTGGTCGAATTGTGGAAAAAAGATCATTCAATTACCTATTAAAGATGCTGATGTTTTAAAACTGATTGGTCTAAAAGATGAAAATGATTTCTCTTCTGATCTTATTGAAGAAGTGATATTTTCTGATGTGGATTCCCTCCTTTATCAAGACTTCGAATCACTATTAGATGAACTCAGTATTATCGATCATCATCATGTTGTACTTCGTTTTAAGGAGGCAATAGAGAAGTTAGATTTTTTAGAAGCAGAAAATATCCAATATCAATTTATTGATGATACTCAAGTGTACATCACTTTAAAAGATGAATTGCAGAACAATGTTGAGCAGATATTAACGATTAAAAGCGGTCGAACTTGTTCAGGCTATTTGATAAAAGAACATGCTATATCATTTCAATGGGATAATGTTCCACCAAAAGTGAAAGAGGTGGAATTAATCGATAGATATACAGTCTCTGTGATTTTTTCTGAGTTGATAAATGAAGAAAGTTTGATCAACGGACGTGTAACAATTGAAGAGAAAGAAATTTCAGAAAAAGAATTAGAAGAAAATACGCTGAGATTAGATTTGTCTTCTCCAATAAATTATGGAGAAATGTTGGCCCTAGTTGTTCATGCAGGTGTTGAAGATGTGCATCAAAATAAAATGCAGAAGGATACAATATGTTCCATTGAAGTCCCTACACTTCCCGAAATAGGTAGTATTGTATTAAATGAATTGATGATTGATCCCACTCCATCTATTGGAAGCCCGAATGCTGAGTTTATAGAATTGCATAACCCCACTACTCAAGGTGTTTCTCTTTTTGGCGGCTATTTGATGATTGATGAAAAGAAAATCAAGTTGCCTCATCGAGTAGTAAAGGCAGGAGAGTTTCTAGTTTTCACAAAGCCTCAAGAGTTGTTTTTATTTGTAGAAGTAGCTCATGTCTTACCATTGGAGAATTTTTCAGGCTTATTAAATAGTAAAGGAAGTATTCAGTTATGGTTCGATGATCAGATGTACGATGAAGTCAGTTATCCAATGCATTTCAATAACCAAGCACATTTAAATGGTGGACAATCATTAGAACGAATTGATCCACACTTTTTTTGTGATGCACATCAAAATTGGAAAAGTTGTCAACATTCCTCTGGAAGTACTGTGGGTGTTGAAAATTCTATTTTTGCACTTTTAGAAGATAGTCAACCTATTGAAATTGATGAGATTAAAGGTGTTGGTGCTCGAACAATTCAGGTGAAATTCAATAAAAAGGTGTTGGGAGATTCTGTGAATAGTACAAGCAATTACTCCTTGTTGAATGTTGATAACTCTGTGAATAACCTCGAAATTGTTGATAACTATACCCTGAACATCAGCTTCGATCATGATTTACCGACCGGAATGTTGATATTTTTAACTGTTGATAACTTTGTTGATTGTTTTAGCAACTTTCAATTTTACTATCAAAAACCCTTTGTATTGCCTCAGAAAGTTAAATATCAACAAATGTTAGTAAGTGAGTTGATGATTGATCATTCACCAATAGTCAAAATGCCTGAAACAGAGTATATAGAAATACACAACACATCGAACGACTACTTGTACCTGTCTGAGTGCAGAATGTTAAGTAATGGGGATACAATTGACTTACCAAATGATTGGATTATTCCGGGAGGATACGTGGTCTTGTGTGATCAAGATGCTGAAAATCTATTTGATAAAGATATCCAAGTGATAGGTGTTGATAACTTTCCGATTTTGAGAAATGACGAGGGGTATATACAACTCATCAATACCGAAAATGAGTTGGTCGATGAAGTCTTTTACGATATTGATCAATTGGATGATTCACAAAAGAAAGAGGGAGGTTGGTCGATGGAACGTATTGATGTATCGAGCGATTGTTTCAGTCGTTTTAATTGGACGTATTCTGATGACGAAAGAGGAGGAACGGCAGGGGAAGAGAATTCGGTAAACTATGTTTGGGACGACAAGCAGGCACCGAGTTTAGAAAACGCAATTTCCATTGAAGATACGGTGGTGCTCTTTTTTGATGAAGAGATTTCCATCAATAAGTCGAGAGATTTAAAAATTAATTATGGGTCGAGTGTCTATTCATTATTAGATGTAGAGGTGGATGATCAGATCATTTCTTTTGTAGGAGATGGATTTACTAATGAACATCAAATAATGATTGAGGGGGTGAGTGATTGTTTTGGAAATTCGGAAAGGCAGGAAATCAAGATCACACCATTGAATTTAGATAGTCATTCTCTTCATTTATCAGAAATACTTTATGATCCTTCTGTGTTGAATACCGATTTTGTGGAATTGTATAATGCTTCTGACCTTCCTGTTTTGCTGAATGATTGGGTGATTTCTAATGGATCGGAAAGTAAAAAAATAATATCAGAAACGAAGTATTATTTGATACATCCACATTCTTGGGTGGTACTCACAAGCAATAAAGAGTATTTGATGAGTTATTATCCGAGTTTATCATCAGAAAGTGTGATTGAAATGAGTTTGCCTTCTTTTCCGAATGCGGGTGGAACTTTGAGTTTGTGGTATAAAAATGAGGTAAGGGAAAAGATGAATTATGGAGATCAGTTTCACCAACAATATATTAGAGATACAGAAGATGTGAGTTTGGAACGTATCAGCTATAATGATAACGCTGATCTGGAAAGTAATTGGACTTCTGCTACTGAAAGTGCGGGGTATGCAACACCGGGGGAAAAGAATTCTAGAAATCAATTTTCGAAAAATGAAGAGGGTAGTATTGGAGGTTTAACGTTTAGTGCACCTATAATCACTCCGAATGAAGATGGAGAAAATGATTTTCTGGAGATAAGGAATACTACTGAAAGTGCTTTAAGAATCTACAGAATGGAAGTATTCGATTTGTCTGGAAAATTGGTAAAACAACTTGTTCAAAATTATACCTTGGCTGCAGGAGATGCGATAAAATGGGATGGGGAAGTCGATTCTAGAGAAAGAATGTATGGACAATTTATCGTCTATGTACATATTGAAAATCAATTCAATAGCGTAGAAACGTATGCAAAAGTTATTCGTGTAGCGACCTGGTATTGAAAGAAATAGGTCGATTTTTAAATTTATTTATAGTTGTTATCGAATAAGTTGCAATTTATTTTGTATCAGTAGTTTAAATATACTACTTTTGCATTTCGATTTGGGATTACAGAAAAAGTTAAAAATATTAATAAGATGAAACAAGACATTCATCCGGAGTTCAGAACAGTGTTATTCCACGATCTGACTTCAAACGAAAAATTCCTTATTGGATCTACAGTTGCTACAACTGAGACTATTGAGCACGAAGGTGAAACTTATCCTTTATTCAAAGTCGAGATTTCTTCAGCTTCTCACCCGTTCTACACTGGTAAGAAAGCAGCTATCTCAGCAGCTGGTCGTGTTGACAAGTTCAACAAAAGATACGGTAAAAAATAATTTTATTTTTCTGTACAAAAAGCCATGGTTTCTTTATGAAATCATGGCTTTTTTTGTTTATCGAAATTAAGAGTGCATTTTTGTGGTAGTTATAAACAACATCACGTTTAAACTATTTTTTGTGCGTTATTAAAGAGCAGATACGCTAAGCTGTTCTATCATTATCTCCATAGATCATGAATATTATTTTATTCGACAATCCTAAAACGAGAGTCAAACTTCTTCCTTTCACATTTGTTCGCCCAATTGCAGATATCCGTGTGGGTATTTTTAAAATCTTCGAAAAGTGGGAAAGAGCTTTCGATACTAAAGTATCTTTCTTAACAGATGAATATCTTCAAGGAAAATTTCCTTTAAAACATGGTACCGATCAATACTACATCAACGGTTCTTTATGTCCGAACCCTTCGATGCTTAATCGAATTAAGGAGTTGAAAGAAGGACAAGGTTTGGTTTGTGGAGAAGATTTATTGGTATTGCATACTTCACATCAATTCGAAACATTGGACAGTGAAGCAGGTGACTTTGAGAGAATTGAAGTTCCTCAAGAGGAAGTCGTTTTAATTAAGCATCCTTGGGAGATCTTTACGCAAAATAGAGGACAGATTATGCAGGACTTTGAGGTGGTGACAAGAGGTAGACACTCGCATCATATCGAAGATCCACATACGGTAGTGTATGGTAGAGCCAATATTTTTGTGGAAGAAGGGGTAGAGGTAAGAGCTGCGATTCTAAATGCACAAAAAGGGCCAATTTATATTGGTAAAAATGCGGTGATCGAGGAAGGTGTCATTATTCAAGGTACTTGTGCTATTGGAGAAGGTACACGTATTAACATGGGAGCAAAAATTAGAGAAGATTGTTCTTTTGGTCCTCATTGTAAAGTAGGAGGAGAGATTAACAACTCTGTCATTTTTGGCTATTCTAATAAGGCCCACGATGGTTATTTAGGTAATTCGGTTGTTGGAGAGTGGTGTAATTTAGGTGCTGATACAAACAACTCTAACTTAAAAAATAACTATGGACCAGTTAGAGTGTGGAGTTATGCGGATAGAAACTATGTGAGTACTGGTCAACAATTCTGTGGAATGATGATGGCCGATTACTGTAAGGCAGGGATCAACACCATGTTTAACACAGGTACTGTGGTTGGGGTTTCTGCACATATTTTCGGTGGTGGTTTTCCTCCAAAACACATTCCATCTTTTGCATGGGGAGCGATTGAATCGAACGATGTGGCAGAATTAGATAAAATGATAGAAATAGCTGAACGTGTTTTTGCAAGACGTAAGGCGGAGTTTACGATACACGATCGTCAAATTCTTGAGAAAGTATTTGAGTTGAGTAAATTTGATAGAAGGTAATTTGAGTTAGGAGTTAGGAGTTAGGAGTTAGGAACTTTGCTCTATCATATATAAAAAACGGATGCTTCAATTTAATTTGAGGCATCCGTTTTTTGATCTTGTAGGGACGTAGCACTGCTACGTTCGAACTTGGTGTATAATATAGATCTCTTTTTGAGGTTTATATCTTTTAGAAATCAACAGACACTTTAGCTTTTTTAATTCTATTGATTTTGCGTTTTGTATCAAAAATATCGCAGTTGAGAGAGAAGTAGAATACATTGCCAGTAATCTGATTATAGCTTAATGTTGTTCCATGAATATTCTCTTTATCACTTCCCCATGATTCATTAAAGAATGGATCCAAGTAATATTTAAACTTAAGATTTAATCCTTCTGTAAACTGCACACCTAGCATCACACTTTGTTGGGTGGTGACTCTATCGGTAAACCACATCGAGAACTTGTTCGTTTTATTTCCGCCAACAAAAGTTTTCTCTTTATAATGGATAGGTTGTTCAATTTCATAACCGCCGTATAAGAAGAACCCATTGAGATTTCCTACTTTAATACCCACGGGAACACCCACATTATACGATCTCATTTTCTTTCTAACAGTACCCGAACTAGCATCTGCTTTATATTCATCAGGAACATCAAATATGAATCCTAAGTTTTTGATAGAAACCCCTGCAAACAAGCCAAAGTGATTACCTAAATCCATATTGAAATAGGTTTGTCCGTTAAATACAGGAGCAAAACGAATCACATCATTTCCATATTCTTGGTTATTGATTTTATTCGCCGTCATTCCAGAAAAAATGATTTCCATTCCACCAGAAAAATAAAAATCTGTTTTTTTCTCTTGTCCGAATGATGAAAAAGATAGAAGTGCCACTCCGATAAGTGGTAAAAGTAGTTTTCTTAATTTGACCATGATCTTAAATTTTTGAGTAGATAAATAGTTGATGATTGAAGATTGATTTTGTTATCTACCAATTTACCTGAGTATTTTTCGTTGGGCTCAGGTTTTAAAAAGAATTAATTTGCACTAGTATTGCCCTAAAGACAGGAATAAAATACGTAGGTTGCATCAAGAAGTATTTTTATTGAAAAAAATTTTGATTGAGCAGTAAATGAAGAAATATACCGCTTTAGACCTCGTTTTAATTCCGTCTGAACAATACATCGATTCAATAATTGACTATAATCGTCGACTGCCTGATACAGAATTGAAATTGGGTAAAAAAGAAACTATTCCTCATGTATCAATTAGCATGTGCAGAGTGGAAGATAGTCGTATTGATCAGTTATTTAGTAAGTTACGTGATTATCTAGAGATATTGGATCTTTCAGAATTATCATCTTTAAATATTTCATCAGTTTATAAGCATAATATAAATACGGTAGGTTGGAATGTTGAATTAAACAATAGTTTAACTGGCTTGCATCAAAGTGTTTGTGCGTTGATGAAAAATTATCACTTTGATCAGATGGAAGAGGAAAATAATGAGGACTTCTATGTAATTCATGAAAATATGCCTTTTTCAGGTATAGCATATCTCAATCAATTTTTTGATGAAAATGCTTACCATAATTATCAACCACATATCACTTTAGGGCAGGGAGAAGCGACAATTTGTGAAGAATGGGTAGGCAAAACGATGAAGTTTGATCGACTTAGTTTGTATCATATGGGAACGGGTTGTACCTGCGAAAAAGAATTATTGTCGCTCCCTCTAGACAACAATTATTAGCAAAGAAGTGTGATAAAATTGACAAAAATCACTTTCGGTTAAATATTGAAAGCAAATAAGATTGTTTTTTTACCGAAATATTAGCAGATTTGGGGCGAAAACGAAAAATTTAAAATATATCTTTTAGCCTCTACATTCCAAAATGTGGACAGCTAACACTCAACAACCGTAAGAGATGTCTCAAGAAGAAAAAGTACTGAAAGAAGAGCGTGCCTTCTCAAAAGAGCAATATTGGGAATGGTATGAAAACATGCTATTAGTAAGACGTTTTGAAGAAAAAACGGCACAACTATATGGTCAGCAAAAAATTAGAGGTTTCTGTCACTTGTATATCGGACAGGAAGCTTGTGCCGCTGGTCAGGTTTCTGCGTTAACGAAAGACGATTCTTATATTACAGCATACCGTGATCACGCTCATCCAATTATGTTGGGGACAGACCCAGGTGCTGTGATGGCAGAAATGTACGGTAAAGCAACTGGTACAACTAAAGGTAAAGGTGGTTCAATGCACATCTTCGATAAAAGTGTAAACTTTGCAGGTGGACACGGTATCGTAGGTGCACAAATTCCTATGGGAGCTGGTATTGCATTTTCTGAGAAATATAAAGGAACGAAAAACCTTTGTGTAACTATGTTTGGTGATGGTGCTATCCGTCAGGGTGCAATGCACGAAGCATTCAACATGGCAATGGCTTGGAAATTACCAGTAATCTTTATCGTAGAGAACAACGGTTATGCAATGGGTACTTCTGTAGAAAGAACATCCAATGTACACCACTTATACGAATTAGGTGCGGCATATGATATCCCTTCTCGTCCAGTAGATGGTATGACAGTAGAGGAAGTTCATATTGCAATGGAAGAGGCTGCTGCTCATGTACGTGCAGGTAAAGGTCCTTACTTCTTAGAATTCAGAACATACCGTTACAAAGGTCACTCGATGTCCGATCCAGCAAAATACCGTACGAAAGAAGAGGTAGCTGAGTACAAGGCACAAGACCCTATCGAAAAAGTAAAACAAACGATTTTGAAGAACAAGTGGGCAACTGAAGAAGAATTGAAAGAGTTCGACAAAGGCTTAAAGGCAAAAGTGTTGGAAGCTGTGAAATTCGCTGAAGAGTCTCCATTCCCAGATAAATCGGAAGCATATACAGATGTTTATGTTGAAGAGAACTACCCGTTCTTGGATTCTTAATAAATAATCTAAATTTGTTAATGAGAGAGCTGTTCTTTTTAAAAGGACAGCTTTTTTTATGAATTAAGTGTATTTATGTACATTTTTAGGACTAAACTATGGCGAAAAATATTAAGTTTGGAGGAAATTTTATAAATTTGCCGACTGAATAATATGAACAAAAATATTTAGGTCGAACCTAATAGTATATACATGGCAATCATGAAAGAAAAAAAACAAAAAGTAGACAAAGGTAATACTCACGAGGAACACAAGGAGTACGAAGTATTTGAGAGCGCTGAGGTATTACAGGAGAGAATTGTAGAGACACAAGGTTTCCTTGATAAAAATAAAAATAGTGTAATCGGTTTAGTTGCTGCTGTTGTAGTAATCGTAGCTGCTTACTTCTTATATGGAATGAACATGGAGTCTGAAAACGCAAAAGCTCAAGCAGCTTTATCTCCTGCGGTTTTCTACTTCGAAAAAGACTCTTTAAACAAAGCCTTAAATGGTGATGTTGATGCAAACACTGTTGGTTTCTTAGCTGTTGCTGATGAGTACAGCGGAACAAAAGCTGCCAACCTTGCAAACTACTATGCAGGTGTTTCTTACATGAAAATGGGTGAGTTCGAAAAAGCAATCGATCACTTAGAGAAATTCTCTTCTAAAGATTTATTAGTTCAAGCTAGAGCATATGCTTTAGTCGGAGATGCTTACGTTCAAACTGAAAACTTTGATGCAGCGATCTCATCTTACAAAGATGCAGTGAACTACAAGGAGAACGATGATTTCACTCCTGCTTACTTAATGAAATTAGCATTTGCTTATGAGGCAAAAGGTGATGTAGCTAACGCTAAATCAACTTACGAAGCTGTAATCTCAGATTACGCTAAGTCTCAAGTAGTAAATGACGCTAAGAAATATTTAGCTTTATTGAATACACAAGGTTAATCTAAACCGTATTCCAATAAAAAAGTCAGCTGATGTTTACATCAGCTGACTTTTTTTGTTTGTAGTGTTCTGTATTCACTTGGGCTGCTGCCTTCTGCTTTTTTAAAGAACCTACTGAAGGCTTGAATGTCATCATACCCCAATTCAAAAGCGATCTCAGAAATGGACTGATCAGTATATATTATTTGTCTCCTTGCTTCTAATAAAATTCTTTCTTGAATAAATTGAAGTGGGGTTTTTTGTCCTAATAACTTAAATACATTGGATAGCGTTTTAGGAGATTTATTAAGAAGATCCGCATATTCTGCTACCGTCTTTTTTTCTTTAAAATGCTGTTCCACTAAATAATTAAATTCTTTGACGATGGTGAGTTTATCGTCTTCCAGCTCTGATAATGCGGTTTGCTTTTTTAAAATACGCGTACACAATATCAAAAGCCTTTTGAGGAGCATTTGAAGCATTTCTAGTTGAAGTTCATCCGCTGATTTCATTTCGTATTCAAATATTTTCCACAAGGAGATCAACATTTCGCCATCTTCATTAGATAAATTGATACGAGGGATACTATTCGATCCAAAGAAGAGTACTCCTTTGCAGCCTACTTCGCTATCGTGGTTAACAATACAATAGAAGGATTTATTGAACCTTACAAATTTAGCAGTATTGATTTTTACTTTCTCTACTTGATGAAACTCTGTCAGGAAGATAATTTCGTTATGATCAAATTGTCTTTCTCTGCCATCAATAATTAAGGTATTATTATCTGATGTAAACCAAATCACAGAAAGTTTCCCTTCATTCTGATTTAACATCGATGAATCACAATTAGAGGTAAGGTCTAATATTTCGAGGTATTCTCCTGTTGGTTTCTCAAATTTCATAGGATATATCAAATAGAAAAGAGTAGACAATTATTCAAAAATAATTATCTACTCAAAATACAACAAATAAAATTCGGGGGACTAAACTTGTTGAAGTTCGTTTAAGGGCTGAGCTAACGGGAAGTCAACTGCAATCTTCGTTAAATTGTGAATGTAGTTGGTCACTGAAATCTCAGCAATACTAAGCACTACATCAATAAGATCTTGTTCGTTATAACCCGCATTGAAGAAGACATTTTTAGTCGCCTCATCGACTTTTCCACTATTTTCAGCAACTGATTTCGCAAAAGCGCCTAAAGCTTTTAACTTATCATCAAATTGTATGTTACCTGAACGAATTTGGATGATTTCTGCTTCACTAAAACCATTCATTTTAGAAATAGCAGTGTGGGCAGAAAGACAGTATTCGCATCCGTTCAATTCACTTACCGAAAGGTTAACGATTTCTTTTTCTCTATTCGATAACGTTGACTTTCTGTTACCGAAAGCTAGGAAATCTCCCAATCCTGTGTCGTGCTTACCGATATAAGCATAGATGTTAGGGACGAAACTTAGTTTTTCTTTTAGTTGGCCAAAGATTTCTTGATTTTGAGCCGACACTTGATCGATACTAGGGACTGTAAATTGTGACATAACGTTTAGATAGTTTTAAGTGCATGTTTGGAGTATCAATTGATTTCCAAACATGCTATATGATTGAAATGAGTGTAATTAATTTTCTAGGTTAACCGAAAAGATTAGTTGGCTAAAGCGTCTAAGTTTTTTCTTAGTACATCTTCTCCTGCAAAGCCAACATGTGTATTGACTACTTTTTGGTTCTTCATAAACACCAAGTTGGGAATACTTCTTACTTTATGAAGTGCGGCCAATTCTGGAACCTCCTCGATATTTACTTTTTGGATGGTAACTTTTCCATCGTACTCATCAGATAGCTTCTCTACTGTTGGAAGTAAAGCCTGACAAGGTCCACACCAATCAGCATAAAAGTCTAGTAAAACTGGAGTTCCTTGTGCTACCAATGCATTATATTCTTCGATATTATTAATCTTCTTCATGATATTTTCTTTTAGTGTTTTTGTTATTGAACATTACAAATATGCAGGGTCTCCAAGGGTATTTGTTATGCTATTCTTCACTTCAACTTAACAATATTTCCCTTTTTGGACCGATTGGTCAATTATTAGATGGTTTGATAAGTTTTTCTTGGGGAAGAATTCGGTTTTTACATTTTTATAACTGTCATTTATAATGAAACGAGGTCGGGAGACCTCTGAAGTTTATGGGCACAAATGTCGCTATCGCTAAACATTTGCGCCAGTTTTACTTCTTCCCTCTTACTTCTTACTTAAAACGAGCGTTAACTTTGCTACCTGCTACCTGCTACCTGCTACCTGCTACCTGCTACCTATTATTGGTGTAGGTTAGAAAGTTCATCACAATCTGCTGACATTTCAACTTCTCCTCAAACATCCCCATATGTCCAACATCCCCAAGGTAATACACGTGGGCATCGTTGGGTAGGTGACTTTGCTCGACGCTTTTTTCTAAAGGTACTGCTCCGTCTTTTTTACCATTGATAAATAATACAGGGATGTTTAGTTGAGTAAGTAGTGCTGCACTATCTCCTCTGTCTTTCATGGCGAGGGAAATTTTGGCAATACTATCGACGCTTTCTTTCTCAGCCTCTGCTATTATTTGATGTATGGTCGGACGATGTTGCTCTCTTCTTTTTTCGGCAAATAGGTTACCGATCATTGGAGCAACAAAGGCTCTTGCACCGTTGGCTCTAACAAAATCAGCTGCTTTTATTCTGACTTCTTTTTTGGCATCGTCGTCTTCAAAGGCGGTAGAATGGAAAAGGCCAATGCCGTTTAACGAAGTTTGGTATTTCTTGGCATAAGCCAAAGTGACGTATCCTCCTAATGAATGTCCAATCATGGTATATTTCGATACGCCTACATCTTGAAGTGTTTGATGTATCTCATCGGCAAAATCACTTAATTGGGGAGAAGGCGATGCTATCTCGGGGTTTTCACCACAACCTGGTAGATCTAAACAGATCACTCTAAAATAGGGAGTAAGTGAGGGAATAAAATCATCCCAAATCGATTTATTTTCGCAGAAACCGTGTATTAATACTAGTATAGGTGCATCAATACCATTATCCGTTAATTTCAGCATTTGATTTATTATTTTTTGATTTCTAAAATTAAATCAAGCTTTTGAAAACTAAAATTGTTAGCTTAGGTTTATTGAATAGGACAATTAAAATCATATTCATTGATTATTTAAACTACACTCGATTTCTACTATGAAAAAAGTAAGCATCTTTCTATCCATCATTTTCTTGATGGGACTTTCATTTTTATCATTTCATCAAACATCAGAACCTAAAGAACCGGTATTATGCCATGCAGATATAGCTTCGGCAAGAGCGTTTGCGGAATTTACGAACCAAAAGGAGTTTCGCGAGGCACACAGTATGTCAAGAACTCTAGATAAGACGAAGTTTAAAGGGAAGCGTATTTCTTTTGATGTAGCCGATGGTAAACAAGGTGAAGCTTATTTTGTGAAGTCGAAAAAGAAGTCTTCTAAGTATTTATTTGTATTTCATGAGTGGTGGGGATTGAACGATTATGTGAGAAATGAATCGGATCGATATGCAAGCGATCTAGGTGATGTCAACATCATAGCATTGGATTTATACGATGGTAAAGTGGGAACGACTCGTGAGGAAGCAGGTAAATACATGAAAGCATGTGACCCTAAACGAGCTGCTTCTATTATTCAGGGAGCCTTGGCTTATGTTGGAAAAGACGCTAAAGTGGCCACAGTGGGTTGGTGCTTTGGTGGAGGTTGGTCATTGCAATCTGCACTTCAGATAGACCAACAAGCAGTGGGTTGTGTGATGTATTACGGAATGCCTGTCAAAGATGTAGATCGTTTGAAAGATCTAAAATGTGATGTATTGGGTATTTTTGGAGAGAAAGATAAATGGATCAATCCGGACGTAGCTGCAGAATTTGAAAATAATATGAAGTCGGCAGGGAAGAACTTAACAGTGAAGATGTATGGTTCGGATCATGCTTTTGCCAATCCATCATCAGATAGATATAATGAAGAAGATGCTCAGAATGCAAATAAGGAAGCTTTGGCGTTTATCAAAAAATCATTTTCAGCAATGCCATAGTTGAATGAATAGATAATAAAAAATGCCTTCTAGATTAGATGATGATCACCTCTAATTTAGAAGTTTTTTTGTGTTTAGGGATAAAAGGGAGATAGTCAATTTGATTTTTTGATAGGGGGTTTTGTAATTTTTTACACTTATAGTATTGAACATCAATATATACAATGAAAAAATTAGTTGAAAGTGTCTCATTACTACTTGCTAAGATATTTATATGTGTTCTGTTATTGGTTGTGTCAAGAACAGAAGTGAAATGTCAATCTTTAATCGAAAAAAATAATAAAGGAGCGTGGGGAGTGGCAGTGAGTTATGGTAATCAGTTGGATAAAGATGCCGTTTTCTATGGATGGTCTGTGGATTACAGTAAACCAATTGGTAATGGCCCGTTCTCAGTAGGAGCTGCATTAATGTGGGATAATGAGTTAGAAAGAACAAGTGAAAATAGAATCTCAGATGTGTCTACCTTCACTTTTACAGCAACATTAAATTATAAGATCAATGATAAATGGTCGATAGGAACTGGTCTCGCCAAAGGCTTTATGGATAACGATAATGCCTCAAGACAATACAGTTTTAATAGTGGCGATTGGAGTACAGGTCTTATTCTTAATTATCAATTTAATATTGGGAAGCAACGATTCAATATCAGTGGTTCTTGTGAGTACAACATGAGTCAGAAAGAAACGAGTTTGAGTTTCGACTTGGGATATGTGCTTCCTTGGTAGTCGAGGTATATAATCAGAAAAACATTTAACACATAGGTTAAAAAAGAAATAAGTTTCTTCTAATTCAGCTTATTAATTAAATTGTGCATCTAAATAATAAAGATTGAAAATGAAAAAATTCCTTTTAATTGGATGTATGCTATTTACATCACCTTATTTATTTGCCCAAATGAATCCACAAGTTATGCAATGGTTTAATGCCCCTGAAAAATGGGAAGTAAAAGACAATAAATTAACCATGCAAGTTACTGGTCAGACTGATTATTGGAGAAAAACGCACTATGGTTTTACAGTAGATGATGGTCCTTTCTATTATCAAACAAGAGGTGGAGAGTTCGAAGTGAATGTAAAAATCACAGGTGCTTATAAAACTCGTTTTGACCAAATGGGGTTAATGCTTCGTATAGACGAAAAACATTGGATCAAGACAGGTATCGAATATGTAGATGGAGTATATAACTTCTCTGCAGTAGTCACCAACGATCATTCAAGCTGGAGCGTAGTTGCTTTAGAAGGTAAGCCTAAATCAATCTGGATAAAAGCTATCCGTAGACAAGATTCAGTTGAGATCTCTTATTCATTGGATGGTAAAAATTATCAGATGAGCAATCTAGCTTACTTGCCTGATCATAAACCAATGATGGTAGGCATGATGGCCGCAAGTCCTGATGGTGATGGTTTTGAAGCTGTTTTCGAAGATTTTGAGATAAAACACCTTGCTGATGAGAGACGCTTAGAGTGGTTAGAAAAGAATCAAGAATAATTATTTGATAAGCTTGAGTGAAAATATTTTCACAGAACTAATAATGAAAGTCATCTTCGGATGGCTTTTTTTGTATATTTAAGGTTCGACTTAAAATCAATATTTTTTATCTGTATTAACTACTATTCCACAGCAAATTTATTATGAACAAAACAAAGCTCTTTCTAATAACTAGTATTATTTTTAGCATTTTCATGTTGGTAAAAAAAATAAGCAAACAATTAGAAGAAGAAAATCAAGAAATTGCATTAGCTGAAAATCCTAAAAAAGATCAAGTCCGTGTGACTTATCACAAAGGAACTAAAATCAAAAAGTCTGTAGTAAGATATGTAGATGGCCAAAGAGATGGATTGTCTAGATCGTTCTATAAGGATGGTAAAAAACACATGGAAATCGAGTACGTAGACGGTCAAAAACACGGTGTTTCGAAACAATATAACAAAGACGGCTCATTGTATAAGGAAGCATTTTATGATAACGGGTATGTATATCAAAGAAAATTTTATCATAAAAATGGTCAGCTAAAAGCAGATGAAACCTATGTTGATGGAGAGCCAACTATTCATTTAAAAGAGTATCTCAAGTCAGGAAAACAAAAATCCCAATATCCAGAAATCTTAGTAACGATGAATAATGATACTAAAGATTACAACAAAGTGGTATTGGAGCTAAACCTCGATGTAAGAAGAAAGAATACCAAATTCTTTTTAGTGAAAGATGAAAGTAAGGAAGTGATCACTGCTGAAGAATGGAATCCTAATCTATCTTTTGTTCAAATGTATGGCCACAGAGGAGTGGTAGAAATTCCTTTACCTAAAAACAGTTACATTGACAAGGTGGTACCTATTTATGTGAGATATACTACGTTATATGGTCGCCAAAGAATTGATAAAATTGATTATCATTTGAAGGTGAAGAATATATAAAAACTGATATAAAACAAAGGGCTTCAATCAACTTGAAGCCCTTTGTTTTATATAATTATCACCTTATGGATTCATTATAAATCGATGAATCAACGGCCCTAATCCTGCAAATAAGAATTCAACGGCCATGACCATAACGATAAGACCCATTAAACGAAGCATTAACTTGTTGCCGGTATCACCTAGTACTTTCATAATTGGACTTGCCCCTAATAAGCTTAGACAAGTAATGGCCAATACTAAAGTGATTGCAATAAATAGAGCACCCATTTTATAAGGGCTATCACCTGCATTATCCATTAAGATAATGGCATTGGCAATAGAACCTGGTCCGCATATAATAGGTATGGCCAAAGGAGTAATTGCTACATCATTGGCATATTCATGAATTTCATCTTTGGTTACTTTCACGCTACCCAATCTAGCCTGAAGCATATCAAAACCTACTAAGAAGAAGATAATACCTCCTACAACTCTCAGAGAATCGATAGAAATCCCGAAAAATTTAAATAGCGATTGTCCTGAAATCGCAAAGAAAATCAAGAAACAATAGGCAATTAAAGTGGCTCTAAGTGCCGTTCTTTTTCTTTCGTCTTTCTCCAACTGATTCGTGATAGTCATGAATACCGGCATAATTCCTACCGGGTTGATCAGAGTGAAGAAAGAAGTAAAGGCCAACAGGCCATATGTGATGGCTTCTTTCATAGAAAAATAATGGTAAGTTGTGTTGGCCGCAAAGATGATAAAATGATTATAAACTTGAAAGCTCAGAAGGACTCATTTTCACTTCTTTCTCCACAAACTCAATCCCGTGCTGTTTCAATTCTTCCAATACAGGTTCATAGATATTTTTGTGAACAGGAATACACGTTCCCGTTTTGGTAATCTTCCCTTCCAATATCAATTTAGTAGCGATAGCAAGAGGAATCCCTACTGTATCCGACATTGCTGTAAAAGTTTGGTCTTTTCCTTTGACCACCATATGCGATGTTCGCATGATATTCTCATCACCTGATTGATAGAATAACTTATGATACATCACGATCATGTCTTTGTCCTCTTTCTCCAATTTCCATTTTTCTTCTAAAATCTTTTGGAGAATTTGGGCAGGGGTAGCCGATTTCAAACCAACTTTTTTATCCGAGAATATGTCTAACCATCTCAGTTTGTCCATTTCCAAATCATCTTGTGATAATTTTAGATACTGCATTAGCTTCAATTCTACTGAGTCTTGAGGGTTGTAACGTAAGAAAGAATTGATGAATTCACGATAGGTCATGTCTTCGGTATCTTCCATTACATAACTATCATCGGTGGCTCCTAACATTACAAAGCAGTTCCATGCTCTGCAGAATCCCGGTCTTCTTAATGTGCCTCTGTAGACTGTTGGTACACCTTCTAAACCGTATTTTTCGACATATTTTAGAGAGTCTCGGTTGGCATATCCCTCAAAACTTCCGTAATGATCGATTTCGATACGCTCCGTTCTTCTAAATAATTTATGGTACGGGATGTACTTGTATTTTCCATTATGAAGAAAGCGAACGGCACCACCTTGTCCGGCAATGACTACATTTCGGGGGTTCCAAGTGAATTTATAATTCCATGGATTGTTATCTGATTCAGGGGCCATCAAACCGCCAGTAAACGACTCGAAACCTTCGATCTTGTTTCCTTTTTCTTTCACCTCTTCAATCATCTTCATCGCAGACATATGATCAATGCCAGGATCAAGTCCTATTTCATTTAATAAAATGATTCCTTTTTCTTTGGCTTGTTCGTTTAAGGCTTGCATTTCCTCGGTGATATAAGAAGCCGTGGTCATAGGAATCCCATTTTCTACCGCAATTTTAGCGACTTCTATATGAAATCTCGCCGGTAGCATGGAGACAATGATATCTGCTTGAGGGATGTACTTTTGTTTGTGTTCTTCGTTGTTTATATCAAATTGAAAGGCCGTAGCGACCCCTTGATACTTTTTGATTTTCTCTTCAGCCAAAGCCAATTGATAATCACCCAAAAGGATCTTCCAAGATGCGTCGTTAGCGTGTTCACATAAGTAGTTAATTAGAGACGAGGCAGAACGCCCAGCACCTAGAATAAGAATTGTTTTCATTGTGTGTTTATGTGGTGTTATATGTGTGTTGTTATTACAATAATAGAAAGAATTTCGTAATAGTGAAATACCATTCACTATAATGTAGTGATGTGCCTAATTCTCATGATAAATCGTAATTAATTTTAAAAAAAGGCAATAGTTACCCCACTTTGAGTTGAAGTCGTTGCATTTTTGATAAATTTTTGGCGATTCAGTAATATTATTACTACTTTTATAACTTATATCGCTAATTATTGCGAATTGTTTATTTTTTTAAGACTAGCGAACAGGAACAAGGATGAAAGTACTCAAGTTTGGAGGAACGTCAGTTGGAAGTGCGAAAAATATCCAACAAGTAGCCAGTATCCTTTCCGATTATCAACAAAACGGACAAAGGGTTGCCGTAGTCGTATCGGCAATGAGTGGCATCACAAATAAGTTAATAGAAGTAGGCGAAAGAGCCGCTTCTGGAGATGAGACCTATAAGTCATTATTAAAAGACATTGAGTCTACCCATTTGACCTGTATTCGCGAGTTGATTGAGGTAAGAAGACAAAGTAAGACGATCGCTTTTGTGAAGTTATTACTTAATGATCTTGAGGATATTTTGAGAGGTATTTTCTTGTTGAAAGAATTGTCTCTTCGTTCTCTAGATATTCTTCAAAGTTTTGGCGAGCGTTTATCATCGTTCATTATTGCCGAATACTTAACTCAAATTGGTGTAGAAGCAGAACAGCTGGACGCTCGTAAGATCGTTCGTACGAACGCTGTATTCGGTGGAGCAAAAGTTGATTTTGTAACGACGAACTCTGCAATCACTAAACATTTTGGTGAGACGGATAAAATGCAAATCGTTACTGGATTTATTGCATCTTCAGAAAGTGGTGAAACAACGACATTGGGTCGTGGTGGATCGGACTATTCTGCAGCAATTTTCGGTGCAGCATTGAACGTGAAAGAAATCGAGATTTGGACAGACGTTGATGGGGTGATGACTACAGACCCTCGCGTAGTACCAACAGCATTCTCTTTACAGCAGCTTTCTTACGAAGAAGCAATGGAGATGTCTCACTTTGGAGCGAAAGTGATTTATCCACCAACATTGCAGCCTGCAATTAAAAAGAATATTCCATTAAGAATTAGAAATACATTCAATCCTTCTTTCCCTGGTACATTGGTAACAAGTACTTCAGGACAGGAAGATTGGCCAGTGAAAGGAATCTCTTCTATCAAAGATATTTCTTTAATCACTTTATCAGGTAGTGGCTTGATCGGTGTACCGGGTGTATCATCGAGATTGTTTGGTGCATTAGCTAGAGGCGGTGTATCTATGATCTTGATTACTCAAGCATCATCAGAACATACCATTACTTTCGCCGTTGCTCCATCAGATGCAGCAGCTAGTAAGAAGATCATCGAAGAGGAATTCTTCAATGAGATGGCTTCTGGTAAAGTAAATCCGGTAGAGGTAGAAAATAGCCTTTCTATTTTAGCCATTATCGGTGAAAACATGAAAGAACGCCCAGGTGTGGCAGCAAAGCTGTTTAGTGCATTGGGTAAAAACGGTGTAAACATCGCAGCAATTGCACAGGGTTCATCCGAATTGAACGTATCTGTAGTGATTGAGAAAAAACACCTGAATAAATCATTAAACGCCCTTCACGAAATCTTCTTCTTGTCGGATATGGCAGAGTTGAACGTTTTCATGTTAGGTTTAGGTTTGATTGGTGGTACACTATTGAACCAAATGAGAGATCAAGCAGAATACTTACTAACAGAGCGTAATTTACGTCTGAACGTAGTAGGTGCGGCGAACTCTAAGAAAATGATATTTAGTGATACAGGATTGGACATCTCTTTAGAAAAAAAGGCGATCCTAGCTGATGGAGAGGAATCGAATGCAGCATTGTTCGTGGAGAAAATGATCGAAATGAACTTGCCAAACTCAGTATTCGTAGACTGTACTCCAGGCGAAAGTGCTGTAAAACTTTACGAAAAGATCTTGATGAACTCTATCTCGATCACCACTCCAAACAAAATTGCGAACTCAAGTAGCTTAGATTACTACTTAAAGTGTCAAGCAGCTGCAAAACGTAGAGGAGTAAAATTCTTGTATGAGACCAACGTTGGTGCAGGTCTTCCTGTTATCGGTCCTCTTCAAGATTTAGGTAGATCAGGTGACAAGATTATCAAAATTGAAGGTATCCTTTCAGGTACACTTTCTTACTTGTTCAACACGTTTGCTGCAGGTATGAAATTCTCTGACTTGGTAAAACAAGCCAAAGAGATGGGGTATACTGAGCCAGATCCACGTGATGATTTAGGTGGAGTAGATGTTGCCCGTAAGATCTTGATCTTAGCTAGAGAGGCAGGGTACAATCTAGAACCTTCTGATGTAACCGTAGAACCGATCTTACCACAAGCATGTTTAGATGCTCCATCGGTAGATGATTTCTTCGTAGAATTAGAAAAAGCCAATGGCTTATTCGAAGAGAAGAGAGCAGAAGCAGAGTTGGACGGTAAAGCACTTAGAATCGTTGCTACTCTTGATGAAGAAGGTAAGGCAACTGTTGCACTAAGAGCAGTAGATAGCACTCACCCATTCTACGGATTGGTAGGTTCTGATAACATGGTAGTTTTCAAATCACGTCGTTACTTCAACGAACCATTGGTGATCAGAGGACCTGGTGCTGGTGCGGAAGTGACTGCTGCAGGTGTATTTGCAGAGATCATTACGATTGGAAACTTCTTAATCAACTAGAAAATAGGTAAGAAGTAATAGGTAATAAGTAATAGGTTGTTATTTCTAATTATCAAATAACTTACTTCTTAATTGATAATGTGGGGACGAGGCGATGCTTCGTCCTCATTATATTTAAAAATAATTATTACTCACTTTGGACGAATAACGTCATGAAAGAAGTAAAAGCTTTTGCCCCAGCTACAGTAGCCAATGTAGCTTGTGGTTTTGATATCCTCGGCTTTGCCGTAGACAGCCCAGGCGACGAAATCGAAATGAAATTAGTCGATAAGCCGGGTATTGTTATTAAAGATATTACAGGAGATGAAGGACGTTTGTCTAGAAATCCTAGAGAAAATACAGCCACTGTTTCAGTGTATCAGTTTTTAGAAAAAATTGGAGCTGAAAAAGCAGGTATTGAAGTAATCCTTCATAAAAAAATGCCTTTTGGTAGTGGTTTAGGTTCATCATCTGCAAGTACAGTAGCAGGTGCTTTTGCCGTAAACGCACTATTTGATAATCCTTTGAGTATGGAAGAATTACTTCCATTCGCGATGGAAGGAGAAAGAGTGGCTTGTGGTGCTGCACACGCCGATAACGTTGCTCCGGCTTTATATGGAGGTTTCGTTTTGGTAAGAAGTTACGATCCATTAGACGTAGTAAGGTTGAACGTGCCGGAAGAATTATGCTGTGCAGTGGTTCATCCTCACATCGAAGTATCTACAAAAGATGCAAGAAACATTCTTCGAGGTGAAGTGCCTTTGGCGGATGCAGTCAGACAGTGGGGTAATGTTGGTGGTTTAATTGCTGGATTAGAGCAAGAAAACTACGAACTTATCGGTAGATCGCTACAGGATGTTGTTGTAGAACCTATTCGTTCGATGTTAATTCCAGGTTTTGATGAAGTAAAAAGAGCGGCAGTTTATGCGGGTTCTATGGGAACAGCCATCTCAGGTTCTGGACCATCTGTTTTCTCTTTATGTAAGGGAATGGAAAAGGCAGAAAGAATTGCAAATGCAAAAGTAGAAGCATTCAAAGCTATCGGTATTGATAGTGATAAATTTGTTTCTAAAGTAAATAAAGAAGGGCCGAAGATTATTTACTAATCTATTTTACCCATTTATTCTCTGATATTATCAGATTGAAGAGCAAGATGTTAAAGTTACATCTTGCTCTTTTATTTTTATAAGAACTTTGAGTTAAAAACTTTGCTCTCAATTTTTTACAAAAACTACTTAATCAAATGCTATACAATAGACGACTGTCAGCAATAACTATTTTATTGTGTGCTCTTTTCTTTTCTTGTTCTGAGAAAAAAGAGATTGAAGAAAAAATCGAAGAAGAGGTAGAAATCAATCTACCCGAAATGTCCATCCAAGAACTCGATTATCTAAGAGGTAAAGATACTATTGAGGTAGATTTAGGGACTTACTCATCTGATATTATCAATATAGATGATATCTATTTTACCCATAATGGTAAAGTTCTAGAATCGGACTATTCTTTTGAAGATGACAAACACCAAGTAATCTTTGATTCCAAACAACTTGATGACGGTATTTATACAATATCAGCTACTGTGAAATTTTCGAGTGATGAAACTTTAGAAAAAAATGAAATTTCTAAAGAACTAGAGGTAGATGTTGATAATTACCTTCCTCTAATTTTTGTTGAGGCAGGTTACTCTGCATCATTTAATGATTATAATGAGATAATTCAAGGAGAATGGACTTCTAGATCAGAAACAAAAGAGGCATTATTTTCTTATATGGTTTTAGACAAAGATTTAAACCCAGTGACTGAATTCTTACACGAAGATGGCAATGGAATTAATGAAATAATAGAAATACCAAAATCGATTAAAGGACAAGATTTTAAATTGGTAGAGTTTGACACCAAAGTGATAGAAGCTTATGCAGGGTTTGAAGGTTCATCTCCACTATGGGATTATATTAAAGATTATAGATATATTAGAATAAAAGAATTCTATTCTCAAGGAGAAGGTTTAAAATTAGATGCTATAGTACGTCCATCAAGAGTAATGGCCAATGAAAAAACAGTAGTTGTAGCCGTTTCAAAATCATTTGAAAGACACCTATCACAAATAGATGAGACATTAACTTCAGATGATAATTATGATTATCTCACAATTACTAGATCTACTGACTTTTCTTGGGTATCAGAATTAGATTTAAATAGTGTAAAGAGTTATTCTGTTCATGTTACAAATGAAGAGAAAGGAATAATGATATCAATTGAAATGATGAATGATGGTGATACTATTTTTATTGAAGAATCAGATTTAAAAGTACCTTCTAAAGTGATGTTGTCAAGTAATTTTCATCGATTTGCTTATGAACACGAGGGAATAAAATTTGTTGAGGGTTTTTCTAGTAATCAAAAATATCTTTCTGAAGAAGGGCCACATGAGTATACTTTATATGAATATATAAATATAGATAAAGAAGATATTTCTCATGTCGGAAGTAAAGAGAAAGTAACAAATAACAATTTTAGTGGATTTGTATCAGAAATAAAAAATTTAGATGATTCGTTTAAAGAACCATATGCTAATAACTCTTTTGATTTTGACATAACAGAAAGCGATATTGTTTTATCTCCTTACCAACATGATATTGAAAAAGAAAATGTAGAAAATATTATCGGATATTCTGTAGTTAAACCTTCAGAAGGTAAAACAGAATTCTACCTTGGAGTCTCTATGAGCACTGAAAAAAACGAATCATTATCCTTACCTAGAAAACTTTCTATTGATGGTATTTCTACTATTCATAATGGTAAGTTTGCTGATTTTTTAACCAACGATATCACAGAAATTTCAATGCATAGCTCATCGAATTCTAACTTCACATTTCTTAATGAAATCAATTCTTACACGGTTAGTTATACAGTTGATAAAGATGGAAATCCTATCATTGTACCAAGTAAAGTGAATCTATTAGAACATGAAGCTAGACAGTTAAGCAAAATACGTAATGAAGAACAATTCAAGATGGCTTCATTAGATTTAATGCAGAGATATCTTGAGAAGAAATAGATTAATAATTTTCAAAAAAGAGTCGCCTATAAAAAGGTGACTCTTTTTTTTGCGAAAATAAACGCTCAAGATTAATTGATGGTATAGACTAGACTCATCTCAAAAACATTAAAGTTATCTGCAAAATTCTGATAGTCTCTAAACAGAGATCCTTGATGATTGTACCTGAACTCAGTACCCCAACGTTTATTGTATTTAACTCCAAGTCCTAGATGATATCCAATAGAGAAGGTCATTTTATAAGGGTCTACTGCTAAATTTCTATCTAAATAGCTATCCAATGGCTGATCAATAGAAAGACCTCCATTGTAAAAAATGGACCATTTATCACCCAAGTATGAATAATATCTTAAACCTAATGGGAAATGAAGTGATTGATATTTAACATCAAGATTTAGGTTTTCGACTTGTGCAGAAGAAGAAAAACTACGGTAAGAAGGCTCTAAATATAATCTCCATTTTTGATGATTAAAGCCAAATGCCACTTCCACTTCAACACCTATTTTGAACTGAGTGTTTGATCCAAAATCGATAGGTCCATCCATGGTTTGATTGTTTTTATTACCTTTTTCGAAGATATACGAACCTGTAGTAAATCCAGGTCTCAAGCTAAACTTTATCCCTCCTTTAGAATTGGATGTCTTTTCTATTTTATTTTCAGTGATTTTACTTTCTGAGGAGAATTTACTTAAAAACTTGATAAGTGAAGAAGCCTCATAATTTAATTTCTTTACATCCTTAATCGTCGCTCCGTCATTTTCAAAAAGATTTAATAACTGTTGTTGGTAGTACTCATTTTTGTGGACATGAAATTTATCTTGTCCAAAGTATTCTTTATACACTAATGGTAATATTTCACCTTCTTTACCTTTCAAATAAAAGTATGTAATTTCTTTTTGATGAAACTCGTAAAGTAACACATCACCATGGTAAATCTCTTTTAAGAAGACTTCTTCCTTCTCAAACTTAGGCTGTCTTTCATAAGATAAAGTTTTAATATTTTGTGATGTTCTATCAACATCCACCATTACTTTTATATACTTTAATTGATCAAAAATCTCAAACTCTAGCATTTCTTCCTTACTAACTGTTTGATGATCTTTTTGGGAAAGCTCTTTTTTGATACTAATTTTCTGAGGCTCAGATCTCCAATCTAAGTTTTTGATGTAACATTGAACAGTATCGTTTTGAAGATTGATAAAATACCCTTTTTGAAAAGTACTTTGAGCTAAAGTAATTTGACAAAAGCATAAAAGTAAAATGAAGATTAGGCTGATACGTTTAGTTTGCATTAGTGCGTTATTTTAAAATTGATTCTATAAAATTGGTCGCACTAATATAATATTAAAAATCAATTGATGGTATAAATTAAATTAATCTCAAATGCTTTAAATCGATCTATTTGCTCAGCGTCATGAATTAAAGATCCATGTTTGGTATATCTAAACTCTGTCCCCCATTTTTCATTGTGTTTCAATCCAATACCTAAGTGATAGGCCATATTGAAACGGATTGTCGTGGGAGCTGTGTACACATTATGATCCACATAAGAATTGATTGGGTTGTCTAAAGTAGCACCAACGTTATAATACACCGCCCAATCATTTTTTAAATAAGAATAATAACGAAGGCCTATAGGAATAAGAAAAGATTGATAATTGATACTGATGTTTAAATCGTTGACCACAATAGCCGAAGAATAACTTCTGTAAGAAGGTTCTGCATAAATTCTCCATTTATAGTGATTGGCAGAAAAGGCTTTTTCTAGTTCAACACCAAATTTAAAATTCAATTTAGTGCCATAGTTGTTGGGGCCATCGAGAGGTAGGTTATATTTATTTTTCTGTTCATCGATATAATTACCAATCGAAAGCCCTGGTCGAATACTTATTCTGAAGCTTTTTTTAGAGACTTCGTTTTTCTCTTTTTTCTCAATAGGATCAAACTTCTGAAAACATCTTCTTAAGGATGAAGTTGAATAAGAAAGATCTTTCACATAATTACTACTAATCCCTTTGTCTTCGAAGAGATTGTAGAGGTCCTGTTGATATTGTAAGTTCTTATTCAATACTAACTGCTTATCATTATAATACTCTTTAAAGACAAGTGGTTGAATAGTATTATTCTTATCCTTATAATAGAAATATTTGATGTTTTTATCAGATAATAGATACAAGGAATAAGTATTGCTAAATAGTTCTTTGAGCAATATGGTTTCAGTTTTAAAATCGGGCTTTCTAAAATCTGATAAACCATCGGTGTACTGGGAAGTTCTATCCACAGGTACGGTTGCTTTGATATATTTCAGTTCACCATAAATTTCAAATTCAAGTAGTTCCTCTTTTTTGACCACTTGATGTTCGGTTTGAGATAAATTCTTTTTTACCTGTATTTTTTGAGGAGTTGTTCTCCAATCCAAGTTTTTGATATAACACGATACAGTATCATTCTCTAGATTGATATAATATCCACTTTGAAAGGATACTTGAGAAAATAGATTCGTCGATTGAAGAAGAACCAATATTAATGTGATGAAGATTGGTTTAGCTTGCATGATAATTAGTTTTTTTTCTTATAAAAAGTAGATCAAGTAGTAATATTAATATTAATTTCCTGAATTCATATATTACTGTTTCAAGTGGGTAATGCAGATAAATAAGTAGTTAAAATTTAACTATTTACATCATTTTTAAACTTTTTAATATGAAGTTTTTTTCATATAATCCATAGCGATTAAAACTAAATAATTCACTAACCGATTTTATATATGACCACACACATTATTATTATTCTCTCTGCATTTATCGCAGGTTATGTGGCCTTAAAATTAAAGTTTCCACCGCTAGTAGGATTTCTATTAACAGGTTTCTTATTGCATTATTTTGGTATCGACGATACCACTCAAATTAAGCAATTAGCCGATTTAGGGGTCACTTTATTATTATTTACCATTGGATTAAAGTTAGATATCAAAATGCTTATAGGTAAGCATATTTGGTTAAGTTCCTTAATTCATAATTTACTCAGTTCACTATATTTTGTAGCAGCATTATGGGCACTGCAATGGATGGGGCTATCCATTCTTCAAGATTTAGAGATCATGCAATTGGTACTAATTGCTTTTGCCCTATCGTTCTCAAGTACTGTATTTGCAATTAAAACACTTCAAGATAAAGGGGTGATGAATGCTGTATATGGATCATTAGCCATTGGAGTATTGGTCATGCAAGATATCTTCGCCGTAGTGTTCATGACCGTTAGTTCTGGTAAAGTTCCAGAAGTATGGGCGTTATTACTATTTACCCTTCCTTTAATTCGACCACTATTCTTTAAGATCTTAGATACTGTAGAACACGGAGAAATGTTGGTGCTTTTTGGTGTATTTATGGCATTGGTAGTAGGAGCAGGATTGTTCTCCATTGTAGGATTAAAAGCAGATCTAGGTGCTTTAGTGATGGGAGTGATGATGTCTAGTCATAAAAAAGCATCAGAATTATCGAAAGCTTTATTCAACATCAAAGAGTTGTTGTTGGTGTGTTTCTTCCTTGATATTGGATTGACAGCCTCAGTGACCTTGAATGCTTTGTTATTTGCTATCGCTTTAGTGATACTTTTACCCATCAAAGGTTGGTTGTACTTCCAAGTATTCGATCGTTTTAACTTCAGGGTAAGAACATCCGTTTTCGGTAGTTTGATGTTGATGAACTATAGTGAATTTGGCCTTATCGTTGGTGGTTTGGCTTACAAAATGGGATGGTTACCTGGAGAAATGTTAGTAAGTATTGCCATTGCAGTTTCTCTATCTTTCTTGATATCGGCACCAATTAATAATTGGAGTAATGAGGTGTATTTAGGATTGTCTCAGTTTAAAAGTGAAAGTAGCCGCCTGAATACAATGGATAAAATGATTGAAATTGGGAAGGCAAAAGTTTTGGTAGTAGGAATGGGACGTATCGGCTCTGGTGTGTATGATGAAATGCAAAAACAATTTGGAGATGTTGTTCTAGGTATTGAAGTGAATGATCATACAGTAGAAAAACAGAAAAAAGAAGGACGAAATGTTATTCAAGGTGATGCTGTAGATAGTGACTTTTGGGAAAGAATTAAAACCTTAAATAATATCACGTTAATCTTTTTTGCTATGCCTCACCATCATGCCAATGAGTTGGGAGCAAAGCAATTGTATAAACAAAATTTCAAAGGAATGTCTACAGCAATTGTTGAGTATGCTGATCAGGTGGCACCTTTAAAAGAAATAGGAGTGAATGCCGTCTTTAATGTTTATAGAGAAGCAGGAAAAGGTTTTGCTTTGCATGCAATAGAAGAATTTCAACCGCAAAAATTAGTGGTGAATAATCCGAATAAAAAAATATCTATATCGCTATAGAAATTCTTATTATCAACGGTCAAGGAAAGGCATATTTTCTTTGACCGTTGTTTTTTTAATACTATTTAATGGTATCTATGAATACTTGTTATCGTTTTTCCGTTAAAAAAAGAAGAGCTAAATGACTGAACAAACCAATTTGAACTTTATATTCCATAAATTACCCAATTCAGAAAAGGATGCTCAACTAAAAATTCACTAATTTAAAAGAACTACAACATGATCGGAAGCGAGATGACGCTATTGCTAGCTGTTTTAATCATCATTGGTATTTTACTTTATAATCCGAGTAAAAACTTAGGCATACCTGCGGCATTTATTTTTATAGGTGTAGGGTTGTTTTTAGGGAATGGGGAATCTTCTTTTGAAGTTTATGATAATCCTGTTCTCACCGACTTTATTAGTCAGGCAGCTTTAGTACTCATCATTTTTGTGGGGGGATTGCATACCAAAGTTTTGGATATCAAAAAGGTATTTAAAGAAGGATTGTTAGTTTCTAATGTTGGAGTTTTAGTCACCTCCTTGGCCTTGGGTGTATTTGCCTCATTTGTAACACCTTTATCATTATTAGAGGGCTTATTATTGGGTTCTATTGTTTCTTCCACAGATGCAGCAGCCGTTTTTGGGGTTTTAGAAGCCAAACAGATGAAATTAAAGTTTGCTTCTGATAAGGTATTGGAGTTCGAATCGGCAACCAACGATCCTATGGCAATGATTCTTACATTAATTTTTGTCAGTATTCTAAAAACTCCAGATTTACCAATTGATTATGTGGAATACATTCAATTCTTTGTTCAGCAACTATCAGTTGGTGTAGGCTTATCCTTTGTGATTTTCTATATTATTAAATTTATTTTCAAGAAATTCCATTTCCAGGAGGAAGGTTTAGTACCTATTTTATTATTCAGCACACTGATTGTCTTCTTGAAAATTTGTCAGTTGATGGGCGGAAATGCATTGATTGGAGCATATATCTTGGGGGTATTACTAAACACTTTAGATTACCAAAACAAGTATAATTCTCTACATTTTTTCAATAGTTTTTCTTGGTTGGCTCAATCGGTTATGTTCCTTATATTGGGTTTACAGATATTCCCAGAAAACTTAGTAGAGGTTATTCCAATAGCCATATTACCAACATTATTCCTATTCTTTATAGCAAGGCCATTAGGGGTGTTTATCTCTTACCTGCCTTTAAAAACACCAATGAATAAAAAGATATTTATTTCTTGGAGTGGGTTAAAAGGAGCAACACCTATTGTGTTTGCATTGATTCCTATTTTATCCAACCTGCCTAACTCGGAAATGATATTTTATATTGTGAGTTTTATCGTTTTAGTATCACTTATTATCCATCCGTTTAGTATGGAATACCTTGCTAAAAAAGTAAAATTATTGGTAGATGATTAAAATGGTAGGAGCGCCGCAAAGCAACGCTCTTACATGTCCTGACACAAATTATATGAAAGTAAAACATCTGAATAGTGGTTCAGACAATATCATTTTTATTTGGTTACACTGATATGGAAGATGGCATCGCCTTTATACACGTTTGGAGCAGTATTTAATCCAAAAATATGTCCATCAAAAGGAGCGTAAATTTTCTTCTCAAATTCTCCAAAAGGATCTGATACACGACCTATCAATTGTTTTTTAGTAACATATTCTCCGTTCTGAATCATCGACTCGAAGATTCCGGAATAAGGAGCTCTCAACCACTTACTTTTCTTGATGAAAACGGTAGGTTGATGAATATCAATTTCACCTTCTTGTAAGCCAAGATGTTTCATCACATTAAGTGCTCCAGTAACTCCACATTGGATCACCTCATTATCTAAGTGAAGAGATTTCCCTCCTTCAAAAAGAATAATAGGTTTACCCATTTTATGGATGGTTTCTCGAATAGAATGATGTATGTAGCTGGAGTGCATCATAAAAGGTGCACCGAAAGCTTTGGCCATTTCAAACTCTTTCTCCTCATCAAAGTTGCAGCGAATGTTGGGATAGTTACTTCTATCGGCTCCACCGGTGTGGAAATCCAATACATAATCGACATATGGAGCAATTTCTTTGGTAAAAGTATAAGCAAACTGACTCGCCAAAGAACCTCTTTTGGATCCAGGAAAGATTCTGTTTAAATCTCTTCCATCAGGAAAAGCTCTGGATAAGTTGAGGTAACCAAAAACGTTAAATACAGGAATGCAGATAATGGTACCATTCTTTGGTTTATGGTACTTCTTTCTGATGATATCACGTACAATAGCCACCCCATTGGATTCATCTCCATGTACACCACCTAGAAGTAAAAGCACAGGTCCGTCTTTCTTTCCTCTTTCTACAATTACGGGAACCTTCAGACTGTTTCTTGTATGAAGTTTAGCGACTTCTAATTCTAGTACCGCCCCTTTTCCCTCTTTAATCTCCTTACCTAAAAGGACTAATTTATCACTAGTCATCTTCGAATAAATTAAGATGAGTTTTGGATGAAGGCTTATTTAATTTTCATCACAAAACTATGTTGAGAGCTAGTAATACGCTGTTTGTTATCAGATGGTTGCCAAGATTGAGAAAAAAATGAAAATATTTTTTGAAGGGGTGAAGTCATTAAAAAAAGCCCATGATTTCTCACAGGCTTTTTAAAGATTAAATTCAAATTAATCGATTATATTTTGATGATATTGAAGGGATTAAGAGTAAATCTCCTCAATCTCTTTTTCATATTTTTCGTTGATGATTTTTCGCTTAGGTTTCAGCGTTGGTGTTACTTCACCTGTATCAACCGTCCATTCATTTTCTAGTAAACTGAACTTTTGTACTTGTTCATAACGAGCAAATGATTTGTTGGCCGCAGCTATTTCCTTTTTGAACATTTTCAAGACAGTAGGGTTTTCAATCACTTTTTGAGGGTTTTCCTCAAAAATATTGTTCTCCTCACACCAATTTGATAATGCTTCGAAATTTGGAACGATTAAAGCGGCTGCAAACTTTTGGTTACTGCCAATTACAGCTACTTGTTCTATATAAAACGATTCTTTCAGCTTATTTTCTAAGAACTGAGGAGAAATGTATTTACCTGCCGAAGTCTTGAATAATTCTTTCTTACGATCGGTGATCTTTAAGAATTTTCCATCGATTAATTCGCCAATATCTCCAGAGTGTAACCAACCATCTACAACCGTCTCGGCCGTCAATTCGGGTTGTTTGTAGTAGCCCATCATCACGTTTGGACCTTTAATCAAGATCTCTCCGTCAGGTGCAATTTTAACATCAATTCCATTTAGAACAGGACCGACTGTGCCAATCATCATGTCTTGCGGATTTACTCTGTTCACACAAACTACAGGAGCGGCTTCAGACATACCGTAACCTTCGCATACTTTAATACCTGCAGCCCAGAAAGAACGAATCAATCGTGGTTGAAGTGCTGCAGCACCTACGTTCATATTTCTAATTTCACCACCTAAAGCTGCTCTCCATTTCTTGAAGACCAATTTATCAGCAATAAAGTGTTGGAAACGGTACCAAAGCGATTGTTTCTCTCTTGGATTATAACGCAGTCCCAAGTTTAATGACCAAAAGAAAATAGCCCTTGCTAAACCTTTTGTGGCCATTCCTTTATTAAGAATAGCATCGTATACTTTTTCTAAAAGACGAGGAACCGTACAGAAAACATGAGGTTTTACCTCTTTCAAGTTGTCGGCTACTTTTGCTACATTTTCAGCAAAATAAACCGATACGCCACCACATAAATAAGAGTACAAACTTGTACGTTCATATACGTGAGATAAGGGTAAGAAACTTAATGCTCTTGCATTCCCTCTATCTACAGGAAGGGTTTCTGCGGCAGCAATAGCATCTGTAACCACATTTCTATGAGAAAGCATCACTCCTTTAGGATTGCCTGTCGTACCAGAGGTATAGACAATAGTGTAAAGATCTTCTTCTTGAATGCTGTCTTTGATCTTATCAATGTTAGCTATTTCTTCTTCCGATGCAGAAAGTAAAGTCTTCCATGAGGTTTCTCCTTCTACTTCATTAAAGGTATAGACCTTCTCTAGTTCAGGTAGCTTTTCATCAATCTTTCTGATTTTGTTTACAAGGTGTTGCGATTCTAAAAATGCTACCTTGATTTCAGCATGATTGAAAATATATAAATAATCGTCCTCTGTAATGGTGGGGTAAATAGGCACTACTGTTACTCCAATTTGAGCACAGGCCAAATCTACAAAATTCCATTCAGGACGGTTTTCCGAAACAATTGCTACTTTATCGCCTTTCTTTAGGCCGTAACGTAATAAGCCACTACCTAATTGATATAGAATATTAGATGTCTTTTCAGTAGAGTAAGTAACCCATTCTTCGTTTACTTTATTTGCAAAACACACCTCTAAACCACCGTATAGCGATTTTTGCTGGTCAATAAAATCAAATACTCGTTTTAGTTCCATGAAACGATTGATATAAATGCTTATGTATATATGTTTTCTAGTTGTAATAACCGTGTAGGTGTACACACAGTCACTACAAATTAAATGCTTTTTAATGAAAAATAAGATGATTAATATTAAGAATCTAGCTTTTCATTTAAATATTTAATTGATTATCAGCGTGATATTAATGAGTGAATAATCATTTAATAGTTGGTAATGATTTCCTTTAAAGGTAAATAGGTGAGGAATTTAAGATTAATTGTATCTTTATCAGACCTATTTACAGCATATATCAAACATCAGATTTTAATGGAAGAGTTCAATAAGAAACAACATTGGGAAGAAATATATTCTAAAAAATTAATCACAGAAGTGAGTTGGTATCAGAAAGTACCTCAAACATCTTTGGATTTTATAGAACGATCGGTGCTGTCAAAAGATGCCTCTATTATTGATGTTGGTGGTGGGGATAGCTTTTTGGTCGATCATTTATTAGAAAAAGGTTTTACTGATGTATCCGTTTTAGATATTTCTAAAAAAGCTTTGGATAGGGCCAAACAACGATTGGACAAAAAGGCCAATGCAGTGCAATGGATAGAAAGTGATGTGACTACTTTTGAATCGGATAAAAAATTTGATTTTTGGCATGATAGGGCCGCATTTCATTTTCTAACAGAGGCGGATGATATAGAAAAGTATAAAAGAATTGTCGGTAAAAGTATTCAATCGGACGGTTTGTTAGTTATTGGTACATTTTCGGAAAATGGGCCGAAGAAGTGTAGTGGAATACCAATCAAACAATACTCTATAGATCAATTGTCCAAAACATTTGATACTGATTTTGAATTAATCAATACGCTAGAAGTAGATCATACCACACCGTTTGATACCATTCAAAATTTCACTTTCTGCTGCTTAAGAAGAAAATAAAATATATGTGGACGAAGTGATACTACGTCCATTTTTTATTTAGGTAAATTTAATTGCAGTTTTTCGATTCCATTTAAAGATTTCAGGTATTCTATCACATAATGATTTTTATCCTTAAGATAATCGCTAAGTTTTCCTCCATTTTCGTATTGAGTTAATAAGCCAGCGTCTTCCAGATCTTCCCAATGAATCTCATGGAATGCCATATCCCAAGAAGCGAAGTTTCTTTTATCGAGTTCACCAGAGTAAATTTTCTGGACATAGGAGTGTCTTGTATCCTTACAGATTTTGTTATAAAGACTGTTGACTTCCTTTTCTTCTCCTTCTAAGATTTGTAGAAACTGATTATCCATTAAAACCAATAGGCCGGTTAACTCCTTATTTTGATTACTTTTTCTACTTTGGGTTAAAATTTCCTTTAGAACATCATCGTTCAATTTTTCATTTCTTGTACTAATATAACAAAGACAATACATAGCTTTTGATAATTAATTTCTTGGTTAGTCAATTATATCAAATGTCTTGTTTTTTTGTTTTGTCTCCTCAGAAAATAATTAAAATAAGAATATAACTTCTTTCTAAAAGCAAAGTCTATTTCTGATTTAGTGCTAAAACTTCTTTTGGTGTACTATTGAACTTTTCATATCAAAATGATACTATTTTTTATTGAATGGCATTACCAATTTTTTAATAATAAAGGGCTAAAAAAAGAAATACTTGATTATGAAATAAGAGTAAACTTTAGAAATTAAAAAAGGCAATTTGATCTCAAATTAGACCAATTGCCTTGCTTGTATATTTAACTTAAAAACTGAGATTATTAGAAATTGATGTTCAAACCTGCTTGACCACCAATCCAGAGAGCATTTCTTGTACCATGGCTAGAAGTCTTGTCATAGAAAGCATGTTCTGGAACGCTTAATGTACCTGCTTGTTCTGCTCCATTTACTTTTTGATCTACTGTATATACATTAAATGATGGACCAGCAAAAACAGTTAGGTTTTTAGTGATGTGGAACTGAGCATTCAAATCGGCTTTACTTAATAAGTTTAAGCTTCCAGTATCCCAAGAGTTATCGTAAATAATTTGGTTTGCAGAAAGGTCTAATGCGATACCTACTGTTTTGTTTAGGTTAAATAAAGTACCAAAACCAGCACCTACACTACTTACTACTTTACTATCATATTCTGAATAACCCGCTTTGAAAATAGTATAGAACTTTTCAGTACCCATTTTGAAGTTGATATTTGCCCAAAGTGTTTCTGAAGTACTCACCTCAACAGCATAGTAACCATCTTTCACTACGTTAATTAAACCAATTGGCGTACCCTCAGCACCTGATGAAACCACGTTGATTAAACCAATTTGAGTACCTACTAACGAATCTGTAAAGTTGATTAAACCTAATTGCATACCTGTAGCTTTACCTCTTGTTGTATTGGTTAAACCAATTTGAGCACCATCCATATCTTTATTAGCCACATTCGAAATACCAGAAATTTGAGCACCACTCACATCTTCTCTCGCAAAGTTATTGATACCTGCCATCTGCATTCCGTCTAACCCCTTGTTAGCATAGTTGGTAATACCAGAAACAATAAAGCCTTTATTTTCTCCTGCAGCGACGTTTGTAATACCTGCCATTTGGAAACCTCTAACATCTCCTTTATTTACGTTGGCAATACCACCTAATTCAAAATGTTTAACTCCACCGTTAACGCCCCATAAAATATTAAAAGATAAATCGTTTACTTGATCAGTATTTGTACCATTTGTACCTAAAGGATACAAGAAAGAAACTTGTCCAGTAAACTGATTTGTTTTAGTCGAATCGTTTTGTGCAAAAGTTGTAGTTAAACCAAGGATGAATAAAACGATATATAAGGATAACTTTTTCATATTTATATTAATTTCTTTTTTTTCTGAATCATATTTTGAATTGCGATAGACGCCTTTACCGCTTTTCATAGTAATGACCCTCCACTATTTAGTTACCCCTATTCTTTGATGAAAAAAAATGAAATTATTTCATAAATAACTGATATTTAGTTTCTTGTATTTTTTTTAAATTTATGTTTTTCATATCTACTTCTAATAGCTAAAGCTAATAGTTCATAGAAACGAGTGGTTTCACTGCCTCAGAATAATAAGACCAATGTTTGATTAAGTTATCCCAACAATTTAAATTACCTTACCTCTTACCTCTCATAAAAACAAATATATATTAAATGTAATCAACTGACTATGAGTATTTTAGAATGTTATTTTCGTTCTTTTACATGAGTTGTTTAAACAAATATTGTTTAATCCTTGTTATGATGGTGTAAATTGAATAAATTTGTTTCAACAAATAAAGATAAAACAATTAATATTATGTCAACTCAAGCAATAACCAATTCAGAAGAGAAAACATTTGAAGAATCAAAAGCAACAATGGCCGTTCGCTATTTATTAGCTTTAATGATGATTGTTTTTGGAGCGAACAAATTTGCTCAATTTATTCCAATGCCCCCTGCAAACGATCAAGTAGCACAAGTATTTGGTTCACTAATGATGATGGGAATATTACCTATCGCAGGTGTACTAGAACTTGTAGGAGGTATAATGTTAGCAATAAAGAAGCAAGTACCTATCACTCTAATTGTATTAGGTGCAATTGGATTTAACGCTTTTCTTTTCCATGCGACATTGGATCCAGCAGGTATTGGTGGTGCGACAGTATTCTTAGGTATGGTAATTTATTTAGCTTATGCCTATAGATCAAAATATATATCTTTAGTAAGATAACTAGTAGTTTGTTTAATAACCGACCCATATCAATTAACAGCAGTAAGAGAGAAATATTAACTTATCGTAGATCAGTCAGAAAAAAAACAGTCACTTTTTAGTGACTGTTTTTTTGATTATCCAATAACTTCAACTTTATCGTCCAGACTTGCTGCTTGTTCACCCCAAGATGAAATAGCATCCAATAATGGAATTAAAGTCTTTCCAAAATCAGTTAATGAATATTCTACTTTTAATGGTGGTTTATCTGTAGCTAAAACTTTTCTATTAATAAGACCGTCTTCTTCCAATTGTTTCAATTGTAGACTTAATGTTCGCTCACTAATAGTCGATATAATTTTTTTTAATTCGTTATAGCGATGAGGTTGTGTTTTAAGATGAATGAGAATAACTGTCTTCCATTTACCTCCAATATATTTCATGGTTAGGCTTGTACAGCAAGGATATTCTTTATCGTCTACTTTAAATTTCATGATACTACGTTTTTTATAAACAGAAGGATTCGTACTTCTAATACTCAATAATTATATAAATATACGAAACTAACAAAAGTATAGTTACTTTATTTAATGATGTTTGAATTTACTCAATTAAAACAAAAGTTAATATTTAAACTAACCTTTTTGTCCGTTATTGATTCTTATTTCAACGGTACTTATGTTTGTAACTATCAAAAGTATAGTAACATTAATTATTAATGTAAAACTTTTGATGATAAAGTGAATAAAGTTTAATCCTGATGATTTGTTTAAACAAATAAAACTCATTGCCGTTGAATCAATCATCAAATAAAAAAATACAATTATGGAATTTATTGACATCGCTAAATCAAGATACACAACAAAAAAATATGATGCTTCTAAAAAAGTAAGTGAAGCAGATATCGAAAGAATTAAAGAGATTTTACAATACAGCCCCTCTTCAATTAACTCTCAGCCTTGGAAATTTACGATTGTGGGTAACCAAGAATTGAAAGAAAAATTAGGAAAAGCTTCATATTTCAATGAAGAAAAATTAGTTGAAGGTAGTCATGTAGTGGTTTTCAGTGTAGTTGAAAGTGCAGCTAAATTCGAAGAAAATATGGAATCATATTTAGCGGAGGGTGCAGTTTGGTACTACAATAATTTCTTAAAACCACAAGGTGATGAGAAAGTACAAAATTGGATGTCTGAACAAGTGTATCTTGCTATAGGTTATTTCCTTTCTGCTATTGCTTCGATGAATATCGATTCAACACCTATGGAAGGCATCGAAAACGATAAATACAAAGAAATTTTAGGTTTAGATGGTTATCAACCATTAGTAGCGGTAATGATTGGATACCGTGATGAAGAAGATGGTAACCAACCTGCTAAAACAGCTAAATCTAGACTGGAACTAGATAGTGTAGTAGAAGTACTATAGTCGAGTGATAATTTTCTGCATTAGGCAACTGAATTACTTTCGGTTGCCTTTTTTGAATCCATATTTATGTAGTAAATTGAAATAATATATTTGGTAACCAAAATCTAACAACAATGATTTATAACAACGTCCTAGATAGTATTGGAGGAACACCCATCATTTGTATCAACCAACTTTTCGGAAGCGATCATGAAGTTTATATGAAAGCGGAGAAATTTAATCCTGGTGGAAGTATCAAAGATAGAATTGCTTTATCGATGATTAACCAAGCGGAAAAAGATGGTGTGATCAATAAAGATACATCCATAATTGAACCTACTTCTGGTAACACAGGTATTGGTTTGGCTATGGTAGCTGCTGTAAAAGGGTATTCACTTACTTTGGTGATGCCAGAATCGATGAGTATCGAAAGAAGAAAGTTGATGGCGGCTTATGGTGCAAAATTAGTACTAACACCTAAAGAAGGTGGTATGAAAGGAGCAATTGCCAAAGCACAAGAATTATTGGAAGCAAGTGATAATGCTTGGATTCCATCTCAGTTTGACAATCCAGCCAATGTAGCTGTTCACGAAGAAACGACAGCTCAAGAGATTTTAGCCGATTTCCCTGATGGTGTAGATTATCTAATTACAGGTGTAGGTACAGGTGGACACATTACAGGTGTGGCTAAAGTATTGAAAAAATTCTGGCCTGAACTAAAAGTTTTTGCAGTTGAGCCAGAAGGTAGTGCTGTGATTGGTGGCGGAAGCCCAGGACCTCACCCATTACAAGGTATCGGACCAGGTTTCATTCCAGGTAACCTTGATGTGGAATTACTTGACGGTGCTATCGGAGTAAATAACGATAGAGCGAAACAATTGGCTGCTGAGTTTGCCTTAAAAGAAGGTTTCTTAGGAGGTATTTCTACAGGTGCTTCTTTAGCTGCGATCGAGAAAAAATTACCTGAGATTCCAAAAGGAAGCAAAGTGTTATCATTTAACTATGATACTGGTGAGCGTTACTTATCTATCGAAGATTTATTCTAGTTTTCGGTATTGAAGATAAAATATCCTTATTTTTATAACACTCAATTGATTCGTCAGTTGGGTGTTTTTTTTCAACTATTTTTCATCAAATAAACTTTTAAGAAAATGACTAGACAGGCAACTCTTCAAGACCTAGAACAAGTAACCACTCTTTTTGATGGATACAGAGTATTTTATAGAAAAGAATCGGACATCAATTCAGCAAGAATTTTTTTAAAAGAGCGTTTAGAATTAAACGATAGTATAATTTATGTAGACGAACAAGAAGGTGTATTAACAGGCTTTACTCAATTGTATCCTCTATTTTCTTCTACTAGAATGAAAAAATTATGGTTATTGAATGATCTTTATGTTGATCCAAAATTTAGAGGAAAAGGAATTTCACTTCAGCTTCTTGATAAAGGAAAAGAATTGGCAGTAGAATCGGGTGCCTGTGCTGTGATGTTGGAAACAGAAAAAACGAATAATATAGGCAACCAACTTTATCCAAGAGCAGGATTTACATTAAATACCGAGTCAAACTTTTACGAGTGGAGCGTATAAATAAAGGGAATCAGAAATTAATCTGATTCCCTTTGTAGTTAGTTATTGGTGTTTGATAATTTTCTTATCTATAAACTGACCATCGACTTTCATCCTTATGATGTATAATCCATTGGCCCATTTATTTTCCAATTCAATCAGACCTTTTTGATCTGATTCCAAAAGAATATGTTTTTTAAGCACTCCAACTAAATCGTAAATCCATATTTCTTCTAAACCTTCAATCGCTTCGATATAAATTGATGTCGAGAATGGGTTAGGATAGACTTTCAAGTTCAATTCTTCTTCTAAGTTTAGAGTCGCACGTTTTCTGGCATTTGCAGTATTTCCACAACTAGGTGCAGTTGCACTATTCGTGAAATACAAGGTTTGTTTACCAGTGATTTCCACCAATACGAAATCATTGCCTTCCATAGTAGCATAATAAGTACCGTCCATTTCTGGTATTCCTGAAGAAGTAAACGTAAGTGTTGGCTGTGCATCCGCCAAAGTATGGGTGATACTAGACGTTAGATCAACCCACCAACTTGGTACTCCATTGCTTGTATTAAGAGAGAATTGCCATAATCCATTATTCGCTAAACTCCAGTTAATAGTTGCATCTTTTACCTGATCTAGATTCCAGGAATCATTTCCAAGTACATAGATATGTTTGTAGGTCACGTTCGACAAATCAGGAATTGCTGTTGCCGAAGGAGTTCCGAAAGCACAACTTGGAGCATTTGGATTAGCATCTACCGTAATGGTTTGTAAAATACTTGCATTTCCGCCTCGACCATCTTCTACGGTTAAAGTGACCTCATGTACACCCACACCGAAAGTGGCAGAAGCTGTGACTCCTGTTGCAGGAGCATCTCCACCAAAATCCCAAGTGTAAGTCAAAGGATCATTATCTGGATCCGAAGAGGTGCTCGCATCAAAATCGATTGTCAAAGGAGCAAAGCCTGAAGTAACAGAAGAAGTAAATGCTGCTGTCGGTAATTGATTCGCTCCTTGTACAGAGATAGTAATAGAATCCGTTGATGTTAACCCGCTATCATCAGTGACTGTTAAATATACTTTTTGATCTCCAACTTGAGTGAAAGTATAATTCGTGAGTGCAGTCGTTGCTGTTGTGCCATCAATTTCCCATAAATAAGAAGCAATCACTCCATCCATATCATTTGATGTTGATCCATCGAAAGAGACTACCAAAGGAGCTTCTCCACTGCTTACGTCAGTTACTATTTTAGCTATTGGAGGTACCTGATCCGGCAATACATTAATATCAATTACTTCTTTGGTCGATAGGCCATCGGCATCGGTAACAGTTAATGTCACGCTTTGGGTTCCTACTGTTGTGAAGGTATAAGATGTGATACTATCAGTACTAGTAATTCCTCCACCGAAATCCCATAAATACGTTATAGAGGTACCTTCAGGATCTGAAGAAGCACTTGCATCGAAATCGACAATTAAAGGACTTTTTCCTTCTGTAGCCGAAGTGGCTAATTGTATTTTAGGTGGTTGATTGACATTCACTGGCTCAATACCCCACACCAATTCTCCTTTTCTGTATAAAGTGATTTTTACATTAGGGCCAAAGCTTGTCTGAGCTGCATTAAACGAGAAATCATTGCTCTGATCGTTCATTTGATATCCCGATTGATGCATTCTCAATTGTATCTCACCGGTATTCGATTTGGCATTCAACATTCCCGAAGAAGCAAAACCAAGTTCCACGAATTGTTCACCTTGATAAGTGGAGAAAGTTCCATTCACACCTTTTACACTACTGTAATCTGTACCAAAACTCATTGGTGCGACATCTTCGTTCGAGAACCAATATCTGATTGTAAAATCATCCAGAAGAACAGCATCAGCAGAATCGTTATGGATTCTAAGTACTGGTTTTAGTTCCTGCGTAAGTACACCTGCAGAATTATCTCTGTATTGAATGCTGAAAGGTGTTTGAGGCATATTGGCAAATAAAGGATCGACAGTAATAGTGATGCTTGCTTCTAAGCCATGATTGGTACCATCGGCATTTACCAATATCAATTTTAAGATATGCTCTCCCCCTGAAAGTGCAGTAATAGGAATAGATGCCAATGTATAATGTGATGAATGGTAGACATCATCAATATATAAATCGACATGTGGTCCGTCAGGGGCAATATCAAATTTATAGAGAGAGAATCTGATGTCGAAATCTGGTCCAACATACCCACCGTTGGAAGGTGAGTTAAATATAGCAGTAGGTCCTGCTGGCAATGGATCATTCGTGACATTCACCCAGATAGAATCGGTAATGTCTGTAGCTGAATTATCACTTCTTTCCATTAAGAAAGTAAGTAAATGAGGACCTTCAGATAAGGCCGAATTGTCTTGAAATACGCTATCTTCTGTAATTAAACCGCGATCACTACCATCAATTTTAAATCGGAGTTTATATTCTGTCGAAGGTAAGGACCAATTTTCTGTTTCGAAGAAGATTTTTAAAGGAGCATTGACCAATTCGTTGTCTGTTGGCGATGTGAAATAAACATCGGGTAGTTGTTTAACAGGAGTGTCAGCATCTCCACCATGCAATGTCCAAATAACAGCTGCGTCAAACATTTTCCATCCATCTTCTGAGAAAAGGTGCATAAACTGATCCCGAAGCGGGAAGGCCAACCTTCTCGAAGAAGCGATTCCACTTCCTTGATCATATCCAAATAATATTGGTTGACCCTCTGCTTCTAATATTACCGTTGCTTCTACTGAAACATTGGCAAAGGGTAAGAATTGTACCACACTATATAGTTCTACAGAATCTGCGGTCGAAATACCGCTTACAATTGGGTGAAGTGAATTCGTAATACTTGCTTTTGCATGACCGTTGGAGGTAAATCCATAACCTAAGTCGAGATCTCCATCGGCCAATCCAAGTTTATTGTACATGAATGGATCCCAAGTCATCACAGGAATAATTGTTCTTTCTATATTTTGTCCAATGATACTTGGCTCTACTGTTGATGAAACTAAAATGAGATCATAGGCATTGGTCATTGTTGGTCCAGAAACATCGTTATCATCAAAAACATGAACATTAAAACCAAACTGTTGCTGAATTCTATTTTTGATAAGTAAATCGTCTGACGATAGGTTTTTATCTCCAACAATAAACATCACATCTATCACACCTTTATAGGTAGTTTCAATTTCCGGAGTAAGTGATGAGGTTTTTCCATTATCATAGAAAATACGAGCATTGAGTTTGTAGTTTTTCCATACTACAGGAGTCCATGCTCCCACAAAAGGGGCTGTTTCTATTATACTTACTAACTCTCCATCAACATAATATTCTACTTTAGTGATGTCAGGTAAAGCACTACTTATTTCTAATGGAATCTCTTTGTTTTTATCAATTACTTGCCCATTAGCAGGAGAAACAATTTGAGAAACTTCTGGCAAATCAGAGGTTGTTTCTGTTCCATCAATTTGTTTTAAATAACTGATCAGTTGGTCCATCTCTTTAGGACTTAAAGTAGAAGTCGCTCCGTGTCCATCCGTCTGGTTTTTCGAGCGGAAAACATCTTCTAAAGTAAGTGCCGAACCGTCGTGTAAATAAGGAGCAGTGTTCCAAACGCCTCTTAAGGTGGGAGTATCTATACCCAATAAATCTTTTCCTAATCGGTTTCCGCTATTGGCATTTTGAGTACCGACATCGTGTCGAATGCCTAAATTACTATCTGTAAAATGATCTCCACCATGACAGCTAGCACATTTTAATTGTTGGAAGATCTGTTGTCCTGCAAGTCCATCTGCGGTTAGTGTTCCATCTTCTTCTTTGTAAGGGCTAGAAGCAAAACCATCCAACGATTCAATGTAAGCTACTAATGCATCAAGATCTTGAGAAAGGCCAGCTTTTGGAGTTCCTAAAGTGAGTGCATTGGTTTTAGCATGGAAATCTGCATCCGTCATAAATCCTTGTCCGTTGAAATTATTTCTGATATCGTTTTCAAAATCATGAATTTCATCGAAGTTAGCCGACCAGTGAACAGGACCGTGTGCAGTACCTGCCCTACCTTTCAAAGTGATTGTATTTCTAAGGCCTTCACCACGATCAGAAAAATCCCAAACTCTACCATCTTCCGCACCGTCGTTATGACAAGAAGCACAGCTCATATAGCCATCGCTACCCATTTTCTGATTGGAAGCATCGTAGAAAATCTGTTTTCCTTTTAGCACCTGAGCAGTAAGTAATTCGGTGGTCACTGTAGAGATTGTTGCCAATTCTTCTAATTGAAGATTACCGTTCTTTACCATAGCATCGGCATCGAAGACAGAAACGGTTCTATCCATAAAGTTTTTGACGAATAGTTTGTTAGTGACTTTATCAAATACCATCCCTTGAGGTGCAAGCCCAACATCCTTTTGTAGTAATTCCAATCCCTTTTTAGGATCAATTACTACTACATGATTATTGCCTTGCATTGTCACCAAGACATAATTTCCATTAGGTGTATGTATAACCGATGAAGGCTGCCCATGATTATCGATATCCAATCGATCGCCAAGAATTTCTGATGATAAACCAAGATCTAAATGAGAAATAGCGGTTCTTACTGAGTTATCGAAAGTAAGTGGTTTTCCATCTCTCATTCCTCCTCTAAGTACATTGTCTTTTTTACCAACAGTCCATGCATTCCCTCCATTAGGGTGAATACTAATACCAGAGATATAATTAGGAATACCTCTACCTTGATTGCCGTTATCGATAGAAAAATCATCAATAGGTAAAACAATATCCGTATTTAGTGTAAAGGTGGTTAAATCGATCTCCCACACTTTTCCTTGGTCTTGAGGAGAGATAAACTGAGTTACATAAAGTGTATTGGTAGTCGGATCTATTGCCATTGCTTTTGGAGTGGGTCCTACTGCTATGCTTTGCGTCATCGAGTAATCTACGGTGGATAATTCGATCACCTTATCGCTACCATATCCGGCAATAAAACCTCTAGAACCATCTGAGTTAAACACTACACCAAAAGGCGATGTTCCTCTTGGTAAACTAATTACCTGATCGACCACTTCTGTATCGGCATCGATCACATAAACTTTGTCGTTATCGCGGCAAGTCACCCAAATTTTGCGGTTGCCGTCCATTGCAATGCTTACAGGATCTGTTGATACGGGTAGTTCTTTCACAAAAGTCATTAAATCAGCATCAAGAATACTGACAGAATTATTATCTGGATTAACCACCCAAACGTTTCTTTTTAGTTCATCAACTAGAATAGGAGACGATTGTGTTGGAAACTCAAGAGGTACATCGGCAATTACATTTACATGAAGTGATTTTACAGAAAAACCACCATTATTATCAGATACTTGCACTTGAACAATGTAGTTTCCTGCTGATGCATAAGTATGACTTACCGCTTCACTTCCCCAAGCTGTCTGAGGTGAACCATCGCCAAAATCCCATCTATAAGACATGGTCTGATTTTCAAAATCTGAAGCAGCAGCCGTAAAATTCACCTTATTACCTGCAAGGAAAGGAGAAGCTATATCCATATCGATTGCAGATATTTCAGGAGATTTATTTGATGCATCTCCGCCAGTTGTGAAGTAAAAAATGTATTCTTCCATTCCATTACCCACAGCATCTTTGATACCGCCTTCTACAAATTTTACCTCATAGGTTGTGTTAGGAAGTAAAGCCTCTCTTGGAGCATAATTAACGACATTATAGGATGTAGACGTCACATCTCCTGCAATAGGAGCTCCCCCAAGAGGGCTAACTTGAATTGTTTTGTCAGTTAGCGTAATATCTTGTAAAGTCTCGTTGATAACGAAACCCAAAGTACTGGTCACAGGTAAATTGGTTGCACCTGCGGCAGGGAATTGAAAACCAACTGTAGGAGGTTTAGTATCCAAACCATCTTGGTGACAAAATATGGTGGTTTTACCATCTCCACTAGCCACCAATATATGTCCGAGTGGCATCCATTGGTTATCGATAAACTGTAGCACCTCGTCGTCTGAGGCTGGGGTGAACTCAAGTTCTACTTTCATAGTTTCGAAATTGAATTTCACCCCACGGTCAAATCTCCCAGAAAATCCGTATTCATCTTGGAACATCATATAGCGTCCAAGTGTTATTTCGTCTGATGATAAATCGAATGCATGTTTTACGTTGGTTGGGTCTGAGATATCAAAACCAACCATACTATTTACAGCTTCGTTACCACTCATGTATATAATATTATTTCGCCATACTTGTATACCAGTACTGTATTGTTCGTGGGGAATATCACCTCCAAAAGAGCCTAGGAATTTTACGTTTGTTGGATCTCCAAAATCGTAAACACTCATGGCACCAGTTTGTGGGATATAGAAAACGTAATTACCTATACGCATCACGATATCTGGTTTTGCAATGGCTTCAGGCATTGTACCGAGGAACTCCCCCGATCTCATATCATAGATTCGGTTACCATCGATCGTATGAGGAAAAGTTTCTAGTTTGTCGTAATGAGGATTGCCAGATTCAACAGTGTATAAAACGTCTGAAGTAGTTACAGGCTTTAGGTCTAACATGTTCGACATGTCTAAATATTTATATCCAGTACCATCGGTTTGTGGTACCGAATATTCTCTCCAATACAAATCGTTAATTTTCCACCATCGGTGACCGTTGTTGGCTCTTTCATCGAATTGTATTCTTTTAGGAGTAGTTGGACTAGAGACATCCCAAATTCCAGTACCGGCCTGTCCGGCAATCATTAAATAGTTTCTGTGATAGGTGTTGATTCTATCCCCTTCAGGGAAGTGTGCTAAGAAAGTACCTGCAGGCCAGGTTTGGGTGGTCATTGTTGGGCCCATTTCACCATTGTACTGGGCCATTACATGAGCGTGTGTGAAGTAGCTAATCAACACAAAAAGTAAGATCCTTTTTATGTGAAAGCTTTTAGTTAATAGACGTTCCATCATCAATTATTATTAATAGTGGTGATAAGAAGTTCCTAGCCTTAAATGCAGTTGCTTTATTTAGTAGAATAGAAAAATAAGTAGCAAAAAAGTGTCGTATTCTTATCAAATATTTAAGTGAATGATGATTACCGCAGAATGCTATTTAGAAATTTTTAGTCGTAGTAATAGTGTTTATTCATTTCATACATTGTGGTAATAATTCATCATTTTTTAATAATAATTGGTGATAATTTAAATTGGAAATAAAGTCGTTTTCAATATTACTACAATAATACGTAATTATTACACTTTAATTTCTAAGAGGGGGTACAAGGTGTTTTTTTGAGGGTTTATATTTGAATTATAATCTATTGAAAGCATAGTATTTATGAATTCTTTTGAATAGAAAATATAAGTTTATAAATTGTAATACAAGGTAACAAACAAGCTTACTCTCAAAAAGCAAACTAACTTATGAAATCAAATTTTTTAATCATCAGAAGATTATTTTTTATATTCTCTTTTTTTATTTTTTGTCAATCTACATGGGGGCAAGAACTTGTAGATAGCAGACAAACAAGTGTACATACCTATGTTTTTCAGCTTTCCCAAGAGGAAGCGAAAACAATCTATAAAGAAGGATTGTCTGAAATTGATTCTACCTATTTTCATACCCTAGTCGACTCCTTTGCCACCGATGGATATTATGCTAAAAACCTACCTGAAGCTCATTATCTGTATGCTTTTGCGAAAGGTGGAGAATTAGAATCGAGCGTGGTCACTGTAGAAAATCTTGATGTATTTATAGTACAAAACAGTACGGATCTTATTGTTCAGCTATTTGATATTAACGGTGAATTGGTCACAGATGCAGAAGTGAAAGTGAAAAATAGAAAACTTCATTTTAATAAAAAACTGAAAGCATTTGTTGATAAAAAATCGGATAAAAAGGGGGTATTAGAAGTGACCTATAAAGGGTTTACTACTTATAGAAATCTAGAGAAAGATATCAAGTACTCTAGGTTTAGAAGGGGGGGTAATAATGTTCTGTTCCGTTCGCCTTTAAAATATGTCACAATCCCTATCAATTTTATCATACATATTCCCATTGATGGGGTGAAATCTATTTTCAGACGAGGAACATATGGTACCATAAGTAGAATAAAATACTTTTCGATACGAACCTTCGAGAGGGTCGCCTGCATATTCGATGACTATTACTGTAATGGAGGAAGTTATTATAGTAAAAAATATCACGGTTATTTTACATTAAGTCAACCAAAGTACAAGCCAGGAGATACTTTAAAACTCAAGGCCTTTATTACGAATAAAAAAGGAAAACCAATTAAAGGAAATGTACATCTTTTTATTAGAGATGGATATGGTTATCGTTCATCGAATAAAAAGCCCGTGAAAATGATTGTTCCATATGTAAAAGGCGGATATAGCTTTGAATTTCCTCTCGATTCTTTAAACCTCACTTTAGATAAACGATATACGCTATCGCTTGAAACGGAATATGAAGATGAGTTTCTGTCGACATATTTCTATTTTGAGGACTATGAGTTAGGAAAAAATAAACTACATGTTCGAACAGATTCAGATAAACAGTACAAAGGAGAAGATCTGAAAATGTACATCAAAGGGACTGATGAGAACGATTTGCAGCTGATGGATGCGAGAGTGGAAATTGATGTAATTAGTCGTAATGTGTTGAATTATTTTGATGACTCTATCTTTATCAAAAATAAAATTACATCCATAAAAAAAGATCTTAAGCCTCAAGGGGAAACAGAGGTGATCATTCCAGATAGTTTATTTGAGAATGTGAATATGAAGTATACGGTCAAAGTGAAAATGTTTACTTCCGATAATGAAAACATCATTGAGAAAAGAGACTTTCATTACTTCTCAAAAGAACAATATTTTGATATATCACTTCAGGCAGATTCTATTCATTTTGACTATTTTGAGAACGGGAAATCAAAAGCAGAGAAAGTAGAAATAACAGCTTATGATAACTTCGGAAATCACACCTCTATTTTTGAAGGAGAATTGCCATTTGCTACAGCAGTGTCTCCTTATTTTTCAGATTATAAGGTAAAGAATGATAGCCTTTCTAAAGATTTAAGATTATACCAAGAGTCCGCAATGTTGTCTTGTTATACGCATAGAACAGCAGATTCCGTTTTTATACAAATCGATAACCCTAGAAAATTAACCTTCGATTATCACATATATAAGAAGAATAATAAAAAGGCAGAGGGATATTCGGATAGTCTAAACTATGCGAAAAAGGCTGCTCATCTCCAGAACTACTACATCATGCTGAATTATTTGTGGGGAGGAGAAATGAAAACTGAAACCTATCTTATCCCTATTGCAGAGAAAAAACTAAATGTAGAAGTAAAGGAACCATCATTAATTTACCCTGGTCAGAAAGCAGAAATAGAAGTGTTGGTGACAGATTATAAAGGGAAACCTGTAAAGAATGTAGATGTTACGGCTTATTCTTTAACGAATAAGTTCGATGCACAAGCACCTGAGTTAAATGATTTATCAAAAAGGAAAAAGGATAAAAAATTGATCAATAATTTTTCTGTGAATGATATAGAAACTAATAATCGCTCATTAATATTAGATTACTCCACTTGGAATGCTTTGGCGGGTTTAGATTCTATCGAATACTATCAATTTCTTTATCCATCCGACAGTATGTATTATACTTCCTATCCAGTGGAAGATAGTGTGACTCAGTTTGCTCCTTTCATCATAAATAATGGAAAAGTAGAACCTATCAAAGTGGTGTATGTAGATGGTAAACCTGCTTATTTTTCTTTCACGAGTGTTGCCAAGCCCTATTCCATTTCAGTGAGTCCTGGAAAACACAATCTTAGAATCAGAACAGAAAGACAAGAAATACACATTGATTCGGTTTATTTCGAAAAAGGAAAGAAAACGATTATCAGTGCGGCAAATGAACATGGAAATGAGCGTATTCAAGTGAGGGAAAAGTTAACCTTTCCAACGACTTCAGAAGAGAATAATTTAAAGAGATATCTATTCTCTTTTAGAAATACCTTTAATGGTAAATATGCTTTTATTGAGAATTATGATGAGCTACATTTATTGGGAACATCTTTGGAAAAATATAGAACTAAAAGATATACTACGGGTCCTGTATTAGGTGATTACAAGTTTAATCTCATCAATGAATATGAAACTCATTTTAATCAAGATTATCAATTTGAATTTGAGTTTGGTAAACAACTTCTCAAAATGAGAGAAGTGAATCGATATGATTTTGGCATAGATAATTGGGATTTTCAATTAGATGATGAGGTATATACCTTGGAGAAAATCAAAAAAATGTGGGAACATGAGGTTGCACTTTCGAAAATTAAAATCCCAACATATCGCAATCCTAGTAGTACAGAAGAAGGTAAAGGTACACTCAATTTTAAACTGGAAACCTACGGAAAGAGAAAGAATGATTTACTATTGAATGTAGTCATGATGAAAAATGACGACATCAATTTTATAAGGGTGTATCAGGGAGGTAAAAAAGAGTATTCGATACGTAACCTTGAAGAAGGAAGCTATAAATTGATTTTATTTTTCAATGGAGAAAAATACCATATCGAAGACGAAGTTTGGGTTAAAAAAGATGGTATTATTTATTACTCTTTTGATTTTCCTAGAGAATTTAAGAAAGACAATTTCAGTAAAGAGGTAAGTAAAATAATTGAGGACATTATTTTTAATCCTTTTAATAATCATTATTCAAAGCAAAAAAATCTTCAAAATATTACGCAGAGTTACCAACGCGAATATAGTTATAATGGAGAAGGGAAAGTGGTTTCGGGTTATGTTTTAGATAAAAATTCTAACGAACCTTTACCTGGGGTAAGTGTATTGGTACAAGGAACAACTTATGGAACAGTGACTAATTTTGATGGTTACTACGAATTAAAAACACCTTATACCGGTATCTTAGAATTTAAATACATAGGGTATCTTTTTGAAGAATTTGAACTTAGCGGGAGGTCTTTAATAGATGTGCTCTTGGAGTCAGATGTAGAACAATTAGAAGAGGTAATCGTGATAGGTTATGGAACCACAAGAAAGAGTTACGCTACCGCATCTGTAGCATCAGTTACTTCTCAGGCATTACAAGGACAAATAGCTGGAGTAAGCGTGAAGGGGACTCCGGGAAGTAGTCCTGTGGTAACTATTCGAGGTGCGTCTTCAACAATTGAATCTGGAGAACCATTGGTTATCATTAATGGTAAAGTATATACCGGTGATTTAGCAAACATAAATAAAGAATATATATCTTCTATGGAGGTCCTAAACCCTGAAGCGGCTTCAGGTATATATGGTAGTCGTGCTGCAAATGGAGTGATGATTATTAGTATGTCTGATGAAAAAGTTGCAAAAATGGGCTTAAAGTTAGAGGAAAAGAAAGCCGAAGATCAGTTAATCGTTCACAGCGAAGCGACAAATTCCCTTAGAGATAACTTTAGTGATAATGCTTTCTGGCAACCTCAATTAACCACTGATAAAGATGGAAAAGTAAAGTTTGAGGTAGTTTTCCCTGATGATATCACGAAATGGGATACGCACTACTTGGCCATGAATAATAAAAAGCAAACCGGTCAGGCATCAAGTGCTATAAAATCGTATAAACCGTTAATGACGCAATTGAACTTACCTAGATTCTTAGTGGCAGGGGATACGGCAATGGTTTTAGGTAAAACATTAAACTATTCTCCTTCTACTGTTAATGTATCGGTTGATTTCTCTATGGATGATCAAAAAATCATTCAAAAAGAAATGGAGATTAAAGACATTCATATCGATACGGTATCGGTGACATCTAAAGCTGATTCTCTTCATTTAAAATATACAATCAATACTTCATCGGGTTATTTTGATGGTGAAAAGCGCAGTATTCCTGTTTTCCCAATAGGTCTGGAAAAAGCCAAGGGTACTTTCTCTGTTTTGGATAGAGACACCACTATTCAATTATCATTTGATGACAATGAGAGCAAAGTCCAATTGTATGCTACCTCAGATTATTTAAATATAGTGGAAGATGAAGTCCGCTCTTTAATTTCCTATCGATACTTATGTAATGAGCAGTTGGCGTCAAAACTCAAAGCACATTTGGCACAGATGAGGATCGCTAAGTTTAAAGGGAAGAAGTATAAAAAAGAGGGAGATATTAAAAGAATCATCAAAAAGATAGTAGAAAGAGCAGATAAGAAATACAGATGGGGATGGTGGCCTAATTCAGAAAGTAGTCAATGGATTACTCAACATGTACTTGAGGCATTACTGGAGGCCGAACGTTTAGGTTTTAAGGTCGAAATAGATAAAGAGGTCATCACTGATGATTTAGTCTATCGATTGGCAGTATCTAAATCGAAACATCAACGAATTACACTTATTGAAACGTTATCGTTGTTAAATGCAAAAGTCGATTATCAAAAGTGGATTGATGAAATCTATAAGATGGGAAAACTAGATCTTTATCAGAAATTGAAATTGATGAAGGTACAAACTCAGAATAACTTATCTTACTCAATGGATACGGTGGCCGCATTTAAGCAAGAGACTATTTTTGGTAATTACTTTTACTCGGATACCATAAAGCAATATCATTATAAGTGGAGAAACCCAATTGTAAATAATGATGTGCAGAATACGTTGTTGGTGTATCAAATATTAAAATTAGACTCGATAAATGACCACTCTTCTGAATTGAAAAAGATGAGAAATTATCTTTTAGAAAAACGATCGGAAGGAAGTTGGGGTAATACGTACTCATCTTCAAATGTGGTAGAAACGATCTTACCTGATTTGTTGGATGTTAATGGAAAAGAACAACCATCGAAATTGGTACTATCTGGAGATATTCAGGAAACAGTATCGGAATTCCCTTACGAAAAGACGCTAGAAAATGTACATCAAATAACTATTGAGAAGGAAGGAGCATTTCCTGTGTATTTTAGTTCCTATCAATATTATTGGGATGAAAATCCTGAGAGAAGAGCCGATGGTTTTATCATCAATACTCATTTTGAAGGCATCGAAAATGATAGGTTAGAAGCAGGTAAAAACGTGACACTAATTGCAGAAGTAGAGGTGAAAAAAGAATCGGATTATGTGATGATCAATGTGCCGATACCTGCAGGTTGTTCTTATGCTTCCAAAAGACAATCGTATTATGGGGTGGAAGTACACAGAGAATATTTTAAGAATGAAACGGCGATTTTTTGTAAGAAAATGCCAAAGGGGAAATACACTTTTAAAATCGAATTGAACCCAAGATATTCGGGGGAATATCACCTAAATCCGGCCAAGGCGGAGTTGATGTATTTCCCTACATTTTATGGAAATAATGAGTTGAGGAAGGTGGGGGTGGAAAAATGAGACAAGCTAAACACTTTGATTTATAGTGAATAATCATTTAAGGAGGGCTTTTTGATGTTTAAGTAAATGATAAACTAATACTTTAGGGGTTTCCCTTTGTATATCTATTTAACAGATTCATTTACTTATGAGAAAAATACTTTTTGTTCTTTTCTTGTTGATATGTACTGCTTTTTCTGTAAAAGCTCAAGGAAAGAAAAAAGGACATGATAAGTGTAAACATAATCACCACTGTCATCACCATAAAAAGAAAAAAAAGAAGCCTAAAAAGCATCACCATGGAAAGGAATGTAAGCATCATCATCATGATTATACTTATGTGATTATTCAAAATCCAAGAAATCAGGCACAACAAGATATGAACTCAATATCTTTAAATGTTGGCTTATCGAGTTCTCAAAAAAAACAAATTGAGCAAGCTTATTTTAATTTCTATATGTCAATAAACACACACATAGATCTAAAAGAAGAAGATAGAAAGAAAAAATGTAAAGAGTTAGAAAAGAAAAGGGATAATAATATTCATCAAGTTTTATCTCAAACTCAATTCAACTTATATACAAGTTTTTTGAAAACATGGAAATAAATAAGAGAAGTCATACAAAATATTGTATGACTTCTTCTGTTTTAAACTAAAACCAATCTGTTCACTTGACTAAATATTTCTGACTAATCTGACACTGTTATAAATTCTTACGGCATCTCCTTGTGGCCCCTTTCCGTCTTTAAATTTTGAAGGATTACCCGATTTTGGATCACTTCTTTGACTTCCCGGACCATGTATATCTATCCAATTTGCAGGCAGATTAGAGGTTTGATTATTCTCTTTTCTAGGAGGAGGTCCCATTGTCCTATTTTTTCCATTGGGTCCACGTCCCTCTGGTCGTTTTGGCATATTTCCTAATGACTTTCCAAAAGCAAAATAGACAGCAGCACCACCACCATTTTTTCCTTGTCTTTCGTGGGTAGTACTACTCCAAAAGAAAGCGTAATCGTTCTCATTTTTTTCGTTTTTAATAGGGGTAATATCAAATATTGGATGAATAGCAGGAGCTCCAGAAGAGTGGTTGGCTCTTTCATAGTCTACGATGCTTTGTAATTCTTTAGCATCAGGTAGTCGCCAATCAGAATACCCTCCTAAATCACTTTCTTCAGCATACTCAAGAGCTTCTTCCCAAGTCATACCCTCTCCAGCATCATTTTTTTGCCACATTAATCCAGTATTTTCATCGGTGATTGTACCGTTATTATTGTCTTTAAAATCGTTTTCTCCGTATTCCTCATTACCTCGAACAAGGAAGTAATTAAATTTTTTGGCTTTTCCATGTAATTTTTGACCATAACCTTTTATACGCCCATCGGCGAAATTAACGCCATATATTAGGGTTAATTCTCCTTCGTGTATTGTAGATGTTGCACATTGAACATCAATTAATCGTTCGCCAGCGGAAGCATCACCATAAGCAAAATCGAAGTAATCTGTATTGATAAATGGTTTTATATTACCAGAATTATTTGCTTGAGGATTTAGGTCCTGACCATCAAACATGATGAGAGAATACAATTCTTTTATAGTAGGTAATCTCCAATCGTTGTATCCGCCCGTATTTGCCTTATTGACTTCTTTGATAATGTCTTTATAAGATAATTTATCGTTAACATCAATCTTACCATCCCCATTGTGATCTAAAGATTTTTGCCACATTAATCCCGTGACTAGGTCAGTAATAGTTCCGTCATTATTATCTTGATATTGAGGACTGTTTCCAAGGTGATTAGCATTTTGGCCATAAAATTTATCTCCTAATTTAGGCAAATCAATTTCCTTTTTATTATCAAATGATTTGGTTTGATTCGTTCCTACAATTGGATATTTCAAGTTGTTTTTTGATCCTCTATTTAATGTATAAGAAGTACCAATAAATAGAATCAGAAAGGCATTGAGCAGTATTATATATCTTTTTATCATTTCAATTTGATTTTTTGTGATGTTTCAAAAGTAGAAAAGGGTTTGAGAACGTGGGAATTAATTCAACGAAGGTGGGGAGATTTTCAATGAAAGTATGTTTATTTAATTGGTTTTAGATATTGATAATGAATAAACTAGTATTTAAAAAAGTTTTGCAAAAAAGAAATTTCTATAATACATTTAGATATTCAATTAACTGACTGACTATTTTTTAAAAACCAATTTAAATCTCTATGAAAAACTTCATCATTGTTATCTCATTGTTTATTTACTCAATGAGTTGTTCAACTATTACTTCAGATGAACAGGAACTAATTCCAGAAACAAGCACTGAACATTCAAATCTAAAAGTACTTCCAGGGGGACCTGGTGATGAATTACCCAATCCGGATGATCCTTCAGAGTGTACAGATTTTAATACAGCAGCTATCGTTGAAAACTCAAACCCGTGTGTATCCTTTACAGGAACTTTTTCCCAAGGTAGATATACTTTAAAACGGAGCAAGTAATGCCACAACTGTCCGCTGGTACGTAAATGGGGCTAGAATAATTAGTCAAACTAATACATCTCTTGTTATTGAAGCAACTAAAATAGGTTCAACAACCATTTCTGCTTCAATATCAAATAGTAAATGTTCGAAATCAGTATCTTTTAGAACATATTTTCCAACTTGTAATTAATTTATAATTTTTTGTCAGTTGGTTAATTGTTATTAGAATTCAAGTTATAAAAAACGGCCTTTCCCAATATGAGAAAGGCCGTTTTTATATATCGAAAAATGATTTAAACAAAGTTTAATTGAGTAAAGCTTTTTTGGTTACTACTTTTTAAATTATGAATTCCAACTATTCAGCCACTTGTTGCCCAAAATAAAGAAATTCGAAATCCCCATTTTTTAATTCTTGAGGGATATCTTCTTCTGTAAAATAGTTATAGATTATATCTAATTTTTCTAAAGAGGACATATTTAAGATTTCTAAAGGTAGTGGACCTGAAAGTTTATTATTGGCAAGGTTTAGGTATTTCAAATTTTGAAATTCAGTAAGATACAATGGGAATTCACCTTCAATCTTATTGACGGATAGAACAATCTCTTCTAACTGAGGTAAATATTGAATAAAATCAGGGAATTCTTTAATATCGTTGCTATACAGATACACTTTCTTTAAGTTCTTCATTTCTCTCATAGTAACTGGGAATTCATATATTCTCGTATCTTCTAGACCAAATTCTTCTAATTGTTGTAATTCGCCGATCCAAGAAGGTATAGTAATTGGGGCAGCCCCATCTTCCCAAATGTAAGGCCCCTCTAACCTTAGTGCCTTTAAATTTTTCATATGACGCACATCTGGAAAAGTTTCTGTATACTGAAAACTTAAATATTCAAGATTATTGAAACCAAGGATTTTACTTTTTATATCATCATTAAATTGGACTTTTTCCATGTCCAAATAGGTGAGATTTAACTTGTAAAATGACTCGGGTAAAGTGACACTTGTTTGGGCAAGACTCACATGAGTAAGGTTAGGAAGCAAATCTCCAATCTCATCCCATAACTTAACCCCGTAACTGTAGTTTACAACCAAGGTTTCTAGTTCTGGGAAGTTTAAAATGCTTTTGGGTAAAGATTGATCTACTGTTGTTTCATTATCTAAAAACGATACAGCAAGGAATATAATATTACCGTTTTCATCCAATTTAATATTTTTAAATTCGGAAAGGTCATTATTTTTATCCCAGCTATTTAATTCTTTACTTACGTAAACATCATAACTTACACTAGCTAAAACATACTCCTTAAAATTCAAAACAGAGTGTTTTTGTGAAAATCCATCAGTAGGATTGGTAAAATCAGAAAGACTAAAATGTATATGATTTGTACCTTCTCTTTGAATATAAATTTTTGATAAGTAGTAAGGTCTATCATCTATTTCTGTAGAAAGATGTACACCAAATCCAGATCCGCCATCTTTATATGTATTTCCGATATCATCTGATGAAGCAAAGAATATTTTCTTTTCCCTTTCTACGTCAAATTTAAGTTCTGATATATTTTGCATTACATGCAACTCCAAGGATCCAAATGTATTGATTAAATCTTGAGGTACATCATAGGTAACTGCATACCCTTCAGAATCTGAAGTTTCAAGATCAATAGAAGTAATTTCATCTTGTTTAATTTCAAAATCAAAAGTACCTGAGAAGATAGGAAGGAAATGCAATTTTCTACTATCATCTATATATTCGTCAGGGTTAAATCTACTAAAAGACGCATTGTATTTACCTACAGGAATTCGGTAGTCATCTAGATCAGATGCTTTGATTGTACTTCCATAAGTCCCACCTTCTACTTGTTTGAATTCGATTAATATATCGGAGGCAATATTATCTTCTTTGGTAAATACAACATCAATTCCCGCATCTTCATTTTTATAAGTGATATTGATATTCTCAACTTTTAGACTTCCTGAATTATCTATGATTGAATTAGGTTTTGTTTCTTCTTCTGTACAGCCTGAAAAAATGGATAAAAGTATAACAATACTGAAGAGTTTAATTAGTTTTTTAGTCATAAAAAATCTGCTTTAATTATAGTGTGTTAAAAAATGTTGTACGAAAATATTGATTTTATTTGAAATAAGTAATGTGTTTTCCATTAATAAATTACTTAACTACATAAAACCAATGATATTAAATAGTTTAGACTAACCTTTATCAGATTATATGTGTTTTTGTAAATTATTCTAAAAAATTTTAAAAAAAATCAATATTAGGATAGGGTTTCTTTTTCAGAAATGCTCTTATCATAGTGTAAATCACTTAAAAAAATACGTTATGAAAAAGATACTAATCTTAGTTTTGTCAATTTTATCAATTGGTTGTTCATCAAAAAAGGAAGAACCTCAACCTCAATTAAAACTTTCTAATGAAAGAGTTTTTATTAATGAAATATATTGGAATGATGGGAATGATCATCAAATAATTAAGTTAATACTTAGAGAAGATGGCACAGCAGAAAGAAGAGGTGGTAAAGTTAACGATCAAAATATCTTCTATAGGGACTTCACTGGAACGTACGAAATAGAAGGTAATGAAGTTTTACTTTTCATGAGTGGCGATGAAAGTAATTATTACACTCATACATCAGGAGGATGCTATAGTCTTGAGTATTCTAACCATAAAGAAGATGTCTTCACAGAAGATCTAACAAGATGGGAAGAACGTGATACAGATGTTAAGTCATTTTTCAAAAATCAGAATTTTTGTGACTAAAGTTTTATACATCGATAGAATAGTTGATACTTTATGCTACTTATATTGGTGTCATCAGTAGTCTAAAGTCTATGAAGTCAGTCATGAATGAAAAACGGCCTACCCCAATAAAGGGATAGACCGTTTTCATATATCTAAGAACAGCCTAAGCTATTCGAATTAAGTCGATTAAACCAACTCTTGTGCTTTCACTACAACAGCATCCAAGCCTGTAATATCTTTACCACCTGCAGTAGCGAAGAAAGGTTGTCCACCTCCGCCACCTTTGATCTCTTTCGCTAATTCCTTAACGATTTGACCAGCGTGAAGGTCTTTAGATTTCACTAATTCTTCGTCGATCATTACAGCTACTTGAGGCTTACCGTCTACATTTGCGGCTAATATCAAGAACATATTCTCTACAACAGCTTTTAAGTCGTATGCCAATTGCTTTAATCCTTGAGCATTTGCTACTGAAACTTTAGCTGCAATAAAGTTGAAACCGTCTTTAGCTACTGCTTTAGAAGCTAATTCGTTTTTCACTGCTTGAAGCTCTTTATTACGAAGCGTTTCTACTTCTTTCGATAAAGCTGCTTTTGCTTCTACTAAGTCAGCGACTGCTTTCTTAGGATCTTTCGCTTTTAATAGCTCTTTGATCTCTTGAAGTAAAGTGATTTGCTCGTCTACATATTCTTCAGCAGCATCTGCAGTAATTGCCTCAATACGACGTACACCTGCAGCAACTGATGATTCAGCAGTAATTTTGAATAAACCAATTTTACCTGTAGCAGGAACGTGTGTACCACCACAAAGTTCTACTGAGTAATCGCTATCGAAAGTGATTACACGAACGAAGTCACCGTATTTCTCACCGAATAATGCAGTAGCACCCATTGCTTTTGCCTCTTCGATAGGAACGTTTCTTTGCTCGTTCAATTGGATATTCTGACGGATTCTTTGGTTAACGATTTTCTCAATCTTTTCGATTTCTTCCGCTTCCACTTTTTGGAAGTGTGAGAAGTCAAAACGTAAGTGTTTTTCGTTGACTAATGAACCTTTTTGAGCTACGTGATCGCCCAATACTTCTTGTAATGCAGCGTGTAATAAGTGAGTTGCCGAGTGGTTGTTCTCTGTTAGAGATCTACGCGAAGCATCTACTTTAGCCATTACAGGAGCAGCTGGGTTAGAAGGTAATTTGTTAGCGAAGTGGATAATCAAATCGTTTTCTTTCTTCGTATCGAAGATAGCGATCGTCTCATCCCCAGAAACTAAAGTACCTTTATCACCTACTTGTCCACCACTTTCTGCATAGAAAGGAGTTTGATCAAGTACTAATTGTATAATTGTTTTCTTCTTCTCTGTTACTTCACGGTAACGTAAGATAGAAGCGTCTGATTCTAATGCATCGTAACCCAAGAATTCTACTGAGTCACCATCGTTTACATCAATCCAATCGCCTTTTTCTGAAGCTGATGCTGCACGAGCTCTGTCTTTTTGCTCTTTCATAGCTGCATCGAATCCTGCTGTATCTACAGTGAATCCATTTTCAGAAGCGATCAATTGTGTTAAATCAAGAGGGAAACCGAATGTATCGTACAAAGTGAAGGCTTCTTTACCTGCAATCGTTTTGTCCGATGCACCGTCCATTGCTTTTTGAAGAATAGATAAACCTTTCTCCAATGTTCTTAAGAAAGCTTGCTCCTCTTGCATCACTACTTTCTTGATGAAATCTCTTTGAGAAATTACCTCAGGGAAAGTTTCTTCGAATTGGTCAGAAAGAATATCCACCAACTCATACATGAATGGTTTGTTGAACTCCAAGAAAGTATAACCGTAACGTACCGCTCTACGAAGAATACGACGGATCACATAACCTGCTTTGTTGTTCGAAGGTAATTGACCATCTGCAATAGCAAATGAAATCGCACGAATGTGGTCAGAGATCACACGGATAGCGATATCTATCTTTTCGTCCTCACCATACGCTTTACCCGACTTAGCAGCCAAGAATTGGATCATTGGTTGGAATACGTCTGTATCGTAGTTCGATTCTTTCTTTTGAATCGCCATACATAAACGTTCGAATCCCATACCTGTATCGATATGTTTGTTAGGAAGAGAAACTAAAGAACCATCCGCTTTACGGTTGAATTGCATAAATACAAGGTTCCAGATCTCTACCACTAGTGGGTGATCTTCATTGACTAAAGAAAGACCATCTACTTTTGTTCTTTCCTCGTCGTTACGAAGGTCAATATGGATTTCAGAACAAGGACCACAAGGACCTGTCTCACCCATTTCCCAGAAGTTATCTTTTTTGTTAGCAGGGATAATTCTGTCTTCGTCGATTAACCCTTTCCAGATATCAATAGCTTCTTGATCTAGCTCAGTACCGTCGCCTTCATCGCCTTCGAATACTGTAACATATAATCTATCTTTTGGTAGCTTGTAAACTTCAGTAAGAAGTTCCCAACCCCACTCAATTGCCTCTTTTTTGAAATAATCTCCGAAAGACCAGTTACCTAGCATTTCGAACATTGTATGGTGGTAAGTGTCAATACCCACTTCCTCCAAATCGTTGTGTTTACCAGATACACGTAAACATTTTTGAGTATCGGCGACACGTGTGTCCTCGGCGGCTTTGTTTCCTAAGAAGTAATCTTTGAACTGATTCATACCTGCGTTAGTAAACATCAACGTAGGATCGTTTTTAATTACAAGTGGTGCCGAAGGAACGATGGCGTGCTGCTTGCTCTGGAAAAACTCCAGGAACGTGCGGCGAATACTTTTTGCGTCCATGTATATCTCTACTGAGTTTTTAAAATTTTAATTCACGCAAAAATATAATTTTTTATCAATTGATGTATTGATTCACAATAACTATCTGTTGATAATAAGGTTCTTTAAGTAAAAAAAATGATGGATGAGTATAAAAATGAAGAATCCAACCCTCATTTTATCCCAACTACGTCTACAGATCTATCTTTTTGATATTCATCGACAGTTTTTCTTCACTCTCAATTTGATGTTGATCCAAAGTGTTTTCAGTGCTTACACTCGCATTTTCAATTTGATTTTCCTTCGATACTTCGGTTGTAACATTAGTGGTTTTGGTTGTCGTTGAAAACATGCAGATGACGACCAGCAAAAAGAAGTTAATCAAGATAAATGTAAATAGGTTTTTCATGATGGGTAATTAAAGTTTGATTATTATTTAGGTTTATGCATTGTATATATTGAGAATAAGTTCTTGTATTACTACTCCCAATTTGTCTGACTCGGTATGATGTAAAACTACCCATCCATACTTTTGTTGGAATCCTTCAGTAAATACCAAAAGGTTTTGGGTGTCTTCATTTTTGTAAACCAACACCTTGATGCCGGCAACAGTTAACTCTTTTTCTAAGAGAAAAGTATTACTCACTGTAGGTAAATCCTTATTAAAATCGCCTCCAATGCCAATATGCATCTCCTCTTTTAGATATTTAGATTGGACATTTTTGTAATATGGTTCGTTTCCAAAGACATTTATGCTCAGGAAAAATGACATAACTAAAGTCAGTATGCTTGTATGTAGTTTCATGATTGTTGGATAAAGAATCTTCATCATTTATTAGGTGAAATGATGAAAAGGGTATTTGGTAAAGAAATTGTTGCATTAAATTTACTTGATTATCAAATAAATACATAGCAAATTAGATCTTGTTAAGAGATCATTTGATAATCGAATAAAAATATCGAAATTTTATATCAAGAAATTAATATTTCAACTGATTTTCACCGTGAAAAATGAACAATTACTAATTTTCATCACTGCAAACGGTTGAAATTATTGAGATTAATAGTATTCATGAAAATCATATCATTTCTTCCCTATATTTGTTTGCATTAAAAACTAAAAAGCTTGGTTTAGATAATTTTACACCGTCTAATCAAGTAGAAAACACGATAGCATCATCTTATATTGTTTATGAAGTCATTTGAAATCCGATTGCCTTATTCAATTCTAGAAACTGACACTTGCTTCTCTCAAATAGCTCCCGATTGGAGTGAGCTCGAAAAGTGGATTGTGAGAGCAAAAAAAATTGGTGTCAAAAAAGTTTTGGTTCCCATTCTTTGGAAATTAGTCGAAGGAGAGGGAAAAGCATCAGATGATCCGGGACATTATATTCAATACGATTGGTCGTATTACCGTAGTCTTATAGATACCTTAGTTGGGTATGAATTAGAGTTGGCTGTGGAGTTTAATTTCCATATGATCAACAACTATGAGCAAAACTTCTTATGTACATTACCCGATTGGCTTTGGGGTAAACTAATGGCCGATCATCATGAAATAAAGTACTTAAGTCAGCTTAAATATGTAAATAAAGCGGGAGGTAGTACGCAAGATGCAGTATCTCTTTGGGCAGATCATTATGTCATGCCTTACTATGAAGGTTTAATTCATTCCTTCAAAAATCATTTCCAAGACAAAGCCAATCACTTCTGTAAATTTATTATTTCTACTGCACCTCAAGGAGAGTTGAGTTACCCTATTAATGAGTGCTCTTTCCCTAGAAGAAATATGCAGTGCTATTCGTCTACAGCCTTAGATAGCTGGGATGAGTTTGTAAGAACTAATTATCATTCTTACGGTGAGGCAGGTGATGCTTGGGGGATTGAAGTAAATAATAGAGAACATTTGTTCGAAGTTTTCAAAAGCAATGATGTTCTTCAATCAAGAAAATATAACGATACCAAATACGGAAATGATGTCACAAAATGGTACAATGAGTGCCTAATTAGACATGGAAATAGAGGGTTACATATTTTGCAATCGGCTTTCTCTGCCAATGGGTACGAGAAAAGTTTATTGTGTTTAAGACTTCCAATTGCTTATGCAGAGAAGAACTTAAAAAATATGTCGAGTCAGACCGAGGTGGGTGCAGGTATTATTGCAATTAGTGATGAAAGAGATCATAAAGCAGCCTATCACCATACTTTATCATCTCTAGGAAATGGAATTGATGATAAACGTCTTGGCTTTATTATTCCTACAAAAAGTAGAAAAGAATATAAGGTCGATTCTTCTTTTGCAGGGAAAGTAAAAAGTATTCTTGAATTTGCTGATACCCAAAAAGCACAGTTTTTCTTTGAAAATGAAAGTGTTGAAGGAATCAACTCCCATTTAATTTGGGACAATGCTGCAATGTGGATATTGAAACAGCCGAATGTAAATGGTTTTATTGTCAATAACCTAAAATCAATATTTGATAAGATCTCCACTGGTAGTGCTCGTTTGCAAGAATTAATCTCTAAAATTAGAGACAGAGACGGCTACATCGAAAGAAAACAAAAGTCGTTTAGAGTAATGGGACCACTTCACGTGAAAACTCACAATGCTCGTCGACTTTTAGAAGATAGAGACTGGCAAACAGTTTCTAAACAATTAGATAAAATGAGAGAAATCGGAGTAAGTTCGGTTTCTATAGATATTTGGTGGGGATTAGTAGAAGGAACGACTTCGAATGTATTCGATTGGAGTTACTACGATAATATGGTAAAACTTATCGAGTCGAAAGGCTTGAACTGGGTGCCAATTTTATCATTCCACCAAGCAGGAGGTAATGTAAACGACGATTTTACTCAGATGATCCCATTATGGTTATGGGGTAAACTAGTGGAAGAAAATCCTACTTTAGAGACTATCGAAGACTTACAATATGTTTCTGAAACAGGAGATGTAAGTGTTGAATACGTGTCTTTATGGGCAGATACGTTTGTACTTCCTTATTATAAACGCTTTATGGAGGCTTTCAAGCAGCGTTATAGCAAGTATGCTTGGATGACCGACGAAATTAATATCAGTCTTGGACCTGCAGGTGAGTTAAGATATCCTTCTTACAATGCGCACGATTGGGGTGATTATCCTAACCGAGGAACTTTACAATGCTACAGTAGACTAGCAAAAGAAGATTTCCAAAGGTACATTCTAAAAGCTTACCGAAACCTTGATTATGTAAATGAATTGTGGCAAACACAATACAAAGATGTGTCTGATATCCAAATGCCAGATGCTGAAGAGTTGTTTAAAAATAACAACTATTCGAAATCAAGAATTGGTATTGACTTCTTTAACTGGTACAACCAAAGTCTTGCAGATCATGGTAATCGTGTCCTTCGTGAAGCAATGGATATCTTTAACGATGATGACTTCAGAACAACACCAATAGGTTTTAAAATGCCAGGTATCCACTGGAATATCTCCGATCCAAACCTGCCTAGGGTAGCAGAAATAACTGCTGGCCTTATTGCTCCTTACCCAGGTATTGGAGCTGTAGATAGAGGAGAATACAAGGATATGTTGAAGAAGATAATCGACAAAGACTTTAAAGATAGAATCGTACTTCACTTTACATGTTTAGAAAAAGTAAACAAAGACTGGGAAGGTTATTCTAGAGCCGAGGACTTAGTGATGTGGTTCAGTAATTCCGCTAAAGAATTAGAAATTCAGGTAATGGGTGAGAATGCCCTATTCCATGAATTATTTTCTGAGACGGGTTGGGAACAAATCGAGAAAGCTTTGACAAGATCGAATACAAGTTACTCTGGTATTACCATTCTTAGAATGCAAAACCTTTTCTCAGATAACAACTTTGCTATTGAAAAATATGCAGATTTGATTAATCGATTAAGATAAGTCTAGTTAGGAATTAGGAGTTAGGAGGTAGGAGTTGGTTGAGTTGACGCTCGTTTTAAAGTAAGAAGTAAGAGGGAAGAAGTAAATGGTGCAAATGTTAAGCGATAGCGACATTTGTACCTAAAAACGTTAGAGGTCTCCCGACCTCGGTTTTTAAATATGAAAATAATGAAAGTATCGAAAGCCTAGGAATTCATTCCTGGTAACGGGGATTTAGGTAAGAAGTAAAAGGTAAGAGGTAAGGGTGAATTTTAAGTATTTCTAATACATATGAGTTAATTTCCAATATTATCTTTTTTACGACATAAATTAAAAACACTGTTTGATGTTGAATCAGGCAGTGTTTTTTTATTTGGTATTAACTATATGAATATCAAATAATAAATGGTTCCAAGAATACGAAAGAAAAACAGTATTTGATAGAAAACGAACAGAATTTATAAAAAGCATACAGATTAAATGTCGTTTATCTTCTTAAATCAAGAGAAAACGACATGAAAAAAATTATCAAAACACTCGTTGCGATCTCCTTGGGCAGCTTTACTCTTTTCAGCTGTAGTAATCAGGATGATCAGCCAAGTCAAATTTCTGACTATGATACTGTTGTGACTAAATATGAACCGAATATGTCAGATCAGTTTGGTACAGCCAAAACCTTTAGTATGCCAAATTATGTAACACATCCAGGACAGGATTCTGTTAGTAATCCAGTGGTTAATCCGTTGGATGAAGTGATCCTTGCCGAAGCCAAATCTCAGATGGAAATGGCAGGGTATCAGTATGTAGAACCTAATACAGGAGAAGAAGCCGATCTTGTGGTTTTACCTTATGGGGTAGAAGTAACTTATGTAGGTACTTGGAATATGTACGATTACTGGGGTGGTTATTGGTGGAACTATTGGGGATGGTACGGATACCCTCCTTATTATGGTTACCCTGTTTCTGGAGTGTATACTTTTTCTCAAGGTTCTGTGATTTTAGAAATAGTAGATAACAGAGCACATATTCAAGAGGGTGGAGATGAGAAGATTCCAGTGTTATGGCAAGGAATCATAAATGGTACTCAATTTAATACTATAGATGATAAAACACGTGTAGAAGACGGCATACAACAGATGTTTATTCAATCACCTTACATTCAATCGAAATAGTCATGAACACAATCAAAAAATATTATTTGATGCTTTTGATGTTATTCATTGGCATCACCACTTATGCTCAAGAAGATAACTTAATTGGGGTGACTTACAGTATAGCTACTCCATCTACCGGAATGAGTGATTTTGTATCAGGTACTTCCTTCCAAGGAGGGAATATAGAATACCGAAAATTTCTAAATGATAATTGGTCGGTGGGTATGAGCTTCGGTTTGAACACCTTTAATCAGTCCAACGGATACCAAACCTATTATGGGGAACAGGGAGCAATTTCTGGACAAGAATATAGGGATTTTGATATGATGACCACTTATGCTACTGCACATTACTATTTTGGAGAAAGAGGAGGTATTAGGCCTTATGTTGGATTAGGAATTGGTGCTTCTGGCCAGTATTTCAGTAATCGGATAGGAAGTGTTTTGGTGACGGACCAATATTGGGCATTTTCTATGGCTCCAGAAGTAGGTATTTTGGCTCCTCTGGGTGATAGTGGTATTTCCTTCCTTTCGAATGTGAAATATAATTATTCGGTAGGAGGTTCTGGGTACGATCCAATGGGAATTTGGCAATTTAATATTGGTATTGCCTTTGGGTTCTAAAATTTAATACTTCATTTGTTGAAGAAAGGTTATATAATAGTGATTTCTAAGCAGTCGGTTGTTAATTGACTGCTTTTTTGTGTCTTGAAGTTTTTTCTATGATTGATGAGAAGTAAATGATTAAGAATTAGAATCTAATAGTTTTTAGATAGAATTTGATAAAACTCTATAAATCAATACCGTTAGATATATTATGATTAGGTAATTAGATAATAGTAATAGTTAGTTGTTAGGAAAGACAGATACTTTGTAGTATCTGTTTTTTTGTGGGTTATTATTGCTAAACCATTGTGCATAAAAAAAACACTTGAAAATAATTCAAGTGTTTTTCCACAGCTGGTTAATGTTACTGGTGTATCATGCCATACAATAGGTGACTAACCTATGATTCTTTACCCAATATCTAATATCCACGAACTGTGCCACTAGTTGTAAATATTTACTAATCGTTGATTTTGATATAGATAGGGCATTTTTTTGATCGTGCCAAAAAATAAATAGTTTCAAAATGAAACACATTTTCCAAAATTTGGAAAACAATACATTTTATTCATATCTATTATCAAATAAATAAGGTGTTAAATACTCAACTTGCTGATACACTATGACGAAACTCATTTTGTAAGCATTATTAGGGTAGTATATTCGCACTCGACTTTTAAATTATATACATTCAAAAAGAATTTATAACTATGAGACAAAAAATCGTAGCAGGTAACTGGAAAATGAACCTGAATAAAGAAGAAGCTGAAATTTTAGCATCAGAAGTAGTAAACATGGCGAAAGATGAAACTCCATCTGACGTAAAAGTTATCATGTGTACTCCTTTTATTCACTTAAGCAAGGTTAAATCATTAATCGGTGACGCTGCAAACGTTTTTGTTGGTGCTCAAAACTGTTACACAGAGCCAAAAGGTGCTTACACTGGCGAAATTTCTGCACAACAATTAGCTTCTTACGGTATCGACTACGTGATCTTGGGTCACTCTGAGCGTCGTGAGTACTTTGGTGAGTCAAACGAAATGTTGGCTACTAAAACTGATGCAGTTATTGCTAACGGTATGTTGCCAATCTTCTGTTTTGGTGAAGTATTAGAAGAGCGTGAGGCTGGTACTCAAAAAGCTGTTGTAGAGAAGCAATTATCAGAAGGTATTTTCCACCTTTCTGCTGAGGACTTCGGTAAAGTAGTTTTAGCATACGAGCCAGTTTGGGCTATCGGTACTGGTAAAACAGCTACTTCTGCACAAGCACAAGAAATGCACAAAGATATCCGTGACATGATCGCTGCCAAATACGGACAAGAAGTGGCAGACGCTACTCCAATCCTTTACGGTGGTTCTGCTAAGCCAAGCAACGCACAAGAGCTTTTCGCTCAGCCAGACGTTGACGGTGGTTTGATCGGTGGTGCTTCTTTAGCATCTAGAGATTTCATCGATATCTCTAAATCATACTAATTGAATTAAAATTTGCCTTGGAGCAATTTTGATATATCATGAATATTCGCTTAATGGTTTTCATTAAGCTACAAAGGGTTGTCTATTATTTTAGGCAACCCTTTTATTTTACTCTATGATAATCAACATCAAATAACCTTTTTTTGGGTGGTATTTAACCAATTGTCCTTCTAATTATCCAATTATTTTTTATCGACTATGTATTTTAGTATTTTCATGTAAACAACATTAAACCAGAAAATAAAAAACTAACAGGTGTTGAATATTAGATAAAAACTTACGCACTGATCTTGATTGTGAATAACATTTTAAGTCAAAGTAAGGTTACTAATATAGACATCAATAAGTATATTGAATCAACATAATTAACTGTTATGAAACGTCTTCCTCTTTATATTCTACTACTATTTACTTTAGTTTCTTCTACAGTTTTTGCTCAAAAAACAAAAAAGAAGAAAAAGGAAAAAACATTAATTACCGAAGCACAAGATGAAATTGAAAAACAAGGCGAAATCCAAAGAGATAGTTCTGTTTTTTATTTTGAAAATTGGATGATGGGTAATATCGTTTTCAAGAATGGAAAAGTAAAAAAGCAAGTGCCTTTATTATTTGATTTGGAACATGATCAGATTGAATACCAAGAGATTAAGTTACAACAAATGTATGGTGGCTTAGAGATGTTGGACACCACTATCAATGTCGTTGAGGTAAGTGAAGTAAAAGAATTTTCCATCACTTTCATCGATGATAGTAATGAAAATGTGACTTCCACTTCAATTTATCATTTTGTGAATGGCGATCAATTTACAAGAGAGGGAGTTCCTGCTATTGGTATTTACGAATTAGTGGCTGGAGGAGAAGGAAAGATGGGAGTATTGGCCTATCCATATTTATTGAAAACAGCCCATGTTTATAGCAGCATGAATAAAGAGCAAAATGAATTACAACGTCAACGTTATGGAGGTTATAATCTGAACAATAAAGATGTGTATTATTCTTTTCAGCTTAGAGAAAAATTATATTTACTTTCACAGGCGGGAGAAATAATATCTACAGATAAGAAGAAAAAAGTTATAGTAAAAGATTTTATAGGCCGTGAAGAAGAAATTAAAGAATTCATGAGAACCATGGATACCTATTATAAATCCAAGGATGGATTAAGACAATTGGTTGAGTTCTATAATAATCAGTTTAACTAGTCATTATCATCAAGTAGCCATTTTGATATAAATTCTGCTACTTCTTTCCAGCGTGGTTCATACATAAACATATGGGCCATTTCATCAAATATTCTCACTTCATGACCATAAAATGAAGCAGTTCTTTTGACCTCTTCAGGAAAAATAATCTGATCACTCTTAAAGCCAATATGTATCATTGGTAGCTCAATATTCTTTGGATCAATTTTAAAATCTCTGATGATTAATTCCACCAAAGCACGCAAAGACTCTGATTGCATGTTTTGTCCAATAAAGCGTTGCACACGCTTCGAAGGTGCTGTATGATAAATACCCTCAGGAGCATCAGAATCCACATATTTAAGGATAGGAAATACTGTCGAAGCCATAAACTTCCCCCAACTCAAAGGGCTTTTTGTCCAATATTTAAAAGAGGAATTCAACATGCCATAAGGAGGTACTGAAGCCAACAAAACCACTTTATGCAAACTTACCTTTTGAGCGACTAACTGTGCCACAATTCCACCCATAGAATACCCAAAAAGAATCGGCTTTTCCTCCAAAGAAGTAATTAAATTCACCACATCATCAACAAAGTCGTCGATACCATAAAAGTTCAACAACAACTTGTTTGCCTCTTGCCCATGACCACTCAGGTTAATCGAATACGTCTCGTACCCTTGTTCCGGAAAATAATCCAGAAAGTTGCCTTCCCATAGTTTCCCATTAAACAAGGCACCATGAATCAAGATGATGGGGTTTTTGTGCTTCTTTTCTTGTGGGGAGATGTGGATCATGATATAAAAGGTAGGAGTTAGGAACTAGAAATTAGGAGTTTAAAATATTCTGCTAAACTGACTACAATTTAACAGAATATTTTATCAAAATAATTGATATAAAATATTTTAGATTACCTTAACTCCTAACTCCTAACTCCTAACTCCTAACTCCTAACTCCTAACTCCTAGTTCCTAACTCCTAACTCCTAATTCTCATACTTCCCTCTAAATTTCTCATACAACATCTTATGCTTATCGTTCAGATCGATTTTACGACCATCGATAAAGGCATGTTCAACGACGCTGTTTCTCATGTCTAGGAAGTCGCCTTTTGTGATGATGAGGGTAGCAGACTTTCCTTTTTCTAGGGACCCATAGTTTTGGTCGATACCTAAGATTTCTGCAGTGTATGAAGTAATCATTTTTAAGGCATCTTCTTTATCAACTCCATAGGCGACACATGTACCCGCATAGAAAGGTAAGTTTCTAGCGTTGGATACAGAACTGTGGGTTAATCCTACTTTTACACCTGCCTCGTTGAGTAGCTGAGCACGTTTGAAAGGAAGGTCGACATCATCGTGTTCTAGATTAGGTAAACTATGAACATCTGATAAAAGTACTGGAATATTGTTCGATTTTAGGAAATCGGCAACAATCCAAGCATCGTCTCCACCGACAACCACCATCTTTTTTACTTTAAATTCTTGACCTAATTTGATGGCTTCGATAATTGACTTGGCATCATTTACACGTATAAATAATGTTTCATCTCCTGTGAAAATTCCCTTTAAGGCTTCTAATGGAAAGTTAGGTACCTCTTGTTTTTCTGCTTGAGAATAAGCCAATCCATCCATCAAAACCTGACGGATAAATTTTACTCTTTCAGCGTACTTTTTATTTGGTTTCACTCCTTTATCGGGACTTGTCCAGGAAGGTTGTCTGTATTTTGAAGGCCAGTTCAAATACTGTCCATCATTTTCTTTGATGATCGCTTCTTCCCAATTCCAAGCATCCAATTGAACAATAGACGATCTTCCAGAGAACACACCACCGGCAGGGATCACTTGTTCAATCAAAATACCGTTTGATCTCACCGTTGGAATTACGTGAGAATCGGTATTGTAAGCCACAACAGACCTCACTTCTGTATTTACATAGCTTGTTTCATAATCATCTCTTGAAGCGGAAACAGCTTCAATTTCTACTAAACCTAGTTGTGATGTAGGTAAAATAGCTCCAGGATAAATATGTTTCCCAGTGGCATTGATGACTTGATAACCCTCTTCAGAAAAGTTATCGCCCACATAAGTGATTTTTCCATCTGAAAAAGCCACTACACTATTTTCTATCACTTTACCTTTTCCATCGTGAAGTGTTGCCCCTTTAATAAGGATAGGAGAAGATTGAGGTTTTGCAGGTGTAGGTACTTGACCAAAAGCCAAGCCTGAAATCATCCACAAAACAAAATTGATTGCTATAATTTTATTCAATGTTTTCATTGTTGTATTAGTCAAGGTTTAAATGATCACAGTGCATATGATGATTGATTTTAGGAGCAATGTCTTTCACTTTCGCTCCATTCTTCTCCGCTACCTGCATTTTCTGAATTAATCGGTTACGGTCCTCACTCATTTTCTGACGTAATTCCTTGTCTTTTTCCAATGAGAAGTACACTGTGCCATCAATAATAGTGTAAGCCGATTTCGCATAAACCGATAAAGGATGATCCGTCCACAATACAATATCAGCTGATTTGCCAACTTTAATAGAACCCACTTGATCATCGATATGAAGTAGTTTTGCTGGGTTTAAAGTGACCATCTTCAAGGCTTCTTCTTCAGACATGTCAGCATATTTAACCGACTTAGAGGCTTCTTGATTTAAACGACGGCCCATTTCTGCATCATCAGAATTAATTGCTACAGTCACTCCTTGATTCGTCATCAATGCTGCATTTTGAGGAATTGCTTCATACACCTCGAATTTGTACATCCACCAATCAGAGAAAGTCGATGCTCCCACACCGTGTGCTTTCATTTTATCGGCTACTTTATAACCTTCAAGAATATGTGTGAACGTATTGATGTTGAAATCGAAATCATCTGCTACGTGCATCAGCATGTTGATTTCCGATTGCACGTAAGAGTGACAAGAAATGAAACGCTCTTTATTGATAATCTCTGCTAATGCTTCCAATTGCAAATCTTTTCTTGGAGGAACACCATTGCCATCGAAGCTATTCATATCTTCTCTGTATTTTTTCGCTCTGCTGAAGCCATCCATATATACCGCTTCTACACCCATTCTAGTTTGAGGGAAACGATGAGACATGGGCCATGAAGAACGTTTTACATTCTCACCCAAAGCAAATTTGATGAACGGATCTGCTCCTTCGAATAATAAATCTTGAGGGTTCGTTTTACCCCATCTCAATTTGATAATCGCCGATTGTCCACCTACCGGATTGGCCGAACCGTGCAACAATTGAGCGGAAGTCACACCACCCGCTAACTGACGATACATATGTACATCGTTGGGGTTAATGACATCCTCCATTCTAACCATAGACGACATCACTGCAACATCGTTTACTGAGAATAAAGCGATATGCGAGTGTTCATCGACAATTCCGGCAGTAAGATGCTTGCCAGTACCATCAATTACTTTGGTCTTTTTACCAGCCTTAAGATCTTTACCTATTTTGGCTATTTTGCCGTCTTTTACTAAAACGTCTGTATTTTCAAGAATACCATCTGTTTCATTGGTCCAAACCGTAGCGTTCTTAATCAATAGAGTTTCTTGCTGTGCGATATCAGTATCACCATAAGCCGTAAACGGATAGACTACAGTGCCTATTTCGTCTACATCATCCTCTTTTTTCTTTTCTTTTGATGAAGTTTCGACATCACCTTTTTTCACCGCACTCCAAGAAATCCATTGGTTTTTGGCATCCTTACCTTCACCTTTAAAGTTACCTTCTTGATCTATCCATCCTGATAAACGAATTCTATCCGCTGTTTTAGTGGTATCTTGAGTGAAAGTGATGGTGATTAAATCGTTCTGAAGACTAGCATTGGTCGTCAGTTTTGTAGAATCTTTTTTGATGGCATATTTCAATGATTCCAGATCGTCTCCCTTAATTTCCAAAGAATACTTCTGATCATTAATAGCCAATTGATATTCACCTCTAACATCATTTTTATTCCAAGACTTGATGACAAATCTTTTTCCTTTGATCCAGTTTTCCAACACATCTCCTTTCTCAAAAATATTCTCTGAAGTGATGATAAAGTTGGCCATTTTACCTTGTTCCAAAGTACCCAAACGACTTTCTTCCTTTACAAAAGCAGCAGGAACAGTCGTTAAAGCGGCCAAAGCCTTTTCTTCTGATAAACCTCTCTTTACTGCCAATCTTAAATTCGTTAGGAAATCAGAAGTTTTCTCTAGTTTACTTGCCGTAATAGAGAACTTGATGTCCTCATCAGCTAACATTTTTAAGTTGGATGCTGCCAACTCCCAGTGTTTCAAATCGGCATAACTAGCATTTCTAGCATCCAATGGATCTTTTACATTCAATGCTTGAGGATAATCCACAGGAATTACCAAAGGACTAGATAATTCTTTTAATGCAGGAAGGTTTTGATATTCATCTCCATTCCCCACATAGATGTATTGCTTATTAAATTCTTTAGCCACTTTAGAAGCACGAAGAATATCGAATACATCGTTGGCATCAAAGAATTGTGGAAGGGATTGCGTTCTATTGAATGCTTCTAATGTAAGGTCAGTAAATGTTTGATTACCGCCTTTCGCATACCAATCTGCATCATAATACGTTTGTCTTAATAAAGCCACGTAACCCATTGTACTTACAGGGTACATCTGCTTAGAAGAACCTTTATCAAAAGCATAATGAGCACCGACTTCCGATTTTAAAATTAAATCGTTGGCTTTTCCTTTACCGTAAGTCACCAACGCAGAAGTACCTCTTGATACGCCATCAGGTTGGAAAGTAAGTGCCGTACCAAAACCAATCGATCGCATGGATTCAGCTTTACTATCATCTGCTTTAAATAACTCGGCAGCAGAAGTATTTGCATGAATTGCGTCGTTGGCATTGTAGGCCTTCGGATTTTGAGAACCGATTTTTTCAGGTTCTGAAAACGTCCAGAAACTACCTCTTTTAATTTCTGGCATTCCGTAGCTAGAGTGAGCATCAATAAATGAAGGGTAAATGTGTTTACCTTCTACATTAATTTCTGCGGCTCCTTTAGGGACATCACCGCCTTTGGTTACAGAAACAACTTTACCTTCTTTAATGACTAAAGTGGCATTTTCGATGGTTTGCTGAGGAGAGACATGAACAGTGGCATGAGTAAATGCGTAATGCAAATTTCGATGATCCTTTATACCGTTGATGGTAAAAGTTTCTTGTGAGAAAATAACATTACTCCATACCAAAAATGATAAGAGTAAATAATGGAGTTTTGACATCAGTTGAATTGAATTGGATGTTTGTTAAATTAATACCTCTAACTTAGTAAGATAGATTCCTTGATCAAACATTTGTGTCCATAATTTGTTTTGATATCAATAACTGATATGGATTTGATAAAAATACATAGAATACCATGAAAATTTTAATAACCGGAGGTTCAGGACTAGTTGGAAAAGATATATCCTTAAAACTATTAAAAAGAGGTGATGAAGTAGTGTGGTTAAGTAGAAAAGAAGACCTCAATTCTCAAATCAAAAGATACAAATGGGACTTAAAAGAGGGATACATCAACAAAAAAGCATTTGATGGTGTAGATGCAGTCATTCATCTTGCTGGAAAAAGTGTTGGTGAAGGAAGGTGGACGGATGCTGCTAAAAAAGAAATTTTGAATAGCCGTGTTCTATCAACAAGACTTTTGAATAAATATATAGGTAAGTTAGAAAATCCACCTAAAGTAATGGTTTGTGCATCTGCTGTGGGAATTTATGGAGATACTCAAAACGAATCTTTTACCGAAAGTTCTAAATACGGTCATGATTTCCTTGCTAATGTGGTTAAAAAATGGGAAGACGAACAAAATAAGTCTACTGTAGCACGATTAGTAAAGCTAAGAATAGGAGTAGTGCTTACTCAGAAAGGAGGAGCCTTACCCAAAATTCTTGCCCCCATAAAGATGTGTGTTGGCTCAGCAATTGGATCAGGAAATCAGTGGATGTCTTGGATTAGTTTAAACGATTTGTCAAATATGTTTATTCATGCATTGGATAATAAAGTAGAAGGAGTGTTTAATGCTGTTGTATCTAAACCAATTACTAATGCAGAAATGACAAAGCAACTTGCGGAAAGTATCAATAAGCCATTGTTTATGCCGAATGTGCCTGAGTTTATATTAAAAGTAATGTTAGGAGAAAGTGCTGCTTTGGTTTTGAATAGTAGCAAAGTAATTTCTGAGAAAGAATTTGGTTATCAATTTCATGAAAATACAATCAAAGAAGTGGTCTCAAAGAATATATAGATAGAAGATTCAATAGGCATATTTTGAATTATTCTAAGATAAATGAACTGTATTTAGTTATAGTTCATTTTTTTATTCCCAATTTTTTGTAGAATTCTAATTTAGATTATTAGTATTTTTATTTAATTAACTGATAATCAGTTTATTTATCAATAAATCCTTAATTTTAATGAGTCTACAACTTTCTTACTCATTTTAATTCTGTATGATCATAAATAATGTATAAAATGAGGTTTTGAAAGTACTCTATTTTCAATCGTAAATAAATAGCTACTTGGTCACTAATTATTGTTTCTAAGTCGTACTAACTCAAGAATATCAATTAAATAAATGATTTACTATTTCAATTCTTCATGAAGGTAATAGGTAACTTCAATTGCTCGTAAACATTAACTGAAAGACATAAATAAACAAAATACTCATTACTATTCACTCTTTCATTGTTTACTATGTTCCAATCCTATCTGTATCACCTTAAATGGTTATTACTAATCATCATGATCTGTAATATTTTATTGGAACACCTATGCCTTAAATAACTATTTTATTATTCTATTTTATATGAAAAAGCACATTTTACTGTTTGTGTCGCTACTCGCTTTCTTGTGGGGAACAACCTATGCCCAAGAACGTACAGTAACTGGTACGGTAGCTGACGGATCAGACCCTCTGCCGGGGGTAACAGTAATTGTATCTGGAACATCAAATGGTACAATTACAGATTTAGACGGCAAATTCTCACTTTCAGTTCCGGAAGGAGCTTCCCTAACATTTAGCTTTGTAGGCTATAAAACTCAAACCATTCCAGTAGGTACACAATCCAATATTAGTGTAGGAATGGAAGTAGATGCCGAAGAGTTAGATGAAGTGGTAGTCACTGCCCTAGGACAGCAACAAGACAAAAAATCTCTTGGTTATGCTGTACAAGGAGTAGAAACAGAAGATTTAACTCGTACAGGTAATTCCGGCTTAGCTGGAGCAATGCAGGGTAAAATCTCAGGGGTGGATATCAAACCATCTTCCGGTATGCCTGGAGCATCAACTCAGATTAATATTCGTGGTGCTCGATCGTTTACAGGAAACAATGCACCTTTATATGTGATTGATGGTATGCCAATCGCTTCAAATCCAGATTTTAGTACAGGTAACTCTGTATCGGGTGCCGATATTTCTAACAGAGCAGTTGATATTGATCCGAACGATATTGAAAGTATCAATATCCTGAAAGGTCAGGCAGCCGCCGCACTTTATGGTATTCGAGCATCAAATGGAGTAATCATCATCAATACTAAAAGTGGTAAAGGACAAAAAGGAGGAAGACCTGTAGTAAGAATTGCCAACTTTACCAGTTTTGAAAGAGTATCTAGAAAACCAGAATATCAAACTACTTATGCACAAGGTTTTAATGGAGCACATGCTCAAGGTTCATCAATGGCTTGGGGACCTCTAGTATCTGATTTGCCAGATGACCCCACTTATGGTGGTAACTCACAAGGTAGACCCGGTTTATATAGAGTATCTCAGAGAGAAAGAGCAGGACTCGATCCTTGGGTAGCACCTGCTACTTACGATAACTTTGGAGATTATTTTAGAACAGGTTATACCATTAATACTTCAGCAAGTGTGAGTCAAGCTACAGAACATGCCAATTATAGTGTAGGTTTATCGAATGCTACACAGCAAGGTATTGCTCCAAGCACGGGTATGAATCGTTGGAATGCCAAAGGTAAATTCGATGCCACATTAAATGAACATTTCACAACAGGTGTAAGTGCCAATTATGTAACAACAACCATCGATAAATTATCGGCAGGTAATGATGCCTCTCTCGCAGGTGTTTACGCTGCTCCAACATCTTACGATTTGAAAGGTATTCCTGATGCTGAACCGGAAGATCAATTCTCTCAGATCTACTACCGTTCTCCTACATTTGATAACCCTTATTGGGCAGCCAGAAATAACGAGTTTACAGAAAGTACAAATCGTTTTTATGGTAATGCCTACATTCAATATGAAACGGATATTAAAGACAACATGGATATCCGATTCAAGTATCAGTTAGGGGTGGATGCTTACACTACTCACTACCAAGACATTTTTGAATATGGTCATAGAGCTGGTGCAGGTTATATGTCGAATTATGGGGTAACCAATAATGTGATCAACTCATTAACTACATTGAACTTTAACTGGGATATTTCTTCTGAATCAAAGTTCCAAGCTATTTTAGGTAATGAGGTTAACGACACTAGAAAAAAGACCTATGAGCAAAACGGTAATGCTTTCAACTTTGGTGGTTGGAAACACATTACAAATACCAATGTAATTACAGCCAATGAAAATCAAAGAGATACTAGAACTGTAGGTTTCTTTGCTTCCTTAACTTACTCATATAGATCGATGTTGTACCTTACGGTAACAGGTAGAAACGATTACGTTTCTAATATGCCAAGAGGTAATAGATCATTCTTCTATCCTTCAATATCAGCTTCTTGGGTGGTAAGCGAAATGGACTTTATGGATAATTTAGATAAAGTATCATTATTGAAAGTAAGAGCTTCATTCGCTCAAGTAGGTCAAGCAGGAGATTACTTGGATAACTATTATCAAACGCCATCTTACGCTGGCGGATGGTGGTCAAATCCATATCCGATTCAATACCCATTGAATATCAACAACAATAATGTGAACTCATTTACGAGATTTCAACAAATCAATGATCCTAACTTGAAGCCTCAAAACACAGCTTCTTATGAGGTGGGTGCAGATTTAGGATTCTTAAATGATCGAATCACATTAAGCTATACTTATTCAAGACAGAATGTAACAGACCAGATTTTCGCAGTACCATTAGCGGCATCAACTGGTTTCTCTGAATTATATACCAACGGTGGCGAATTACATACGGATGCACATGAGGTGATTTTAACAGCGATTCCTGTAGAGACTCAAAACTTCAGTTGGTTAATCAACTTGAACTTCTCAAGAATTGTATCGAAGGTAGATAAATTAGCTGATGGTGTTGAAAGTATCTTCTTAGGTGGTTTCGTAACTCCTCAGGTGAGAGCAGCGGCAGGGTACACTTATCCTGTAATTTATGGTTCTACATTCTTAAGAGATGATGAAGGTAGAATCTTAGTAGAAGAAGATCCTAATAGCCCATACAGAGGTATGCCTAAGCCAGGTCCTGCTGGAATTATTGGAGATGTAAACCCTGACTTTATTCTTGGTTTTACCAATACATTTAATTACAAAAACTGGTCGTTGGGAGCAACTTTCGAATGGAAACAAGGTGGAGAGATGTATTCTGGATCAAATGGTTTGAACAACTTGTACGGTGTATCTAAAGTAACAGAAGACAGAACATCTACTTTCGTTTATGATGGTTATTTAGCAGATGGCTCTAAAAACAATATTGTAAGAGGTGGTGCTAATGACCCACAAGCTTATCAGTATTTATATTCTGATATCGAAGGTAACATCGATGAGGCATACATTTATGAAAACTCTTTCATCAAATTAAGAGAGTTATCGTTAGGCTACAAGTTCCCTAAGAAATTAATTAAAGGAACAACCACTCTTGGTTTATCTGCATTTGCAAGAAACATTTTGATTTGGACAGAATTACCAAACTTCGACCCAGAGTCATCTCAAGGTAACACAAACATGGCAGGTTCGTTCGAACGATTCTCTATGCCTAACACGAATAGCTTTGGTTTTGGTGTTGATATCACTTTCTAATTGGATAAAATGAAAAAACTAAAATATATAATTTTATTGATGTTAGGGACCATCCTTGCTTCATGTACTGAAGATATAATGGATGAAATCAATAAGAACCCCAATAACCCTACTGAAGTGCCTTCAAGGCTGATTATTACAGATGCAATGAACAGTTCTGTAGTATCAGTAGCCAATGGCGATTATGCAATTTATGCTTCTGTTTTTATCGAACATCAAGTGGGTGTATTTAATCAACTTTACAATACAGAAACACGTAATGATGCATCTGTAACTTCAGCGACAACCTACAATAATGCTTGGGTGGCTTCTTATACTACAATGAGAAACCTTAGAGATGTTATTGGAAAATGTTCTCCAGGTGGATCAGAAGATGGAAACTACCATACTTTGGGAATTGCTCAAGTATTAATGGCCTATAATTTAGCAGTGGTAACAGATGCTTGTGGTGATGTGCCTTGGACAGAAGCTTTAGATCCAACACAATTCTTGAGACCAAACTTAGATACTCAAGAGAGTATTTATGAGGCGGTCGATCAATTATTGGATGATGGTATTGCAAACCTTGCAAAAACATCGAATTTCGCAGCTTTAGGTGCACAAGATGTAATTTATGGTCTTCAAACCGATCCTACAGAATATTGGACAAAGTTTGCCTATGGCTTAAAAGCGAGATATGCAATGCGTTTGGTGCATAAAGGAAAAGCAACTTATGATGATGTACTTACAAATGTAGGTTTGTCTTTTGCTTCTGCAGATGAAGAGGCAAAGTATACTTACAATGGAGCAACATCATTTAACCCTTTCTATCTACTATTCACTCAAAGAGATATGTATGGATCGAGTAAAAGTTTAGACTCTTTGAATATGAATGCTGCAGATCCTCGAAAAGCGAAATACTTTGTTCCTCACCCAGATGCAACAGATCAGGTAAATCCTGAATTTGCTCCTAATGGTACACCAGATCAAATTCAAGGTAGATACGGTATCTCGTCTTATTTCCAAGATCCCGTTCAAACTACTTATCTAATGAGTTACCATGAGTTGAAGTTCTTAGAAGCAGAAGCTACTGAACGAAAAGGTGCGGGTACAGGAAAAACTCTTGCTCAAGCAGCGATTACAGCAGCAATGACTGCTGCTAAAATTGACGCTGCTGATATTACAGCTTATCTCACAGCAATTGACGGTGAAGCATTTGATGCAAAGTACATTCTTAAAGAAAAATATGTAGCATTTTACATTGTAGAACCTCTAGAAGCGTATGCAGATTACAGAAGAATGCAAGCAATGGGAGAGGACGATTACATTGAGCTTTTAAACCCTCAACCAGCGAAGTTCCCATTGCGATTTACGTATGGTGCTGATGATGTAAACAACAATGAAAATGTTAGAAAAGCACAAGAGAAAGACAATGGTCAATTTGTCTACACCGATCCTGTTTGGTGGGCAAGTCCTAATTAATCTTGAGTTTTTAGATATTACTATTTGATTTTGAAAGCATTGGATGAAAATCCAATGCTTTTTTAGTTTGATTAATAAACAGCATAATATTAATGTTAATATTTAAACAATATTAAAATTACATCCTTAAAATTATTTAAATATAACAAACTGATATTCAATAAGTTAAAATGAAATAATATTGATTTGATTTAGAATGAGTTAGCACTTTTGTTTGATGTGGTTAACAATCTTATTGCAACTTTTTTTTGAACATTTTGAATATTTAAGCTTGATACTTGCGAAAATTATAACTAACCAAGGCATTTTATCAATTATTTAAAACCAATTTGTTATTGAAGCTCCTACTGAAATGTAACTATCATTTGCTAAATAATATTAGGAGCGTACTCTAACTAAAACCACTGTTTATGAACAAACATTTATTACCTTTTTTGGTACTGTTGCTGTTTTCAGTAACTAGTGCTTTTTCTCAAGACAGAACCGTTACAGGTGTAGTATCTGAGAACGGAGAACCATTACCGGGTGTAACCGTTTTGGTTAAAGGAACAACAAAAGGAGCTATTACAGGCATTGATGGAGATTTCGCTATTCAAGCGAGCAGTAACGATGTCGTTATTTTCTCTTTTGTTGGTTATAACTCTCAAGAAGTAGAGGTTGGAACTCAGTCAGTCATTAATATCGACTTACAACAAGATGTTGAACAACTAGAAGAAGTAGTTGTTACTGCAATGGGACAGCAAGCCGATAAGAAATCTATCGGTTATGCTTACCAAGAGGTAAAAGCAGATAACTTACAACAAGCAGGTAACCCTGGTTTAGCAGGTGCTCTTCAAGGTAAAGTTTCTGGTGTTGACATTAAGCCTTCTTCGGGTATGCCTGGTGCATCGACACAAATCAACATTCGTGGTGCGAGATCTTTCACAGGAAATAATGCTCCATTGTATGTAATCGATGGTATGCCAATCGCTTCAAATCCAGACTTCTCAACAGGTTCATCAGTAACAGGTACTGACGTTGCTAACAGAGCAGTGGATATCGATCCAAACGATATCGAAAGCATCAACGTATTGAAGGGTCAAGCTGCAGCAGCCCTTTATGGTATTAGAGCATCAAACGGTGTGATTATCATCAATACAAAATCAGGTAAAGGATCTAAAAACTCTAAGCCTGTGGTGAACATCTCTAACAGTACATCATTTGATGTAGTTTCGAGATCTCCAGAATTCCAAACAACTTATGCTCAAGGTTCAGGTGGTCGTTTCGATCCTAACCAATCAATGGCATGGGGTCCAAAAATTTCAGATCTTCCAAACGATCCTACATATGGTGGTAACGGTCAAGGTCATGATGGTAAATACTTCGTTCCTCAATTAGAAAAAGCGGGAATGAACCCATGGGTAACTCCAGGCACTTACGATAACTTTGGAGATTACTTTCAAACAGGTCATACAGTAAATACTTCGGCGAACATTAGCCAATCAACGGAAAATGTGAACTACAGTGTGGGTATGTCCAATGTGAACCAATCGGGTATTGCACCAGGTACTGGTATGGAAAGATGGAACGCTAAAGCAAGATTTGACGCTACTTTGAACGAAAACTTCTCAGCGGGTGCTTCGGCGAACTATGTGCAATCAGAAATCGATAAACTTTCTGGTGGTAACGATGCAGCTTTAGCAGGTGTTTATGCTGCACCAACATCATATAACTTGAAAGGAATTCCTACAGCGAATCCAAACGATCCATACGATCAGATTTACTACAGATCGTTGACATTCCCTAACCCTTACTGGGCGGCAGAACATAACGTATTTAATGAAAGAACAGATCGTTTCTATGGTAATGCATACTTGCAGTACGAAACACAATTGAGACACAACATGGATATCCGTGTGAAATATCAATTGGGTATTGATACTTATTCTTCACATTACCAAGACATTTTTGAATATGGTTCAAGAGGTATCATCAATGGTGCAGGAGGTGGATCTATCAACAACTATGGTGTATCAAATAATACATTGAACTCATTAGCCACTGTGAACTTTAACTGGGACATGACTCCAAAAAGTAAGATCACAGCAATTTTGGGTAACGAATTGAACGATCAAACGAAAAAGACATACGATCAATATGGTGCGAACTTCAACGGTGGTGGATGGAAACACATCACAAACACTCAAGTTCAATCGATGAACGAGAACCAACGTATGACGAGAACAGTTGGTTTCTTCGGTAGCTTAACGTATTCATACGATCAAATTTTCTTCTTAACGGCAACAGGTCGTAACGATTATGTATCGACGATGCCAAGAAATAATAGATCATTCTTCTATCCTTCTATTTCAACATCATTGGTGTTGAGTGAAATGGATTTTATGGATGATGCACACAATGTATCATTGTTAAAAGTGAGAGCATCATTTGCTCAGGTAGGTCAGGCAGGTGAGTACTTCGAAGACTATTACCAAATCCCATCGTATTCTGGTGGATGGTGGTCTGCTGAATACCCAATCAACTACCCAATGAATGGTATTACAGGTTTCAACAGATTTGGTACTCTTTACGATCCCAACTTGAAGCCTCAAAATACGACTTCTTACGAGGTGGGTGCTGACTTAGGTTTATTCAACGATAGAATTGTATTCTCATATACTTACTCTCACCAAGATGTTAGAGACCAAATTTTTGAAGTGCCTTTGGCTGCATCAACAGGTTACTCTAGAAAGTTAACGAATGGTGGTCGTTTAAATACTGATGCTCATGAGATCAACTTAACGATTGTTCCAATCGAGAAGAAGAACTTGAGATGGGATATGCAATTCAACTACTCGAAAATTGTTTCTGTAGTTCAAGAATTGGCTCCAGGTGTTGAATCAATTTTCTTGGGTGGTTTCGTAACTCCTCAAGTAAGAGCTGCTGAAGGATTTGCTTACCCAGTAATCTATGGTACGACTTACTTAAGAGACGATCATGGTAACGTGGTAGTAGACGATAACGGCCTTCCTATGGTAGGTGAAGAAGGAATTATCGGTGATGTTACTCCTGACTTCATCTTAGGTTTCAGTACTAACCTTCAGTACAAAAACTGGAGTTTATCTGCTGTATTTGATTGGAAACATGGTGGAGAAATGTACTCAGGTACAAACGGTTTGATGGATGTTTACGGTGTTTCTGCTAGAACAGCAAATAGAGATCAGGACATTATCTACAACGGTGTGAAACAAGATGGTACTCCTAACGATATCGTTATCGGACCTGGAGGATCAGCTTCTCACCAAGATCTTTATAACAGAGAAAACAATATCAATGAGTCGTTTATCTATGATAACTCTTTCCTTAAGTTAAGAGAATTGGCTATTGGTTACCGTTTCCCTGAGAAAGTATTTAATGGAACAACAGGTGTTAGATTATCAGCTTTTGCTCGTAACATCTTATTGTGGTCTAAACTTCCAAACTTTGACCCAGAATCGTCTCAAGGTAACAACAACATGGGTGGATCTTTCGAGAGATTCTCTATGCCAAACACTTCGAGCTTTGGTTTTGGTGTTGACTTAACATTCTAATTAGACTTATCATGACAATCAAGAAATATATAAATAAGTTTGCCATTGCATTGTTGGCAACTGTAACCTTATTCTCTTGTTCAGAGGATAAGATGGACGAAATCAATCAAAACCCGAACAACCCTACAGAGGTGGCTTCGAACTTGGTCTTAGCAGATTTGATTAACAGAACTGCAGTACAAATTGCGAATGGTGATTTCGCATTCTATGCCTCACTTTATGTGGAGCATTTTGTAGGAACGCACAATCAGTTTTTCCAAGCAGAAATTAGAGACGACGGACAATTGACTGTATCGTCTACTTACAATAACTCTTGGAATGGTGCTTATACTGCATTGAGAGATTCTAAAGATGTTATCAGAATTTGTTCTGAGGAAGGTCATGAGGCAGGGAATACTTCAAACGCAGGTATTGCTCAAGTATTGATGGCCTACAACCTTGCAATCTTAACAGATATGTGTGGTGATGTACCTTGGTCTGAAGCTTTAGATCCAGACGAGCATATGCTTCCTCACTTGGACAAGCAAGAAGATATTTACAAAGAAATTTTCTTAATGATTGATGATGCAATCATCAACTTGGAAACGGAAAACAACTATGCCAATATTGGTATGTATGATATCTTATACCAAGGTCAATTAGATCTTTGGGTGAAGTTCGCTCACGGTTTAAAGGCAAGGTTATTAATGCGTCAGTCACATATTGATGCTTCTGTTTACGATCAAGTTTTAGAAGAAATCAAATTGTCGTTTGCTGATGCTTCTGAAGAAGCTAAGTATTTATACAATGGTGGTTCGACGATTAACCCTTATGCATTACTTTGGGGTATTCGTAGACAATATGGTGCATCAAAATCTATGCACGATATGATGACAACGAATAACGATCCACGTTTGGAGAGATACTTCATTCCAAACGATCATGCTGATGTTACTGAACTAGTATTAGGAGCGAATGGTCAGAATGATCAAAATCAAAACCTTTATGGTATGTCTGATTACTTCAATGATCGTACTTACCCCACTCAATTCTTAAGTTTCCACGAGTTGAAATTCTTAGAAGCTGAAGCTTTGGAGAGAAAAGGTCAGTCGGGTGCTGAAGCAGCAACTGCAGCAATCAAGGCAGCATTCATTTATGCAGATATGGAAGAAGGTGCTCAGAAAGCTGAAGATTATATTGCGACAATCGACAACTTAGATATCGATAGAATTATGGCTGAAAAATATATTTCAAGCTACCAATCTGAATCTATTGAAGCATATAACGACTTCAGAAGATTGAAAGCGATGAACGGAGGAAACCATCCTTCGTATGTTCATTTCTTGAATCCTAAAGTAGACAAGTTCCCATTAAGATATACTTATGGTGCAGACGACGTGAACAATAATGCAAACGTTAGAGAAGCATATCAAAAAGTAAATGTTTATACGGATAATGTTTGGTGGGCTGGTGGACAATACTAAGTCTAAATACAATATTAAGTATAAAAAAACACTACTCATTTAAGGGTAGTGTTTTTTTGGTTGTTATTAAACATTTGTAAACAGTGTTTAATGTTATGGGAATTGTATTTGGTTAAAAAAATTAACAAACAAGAATTATTCATGGATTTCTGTTTATGTATTTAGTGTTTAGTGTTATCGGAATTGTTGTTTTTCAATATATTAATATTTGATGTTTTTTTTAAGTAATTCATTTACAGGTTTTTGTTGTTTTGTTTGTCCTTGATTTAATGTCGTTAACTAAAAATAAGTCAATTATTATTTTTTAATAAATGATATTGCAACTAACCTCAAGTTTGATGGAGAGTGTTTAGAAATAAAGCCATATAACTAATTTTCTCTTTGTTAAACCAATTCAATTTAAAGTTTATTCATCTTATAAGTTTATTTAAAGACAAACAATTTTTATTGATCTATTTGATGACTAAAATGTTAGCTTAATTTTTTTAATTTATGTACAAACGACTTCTTTCTTTATTTGTACTTACACTGATGTTTTGTGTAAGTGCTGTAGCACAAGACAGAACAGTTTCTGGTATAGTTACAGAGGCGGGACAGCCATTACCAGGGGTAACTGTTTTATTGAAAGGTACTTCCAAGGGTACAATCACTGATATTAATGGTAAATATCAAATCTCAGTTTCAGAAAACTCAGTATTATTGTTCAGTTTTATTGGATACTCAACACAAGAAGTGAGAGTAGGCCAAAATTCAAAAATTGATATTTCATTAGAGCAAGATGCTGAACAACTTGATGAAGTAGTAGTTACTGCATTAGGTCAAGAATCTGATAAAAAATCTTTAGGTTATGCCTTTCAAGAGGTACAAACTGAGACATTACAACAAACTGGTAACCCTGGTTTAGCAGGTGCATTACAAGGTAAAGTTACTGGTGTTGATATTAAGCCTTCTTCTGGAGCTCCAGGTGCATCAGCTCAAATTAATATTCGTGGTGCAAGATCATTTACAGGAAATAACGCACCACTTTATGTAATTGACGGTATGCCAATTTCATCAAACCCTGACTTCTCTACAGGAAGTTCAGTAACAGGTGCTGATATTGCAAACAGAGCTGTTGATATTGATCCTAACGATATTGAGTCAATCAACATCCTTAAAGGTCAAGCAGCAGCGGCATTATATGGTATTAGAGCATCAAATGGTGTAATTATCATCACTACTAAAAGTGGTAAAGGAAATAAAGGTAAGCCTGTAGTTAAAGTTTCAAACTTCACAAGTTTTGAAACAGTTTCTAGAAAACCAGAGTACCAAACTACTTATGGTCAAGGTTCAGGTGGAACATATGTACCAAATACTTCATTAGGATGGGGACCGAAAATTTCTGAGTTACCTAACGATCCAACTTATGGTGGAAATAATAATGGTCATCCAGGTAAATTTTATGTACCACAAAGAGATCAAGCGGGCTTGGATCCATGGGTAACTCCACAAGCATATGATAACTTTGGAGACTTCTTCGAAACAGGTCATACAATTAATACTAGTGCAAACATCAGTCAAGCAACTGAGTCAGCAAACTATAGTATTGGTATGTCAAACACTACTCAGAAAGGTATTGCACCTTCTACAGGTATGGACCGTTGGAATGTTAAAGGTAGATTTGACGGGACAATTAATGATAATTTCAGCACTGGTATTTCAGCAAACTATGTTCAAAGTGAAATTGATAAATTATCTGCAGGTAATGATGCAACATTAGCAGGTGTTTATGCTGCTCCAGCTTCATATGATTTGAAAGGTATCCCATCAAGCTTACCATCAGATCCTTATTCTCAGATTTACTACAGAAGTTTAACTTTTGATAACCCTTATTGGGCAACTCAAAACAACGTATTTAACGAAAAGACTCAACGTTTCTATGGTAATACATATTTACAATACGAAGAGAGTCTTAGAGAGAACATGAACCTTAGAGTAAAGTATCAATTAGGTATTGATTCATACTCAACTCATTATCAAGATATTTTTGAAAAAGGAAGTAAGGGTGATGCTGGTAGAATTAACAACTATGGTATTACTAACAATACTCTCAACTCATTATTAACAGTGAATTACAATTGGGATATCTCTGATAAAGTGAAGTTCTCGGCTATTCTTGGTAATGAAGTAAATGATACAAAAAGAAAAACTTACGATCAAGTTGGTGTAGGATTTAACTTTGGTGGTTGGAAGCATATTGATAATGCAATTGTTCAAACAGCTAATGAAAATCAAAGAAATACAAGAACTGTAGGTTTCTTTGGTAGTGCTTCATTATCATATGATGATTTCCTTTTTGCAACGGTTACAGGTCGTAATGACTATGTATCTACTATGCCTGCAGGAGCAAGATCTTTCTTCTATCCTTCTGTATCTGTCAGCTGGGTATTAAGTGAAATGGATTTCCTTAAGAATTCTGATGATTTATCATTATTGAAAATTAGAGGTTCATTTGCTCAAGTAGGTCAAGCAGGAAATTACTACGAAGATTTCTATACTAAACCTTCTTATGGAGGAGGCTGGTGGTCTGGTACTTACCCAGTTAACTATCCAATGGGTGGTGTTAATGCGTATACTAGAAACTCTACAATTTATGATGATCAACTGAAGCCTCAAAACACAATGTCATATGAAATTGGTGCTGATGTTGGGTTCTTTAATGATCGTATTAGCTTAAGTTATACTTATTCTCGTCAGAATGTGACCGATCAGATTTTCCCAGTTCCAATGGCGTCATCTACAGGTTATTCTAGCTTCTTAACAAATGGAGGTAGATTACATACTGATGCTCATGAATTGACATTAAATTTAGTGCCAATACAAACAAAAGACTTTACTTGGGATGTAATGGTGAACTACTCTAAGATTACTTCTGTAGTTGATGAATTAGCTCCAGGTGTTGAGTCAATTTTCTTAGGTGGTTTTGTAACACCACAAGTTAGAGCAGGTATTGGTTACGCATACCCAGTAATCTACGGTTCTACTTTCGCAAGAGACGATGAAGGAAGAATTTTAGTAAATGAAGATCCTACTAGTGCTACTTACGGTATGCCAATGCAAGGTCCTGATGGTATCATTGGTGATATTACTCCTGACTTTATCTTAGGTTTCAATACAAACTTCCGATATAAAAACTGGAATTTAGCTGCAGTATTTGATTGGAAACATGGAGGCCAAATGTACCATGGTACTAATAACTTGTTAAACCTTTATGGTGTAGGTATTGATACAGAAGATAGAACATCAACTTTCATTATGCAAGGTTATAAAGAAGACGGTACTCCTAATGATATTGTAAGAGGTGGAGAAGGTGACGAAGGAGCTTACTTTACTAGATATTATAATGTAGAAGGTGAAATTGATGAAGGAGCAATTTATGATAACTCATTCTTGAAATTAAGAGAACTTTCATTAGGTTATAGTTTACCGAAGAAAGTAATCAAAGGAACAACAGATATTCGTTTATCTGCTTTTGCAAGAAATATCTTATTGTGGACTGAATTGCCAAACTTTGACCCTGAGTCTTCTCAAGGTAATAACAACATGGGTGGAGCATTTGAAAGATTTTCAATGCCTAACACATCTAGTTTCGGTTTTGGTGTAGACTTAACTTTCTAATTTTATTAACATGATCAAAAAATATTTAAAATATATTGCAGTAGGTTCATTAGCAATGTCGTCTATGACATCTTGTACTGACAAGATTATGGATGAGATTAATTTGAACCCCAATAATCCAACTGAAGTACCGACTTCTTTTGTATTAACAGACGTTATTAGTAGAGCAGCAGCTTCTGTGTCAAGTGGTGACTTTGGAATGTATGCAGCTTTATATGTAGAACATCAAGTAGGTATTGATGGTCAATTTTACAACGCTGAAACAAGACTTGGGCAAGTAACTCAATCAACTACATATAATAATGCTTGGAATGCAGCTTATACTGGTTTAAGAGACGTTGCTGATATTATTGAACATTGTTCAGCAGGAGGAAGAGAAGAAGGGAATTATCAAATGCTAGGAAGAGCATTGGTATTAAGAGCTTACTATATTTCTGTACTTACAGACGTGTGTGGTGATGTTCCATTTACTGAAGCTTCAGATTATAAAAACTACTTCACTCCAAATTTAGATAAACAAGCTCAAATCTATGATGATATCTTTAATATTTTGGATGAAGGGATCGAAAATTTAAACAAAGAGAATTCATTCGAGGGACAAGCTTCTGCACCTGGATCTCAAGATGTATTGTATGATCGTTTAAATTCGAGAGCTAATCCTACAGCTTCAATTGATGCTTGGATTAAATTTGCACATGGTTTAAAAGCGAGAGCTCATATGAGACTTTCACATATTAATCCATCTGAGCATTCATATCAAGACGTATTAGATGAAGTAGCATTATCATTTACAAGTGCTAATGAGGAAGCTAGATTTGACTATAATGGATCAACTTCATATAACCCTAATTTCTTATTCTTAAATGTAAGAGCTTACTATGGAGCCTCACAGAGTTTAAGAGATAACATGGATGATAATGATCCAAGAATTGGTCAATTCTTTATTCCAAATGTTTATACTCGTCCAGATAGTCCAGACTATGGTAAAGTAATTTTTGCTCCAAATGGTATGGAGGATGCTGCACCTGCTTATAATGTTTATGGCATTTCATCATATTTCTTAGATGCTACACAACCATCTTATTTGATGAGTTACCATGAATTGAAATTCTTGGAAGCTGAAGCAAAAGAAAGAATGGCAGCAGGAAGTGGTGCTGAAGCAGCAAAAGATGCAATTAGAGCAGCATTTGGTGCGTCTAAAACATCTGATGTGGAGGATTATATTTCATCTATTACAACATTTGATGTTAACCGTATCATGAAAGAAAAATATTTATCTTTCTTCCAAGCGGAATCTTTAGAAGCATATAATGACATGAGACGATTAGAAGCGATGGGTGAGACTTCATACATTACTTTACAACATCATGATCCTTCAAAGTTCCCATTACGCTATACTTATGGAGCAGGTGATGTAAATAACAACCCTAATGTAAGTGAAGCACAAGGAAATGGTCAATTTGTATTTACTGATAAAGTATGGTGGGCAGGAGGAAATAGATAATTCCTAAAAAACACATACACAATTTCTTTTCACTGAAATTGTATTTTAAAAGTCATTTTATCTAAAATAAGTTTAGATAAAATGACTTTTTTTTTGAAAAAGAGTACTCTACAGAGAAAAGCATTACACTTATTCTGAATCAAAAGGCTAAAGATCGTTGTAGAATTAAGAAACCACTATTTGAGTTTTTTTATTGCTTAATATGAAGTACTCGATGAATAAGCAAATAGATGTAACAGATAAGTATTTATATTACTCAAAAACCGTAGAAAAGAATATAACCTTACAATAAAAGAAAGTGTTCAGTATTTTATTTTTTGAATAAGGGATTATATCATGCGTTATGAAGTTTTAGATTGGACTAGTTTATTTGATAGTTAAAAATGTAAGCATTTTATAATCAATAGATTGTATTTTAAATGATGATTTATATATTGAGATCTATTTTTCAAGAGTTACTGCTTTAAAACTGTCCAAGTTATTAATGACCAACTATCAGATTAAACTTCTAAAAGAAACTGTATTACATTTTTTTTTGATGTCCTGTCGACCAGTATATTAGATACATCTAAATATAAAAACATTTCATTCTTTATAAATAAATGCCTTGTCAAAATAATTTAAATTGAAAAGTATCAATTATTTAGTTTTTAGAATTAGAATTTTGAATTAAACTATTTTGATAATTTTTTCTATTCGAATCCTATAGTATTTATGCTTCATTTGTACTTTATAAATGATAGCGTATGTCACGGAAGTGTTTAACACATATTTATTAAATACAGAAAGTCTTAATCGTTCTGATAATAATGTGCAGAATAGGAGGTAGTTATAGATGTGTGAAAAATAAAAAGAACATAAAAACATCTTTTTTACATTCTTAAATCCCTTATTTTGTTCCAATTTTTGACTTAAAATTGTACTATTTTTATAAAAACATTACACATTGCGGTCTTTGTGTTAAATTTCATAAAAAAATATTCACAAAAAATTTAGATAATTAAAGTTAATGTCATATACTTGCATATGACTAATCGGAAAAGGCGATCCTTTTCTACTTTAAGATTCAATTATTAAACATACTTTCATTAATACTATATGACAAAATTCTACTTTTTACAACGATTACAATCAATCTTTCAAACCGTTAATTTATAACACCATTATTTCAATTTCATGAAGACTTTCTAGGGGAACGCATCTTTAAGCAACTTTTTTAAGGTGCCCTAGAACTAAACTTTTAAGTTCCAATTCAATTATTTTTTTTATTATGAGAAAAGCACTTTTGCTAATCTCTCTGCTAATGAGTATTTCTATTTTTGCTAGTGCTCAGGAGAGAAAAGTGTCTGGTGTAGTTAAGGACCCAACAGGGGAGCCTTTACCAGGCGTAGCCGTAGTAATTAAAGGAACTACTCAAGGAGTAGTTTCGAACATTAGTGGAGAGTATTCACTTATGGTTTCAAACGAAAACCAAGTCTTAGTGTACAAACTTGTAGGTTACAAGGACACAGAAATCAAAGTTGGTACACAATCAATCATTGAAGTTTCTTTAGAAGAGGATGTAGAGCAACTTGAAGAAGTTGTAGTAACTGCATTCGGTTTAGAAAAAGAAGAAAAGTCATTAGGTTATGCAGTTCAATCTGTATCTGGCGATGAATTAACACAAGCTAGAGAAACAAACATCGTAAATGCGTTATCAGGTCAAGTGGCAGGTGCGCAAATTACAAGTTCTTCAGGATCAGTAGGATCATCTTCACGTATCGTACTTAGAGGTGCAACATCTCTAACTGGTAACAACCAACCTTTATTCGTTGTTGATGGTATGCCAATCGATAACTCTAACTACTCAAACTCAGGTCCTTATGGTGGAGCTGACTTTGGTAACGGTGCAATGGATATCAACCCAGATGATATCGAGTCAATGACTGTCCTAAAAGGACCAAACGCAGCAGCTTTGTATGGTTCAAGAGCATCAAATGGTGTGATTGTAATCACTACTAAAAAAGGTAAGAGTGCTAAGAAAGGTTTAGGTATCTCAGTAAATGCTACTGTAACAATGGAAAATCCATTGAGATCACCAGATTTCCAAAATGCTTATGGTCAAGGTTCTTCTGATACTTATTTCGAGTATGTTGACGGTGCAAATGGTTATGGTGATGCTGTAGATGAGTCTTGGGGTCCTAAATTAGACGCAGGTCTTGAATTCTATCAATTCGAAGGTTACAATGCTGATCCTACTAAGAGAGTAAAAACTCCTTGGGTATCTAATCCAGATAACTACAAAGAATTCTTTGAGACAGGTGTGACTCAGTCGTATAATGTAGCTGCTACAAACGGTGGTGACTTTGGTTCTATTCGTGCTTCATATACTTATATGGATCAAAAGGGTATGGTGCCAAATACTGATTTAAATCGTAACACATTTACTTTGTCAGGTCAAGCTAAATTGTCAGACAAATTAAGAGTAGACGGTTCAGTAAACTATACTAAAACAATTTCAGGTAACCGTCCAACACAAGGTTATACTGGAGAAAACCCAGTACAACAGTTTATTTGGTCAGGTCGTCAAGTTGACTTTGCTAAGCTAAAAGATTACCAAAATCTTCCATTGACTCCAGAAGGAGCTCCGGGTGCAGGTACTCCACTAAACTGGAACTCTCAATACCAAAACAACCCATTCTGGGTAATGGATAACTCAACGAATTCACAAGACAAAGATCGTGTAATTGGTAACGTTCGTTTGAATTATGACATCACAAACTGGTTATCTTTCTTCGTAAGAACAGGTGGTGATATCTTCACAGACAATAGAGAGTACAAAAGAGCACATGGTTTGTTAGATTACCCTGACGGTTACTATGCAAACTCAAACAGAACTCGTTATGAGTACAATACTGACTTCTTATTATCTTTCAATAAGAAAATTAATGATGATTTTGCATTATCATTATCTGCAGGTGGTAACATGATGAGACAAGTATATAAGTATGTAGGTGGTACTGCTTCTCAGTTAGAATTACCTGGTTTATACAACTTATCAAATGCTAAATCTGGTGTTCCTGTAACTACTTCAAATTACTTAGAAGAAAAGAGAATCAACTCTCTTTATGCTTCAGGTCAAGTAGCTTTCAGAAACTACTTATTCGTTGATTTTACTGCTCGTAACGACTGGTCTTCAACTTTACCAAAAGAAAACAATTCTTACTTCTATCCTTCAGTAACAGTTTCAGCAGTTCTTTCAGACATGTTGCAAATTGATTCTCCAGTTCTTTCAATGTTGAAAGTAAGAGGTGGATGGGCACAAGTAGGTTCAGATACAAACCCTTACAGCTTACGTCAAACTTTCGGTTTCAGAGATACTCCTTGGAACGGTGTTTTACTACCATTCGAAAGCTCTACTTTGAACAACCCTACATTACGTCCTGAGATTACAACATCTTTAGAATTTGGTGTAGATGTACGTTTATTCAACGGTCGTATGACAGTGGATATGACATACTATGACGCATTGTCTGAAGACTTGATTGTACCTGTAACTGTTTCAGCTGCTTCAGGTTATACACAAGCTATCCAAAACGTAGGTAGCATGAGTAATAAAGGTCTTGAGCTTAGCATTGGTGGTAGAGCAATTGAAAAGACTGACTTCTCTTGGGATGTTATGTTGAACTTTGCAAGAAACATCAACAAAGTAGAAACTTTAGGTGTTGAAGATCTTAAATCTTTAGATTTAGGTGGTCAGTGGAACGTTTCAGTTCAAGCTCGTCCAGGTGAAACTTATGGTTCATTGTTTGGTCCTAAATTCTCAAGAGTTGAAGAAGGTGAATATGCAGGTCAAATTATCTATGATGCAAACGGTTTACCAGTAATCGATTCAGAGTATGCTGTTTTAGGTAATTATACTCCAGATTGGACAGGTGGTATTTCAAATACATTCACTTACAAAGGTATTTCATTGAACGTTTTAGTAGATGCTAAAATGGGTGGAGACATTTATTCAATGACTACTACATGGGGTCGTTATGCAGGTGTTTTAGAAGAAACATTACAAGGTCGTGAAAGCGGTATTGTTGGTGAAGGTGTAGTATTACAAGGTGATGGTACTTATGTACCAAACACAACTTCAGTTACTGCGAAAGCTTTCAACCAAAGATCATATTCTAACTCTGTAGCAGAATCTTCAGTATTTGACGCTTCATATGTAAAACTACGTCAAGTACAATTAGGTTATACATTACCTAATAAATTAATGGGTAGAACTCCATTCCGTGATGTTTCAGTATCTTTTGTAGGTCGTAACTTAGCAATACTTTACTCTACAATCCCACACATCGATCCTGAGACAGCATTTAACAATGGTAACGCTCAAGGTATTGAGTTCGGTCAATTGCCATCAGCAGCAAGCTATGGTTTCAACATCGGTTTCAAACTTTAATAGTTAAGAGATATCACAATGATTAAAAATATAAAGAAATGGACACTTGCTGCTGCTATTGGATTAGCTGCAGTGGGATGTACAGACAAATTCGAAGAAATTAACACAGACCCAAATGAGCCAAATGAGGTGCCTGCAGGTCTGATGACAGCTGATATTATCAGAGTTACAGCTAACACAATGTACAGTACAGGTATTGGCGGAGATATGGGAGCTGTTTGGTCTCAACAATGGTCAAAAATCCAGTATACTGATGAAGAATTATATATTCCTCGTCAATCGGCAATTGGTAGTGTTTGGGATAATATCTATTCTGCAGTATTGTCAAATGCTAAAGTAATGCGTAACCTAGCATTAGCACAAACAACTCCTGATTTCCCTGAAGGAGATAAGCAATTAGCGGGTGTTGCCACTGTATTAGAAGTATACGGCTTTGCACTATTGACAGATGTTTACGGTGATGTACCTTTCTCTCAAGCACTTTTAGGTGGAACAGACGGTGTTTTTACACCTTCTTATGACAAACAAGTAGATATCTACAATGATATGTTGATGAAGTTAGATGAAGCAATTGCTTATCTAAACGGTCCTGGTTTAATCACTCCTTCTTCAGATTTATTGTATGGTGGAGATGTTACTAAATGGATCAAGTTTGCCAACTCATTAAAAGTAAGAATTTTGATGAGAGCTTCAGATAAGAGTTCTGAAATCACAAACTTTAATGCACAACTTCAGGCTGCAGCTGATGGTGCTTTTACAAGCATTGATGATGAAGCTAAATTAGCTTATTTAGAAAGTGCTCCAAATGCTAATCCAATTTTTGAATCTGTTGTTCAGGGTAACCGTACTGAATACAGAATGGGTGAAGCTTTTGTTGAACTACTAAAATCATTGAATGATGAACGTTTAACTGTAATGGCAGAGTTGAATGATGCTGGTGAATATATGGGTAAACCTCCTGTTGCTGAAAATACAGTTCTTTATAACAAAGCAACGGTTTCTGGTTTAGGTGAGAAATATTTAGAAGCAACAGCTTCAGGTTATTTCATTTCTTTTGCTGAAACTCAATTTTTACTTGCTGAAGCAGCTGAAAGAGGATTCATTACTGGCGGTACTACTGTTGCAGAAGAATATTATAATGCAGGCGTTGCAGCTTCATTTACTGAAAATGAAGTTTCTTTAGCACTTCCTGCTTATATGGCACAATCTACTGTAGCTTATGGTGCAGGTAACAAAATAGAAAAAATTCATACTCAAAAGTATATTGCACTATTCTCTCAAGGAATTGAAGCTTGGACAGAACAAAGAAGAACAGGTATTCCTACTTTGTCTCCAGCAGTTAACGGTGCTGTATCTGAGATTCCATCTCGTTATTTCTATCCTGCTACAGAGCAGTCGTTGAATGGTACAAGTTACCAAGCAGCGGTATCTCAACAAGGAGATGATGAATTAACTACTAAAATTTGGTGGAATAAGTAATTCAATGATCTTTAATTTCCTGTTTCATTTATGAAACAGGAATATCAAAACTTTTGAAATATGAAATTAATAAACATAAAATCATTTTTTGCAGTATTCGCGTTAGCGTTTGCAGTAATGTCATGTGATAGCGAGCCTGAAAACATGATGAGTTCGGCACAAGAAGGTGGCGATTGGTTAAAACTTGACTATTCAGATGGTAAAGTTTTAGGTAGCCCACAAGCTGACGGTTCTGTAGTATTTACAGATGTAGAATTAAATTTTGAGGCAAGAGCTCACCGTTCTAATGGTACAGTTACAAAGTATACTGTTAAAAAAGAACTTACAAGAGGAGGTTCACAGTTGGGAGTATCTACTTTAGGAGAAACTGCTTCTTTAGATAATCCTTTTAAAGTTGAATACACTTCAATTACTGAGTTTATTGAAGGTATGGACGGTGTAAATGAATCAGATTTACAAATTGGTGACGTTTTCAATTTCTTTGTAGAAATGACGTTAACAGATGGTAGAGTAGTTACTGCTTCTGCTAACCAATCACAGTTTGATGGAACCTTTGCATTAACTGTGCAATGTGGATCTGCTTTAGCTGGTACATACACTAGAACAAGAGATAACCTAGAAATCATTATTGAAGAAGTTGCTCCAGGTGAATACATTCATACTGCAGTAGGTAACTGGGGTTATGGTAATAGCTTCTTTACTGGTCCTATGGGAGGTGCTCGTATGGTATTCAATGATGTATGTGGTGATTTACAAGTACCTGATCAACAATTAAACTTAGGTCAGTATAGTAATGAGGTATCACTAACAAGTGAGTCTTCAGTTGATCCAAATACTGGAGTGATCACATTGAATTATACAATTGGTTTTTCTGCTGGACCAGTAGAATATGTGGACGAATTAGTTCCAATCAACTAATACTAACCTACAAAAGAAAATTTACATGAAATCATTAGTTAAAATAGCATGTGGTGTTACAGTAGCTTTAGCTTCAGTATTATCATCATGTGAAAAAGAACAATATAAATATTCTGGCCCAGCTGTACCTGCAGGTCCAAGTATTACAATTCAAGAAATTACGATTCCTGAAACAGTGATGGAGACAGACTTTGAAGAAACTGTTAATGTCGTACTTTCAAAAGCTTATCCTTTCGATATTGCTGTTTACATTCAGGAAGAAGAAGGTTCTGCAAATACAGGTAACTTCTACCATGATGAAAGAGTGATTATTGCAGCTGGAGATACAGTAGGAAGCTTTGTATATGGTATGGAACTAGACTGTATGTCTGGAGCTGATAGCCAAATTAAATTTTCAGTAGGTAATAAACCTTCTGCAAATGCAACAATTGCTAATCCACAAATGTTAGAATTTACAATTTCTAATAACATCACAGGGGGATTTGATGCATACCAAGAGTGGACTTTGAACGAGGATAATCCTTTTACTGAGTATGACGAGTATGATTTAATGGATTTAGATATGTATGCTGTTAATGCTGATACAGCTGCAGCATATGGTCATGATCTTGATGATCCTGCAGGTCTTGCAGCAGCTCTTGCTTATCAATTTGGTGCTGGTTATGCTGGATACCCATACTCTTGGACAGGTGGTGCTGAACACCTAGTATTTGATGTTAATGTACCTAATGGTACTTACAAAGTAGTAGCAGAAAAGTACTCAGATTTTGACCCAGGTGATGCGGGAGATTTAACATTTTCTCTAGGTGGAGAATATGAAAACTGTGGCGTACCAGAAAATAATGGTAATAGAGTACTACCTTCGGTACCAATGTTATCTGATGCAGCGGGTACACTTTACATTATTGATGATATCATCAAAAGTGATAAAGATTATGAGTGGAAAGCAGCAGCTTCTTCAGCAAGAAAATTCTCTGCAGATCAAATACCTTCAAAATCAATTGATGCGTTAAAAGCATTAAAAGTGGGTAAAAAGTAAGAAATACTAAACAAAAGCAGACTAAAGGTGATTTTTTAATTAAAATCACCTTTAGTCATTTAAACATACAAACACCAAAAATGAGACATTTCATAATTTTTATACTGTTAAGCATCCCATTTCAAGTTTTCTCTCAATACTCAGGTGAAAACAAAACATTTGTAGTGGCTAATACCACAGCAGGAAGTCAAGGAATCAGTACATTTAACAACACTGAAAGAAAAGTAATAGGATCTCAATATCTTACTGCAACATGGCTTATAGGAGGAATTGAAACCTATAAAAAGGAAGAAGGAGTAAATATTCCGATTAGATATGATGTTGAAAATAATGTTGTAGAATATCAGGAAAATAATCAGAATTTATGGTTAAAAGGAGATCAGGTAAAAAGTTTTTACATATTAAACCCGTCGACAGGAAGTAAAGATGTTTACACTAATGTGAAAGAATTCCCGGGTATCAGTCAAGGTTTCGTTAAAGTATTGACACAAGGTGAAAAATATACTTTAATGGAAATGTACAAAGTAATTAAAACAGAAAGTACTTATGTAGCAGCTCTTGATATTGGTTCGCCTGGCGAAAAATATGAGGTGAAAGAAAGCTTTGTCTATTTTGATGGATTAGCTGCTTCTTTAGTAACCACTTCAAAGAAAACTTTCATTCAAAAGGTCCCTTTTGAAGACAAGGAAAAACTAAAAACATATATGAAGAAGAATAAGATTTCTCTAAGAAATAAAGAGGAATTAGTACAGCTTTTTCAATGGATGAATCAACAATAAATTGACATGTTGAACTACAAAAACATTTTCTTATTTTATATTTTTATTGCAGCATCCATATTTGGATGCTCTAATAAGGTAATCAATCAAAAAGGCGGTAGCATGGATATAGTTAAAGAAAATGCAACATCACTTTTTGAAAATGATAATCTAGAAATAATACCAAACGAGGACAGTTCATTTTTTTTATGTTATCCCAAACAAAAAACTCAAACTAACCCTACTTCTTATAAATTTGTTGTTCTTGATAAAGAAGGAAAAATTATAAAAGACAAGATTTCAATATTTAATGGAAAAGTACAATGGTTGGATAAAAATACCATTGAGACAATAGAGAAAATGGGGATCGACCAAAACGGGACCAATATAAAAAAACAGACTTATACTCTTAAATAAAACAACTTCAATCCAATTCAATAGACAATCAATGAAAAAATTAATCGCTTTTTTTACTATTATTTTCATTTTTGGAGCGGTGGTTTTGCTTCAAAAAATAGAAACTAAAGAAGATACAAGCACTTCATTGCCTGAAGAATTTACAGGTGATGATGTAGCAAGAATCGAATACGCCAAGAAAAGACAAAAGCGCTTAAATGGCTATGCTAAGGCAGATAAGCCAGATAAGTTTTTATCAATTCTTAGAGATATGAAAACAAGAAAAGGAGAATCATCACCTTCTTATCTTATGGGTTATAAATCGAAAGAGTTGACGAAATCGTTAAAAGTTGGAGGCTTTAGTAATGCACGAACTGCTAACACTGTTCAATGGATAGAAAGAGGACCAGGAAATGTCCCTGGTAGAACCAGAGCTTTTGCTTTAGATCCAGATGATGCAGACATGAATACGTGGTTTGCAGGATCTGTTGGTGGTGGTATTTGGAAAACAACAGATAGAGGACAGTCATGGACCAACCTTACTCCTGACTTGCCAAATATTGCTATTTCAAGTTTAGTTATAGCTCCTTCAAACCATGATGTGATGTATGCAACAACAGGTGAAGGATTTGGAGGTTCTGCTGGTTTTATCAAAGGAGATGGTGTTCTTAAATCTGTTGATGGTGGTACTACATGGACTCAATTAACTTCTACGGTTGCAAATGAAGATTTTCAAAATACCAATAGAATTATTGTTGACCCGAATAATGAAAATAACATCGTAGTTTGTACAAGCAACGATCCATTATGGGCATCAGCTTTTACATCGGGAATATTTAAATCTACAGATGGAGGAACGTCTTGGACAAAAACTATGGAAGCGACAGAATATGTCCAACAAGTTATTGCTGATCCAAACGATTTTAATATTCAATATGCAGCAGTACGCTCAAGAGGTGTATTTAAATCTACAGATGCTGGGGCAACATGGACAAATTCTAGTAGCGGATTATCTGCTGGCGGACGTATAGAATTAGCGATCTCTCCAAAAAATACAGATTATATTTACGCTTCAATCGCAGGTAGTGGAGTAAATAGTACAGATGGTAACTTATATTATTCTGAAGATGCAGGAGCTACTTGGATAGCTTCAAAAACTACAGGTTCAGTCAACTTCCTTGGAGGTCAGGGTTGGTATGATAATACAATAGCAGCACATCCGTTCGATGAAAAAGTGGTTTATGCCGCTGGTGTGAATATCTTTAAAATTGAACTTTCTGATACTAAACAGGTTTCAAGTAACTTTATTGGGGCATCTGCTACAGGCGATGTTTTTTATAGCTTTATTAACTTCAGTGGTGATTTGGCTGGAGGAATTATTTCTCAAGGAGAAACACCAAATACAGATATGGTTTCTGTTGAAGTTCGATTCGGTCCTGGTTTAACACAAAAAGCACATAGGTATACAGTAGGTGGAGCAGGTGCTGGAGTACCATCTTCAGATTATGTTTATGAGGATTATGTTGATGTTCCATTTGAAGTTTGGGATGTAACAAATAATCGTCAATTAATGGTTGGGTTTAGAGACCAACAAGAAGATGGCAAGTTTAATTTAGCGAATGCTACAGATGCTGATGTTCCATCAGCAGATCAATCAAGAGAGTACTTATATATCAATAATATTGACTATTCTGAAACAGTAAGCAGTGAGATGGCACAAGATGGAGGAATGGAAAATGATAATATGTACTTCTTATGGCCAGTATTAGATGATGGTTCATCATGGGATGAAAGTAATCTTCCATCAAGTACTATTGTTTTAGAATGGGGTAATGTAACAAGTGTTTCTGCAGATATTAGAACTGTAACAGATGCTTATGGTCAATATGATGGAAATAACTCATTTGCTCAAACTCAAAATTCAACTACAGTAGAAGGAGTTCACCCAGATCACCATAATATTATGGCTGTCGTTACAGGAAGTAATGAATTTATGTTTATCGATTGTAACGATGGAGGTATATACTATTCTGACAAAGGTACAAATCCAGGTATTGCAGACGATTCATGGTATTTCGCTGGAAACGGTTATAATACAACACAGTTTTATGATGTAGATAAAGCTCCAGGTGAAAGCAGATATATTGGTGGTTCTCAGGATAATGGTACTTGGATGTCTCAGGTTGGAGAAGAAGGCAGTGCTGATGCTAAATACAAGCGTTCATTAGGAGGTGATGGTTTTGCAACAATATGGAATCATGATAATCCAGATTTAATATTAGGTACTATATATAATAATGCTATTTATAAATCTGTAAATGGTGGTTCTTCTTTCTCTTCTTCAAATTCAGGAATTTCTGATACTGATGAAGAAGGTCCATTCATTACAAAATTATCTAACACCAAAACGGACCCTGACGTAGTTTATGCAGTTGGTGGTTCTGGAGTATGGAAATCAACTAATTTTGGAGATTCGTGGTCATTATCAAGAATTTCAGAAGCTTGGGCTTTTGGTTCGTTTATAGATGTAAAAGTTTCTGATGCAGATAGAGATGTTGTTTGGGCAGGTGCTGCTTTAACAAACAACTTTAGAATTCATGTATCAAAAGATCAGGCAAAAACGTTTACAGCCGTTGAGAACTTCTTGCATGATGGACGTGAAATGGGACAAATTTCAGGTTTAGCCACACATCCTAATAAACCAAATGTTGCCTACATTTTGTTCTCTTATGCAAATGCACCAAAAATAATCAAAACGGAAGATTATGGTCAATCTTGGGAAGATATTTCAGGTTTTGGCAATGGTACTTCTTCAACAACTGGTTTCCCAGATGTAGCAGTTTATGATTTAATGGTATTCCCGCAAGACGAAAATAAGATTTGGGTAGGTACTGAAGTCGGAATTTTCGAAACAACTGATAATGCTGTTTCATGGCATAGGTTATCTGGAAGTATTCCAGCAACATCAATTTGGGATATGAAAATTGTAGATGACCAAGTTGTAGTTGGTACACATGGTAGAGGTATTTGGACAGCAACAATCGCTGAAATTCCAGCAATTGTAAAGTATCCTAGTATTACACAAATATCATCTACTCTCACAGGTGATGTAACTGTGGATGTACATTTAAAATCTGATGTTGATTCATTGGTTGTCTATGACGATTTAGGTAGTAGAATAGTTGCTATTAATGAAGCTTATGATAAAGGTGATCATCAACTAATGTTCTTAGGATCTCTGTTCTCTAATATAGATAAGATTAAAGTATATGCTTATACAAATGAAGTAGAAAGAAAATCATATGCCGCTGTTCTTGATCTTGTAGAATTTGGTGATGTAATCGATGAATATGTTTCTTCAAATCCAGAAGAAAACGTAGTTGATGATTTCAATGGAGATTTATTTAAAGAATTCTCAGTTAATAATCCGTTGAAAACACCAGCCTTTCACTCCCAACATCCATATGCAGCAGGGCTTACAGAGATTTCTTATTTAAATGATATCATTAAAGTTGCAGAAGAAGATGCTCATTTAATTTATAGTGATATAGCTTTTATTGCAAATGGATCAAAAGTTTCGGTTCAAGGTTCTAAAGATGGAGCAAATTGGATTGATATTGTAGCACCATATGATGCATCTTATAATTCAGATTGGAATTCTTATGTAAACTTTAATTCTGATCCTCTTGATAACATGTTTGTTCAACATGAAGTAAATCTTTTAGACTATTTTGAAGCAGGAGATAATATTGCTGTCCGTTTCGTCTTAGAAGCAAGCAATAATATTCCAGCTTGGGGTTGGGCTATTAGTCAAATTAATATCCAAGGAGAAGTAAGTGATATTACTAGTATAGAGGATTATACGAATGCTTCAAGCATAAAAATTGGTCCTACAGTAATTTCAAATGGTTCTTCGAATTTATTTATTGATCTAAAACAAAATGCAGAAGTAGAATTAAAAATCATCGATTTAAATGGTTCTTTAATTCAAGAAAAATCTTTTGGTAATGTTAAAGCAGGTCAGAATAAATTACCGTTTGATTTTAATGCAAACAAAGGAATTTATGTAGGTATTGTTAGCATTAATAATTATCAGAAATCAATTAAATTACTCGTAAAGTAATTTAACACTTTAATAAATATCAAATAAACTTAAATCACCTTAGAACCTTTTCTAGGGTGATTTTTTATTATTAAATATAAATTATGTTATACCAATTTTTTGATAAGTAATTCTCATGTCACTTTTAAAAAAATCAGTTTTTATATGGTAATAAATATCACTTTTTAAATAAAAAACGTCATCTTTGCATGCATCAAAATATAATCTCTGAATACCATTCTTTATTATGGACAAGATCTTGATTTACGATTTCGGATCGCAGTATACACAATTGATCGCGAGACGCGTAAGAGAGTTAAACGTTTATTGTGAGATTTATCCTTACAATCACGAACCTAAAATTAACCACTCTGAGTACAAAGGTGTTATCCTTTCGGGGTCTCCTCACTCAGTGTTAGAAGAAGATGCACCAAATTTTGATGTATCTGACATTAGAGGTAAAATGCCATTATTGGGTGTTTGCTTCGGTGCACAAATGCTTGCCCATCAGAATGGGGGAACTGTAGCACGTTCAGAGCACCGTGAATACGGTCGTGCTAACTTGGACTTTATTGATCATACAAGTCCAATGTTTAAAGGCATTCCAGCTGAATCTCAAGTTTGGATGTCACATGGTGATACAATCACTAACCTTCCTGAAAACTTTAAGGTAATTGCTAGTACTAACAGTATTCCTGTAGCAGCTTACAGAATCACTGGTGAGGAAACTTTCGGAATTCAATTCCATCCAGAAGTAACTCACTCAACAGATGGTAAGTTCATGCTTCAAGACTTTGTTGTTGGTGTTTGTGGTTGTAAACAAGATTGGACTCCTGAGTCTTTTGTGGATGCTACAGTAGCAGAATTAAAGGAGAAGTTAGGCGATGATGAGGTAATCCTTGGTCTTTCTGGGGGTGTTGATTCATCTGTAGCCGCTGTATTATTACACAAAGCTATCGGTAAAAACCTTTACTGTATTTTTGTGGATAACGGTCTTCTTCGTAAAAACGAATTTGAATCAGTACTTGAATCTTACAAAGGTTTAGGTCTGAATGTCAAAGGAGTAGACTCAAAAGAGTTATTCTATACTGAATTGGAAGGAAAAACTGATCCGGAGGACAAAAGAAAAGCAATCGGTAAAGTTTTTGTTGATGTATTCGAAATGGAGTCGAAGAAAGTGGAGAACGCAAAGTGGTTAGGTCAGGGTACTATCTACCCAGACGTAATCGAGTCGGTTTCTGTTAAAGGTCCTTCGGCAACGATCAAATCTCACCACAATGTGGGAGGTTTACCAGATTACATGAAATTAAAAGTGGTGGAGCCATTAAACACTTTGTTTAAAGACGAAGTACGTTTAGTAGGTAAAACACTAAATATTCCTGATGAAATTTTAGGACGTCATCCATTCCCAGGTCCAGGTCTTGGTATCCGTATTTTGGGTGATGTAACTGCTGAAAAAGTAGCGATTTTACAGGAAGTTGATCATATCTTTATCCAAGGTCTTAAAGATCACGGATTGTATGATCAAGTATGGCAGGCGGGAGCAATGTTGTTGCCTGTACAATCAGTCGGTGTAATGGGTGATGAAAGAACTTACGAAAAGGTTGTTGCTCTTAGAGCTGTATCATCTTTGGATGGTATGACTGCAGATTGGGTACACCTACCATATGAGTTCTTAGCTGAAATCAGTAATAACATCATCAATAGAGTAAAAGGAGTAAACAGAGTAGTTTACGATATCAGCTCTAAACCACCTGCAACGATTGAGTGGGAATAGTATAATCTAGTCTTATCTATATTAACTAGTTAACTCTCCTAGGGGTTAACATCAATCAACAAAGGCGAAGAGTTTTCTTCGCCTTTTTTTATTTCTACCAGATTCGATTAATTATTGTAATTCAAAAATTTAATTATTCTAATTTAAAATATAATTTATTTAATCAACTTATTCATAATTAGTTATGCACACGGTTTTTATACCTATATATTAAAACATTTAACATTTTAAGTTTCTTAATTCTCTTAAATTGTACTATTCTTGTGTTAATAAAGCAAAAAGAAAAGCTAAAATTTTTTACGACAAACCTTTTTTCGTGCTGTACAAACATTACTCGACTTCATGAATAAGCTAACATTATTACTATTTATTTTACTTTTTGGGGTCCAAACAACGTATTCTCAAACTGATGATTTAGGTGTATACTGTGGTTCAGTTGAATTCCTTCCACCAAGTTTCCTTAACAAATCATTTCTTGGAGGTAGTTATACTTGGTATATAGAAACAAGAACTCCTGACCTTGAAAACTTAGATAATACAAATGGTACATGGCCAACAAAATTAGATGCTTACACAACAAATGGTTCATCAGGTGTTTTAAGTGCTGATAACGCAAATTTTTTAGGTAAACAAATTAGAATCCGTGTACAACGTGGAACTTTTTACAGTCAATGGACTTACTTTTATATTTTACCAAATAATGACTTAAATAATTATGGAAGTTTTGCTGCTAATTCCCAAACGGATGCATGTAAGGGAAAATATTATGAGTTTACATTTAATAATGATGCACCTGATAAAGTAAATTTAATTCTTTATGGTAATTATTATGATGAAGCCACAGGAACAAACTTATATTATTCACCACCTGGAGTAAATAATAACCTTGAAATTGAATTAAATACTATCAAGAGTTTGGCTTTAGAGATAAATCCAACTGAAAGTTTATCTGTTACTGAACAAAATAATAGGTTTGGGACTTTTCATATAGAACAAGATGGTTATAAGCTTAGGGTTTATAATAAAAATGAAACAGCACCTTTAGATAATTCAATAATACATTTTCAACTATTTAGTCATAATGGTGACATAAATGATATTAATAAACTTGATCAATTATTATCAGAACAACTAACTGGAGAGAATATATGTAGTGTTATTAGAAACAAAACACTTGAATATACACCAAAATCAGATTTAGAATTAACTATTAATGGTCAGGATATTAATGCAACAACTACAACTCTTTCTTATAATGCAACACAATATTATGAAAATATAGTTTTTGCATTAAATCCGGTAGGAGGAGGTTATGGGTCGGAATCCTCATATACAATAACAAATGTAACTGTAAATCATCCAAATGATGATAATACTAATACCTTAGAGTTTACAACTACCAAAACACAAGACTTTACTATAGAAACAGATTGTGAGGATTTAGATAAATCAACATTAAGCTTTTCCATAACTGTTAATCAACCTTCAGTCCCAACTTTTGGTGATGATAAAGTAGACATAGATAATGATAATCCACTAGGGAAAATTATTTTATCTAATATAGGTTTTCCTTCATCAATAGATGAATCAAAACATAATATAAGTTTTGAATTATACAAAGGTGGAATTTTTGTGCTATCAAAAAGTGTCACAGATCTTACTGAAGATATAGAGTTTGATAATTTGTTTGGTGATTATACTGTTAAACTAACAGTGGAAAATATTGATTCAGGAGGGAAATTCTTTGTTGAAAATAAAGAAAATAATTTATCAAAAGTTTTTTCTTTTAATAATTCAGGAAGATCAAATGTTTATACTGCTACTCTTGAAAGTACAATACCTCATTTATCTTCCGGAGCCTCTTCTGACCTAACATATGATGTACCAGTGGTAGTAAATGCCCATGGGACAGTCGGCATCGAAACAGAAATAGAAATATTTGATGGAGATGAATCAAAAGGAAAATTGGATATTAATTTTTTTGATGGTTCAGGTAATGTAGTATTTCAAGATTTACTTGTTGCAAGATGGGATGATGCTGAACCCAAAAATTATACTATAAAAATTATAGAAAAATATAATGGTGAAATCATTTACGAAGAAACAAATATTGATGCTTTACAATTACAAGAAGCTAACCCAATAATAATTTCTGATAATGGTACAGATCCGTTATTTACAGAAACACAATATTCAATGGGAAATACTCCCAATGAGTTAGCAAAGTTTTCAGTAAATATTCAAGGAGACCAAGATTTAACGTATTATATATATAAAACATATCAAGATACAGATGGAAATAATGTTTGGGATCTATCTTATCAAAGCGTGAATGTAGGTACATCGGGTAATAATGTAGATATAAGCTCATTATATCCAGATTTAGAATATAGAGTTTTGATTACAGATAGACTTTATCCTGATAATCAGAATAAAGATGATATTATACTTGCTCTTGATGATCCAGCTAATAATTTATATGAAGGACAATGTTGGGTATCTACAAGTGAATCATTTTCCGTATTAGAATCTAATATTGATAATATAGTTTTAAGTAGTGCACAATTACTATCGGATAATTATCAGATACTATGTAAAAATGGAAATTTATCAATAAGCTCCCCTCTTTCATCATCAATTACTAATTATGAGGCTCCCTACTATTATATTGGAACAGCAGTTCCAACTCAGTTAAGTCAATTTGAAAGAATAAGTACTATCACTTCTCCTATGGGATTTGATACAAATGAAAGAGTAAACTTAAAGAACTATACTGAGGGAAGTTACAAAGTGTATATTTTAGAGAAACCTGTTTATGATTTACATTCGGATAATATAGCTAGAGGTTTTTATGAAGCGTCTTCATTTGTTTTAAATGAGCCTGAAATAATTGATATAACATTATCAATTGAAAGAAATTATACAGGTAATGATGGACAAATATTTCATGTTTCTAGATATAATGGAACAGATGGAGAAGTTAGGGCAAGTGTAGAAGGAGGTCAACCACCATTTACTTTAACACTTGAGAATGGTGCAACATCAGATACTTACACTCAAAATAATATTTTAGATTCATTTTTATTTAGCGATTTAAGTGCAGCAGAATTTAATATAATTAGTGTATTAGATGATTTAGGTTGTACTACATCAGCAGTAGTTAATCCTGTTACATTATCAAATCCTAATCCACTTCAAATAGACGAATTTGAATCGGTTCATAACTACGGAAATTTGGGTTATGATATTTCAGAGTATCAAGGGGAAGATGGAGCAATTACCATCAGGGTGTCTGAAGGGATAGCAGATTATACTGCTTATTTATATCATAGAGAGGATGGTCAATCAGTTTATAATTTAGTAAGAACTTCTGAGACTCCTTTTTCTAGTACAGAAACAGAAGAATTTACGGATTTAGAAAAAGGTTTTTATAAAGTAATTGTCGTTGATAAGTATTTTGATCAGAATCTTCCAGATCAATTTACCGATATAACTGCTGAAGTTGAAATTAATCCTACAATACATGGAGATATAGCAATTTGGGAAAATGATATTGAATTAGTAGAACCAAATGAATTAGTAGTTACAATTCAAAGTTTAGAAAACTATCAAACACATCCAGATTCAACAGCTTATCATGTACAATGTAACTTTGGAGATAAAGCCAAAAATGGAATAGCATATATCTCTTTGTCAGGAGGAATACCATTAACAGGACCTGAAGGACAATTCTATGATATAGAATTTAACAGGGGTGGTGAATCTGTATCAACTGAGGTTAAAGTTACAAAGAATGCAGATGGTAATTGGGTAGTAAACACCAGTATTGATCAATTACATGCAGGAAACGTATTTGTTTCAATTAAAGATTCACAGGGAACAGAAGCGGAAAATCAAGATATATTAGTACCTCCACACCCAATAGAAGTAGTTTATCAAAGGCCAAAAGCTCCTGATTGTATAGATTCTGATAATGGTGCAATTCGAATGGAAATAAAAGGAGGTATTCCTATCAAAGATAACCAAACATACACACTTACTTTTGGAAATGACGTCAGAGTTTATGAGCAGCTAGAAAATTATCCTGAAGCTGAAGGACAAAAGATTTTTACTTTAAAAGATGCATATAATTGTCCTTGTGAAATAATTGATGATACACAAACAGAATTTGTTGAAAGTTTTTATGAAGTTGATCAATTAAATACTCTTCAGACTTATAACCAAGGTGTTGTTGATAAAATTAAAGAAGATCCATTAGATAGAGATCAATGGTCGGAACCATCGACATTTATGTATTACCTATCAGATTATTTTCCATTTTCTGTGAGAGTACAATCAGATTCAACTAACTGTTTTGAAGGTAATGATGGTTTCTTTACTATCACGAATTTTTATGGAGGAGCAGGAGAAAATTATTCTTTGGAGGTTAGGAAAGGAAATCAGATAGTAAGTGAAAAGACTGATATTATGGCATCAGATCAAATTATAATAGATAATTTAGATGCAGGCAGTTACATTTTATCTTTAAAAGATAATTTATGTAATAATTATAGAAATATTGATACTGTATTTGTTGCAAAATATGTGGGTCCTAATGGAGAAACACCATCTTTAGATCAATTTTCTTTTGGTAGAGCAGATATTAGAGAACCTGATCCTTTAACTGCAAATATAACTCCGATACAAACCTCTTGTTACGGAACCCCATCCGGAGAGTTATCAATGAATATTACCGGAGGGCACTTGCCTTATACAATTACAGTTTACGTTGAAAATACAGCAAATAAAGGAGGATATGATTCATTAGTTTATAAAGAAACAGTCAACGATCATTTGGTTGTAGTTGATCAACTATTTGGGAATAAAAAATATAGAATACATATCTCTGATAGGATGTCATGTGAAGTTGAAACACGTTATTTAAACTCCATCGAAAAATTGGATGATGGTTCTTACTACTATGGCGTGTACTATATTGATGAAAGACCATCTGTGACTCTACCAATGACATCTAATATTGCTTCTTTGGAACAATCTTGTGAAAACGTTTCCGATGGTAGCTTTTGGTTTAATACTCTAGGTAATCCGACTGGGACATTATTCAGATGGATAGATGATATAGGGCAACCAACTTCAGAAATAAGTGTTGTAACCCCAAATCTTATTGAAAAATTAGAATGGAATAATTTAACTAAAGGAACATATACTTTACAATTCAAGGAAAGTTTGAATTGTGATTGGAAAACTACAACTAGAGTTAAAAAAATAGAGGTTTTACCTAATTTATTTTTAGAAATAGATAAGGTATTAAACATTGGTAATGATAATTATTCGGTCTTTTTAAATGGAAATACGACAAAAGGTAATTTAAGAATCGAAAAAAGGCATACTGATGGAACTTGGTTTGAACTACAATCTATAAAGGTGAATAATGAAAATATATTTTTAGAAAATTTACCTGAAGGCGAATATCAGTTTACTTTATATTATACAGATATTCCAGAATGTACTTCATTTATAAAAACTCTTGATACAAAAACAGCAGATATAGTAGAGTTTGCTGCAATTGTCCATACTGATTCACCATCTTGTGGAAATACCCCTAATGGAAAAGCATCATTTGAACTAATAAATCGAATACAAGCAGAAATTCGTACTATCAGTTGGAAAGATGAAAATGAAATAAATCTCGGAGAAACAATTTCTATTGATAACCTTTCAGAAGGTAGTTATGTTCTTGAGTTAGTAGATAATAATGGTATAAAAGTCAGAACACCTTTTACATTATCTAGTCCATCTGAGCTTTCTATTGTTGAAGAATTGACTCTCGCGCCAAATTGTACTGATGGTTTAGACGGCCAAGTAATTCTTCAAGTAATTGGTGGAACCACAGATAGATATAACTTTAATTGGGTTGATATTAATACATTAAATACGGTTTCTAACGATCAAGTTTTAACTAATGTTCCAACAGGAATTTATGATGTTACAATTTCAGACCCAAATAACCCTACATGTGAGACATCTTCAAGAGTTGAAATACCTGAAGCGAATGCACTGCATGTTGATAATATTATTATCACTAATCCCACCTTCAATGGCATAAGTAATGGAGGTATTGAAATATCAATAAAAGGAGGAGTAAGTCCTTATATTGTATATTGGAAAAATCAAAAGCAATATGGGAATACACTGTTAAACCTTCCAATTGGTAGTTATCCAGTTCTGATTACAGATAAAAATAATTGTCAAAAGGATACAATTATTACAATAGACCAAGAACCAGAACCTTTAAACGTTTCAATATTAAGTAAAGTAGATGAAACATGTTATGGAGCAAGAAATGGATTAGTTGAAATTGAAGTAACAGGAGGAACGGCACCATATTTTATTGAATGGAACAATAATCAAAGAGGTGCTACTTTATCTGGAGTTTCTGAAGGAAGGTATACAGCTAAAGTAACTGATGCTTCAGGCTATCATTCATTATTTGATATTGATATTGATGGGAATACTCCAATGAAAATATCCCTTAATCAAATTATTCACCCTTCTTGTGTGGGAAGCAATGATGGAGTGATGATTCTTGAAATTACGGGAGGAACAGGTGATTATCAGTTTGATTTTGGACCTGAAATAAAGATTTCAAAAGAAGGGGATGTTTTTACAGTATCAGGGTTTGAAAGTGGAAGATATGATGTAAATATCACAGACGAAAAAGGGTGTGCTGTTTCCTTGTATGATAATCGCTTCTTAGATCCTGAACCAATAGTAATCGATAATTTTATTTTAACAGAACCATTATGTAATGGAGGAGCTGATGGAAGTATTGAAGTTTTTGTTTCAGGAGGATCAGGGAATTATACTTATTCATGGGAAGGTCAAACTTCGGTGAATTCGAAATTGGAAAATATTACAGCAGGAACATATAAAGTGATTATTACAGATAGCGATAAAGGATGTTCAATAGAAAAATCTTTTATCTTATCTCAAGCTTCTCAACTTAATGCCAGGGTTGTAAAATTGACCAATCCTATGTGTATTGGTGCTTTTGATGGCTCCATAACAGTCGAAGCAAGTGGAGGATCAGCACCTTATAGCTATTTGTGGTCTGATGGGCAAACTACTCCAACAGCAAAAACATTAGGAGCAGGAACATATTCTGTAATCATCACAGATAAAAACCAATGTTCATTTAACATAGAGTATACATTAGAAGAACCGTTACCGATTCAGATCAATGTACCAAACTTAGAAAAGTTTATAGAAATATGTGAAGGAACAACTTTTTCTTTAAATGCAGGTGATGAATGGAGCAAAGTAGAATGGTCTTCTGATAGAGGACTTTATTCGGAGGAACAAGAAATGTTATTCACTACCTCTGGAAATTATCAACTAAAAGTGACTAATACTTCTGGATGTCAAGATAGTGTTTCCTTTGAGGTTGTTACCAGAGATGATCTTTTAAATGCAAATTATGTAATTGAGTCATCCCCAGAACATGGTATAGATACTTATCATATTATTGATCTTTCTTGGCCTATTCCTGATAATATAGAATGGTCAATTGAACCTAAAGTGACAGTTGTTGATAGTACAGACCATGAATTAGAAATAAGATTTATTGAAAAAGGTACTCATACTATTACTCTTAGAGCAATGTTGTCTGGATGCCTAGCGGAAGTTCAAAGAGAGATCGAAGTAATTACTAATACTAACGGAAGATTGGTGGTCTTTGATCCAAAAAGTCAAAAGGAATCTCAAGACAAAGATGTTGTTTTAATGGATGTTCATCCTAATCCATCAAGTGGAAAACTAAATATTAATATTGAATTTATTGAAACAATGGACGCTGTGTTGACATTACGCACACTGGGTGATAACAAAAAAATCTGGGAAGAAAACCTTAGAAATAAAAGTAATTATTCTTTGGTATATACAAATACTAAACTACCAACAGGTCTTTATCTTTTACAGCTAACAACAAATAAAACTGTTCATGTTGTAAAAGTAATGATTATGAAATAATAGAAATTAGAATGAAGCTGTTAAAACTATTTTTTTACTTACTAACAATTACAACTTTAGGTTTAAAGCAAGTAAATGGACAAGGGTTTGAAGAAAAATTCTTTCCTAATATACCTTTGCTAAAAAACTCAAGTTTAATATCTGTTGATTTAGATAATGATGGGATACAAGAAATCATTATTTCTGGTGAAGACGCATCTGGATCATGGGTATTAAATGCATTAAAATTTGATGGTTCACAATGGAATAATTGGAGTAATGGACTAAAATCAGTTGAATACCCTAAGTTGAATTCATTTGATATTGATAAAGATGGTTTATTTGATCTACTCGTTTGTGGTCAAGATGGTCTTGGTAATGGGATTATTAAGTTATATAAAAACCTCGGTAATGGTCAATGGTCAGATATTAGTGGAAACCTTCCTCAATTATCGAAAGCAAATGGATTATTTGGAGATTTTTTGATGGAAGGAGAAAATGGCTTGTTGCTCACGGGTCTTGATAATGGAGTTCCAAGAACCACTTATTTTCTTTATAAAGAAGGTGATAATTGGAGCGAACAACCAATAAATCTTCCTGCTGCATACAATGCAGAATTGATTGCTTTTGATGCTGATAATAATGGCACATTAGATGTTTTTATTGGTGGGAATAATAGTTTTGGAGGTCTTTTATCACAAATATATCTGAACCAAGGTAATGGTAATTGGATGGCTGCAGCAACTTCATTTTCTACATTAACATCTCAAAATGTCAAATTGGTTGATATAAATAGAGATGGTAGATTAGATATAATACAAAATGGATTTGGTAGCGGAGGACTATCTGTAACTAAGTTATATTTAAACTTAGAAACTGGTTGGACAGAAACAAATTGGCAATTACCTCAAATAGCAGGTGGAGATTTAGTCTTTACAGATTTTAATGGAAACACATTTCAAGATATCGCAATTACAGGAGTTGATAATGATGGTAATAAAAAAACGTTTATTCTGTATAACGATGGTACTAAATTTATCGATAGTGGAATTGGATTAACTGAAATATCTGATGGAAAACTCTTATTGACAGATTGGAATGACGATCAAAATCTTGATCTAATATTAACAGGAGAAACTTATGTAGGTATTAAAACACTCCCTTATCAAAATATACATAATGTTTCACAGTTAGCTATTTCGAAACCAAACAACCTACAAAGCTCTGTCACATTAAATAATGCTTTAGTAAGTTGGGATAAAGTTAATACAGCAATTGGTTATGAAGTATTATTAGGTACATCATCTGGGAATTATGATATGTATCAGGGAAATATTAATTCAAATTCTAAAAAAAATAATTTAAAGCCATACACCTATTCAAATAATATATCTTTTACTAATTTATTAGAAGGGAGTTATTATCTAAAGGTTATTGCTAGTGGGAGTAATCATCAGGTTTCTCCTGCATCTAGTGAACATGAATTTATTATTTGTGATAAACCAGATTTAGGTGAAGATATAACTATATGTAGCGGGGTTGATTTTACCTTATCAGAAGGTACTTCTAATGATATAGTTGTTTGGTCTACATTAGATGGAAAACAAATAGGTCAAGGAAATAATTTAACAACATCTTTTTTATTAACTACTGATGTAGAAGTTGCTGTTACAAAAAAATTAGGTTGTACGGTAAAGGATACTATTAGGATCAATATTTTAGAGTTACCATTATTAGATATTGAAGATCAACAAGTATGTTTCAATACAACAACTCAGCTTACTGCACCAGGTAATTGGCAGAAAGTAAGATGGTTTGAAAAGGGGGAGTCAATACCCATTGAAGAAGATAATTGGTTTATCATAATTGAAGTTATTGGAACAAAAGAGTATGTAGCAGAAATTACAAATTTAGAAGGATGCATCAGTTATGATACAGCAAAAGTTGAAATGTTAGCATTACCAGAATTTTCTTTGGGAGAGGATATCACCATTTGTGAAGGTAATACTGTATCGATAGAAATTGAAAATTTGAATTCATATCAAAACATTGAATGGTATTCAAACTTTTCTGGAAAGCTTGATAATGACAACCAGCTAACATATCAACAAGATATATATAACAATGAAATTTTTTGGGTGAAAGTAGTTAGTCCTGAAGGATGTGAGTTTTTAGATACTATTAAAGTTGATAAACTCGAATTGCCTGAATTCACTTTGGAAGGGGATATTTCTATATGTGAAAATGAAGCTATTTCTTTTTCTATAGGTGATGAGACAGATAAAGTTGAATGGTATTTAAAAAGTCAAGGCAAAATTTCTGAGGGAAATACATATACAATGAAAGTAACAGAAAATGATTCATTATGGTGTATCAGAACTAATTCTTTAGGATGTATATGGTCAGATACTATAAAAGTTGATAAACTTGAGTTACCTGAATTTGATTTTCCTGAAAAAATAGAAGTATGTTATAATTCTGAAGGAACATTAGCTGTTGAAGGTGATTGGAAAAGTGTTTTCTGGTTTGATATACAAGGTAATTCATTAACTGAGGAAAGCTCTAAAAATTATTCGTTTACAGTGGTCGAAAATGATCAAGTGGTTGTAAAAGTAACTTCTTGGCAAGATTGTATAACGTTTGATACTGTAGATATTGAAATGATACCCTTACCAACAGCAAATGCAGGAGAAGATAAATCAATATGTACAAGTCAATCTGTTCAAATTGGTTCAAATACAGAGCCTAATAATACATTTTTATGGTTTCCTTCTATTGGATTGAGTGATCAAAACGTAGCTCAACCTATTGCTTCTCCAAAATCAACAACAACGTATTATTTAAAAGTGACTGATTCAAATGCTTGTGTAAGTGTGTTGGATTCTATGACGGTTTTTGTAAACGAATTCTATTCTGTTAATGCAGGTGAAGATCAAGAAATATGTTTTGGAGAGGGTTTAGAATTAGGTGGTTATCCAATAGTCGATGGAGATGAAAATAATTACAATTTTTCATGGTATCCTAGTGAAGACATTGATGATCCTTATACTTCTCATCCTATGGTATTTCCCCAAAAAACAACAGAATACATTGTAACAGCTTCATTAGGAGATTGTATTTCATATAAGGATACAATAAAGATAACGGTAAGGGAATTACCTATTATTTCTATAAGTGAAGACATCGCTATTGGTTACAAAGGAGAAACTACTTTAGAAGCAAGAGGTGGGAAATATTATTTATGGACACCAGACTATAACATAGATCAACCAAATATAGCTACGCCAACGGTCAACCCTGAAGTAACAACTACTTATACTGTAAGAGTTATGTCAGAATTTGGTTGTTCTTCTACAGAAAGTGTAACTGTCCACGTTGGAAACGAAATTTTTATCCCAAATCTATTTACTCCTAATCAAGATGGAAAGAATGATATATTTCTAGTATATGGCAAAGGGGTTAAATCTCTTTCAATAAAAGTGACGGATCAAAAAGGTGTAATAGTTTATAATTCAGATGATTTGAATGATATTATGTCTATTGGTTGGGATGGTAAAATGGGAAATATCGAACTTCCTTCTGGAACATATTTCTGGAAAATAAATGGAACCTATGAAGATGGAAGTGAAATTAGGTATAAAGGAAATAACACTGGAACTATTAATCTATTACGATAAAGCAAATGACTGAAATAATTAGAAATAAGAACTGTTTAGGTATTTTCATTCTTTTGCTGGTATTTTTTTCAGCGAAAACCAAGGCACAAATCTCCGGGTATGATGCATTAAGAGAATACGCACCATTACGACTTTCTCCAGCTTGGGGCGGGTACAATACGGATGCCTCCATAGGTTTATTACATAAATCGATTAATTATGGAGATGGAGTTCATAGAAGTAGAAGTATAATAACAGCGGCACTTCCTTGGATTAATAAAGAAACAAAATTAGTTCAGGGTGGTGGTGGAATATATTTTTTAAATGAATCTCCATCACAAAGTATAGGTTTTAAAACTCAAGAAATTGGAGGATCATTTGCTTATACCATCCGATTAAATAAAAACCATGATTTAGCTTTTGGTTTGGGAGGTTCTTGGACTTCGATGCAACTCACGACTGATGGTGTTACAACAGGGAGTTTATGGCACCCTATTTACGGTTTTATTCCAGATGCTGAAATCAATGAAGTTATTCATTCTGAAAGAAATAGTTATTTAAGTATTTACAGTGGTTTATTATGGTCGAGTTTAGATAGGTACAATAGAGAAAGGCATCGATTAGGGGTTAATATTTATCGTATGAATTCTCCTGAGAATAGATCGGATTTATCTTCGGATAATCTAAACATGGGCTATAGTTTAACTGCTTCAATTACGATGTGGGCTCATCCTAGCCTTTCAATTACTCCAGACTTATTCTATGAATATGCAGATGAACGGCAGTTTATTCAAGGGGCTGTTTGGGGAGGTTATCATTTTTATAATGAGAACCCTACAGATCCTATTAGTACAGGGTGTTTAGCTGCGGCGTTATCATACAGTAATAATGGAAGCTTTGGATTAGGATTCAAATTCGATCAAAAAAACTATGAAGTAGCGATGTTTAATTATTTTGGTACGAGATCAAATACTATTTCAATGCCTAATCAGTCTTCTTTTGAAGTTGCATTTAGACTAAAAAATGTACGAGGGAAAAGAAGAAGAAACAAAGAGACATATTATAAATCAACAGCTGTAAGTGATCATTCAAAACACTATCAATATAGAAACTTTAATGAAGATAGAGAAGCTATAGTAACAGATTCAGATAATATTGATCATTTAACACCAAATGAAATAGAGGATTCAGAACCAAAGTCAGGTAGTGAAGATAAGCCTATTATTTACACATTACAGTATAGATTTAATGAAACAAGGTTAACAAGAGATTCACAACTTCAACTTGATTATACAGTAAAATTGCTAAAAGATAATCCAGATTTAAGTATTAAAATTATTGGGCATAGCGATGATTTAGGAACGCCAAAAGTGAAAGCGAAAATAGCTTGGGAAAGAGCAAAACAAATTCGAGATTATTTTTGGTCAAATGGAGTGGAAAAGCATAGAGTTCAAGCCACTTCGAAATCAGATAATGTACCATTAGTTGATAATGATACAGATGAGAACAGAGCATTAAATAGACGTGTTGAACTACTAATTTTTGAAAAATAATGACAAAATATAAAATAATATTATTCCTCAATTTCCTTCTTCTATTAACTACGAATGTTTTTTCACAAGTAATTACAAAAGGTGATTATTATGTTATTACAAAAAGAACAAATATCGTGAAACCATCACATTTATGTGTTGAAGTGATAAGGTTGGGTTCTTTACCAACTTTTCATTTAAAAAATGGAAGTACTAGTGCATCACATACTTTTGATTTTACAACTCGAAGTGGAATTTGGCAAAAAATTCCAATAGGAGATAATGGTATTCCAGGGCATGCAGTTCCTTGTATGCCAGAAGAAGATGGTTGTACTTGTGAACTAAATGATACTGAGTTTGAAATATCAAAAAGTTTTTCATTTACTATTAATAATCCAAATGAAGATGAAAGTGGTGTTATTAATTTAGTAATGGATTATTCGGAAACAATCTATGTAGAAATTCAATTAGAATGGTATTATGTAAATGAAGATAAACCAATTGCAGTTCCTTAATAGTCTAAACAACAATCTATTTTATGTTGAAAGCTCGATTTTTTATAACGATATTATTTTTTTCGACTCTAAGCTTAACTTACTCTCAACAGCTAGATAAAATTGGAAAAGAAAACCCTTTGAAAATTTCAGGAGGGGTATCTTTTAATCAAACAGCGTATAGTGCTTGGGGAATGGAAAGTAGAAGAGATCCATACAGATATATTTTATCTGGTAATTTAAACTTTGATGTTTATGGAATGGCTATACCTTTGTCTTTTACCTATTCTAACCAAGACTTTAATTATAATCAACCATTTAATCAATTTACGATTTCACCATCTTATAAATGGCTTAACTTTCAATTGGGATATGGAAATGTTAGTTTTTCCCCATATACTCTTGGAGGACATACATTTTTAGGAGCTGCAGTATCTGGTAGCCCAAATGATAGATGGGATTTTAGTGTAATGTATGGACGATTGAGAGAAGCAGTTATTTATGACGAAGAAAATGAGAATGGAGAACCATCGTTTAGAAGAATGGGGTATGGTTTTAAGACTGAATATCGTCATAAATCAGGTAATATTGGAGTTACGCTTTTTAAAGCAAAAGATGATCCGTCCTCTTATCAATCAGACAGCATTCCAGAAGGATTTCTTCCTCAAGATAATTTATCAACTAGTGTTTATTTCGGGCAAGAAATTGTGAATAATTTGACAATTCAATCTGAGATTGGAGTTTCAATTCTAACGACGAATACTAATGCAGAAAAAACAGAGAATAAAGGCACTGATTGGTTGTTTAATTCTAGAACTTCAACTTCTTCTTATTGGGCAGGAAATTTTGGTTTGAATTACCAACTTAAAACTTGGGTTTTAGGAGCATCTTATGAAAGAATAGGACCTGAGTATAGAACGTTGGGAAGTTATTATGCTAATAATGATTTAGAAACAATGAGTCTGAATATTAATGGAGCATTGTTTAATTCGAAAGTAAATATTGGAGGTAATTTTGGAACACAAAGAAATAATATTGATGGGGAAAATAGCTCGGATATGTCTAATTTTAATATGGCATTAAACCTTAATTGGATTGTTTCTAAAAAAGTAAATACCAGTTTTAATTATTCTAATTTTCGATCATATACTGTTATCAGAGACCAGTTTGAAGTGATTAACCAATCAGATCCTTTACATCAATTTGATACATTAAATTATACACAATTAACCGATGCAGGTAATTTAAGTGTGAATTGGAATATTAGCGGATCAAAAAAAATAATTCAAAATCTTAACTTAAATCTTAATTATCAACAAACATCTGATCAACAATCTGATCAAGCTGTAAATAATGCGAATAGTCAATTTTGGAATGGAGCTTTAGGATGGAACTGGGGGAATAAACCTTTAGACCTAAGGTTGGGATTTAGTGCGAATGGAAGTTATTCTTTTGCAGGTAATGATATTCCATCAACATTTACAGCTGGACCTACTATTAGTTGTACAAAGGGCTTTTTAGATAAAAAAATCAAAGCAAGAACAAGTGTTTCAATGAATCAAAGTAGATCGGATAATATAGTACAATCTACTGTAATAAGCTGGAGGTTAGGAACATCAACGACTTTAAAAAAATCTCACTCTTTTAATCTATCTTCCGCTTTAATGAATAGGCAACGAAAAAATGAAGCAGAAGATAATTCTATCACAGAGTTAACTGTTACTCTTACATATTCATATAGGTTCTCGGCCTTCAATAAAAAAGAAGAAAAAACTAACTTAAATAATAACTAATACTACACGACTAATGAAAAAAGCATTCATCATATTACTCTTTATAATTGGTATTACCAATGTTTTAGCATCTGTAGATGATCCAATTAGTCCTGCAGAAAGTAAATCGTCTAAGTTTAAGTTTAAAAAATTTAGGTCATTTGATGTAGAGTTACCAAAAGAGGAATCTTTAGAAAATAAAGAGAACTTTTTTAATGACGATAAAGAACAACCAGTATCAAAAAAAATAGCCAATATTAGAGGGGCTTTAAAGAAAGTAAAAGAAAACAAATTATTTACTTCAGTATTTACTGAAGCTGATTTAATCTCATTACCTGTTGGTATTCCTAAAAAGGTAGGTAACACAGAGTTTATTATTGTTATTGATAAGGTTAGATTAACACCAAGAGGAACATTAATAGATGTTGGTTTAGTAATAGATTTTCCGAATTCAGATCAGCAATTAGTTTTTGGTGCATTTGATGTAGCCTTTAGTCAAGAGAGGGGATTTGGAGGTCTAGGAAAATTAGCATTACTAAATAATTTTGAAGTAAACCTATCAAAAGATATTAGATTAAATTTTAAAGGAACAACAAACAACGGACAAACTTTTGTGAATTGGGGGTGTGATGGTTATCAGGATATGGCTTTAGATTTTGAAGTTATATTTAATAAAGACTTGATTAGACCTTGTGACCTTGATGGAAATCCTATTCCAAATAAAGAAATAAAAGTTCCAGTTACAGCACATATCGAAACATTTGATGAGTTAATCGTAGCAGTTAATCTTCCAAGATTTAGAATGGGAGAGGATCATGACCGCGGATTTATTTTCGAAGCATCTGATGTAGTTTATGATCAATCTGAAACTAGAAATGCAAATATTCAATTTCCAGAAAATTATCATTCGACAGATTTTTTAGAAGGCGATACTAACCTTTGGAAGGGCTTTTACCTTCGTTATGCTGAAGTTACGATGCCAAGTGACTTTGATAAAGTGATGTACGAAAATCATTCTAGGGATAAAGCTATTGAAGAAGCAGAGATTGAATTAACTGAAGAACAAAGAGCTGAAATGGCTAAAAGTGATAGTACAGCTTTAGCAAATGCAAGTAAAAATAGAACATCTTTTCAAGTAAGGAATTTAATTATTGATGATTATGGTTTAACTGCTAATTTTCAAGGACATCAATTGCTATCCTTGGAAAAAGGGCAACTTGGTGGTGGATGGGGATTATCATTAATAAAGGTAGAAGTTGAAATACTTAAAGGGCAATTTATATTCGCCAATATGAGTGGAGATCTTCAGGTACCAATAACAGATGATAATACTTTACTAGCTTATGTTGCAGAGATTAGGCATGGAGGAGACTTTTACTTCTTTGCAAGTACAAGAGAAACAATGCCTTTTACTCCTTTTGGTGATCAAAGTGAATTGTTACTACATAATACTATGATCACAATTGAGTTGACAGATGGACAATTTTATGGAGGAATAGAAATAGATGGCTCAATGAGTGTTAAATCTAAAGATTCATCTGTAGAATTAGCTGATATTGATTTTCAAGGTTTATTAATAGAAACACGGGCACCTTATATTTCCGTTGTTGCATTTAGTGCAAGTTCCGAAGCATTGGCTCAAAAACTATCTGGCAAAAACCTTACAATCAATGAGATTGGTATGACAGCTAGAGATGGAAATGTATCTCTAAATGTTGATGCGATAATTTCTTTACATTCTGGGTCAGAAGGATTCGGTGGAGGTGGAGATATTTCTATCTGGGCTAAGTATGATGATGATGGTTGGAAGTATAACGGTACAACAGTCTCAAAAATTACAATTGAAGCAAGTAAAAAAGGAGTTTATAAGCTAAAAGGAACAATTGCAGTATTAAAAGATGATGAGACCTATGGGGATGTGTTTATAGGAGTTGTGGAGGCTCAATTAGGGCCTACTGTGGGAGGAAGTATAGGTATGGAAGCAACAGTAATGTTTGGTAAGAAAGGTGATTTAAACTATTGGTATATAGATTGTCTGGCAATACTTCCTGAGCCCGGTTTAACAGTTGGTACTATATCTTTCCAAGGTTTTGGAGGAGGTTTATATTATGGTATGTCAAAACTGCCTTCTGATGTAGTCACTGCCTCAGATATAGAGTCTGCAACAGGAGGGGTTTATGTTCCGGATGAAAGTGTAGGGTTTGGTTTGAAAGCAATTATCATTTTTGCCATACCAAAAAAAGAGTCGATGATAGCTGAGACATCTTTTGAAATGACCTTTAATAAAGGAGGAGGAATTAGATATGCAATGTTTGCTGGGGCTGCAAATATTATGACACCACCATTGCCTCCTATAAATCCAAAAGAGTTAGTAGCTTCAGCGGATAATGTTGCAAAAAAAGAAAGTGATGGAAAATCCCAAGATTTAAAGAATACAAAACCTGAAAAAGTTAGTTATGGATGTGCTTATTTAAGCGAGGAGAACACAAAAGTTTTTGCAAAAATTCTAGTTGAAATGGATTTCTTAAATAATTCATTTCATGGAGAATTATCTGTAGCAATTAATGCTGGAGCTGTTGAAGGAGGAGGAACTGCTATTGTTCATATCGAAGAAGATTCATGGTATTTACATATTGGGACAAATGAAAACCCTATTCGATTATCTTTTATGGGAGGGGTTGAAGCTTCATCATACTTTATGTTTGGTGATAATTTACCTAGCGGATTCAAAGCACCAAAAGAGGTTGTTCAAATTTTAGGTAAAGATCCATCGGCAGAGATAGATAACAGTAGAAATGAATCTTTAATAAGTGATGGCAGAGGAGTTGCTTTTGGTGCTGCTATAAAGTTTGGCGTTCCGGAACTTAATTTCTTGATGTTTTATGCTAATATTAATGCTGGGCTAGGTTTTGATTTGATGGTTAAAAATTATGGGGCAGGGGCTGTTTGTGCAAATACAGGTAGGCAGATTGGAATAAATGGATGGTTTGCTCAAGGTCAGATTTATGCATTTATTAAAGCAAAGATTGGTATTGAAGTAAAATTGAAATTTATTAAAGGAAGGTTTGATATTATTGATGCCGGATTTGCTGCTTTATTACAATTTAAAGGACCAAATCCTGTCTATGCATTTGGTATAGTTGGCGGTAATTTCAATATTTTAGGTGGATTAGTTAAAGGTAATTGCAGTTTCGAATTCACATTAGGAGAACAATGTATTATTCAAGGTGCCAGTCCATTAGGAGGAATGGAAATTATAGCATCAATGACACCATCAGATAAAAGTGAAGATGTCGATGTATTTTCAGCTCCACAAGTGGTATTTAACGTACCAGTAAATAAGTCTATGGAATTACTTGACCCAAATACTAACCAGAAAAAGAGTTATAAAATCAATATTAAAAAGGTAGAATTAAATTCTGAAAAGAATGGAAATGCAATTTGTAACCTTGAATGGAATGAAGATAATACAACATTGGTGTTGAAACCTGAAAGTATGCTGGAAAATGAATCAAATTATTATTTCCAAATAGATTTAGATTTTAGAGAAAAAAGAGGAAATGAATGGGTAGCTGTTAATTCGGATGATGTTTTAACTAAAGCTCTAAAGTTTAAGTCAGGAAAAAGACCAGAATACATTGATCATAGTAGAGTTCTAGTTTCTTACCCTGTAGAACGTATGATGAACCTTTATATTGATGAGTCGGATAAAGGATATTTGGAAATGGAACAAAAAGGATGGGATTATCTTTTTGAGGTAAAAGATCCATCTAAATGGGAAGTTAAGGCAAGGTTTACTAGTTATAGTGAAGAAATAGCTTACGGTAATATAAGCTATAATGATAATCAAAAATTAGTATCACTTGATATCCCTACGGAAATGAAAACAAATCAAATATATAAGATGGATTTAGTTCATTTACCGAAAACATCATTTAATGTTGACGCTAATGTTGTAGAAGAAAAACAAAATGTTGCGATTGAAAATCAGAATGGGAATGATTCTTCTATCGAAATTACAAAAAGAAATTCTACGGGAGAAGTTTTAGAATCGAATGAAGAGAAAGTTTTTTATACATCTTCATTTAGAACTAGTCAATGGAAAACATTCCCAGAGAAGATGAAAAATTTAAATTTCTCTGAAGGTGTTACAGGTGTGTTACCATTTTCTTATCGTTATCAAATGTCGACATCTTTTTCATCTAAAAATAATGAAACATTAGATCAGTTGGAACTATCAGGAGGTAAGGGTACTGACCCTCTTGTTGAAATTACCGCTGATTTTAATGATGTTCATTATGAAAATTTGATAACACCATTAATGTATTATGAATATCCACTAAATGGAGCAGAAATAACTTGGAGAGATAATACTTCAAATTACGGTTGGGTGAAACCAATAAAAGGATTATACTTCTCTCAAAATTATGAAGGTCAAATTTCTTTATCTGATGATGAATTATTATCGGGAATATTGACAACACACGTAGGATATACAGTATACTATAATATTGATTTAATGATTGGTAGAGATTTCAAAGACTTTCAAGCTTCCCTTGAAGATCTGGCTGCTGATGGAAAATTAAATTATGCTAATGATGAAATAAGAAAAAGGTTGAATTTTATTAGAGTTGCAGTAATGGCTCCAAGATTACAATTAGGAGATTACCATATTATATCAACATATACTCTCCCTGGTAAAAAAACACCTTCATCGACTTACAAAATAAAAATGACAAACAATATTCAATAGTTATATGCTAAAAAGAATAATCATATTATATGTTCTCTTGATTGGTTTTTTATTTTCAGTTTATGGACAAAATGAACAAATTAATCCAGAAATTAAAGTAATTGGAAAAGTAACATCAAGGGAAAACCACTTAAGGTGGGCTCCAAATAATTCTTTATCATGGGACTTGCTCAAAGAGTATGGCTATAAAATTGAAAGAATTACTACGTACAGGAATGGTAAACTTTTAGCTAATCCTGAAAAAGTATGGTTAACAGAAAGGATACTACCGAAACCTGAAGAAGAATGGGGAAGAGCCTTTGATGCTGATACGTCAGATATGTATATAGCTGTTGCCGCTCAAGCTTTATTTGGAACTTCTTTTAATATAACTTCTTCATCGACAAATAATTCTCCCTTAGCTTCAATTGTACATCAGGTAAAAGAAAGGGAAGCTAGATTTTCATATGCATTATTTGGGGCAGATCAATCAAAAAAAGTGGCAGAATTATCAGGAGTAAGTTGGGTTGATAAAAATATTACTAAAGGAGAAAGGTATTTATATAGAATATATTCCCTAGTTCCCGATTCTATTGAAGTAATAAAAACAGGAAAGGTTTTATTAAACACTGAGGATGTAAAACCTTTACCAGAACCTTGGAATGTCAATGCCTTTTATAGAGATGGACAAGTACATGTCGTATGGAATTGGTTTATGTTGAGTGATGTATATAATAGCTATTGGATACAGCGATCTAATGATAATGGAGCTAATTATACTGATTTAACGGACGTTCCTTTTGTTCAACCTTCAAAAGATACACCATCACCTAATATGTTGTTTGTAGATACTTTAGGAAGTCTAACAGGTGATTTTTTGTATAGAATTAAAGGAAAAGATTCTTTCGGAGATTGGGGACCATATTCTTCCCCATTTAAAATTAATGTAAAAAATAATATGAATTTCTCTCCTAATATTGATGTAGGGGAAGACGAAGCTTCAGGAAACGTTAAGATATCTTGGGAGGTTAAAGAAAATGAAAAAATTGGAGTGCAATCTCTTTTATTAGTAAGAGGTGAAAATGACAAAGTTTTTAAGGACACATTGAGTAAAAGTTTGCCTGTTAAAACTGGATATTTTCTTGATATAGGTCCTGGCCCTTCAAATTATTATAAGTTAGGAGCATTAGGAGAAACAGGTAAGATAAATTGGTCATTAGTGTCTTTTTATCAAACAATTGATAGTATTCCACCTGAGCCTCCAATAGGACTAATTGCTGATATTGATTCATTAGGTCGAGTTGACTTGAATTGGGATGAAAATATTGAAAATGATTTATTAGGATATAGAGTATATCGATCGAATGAAAAAAATGGTCAATATGCACAAGTGACCAAAAAAGAAATTAAGCACACATCTTTTCAAGACTCAATAAGTATTAAAGTATTAAATAAGAAGGTTTATTATAAAGTACTTGCTGTTGATTTAAGAGGAAATCCATCTGGTTTCTCTGAGCCATTAGAAGTAACTAGACCTGATATTATACCTCCAGCAGCACCCTTAATAGGTAAAACATCAAATACATCAAAAGGGCCTTCTTTTGAATGGTATCCAAGTGCAAGTAATGATGTAATGTATCATTTGATTTATAGAAAAGGAGCATCAGAAACAGAGAATTGGGAACTTATTAAAGAATACCAAAACCCTTTAGGAAAGCAAACATTTACTGATTCATCAATAGTTACAAATCAGGTTCATTATTATCTAATGATTGCAGTAGATGAATCTGGGTTAGAATCTATCCCTACAAAACCTGTTGGTTTACATTTGTATGACAACAAAGTAAGAGCTGGTGTTGAAAGTCTTAAAATTTCGAGAATTGATAATGGTATCAATTTAGACTGGGTATCTCCAATTTCGGAAGATTATTATATTGATATCTATAAATCTATAGATGATGAACCTATTCGGTTTTATAAACGAATTGAAGGTTTATCAAATAAATATACAGATGTAGAAGTAAATGATGGAAAGTTATATACCTATAGATTAAAAGTGAAATATAAAGAAGGAGGTTCCTCAAATTATAGCTCTAAGGTTCAGATTAAATTTTAAATAATAATCTACAAATATTATGAAATACAAACTATCGCTTTTATTGTTTACTTTATTTTTTTTATCAAGAATAATAAGTCATTTTCTCAAATTACATTAGTTAAGGGGAATCATATTTACATACAACACAGTACTTTGGCAGCAAGTTGCTTTAATTGTAGTAACACAGATTTTGGAAGAATTACACAGTTATCTACAAATGTAGTTTCTATTGCTTCATCAGGTAGAACATTTATGATACTACCAAGTACTAAAATTATTTTTTATTTCGAAATAATAGATAATATGGAGCTTCAACCTGGAGGTGGAGTTAGTTGCAGTGAGTTTTATGGAGAAACATACTCGAGAGTTTGTAATGGAAATTGTATATCAGTAAAAGAAGATTCTTTTACATATGATGCTCCTCTTTCTATAAATAAAACCGTAGATCTTGAGGGATTTTTAGTAACACCATCAACAAATCAAGGAACAAATTGTTCCACTTTAGTTTATACTAGAGCATTAATTGAAGAAGACACTCCAAGAGTAGGCTTCTTGGAAGATGGGCAAAAAGTATACTTTCCACCCAATATTTTCAAAAAAATAAATGAGAATTTTGTTTGGGCATTATATAATAAAAATGGTGATCAAGAATTTATCGAGAATAAAAAATATATATATTTTAATAACCTTCGTGATATCATTTCAATACAAGCAATTGCAAAGAATATAAAATCAAAACATCTACTAATTGAAAAAGAGAATACACAATCTCATTTGATTAAATAATTTAAAAAATCATGAATAAATTTTTAATCGTAATTCTTCTAAAATGTATGATTGTTTTCTCATCATACAGCCAAATAACATTACAAGAAGGACAGCACATTTTTATAAATCATGGAATTTCCACAATGAGTTGTTTTGATTGTAATTTAACTTTTGATTGGATTGTGGATATGGACCTTAATCAAGAGGAATATATTGAGTCGTCAGGAAATAATTACATGATTACTCCGGAGACGGATATAAAGTTTGAATTTAAAATTATGGATGATAATCAACCTGATGATAATACTAGTTGTAGTAGTTATGGTCAAGATTATCAAAAGGAAGGATCATGTAATTTTTGTTATAAATTTATCTATAACAACTATTCATATTATTGTCCTTTAAATGATTATAATGGTATATATATCCCAGAAGTAACATCACACTCTCACAAGGTAAAGCCAAATTGTTTATTATTAACCTACTCAAGGTTTTTGATAGAAGAAGATACACCAAAAGTTGGTTTTTTTGAAAATGGTAATAAAGGGTATTTTCCACCTGATATTTTCAAAAAAACTGATCAAAAATTCTATTGGTTAGTTACAAAAATTGATGGAGGTAAAGAAATTATAAAAAATAAAGAAGTATTAAGTATAGATGATTTGGTGGATACGTTTTCTATTCAAGTGATATCTAATGATTTTCAATCAAGATCTTTATTACTATCTAATATCTTATAAGCCTTTTTAAACTATAAAAACCAAGATTTTTTTTATACTAACATGAAAACTTTTAACTCTATTACTTTATTCATTCTGGTCTTCATGACTTCTTTATCAGTCTATGGACAAAGGTACCCAGTACAACTAACGTTCATGGTTACTCCTCCATATCCAATAAGGTTGTCTGATTATGCTCAAGTAGGTAATACTAAGGTTCAATCAAGTATATGGTTAAAAGATTTATCTCAACCAGATCTACCAGTAAAATTAAGGTTAAGGATTGAGAATTCTCAAAAAAGATTAATTCTAGAAACTAAACCTAGCTATTCTCCCGAACCTATTCATTTAATTGGTGGACAAACTGAAATTTTGGATGGAAGTGTTCTAGGGCAATATTTTGAATTAAATAATTTAACAGCCTTAAGTGGGAGTACTTCTTCTATTATTAATAATGGAGGTAGATTACCTGATGGGTATTATAAGTTTTCCTTAGAAGTATTAGATTATTATACGGGTAGAAAAATCTCAAATACGAGTGTAATACAGTGTTTTTTAGTGCTCAGTGATCCACCTTTACTAGTAATGCCCATGGATAAACAAAAGGTTATCGTTACTGAACCTCAATTTATAAACTTTTCATGGACACCAAGACATTTAGCATCACCGAATAAACCTCAAAATGTTACTTATAGATTTCAAATAGTCGAAATTTTAAGAGATAATCAACCAGCAGGAGATGCATTTGCATCCACTAATCCAATAGTAGATGAAGAAGGTATTTCAGTACCTGCTTATCAGCTTACCGCACTTGATGCACCTTTATTTCCAGGTAATAAATATGGTTGGAGAGTACAAGCGTATGACGAAGATGAAAATGGTCTAATTAAAAATAATGGATGGAGTGAGCCAAGAATGTTTCAATTTGGAGATGCTTGTACAGAATGTGAGGATTTTGCTATTGCTAATACAACACATTCAAGAGCAGAACTTATATGGTCAGGAAAAATAGAACATTCAACATATGAAGTTAGATACAGAAGACAAGCTACAGAAGATGATGAAGAAGAAATACCTTGGAAAACAGAAGAGTTTAATACAGATCAAGCTATAATTAAACCATTATCGGATAATACTACATATGAGTTTCAAGTAAGAGGATTGTGTCCTGGTAATCAAAAAGGTAATTGGTCTGAAACTAAAACAGCTAATGCGGAATCAAAACCTGAATCAACGTATAGTTGTGAAGGTGGTGAAGTGATTATTGCTTGGGAAAATTCAGATCCATTAACTACTCCAATGAAAGTAGGAGAACAATTTACAGCAGGTGATTTTGATGTAACAGTGGTTGAAGATGATGTTAATAATGGAACCCATTCAGGAGTAGGGATGATTAGAATTCAGGCATTTAATAAAGTGTTTTTTAATGTAGAATGGGATGATATTACCGTAAATACAGACAATAGATTAATAGATGGAGAAGCTTTAGTAACTGGTTCTGATACCGATATTATTCCAGAAGATATTGCAAATGCTATTATGGCGGGCCTTGATGTATTAGATCAAGTTTTAGAGGAAGCAGAAAAGGTAGCTAAATTCATAGAAAACATTTTTGATAATCTTCCTGAAGATATTAAAAATGAACTAAATAAGACAAAAGAAGAACTAGCTGATGCCGAAGAAGAGTTAGCCAATGCTAAAGATGCTTTGAAAGGAGCAAAATCTATTGGTGATGAAGATGCAATTGCAGCATCAAAAGAATTAGTTGATCAGGCAAAAGAGAATAAGAGTCTAGCGAAAGAAAATAAGAAACAAGCAATTAATAAAGCTCTAGAAACTATTAAAAATGAATTTAAGAAAGGTCTTGTCGCTATAGGTAAGTTAAAAGATAATTTGGTTGATATATCAAAAGAAAAAGATCCTATAAATAAGCAAAATATAATTGATGAAGGGATCGCAAATAGTGAGGATATCCTTAGTTTTTTTCAACTTTTAGATGGTCAAACTGAATTACCTGAAAATATACCAACCTTTAATGATGTAACTGATTCTTTGGCAGCAATTGAAATTTTTACAATTCTTGAAGAAGGAGGTATGACAATAGACAATGGTGAACTCACAAAGTTACCAATAGCCATTGAAAATGTACGTAGAGGAATTTGGGCCTTTAAAAACAGATTCAAAAATTACAATTCAGATGATTTAATTACTAGTAATGATACAACTGCTTTGGGAGATTCAACAACTTCCCAAATTGTTGCAAATGTGATTATAAGTAAAGATATCAAAAAAGGGGATAAAGTGACTTTTGGACCTATAGCAATGACTTTAAATTCAGATCCCATCTCGATTTCTAAAAGCAATAATCTTTTAAAGTACAAGATTGAAAAAACATCTTTTATTCTTCCTTTCAAAAATAGTAGCGTTGGAGAATATTCTATTGAAATATCAAATGCTACTATAACTTATGAAATTGATTCCACAACAGAATCACTTTCATCTGCAGATATTGAATGGTCAAATGATGAAGGACTCAATTTAGATTTTAGTTTTATTGATGCCGATTTAAAAGAAGTAGATTTACACCTTGATAATGAGGGTAAATTAACTGGAGATCTTGATTTTTCAGCCCATTTAGCTGATGATAAATTATTATTATCTTCTTTAAGAATTAAGAAAGGGTTTGGTGGTGATTTTAGTTTTAGTTATGCTAACACAGAAAATTATTTTGATGGTTCATTTAATTTTTCAAATCTTTCATCTTTAAATGCTGAGTATGTAAAAGGAGAGGACGTCATTGCTTCAGTAAGTGATGCTAAATTAAGTAATGATGGAGAATTGAATTTGAAACTATCACTAGCTACTCCACTAAAACATAATTATAGAGGTGTTGATATGACTCTTGACGAGTTTGATGCAGATATTGATATTTCATTAAAAGATACACTAACTTTTAACTCTTTAAAATCAAAGTTGAAAGTAGAAAATATTACAGGAGTTACTTCAACTTTAAACTTAAATTGTGAACTTATTGGGGATCAAATTACAACAAGTCTTACCAATACAAATAATATTGAATTTTATGGTTTTAAAGTTAACGCCGAAACTGTTGAAGCTTCATTTGATAAACATTTTAATTTTTTAGGCCTTGAAATTAAAAATACATCAACAGAAATTGATAAGAAAATAACTTTTTCTGGTCAAGAGTTAGAAATAAAAGGAAATTTAGATATAGCTAAAATCTCAATAGAAACAACTGAAGCTGACTCTCTTTTAATCAATGAAGTGGATTTATCTGGGAGTTTAAATTTAAATAATGATCTAGCTACTTTAAGCTTATCAAGTTCCAAATATGAAGAAACTGATTCAACATTGTCTTTAGTTGCATCAATCACTTTTAAAGATCAAAATAATTATGGGAGCATATATTTTGATCAAATCAAAATTAATAAAAGTGGGGAGTTTACGGTTAAGGATGCTGGAATTCAGTTTATTACTAATGTTGGTCCAGTGAAAGTCGAATTTGAAAAACAATTAGCAAATACTCAAAATATCACAATTGCAAAAGCAAAAGTTACTTCTTATTTATATGATGAAAAAGAAAAAGTGATAGATAGTTTATTTATTGAAACAGACGTAGAGTATACTTCTAATAACAATAAACTAAGCTATTTAAAAATTGAGTCAGATTCATTAAATATAGATGTTCATGAATTATACTCAGTAAATAGTACCATTAATGGATATGAATTTGAATATACTAAGACTGAAAATAAGGACATATATAAAGGAGAAGTAAAGTTTAAAGTTAATCTTAATGAAGATAAATTTTTGAATGAGAGTGAAACAGTAGTTTTAAAGAAAGGAGTAGAAGGGTATTTTAGTTTAGGGTACAATTCTGATAGTACTAAAATAGCTTATTTGGACTTTAGTAATATTCAAAAACTTAATATTGACTTACTTAAAGGAGATAAAGTTTATGCAGCTATTGAAAATGCGTCACTAGATAAAAAAGGTATTTTAAAAACTGATATAACCCTTAAAGCTAATAATATAGAATATAAAGAAAATGGTTATGATATTTCCTTAACTGCTTTATCAGGTAATATTTCAGTTGACTTTATTAATCACGACTATAAATTTAATTCTTTAACTGCTACTGCAAAATTGAATAAATTCATGGATAAAGAAGTACCATTAGAGTTATCATGCTCATTGAATGATACTACAATTATAGCTAATGTATCAGGGAATGAAAAAATTGATTTCTATGGTATGAAAGTTACACCTGGTGATTTAAAAGCAGGTTTTGATCATGAATTTGTTTTTCAGGGTTTTAATGGTCAGAATGTAGAAGGTACATATGAGAAAAATATAGATGGTATTTTATTTAAAGGAGATTTTACAATTGAAAAAATCGATGTTATAAAAGACACACTCAAAAATCTTGAAATGAAAGGTAATTTACAGTATGGAGATTTAGCTTCACTTGCTTTATCAAATGCTGTTTATAATGATTCAAACCAGAAAATATCATTGAATGCTAAAGTAACTGCGAATCAATCCTCAACTTCGAATAACATGAACCTTTCTTTTGAAAAGATAATCATTGATAAAGAGGGTAATATAACAATTGGAGCTGCTGGAGGTGAAGGCGTTTTAGCATATGGACCAATCAAATTAGAGTTTTCTCAAGAATTACAGGAATTAAGTAATCCAATAAATGCGGAAGCAAAAGTTATATTTTACATTCAAGATTCTACTTTAACTGATAGTGTTGTTGTACACACAGATGTTACTTATCAACAGAAAGAGGGGGAAATTATTTATGCTAAAGTGGAATTAAAAGATAAGAGTATAGATTTTCCTGAGGTTTATGATATTGAAAGTAAAGTAACCTCATTTGATATAGAATATAAAAAAGAGAATGAAACTAAGACTTTAGAAGGGAATGTTACTTTTAATGGTAGTTTAACTAAAGATATTTCATACCAAGAGGATAAAGTAATTCTTAAGAAAGGACTTGAAGGAACCTTTAAATATGTAATTGATTATAATTCATCTGATCCTACTAACTTCGGATACTTTAATTTTGGAGGCTTAAGTAAAATTAATGTTGACTTTAAGAAGGATAATAAAGTCTTCGCAAAAATTACTAATGCTAGTGTCAATAGTAATGGGGTAGTGTCATCTAATTTCCATACCACAGAGGAGTTGAATTACTCTGAAAATAATCTTGAGGTTACATTGAAATCGTTAAAAGGTAAAGTTGAATTTAATTGGTATAAGAGAGATTTCAAATTACTTCAAGTAGAAGGCATGGGTGAAGTGAATAATCTTCCGGGGTCATCTGCCAAAATGAATTTTTCTTTAGGTATTAACAATTCGAAAATCTATGGATCTTTATCTGATATTGATTCAGTAAATATTTATGGATTGAATATGGATGCTAAAAAAATTGGTGTTGTATTTAATGATCAATTTGATTTAATATCTGTAAGCGGAAATAACATTAATGCATCTTATGTAAAATCACTAAATGGTAAAAAGTTGAGTGGTAACATATTAATTGATGAATTTTTATACAAAGAAGAAGAAATAAAAACTTTTAAAGGTTCAGGTGAAGTAGCATATGATCCTTTTGCAAAAATTGAATTGATATCTGGAGTATACAACAGTGAAGAAAAAGTAATTGAATTTTCTGCATCAGTAGATTTGGCTGCAAATGAAAACAATCAGGCAAAAACTACTATTAGTGGCATAAAAATTCATGAAAATGGAGAATATGAAATTGGTGAAGTTTCTGTAGATGCTTTTGCTCAAGCAGGTCCTGTATCAGTAAAATTTAAATCAGAACCTAGTATAACAGATAATATAAGTAAAGCAGAAGCAGAGGTAACACTAGTAGTTAAAAAAGGAGATATTGATAATAGTATTACTTATTCAACAGAAGTAGAGTATACTAAGGATAGTCAAAAAGGGTTCACATACTTAAAAATAAATAGTGAAGACTTAAATCAAGAATTTCCAGAGATATATGGTATTAATACCAAAGTAAAAGATGTCTTAGTTAACTATGAGATAGTTGATGATAAACCAGTTTATTCTGGTTCGATAACTTTCTCAGCCTCCTTAGAAGAGGATAAATATATTTACAAAGAACTAGTTCAATTAAAAAAGGGAATTGGGGGAACAATGTCTATTTCATTTGATTCTAAAGTGGAAGGGTATTTTAAGGATATAGATCTAAGTGAATTATCTGGGTTAAACATTGTCATGTTGAAGCAACAGAAAGAGATTGCTAAATTTACGGGTAGTATTGCTAGAGGAACTTTATTAAATGGTAGATTTAGTGTTACTCAACCGCAGTCAGTATCCATGAATAAATTTAATGCAACCTTAAATAGGTTTGATGTTGAGGCTACTTATGATTTTTCTGAACAAAACTTTACGTTTAATACAGGTAGTGGTGATCTAAAAGTAGACGGTATTAAAGGTTTAGAAGGAGATATTTTATTAGGTATTGATTATAATGAACAGAATATAGCTATTAGTCTAAGTAGTGAAACGAAAGACTTGAAATTCTGTAAGATGAATGTGGAAAATCCATCTTTTACTTTCGAAGTTGATGATAATCTAAACTTAACAAAAATAGAAGGTAGTTTTGGAGTAAAACCTGAAGGTATGTCATCGGCGATTACTTTATCAGATTTATTGATAATAGATGGAGAAGTAAAATCGGTTGGAGGTAAAGCTAACATAGATTATAAGAATTTCAGGTTTGATATTTTATCAGCTTCTTACAATTCAATAACAGGTTTAGATATGAATGCTAAAGTATTATTGGGTGATTCATATGTAGAAGTTGAATCTTTTAAAATTGATAATAATGGTATTGTTTCGGTAGGAAAGGCGAAAGGTGATTTTAATAAATCATTAATGGCTATTCGATTTGATGCCACATTTAATGAAAATAGGTTCCAAGGATCTTTTGATGCTACGATTTCAAGAAAGTTATCAATTACAGGTACAGTTGATATGGGTACAAGTGAATGTGATAATTGTAATGAAAATAATAGTTTTAATTATGGATACTTTAAATTAAAAGTTGGAGCTCCAATACCAGTATTTCCGGGAGTATCTATATCTCAATTAGGAGGGCAATTTGGTTATAATTATTTCATAGATTTTGATGACAGAGCAAGGTATGGAACTCCTAGATATAATAATTATATAGCAGGTTTTTCTTTTGGTCTACAAGACCAAGCAGGAATGTTAGAGTTTGCGGTAGATCCTGCAGTTTATCAATGGGGCGATGAATCAGCAATGCTTTATCTAAATGGAACTATAAAAGCTCCTAAAATAGACCCTGTTTTTGAAGGAAATGCAAGTATGACTTTAGAATTACCAAGCTATGATATCACAGGAGAATTAAATGCAAAAGTTAATATACCAGCGAAAAGTGGCTTAATTTTTAAAGCAGACCAAAAAATAGATTACTCTATAACTTCTACAAAAACAACATTTAAATCTAATCAAATGGATGCGAAAGTTTTTAAAGTAGTAACATTTACAGGTAATTTTTCTAATGAAAGAAATTATAGACCAGATGGATCTTTAATAAGTGCGGATGGTGTATTAAATGGTGAATTAAGTTATAATTATAAAGGTAGTTATTCAGATACATATTTAAACCAGTCCTTTAAATGTAATTTCGACTTCACATTGTCTGGTAACTTAAATACAACATTTACTGATTCTAATTTTAATACACAATTAATTTCTGTAGGAGTATCTGCAAATGCATCTTTAGAAATTTCAACCGATATTGGTGATATTAACCCAAAGGTATCTTTAGATGCTAATGCTTTATTTAAACCTAACCAAGACAATTGGAAATTGGAAACTGATTATAAACTTAAAATTGGAGAAGGTATACTTAGCTATGAGCATGAAGGGAATTATTCTATGGATTTAGGTGAAATAACTGAATAAAAAATGAAAAAAATTAAACTATTTATATTCTTTTTGATCATTAATAATATTTCTTTTGGTCAAAGTAAATATCAATTATTTGGAGAAGTAAAAAAGAATGAGAAAGTATCTCTCCTTTGGATAGTAGATGAATATGACTCAAATTTAGATGGCGTAAATTTTAAAAAGAGAGTTAAAGGTTCACAAAGTTGGGAAACTTTAAATAAGTCTTTATTAAAACAATATAATCAACTTGATAAAAGTTTGAATAATGTTTCTAATAATCAATCAATCAATAATGATCTGGAGAAAAAAAGACTAGAATTAGTTAATTCAACTAATAATTCTGACAGACTTAATCTCATTACACAAGAAGAATTGACTGAATATCTTGTGCAAACTCCAGGTAACATGACATTATTAATGTTGATGTTTATGTATGATTATGATAGGGGATTGATTTATGGCTATGGTTATGAAGACTTTTCTATTTCCAAAAAGCAAAAAATTGAGTATGGATTATTTACAGTAATTAATGGAGAAGAATCACAGAACCCAGTAGCTATCTTTGAGGCCAATACTTCTGAAAATTTAGATTTAGATATTGAACCTATATCTTCTAAAATTAAGCGAAAAGGCAAAAATATTTTATTAACTCTAGATTATGATGGTGAATATTTAGATTCGAAAACAAATTTTGTTGGTTTTGATATCTACAGAAAAGAAAATGGTAAGAATAGAAACTTAATAACGGAGAAAACTATTTGGTTAGATAAATCTTCAAATACTCGAGTTTTATTTTATAAGGATGAGATTATAGATAAAGAAATAAATTATACCTATGAAATTATTCCAGTTTCACTGTTTAAAAATACAGGAAAACCAAAAGAACTCATTTGGAGTAAAAGTAAAGATTTAAGTTTCTGGACTCCAGAATTATTAAACGAACAAGATAAAAATACAGATTTCATTGAAAAAGGTGTAAAATTAAAGTGGGCGGTTCCTGAAGACTTAAAAGAAAATATTAAAGGTTTTATTGTTCAACGAAAAATTGATAATGGAAATTTTGAATCAATATCCGATACTTTAAATAATAGTGTAACATTATATCAAGATTCCAATTTAAAAACTTTGGAATATAAGGTGACTTATCGTCTAGTTGTTAAACCTGTAGATAGTTATGAAATTTGGAGTGATGAGTTGAAATTATACTATTTACCAAAACCTACAATAGAAAATGATGAGGTTAACTTAACATTGCAGCCAAATATTGTGAATGGTGAAGTCGTCGTTGATATGAAATGGAATTCAATTTCTTCTGATAAAATGAAAGGATATATTATTTACTGTGATAGATCTGGTGGAATTTTAGCAAGAGAGAGGGGGATTGGTTATTTGACAAATTCAAACTATACCTACAAGGTAGAAGGAGTAACTGGTAAAAAATATTCGTTCACTGTAAAATATGCCGATAATTTAGAAATAGTTTATGATTATTCGGATACTGTAAAGGTGATCTTACCAAGCTTAGAATTACCTACTATTAATATATGGCCGTTTTCTGTCAATGAATCAAGTATTACAATTGAATGGTCATTTCCTGAAGAAATTCAAGATTTAAAAGAGTTTATTGTTTTTATTAATGACAAAGAATTTACTAGACTAGATAAAAATCTTCGGACATATACATTTGAAAATCTTGAAGCAGGAGCTTATAAAATTTCAATGGTAGCGACAAGTATTTATGAGGTAGAGAGTAAAAAGTCGAAAGTAAGAACATTAAAAGTGTTATAGATTAATTAGGGAATTTTGTTAAAAAGGGCATTAGGGACTCTTGGAAAATAGATTCCAGCACCCATCAAAATTTAGATTTTAAGTCGGGAGTCTTGTTAAATAGTTAACTATTTAACAAGACTCCCGCATTAACAAAAAGCAAGATATCTGTAGTTTGGAAATCATATAAAAAAACGAAGATATTTTCAATATGACTTTTTCAGTGGTAACCTGCTTAAATTAGTAGCTATTACGTAAGCAGTCGCCCATTCCCATCTATTATCTCGCAAATTCCTGACTTAATTTTACGTCATCATTAAAACGTAGATATTATGTCAAAAAAAGCAGAAATGTATGCTCATATAGCATCATGGAAAACTAGTGGTTTACAACAAAAAGCTTATTGTCCACTTCATTCAATTAAGCTATCCACTTTTCATTATTGTAAGCAGTCGGCCATCCCCATCTATTATGCCTCAAATTCCTGACCTAATTTTACGTCATCATTAAAACGTAAATATTATGGTAAGCAGTCGCCCATCCCCATCTATTATGCCTCAAATTCCTGACTTAATTTTACGTCATCATTAAAACGTAGATATTATGTCAAAAAAAGCAGAAATGTATGCTCATATAGCATCATGGAAAACTAGTGGTTTACAACAAAAAGCTTATTGTCAACTTCATTCAATTAAGTTATCCACTTTTCATTATTGGGTAGTAAAACAACGTAAAGAAAATACAAATCCAGCTAAGGGGAGTTTCATCCCTGTCAAAGTACCGAAGAAGGTTGAACAGACCGTTAAGACCGTTACTCTCGAATATCCCAATGGAGTAAAACTCCATCTTTCAGATCGAGAACTATTAAAAGAAGCAATTCATTTTTTCTAATGTTATCTCTTCGTAATACAGATCGTATTTACCTGTACAGTAAATTTACAGATATGCGAAAAGGATTTAATGGGTTGAGTAATATCGTTATTTCTTTAATGGAACTGGATGTGACTAATGGAGATATTTTCGTTTTTATTAATCGAAGTAAAGATAAATTGAAACTGCTTCGGTTTGAAAAAGGCGGTTTTTCATTGTATTATAAACGTTTGGAAAAAGGTCGGTTTGAGCTTCCGAAAGGGTTCGACAAACAGAAAAACATCTCTTTATCTTCGACAGAAATTATGATGATAATTGAAGGTGTTTCTTTAGAAAAAAGAGGTCAAAAAGTACGTTTTTAGTATTAAAATCGCTACTTTTGTAAGGTGAGTAAGGATGATAAAATAGCGAATTTAGAACAAGAAAATGCACAACTGAAGACACAGTTGTCAATGCTTCAAAGTATGCTTTACGGTTCTAAATCAGAGAAACGAAAACAAGCGGATATACCCGATAATCAGCTCTCTATTTTCGCTCAAGACAAAGAGCAGAAAACGGAGCCTTCTCAGGAGATTACCGTTCCTGCTCACAAACGCAAAAAGAAAAAGCCTGTACGAACAGCTTTACCTGAGCATCTGGAACGTGTAGAAGAAGTGATTGAACCTGATCATGATTTGGATGGATGGCATAAAGTGGGTGAAGATGTCACGGAAGTACTCGAATGCGAGCCTGCTCGTTTATATGTTCGTAGAATTATTTGCCCTCGTTACGTTCGTGATACACATCAAGAGAACAGCGAGTTTAGTCAGGCAAATTTACCTTCAGATTTACCATTTCCTAAGTCAAGTACATCGGCAAGTTTAGCCGCACAGATGGTCGTAAGTAAATTTATCGATCATATCCCCATCCATCGTTTTATCAAGCAATTTGAAAGACAAGGTGTTTATCTAAAAAACACGACGCTGATTGACTTACAAAAAAGAACGGCGGATAAACTGAGTATTTTATACGACACGCTCACTCAAAAAATACAGCAGAGTAGCTATTTGCAAATCGATGAATCGACCATAAAGGTGATGGGAACAGGTAAAAAAGGAAAGCCACACCAAGGATATATGTGGTATTACCTTGATCCTAAAGAAAAACTATTATCGATTCATTACGCAAGCGGCCGAGATCGGAAATATTTAAAAGAGCATCTGCATACTTTTTCAGGTTATGCTCAAACCGATGGCTATAAAGCTTACGATTATTTTGACCAAACAACAACAATTACACAGCTCAATTGTTGGGCTCACGCACGTCGATACTTTTTTGAAGCACATAAAGGTGGAGATAAAAGGGCATTGGAGGCAGTGAACCTTATTGGTCAGCTGTACGAACTAGAAAAATCACTGAAAGAAGAATCTAATCCAAAAATCATCTATCAGCAAAGGCAAAAGTATGCTCTTCCTGTAATCAATACGCTTTTTGAGTGGGCAAAAAAGCTAACCGCCTTACCTAAATCTCAGTTAGGAAAAGCAATACATTATCTTCTCAATAGAGAAAAAGGACTCCGAATGTACTTAACTGACGGTAAACTTTTGATTGATAATAACCCCATAGAAAATAAAATTCGTCCACTTGCTATTGGTCGAAAAAATTACATGTTTGCAGGAAATGAAGAAGGAGCAAAACAAGCTGCCATGTTCTATGCCTTTTTTGCAACAGCCAAAATGAACGACATTGAACCTTTTGAATGGCTAAAATCAACGCTAGAAAAAATAGATGATCAGCCGATCAATAAAATTGAGGAATTACTGCCGGTGAAGTAGTATTTAGCGGGATGGGCGATTGCTTACGCTATTACTAAATACCTCCTGGATAATTGAGTCCATAGAGTTCTTAAATTAAAGATTTTAATTGTTTTGTGTTCTGATAAGATGACAATCTTCAGATTGAAATTAGATTCAAAGGAAAGATCAAAAAAAGACCCATCAAAATAGATTTGAAATCAAAATTTTGATGGGTGCTAGAATCTATTTTCTAAGAGTGTCTAAATATATTGTTGAACATAGAATATCAGTTACTTCTTTGTTCAAAATTATCGTCCCTATCTTTATTCTTTATCCTTTTGATAATAAGATAGATCAATGCGACTCCGCAAAAAGCGAAGAATCCAAAATAAAGTGACATCATACCCAATCCAACAAATTCCATATTATCTTAATTTTACTGCCGTACCATAAGCTAAAATTTCAGATGCTCCCTGCATAACTGTAGAGGTAGTCAATCTGATATTCACTACTGCATCAGCTCCCAAACGATCTGCATCCTCCATCAAACGTTGAATAGCTTGCTCACGAGAATCGGCTTGCAATTTTGTGTATTCAGAGATTTCACCTCCCACAAGATTTTTTAAACCAGCAAAGATATCGCTACCTACACTTCTTGCTCTTACTGTACTTCCTCTAGCGATACCTAGAATTTCTGAAATTTCTCTGTTTGGTATAGTTTCCGTTGTGCTGATAATCATTTTAATGTTGTTTGTTTAATGATAAAAAATTGAAAATGCACTCTCATTTTCTAAACGATTTAGTGAGAGCATTGATAAGTTACTAAAGTTTTGAATAAAAAAGAGAGATAAATTAATCTCTCTCATATTTAACGGTGATACCGTGATATTTTTCTTGTTCTTTATAATCTTTCTGAAGTGGATGCCCTTCCCAATCATCAGGAGATAAGATTCTTCTTAAATCTGGGTGATTTTCGAAAGTCATACCTACTAAATCATAGGCTTCTCTTTCGTGCCAATTGGCAGCTTTCCAAACAGAAGTAACCGATGGTAAAACTGGAGTTTCTCTATACAACATCACTTTTAAAGTAAGCCGGAAAGATTTGGTGATAGAGTATAGATTATAGACCACTTCCATGGTATTGGCTTTTGGTCCATTATCGATTCCAGTTAGACATGAAAGGTTATCAAACATCAAACGATTATCTGATTTAAGAAAACGACAAACCTTTTCTATATCTACATTTTTGACGATGATTTCGTGTTGAGGTTGTTTTGTATTTGCTTCCACCTCAACATTCACATGTTTCTGAATTAACTGTGCAATTTCTTCTGTAGTCATGATTATGCCTTTTGTTTCTTTAATAAACGTTCCACTGCTTTTGGTGCCATCAAAGTCTCTTTACGAATTTCTTCTCTAAGTTTAAGAATACCACCAATTAGCGCTTCAGGCCTTGGAGGACACCCTGGAACATAAACATCCACAGGAATAATTCTATCCACACCTTTCACTACATTATAACCATGTTCCCAATAAGGTCCACCACAATTAGAGCAACTACCCATAGAAATTACATAACGAGGTTCTGCCATTTGTTCGTACAAACGACGTACCCTATCCGCCATTTTAAAAGTAACTGTACCGGAGATAATCATAGCATCCGATTGTCTAGGAGTACCCCTTGGAATCACACCAAAACGGTCTAAGTCGTAAGCAGAAGACCAAGTTGTAATCATTTCGATCGCACAACATGCAAGACCAAAACCCAAAGGCCAAAACGAAGAAAGTCTCGCCCAGTTGATTAAGTCATCTACTTTAGATATTACAATTTCGCCTTGTCCAAAGCGTTGATCCATTAGACCTTTCATAGTTGAGTGCGATTAGTTTTTTGTTTGTTAAATTGCTACCTGCTACCTGCTACCTGCTACCTGCTACCTGCTACCTGCTACCTACCCCTTAAGTTCCGCAAGCACCTCAGCTCCACCATTCGCCAAAGTATCCTTAGCAATCTGCGTCCCCATCTTTTCTCCATCTTCAGGAGCACAAGTATATGTATATCTAATTTCACTAGCATTTGGTTTAGCCAAACCGCCAGTAATATTAATTTGTTTGTCTTCCGTCCAAGTAGCCAAACAGAAAGCAGGAATACTACATCCACCTTGTAATTCTTTAAGGAAAGCTCTTTCCGAACGAACACAAGTTTCAGTATCTACATTATTGATTGCTTTTCTTACGGCTTCCCTTACTTTAGGGTCAAGAGTTGTTGCTGACTCAATAGCCACACAACCTTGTCCTGTAGCAGGAGTGAAAGTATCTAAAGGAAGAGAGTGAACAATCATATTATCGTATCCCATACGGTGTACACCCGCATAAGCAAGCATAAGTACGTCGCAAAGACCATCTTCCATTTTTTGAATTCTAGTCTGTAAGTTTCCTCTTACATCAACAATTTTGGCTTTAGGGAAGTGTTTCTGTAACATAGCTACACGGCGGACAGATGAAGTACCGATCACAAATTCTTTTTCTGTATCTACAGTAAAATCTTCTTTGTGACTTACGAATACATCATGACATTCTTCTCTTTCAGTAAAGGCAATTAATTCGAAATCATCACCTAAAGAAGCTTGCATATCTTTAGCACTGTGAACGGCAATATCAATATCTCCGTTTCTTAGTTGATCTTCCAACTCCTCTGTAAATACACCTTTCGAACCAATTTTCGATAATGATCTATCTAAGATTTTATCCCCCTTCGTTTCAATCAATACCAATTCACCCTTTAGACCATTTTCTTCTAAAAGTGATTTTACATATTCAGCTTGCCAAAGTGCGAGCTTACTTTTTCTAGTACCGATTTTTATTGTTCTTTCTACCATATTGTCTAATCAAATTTGAGTAAGTGTACTCAGAATGCGAAGATAATAAATTTTGATGGCTGAAAAAGAGAGGGATCCTCAAAATAAAGTGAAGAATTTGATATAGATGAAAAATGTAGTTTAAAAAGTAACTTTTTGATTATTTAAATAAAAAAAGACATCCAACAATATTGAATGTCTTTCCACAACTGGTTAATGTTACTGGTGTATCATGCCATATAATAGACATTACGTCTATTATCTTTACCTAGTACAATGTTACTATTTTATTTAATAACATTGAAGACATCAAGTGAAAAAAATATAGAATCTTAGAATTTTACCATGTCGTTAACCCATAACTACTATTTTTTCCTTATTTATTTCAAAAATGTGTTTAAATGAAGATATTTTGCATATTTGTGAAAGCGAATTTAAAAAGGTAAAAAATGAAGCTGAAACACTTCAATTTGTCAATAGGCACACAGATAATGAAGGCCCTCGGAGAGGAGTCTCGTATTCGTATCATGCACTTACTCTATGAAAACACAGAAATGTGTATTTCAGACATCGAATTAGTACTTGATTTTACACAAACAAAAACATCAAGGCATTTAATCTATATGAAAAATGCAGGTTTGTTAAGTGTAAGAAAAATAGATCAATGGTCTTTTTATTCCATAAAAGAAGAATTATCAGGAATTATTGAAACGATATTTAAGTATATGGAAAGGGATACCCAATTGTTGGAAGATCAAGAGACCTATAGAATTTTATCGAGCAACAGAGAGTTGGCGATGAATAAAATTGAAAAAAGAAGAATGAGTCATCATTACCCTGAGGGGGATTAAATAGATCAGAATAATGAGAAAATTAAGTATGGACGAACTTAACAGAGTGAGTGCTGAAGAGTTCAAAAGTCAAGAAAAAAATAATATTGTTGTTGTTTTAGATAACATTAGAAGCTTAAACAATGTGGGGTCTTCCTTTAGAACGGGTGATGCTTTTGCCATTGAAAAAGTAGTACTTTGCGGGATAACAGGAAAACCACCTCATAGAGATATTCATAAAACAGCTTTAGGAGCACAAGATACTGTCGCTTGGGAACATTTTGATGAAACTGTGGATGCCATCAAAAAACTAAAAGAAGAAGGATATAAAGTCTATGCAGTAGAGCAAGTAGAAGGAAGTACAATGCTTCAAGATTTAGAAACCACTAAAGATGAAAAAATAGCATTGGTTTTTGGTAACGAAGTGATGGGCGTAAGCGATGAAGCTATTGAAGAAGTGGATGCAGCTTTGGAAATTCCTCAGTTCGGAACGAAACACTCTTTGAATGTATCGGTAACCATCGGCGTAGTGTTATGGCAGGTACTTCAGAAGAAAATGTAATTTGATAAGTATCAAAAGTAAAACAGGCTACCTCAATTTTGTTTGGAGTAGCCTGCTTTTTTAAGTTGATATTCAGTATATATCTAAGTGGTTTTACGCCCACCCCTTTTTTTCAAAGCTTTTTCCTCCTCATTATTTGCTCTTCTTGAGAATTCGAATAATCCCAATATCATCAATGAGAAAACAATAGAGAAAGTCGCTTCCATCGAGTTTGTTTGATAGAAAGCGATAATTCGTCCAATCAAAGAGATTAACGTAATTGCCATACCAATCGTAATGATATTTTTTGAGAAGTAGATAATACCAATCATGGCAAATAATGACATAAATAAAATATTTAGCTCTGTCTGCCATGCAATATTGCCTTTCCAGAAATCTGAGAAATAAAGACCTATAATCATAAAGTAGAATACTAAATGTGCTTTAGAGAATGGAGTAAATAAATCCTCAGCCAAATCATCTTCTGCATCGTCTTTACTTGAAAATATTTTGAATAATATATATCCAAAACCAAGTGTAAGTACATAGAACATTGCTCCCAAAAGCGATTGTTCTAATATATCTCCTATAGGTAGTATCTTATAGGTTTGTAAAACACTATTGGTAACCGTCATCAATATGATAACACTAAAACCTATAATTAAATGAATAAAATTTTTCGATTGTATAAAGTATCGAATAGCTAGTAATCCTAGAATCATAGCCATGACTTTTCTAGAAAGGTCGTGCAAAATATTTTGAAGGTATACTTCTTCTCCCCACTTAAAAATATAAATATTGAGCATAACTGTGAGCCAAACGCCCAATATTCCTATCCAAAAAAGTGCTTTTTCTTTGTATGATTTTAATAACGCTAACCCAAAAAATAAGATGGTAGGAGCACCAAAAAATGAAATCACAAATCGACCAATAATATTGATCTGCACATTGTCTTTTGTAGCCATAGCATAGAATAATGGAAGAATCTGAATCGCTAAAGAAGCGATACCAAAGGCCAAACCAAAATTTCTATACTGCTTCTTTGTTTGTAATGTTAGTAACATGTAGTAGAACGTTTAAAAAATATGATAGGTGACATCATTGATGAAACACTGATGAGTCAATATACTAAACTAAAAGTAAAATTAGAGGGGTATCACCTTCTTCACTCATTAATAGAGTCTAGAAGGTGATATTTTTATAGATTTTTCAATAAAGTGATTAATTTTTCTACTGCTTTACCTCTATGGCTAATTTTATTCTTTTCATCTGCAGAAATTTGAGCAAATGTTTTATCATATCCATTAGGACGGAAAATAGGGTCATAACCGAATCCATCATCACCTGTTCTTTTTGTAATGATTTCTCCTTCAGCAATGCCATCCACTTGTTTTACTTCTCCATTCCAAACTAAAGTGATGACGGTTCTAAATCTTGCTGATCGGTCAGCTTTATCTTCTAAGTTTTTAAGGACAAGGTCCATATTGTCATCACTGTCTCTTTGAGGACCTGCATATCGAGCAGAATACACACCTGGTGCACCGTCTAGCGCATTAATTTCTAATCCAGTATCGTCAGCAAAACAGCTTACTTTGTAATTGTCCCAAACATATTGTGCTTTTTGAGCAGAGTTGCCCTCCAATGTTTCTTGTGTCTCTGGCAATTCCTCTTCACATCCAATTTCCTTTAGACTTACTACTTGATATTGCCCTTCAAGCTGTCTTTGGATTTCCTTTAATTTATTCGGATTGTTTGTCGCAAAACAGATCTTATCCATGATATTTCTTTTTAAATTCTTCTAAATAGTCTTCATCGTAGGGTTCTTCCACCAGTTCTTCTTTGATGACTTCAAAGCCTACTTTTTCATAATTCTTTATCGCAGAAGGGTGATCGTATTCACAAGTATGCAACCACACTTTTTTGATATCATATTGTTGGATTATTTTATCAATTGTTGTACTTAAAAAGGGTAATCCAAGTTTTTTACCAATAAAATTAGGCGTTAAGCCAAAGTATAATATTTCAACTTCCTTTTTATCATCAAGAACAAACTCAATAAACCCAGCTACTTCATCACTTACCTTTAAAAGGTAGAATATTCTCAAAGGAGAATGAATCCTACCGGAAAGTGTTTCATGATCCAATAAAGTGCTGCCCGTCCATCCCCAAGCATCACCCACTGACTTATACACTTTTAAGTATTCTTGAGTGTCTTTAGGTTGCCAAGGAAGAACATCTACTTCAAAAGGAAAAGTATATTGTGTTACTAGATTATTTTTTAATTCTAGATAGGTAGTTTTAACTTTGATGGTGATATATCCCATTATAACGTGGTTAGATTATTAAGTAGAGTCTTTAAAAAAATACTCTTGTGTATAATGTAATCCAATAAACTATGATGAAAACAGTTCTATATTTACATGATAATTTTCATCGTACTTAGGAGAGTTAGCAATATATAGTAAATCTTCTTCTAAAAAGAGCATTTTTTAAGTAAATTAATTGAACCTTTAAGCACACATATTAACTTTGACGAGTCATGGCAGAATTTTTTAGAATCAATGCAGATAATCCTCAAGAGAGACTTCTTAATGAGGTAGTAAAAATATTAAAGAAAGGAGGTTTAGTGATTTATCCTACCGACACTGTATATGGTGTGGGTTGCGATTTAAATAATACCGCCGCTTTAAAAAAATTATTGAGGTTTAAAGGTCTGAAGGCAAATAAAATGAATCTATCGTTTATTTGTTACGATCTATCTGATATCACCACTTATGTGAAACATATAGAAACACCTACATTCAGAATATTAAAGAAAGCCCTTCCTGGTCCTTATACTTTTATTATGAATGCAAGTAGTGCTGTTCCAAAGTTGGTAGATACTAAGAAAAAAGAAGTGGGTATTCGTGTGCCTGATAATAATATCCCAAGAGAGTTAGTACGATTATTGGGTAATCCTATTGTGACTACTTCTCTTAAACAAGATGATGATATTTTAGAATATCCAACTGACCCTGAATTGATTTACGAAGATTACGAAAAACAAGTAGATGCTGTTATCGATGGCGGCTTCGGAAATATTCATCTATCAACGGTAGTCAATTTAACCAACGGAGATTTTGATGTAGTAAGGGAAGGAGCAGGCGATATCTCTGATTTTTTATAAGCAATAACCAAATTATTTACATACAATGAAAAGAGTCCTAATAACAGGAGCAGCAGGTTTCCTTGGATCACACTTGTGCGATAAGTTCCTGGACAACGGTTTTAAGGTTGTCGGAATGGATAACTTCTTAACTGGTAGCGAAGACAATATTTCTCATCTATTCGGTAACCCTAATTTTGAATTTTACCATCATGATGTAACTAAGTTTGTTCACGTTCCTGGAGAAGTGGATTACATTCTACATTTCGCATCACCTGCAAGCCCAATTGATTATTTGGAAATGCCTATCCAAACACTAAAAGTAGGATCTTTGGCACCATATAATTTATTAGGATTAGCTAGAGTAAAAAAATCTAGATTTATCATTGCTTCTACTTCAGAAGTGTATGGTGACCCAAATGTTCACCCTCAGAAAGAAGATTATTGGGGTAATGTAAATCCAATCGGACCACGTGGTGTGTACGATGAAGCAAAAAGATTCCAAGAGGCAATCACAATGGGGTACCATACTTTCCATGGTGTGAACACAGGTATGGTTCGTATCTTCAATACATACGGTCCAAGAATGCGTCTGGATGATGGTCGTGCTCTACCAGCATTCATGAGTCAGGCATTAAGAGGAGAAGATATTACTGTATTTGGTGATGGTTCTCAAACAAGATCTTTCTGTTATGTAGCCGATTTGGTAGAAGGTATTTACCGATTGACTATGTCAGATTACCACCAACCAGTAAATATTGGTAATCCTCAAGAAATTACGATCAAAGAATTTGCAGAGGAAATTGTTGCACTTACTGGATCTAAATCAAAAGTGATTTACAAAGATCTTCCTAAAGATGATCCAAAAGTGAGACAGCCAGATATCACAAGAGCGAAAGAAATTTTGGATTGGACTCCAAAAGTAGATAGAGCAGAAGGTTTGAAACTTACTTTGGACTATTTCCAGAAAAAAGTAAAATAACATTCCACTGTTCATGGAAAAAGAAGCTTTATTGTATAAATAGAGCTTCTTTTTTGCTATATGACAGTTTTTTTTGTTAGAAATGATTTTTGTATAACTGTTTAATTAACAATAAGTTGATTGAATAATTATTCATTTGATCAACGTATTAACATTAACGTTTATTTGGTGAGATGACATATAATGTTATATTTGTCAAGTAAACTTTGTTATTGAAATAAATGACTAGTGAAGAGAAAAAAGCCTACCTTCTCATAAAATCTGTAATATTCCATTATCATGGACTTGATGAAGATGAACAGGCAATTCTTGACGAAACTGCGACTAATATTGACGGTCATGCTGAACTTGAATGGGCGACCAAATTTATAGCTGAAGATTATGTAAATGCTTTTGATAATGCTAAACAGTACTTATCTGAGGTTATGCTAGAGTTTCCGAAAGAAATACGACTTAAATACATTTCCCTTGCTTGGGATGCCAACAATAGGAAAGGCTACATTAGTGAAATGGAAGCTACTGCTATGTTAAAATTAGCGAGCACCTTGGGTATTCAAGGTGAGTTTTTGTCGTATATAAAGTCCACAAACTAGAAAAATCAAGAAATTTTCAATATATCAACCTCTTCTATTTACAGAAGAGGTTTTTTTTATGCAATTTCGCAGTTGGAAAAGAAAAGCTCATAGTAAAGTAGTATTTCAAATGGTGTTTTGATGATACATTATAGTAATTGAGTTTCACTTTAATATTATTTGATGTTGTATTATCTTTTTCAACATCAAGTAATTTGTAGGAGAAGAATATGATGAACAAAAAAGTCGAATTTCGTCACCTTGGTAATATGAAATATGCCCAAGCATGGGATTATCAAACGGAATTGTTTGATGGTATTGTTCAGACCAAGCTCGAAAATAGAAGAAGAACAGATAGAGGAGAAGAAGCGGAAACAACCAATAATTATTTATTGTTTGTGGAACACCCTCATGTGTACACATTAGGAAAAAGCGGTAAAGAGGAACATCTTTTATTGGATCAACAAGGATTGGATAGAGAACATGTAGAGTTTTTTAAGATCAACCGTGGAGGAGATATTACTTATCATGGTCCTGGTCAAATTGTAGGTTATCCTATCCTAGATCTTGATAACTTCTTTACAGATATACATAAATATTTAAGACTGTTGGAAGAGGCAATTATCCTTACTTTGGCCGATTATGGCATTAAGTCGGGAAGAATTAATGGACTAACAGGTGTGTGGATTGGAGAAGAAAACGATCCTAATCCTAGAAAAATCTGTGCTATGGGAGTAAAAACATCGCGTTGGGTAACAATGCATGGTTTTGCTTTAAACGTAAATGCAGATTTAAAATTTTTCGGCAATATCGTTCCTTGTGGTATCTCTGATAAAGCAGTTACTTCGATGGAACAAGAATTAGGACATCAACTTGATATGAGCGAAGTGGAAGGCAAATTGAAAAATCATTTGGCTACCCTATTCGAAATGGAGTTGTTTGAAAACCAAGAGAACTAACAGAATAGACTATGAAAATACATCACCCTTCTAAAAAGGTTAGCTTGAATGTACCATTGGTATCGTCAAAGTCAGAGAGTAATAGAGCTTTGATTATTCAAGCGTGTGCGAAAGAAAGTATTCAGTTGTCAAATATCTCTATGGCTAGAGATACACAGACAATGATGCGTTTATTAGATTCTGGCGATCATACGCTAGATGTTTTGGATGCAGGGACAACAATGCGTTTTTTAACGGCGTATACTGCAGCAAATAACCGTCCGTCTTTAATGACAGGTACGGCACGTATGCAAGAGCGTCCTATCGGTATTTTAGTGGATGCACTTAGAACATTAGGTGCTGAAATTGAATATCAGAAAAACGATGGATATCCTCCACATGAGATCAAAAGCTTTAATCAAGTTTCTGAGAAAGTGAGTATCCGTGGTGATGTAAGTAGTCAGTATATTTCTGCTTTACTTTTAGTCGCTCCAACTTTACCAAAAGGTTTGGAATTGACTTTAGAAGGTACTGTGGCTTCTAAACCATACATCATGATGACATTAAGCTTGATGGAACGTTTTGGAGTGAAATATACTTGGGAAGAAAATATCATTAAAGTAACCCATCAAGATTATCAATCAGGCGAATACACTATTGAGTCGGATTGGTCGGGTGCAAGTTACTGGTATTCAATTGCCGCTTTATCTGAAGAGTGTGATATCAAAATCATGCACTTAAGAGAAGATTCACTTCAAGGGGATAAGGCAATTGTAGAGATGATGGAGCAATTAGGCGTGAAATCTACTTTTGAGGCAGATGGCGTTCGCTTGTCAAAAATGGAGAAAGCTGAGAAATTCTATTTCGACTTTACACACTGTCCTGACTTGGCACAAACTATTGTGTCTTTAGTGGCTGCGATGGGTATGGAAGGTAGAATGATCGGCCTTCAGAGTTTAAGAATTAAAGAAACGGATAGAATTGCAGCACTTCAAAACGAAATCAGAAAATTAGGTTTGGAGATTGAGGTGATCGGTGATGAGGAAATCCGTGTGCCGAAAGGCGGTATAAAAATCGAAGGACAAAGCATACATACGTATGAAGATCATAGAATGGCTATGGCTTTTGCTCCTTTGTCTATGTTAGGTGAGTTAAATATCGACGAACCTGAAGTAGTGGCAAAATCTTACCCATCGTATTGGGAAGACCTCGCAGCTGCAGGGTTTGTTACAGAAGAGTAATACATATGGATATAAGTTTAGACATCAGTTTTAAAGCAGTAGCATCTGTTTCACTTATTCTTTTTTCAGTAATTGATATTATTGGTTCCATTCCAATTATTATTGATTTAAGAGAAAAAGAGGGAAAAATAGAATCGTTAAAAGCCACCGTTGTAGCGGGTGTGATTATGATTTTGTTTTTGATAGTAGGTACACAGATTCTTAATCTTTTTGGTATTGATGTAAGTTCATTTGCCATTGCAGGTGCAATTATTCTATTCTTATTAGGATTGGAGATGATATTGGGCATCACTTTCTTTAAAAGTGAACCCGATGAAGGAGGGTCAGGATCGATTGTTCCACTTGCGTTTCCATTAATTGCAGGTGCAGGTAGTATGACAACGATTATTTCGTTGAAATCGGAATACTCGAATTGGAGTATTTTACTCGGTATCATTATCAACCTAATTTTTGTGTATATCGTTCTGAAAAGTTCGGGATGGATTCAAACAAAATTAGGTAAAGGTGGTGCCAATATCTTGAGAAAAGTATTTGGTATCATCTTGTTGGCAATTGCTATCAAATTATTCAAAACGAATATATAGAAGTGAATCGCTTCAATGAAAAAGGAATTCAGTAATGGATTCCTTTTTTTATATCAAATGATATGGAGAATTACAGGAGTAACCTTATTAAACTTCCAAAAAATTATTAACTTAATATCATAAAGAACTAGTAATCCTTCATTCAAAACTTTTTGATGAGACAGACGACATCAATATTCTATCTGATATTCAACATCATTCTTATCACTCAAACGGTAAATGCCCAAAATAGCTTTTCTATTGGTTTGAGTAATAATACGAACTATGCCAAACCGGGAGAAACGTTTTCTGTAAAAGGAAACCCTGGGACGCCTTATTTTGTGTATCATTTTTCGACAGACTTTATGCCTGCACCTCCTCCGATGGTGGAAAATGCCAATATGGGGAATCCTATGATTGTGGATACCACTTTTCAGGTAACGGCCAATGAGACAATTTCTGTAAATAAGAAAGGTTTGTATTTTATTCAATCGGATACAACAGCAAAAGCTGGAGAGGGTTTTATTGGTGTAACGGAAGATTTTCCGAAATACCGAAAAATGAAAAACATCTATCCGACCATGGTGTATATCTCCACTCAGAATGAAATGATGTCTTTTGTTCAGGGAGAAAGACCTCGATTGGCTTTCGAAAACTTTTGGTTGAACGTGGCAGGGTCGCCGGATAATGCTAAGAGGTTAATCAAATTATACTTTGAGAGAGTGACTGAAGCGAATATTAAGTTTACGGATTACAAGGAAGGATGGAAGACAGATAGAGGAATTATATATATCATTTTTGGATCACCCGATACAATTAGTAACATAGATGGTGGAATCCGATGGTCGTACAATAGCAACTTAAACCACGGTCAGGTAGAATTTGATTTCTTTGAAGAAGATAATCAGTTTACGGGGTCACACTACGAACTAAAAAGATCTTATGATTACAAGAGAATTTGGTTTGATACTGTGAAGAAGTGGAGAAATGGAACATTACAATAAACACTTCTTACTCAATAGTGTTATATTGCGTGTTCAAGAGGCATATTTGATAAGTGCTTCTATTAAAGTGTAATCAAAAACTACAGACAAGCTTTATGAAAAAAGCATTATTTATCGACCGCGATGGAACAATAATCGTAGAACCGCCAGTGGATTATCAGGTGGACTCTTTAGAAAAGTTAGAATTTGTTCCTTTAGCCATCTCTCAGTTACAAAAAATTGCTCAGGAATTAGATTACGAATTAGTAATGGTCACCAACCAAGACGGATTGGGTACTGATAGCTATCCTGAGGATACTTTCTGGCCGGCACATAATAAAATGCTGGATACACTTAAAGGAGAAGGGATTGTTTTTGATGATATTTTAATTGATAAAACTTTCGAAAAAGAAAATGCTCCTACTAGAAAGCCAAGAACGGGCTTGCTAGAAGATAAATACATGAAAGGAGACTATGATTTAGAAAATTCATTTGTGATCGGTGATCGATTAACTGATGTTGAATTGGCTAAAAACTTAGGATCTAAGGGTATTTTCATAGGAGAGAAAGGTCAGTCGAAAGAAGCCGTTTTAGAAACCACTTCTTGGATTGAAATCTATAAATTCTTGAAAAACTACTCGCCTGCAGGTAGAATGGCTAGAGTAGAAAGAATTACCAACGAAACAAAAATTCTTATTGGTGTTAATCTAGACGGAACAGGTCAATCTGATTTATCAACAGGTATCGGATTCTTCGATCATATGTTGCATCAAGTAGCACGCCATGGAAAAATTGATCTTACTGTAAAAGTGGAAGGCGATTTATACATCGACGAACACCATACGATTGAAGATACAGGTTTAGCTATTGGCGAAGCCATTAAAAAAGCATTAGGAGATAAGAGAGGTATCGAAAGATATGGTTTCTTCATCGCACCTATGGATGAAGTATTGGCACAAGTAGCACTAGATTTTTCTGGCCGCCCTTGGTTTGTTTGCGATGCTCCATTGAAAAGAGAAAGTGTAGGCGATTTCCCTGTAGAAATGTTCTCTCACTTCTTTAAATCATTTTCTGATGCTGCCGGTTGTAACCTAAACATCAAAACAGAAGGCGATAACGACCACCATATTATTGAAGGAACTTTTAAAGCATTTGCTAAAGCGATGAGAATGGCGATAAAAGTAGAAGAAGGAAATAACGAAATCCCATCAACTAAAGGGGTTTTATAAGATATATTGAATCTTTTCTTAAACAGAAGTTGGAGAGTTGGAATGCTTTCTTTCTTCTGTTTTTTTATAAATTTGATTGAAATTTCTAATTCAACCAAGAATTTAGTATCATTAGAATAGATTATTTTCCAAACGTAAATGAGTAATCATGCAAAAAATACTTCAAAATAAGTTAGCAGATTTAAAGGCTCTTTGTTCTAAGCTTGGGGTAAAGAAAATGTATGTATTTGGTTCTGCGGTTAAAGGAAAATTTACTGAAAAGAGTGATATAGATTTTTTAATATCTTTTACTGATAAATTATCAATCGAGGAATACACTGAAAATTATTTTTCGCTTCATTATAAACTTCAAGAATTATTTAAGAGAAAAATTGATCTAGTAACAGAGTCGTCTCTATCTAATCCGTATTTTATTGAAAGCGTTGATGAATCTAAACAGTTGATTTATGAAGCGTGAAATAAAAAAATACTTATATGATATAAAAGTCTCAATAGATTCTATTTTTGAATACTTAGGAGATGAACGAAATTTTTTTGAATACCAGAATAATAAGCTTCTTAGAAGGGCTGTTGAGAGAGAAATTGAGATAATAGGGGAAGCAACAAATAGAATATTAAAAATTGATTCAAATATCAATATTGAAAATTCAAGACAGATTGTTGATACACGAAATTGGGTTATCCACGGGTATGATAAAGTAGATAACGTCGTAATATGGGGCATTATCACTAAACATTTACCCAAGCTTAAAGCTGAAGTTGAAGAGTTACTATTAAACTAAATCATATCAAACAATCGACTTTTGAAGATATCAAAAAACATGAAAACACTATACATCACATTATTTGTCCTTTGTAGTTTCCAACTCTTCGGACAAGAATTAAAGCACAAACCTAGGAAAAGTGAAACAGGTTTGGCTACTTATAAAATGAAGGACGGTACTTATGTAAAAGTGACTTATGGTCGTCCTAAAATGAGATCAGATTTTGATACTAAATTCGGGGTGTCAGTTCCATGGAGAAAATTATGGCGTTTTGGTGACGATGATGCCACAGAAATCACAGTATCTAAAGACGTGAATTTTGGAGGGCAACATCTAAAAGCAGGAACATATTCTTTATATGCTATTCCAGATACAGCGGAATGGACCCTTATCGTAAATAAAGCTCAGGGAGCATGGGGTACTTTTAAGTACAATAAAAAAGAGGATGTTTTTAGAATAAAGACACCTGCGTTGAACTCCTTTAGAATATTTCAGAAGTTCTCTATTTTTCTTCAAGAAGATGATGAAGGGTGTAACTTGGTGGCTATTTGGCAAAGAATATCTATAGTGATTCCAATAAGAAAACCTGAAGAGGAATAAACTTATTCCATAAAAGAATTCAATAATTTAAATCTAGCTTCAATAACTTCATCCTTATTATAAGTAGATGGTTCAACTTTAATAGGATCTGCTAAAACTGAGGCTAGTTTTAATTTTTGAGTTCTTGATAAGTAAGGCAGGTCTTTCTTGTAATAGAAATCGGCAGCTTCACCAATACCGTAAATATTATCGCCCCATTCTACGTAATTCATAAATAGTTCGAATATACGTTCCTTACCTAAGAACAATTCCATTTCTACCGCACCAATACTTTCTAAGTACATACCTAAATTGTTGTCGTGTGGCATTAAAAACATATTTCTCACTACTTTCTGAGAAATAGTAGCATTCATCAAAGGCTTTTTCTCAAGAGCAACTCCATTGTGTAAATAGAAGTCAGGATCCTCAACACCCATTACAGCTGTTTTTAAATCTGTTGGAATACTACCGATCGGTCTGAATTGAGGAGTAATTATTTTTGAGGCATCAAAATTTGCCCTCGCTAACATATAAGGTGATAACGTAGGGTTAGCCCACTTTATATATAAAGTGCCCAAGCCGATATAAAGGCAGAAAAGGAGGTGTAATCCTAAGAAGAAATAGAATAATCTTTTTAAAAAATTTATAATCATCTAGTGAAGGCGTATTAGGTAATTGTATGGTAATCACGGTTAAATAGCATGGAACAAATTGTCGCGCTTACTTGTTCAATGTTATCAGAAGATAGATTCAGTACTATAAATTTCTGTTTTTTTTATGTAAAACAAAAATGATATCAATGTATTTGGTTGATATTTAACGAATAAACCTCAAAAAATTCAACTTTTGATTCATTTTCTATCAAAGAAATACAATAAATAGTAACTAAAAACGTTTTTTGATTCTTATAAATAAGCAATAAATTTACATAGACACTCATCAATAACCGTCTCAAAAAGTATTTGATGTACAATTTTTACATCAGGTATCGAATGATAAAATATATATAATGCAGTCGTACAAAGAGGAATTAATGAATGCGGTAAAGAATTTACCAATGCAACCTGGAGTCTATAAATATTTTAACGACGAAGGGAAAATCATCTATATCGGAAAAGCCAAAAAGCTTAGAAATAGAGTATCCTCTTATTTTTTAAAACAAGCTGGTTTAAATCGAAAGACGCAACGGTTAGTTAGCGAAATTAGAAAGCTAGAATTCGTAGTGGTCGATACAGAGTACGATGCATTACTCTTAGAGAATAATCTAATCAAGAAGAATCAGCCTAAATACAATATTCTTCTTAAGGACGATAAAACGTATCCTTATATATGTGTTACTCGGGAGCGTTTTCCAAGAGTGTTTTCTACAAGGAACATTCAGGACAAACGCCATAAATATTTTGGACCATACCCGAATGGTCGACAAATGTCTGCTTTACTAGATCTATTCAAACAGTTATATAAAATAAGAAACTGTACTTTCAATCTATCCCAAGAAAATGTTGCAGCAGGAAAGTATAGTGTATGTTTGGAATTTCATATCAATAACTGTTTGGGACCTTGCGAGGGGAAACAAAAAGAGGAAGATTACCAACAGGATATCGATCAGGTATTACAAATCCTGAAAGGTAATTTGAGTATACCAAAGGATTATTTCACCCAAAAGATGCAAGAGTCGGTGGAACAGTTGGCTTTCGAGGAGGCACAAAAATGGAAACAAAAATTAGACTTACTGACCAACTACCAATCAAAATCGCTAGTGGTATCACCTACTTTTAGAGATTGTGAAGTGTACGCCATTGTTTCTGATGAGAAATTCGCTTATGTCAACTTCATCAAAATCACCAACGGTGGAATTATGGTGACAGAATCCACTCAGCTGACTAAAAAGATGGATGAATCAGACGAAGAGTTATTGATTTATGCCATTATGGAGTTTAGAAATAGATACAATACATCTTCTCAAAAAATATATACAAACATCGATTTAAGTGATCAATTGGATGAAGATGAAAGGTTAGAATTTACTGTTCCGAAAATAGGTGATGGTAAAAAGCTGATTCAACTTTCTTTTAAGAATGCGATGTATTACAAAAGAGAGAGGGAAACTTCAAGAGGGGAAATAAGTGATAAGAAGAGTAATTATCAAGTACTCGTTCAACTGAAAAATGAACTTCAGTTAAGTGAAATACCTGTTCATATCGAGTGTTTTGATAACTCCAATATTCAAGGAACAAACCCTGTATCTGCTTGTGTGGTATTTAAGGATGGAAAGCCATCGAAAAAAGACTATCGACATTTTCATGTGAAAACAGTAGAAGGCCCGGACGATTTTGCATCAATGGAGGAAGCAGTTTATCGTAGATATAGAAGACTACTTGATGAAAAACAGAAACTCCCTCAATTGGTGATTATCGATGGAGGTAAAGGTCAACTGAGTTCTGCCGTTACAGCGTTGGAACGTTTAGGACTCTATGGTAAGCTACCTGTTATAGGTATTGCTAAAAAGCTAGAAGAAATTTTCTTCCCGGAAGATCCCATTCCTTTACATTTGAGTAAAAAGTCTAGGTCTTTACAGTTGGTTCAGAGACTTAGAGATGAAGCTCATCGATTTGGCATCACGTTCCATAGAAACCTAAGAAGTAAAGGAAGTATTCAATCCAAACTAGAAGAGATTCCTGGTATTGGACCAAATACCATTCAAAAATTACTCAAGCAGTTTAAGACGATATCAAATATTAAATCTGCTCCAATTGAAGAGGTGGCACAAGTGGTTGGTCAGAGTAAAGCGCAAAAAGTAAAAGACGGTTTAGCATAAAAAAATCCCCCTTTCATGAATATCAAATTGAAAGGGGGATTTACTTTATGACTCTTTATCTTCTTTTGGCGGAATGTCTTCTCTTAGGTCCACATCATTTACATGAAGTAGAATATCACCATTATCAGCAACATTAAAGTTTCTAATAAATCGTTTGTTTTCTTCAAACTCATCGGCTACATAAGAGTGATAAGAATAAGTGTCTTGCCCAAATGTTTCATCATAACCGTTTAAGGTAATCAACATTTCGGCCTGCCTTTCGACCAATTCTTTAAGAGTGATGCCATATAAAGGGCTATTTTTATCAATAATATGTACGATCGTCCATGAAAGGGGCATAAACATTATACTCGATCTTTCTAAAGACAGATCATAAAAATCCCTACGATGTGAATACGTTCCATCTCTATCGTTTTTATCATTTAGTGATAAAAATACAGATGCTTTCATATGAAGTACAGTATTCGATCGCTTATTGATAATCCTAAATTGGATGGAATAATCATCAGTTCCTTTATAAGGTGTAAGTAGTGCCACCTCAGAAAATTTTATTTTGGACATTGGACGAGAGAATCGACCATACAGAATACCGGTAGAAAATGCGGAAAGCAAAAGTCCGTTGAAAGCTTCCAAAGAAGCAATCAAACCTACAAATTGTCCATCGGGCGACATTGCTCCATACCCAACGGTAGTAAAAGTTTGCACACTAAAAAAGAGGGCACTCACATAGTCATCCCAAAAGAATCCCGTAGGTGCACCACCAATGTATTCAATGCCAATAAACCAATAGATATAGGCATACAAAAAGTTTGTTGCAAGAATTACAGACGTTACAACAGCAATAAAAGGTAACCAAGGAATAGTAATTAACCAATGGTAGGCATCTTGTATTACATTAAGCGTCCCAATTCTACGAACATTAAATGTACCATCAGGGTTGATGATTCGTTTCGTTCTTTGTCTGTAAGAAGCACCAACCCCTGGGTCTAATATTTTTTTATTTTTATCTGACATATTGTTAAGGCACTTCGTTTCCTTCAGCCGCCTCTAATATTCTAAACCAATCTTCATTTTCTAGTTTTATTGACATTACTTTTGCGGCAGTCTCAATTCTTTCTGCTTTTGTTGTTCCTAAAACAGGAGTAATTCCGGCAGGGTGCGTTAAGTGCCATGCAAAGATAGTTTGATCTAATGCCAAGTTATATTTCTCTCCAACCTGTGCTAAAGTATTCTTTAGGTAAAGCGTTTTTTCATCTTGAGCAGTGAAGATTTTGCCATTTCCAAGCGGAGACCAAGCCATTGGAGTGATACCATATTGTTGGCATTGATCTAATGATCCATCATACAATGCATCCGTTTTTAGCGGAGAAATCTCAATTTGGTTGATTTTAATATCTACTCTTGATTTCAACATCTCTAGCTGATGAGGTAAGAAGTTACTCACACCAAACTCCTTGATTTTGCCTTCTTTCTTCAAACTCTCTATAGTCTCACTCACCTCATCGATGTTCATCAAAGGATCTGGACGGTGAATAAGTAAATAATCTAAAGTATCTACCTGAAGGTTCTTTAAAGAAGTTTCTACAGAAGTAACAATATGTTGTTTACTCGTATCATAAGATTTGATCGCATGGTTAGGACGATTCGGGTGAATCAACTTAATTCCACATTTTGTAACAATCTGTAATTTATCTTTTAAAGAAGGAGTGAGTGATAACGCATCTCCAAATAATTTTTCAATGGTATAACCGCCATAAATATCAGCATGATCGAAAGTAGTGATCCCTGAATCAATACTTCTTTGAATTAATTCGTTGATTTGCTGAGGGGTATGAGCTCCCCAATTCCAAACACCTGTGACTATTTTTGAAATCATAATACGGTCAATATTTTTCTTTTTATCCAATTTAATCTTTAAATTGTGATCATTAAGTTGTATTTAACTACTGTTCGACGGCCCAGAAATTAACTGCGAAATGAATTTTTCTCCTCAAATATACAATGAGCAAATACAAAATTATCCCTTTCTGATAATTCAGAAAGCAGATTTTCTATTGCTTTCGGGTTATGATGAGCAGCAGTTTGTTTTTTCTGTCAGTGAACACGACTACAAATTAAATTCTTTTTTTGATGTTTGTCCAATAGAATGGCAAGGGATTTTTAGAGGTGCATTCAAAGAAGTAATCCGAAATACTTCTATTATCAAGGAATTATATGATAACGATGGTAACAAATCGCTTGTAAGAATAGAAAATGAGGAAAACACTTTTAAGATCTTTAGAATTAATCCGTTATTAACTGAATCAAAAACTTTCAACTTTCATACTCTTTTTGATCACTTATTAGAAACTACAAATGATGCAATTGCTATTATTAGTTCCGATAAGAAGATGATAAAAAAGAATATCCCTTTAGAAAATTTATTGGAACGGTTAATTAGAAAGCCAATTTCATTAAATAATCGATTTGAAGAATTACTCAATAAATCAAAAAGGGTAAATACTGGAATCAATAAAGCCTTAAATGGAGAAAAATACCAAACAGAAGTAACCTATTTGTCAGAATCAAATGATTTGGTATTTATTCGAACAGATTACTCACCAATACACGATTATCAAAATAATGTCATCGCTTGTCTAGTAAAGTCAAGAGATGTCACCGCTAGGAATTCCATCGAAGATATGTTCAGTGTAATGCTTAATAGTAGTAATACTGGATATGTATTAGTGAGTGATACAGGAAAGATCATAAAGATCAATAAACATCTTCAGGATTTATTGGGGTACAAGGAAGAAGAATTTATCAATAGAGATTTTGTTGATTTTGTTCATTCAACCATTAAAAAAGAGGTTCAAGGTGAATTTTCCCAATTACTCCGTAATAAAGAGTGGTTGGTCAATAAAAACAATATGTTTCTTGATCTTAAAAAGAAAGACAACGATTCCTTATTGTTTGAGTTGGAGAATAAGAAAGTGATTTTGTCTGATCATAAATCAGCCTTATTCGTAACGCTTAAAAATATAACCCTTAAAGAAAGAAACTCTCATATACTTCACGAGATGCAAAGGCTAATTAAAGCTTGTGGATGGGTATATGATCGCTTTTCTAAGAAAATGCTAGTCACAGAAGAAGTGGCACAAGTTATTGGAGTGTCAAAAGAGTTTGTAGAAAAAAATCCTACATTCCTTTTAAATAACTCTGATGAAACATCAAAAGAACAAGCTAAAGAAATTTTATTATCTGCTTTTAGAAATAAAACTAACTTCAATTTTGAATTAAAAATAAATTCAAAATTTAAAGGAGAACAATGGGTAAGGTTAAACGGAAAACCTATTGTACGACATCAAAGAATTGTTGGTTTGTATGGAGCATTGCAAGATATAACCGAGCAAAAGCATTCTTTAAACCTTTTGAAAAGGAACGAATCCTATATAAAGGAAATTCAAAGAGTCACCAAAGTTGGGAATTGGGTTTTTGATGTGAAAAATAATCGTTTTTACTGGTCAGATCATCTTATTAGTATGCTTAGACTAAAAGACGATAAACATCGAAATCTATCATTAAAGGCTATTCTAAATTTCGTTGATACACCTTATCTGTTTCCAATGATCAACGCAATAAAGAAGCTATCCTTATTTCATGAACCTATAGATCTTGATATTAAATGCAATAATAATTTAAATGCAGCATCAGGTATTGAGTTTATTAATATCAAAGGCAGGGCAATCTATAATCGTAAAGGAGAAGTAAAACGATTTGTTGGTGCAGTAACAGATATTACAGCAAGAAAAAATGAAGAAGAATTAAATAAGAGTAAGAAAATCTGGTTGAAGTCAATGTTGAATGCAGCTAGAGATAGTTTCATTGCTGAATACTCTGGCAGAATAGCAAATTATAATAGGGGGCTTCAGAAACTTTTGGGTTATAATCATTATTTCGATTTGAGAGGCATGGTCTTTATTAATCTGTTTTATGAAGAAGACCAAGACAGAGTATTAAAATATCGTCAACAATGCCGTCAAGGAGATATTTCAACACCTCAAAAAATAGAAGTCAAAATGGTGAAACGAGATAATTCATTAGTTGACGTTGAATTATGTGCTAACCTGACGAAGATAAAAGGGAAGTTATATACCATATTTAATGCTCATGATATATCTAAAAGAAAGGAGTATGAAATGGGCCTTTTACATAAGAATAAAGAACTGATAGAAACCAATAAGGAATTAGATAGATTTTTATACAGTACCACCCATGACCTAAAAGGTCCAATTACTTCTTTAAGAGGTTTAGTAAATCTTGGTTATAGAGAGTCATCTGATGTTGTGAAAGACGTTTATCTTCCAATGATGGATAAAAACGTGGATAGAATGTTGGATCTTATCAGTGATTTTGGAGAATATCTAAGAAACAATAGGAAAAATATTGTTCCAGAAGAAATTAATTTAAAAGAACAATTAGAAACCATCATACATACTCATAAGTTTAGTGCTCCATTAAATTATGTTGTTAACATCAATATGGATGAACAATTAAAAGTGGTGACTGATAAATACCGGTTCAGAAGTATCCTCACCAATCTATATACAAATGCAATAAAATACTACGACAGAGAAAAGGATAAACATTACTTGGATATAACAGCATCCTTAGATGATAATGAGAGTTTAATACTTTCTTTTGTTGATAATGGAGAAGGAATATCAAAACATGAACAAACCAAAGTGTTTGATATGTTCTACAGAGCAAGTGAGCAAAGTGATGGTACGGGGTTAGGTTTGTTTATTGTAAAAGAAGCTATCAATGTATTAAATGGAGAAATTCATTTGAAATCAGATCCTAATTCGGGGACAAATTTCACAGTTTCCTTACCCAAATTAAAATAATTAGAATATTTTCATGACGTACTTGTTTGTGATACAGTAAGTTGACTTTTGTTTAAAAGGTGTTTTGTGTGGAAGTATTGTTTTATAAAAATCTCTTCTTACCTTTGCACTCCCTTCAAACGGAAGGCCAACAAAAACAAAGCATTTGTATAGGTGCTTTGGGATTGACAGATTGTAAAGAAGAACAGCGATATTCTTACTGAGTTAGCGAAAAGCTTAACGAATTGTAATGAGTGTTGCGAATTAAAAATCTCTTCTTACCTT
>NZ_CP003560.2:4300000-4327500 GCF_001682195.2 Flammeovirga sp. MY04
CTCGAGATGAGATTTCCTTATGAGGGTTGTTATAGATGATGACGTTGATAGGCTTCAAGTGTAAGTTCAGAGATGGATTAAGCTGAGAAGTACTAATCGCCCGAAAGCTTTTCTTCGGTTGGTGTCCCCTGATGGGGGCACCGACAAAGTTTTTACTGTTCACAGTCAATGATATTAAGACATTGATGGTGCCAATGACGTAGGTGTTCACCTCTTCCCATTCCGAACAGAGCAGTTAAGCCCTACAGTGCTGATGGTACTGGGTTAACCCCCGGGAGAGTAAGTCGGCGCCACATTCATTAAATATAGAAGGTTAGTTAACACGAGATGTTGGCTAACCTTTTTTTGTGAAAAATATCTAATAAATTGTTAATCAGTAATTTATAATAGCAAAGTACTATTATTTTAACGTATTGATTATTACCTTTGTAAGTACAATTTAGGCTAACGGCCTTTTGGTACTTCACTCATTGTGAGAGAAGTATTGGGGGAGCAATCTTATAAATTAAAAATATCACTAAAGTGACTAAAGCAGAAGTAATCACAGAAATTCTCAGAAAAATTGAGAAGCGTCAAGAAGCACAGACTTCAAATGCAGCGACAATGGTAGAAGTAGATAAGGAAATTGTAGGTCAAGTTCTTGAAGACTTCTTTAATGTTGTGAAGGATAAAATGGCTGAAGGTAACAATATCTACATCCGTCGTTTTGGTAGCTTTGTTAATAAGAAGCGTGCTTCTAAAAAAGGTAGAGATATCTCAAGAGGAGAGATCATTCCTATTCCTGAGCACTTCATTCCAAGCTTCAAACCTTCTAAAGAGTTTGTTGAAAAAATCAAAGGAAGTGACAAAGTTCGTTTGATCAACGAAAACTAAGCTTTATTGATTAGAAATTTATAAATTGTCCACTCTTTTAGAAAGGGTGGACAATTTTTTTAAACCAAAAATGGCAATGGGAAAAAAACAATACATACTCATTTTTTCAGGTATAGTACTTATCGCCTTATTTGCACTGTTACCAAAAGCTGTAATTATTGATAATACAGAATCAGTAGAATCAGCACCAACTGCAGAAACACATTCAGAAGACGATGGACATGACCATAGCGATCATGATCATCAAACAGATGCGGCGATGGGAGCACATGATAAACTTCCAGCAGATACACAAAACACTTTAGACTCTTTAGAACACGCTTTTTCATCTGCCAAAGCATCCGGTGAAAAATCAACTATTGCTAACACAGCATACGAACTTTTATTCAGAATGAATAAATTCGATCAGGCTGCAGGTTGGAAATTGGCATCATACGGTCAAACCAAAAATATCGAAGAATTAAAAGAGGGGGCAAATGCGTATTATCAAGCTTTTACTTTTGCAATGAGCGAGCAGAAGTCTGCTAAGATGGCAAAATTGGCAAGAGAAAATTACCAAAAGTATATTGATATCAATGGTGAAGATCTTGATGCAAAAGTAAAAATTGGTATGACGTATGTTGTTTCTGAAGCACCAATGAAAGGTATTACTATGATTAGAGAAGTGTTGGCAAAAGATCCAGAGCATCAGCTAGCATTATCTAGTTTAGGGATATTATCGATACAATCAGGTCAATTTGATAAAGCCATCGAACGCTTTGAAAAAGTAAAAGAATTGTATCCTAAAGATATGGAATCTCGTTTCTATTTGGCGATTGCTTTGAATAGTTCGGGCAAAAATAAAGAAGCAATAGAAGAGATGAAATACATCAGTAAAAATGCTGATACTGAGGAAATTCGCCTTTCTGCTACACAAACTCTAGCAGAATGGGATAATTAATGTAAATAAGAATGGAATATTTTGAGATATATTCGTTTTTATCCAAAATTTCCCTTAAATTGCGCACTCGTTTGATGGACAACTATGTGTTTGTCAGATGAGTTAAAGAAAAGATTTCAAACAATTTAAACTGTAAGAATATGCCTTGCGGTAAGAAAAGAAAAAGACATAAGATCGCGACTCACAAGAGAAAGAAAAGACTTAGAAAGAACAGACACAAGAAAAAGTAATGTTCTAGTCGCAGCTTACAAAAGAACAGAACCTTGCTCAAGTTTTCTTGGACAAGGTTTTTCCTTATCTTAAAGGAAACAAAAGTATCTAAACGTAGATACGCATGCATATTTGCATGTACATTTAATTTATTGTCCACCTTAAACTTTTATTGAGTTGAGTAATGAACTAGTTATCAATTCAACGCAAGAGGGAAGTAGAATTGCCCTTATGCGAGATAAAGGTCTGGTAGAACTTCATTATGACAATGATGAAACAAAATTTCAAGTAGGAGATATCTATCTTGGAGTAGTAAGAAAAGTAGTACCTGGCTTAAATGCTGCATTTATTGACATTGGGTATGATAAAGATGCTTTTCTTCATTACTTGGATTTAGGTCCAAAAGTGAGATCCCTATTGAAATACATCAAGTTGGCACAAGGAAAACATCATAAGCATGTGAGTGAAAACTTGAAGCAGTTTCGTTTAGAACCAGAAATTGACAAGCTCGGAAAAATCAACGAAGTACTGAAACAAAATCAAAAGATTATGGTACAAGTTGTAAAAGAGCCAATTTCTACAAAAGGTCCTAGATTGTCATGTGAACTATCGTTGGCAGGTAGATATTTAGTTTTAGTTCCATTTAGTAACACAGTAAACATATCCAAAAAAATTACTGATGCGAGTGAAAGAAGAAGACTTCTTAAACTTGTAAATTCTATTAAACCCGAAAACTTCGGTGTAATTATTAGAACAGTTGCTGAAGGACAAGAAGCACCCGAACTTAATAATGACCTTAGAGATTTGGTTACTAAATGGGGAGAAGGTGTAGAAAAACTGAAAGTCGCTAAGCCACGCGAAAAGGTCATCGGAGAAATGAATCGTGCCACTTCTATGTTAAGAGATATTCTTAACGAGTCGTTCGACAGTATTACTGTAGACGATAAAGATGTTTACGATGAAATTCGAAGATACATCCAACAAATTCAACCAGACAAAGCCGGAATTGTTAAACACTATACCGGAAAGACCAAGCTTTTTGAACACACAGGTATCGAGAAGCAACTAAAAACACTCTTTGGTCAAACTGTTAGCTTAGGAAGTGGAGGGTATTTGGTAATCGAACATACCGAAGCACTACATGTTATTGATGTTAACAGTGGTAATAAGTCGAATGCAGAGAATAACCAAGAGGCTACTGCATTCAACGTGAACTTAGAAGCGGCTACCGAAATCGCTCGTCAATTACGATTACGTGATATGGGTGGTATCATTGTCATTGACTTCATAGATATGAAGAAGGCTGAACACAAGCAGAAGTTGTATCAGCATATGAAGCAAGAAATGAAGGCGGACCGTTCGAAACATACAGTTCTACCGTTGAGTAAATTTGGCTTGATGCAAATCACGAGACAACGTGTTAGGCCAGAATTAAGTATTGTAACGAAAGAGAAATGTCCAACGTGTAACGGTACTGGAAAAATTACAGCATCTATCGCAATTGCTGATCAAGTTGAAGCAGAGGTGATGTATTTATTAGAGAAACAGAATGGTCAAAAATTAAAATTAGGCGTTCACCCGTATCTCTATTCCTACTTTACTGGAGGATTCCCTTCTCGAAGAATGAAGTGGTTCTTTAATCATTTCAAATGGATCAAAATTTTTGAGGATTCTTCTTTAGCATTATCCGAATATAAATTCTTTGATCATCATGATGAAGAAATTTCTTTAAAATGATTTTAAGCTTCTATCACACAAGATGTGGTGGAAGCTTTTCTTTTATTTATATATATGAATATATGAAAATTAGTTCATATATTTGTATTGTGATTTATTCGGAGATATTGTCTTGGATATATTCTTTGAAAATCATGTATTTAAAGTGGAAATAATAAATAAAAATATAGATTATGTCAAAATTTAGTAACTTGATACAGAACTCAGAAGTTCCTGTATTGGTCGATTTCTATGCAGATTGGTGTCAACCTTGCCATATGATTGCTCCGACAATTCGCTCTATTAAAACTAAAATGGGCGACAAGTTAAAAGTAATCAAAGTGAACTCCGACAATAATCAAAAAGCAATGATGAAATATCAGGTGAGAAGTATTCCTACATTGATTTTATTTCATAAAGGCAAAATTTTGTGGAGAAACTCAGGCGTACTTCCTGAATTCGAATTAGAGAAAATATTAAGCAAGCATATCAATTAATCTTTACTAAATTTTAGTAGAATAATTAACTACAAGATTCTATCAAAATGTCTATTATTCAAACCACTCAAGAGGTTATACAAGCCTCTCCTTTAGCTACTGTTATTCATTCCTGCAATGATGTCGATAAAGATTCATGGATGAATTACGTGAAAATATTATTAGCTATTTCTGGAGCTGATGGAGAAGTATCTGAAGAAGAAATGAATTGGGTGTTTAATGATTTTCTGGATATTGTAGGTGCTTCTGAGGAACAGAAACAAGAAATCAAAGAATTCGATTTTATCAACTTCGATTTAAAACATGAACTTGAAAATCTTGATATTGATGTTCCCATGAACTATAGACGTACATTAGTCTACGATGCTGTAATGATGGCAAGAGCAGACGAAGTGTATGCAAAGGAAGAAAAAGAAGCAGTTCATAATGCTGCAGAATTGCTAGGCGTACCTTTCTTTATTGCTAAAACTATTGAAGGTTTAGTAAATACAGAAAAGTCGTTAGAGATGATTCGGAAATCTCTCTTTGAACTTGAAGATGATGAAGCACATCCTATTTCTGATTTGAAATCTCTAAACATGAAGCCTGCTTCAGTGTTAGAAAGAAATACTTTCGGCGTTCGTTTTACTTGCGAAGACACTCAATTAAATTATGGGTATGCTTTGATGATTATCGCAGGTGCTGATGGAGTAGTATCTGATGCTGAAAAAGATTGGTACTTGAATCAATTTGTGAGGGTTTCTGAAACACCTGAACATATCGCTAAGCAAGTCGTCGAATACGATTATCTTAACGGAGATCTTGAGGAAGTCCTGAATAACTTAAAAGTAGATGTCACCATTAATTTTCAGCGTACATTATTATACAATGCTATTAAAATGGCCAATGCGGATGCTGATTTTCCAGAAAAAGAAAAAGAAGCCACCGAAAAAGCAGCGGAATTATTAGGTATCCCTGAAGATATAGCACATACTGTATTCTACCTTGTAGATACAGAAGCAAAAGTGCTCAAGATGCGATCCACACTATTTGATTATAAATAAAAAAGTCCCTTTGATAAAACATCAAAGGGACTTTTTATGCTTTTAAATTATTATTGGAACAACTTGAATATATCGTTTCCAAAAGCAAATATCATTATTGACAATAGTAGCAACATTCCGATTTGTTGTGCCACCATCAATACTTTTTCTGAAGGTTTCTTTCTAGTGATCATTTCGTAAGTCAAGAAAACTACATGGCCACCATCTAAAGCAGGAATAGGCAAGAAGTTCATAAATGCTAAGACCATAGATAATAACCCGGTTAATGTCCAGAATCTATTCCAATCCCAAACAGAACCATAAATCTTCGCCATTCCAATTGGGCTTTGAATAGATTTACTCGCAGAAACTTCTCCTTTAAATATTTTTGCGAATCCTTTTATTTGAAGAATAATGACATTGAAGGCCTGTTTTGTTCCCACAGGAATAGCTTCTTCTAATGTGTAAGGATGAGATTCAAATTTTATATTAAACTGTGGCTCAAAACCGACTTTCCCATTTTCGTTAACTGCTAATTTAAGATCAATAATTTGACCTCCTCTGTTAACGGATAGTGTCACTTCTTTTTCTTTATACTTTGATAATTCTTCAGTAAATTCAAAGAAGTAAGGTACATCTACACCGTTAATAGCTATAGGTTCGTCTCCTTCTTTAAGTCCAGCTTGTTCCGCAGGATAACCTTCTAAAAGTCTTTTTACTTTGAAAGGATATCTTGGATATACATAACGCATATTTTCGAACTCCTTGTCACTCATCCAATCGATCGTCTCTTTAGGGAAGACTACTTTAACTTCTTTGCCATCTCTAAGAACAGTCAAATAGTTATCATCAGCAAAGAAAAAGTCTCCATCAGTGATGTCGCTGTATCTAGTTACTTTTTCACCATTGGCATTAATAATTTTATCGCCTGTACGGATACCAATTTTTTCTCCTAGTTTAGAAGCATAAACACCATATTTATTTACTTCTTCAATAGGAATATATGTTTCTCCGTTGTGATAATTCATACCAATGAAGATAACAATACCTGTTATTACATTCATGATAATACCACCCATCATCACAATTAATCTTTGCCATGCAGGCTTTGTTCTGAATTCCCAAGGTTGAGGAACACTTTCTAGGTCATCCGCACCTTTTGATTCATCAATCATTCCTGCAATATCCACATAGCCACCCATAGGGAACCATCCTAGACCATATTCTGTATCTCCTTTTTTAAACTTAAAAATAGAAAACTTAAGAAGGTTTGGGAAAGGGAAAAGGAAGTCAAAGAATAAGTAAAATTTATTGACACGAATTTTAAAAATCTTTGCTGCTGCAAAGTGACCAAATTCGTGAATACCAACTAATATTGATAGCCCCGCGATAAGCTGAGCCGCCATAACTAATGCATCCATATATCTATTGAAACATAGCGCTGTGCTATGATTTTATTTTTTTATTTTGTTCTCCAATTTTTAGCTAATTCCCTCACTTGAGTATCTGTAGCTACATAGTCCTCATAAGAAGGCGACGCAATGTACTGATAATTTTCCATGCAATAGGAATTCAATTCAGCAATTTCTAAAAATTTAATTTCATCGTTTAAGAATCTTTCTACAGCAATTTCATTTGCTGCATTAAGAATACAAGCAGCATTGCCTTTTTGTTTTAAGGCATTGTAGGCCAATTGTAAGTTAACGAAGGTATCTTTATCAGGTGTTTCGAAAGTAAGAGTTGGATAATCCATAAAATTGAATCTTTCGAAATCAGATGGCAAACGGTTAGGATAACCAAGAGCATACTGAATAGGAAGTTTCATATCAGGTAATCCCATTTGTGCTTTCATAGATCCATCCTCAAATTGAACGAGAGAGTGAATGATAGATTGAGGATGTACGATAACATCAATTTGATGATCGTCAACATCAAAAAGCCACTTTGCTTCGATAACTTCCAATCCTTTGTTCATAAGTGATGCTGAATCGATAGTGATTTTTGCACCCATACTCCAATTCGGATGTTTCAAAGCCTGTGTTTTGGTCACTTCTAAAAGTTCATCTCGCTTTTTTCCTCTAAAAGGTCCACCTGAAGCGGTAAGAATCACTTTCTCTATTGGGTTATGATCTTCGCCTACCAAACATTGGAAAATTGCAGAGTGTTCTGAATCAACAGGAATAATAGCTACATTTTTTTCCTGAGCTCTAGCTGTTACCAGCTCTCCAGCCACTACTAGAGTTTCTTTATTGGCTAAAGCAATTGTAATACCTTGGTCTATGGCAGTTAACGTTGGCTTTAAACCTGCATATCCTACTAAAGCAGTTAAAACGATATCACTTTTTACACTAACAAGTGCCTCACAAATACCGTCAACACCAGCAAGAAGTTGAATGTCTTCGTTTTTTAATCCTTCTTTAAGAGAAGAAAACTTATCTTTGTTGCCTATTATTGCAAATCTAGGCTTAAACTCAATACATTGCTTTATTAATAAATCGACATTATTACCTGCCGAAAGAATGCTTATAGAAAATAAAGAAGTATTTGCACGTACCACATCTAAGGCTTGCGTGCCAATTGATCCTGTAGATCCAAGGATCGCGACTGACTTTGCGGTCATAAAATCTTTGTTTATTCGTCTTTACAAAAATGTAAATCAATTTCTGCCTTGCAAAATAACACCTAAGTTACTTCTCTTTCTAGTTTTTAGCATTTCTTTTTATTCAGAACCGGCTTTTTGTCAAGAAAAAAGGTTTAGAATCACAGAATCATGGCAAGAAATCTTAAATAGCAACAATGTTAGTGTGTTAGTGATCAAAAAAAAGCCTGAAGCACTGCACCATACCTACGCTGTAATGAAGCTTCAAAATACAGATTCCTTATATGATAAGATGATAGAACTCGATGTGGATGTCATCTTAAAAGACAGTACTTTCGTTCTGCAAAAGGAGCTTATTATTCCTAAAGGAGATAATGTATTGTTACAATCAAATTTAAGAGATAACGCCCAAGATGTTATTTTCGAAAATTTGAAATTTACCGTAGAAACATTAAATCAAGATTCTATTATTGTGGATAATGACTAAACAGATTTGGATAAATACTATAGATCAAGCATTAATTTATTTTAAACTACATTTAAGTATTGTAAATATCTGTCTTTAATTGTTTATTTGTCCGAAGTTTTTCGTCCTTTACGAAAACCATAGATAAATCACATATAATATTTAATATTACCATGAATTTTCCAGCAGAATTAAAATACACAAAAGATCACGAGTGGGTACGTGTAGAAGGTGAATTTGCTTATGTAGGTATCACTGAATTTGCACAAAGTGAATTAGGCGACATCGTATTCGTTGACATCACTGCTGAAGGTGAAGAAGTTGAAGAAGGTGAGGTTTTCGGTTCAGTAGAAGCGGTAAAAACTGTATCTGACTTATTTATGCCAGTAGCTGGCGAAGTAGTAGAAATTAACGAAGCAATTGATGCTGCACCTGAATTAGTAAACTCTGATCCTTATGGAGAAGGTTGGATGATCAAAATTAAATTGAACGATCCAGCTGAAGTGGAAGGTCTAATGACTAGTGAAGCTTACCAAGCTGAGATAGCAGACTAGATAGCAGAAAAAATTAAATTGGAGTTGGACATTCTTGTTCAACTCTTTTTTTTATGTCATTTTTTTTAATTTAGAGTATCATTTGATGATGTCACTTACAGATAGAAACGAATTAGGTTTTATTTAAGGTATCATCAAGCAATTTTTATCCGTTTGATTTCACTAAATCATCAGTTTTTGAAGTCAACATAAAAAAGTTCGGAATGCAATTTTATACAGGAAAGGTATCTTTTGAAATAAGAGATAAAAACGATAAACACCCAAACGAAGAACGTTTTGTGATTTATGGAAACGCTTCTGCAGAAACTGTTTGGTCGAGATATCTTGCAGCTGCATCAGAAAATATTGCTGGAGCTCCGAAATATATATTCTATACAACGAATTACAATCAAACAAAAACAGACTTACTGGATAAATTTCAGGTTAGAGTTGCCGGAGGTGGTGTGGTACATAACGAAAAAGATGAACTTTTGATCATCAAAAGAAATGGAGTGTACGATATTCCCAAAGGACACTTGGATAAAGGAGAGACTATTGAGGAATGTGCTGAAAGGGAAGTGAAAGAAGAAACGGGTATTTCAGCCACAATTTACTCAACTATAGTTGAGTCGTTTCACACCTATATTTATAAAGGGAGACACGTTTTAAAGCATACATATTGGTTTAAGATGCGTTCTGATTTAGAAAATCAGGTAGCTATTCCTCAAGAAGAGGAGGGAATTGAAGAAATTATATGGATGCCTAAAGATCAGGTAAAAACGACGATTTGGAAGAATACCTACAAGTCCATTAAGGATGTTTTACTTCAATGCGAAATCGAATAAATGACAAATAGACGAAATATATTTTTGCTGGGTATACTGCTTTTAATGCTTCAAGCCATGACTCTGAATGCACAACAAATAGTAAAATCAGAAAGCGGATATCAGTTAGTAAATAAAAAAGGTAAAGTGCTTACTCCGGAACCTTACGATGATATGGGGTGGTCGGATGATGCTAACCCAGATAGTGATCCATTGATGTACATCAACGTAGTTGGAGTAAGCAGAAATGGAAAGTGGGGTGTGATTAACACAAAAGGCAAAGAAGTTACTCCAATTAAGTACGATCAAGTCAACTATTTTTCAGACGGTTTGTCTATCGTTGCAGATAATGGAAGATTTGGAGCCATCAATACGAAAGGTGAGGAGGTGATACCACTAACTTTTCAAAAGATGAGGTCTCTAGCAGGAAATAAGCCTTTGTATGTAGTGACAAATAATGGTTTACAAGGTTTGATTAATCCTAAAGGTGATGTGATTCTCCCTATCGAATATATATCCATAAAGTGGGCAGGAACTCAGCTACTAGCAGCAATGACCCAAAAAGGAACGTGGCATTTAGTCGATTATCAAGGGAAATTATATGCTAATGAAGAATATTCTGATTGGACTTGGAACCATAAGCATAAGAAATTAATACTTGATCAGAATGGCCGAAAAGGAATGTTGAACGAGACTTCAGAAAAAGTATTTGATATAAAGTATAAATCCTTCTCGTTTACAGATTCTACCATAATTGTCGATAAATATCCAGAATTGATTTTAGGAGATATCGAAGGAGATAAATTTTCTACCTGGAACTGTGATAGCCTCAGTTATGCATCAGATACTCTAGTAAGGTATTATGTTGACCATAAAGTAGGAATTGCAAGATTGAATGGGGAAAACATCTTCTTCAATTTATATGATGAAGTGGGAGATTTTGAAGATGGATTGGCCATCATCAGAAAGAAAAATACCTATGGGGTGTGTAATACTAAAGGCAAATTGATTATTCCCCTCAAATTTAAGAATGTAAAGAGAATGCCTACGGGCCACTTCTGGACCCTAGATAAAAACAACTTTACCGATATTTATAGCGAAGCAGGAAAGAACCTCACTTACCATAATTACGATATGGTGGGGGAGTATTCTCAAGGAAAATATTTGGTGAAAAAGGCGAGAAAGTATGGTTATTTAGATAGCAATTTAAAAGAATGGATTTCTCCTAAATTTTCGGATGCGGAATCATTTGTTGGTCCTTACGCAGTAGTACGAACAGATGATTATTATGGTGTAATCGATTTAAATAAAAATTGGGTGATAACGCCAATTATTGATCGATTAAAAACCATTTCAGAAGGACTGTTTTATTTTGAAGATAATCAGATGTGGGGTACCTTATCGGTAGACGGCTATGAGTGGTATCGTTCTGATAATGCCACTGTGGAATATTTCGAAGATGGGTACGTGATTATGAAAAAAGGAGGGAAATTCGGATTACTGACCAATAAAGGTGAGCTGTGTTTGAGTACTTCTTATGATTCTTTAAAATTTGATCACCTTTCCGAAGGAAGAGTAGATATGTACATTGATAGTACTTGGCTATATAAGGATGTTCATAATTTCGAGGGAGAGCCTAAACGTGATGCCTATGCAAAATACGATGAAGTAGGAGAACCTCATGAAGTGTTTACAAAAGTAAAACAAAGAGGCCGTTACGGATTTATGGATTACTTAGGTAGAATGCGACTTACAGTGCAGTATGAAGATGTTAAAGGATTCTCTGAAGGATTGGCTCCTTTTAAACTGAATAATCGATGGGGCTTTATTAATAAAGGCGATCATATTTATTTACAACCTAGATACGACGATTTATATCCGTTAGTAAAGAATATGGCTAAAGCCAAAAAGAATAATCGATGGGGAGTGATCAATTCGGAAGGGAAAGTAATTATTCCATTTGAGTACGAAAACATAGAAAGAACACCTTATAATAATTGGTATGTGTGGGAGAAAGGCGGTAAAAAAGGAATTTACAAGCCTGGAGGAGTGCAAGGCATTTATGGTAAATATCAAGAAATTGATGATTTAGGAATTGATTACGTTATTGTTGAACAGCACGGATTATTTGGTTTAGATAGAATTGATGGTTTTTCGTCATGGTCGTTACAGTATCAAAAAATCAAATTACTTGATAATAAAAAGTGGGTGGAACTCACAAAATCAAAGGCCACAAAAGAGGAAGTTTTAATGAAATAAAGCCTAATTGTATAAATTGTAATATTCTGATAATCAGATAGTGATTAAGATATGTTTGTATAAAAACAGGAACGAAATGTTCTTAGGCCAAGTATAATAGAAAGTACAAACCTCAATATTATGCGATTTCTACAAATAATTTTCTCACTACTATTTACTCTATCAATCGGAGTTTTATTTGGATCTGTAAAAAATCATCTGACACTAAATAAAGTAGTCGATGATCATCAAATGGAAGTTTTGAAGGATGGAGTATTGGTTGAAAAATATACTGAAGGAAATGTCCTTTTTTCATTATCACAATAATTGGAATAAGTAAATCCTTTTAAAATATCAGAAATAGAAAAATAACTGAAATAAATAGTTTATTAATAGATGAAAAATGCCTTTGTTTGCGTTAAGTAAACAAAGGCATTCTTTTTTTTCTCTTGCTTGTATTTTTTATAAGCAAAAACTACTATGACAATCTCTTATGACTAAGATTAGACTTTTCAATAAAGAAGCATTTCTAGGAACTGTTTTCATATTTATTTTCCTATGGTTATTACAGGCTTCCAACCTTCAGGTGGAAGTAGTGAATGTGTTCGAGCAAGTATTTGAAAACTTCGAATTAACCGATGTCTACTATACAGAAGCAGAAGCAAATGAAGGTTTTAAGTTCGAGCCCAATGTTGTACTTGTAAATATCGGTAACTTAGATAGAGCAGGTATTGCAAAACAGATCTTGAGGATAAACCAATACAAACCTAAAGTAATTGGTATCGATGCCACTTTTGTTGGACCTAGACCCAAAAATCCAGCCGGCGATTTTATGCTTGCTCAAGCATTGAATCAAGTGGGGAAATCCTTTGTGATGGCCACAATGCCTGATAATTGGAATGTAGAAACCAATGAGTTCGATACATTAAAACTACCTTATGCCCCTTTTGCAGCCAAAACAGATCATGCACATGTTTACACAGGTATCCTAACGGATGAGGAGTTTACTACTTGGAGAGATTTTCCTGTATATGTAGATATCAATGGAGAAAGAGAATATGCTTTGGCAGTAAAATTGGCTGAAAAGTTTGCTCCAGAAAAGACTAAAAAGTTTTTGGAAAGAGGAAATGAAAAAGAAACGATATTCTTTAAAGGGAATCAGAAATTCTATTTTAAGCTTGATATTGAAGATTTTAATGACCCCGAAAAATCTTTTGAATTAGTCAAAGATAAAATTGTTTTGATGGGGTACATGGGAGACGGTTACAGAGACAAACACTGGGATGCAGATAAGTTTTTTACGCCATTAAACAAGAATTCTGTAGGTAGAGGTTACCCTGATATGTACGGTGTAGTGGTTCATGCCAATATTATTTCTATGATTTTGGATGGGAATTATGTAGATGAAATGTCGGATAGCTTTAGTTATATATTGGCTTTTCTTGTATGTTATTTCAATGCAATCATATTTATTTGGATTGTAGAAAACAGAAATTTAGCGATTTGGTATAATGCTATAACAAAGTCTATACAGTTAATAGAGGCAATTATTGTGATGTTTTTGACAATCTATTTATATGGTCAATTTAAGTACATAGCGAACTTTACGCTTCTATTTATTGTTATATTATTATCCGGTGATTTAATTGAAATATTCGCAGAAATAATTTTGAGGGTTTTGTACAAAGCAAAGGATAAATTGAAAAAATAGGATCTTTTCGTAATTTGTGAATAACTTTTAATGTAGTTTACCGTATTAATAACTACATCCACGTTTTAGGACTTCTTGAGATAAAATATATAATTATGAAAACCAAATTACTCAGCTTTCTTCTTTTACTTCTAAGCTTTACATATGTCAATGCCCAAGAAGCTAAGTTTATGGTTTTAGGTGCGAAGGGAGAGATCACATCAGACGGTAAAAAAGTCAATGTTGGTGATATGCTTGTGTCTAATGCCTCAGTTAAAGTGAATGGGACAAACCCTTATTTAGGATTAGCTTACATTGCAGGTGGAACTTTAGAACTTACTAAAAAAGGTTCTTTTGAAGTGAACGACCTAGAGAAGAAATTATCAAACAAAAATAACGACCTAGTTTCTAAATATGTAGATTTTATTAAAGATGAATTAACAGGTTCATCTGGAGAAACTTCATCACAAGCGAAATATGGTTCAGTTACAAGATCATTAAAGAAAAAACCTATTTATTTCTATGCTCCAATTAATTCTAATGCTATCAAATCGGAGGTAACATTAACTTGGGCACTTAAAGAAGGGGTTTCATCAAATGATAAGTTTAAAATCTACATTAAAGATAGAAAGCAACACGTTCTTGTTGAAGACGATGTGCAAGGGACATCTTATAAATTAGACTTAAACGATGCTAAGTTGAAAGATCAAAAGTATTTATTCTATTATGTAGAAGATGCTTCTAATCATAAAATATCATCAGATATGTACGCTTTCCAAGTGTATATGATGGGAGAGGATAAAGAAACTGATAAAGAGTTAGCTCAATTAAAAGAGAACAATACAGCAATTGGTCACTTGATCCTTGCTAAATATTATGAAGATAAAGGCTTTATTGTGAACGCTTCATCAGCATATGAAAAAGCAATTGCATTATCTAATGGAGATAAGCAATACACAAAAATGTATCAAGATTTCCAATCGAGATACGGAAGCTAGAAAATAACGTCATCCTTATAGAGTCATCAAATTTAATTTTGATGACTTTTTTTATGCCTATTTCTGAAGCTGCTTCTCAATATTCTTTTTAAATGAACTCGTTAGTCCAACGATCGATAGGATAATCAACAAACCAATAACAACTTGTTGATAAGTTTGAGTAGAATCTCCTTCTGATATATGCGTGATGTCTACAAGCGTCTTACCTGCCCATACAGCTATGATACTCCTCGGGAGCATTCCTACTAGAGATCCCCATAAGAATTGCTTTATGGGAGTTTTAGCCCATGCCAGCAACATATTACTTAAGGCAAAAGGAAGAATTGGAGAAATTTTAGTGAAGATGACAATTTTTAGTGGAGATTGATGAACGGTGTCGACAATAGCCATAGCAATTTTATTTTCTTTAATAGAATTAGAAAATTTTCCATGATCAACCCAAGAAATAAGTTGATAACAAATAAAGGCAGCCATTAAATAAGAAGGAACCAACCCGATCAGAGAAATCCATCCTAAAAAATAACCTGATAAAATAGCAATAAGCGTAGTTGGTGTTATTGCAAAGGCCATTGTAAAGCAGGTAGTTATGTAAACGAGTATCCACATTCTCCAATCGAACGACATGATTTCAGATTCATAGGCATAGGCTAAACTGAGTACAGTAGAGCTGAAAATAATGGGCAAAATACTAAAGCCTCCTCCAACGGAAAAAGAGGATGCATTTTGCTTGAAAAAACGTTTTATGGCTCTAAATTTTGTACTCATATTCTAAATAACTGTCAATTGTAGTACTGCAAAGTAAAAAAAAACAAATTAGATTTGTGTAATAAAAATTAAGAATCTATATTTGCATCGCTTTAATGGAAAGGGCTTCCTTTCTGAAAGCAAAAAGCCTCCTTAGCTCAGCTGGTAGAGCAACTGATTTGTAATCAGTAGGTCGTAGGTTCGACTCCTATAGGAGGCTCAAATTTTTGCAAAACGTGCAATTATAATTAAAATATTAAATATAAGCCTCCTTAGCTCAGCTGGTAGAGCAACTGATTTGTAATCAGTAGGTCGTAGGTTCGACTCCTATAGGAGGCTCAATATTTTCTTCAAACATTCACAAGACGTGTGGATTGATTTGAAATTGCCTCCTTAGCTCAGCTGGTAGAGCAACTGATTTGTAATCAGTAGGTCGTAGGTTCGACTCCTATAGGAGGCTCCAAGTCTTGGAGTTAGGCAGTTTGGAAACAAACTCGGCGCTAGGTTAAAGACGAAATATGTATTGCCTCCTTAGCTCAGCTGGTAGAGCAACTGATTTGTAATCAGTAGGTCGTAGGTTCGACTCCTATAGGAGGCTCATAGTATTGAAACCTTCTTTGTCGATTTTGAGTTTACAATTTCTAGAATTTGTTTATTCGTGTCGCTAGGAAGGTTTTTTTTATTATAAACATTCTGATGATCTCCTGATCGTTAATGATTTTGAAACTTATGATAATGTAAGTATCTGATTGTTTGACTTTTAGTTGAAAATTCAGATATTTGCGGACTCGTTAATTAAATATATATAAAGATGTCTAAAATCTGCGATATTACAGGAAAAAGAACGAGAGTTGGTAATAATGTTTCTCACGCAAACAATAAGACCAAACGTAAGTTCTATCCTAACTTGCACAAGAAGCGTTTTTACATTCCTGAAGAGGATCGTTGGGTAACGCTTAAAGTCTCAACTAGTGCTTTGAGAACAATCAACAAAAACGGTATTTCAGCTGTTTTGAAACAAGCACGTAAGGAAGGTAAAACTTTCTAATTAAACTTGGTTTAACTTGGTAATCACTTACCACAAAAAATAAGTCATGGCTAAGAAAGGCAACAGAGTACAAGTGATTCTTGAGTGCACAGAGCACAAAGCATCTGGGCAACCAGGTACTTCAAGATACATCACTACAAAAAACCGTAAGAACACTCCAGATCGTTTGGAGAGAAGAAAGTTCAACCCGGTTCTAAAGAAATACACTATTCACCGTGAAATTAAGTAATTATGGCTAAGAAAGTAGTAGCAACACTTAAGAAAGAAGGTGGCGTAAAATACGCTAAAGTAGTGAAAGCTGTGAAATCTCCAAAAACGGGTGCATACACGTTTAAAGAAGAGATTATCATGGAAGATCAAGTAAAAGATTACTTAGCTAAGTAATTACTTGAAACAACTTATTCTTTCGAAAAACACCCTGCAACATGATTGCGGGGTTTTTTATTTTATTCACTTTTTTGCATTATAAAGTGAATAAAAAAGATCCCAAACCAACTGATTATTAAAATACATGTAGGGAATGTTGTTGTGTAAATCATTGTTAAATGATTAAGAATTATGTATCGACAACTCTTCGTACAGTCTAGTATCACTCAAAGTATTGGGATTCTAACAATTATAACGTTATTTTCGCATTTGAAAGCACGGAAATTTACGTCTTTATTAATTTCGAATTATACGCATCATAACAATGGGCTTCTTTAAGAAAATTTTTGGAAACAGTGAGATCAGTCAAGAGGAAAAAAGCAACTTGGATAAAGGGTTGGAGAAATCTCGTGGATCTATCTTTGATAAAATTACGAAAGCAGTAGCTGGTAAATCAAAAGTAGATGATGATGTACTGGATAATCTTGAAGAAATATTAGTGACTTCAGATGTAGGTGTAGAAACTACTCTGAAAATTATTGATAGAATTGAAGAGCGCGTAGAAAGAGATAAATACGTTGATGCTAAAGAATTAAATACCATCCTTCACGAAGAAATTGCTTCTTTACTAGGAGAAAACAAAAGTGAGGATGTTGATGGTTTTTCTATTCCTGAAGGTATCGAAGGACCATATGTGATGTTGGTAGTAGGTGTAAATGGTGTTGGTAAAACAACAACTATTGGTAAACTATCAGCGAAGTTTAAAGCAAAAGGATATAAGGTAGTATTGGGTGCTGCCGATACCTTTAGAGCTGCAGCCGTAGATCAGTTAAAACTTTGGGGAGAAAGAACCGGAGTGGAAGTGGTTGCTAAAGGTATGAATGTAGACCCTTCATCAGTTGCTTTCGAAGCGGTGAAGAAAGGGGTAGAATCAAATGCTGATATTATTATTGTAGATACTGCTGGTAGATTGCATAATAAAGTCAATTTGATGAACGAGTTATCAAAAATCAAAAGATCAATGCAGAAGGTCGCACCGGGCGTACCTCACGATGTGATTTTGGTACTTGATGGATCTACAGGTCAGAACGCACAAAACCAAGCGAGAGAATTCATGAAAGCAACTGAGGTTTCTGGTTTGGCCATCACAAAATTAGATGGTACTGCTAAAGGTGGTGTAGTGATTGGTATTTCAGACGAATTTAAAATTCCTGTGAAATATATAGGTGTAGGAGAAGGAATAGACCACTTGCAAGCGTTTAGAAAAATGGAATTTGTGGAATCGCTCTTCGGAGGTAGAGATGCCACAGACACAAAATAGATTATAAAAAAAGTCATTCCATGTAGTATAGAATGACTTTTTTTATGAACAATACCTTAAAAAGGCTTCATCAACCAAACAAATAACGTAAATTGTTGGTCGTTTAGAACTAACAATCACTAGTATAATGAAGCCAGAAAAAATTACTATTATCGGTGGAGGAAACCTGGGACAAGCTATTGCTGAGGGCCTCATTGCGAGTAATTACATTAACGCTGAGCATTTAACGGTTACGAGAAGAAATGTAAAGCTATTGAAAAAACTGTCAGACCTAGGTGTGCAGGTTAGCAGTAACAACACAGAAGCAGTCGCTTCTGCAGATTTAATTGTTTTGGCCATAAAGCCTTTTCAAATTAAATCGATAATGGAGGAAATAAAACCTCATTTAAAGAGTAACCAAGTGGTCACTTCAGTCGTAACAGGAGTATCACTAAATGATATGTCGGAAGTGTTAGGAAAAGATCAGCCTGTATTTAGATCGATGCCCAACACCGCTATTGCCATTCGCGAATCAATGACTTGTATCGCTACTGACAATGGTACCGAAGAACAAAAGGAAATGATTGTTGATCTTTTTAGTAAATTAGGAGAAGCAATTATTATAGATGAAAGTCTAATGGCTGCAGCAACAGTATTAGGTGCTTGTGGTATTGCTTATGCGATGCGTTTTATTAGAGCGGCATCTCAAGGTGGAATCGAAATTGGATTCGGAGCACAAGTATCTCAACTTATTGCAGCACAAACCGTAAAAGGAGCAGCATCTTTATTAATGGAAACAGGTAATCACCCTGAACATGAAATTGATAAGGTAACCACTCCAAAAGGATGTACCATTGCAGGGTTAAATGAAATGGAGCATCAAGGATTTAGTTCATCTTTAATTAAAGGAGTAAAAACCTCTTTTAAAGCGATAGATGTAATTAAAGATGATTTCGACCGTAAATAACTAAATTTCAAGAATTGCAGTTCTTGAAGATATTCGATATATAAATTTTAGACAGTAATTAAGTGAAAAAGATAGCCGTTTTTACATCTGGTGGTGATGCGCCAGGAATGAATGCTTGTGTTAGAGCTGTTGTTAGAGCAGCACTTTACAATGGATTAGAAGTAGTAGGTATTCGTAGAGGATATAAAGGTATGGCAGATGCTGACTTTATTCCAATGGAATCTCATTCTGTTTCTGATATTATTGGTTTAGGTGGTACTATTCTTAAATCTGCTCGTTTCGATGAGTTTAGAGAAAAAGAATGGAGACAAAAAGCCTACGAAAACTGTGTAAAAGAAGGTATTGATGGCCTAGTAGCTATCGGTGGTAATGGTACTTTTACAGGTGCAAAATTATTGATGGAAGACTTCGGTATTCCTACAATTGGTTGCCCGGGTACTATCGACAACGATCTTTATGGTACTGATTACACCATCGGTTTTGATACAGCAGTAAATACGGCTTTGGATGCAATCGATAAAATTAGAGATACGGCAGCATCTCACGACCGTGTATTCTTCGTAGAAGTAATGGGACGTGATGCAGGTTTTATCGCTATGCAATCGGGTATCGGTGGTGGTGCCGAAGATATTTTGGTTCCTGAGATTCCAGATTCAATCGACGAAGTAATCGATAACTTGAAAAAAGGTGGTGATAAAGAAAAACCGTCTCATATTATCGTTGTCGCTGAAGGAGAGGAAATCGGTAACGCTCACTTTATCGCTCAAAAAGCAAAAGAAGCAATGCCTAACCTTGACATCAGAGTATCTAACTTAGGTCACATTCAAAGAGGTGGTTCTCCAAGTGCAATCGACAGAATCTTAGCAAGCCGTATGGGTATTGCTGCGGTTGAAGGTTTGATTGCTGGAAAATCAAACGTTATGGCTGGTGTAATTGATGACAAAATCGCTTACACATCTTTCGATGACGCTATCAACAAGAAAAAACCTCTTGATGTAGAGTTAAATAAAATGGTAGAAATCTTAAATAGCTAATCAACTTTAGCTTTAAGTTTTATTACTTAGAATAAAAATTGGGAATGAACGTAGAAACAACTAGTTTTGCGTTCATTCTTTTTTTGTGTAAGAAAAAGAACTCAATATCAGCTAGAAAAGAAATTTTTTATGTTGATGTTCACTATAATTTTGATGATGACTCATCTACTACTGTTGTGTTACTTTCAATCATCAAAAACTAATTTCCTTATCAAGAACTTACTGGTGAATTGATAAGAAATTGATAAACATTCTTCATAAACTTTCAACAACTCCGTTCTGGAATTTATCAATGAAACAAAACGTTCAAGTCAGTAACCTCAATGCGTCTGATTTTAAAACTGAAATCCTTTCAGGTTTAACAGTGGCTATTGCTTTGGTGCCAGAAGCTATTGCTTTTTCATTCATTGCAGGTGTTTCTCCGCTAGTAGGTTTATATGCAGCGGTAGTTATGGGATTCGTAACTGCTGTTGGTGGTGGTAGACCGGGTATGATCTCGGGTGCTACAGGTGCGATTGCTGTAGTAGTAATGCCATTAATTGCTGATAAAGGAATTAATTATTTGTTCCCCGCAATTATATTAGGTGGTGCCTTACAAATTTTAGTAGGTGCTTTACGATTAGGTAAGTTTATCCGTTTGGTTCCCCATCCGGTAATGCTTGGTTTCGTAAATGGTCTGGCCATTGTGATTTTTAAAGCACAGTTCAGTCAATTTATGGTCGATGGCGAATATTTATCTGGTGCACCTTTATACATGATGTTAGGATTGGTAGTACTTGCAATGGTTGTGATCCAATTCTTCCCGAAATTGACAAAAGTAGTTCCTTCTCCATTAATGGCGATCCTATTAGTATCAGGTATTGCTATTGGTTTTGGAATCGACACACCAACTGTTGGTGATATGGCTTCTATTGAAGGTGGTTTACCTTCTTTAATTTTCCCTGATGTTCCATTGAACATGGAAACTTTAATGATCATTTTGCCTTTCGCCTTGAAAGTAGCAGGTGTAGGTCTAATCGAAAGTTTATTAACGCTAACACTAATTGATGAAATCACAGAGACTAGAGGTAGTGGTAATAGAGAATCAGTAGCTCAAGGTGTTGCCAATATTATTTCTGGTTTCACTGGAGGTATGGGCGGTTGTGCAATGATTGGTCAGTCGATGATCAACATTCAATCAGGTGCTAGAAAAAGATGGTCGGGTATTATTGCTGCAGTAGCTTTAATGTCATTTGTATTGTTCTTATCATCGATTATCGAGCAAATTCCAATTGCAGCTCTTGTAGGTGTAATGTTTATGGTAGCGATCGGTACCTTCGAGTGGTCTAGTTTCCGTATCTTAAATAAAGTACCAAAAACAGATGTTGTCGTTTTAATTACGGTATCATTAGTGACAGTTATCGAGGATTTAGCGGTAGCAGTATTGATTGGTATTATTATGTCGGCTTTATCATTCGCTTGGGAAAATGCAGTGAGAATTAGAGCAAGAAAGAAAACAGATGAGTTCGGTAGAAAACATTATGAGATCTACGGACCATTATTCTTTGGTTCAGCAACGAATTTCTTCGAGAAGTTTGATTTCAAAAATGATCCTAAAGAAGTAATTATAGATTTCACAGAGTCTAGAGTAGCTGATTTATCAGGTATTGAAGCGATCAATAAAATCAACGAGAAGTATGAGCAATATGAGAAGAATGTTACTTTCATTCACTTGTCTCAAGATTGTATCGCTTTATTGGATAAAGCTAAATCGCATGTGGAAATTGACCACGATCACGATCCACACTACTCAGTAGTTTATGATGCTTAATTCTTAAGTAATATCAAATAGAAAAAGGCAATGGAGATGTTTTCTTCATTGCCTTTTTTATTTCATCGTATCGAAATATTATTTCCCTAGAATGATTTTCTTGGTAAACTGATTTTCACCATCATCCACTTTTATGATATACATACCGTTTTCTAACTGAGAAAGCACCTTACTGATATCAGCACTTAAAAAATGAAGATGTCCTTCTTCTCTATATAAAACAGTACCCGATAAATCGATAAGTTGTACATCAACATCATCTAACAGCATTGAACTACTGATCTGAATGTTTCCTTTTGAAGGGTTGGGGTAAATTACAATTGAACTATTGTTTAATTCTAAGCTTGTTGGTGATTCAACAAATTTACATCCTTCATCAGTGATAGAAACTTTAAAAGTAGTGCTGTCGCAATAAGTATCCACGTCGCAATATTTTAAAGTGATGGTATATTCTCCTAATTCCTCATAAGTATGGGCAGGGTTGATTTCTGTTGAAGTAGTACCATCGCCAAAATCCCAAGAATAAGATATTATTTTATCCGTAGCATTTGATGTTTCGAAAGTAATATCCTCGTCACAGGTTTCGAAAGCGATATCAGTGGCTAAGTGATATTGATCGGATCCTACATCAAATCCACTAGCTGCTGTTCTTGGATCTCCATCGATATCCGTTTTTATACGATCGATAAACAATCCCTTTCTAAAATCAAATCCATTTTTAAGATGAAAATCTGCAGTTTGAACGAAGGTATCACCATCGATACTTGCTACAGGCAGATCTTCAAAAATATCGGTATCAAATTGAAAAGAGTGTTGAGCGATGTTTGGAAGGAAGTTTTGCCAATCATTGAAGCTGACTATCGTGGTGTCTCCATCCGTTTCTCCTTTAATATTGACTCTTCGAAGTCGCATCATCGATTTCGCTTCTACATTGGATGAATTCATCACATAGCCATTGTAATCAATTAGATAATTCGGAGAGGAAATATCTTTTTCAAAATATTCTAAGTACATAAACCCAGCGACGGTGTCTTGTGCCGTAAATAAATTATTTACTATAGCTAAAGAGTCTCCTTCAAAATCCCTAATTCTTAAAGTATAAGAGTAATCGTGAGTAGGGACTTCCTGTCTATAAAACGTATTGTTGGCGATAATCAATTTATCATAAGTGTATTGATCGTATATCGCATAAGCTGAATTATGACAAATAAAGGTATTGTTGGTGATATAATAATCATGGATTGCTCCACATTCAATACCCGTATAAACGGTGGTGGTGATTTTATTTCTATTTAAAACAACTGAGTCACCATAGAGGATAAACATTCCGTAGTAGCCGCCCATCATTTCATTTTGTTCGACCTCTGCATTCTGTATATACTGCAAATAAATACATTTTGTATTTCCTTCAGAACCTATTCCATTAAAGTAATTGTGTTTTATACTGATGTCCCCTGCGAAAGTATCGCTGTCTGGATAAGAATCAGTTTCTCCTACTATTTGCAAGTGACAGCCTGAACCGAATGCTCTTCTTGTTAGAAAGTCATTATTATACACTTTGTATCCTTTGCCTCTTTGATAGGCAAAACGGACATCATAATAAGAGTTTTCGAAAACATTGTCTCGAACTTCAATGTTAGTAGAACTATCCTTTAAAACGGAAGTGATGTTGTACATTGCCCCTGAGAAATAAGAGGAGTCAATTAAAACATCATGAACCAATCTTAATTTAAGATTGGAAGTAGCAAAGAACATAGTTGGTTCTTCTGTGCCTATTGTATCCGATGTCATCGAAAGATGTTGAATATGGATATTCGAGCAGCTATCGATACTTAATGTGTTTTCAACTAGATGAGTTTGAGTTAACTTCACCTGATTGATCGAATCATTTTTGATGGTCAGATTACTGATAGATAATCCATTAATTCCTCTTAGGTAGATACCCGTTAAATAATCATCTTCCGATTTTTTAGGAATTAAGATGGTGTTTTTCCCCTCTCCACTTGATTTTAAACAGAGACCATATCCATTGGTTTGAAGACTATCTAATATGAAACTGTCCGTATATACACCTTCATGTATTAATAGAGTGACATCATTAGAGAATTCATAAGTGTTTAATGTGTCTGCAGCCTCTTTTAAGGTAGCAAAATCTCCATCGGCCCCAATGGTATAAGTACCCTCTAAGGTGGATTGTGCAAGTAAGGATGGAGTAAATAGAGAAAGTAATAAAGTAATAAAGTAGTTTTTCATAATGTTTGTTCAAAAAGCAGCAAGACCTCTTTTTCCGAATCGGTCACATGAACATTACTGTAAAAAAATGAAGTGAGAAAAAGCGTAAATAAAGTAACGATGAAAAAATAATACTGGTTGATTCGGGGAAGTCTATAATAACAATGTTCAACACAAACATAATGAGATATAGGTTATTAAACAAATGATTCGTTTACAGTGAGTTGGTCCTTTGAGGATATAAAAAAGTCATTCTTTAATACTAAAAGAATGACTCATTATTATTTTTTACTCCTTACAAAAGAATTATTTCGATAAATCCACGAAGATTTCTTTTGTATCTCTCCAGAATTCATCCAGCTTCAACATTCTTGGTTTTAAGAACTCATAGATGTCAGCTTGGTCTTCTGGCTTGAACATATTTACCCCTTCCTTCTCAATATAAATTCTAGAAATGGTTTGTCTCATTTCATTTTTTGTATGAAGTTCCCATTCCCATTCTTCTTCCAGAACACTATGAAGATAACTTTTCATTTCTTCAAATTGCTCGAAAATGAGTTGCTGTATATCCGGATCTTTGTGTGTGAGATAAATACCGACGCCACATTTTTTCTTATCGGCCTCCATTTTAAAAAACACGCTTTTTACTCCGGTTTTATAATTTGTCCAATTAATTCTCTTTCCTTCTTCTGATTTAAAAGGCTTCATCAACTGACCAAATTGAGTCCAGAATGCAGCCCTTAATCTTGAGTGTTCCTCTCTACTAAACATTTATATAAAATTTTAAAGGATCACAAAGTTAATACATTCAGAAGGATCGATCAAAAACTCTAAATTTTGTTGACAACTAATTGAATCATCAAATTATTTCTTTGTGAGAACAAGATCTGTAAAATACTGTTTGTTGTCGGTAAACTGATAATCTAAATGTAGAGACGTTCCTTCAATAATATTTCTGATGATATCAAGATCGTATTTTCTACTAATTTCGGTATGTATCAATTCATCCTTTTTAAAGTGGTACGACGTTTCGTTTTCCTCTATAGTGACTGTTTGATCAACTTTGCTCTTGATGTAACTTTTAGCTATTCCTTCATGCTCAGAATACGTCGCCACATGTTCGAATTGTGATCTATCGAAGTTTCCTCCCAATTCTCTATTGATTCTATCCAGTAGATTGAGGTTGAATTCTGCTGTAATCCCTTTGTTGTCGCTATAGGCAGGGAGAACAATGTCTTTTGATTTGATTAAATCAAGGCCCAACATCAATTGATCTCCTTTTTGCATGACATTGTTTAATTGGTGAATAAAGCCTTTTGCCTGATCATCACTCATATTGCCAAGGTTAGAACCTAAAAAGAGAATGACTTTCTTAGCATCACTTTTTAATTGATCAAGCATTTTAAAGTAATCCCCACAAACCCCCTTCACCTGAAGATTAGGAATCCACTCCGACATTTTCTTCGATATATCAATAATAGCTTGTTCACTGATGTCAATAGGACGATAAACGGTATTTTTTTTATCAAAATGTCGTAATAGCTCTTTTGTTTTAATACCATCTCCTGCACCAAGTTCAATGATCTCTACTTCCTCGTCTTTTAGTAGCTGAGCGATTTCATGCCCTTGAAACATCAATATTTCCATTTCGCTGTTGGTAAGGTAATATTCTTCAAGATTCATGATCTTTCGGAATAAAGCTTCTCCTTTTTTATCATAGAAATACATAGAAGATAAAAACTTGGAAGGAGCAGATAACCCTTTTTCAACATGTTGAGCGAATAATGTCTTTTCTGTAATCATAAGTTTTGGTTGCAATGAGTTAATTTACTTGGCTAAACGTATTCCGGAATATTGCCATCTAAAGTGAGGGTGGAAAAAGTTTCTATAGGTAATACGACTATGGTTAGGGGAAGTAGCAACACTTCCTCCTCTTAATACCATTTGGTTGATCATGAATTTTCCATTGTATTCTCCCAAGGCACCTTCTGCAGTTTTAAAACCGGGGTAAGGAAGGTACGCACTATTGGTCCATTCCCAACGTTTGCCCCATTGGAACTGATTGGCGGCGATTTCCCATTCGAATTCTGTGGGTAACCTCATGCCTTTCCATCGTGCAAAAGCATCTGCTTCATAAAAGTTGATGTGGGCCAGTATTCCTTTCGGGTTGATCACTTGATCTCCCCCGTAGGTGAACTCATGCCAAATACCATCGATTTCTTCCCAATATAATGGTTGAGTGATTTCATTTTTTTGAACCCAAGCCCATCCCTCGTCTAACCAATAATCAAACTTTTTGTAACCTCCATCATTTATAAATGCTATAAACTCTTCATTGGTTACGTAATTATTGCTGATAGCAAATTCGTGTAAGTAGACTTTGTGTCGCCCTAATTCATTATCATAACAGAAATCATCTCCTTGATGTCCGATTTCATAAACACCTTCTTTAATAGTAATCCATTCGGCTGGGGAAGTGTTTTCATCTATCAACAAACTTCCACCTTCTTTATAAGTTGTTTTAAATGGATGATGGTAGAACATCAATTTTAAATCGGTGTACATTAATTCTTGATGCTGTTCCTCGTGGTAAATACCAGTTTTAAGTAAATCTTCTAATTCTCTGTCGACATCCTGAGAAAAAAGCAATTCGATGTGTCGATCTACATAGTGTCTGTATTCATATACTCTTTCTACAGATGGACGAGTAAGCACACCTCTGTTATTTCTAGCTATTCTTTTACCTACATTATTATAATAGCTATTAAATAGATAACTGAATTGTTGATCAAAACATTCATACCCGTCAAGATATTTTGTCAATAAAAATGTCTCGAAAAACCATGTGGTGTGTCCTAATTGCCATTTCATAGGACTAGCGTGTTCTACAACTTGGGGAGTATAATCCTCTATTGAGAGCGGTTGACAAAATTTTTCTGTCCTTTTTCTTGTAGAAAAATAGTGATCAATTGATGTAATAGTAGATTGCATTAGATGAATCTGATTGAGTTTGGTTAATTGATTGTACAATTATTAAGTAAGTATCGATTAAATAGTTTGAGTAGGAATGTAACACACAAGGCAATTTGTTTATTAATCAATATCGATTACGAATGTGATAATTACACTTGTACGGTTCTCTAATTTATTCACTATTAGTGACTTTACAAGCGTTTAGAAAGGTTTTTTTGAAAAAGTTGTTTTGTGAAAATCTCTTCTTACCTTTGCACTCCCTTCAAACGGAAGGCCAACAAAAACAAAGCATTTGTATAGGTGCTTTGGGATTGACAGATTGTAAAGAAGAACAGCGATATTCTTACTGAGTTAGCGAAAAGCTTAACGAATTGTAATGAGTGTTGCGAATTAAAAACCTCTTCTTACCTTTGCACTCGC
>NZ_CP003560.2:4332500-4485000 GCF_001682195.2 Flammeovirga sp. MY04
TCGAGATGAGATTTCCTTATGAGGGTTGTTATAGATGATGACGTTGATAGGCTTCAAGTGTAAGTTCAGAGATGGATTAAGCTGAGAAGTACTAATCGCCCAAAAGCTTTTCTTCGGTTGGTGTCCCCTGATGGGGGCATCGACAAAGTTTTTACTGTTCACAGTCAATGATATTAAGACATTGATGGTGCCAATGACGTAGGTGTTCACCTCTTCCCATTCCGAACAGAGCAGTTAAGCCCTACAGTGCTGATGGTACTGGGTTAACCCCCGGGAGAGTAAGTCGGCGCCACATTCCTAAAATATAGAAGGTTAGTTAACACGAGATGTTGGCTAACCTTTTTTTGTGTTTATACCATTAATGCTTTCACTATTCTAATTTATTTCAACTTATCATATCTGACTATTGTAATAGAAATATGCTATACTAATCGATACTAGCTACTATTATTCAACCACTATGAGAAGCTTTAAATTACTTGTTTTTTTTCTATGCATGCAGTTATCGTATGCTCAAGATGATATTGAATGTACTCATGTATCCCAAGCTGATTTTGAAGAAGCTTTGAGGAGTTTAACAGAGTTGACTGAAGATGAGTTCAGACATGAAATCAAATTGTATACCGAGAAATATTGTCTTGACAATGAACATATTCATATGATCACAAAATTGTTCAAAGCGGATGATGAAAGGATGGAATACTTGTTATTCGCATTTCATTATGTAGAAGATTGGTCACAAGCAAATACTTTTGATTATCATTTTGAAGATGAATTGAATAAGGAAAGTTTTCTTAATTATGTGCATAGTTTCCATAGTGAAATGGCTGATATGCACGAAAGTGTCCAAATGATAAATAGTGCTCCAATAGATGAAGACTGGGAAAGAGAAAATCTAAATGAAGCTGCGAAGGTAGTTTATGTAAAAGATTATAGAGGTAAAATAGGAGCGAACATACCTATGGCAACAGCAGATTATCAAATTCTGCGAACGAAGCTACAGAAACAAGGATATGATCATGAAAAAATTGTTCTATACAAAAAGATGATTCAAGGGAAAGGTTTATCTGTTGATCAATTAAACGGTATTCTCAGCTTATTCTCTTTTGAGAATGATAAAATGAAAATTTTTAATTCATCATTATCATCCATTTATGATTTAGATAATCTAGTCAATACAAAACAGCATTTCGTTAACTTCTTCAATAAAACTGAAATTGATAAAGTTACCAACAATAAGTTAAATGATTATGCTGTGGAAGTAATTTCGAAAGAGATGGATGTTGTTTATCAACAAGATTAATGTGCACTTGTTGATAAGTTGACGATAACTACGCCAGATATTATTAATAATAAACCAATAATTGTGGATAAGTTGATGGTGTCATGATAATAAAAATATCCAATAGCATTTATCAACACAATCCCTAAACCTGACCAAACAGCATAAGCCACGCCAATAGGGATGTGTTTAACCGTTAAGGATAAAAGGTAAAAAGATACTCCATATAAAAGAATGGAAACTAATGAGGGATACAACTTTGTGTATCCCTCACTACTTTTTAAAGCAGAAGTAGCAAATACTTCTGCGATTATGGCAAGTAATAAATAGATATAATGCATTACTTCCCTTCTTTATTTTTATTCGCTAATTGTCCGCAAGCGGCATCAATATCTTTACCTCGACTTCTTCTTACATGCACGTTTACTCCCTTTTTACTTAAGTAATCGGCAAATCTTTGGATCTTATCTACTTTGGCATTTAAGAAGTCGGCTTCTGCAATAGGGTTATATTCAATGATATTTACCTTAGAAGGTAGGTGCTTTGTAAATTGGTATAATTCCTCAGCATCTTGTAAACTATCGTTGAAGTTGTTAAATACGATATATTCGTAAGTAACAGGATTTTTTGTTTTACTGAAGTAGTATTTTAGAGCATCTCTAAGAACATCTAAGTTATTTTGTTCATTGATAGGCATAATCTTGTTACGCTTCTCATCGTTGGCAGCATGTAGTGATAACGCTAAATTGAATTTAACTTCATCATCACCTAATTTTCTGATCATTTTAGCTACGCCAGCAGTGGAAACTGTAATTCTTTTTGATGCCATGTTAAGTCCATTGGGAGAAGTAATCTTCTCTACAGACTCTATCATATTTTTATAGTTCAACAATGGCTCTCCCATTCCCATATAAACTATATTGGTAAGTCCAGTATTGAACGTATCTAAAGCTTGTTGATTGATAGCTACAACTTGATCATAAATCTCCCCTGCATCAAGATTACGCTTTCTATCCATATAACCTGTAGCACAGAAAGAACAAGTTAATGAACAACCTACTTGAGATGATATACAAGCTGTCATTCTTGGTTCAGCAGGAATTAAAACACCTTCAACTAAATGTTTATCGTGCAATTGAAAAGCGGATTTAATAGTACCATCCGAACTTTTCTGAGATTTAAAAGTAGTTACAGGAAGAATTTCAAAATTTTCAGAAAGTAGCTCTCTTGTCTTCTTTGATAAATTGGTCATCTCATCGAATGACTTCGCAGAACTTTTCCATAACCAATCCTGGATTTGTTTTGCTCTGAAGCCTTTTTCCCCATTTTCAGTAAGAAAATCTTTTACTTGATCTTGTGATAATTTTCGAATATCTTTTTTACCTGACTTAATCATGGCTAATTTTTTTAGAAATGAGATGAATTTAAAGGTGTGTAGATGTAAAAACCCGAACCTCTCTGCGAAGTTCGGGTTTTTAGTTTAGAAAGAAAAAACTATTAAGTTTTAATGGAATTATTCCATTGCACTTAGTTTTTTGTCAACTTTCTCCATGTTCTCTTTGTCACCAGTTTGGTAGTAGATTTTAAGAAGAAGTTGTAAATATTTTGGCTCATCGTTACCAGCTTCTGCAGCTTTTACAGCGAAAGGAACGGCTTTTTCAGCAGACTCTTTCTTAGCAGCTTCTAATTCTTTAGCTTTTGCTGCATCTACATACTGACCAGTACCTTTTGTAGGTAATTCTTGCAATTGAGCGTTGTAAGCGACACTTTGGTTGTAGTACAATCTTGCTAAAGAATATAAAGCAGTAGTATTTTCGCTATCTAATTCTAAAACTTTTTTGTATTGATCGATAGCAAGTGTAGTATACTTGTCTTTGTGCTCAACTTCTTCAGACATATCAGTAGCTTGATCATAAAGCTGTGCTAACAACAATGAAGCGGCAGCATCTTGAGGATCTTTAGCGATGTTAGCTTTAGCAGATGCAATTGCTTCATCCATTTTGTCAAGTTTCAAGTAGTAAATGATCATACTTCTTGATAAGTCAGCATCATCAGCATTGTATTTTAAACCTTCAACACAGATATCTAAAGACTCTTGGTAGAATTTCTTTGCTTCTGTTTCTAAAGCAGCAATCTTAGTTTTTGCAGCATCCAATTTAGCTTGAGCAGCATCTACTTCAGCTTGTGCTTCTTCCATTTCAGCTTTTGCTTGTTTTGCTCTTGTAGAAGAGTTAGAAGTTCTTCTTCCTCCACCAGTAGCATAGTACTCATATCTTTCTTTCGAAGATTCAACAGTTTTAGAAGATCTTTCAATAGTATTTTCAGACTCTCTTACTTCGTAACCTAACTCGTCGATTGAGCTTTCGATATCAGTAACACCTTGTGAAGCGTAGAATAACAATTGCTTGTAATATACAGCGTCGTTTTTACCTAAAGAGAATAAAACTTTAGCATACTTTACTACTTCATCCTGTAAAGCTTTGATTTCAGCATCATCATCAACATCGTTTAGTAAGTTGATAGTAGCATATAAAGCATTTTGTGCAGCAGTTGTATCTTTTTTCACTCTTAAAGCCAAGTCAAATTCTTGTTTAGCTAAAGTGAAATCTTCTTCTTGCCAAGCTTTAGCACCTTCGTTGATGAAGTGGTTGTAGAAGTTTGTCAATTTAGAAGTTTTAGGTTGCATTGTCATTGGATCGATTTGATCCGGTTGATCTAACCAAACTGCTTTGTAAACTGGAGATTCTTTACCAATTACTTCTTTATTACTTTTGATTTCATTGTAAGCTGATAAAACTGAGTCGATTGCAACTGTTACTTCGTCAGTTGAAGCACCTTCAGCTTGTGCAACTTGTGTATAGATATCACCTTTTACGTCTAGAGTTTTATCTTTAGCGATTACTGGTGATTTACCTTTGCTTGATAATTTGAATTTTTCATAAGCCACAGCTTTGTTAATCTCAGCTTGAGCTTCTGTCATTTCACCTTTAGTTAGGTAGGCAGCAGCTTTAGTAGCTGAACCCTTCTCCTGTGCTAATGCAGTACTAGAAACAGCAGCAGTCAAAGCGGCAGCTGCTAGAATTTTCGTGAATTTCATAGAAATATTATATGTTATATAGCTTAGAATACAATAATTTATTCCTCAACACGCAAACATAATATTTTCAAATTACATTTTTGATGATGTTAAGCATAAATTTTCTATCCCTACTTTACTTCTAACGATTCTTCTAGCTCTTTTAGTTCTTTAGAACGGTTTAATAAAAGTGAAGCATTGTAATAGGTTGTTAAGGCATCTTTGTTTTCCTTGTCGAGTAAATAGGCCTTTTTGGCATTTAGGTAGGTGAGGTTTAAATAGAATTTCGCCTTTTTTCTTAATTCGGATTTATGGATATTTTTGTACTTTTCTTTTTGTTTGTTTGTACTCCAATTCATGATCACTTTTTGTATTTTCACTGCCTCCATAAATTGTAACTGACTGATATTCAGGTACGCATCTAATCTTGTTGGGCTAACATTTATTGCTCTAGTATAATAAAGCATGGCGAGATCAGGTTTTTCAAGAGATTCGTAAAGCATCCCAATATTCATTAAAGCTTTTTCATCTGAAGGAAATTTTTTTACCAAAGGAAGAATCAAAGAAAGGCCTTTATTATACCAATGTTCTCTAACACAAATTCCTAAACCTCTGTAAACTAAAGAATAGTGAAGGGGATATTTTTCTAAACCTTTGTCAACCTCTTGAATCGCTTTTTTAGGATTTTTTAAATTTTCATAATAAAAAGCTCGACTTTCATAGACTTCAACACTATCATAATTTACCTCTAAAAGCATATCAGAATATTCTAATGCTTTTTCAAAATCTTGATTTAGTTCAGAGGCAATCATACTATACCTTAATATAATCGGATCAGTATGATTAATGTAAATAGCTTGACGAAAGAAAAAAGAGGCACTTTGTGTGTTGTTTTTGATGAATTCAGCTGCCCCCTCAGTAATTAGATTGTCGTAAAAACGATTTAATTCTGCTTGAGCATAAATATGAAATAGTTCGTCTTTTTGAGTGTAATTAAGAATCTTCTCAAACCATATAACGGTTTTTTCAGCATAATCAGAACAGATATCAAAATTTGAGGAATCTCTACAGTTTTCTTCAAGTGCTAGAAGAGAATATGCTTTTCCTCTTAAGGAAAAAGTTTCCATTTCGCCTTCTTTTGATAAGGGAACATTTTCTAAAGAATCTAAATAATTTAAAGCATCATGACATCTATTCTCATTAATGGATATTCTGGTGAGTTTTAATAGACGCTCTTGAGTGCTACTACTTGATTGCCCTATGAGATGAAGAGGAAATAAAAGTACAAAAGAGTATATGATGATATAAGTAGATCTGATGTTCATATTGATCATGGAAGATTACACTCAGAAAATATCTAATTTTCGAGTTCAGGTTACTAATATAAATAATCTGATACAAAAAAAGGCAACCGCTTGATGCAGTTGCCTTAAATATTATTTCAGTGAAAATTTATTCTTCCGAAGATTCCTCTTCATTCGAATCGTTTTCATTTGTTGGAGTATCTGAAGTATTTCCTTCCTCCGTACTGTTTTCTGGAGTTGTATTTTCTTCAGTCTCTTCTTCTTCTAAAATAGGCACTATTTCTACTGATGAAATTTCGTCACTATCGTTCAAACGGATCGCTTTTACACCTTGTGTAGCTCTACCCATGATACGGAAGTTAGAAACGGCAGTACGGATAGTAATACCTTCTTTAGTGATAACGATCAAATCATCAGACTCTTCTACAGAGAATAATGAAGCAAGCTTACCAGTTTTATCAGTTACTTGCATGGCTTTTAGACCTTTACCACCTCTATTTGTTCTACAAGGATATTCTTCTAAATCGGTACGTTTACCGTAACCATTTTCAGAGATCACCATTAGAGATTTAGTTTGTGCTTCAATTTCTTCTTTAGAAATACAAGCCATACCAACCACTCTATCTTCTTCTCCTTTAAGAATAATACCTCTTACACCAGTAGCACCTCTACCCATAGAACGGACATTGCTTTCGTCGAAACGAGTAGCCATACCCATACGTGTAGCGATAACAACATCATTCTGACCGTCAGTCAACATTACGTTGAATAACTTGTCACCTTCATTAATGTTAATAGCATTGATACCGTCACGACGAGGTCTAGAGTATGCCTCAAGAACTGTCTTTTTCACGATACCTTTTTCTGTCAACATCATTAGGTAATGATTATTGATGTAATCTTGGTCGTTCAGGTTCTTCGTACAAATTACAGCTTGTACTTTTTCACCTTCACGGATGTTCAATAGGTTTTGAAGTGGTCTACCTTTAGCTGTCTTAGAACCTTCAGGTAAACGGAACACTTTCTGCCAGTATACTCTACCTAAGTTAGTGAATAACAATAGGTAATTGTGGTTACTAGCTACGAACATATGTTCTGTAAAGTCGTCATCTTTCGACGATGCACCTCTTGAACCTACGCCACCACGACCTTGTGATTTATAATCAATAAGTGGAGTACGCTTGATATAACCTTCGTGAGAAATAGTAATCACCATTTCTTTGTCTTCGATTAAATCTTCGATATCAAGATCATCTGCATTGTATTCAATACGAGATCTTCTTTCATCACCGTACTTCTCTTTTACTTCGATCAAGTCCGTCTTAATGATATCCATCTGACGCTCACGTCTAGCCAAGATATCTCTTAAGTCTTCAACTAAAGCAACAACTTCTTTATGCTCTTCGATGATCTTTTCTCTTTCAAGACCAGTCAATCTTTGAAGACGCATATCCAAAATAGCTTTCGCTTGAATCTCACTAAACTCGAATTTAGAAATCAATTCAGCTCTTGCTACTTCACCATCTTTTGATGCTCTAATTAAGGCAATAACCTCATCTAAATTATCTAAAGCTTTTAAGTAACCTTCTAAAATATGAAGTCTTCTTTCTGCTTCGTCTAATTCGAATTGAGTTCTTCTGATAATTACCTCATGACGGTGCTCCACATAATGGTGGATTAAATCATAAAGATTTAACGTCTTCGGTCTACCTTTAACTAGTGCAATGTTGTTTACACTGAAAGAACTTTGAAGTGCTGTTTGCTTGAACAAGTGGTTCAATACAACGTCTGGCACTGCATCTTTTTTCAGTTCGTATACGATACGAATACCGTTTTTATCGGATTCGTCTCGGATTGCAGAAATACCTTCGATTTTCTTATCGTTTACAAGGTCGGCAGTCTTTTCGATCATGTTTGCCTTGTTGACCATGTAAGGAATTTCTGTAACAACGATTTGCTCACGTCCATTTCCAATAGTTTCGAACGCAGTAACAGCACGCATTACTACTCTACCTCTACCAGTTTCTAACGCTTTTTTAACTCCATCATATCCATAAATGATTGCTCCTGTAGGGAAATCCGGGCCTTTGACAATGTCAGTCAGCTCGCTCATTTCGATATCTGGATTCTCAATATATGCGATAATGGCATCACACACTTCATTCATGTTGTGAGGAGCCATGTTTGTAGCCATACCTACGGCGATACCCGATGAACCGTTCAAAAGAAGGTTTGGAATTCTAGAAGGTAACACTGATGGTTCCTTCAATGAATCGTCAAAGTTAGGTTCAAAGTCTACCGTGTTCTTTTTGATGTCAGAAAGCATTTCACCTGCGATCTCTTTCATACGAGCCTCCGTATAACGCATCGCTGCCGGAGAGTCACCATCAATTGAACCAAAGTTACCTTGTCCGTCTACAAGCATGTAACGCAATGACCAAGGTTGAGCCATACGAACCATCGTGTCGTATACTGATGAGTCACCATGTGGATGGTACTTACCAAGAACTTCACCAACGATTCTGGCTGATTTTTTATACGGTCTGTTATAGCTTAGTCCAAGTTCTGCCATACCGTACAACACACGCCTGTGTACAGGCTTAAGACCGTCTCTAACATCAGGAAGTGCACGAGATACAATCACCGACATTGAATAATCAATGTAGGCACTTCTCATTTCATCCTCTATGTTAATAGAGATGATATTTTCGTCTGCCATGTATATTTATTGATATGTTTTCAACACAAGAAAAAAGAAGAAAAAAATTCTTCTTTTAAGAGTATGCAAGATACAAAAATCGCCCTTAAAAAAAAGGAAAATCGGGCCTTAATTTCTATCGTTTGAAGCGAATTCCTCCACTTTTTCCTAATGTGGACCTAATACTCATCTGACGCTTCTTTTTTCCTGCTTTTATGTAGATTGCCATCGTGTTTGGTGGCTCTTTTCCTAAGTTGTGTGCGTAAAGAATTAGAATGTTTTCTTTACCGGGTTCATAACGAATTTTCAGCTTTTTCTTTTTGGCTGTGAGTTCGTATTCTTCCAAGATGGTTTCTCCATTCCAAAATAGAGATACGATATCGCCATCTACTGTTTTATCGTCCCATACGGCTAAATTAATTTCGTAAGAAGTAATGTAAATAGATGATTGTACTGTGGTAGGACGGTTCTCATAGACCATCTTTTTCTTTTCCTGAACAGGTTCTTCTTTGATTTTTTCTTCAACAGGAGCCACAGCTACTACTTCAGGAACTTCTTCAATTACTTCCTCTTCAGGTTCTTTTTCTTCCTCAGGCTTATCAGTTGGAATATGAATTAGAGAAACATCGTCTACATATACATAACACTGAGGGTCTACATCATAGTTGATGTATTTGATATCCGTTTTTACATCATCCAAGAAATTACCAATAGTCATGTATTTGTAATTATCTTCGGCTGTAAAAGTGAAAGTAATTTTTTTCCACTCTGTTGTATAAAAAATATCCTCTATTTGATACTGTGGAGTAACATTTAGAGGCTCGTAAACATATTGCCTGATTTTATTTTCTGAGAAATAAACACCAAAGCCATTGGTGGCAATAGCACCAAAAGCTACTTGATTACCATTTTTGATATAACAAGTAAACTGATACTTTTCTCCTTTTTGTAGAGGTGTACTTGTGCGAACAGAAGCGTACTCTCTATAATCAGAAACTCTCTGCATGTAAGAAATTAAACCTAAAACAGATGTACCTGTTCTAGGTTTAAAACTATCTTTTATTCCTTTGAGGGGCTGTTTTTCATTAATAAATAAGTGGTCAGGAGTTCCGTATAAAGATTTAGGTTTAGACGAATTGGCATTAAACCAATCTTCTAAATTATCTAAATAGGCATGTCCTCTCGTCTCTTCATGGAAACTTTCAAAACTAGGATTGGGGATTAAGTTTTGAGCATAAAGAGAAGATATGGTAAAGAAAAAACCACTAAGTAAAAATAAGTGTTTGAATAATTTAGCCCTCATATGTTCCTATCAATAAAATTCATTCAAAGATAGGAAAATAATATCAAGCCCTAACTACAGCATAGTCCTCTTGTTCATGTATATTAAGTTTTCTTGATATTTCACCGTTAGTGAGGGTGATTGTAAGGATATAGTTGCCGATTTGTAATTGGGAAAGGTCAAATACTTCTGAACGGTCAAAGGCAATTAAACACTTCTCGCCCTTAATGTTTGAGATACTAATTTCAGTAATATGATGAATTAATTCATTAAATGTACTGAGGTTGTGTTGAGGTGAAGGTGATTCAATACAAACCACATTTTTTTCATGATTACTCAACTCTATATTTGTTCCAAAAAGTGCTGAGGTAACAAGTAATGAGGCTAGTCGTTCGGATTTAATTTTCATTGTAAAGTAAATTTTGAGCTTTAAATACGGTAAAGAAATAAACGAGTAATTATTGTATGACTAATTAGTTGATTTAAAGATATTTATAAAGTTCCATTTTACCCTTTTTTTCCTAAAATAATGATGTAATCTATTAGAATGAGTAAATAATCTATCTTGATATGAAGTCTAAAAAATCGAATTTTTGTAGTATATCGTTAAAACATAGTATCATAGCTGATATACAACACAAAAAGGTGGTTTCAAAATCAATTGAAACCACCTTTTTAATATAACTGACGGACAGAAATTTTATTCTTCCGGCTTTTCCTCTTCCTTAGAGTTTTTCTTGATGCTAACATCAAGAACTTCTCCTTTACCAGAATAGTCAGCAATTATCGTATCTCCTTCTTCAATATCTCCGCTCAAAATAGCTTCCGCCATTGGGTCTTCGAGATATTTTTGGATCGCTCTGTTCAATGGTCTTGCACCATATTGAGGGTCGTATCCTTTTTCCGAAAGGAAATCTTTTGCTTTTTCTGTGATCTCAATGCCATATCCCATTGCATAAATTCTTTCGAAAAGTTTCGAAAGTGAAATATCAATGATTTTGTGGATATGTTCTTTTTCAAGTGCATTGAAAATGATGACATCGTCCAAACGGTTCAAGAATTCAGGAGCAAATGCCTTCTTCAATGCTTTTTGAATAGTGCCTTGCATCTCTGCATCTTGATTATCCAATTTAGTTTGAGTACTGAAACCAATTCCAGTTCCGAAATCTTTAAGATCACGAACACCAATATTTGATGTCATGATGATTACTGTATTTCTGAAATCGACTCTTCTACCTAAACCATCTGTAAGGATACCGTCATCGAGTACTTGTAATAAGATGTTGAATACATCTGGGTGTGCTTTTTCGATCTCATCTAATAGCACTACAGAATAAGGTTTACGACGGATTTTTTCCGTTAACTGTCCACCTTCTTCATAACCCACGTAGCCCGGAGGTGCTCCAACCAATCTAGATACAGAGAATTTCTCCATATACTCAGACATATCGATTCTTACTAAAGCATCTTCTTTGTCGAATAGGTGAGTAGCTAAAACTTTAGTTAACTCCGTTTTACCCACACCTGTTGGACCTAGGAAGATGAATGAACCGATCGGTTTTTTCGGATCTTTTAATCCAACTCTTGTACGACGAATTGCTTTGGCTAGCTTTTCAATTGCTGCATCCTGACCGATTACTTTACCTTGTAAGTCATCTGCCATCTTCATCAATTTCTTGCCTTCCGATTGTGCTACACGATTTACAGGAATACCTGTCATCATAGCCACTACTGCTGCTACGTCATCTTCAGTTACAGGGTAGATCGTCTCATTAGTTTCTTTTTCCCACTGTTCTTTAGCAGTATCTAAGTCTTCTAATAATTTCTTCTCTGTATCACGAAGTTTTGCAGCTTCTTCGTACTTCTGACGTTTTACAACTTTATTCTTTTCCTCTTTGATATCTTCGATTTGCTCTTCAAGCTTCACGATGTTATCAGGAACATGAATATTGTTGATGTGAACTCTAGCACCTACTTCATCTAGTACATCAATAGCTTTATCTGGAAGGAAACGGTCACTAATATATCTATCAGAGAATTTCACACAGGCAGCCAAGGCATCTTCTGAGTAATCCACATGGTGGTGTTGCTCGTATTTACCTTTGATGTTATTTAGGATTTCGATAGTTTCTTCTGGTGTAGTAGGATCTACCATTACCATTTGGAAACGACGTGCTAAGGCTCCGTCTTTTTCAATATATTGTCTATACTCATCTAAAGTAGTAGCACCAATACATTGTATATCACCTCTTGCTAATGCAGGCTTGAACATGTTCGAAGCATCTAGCGATCCCGAAGCACCACCAGCACCAACAATAGTATGAATCTCATCGATGAAAAGGATAACTTCTGGCGCTTTTTCTAGCTCGTTCATTACCGCTTTCATTCTTTCTTCGAATTGTCCACGGTATTTTGTACCTGCTACCAAAGACGCAAGGTCTAGAGTAACGACTCTTTTACCGAAAAGTACACGAGATACTTTTTTCTGAACAATACGTAAGGCTAAACCTTCTGCGATAGCTGTTTTACCAACACCAGGCTCACCAATTAATATAGGGTTGTTTTTCTTTCTTCTAGAAAGCACCTGCGCAACGCGCTCAATCTCTTTGTCACGACCAACAATTGGGTCTAATTTACCTTCTTCTGCGTAGCTTGTTAGATCACGTCCGAAGTTATCCAATACTGGAGTTTTAGACTTTTCAGAACTTTTAGATGATTCTGGGCGTGAGCTCCATGAACCACTGCCTTTTGCTTGTGGGTCGTCATCATCAGTACTTGATGATGCTTTTGGGTTTTGATTTTCTCCTTGGAATTCGATCATTTCTTTGACAACATCGTAGTTTACATCGTAACGCTGTAAAATTTGAGTGGCCAAGTTGTCTTCATCTCTTAGAATAGAAAGCAATAAATGCTCAGTGCCTATCAAAGACGATTTAAAGATTTTTGCCTCTAAGTATGTTATTTTAAGCGTTTTTTCTGATTGTCGGGTTAGTGGGATGTTTGCGAGATTTTTCACATTAAAATTCGCCGTACTTTTAGTCGACTGCTCAATAGCGTCTTTTAAGTCGTTTAAGTTAACGTTTAACTTCTTTAATAATGTGATCGCATATCCCTCACCCTCACGAATCATACCGAGCAGTAAATGTTCTGTACCGATATAATCATGTCCAAGGCGTAAAGCTTCCTCTCTACTAAGCGAGATCACTTCTTTAACTCTGTTAGAAAATTTTGCCTCCATGGTTAGGGAATTTAAATTATAATTATTCTAATATAGAATGTATAAGATACAGAATTTAGAATCATTATAGAAATAATGCATGAGTTAATTTCGTAAGATTAATGGATTAATCGTTAAAGTCGTAAATTCTGTTATATAAATTAAGGCATATATTTTCTATTAAACAATATTAACGCTCTAATAATTTACTGTTTTGTGATTTTAATATAATAATTGCATTAGGCCCTTCACAGAATAAAAGGTCTAAAATACTAAGGTTTTTTTCGAAATTTTCTCCAAATACCTGAATATAAGATTGTTCGTTAATTAGAGTGCCTGAGTCTGTCTTTGTGATCGTATTTCGAAGATCTATGATCCCTTCAGCAGGATTTTTTTCAAAAGTAGACGTTATTTCAAGAGTTGTTTTTATCCCTACGAGCTTACAGATCAATTTTAACATAGTAAAATTAAGCTCAAACAGTGTTTCATAGGGAGTAGTGAGGGCTTTTTCTATGTAATCACTATAGTACTCAAAATAGGGAGATCTACCGTAAGCAGTAAGAATACTTCTCCAGTGTTTTACCCCAAATTGAGTACTATTATCCAATTTCACTTTTCTAAGAGGACGCCCCTTATTTGCACCAACAACGGGTACAGTCAATCGATCTATTTTTTGAGCAGTTTTGATGTAACATCGGTTTCTAAAACTCTGTTTCTGAAAATTCTCAAACTTTTCGATGTACACTTTATCAGCTTTAGCTAAAACAGTAAAATACTCTAAATTAGGTAAGTAATGGAGATCGATAAGTACCTGCATTGGATGCTATATATTTTTAATTTGGATTAAAATCTGAATTTCAAGTAGTGAACATCATGTCCTTGTGCTGTGAATTGTTTTTCATAGCGAGTAACGATTCCATGGTGTTCGTCTAGTAAGTCCGATTCGTATAAGTTGAAAGTAACCGCTTCCAAGTTTACTTTTTCAGCGACAAGGGTTTCTACAGAATACTCAAATAATGGTTTACTATCAGTTTTGAAACGAACTAATCCACCTTCTTTTAATAAATTCTTGTAGATGTTTAAAAATCTCGGGTGAGTCATTCTTCTTTTAGCATCTCTATCTTTTGGTCGAGGATCTGGATGGATAATCCAAATTTCGTCCACTTCTCCAGCAGCAAAATATTGTTCAAGGTTTTGGATATGTATTCTTAAGAAAGCTGCATTTGTTAACCCTATTTCATCAACAACGTTACCACCTTTCCAGATACGATCCCCTTTAATATCTACACCAATAAAGTTTTTATCAGGATATACTTGTGCTAATCCTGTTGTATATTCACCACGTCCACATGCTAATTCAAGAACCACTGGGTTGTCGTTTTTGAATACTTCTTTTCTCCAGTTTCCTTTGATATTCTCGAATAAAGGTTTTCCTGGTTCTATAATATAATCACGCGTTTCGTTAACGGCGAACTTCTTTAATTTCTGGCGTCCCATTTTAAATATTAATTTCTTTTGTTAAATGATCGACGATTCCTACCGTTTAAAAATCGCCTTTAAACGGTCTAAGAAATTGAATTTGATCACTTTCGAATCGCGAATTTACAAAATTGATTACAAGCTTGTATTATAAAGTGGAGAAGGATAGGGTAGATATTGGGAAATATTCGGTTTTTTATCGTATTTTCATTCCATATTTGTGAAAGATTCAAGACCTTATGTGGAATTGTTTCTATCATTGTAAACTATATTACAAGCCGCATAATAAATTTTTATGGCCAAAGTGATTTCTTTCGCTACCCAAAAAGGGGGCGTTGGCAAAAGTACATTGCTCATGTTAACAGCATCGGCAATACACAACAGAACAAACAAAAAGGTATTGGTAATTGATTGTGATCCCCAAAAGTCTGTGAAGGATATTTATGCTACTGAAGGGGCCGATAAAGAACAATCCTATGACGTTATTGCCTTTAATTGGAAACAAGCAAGATCTGAAGAGAACTTTGATAAAACATTGGCTTTAGCAGAAAAGAAGTATGATGTTATTTTCTTAGATGTACCTGGTAGAATTGAGGGTAAAGAAATTTACTTCTCTGTTTTGGTTTCTGATATTGTAGTCGTTCCTGTTGTGGCTAGTGTTTTGGATATGAGGGCGACTATTCGTTTCTTAAAAACACTGCCAATGATTAAGGAAATGAAAGAAAAGCAAGGATATAAATTTGATGTTTACGGCATTGTCAATAAAAAAGATCAAACAGTAGAACATCAAAAACTGAAAGAGTTATCAGGTATTGGCGGAATGGAATTCTTTTATTCTCCAATATCCAATTTGGTAAGATATAAGAGAGGTATTTCTACTGTATATGATATTACTGATCCAGGATTAAAAGACGATGAATTCAATCAATATTTTGATGAGTTCTGTACAAAGTGTTTGTTCTAGGTCATCTCAAAAGGACTATTTGATGTTCATTTCTGTTTAGCATTAAAAAATTAAAACATATAAAAACCCCATTTCTAAAAGAGATGGGGTTTTCTTCTTAAACAACTTCTTGTTCCATTAATTATAGTGTAGTATTTTCTTTCTGTCCATCTACTACTTCATTAGGGTAAAGAGAAACAAACTGTAGTTATTTTTAGTGTAAACTTATTACATGAATTATTAGGAGTTAGTTTAGGCAAAAATCTGATATGAAAATGTATCTATTGAATAATCAATTTCGATTTTAATAGGTAAATAAATTATAGTGATCAATTACTATTTATGATATAATCAAAAGTTTGTACTACCACTTTCTGAAGTAGGCAACATAAAAAGGAGTTGATTTTTGCGGAAATGACTTCTATTATTAATCCTTCAATACCACAAGCGTAGTTTTCACAACTTATTTTTAATTGAACGGATTTCATTCTAAGTTCAAGCTGCCTCTTCAGAAAAGTAGTTTATGTACTCACTCTCTCATTTATTTTTTCGATGAAGATTACATATCTTATTATAGGTAACAATGTTTTAATTTTAAAGTGAATGTTTATTTAAACTGTAATCAAAAACATTTCGCGATTGTTTTCATTACAAATGCAACGTCGTTTCTTTTATGAAGTTTAATTTTTAACGACAATAAAAGTTAAGTAACATCTCCTTTATCGATTACCTATATTTTTGATGTATATTTTTATAAATCACTAATTATCAGTAATAAGTTAAAATAATTTAATTAGGTAACAATGTTTCTTTTGTCTCCGTTAATCAAAATGTTATTCAATAAAGTAACGATGTTTCTAATCAATTTTAATCCATCTCATATTATGAAAAAGTCATTGTTAACTGTAGTTTTTGTATTTGTTGCATCATTTCTTTTTGCTCAAGAGGAAAACACTAAAAACGAAAAGTTGGTAGCCAACTATCTAGAGAAAACAGGTTTGATTAATAAAATTGACCCTGAGTTATCTTTTGCAGAGGAGTATGCTTATAAAACTAGATATGTATTGGTGCAGTACTGTGGTGCTGTTGCCGTATTTGAATTATATGATCAGTCGATGAATGTAAATTTCATCCATAAGAACAATTGCTTGTCTGAAGATGAACAAGCAGAAATTTGGATGAAGGAAGTCAATAAAGATGAAGAGGCATTAGCATTTACGAGAAGTAAATTCTTATTGAAATAAATTAAGTAGCAGAGATAAATAAAAAGATAAAAGCGTCACTTTTTTAAGTGACGCTTTTTTTATTTCCATTCAGAATAGGGATGTTTCATTAACATAGAGTTGTAGTACTTAGGATCTCCGGTAACTTCTTCACCTAACCAATCGGGAGTAGCGAACGTTTCGTTTTTATCAGATAGTTCGACTTCTGCTACGATAAGCCCTTGGTTTTTTCCTGCAAATACATCTACTTCAAAAGTATGTTTACCTACTTCAACTTCATGTCTAACTTTATCAATTACTCCTCCTGAACAGAGTTTCATTAAATCCTCAGCCTCTTCTAAAGGAATTTCTTTTTCCCACTCGTAACGGGCTAGACCTTCCTTATCGGATTTTCCTTTAATAGTGATGAACCCTTTTTCTTTTTTGATTCGGATTCTTACAGTTTTTCCTTCATCACTGCAAATATATCCTTGCACTATTCGAGAGGATCTTTGTGCTAAGGAAGTGTCAAAAGAGGTGAGTAAAAATTTTCTTTCTATTTCTAAAGCCATAATTATTCTAATCCTGCTGCTTTAAAAGCATTAGTGATGTCGTCTTGTAGATCTTCATAATCTTCAATTCCAACAGATATTCTGATAAAGCCATCGTCTATTCCTAGCATTTTTCTAGTTTCGGCAGGGATAGAAGCATGCGTCATAATTGCTGGGTGTTCGATTAAACTTTCGACACCACCTAAACTTTCGGCTAAAGTAAATATTCTACAATTAGATAAGAACACCTTCGTTTGTTCCAAATCTGCTTTTAGCGTTACAGAGATCATACCTCCACCTTTTTTCATTTGCTTTTTAGCAAGTGCAAAATCGGGATGAGAAGGTAGATACGGGTAATATACTTTTTCTACAAACGGATGATGTTCCAGCCACTCCGCTAATTTCATGGCACTTTCGCAGTGTCTATCCATACGAATACCCAAAGTTTTTAAACCTCTGTTTACCAAGAAAGAGTCGAATGGTCCTTGCACCGCACCTACTGCATTTTGTAGGAATGTAAGTTGATCTTCTAACTCTTTGTTATCGCCAACAATCACAACTCCTCCAACAACATCGGAATGACCGTTGATGTATTTAGTGGCTGAATGAGTGACCAAATCAAACCCTAATTCCAATGGTCTTTGTAAATAAGGCGTAGCGAAAGTATTATCACATACCGTTATTATTTGATGTTCTTTGGCGATAGCAGCGACTTTTTCTAGATCAACTAAACGCAACATAGGGTTGGTTGGTGTTTCTGCCCATATCATTTTAGTATTTGATTTGATCTCTTTTCTTAGTGCTTCCTCATCGTTTAGATCGATAAATGAGAATTCTAAGTTGGCAGATCTTTCGCGAACTTTATCAAATAATCTGAAGGTACCACCATATAAATCGTTCATGGCGATGACATGACTTCCGCTGTCCAACATATCCAAAATTGTTGCAGCGGCAGCTAATCCACTTGCAAAAGCATATCCTTTTTTACCGTTTTCCAATGCAGCAACGGCATCTTCGTAGGCATATCTTGTAGGATTGTGTGAACGTGTATATTCGAAACCTTTATGCTCTCCTGGTGCTGTTTGTGCGTAAGTTGATGTAGCATAAATTGGAGGGATTACTGCTCCTGTAGTTGGGTCGGGTTCTTGACCTGCATGAATAGCGATGGTCGAGAAACCGTATTTTTTATTTTTTTCCATATTGGTGTCAAATTAATTATCTTGAATATGCAATCACCCTAATGACGGGTCTGAAATAGTATCTGTCTATAAACTTACTTTAAATTTAATGACATCTCTCAAAAATATGGAGTATTCAGCTTTTTTATTGCTACTCCAAAGTTTTTTATTGCTCAGCTCATGTAGTACATCGATGGACAAAAAGTGGAAGAAATTAGAAAAAGAATATGCTAAAGATGGTGTAGATATGAAAGTGAGACATGCTCAAATGGATAGTCTTACGATAAATTATCTCTCAGTTCCATCATCCAAACCATCAAAGCGGACTTTTGTTTTTATACATGGAGCCCCGGGGAGTGCTTCTGATTTTGGTAAGTTTTTGAAAGACGAAAAAATTAGATCGAAAGGAAATGTACTTTCTATCGATCGTTTAGGATACGGAAGTGCGTCTGGAACAGAATATTCATCGATAGCTCTACATGCTCAAAGTATACATCAAGTAATGGAAGATTGGCAGAACGCCACCGAAGAGGAGCAAGAATTTATATTGATAGGACATTCCTATGGAGGCCCAATTGCAGCTCATGCTTGTTTATCATCAAAAGAAAAAATAACTCAACTTATCATGTTGGCTCCTGCCATGAGTGCCGAATTAGAACCGATGAAATGGTATTCTCGCTGGGCACAAAGTAAAGTGATTTATGGTATGCTATCTTCATCATTAAAAGTAGCGACTGACGAAAAAGCACATCATGCAGCAGCATTGAAAAAGGTAGAACAAGACTGGAAGAAAATTATCACCCCAACTATTATGGTACATGGCAAAAAAGATAGTATTGTTCCATTCGGAAATATGGAATTTGTCAAAAAACATTGGACAGCTCCTTTGTCAACTGTTATATTAGAGAAAAAAGGACATATCTTTCCTTTCACAGACCCTGAAATTGTAATCAATTTAGTGGTAGATACTGCGGATAAATTAGATAAACCAAAATAGAGTTAAACCAATCTAACGTGCTGTAAAGACCTAGAAAATAAGTGGTTATTTGTAGGTGATGCATCAACTATATGTCAGAAACTAAAGAAAACCTGGATACACCAACCAATAAAAATGAGTCTGCCTCTTTGGTAGAAAATGTACCTCAGAAAAAATCTAAAAAGAAATACATATTATTATTTATACTGATATTTCTTTTTGGTGGATTTTTTATTTGGTCAAATTCTTTACAAACTACCTCACTTTGGTCAGCAGTCCCATCAGGTGCAGGAATAGTAGTCGGTTCAGAACATTTGATGGAATCTTGGAAGAATCTTAGAGAATCCACTTGGAATGATGTGATATCAAATTCTCTTTCGAAGAGCAAAAGGCAACTTTGGGAGAATGAATGGGGAACCAACTCTTTTGTGCAATTCTTATTATCAGATTATAAGGGAGTAGGTGCTGTATATCAAACAGAAAAAGAAGGAACAGCCTACCTTGGAGCCATAGATTTGGGATGGAAGTCAAAATTGACAGATCATCTTCGTTTTATTATCAGTAGAAAATTCACTTTAGCACAACTAGGAGATCGTGAGGGGAATATTACTGTACTTAGAAAAGGAAAGAATAATGTAGGGTATTATTTTACTTACAATAACTTATTGGTTTTTTCTACTCATCAAGAAATTATTAAAAAATCGTATGCTTCTATCACCTCGGGAGTAGATACCAGAATATTGTCTTCAAAAACTTTTTCTGAAGATTCGCTGTTTGAATTATGGATGAACCCTATTTCTGTCTACTCTTTATTTGAAGAATATTTTAAAGAACCGCAAGTGGCTTTAATGGGACTCGGCAGAGTATTAGGTGAGCAACATTGGTTATGGAAGTTGGAAAATGATGAACTGATTAGTGTGGTGAAACCAATCAATCATTCTACAAAATTAGAACCGATTTGGTGGTCTTGGTCTGGAGTAATAACTACTAAAGACTTAATGACTACCCTACCTGAAAATGTAAGTATTGGGGCACATTGGGGATTATCCAATCAGATACAAAAAAGGAGGTCTTTACTAGAGGCAGCAGGTATTCAGCCCTGGAAAAATTTAGAAAACCGTTTAAAAATTAAGATAGAAGATGTTTTTGATAGCTGGATAGGAAACGAAGCGGCTTGGGTGAAATTAATTTCTGGAGAACTTAAAGGGAAAAACTCAGAAGTGATGTTGATAAAAACAGATAATCCTGCATTAGCATCAGAACAATTAAGACAGTTAAATGCGCTTGTCGAAGTGCAAACCTTAGAACGTTTTTCAGAGTTAAAATATAGAGGTTTCGCAATCGGCTATATTGGGGTAGAGGAACTTTTACCAACAATTTTCGGTGAGGCATTTAATAGAATTGAGTTCCCTTATTATACTGTACTTGGCAATGCCGTAGCTTTTTCTAATCATCCACTTTCTTTAAAACGATTAATTGATGCTAAAGTAGACGGTCGAACCATAGATTATGATAATAAGAATATTCCAAAATCCGCATTTTATATTTGGGGTAATGGCTCTTTAATTTACGAGGATCTTCCGTTGTGGATCAAAAAGGAAGATCTTAAAACTTTTGAAGGAAGCAAGACACTTTTCGAGAGCGTTAAGGCATTAGAAGGTGTAATTACACCTAGAGGAAAATATACAGGAAGTTCTTACTTTAAGTTCACTTATCAAGAACCTCAAATGAATGCAATAGACAAGGAAAAGTATATCAAGGCATTAAATGCTTTGGATGAGGTGGATCATGAAGCTTATTTAGATGAAGAAGAATTACATCAAAAAGAAGCATTTAAAAGAGCAGCACCTCTTGAAACCGATAAAAACAATATGATTCAATTTAAATAAACACATATATGGCAGAGAAGAAAAATAAAATCAACGAAGAAGAAGTAGAACGTATAAAAGAAGCCTTTGAGAAAAAAGATTGGGCAGAAATAAAAAGTGCGAACTCATGGGTGATCTTTAAAGTGATGGCTGAGTTTGTAGATGGTTTTGACAAACTTGCGAAAATAGGACCTTGTGTATCTATTTTTGGATCTGCAAGAACATCACCGGATCACAAATACTACAAAATGACAGAAGAGGTAGCCCGATTGTTAGTAGAACACGGTTATGGTGTCATTACAGGAGGTGGTCCTGGTATTATGGAAGCAGGTAATAAAGGTGCCCATGATGCTGGCGGTAAATCTGTAGGTTTAAATATTGTACTTCCTTTTGAACAGGACGGTAATCCATATATTGATAGAGACAAAATGCTGAACTTTGATTACTTCTTCGTAAGAAAAGTAATGTTCGTAAAATACTCTCAAGGTTTTGTGGTGATGCCTGGAGGTTTAGGCACTTTAGACGAGTTATTTGAGGCTTACACATTAATTCAAACCAAGAAAATTGGTCGCTTCCCAATTGTGTTAGTGGGTATTGATTATTGGCAGGGTTTAATGGACTGGATTAAGAGTACTTTATTGGAAAAAGAAAATAATATTAGTGCAGGTGATTTGGACCTTATTCACCTTGTAGATACTCCAAAAGAAGCGGTAAAAATTATCGAAGACTTCTATGGGAAGTATTTATTATCACCAAATTTCTAAAAAGAAAAAAATACAAACTATATTTGACACCTCAATTGATCGATTGAGGTGTTTTTCTTTTTTATATAAAAGAAAGATAAGGTGATATTTCTAAGATTTAATTACCAGAGTTTTAGGCTTAAGTAATTTGATATTCACCTAGGTTCAATGACTTAGGTGTTGAATGATCTGAATATAAAATAAGTCGCTAATAATGTTGATTAGTTAGCTAATAATTACTTTTAATTATTCTGTAAATGAAAGATAGTGAGATGATTTATAGATTAAATCAGAAAATCACATATTCTTTGATGCTTATTTGTTAACTAATGCGTTTATATTCAGATCTTAATAATAAATAACCCGACCTTTGTACTAATTTGTTATAAATACCATTCATGAAATCGTTTTTGTGGTTTGTTTTGGGACTTGTTACCGCAGGTCTGCTTACGTATGTTTTTCATGTTGTTTCCCCTAACGAAAGAATTATTGAAAAAGTAATTGTTTCTGAAGGAGAGCAATTCAGTTATGAACTTGATCTTCCTAAAGATTTTGAATTCGCAGGAGAGAAAGTGCCTTTGGATGAAGAAGACATAATAGAGCGTTTTGATCGAGAAATGTATGTGAACTCTTATTGGCATTCACATACCATCTTAGTTTTAAAAAGAGCACAAAGATGGCTACCTATGATCGATAAAATTTTAAAAGAAGAGGGGGTGCCTTCAGACTTTAAATATTTATGTATTATCGAATCGGATTTGATGTTAACTGCTAGATCAGGTTCTGGAGCAGCGGGTTTTTGGCAATTCATGCCAAGTACTGCTCGAGAGTATGGTTTAACTGTAACCAAAGAGGTAGATGAAAGGTATCATGTGGAAAAAGCGACACATGCTGCTTGTGAGTATTTAATGAAGGCAAAGAACCGTTTGGGTACTTGGACCTTAGCTGCAGCTGCTTATAACAGAGGCGTAACTGGCATCTTGAAAGGGATGAAAGATCAAAAAGTAGATAATTACTACGATCTTTTATTGAATCAAGAGACATCAAGATATGTATTCCGTATCTTAGCGCTTAAGGAGATTATGTCTGAACCTAAGAAATATAATTTTGAGTTGTCAACGCATCAATTATATAATCAGGAAAAGACAAGAACGGTAACCGTTACTAAAACGATTTCGAATTTGGCAGAATTTGCCAAACAAGAAGGCGTTAACTATAAAATATTAAAGAGACACAATCCTTGGTTAAGACAAAATAAATTAACCGTTAGAAAAGGAAAGTCGTATGTAATTACCTTACCACAGTCGGAGTAAGGAAGAAAGGAAAATTCTCAATGAAGAAGAGTGCAAATTTAGTCGCAATTGTAGGTAGACCAAACGTTGGTAAATCTACTTTATTTAATCGTTTGGTAGAACGTCGTGACGCGATCATGGATAATGAGAGCGGTGTAACACGTGACCGACACTATGGACAGGCCGAATGGACGGGAAAATCATTCACTGTAGTAGATACAGGTGGATATGTTGTAGGTTCTGAAGATACATTCGAAGAAGCAATTCGTGAGCAAGTAGAAATTGCTATCGAGGAATCTACGGTTCTGTTATTCGTTGTTGATGTTGAAACAGGTTTAACAGATTTGGATAGAGAGTTTGGTAAATTACTTAGAAGAAGTAAAAAACCAATATACCTAGTAGCCAACAAAGCAGATACAGGAGAAAAAGCAATGCATGCTTACGAGTTCTATGAACTTGGTATGGGCGAGCCAATGGCAATTGCTTCAGCATCTGGTTTTGGTACGGGTGATCTATTGGATGAAGTAGTTTCTAACTTCCCTGAAGATGAGGACGAAGAAGAAGAAGCAATTCCAAGAATCGCTGTTATCGGTAGACCAAACGTAGGTAAATCGTCTTTAACGAACCTTCTTTTGAATAAAGAAAGAAGTATCGTAACAGATATTGCAGGTACAACTCGTGATGCTGTAGATGCGAAATACAACGCATTTGGTAAAGAGTTTATCTTAACAGATACAGCAGGTCTTAGAAGAAAGGCAAAAGCAATGGAGAACGTGGAGTTCTACTCTGTAATGAGAACCATTAAAGCCATCGAAAGATCAGATGTCTGTATCGCTGTTTTAGATGCAACAAGAGGTATCGAATCTCAAGATTTGAGTATTATCAATTTGGCCATCAAAAACAAAAAAGGTATTGTGATTATGGTGAATAAGTGGGACCTTATCGAAAAGGATACCAACACTGCTAGAGAGTTCGAGAAGAAAATTCAAGAGCGTTTAGGTGGTGCAGCTTATATTCCGATTATCACAACTTCGGTATTGGAAAAACAACGTATCTCTAAAGTAATCGATAAAGCCATTGAGGTCTACGAAAATCGTAAGATGAAAGTAATGACTTCTGCTTTGAATGAGATTATCGGTAGAGAAATTGAAAGACGTCCACCTCCAGCACACCGTGGTCACCACATTAAAATTAAATACATTACTCAGTTGCCAATTCACACACCGGTATTTGCGTTCTTCTCGAATTACCCAAGACACGTGAAAGGCCCTTACAAATCGTTTATCGAAAACAAAATCAGAGAGCATTTTGGTTTTGAAGGAGTACCGATGGGTATTGTATTCAAAGAGAAATAATCAGAGAAATATTTCTTAATAGATAGCAGACTGTAATTATTAACATAAATACAGTCTGCTTTTTTATTTTAAATCAACTGTAAAACGCTGTTCTCGTTTATACTATATATATCAATCATCATTTCATGAAATATCTCTTCATCATATTTTTCTCTCTACTATTTGTTAGTTGTGATGTTCATAAGGAAGACGAATTTGTTCCTATTGAAAAACATGGTTATGATAACTATTCTATTAAAGAGAAAAAATTATTCTCCGATTCAACAAATAGTGTTCATATTAAATTAGCAATACCCAAGAGTTCAAACATGCATAACTCTTACAAAGAAATTACACTGACAAAATTAAATACAGGTGAGAAAATTTCTATTAATTCCAATCATATTGTTGACTTAGAGCCAGGAGCTTATGAGTTAAATGTAGCACTTCATCCACATAGAGCAGTTGATGATAGTAAAGTACATTTATCCGAAAATTCATTATTTAGAAATGAGTTTCAGGTAACTAAAATGTTTACAATTGAGGAAAATCAAACAGTAAAATTTAATATCTATCTTCATTAATTTTATATTGCAGCTGCTTTAATGCTAGCATTTACCCTTGTCATAGGAAAATTGATGTTTTTCTATCAAACAACTTGGTAATTTGACGAATCTAATCTAACGTGTGATTTTAGATTAAAAGACTTTTTTATAAAACTGATAATAATGAAACATTTGTTTATCGCAGCAATTTGCGGACTTTTCTTATTTTCTTGTGGAGGAGCTGCATCTTCAAGTACTGAAACTTCATCAGCAGCCGTAAAGGACAAACCTATCCCAACATTTAATGCTGATTCTGCATATACATATGTACAAAAGCAAGTTGATTTTGGTCCAAGAGTTCCCAATACAATGGCTCATGATATGTGTGGTGCATATCTAGCAAACGAATTGGCAAGACATGGAGCGGAGGTAACTGAACAAAAAATGACGGTTTATGCCTATGATGGAACCGCTTTAAACGGTACCAATATTATCGGTAGCATTAATCCAGAAGCTCAAACTAGAATTATATTGGCAGCACATTGGGACACTCGTCAGGTAGCTGATCAAGATGATGATAAATCAAGACAACATGAACCAATTTTAGGAGCAAATGACGGTGGTAGTGGTGTAGGTGTTCTTCTAGAAGTTGCAAGAGCAATTGCCAACAGCCCGGACAAACCCAAAGTTGGTGTAGATATCATTTTGTTTGATGTGGAAGACTACGGTCGCCCTGCGTTCGAAGAAGATCAATCGGGTGATTCGGGTTACTGTTTAGGATCAAAACATTGGGCAGCTAATCCTCATAAAGAAGGTTATTCTGCATATTATGGTATCTTATTGGATATGGTTGGAGCTAAAAATCCTACCTTCTTAAAAGAAGGAGTATCGATGTATTTCGCTCCTAGAATTGTAAAGAAAGTGTGGAAAACAGCTCAACGTAAAGGCTATGGAAGTATGTTCGTGGACCAAAAAGGACCTCAGTTAACAGACGATCACCTTTATGTAAACGAGATTGCTAAAATCCCTATGATCGATATTATAGATCTTGACCCAAGCGGTGCTCAAACGTTCTTCAAACACTGGCACACTCACAATGACAACATGGACGCGATTGATAAAAAATCGTTGGAAGCAGTTGGTGTGACCTTGTTGCAGGTGCTTTACAACGAATAGTTTTGGGGAAATGAAAAATTAAAAGTTAAAAATGAAAAACGTGGTTAGTAGGTCTGACTTATCGTTTTTTATGGGTATTTGATATAAATGGAGGGCAAATCATCGTTGGGTGGTTTGCCTTTTTTAGTGAAGAGTGAAAGGGAGTAAATGAAAAATTAAAAGTTAAAAATGAAAAACGTGATTAGTAAGGCTGGTTTTTCGTTTTTAAAGAGTATTTGATATTAATAAAGGAGTAGTCATTTATTGGTGGTTTACTTTTTGTGGTTTATTCAACTTTTTAAAACTAATTGATTTTTTATGAGACTTCTACTTCTTTTTATTACACTAATATTTTTTACAACCCAAAAAGGATATGGGCAAACGCCTACATCATCACTTACCCCAGAGGAATTTATATCTCTTCTTGATAGTAAGTACGGTATACAACTGAATAAGTATAAATATAAGATTGAGGATGGAAAGTTGATTTATTTGAATCTACCACTTGGAAAAGAGAAAACCTTTCCAAAAGAACTTGTCTATTTTCAATCAATTGAACACTTAGATTTAAGTAGTAATAAGCTTACCCAATTTCCATTAGAAGTAACTCAACTAAAAAATTTAAAGCACCTAGATCTTAAATATAATCTGTTGACAAGAATTCCGAATAACATTGGACAGATGAAATCTATAGTAAAGTTAGAATTAGCTTATAATAGAATTTTACAACTACCTGCTCAAATTGGAAATTTAGAGAATTTAGAGGAATTAATTTTAACGAAAAATGAATTATCTCAACTCCCAAATGAAATCAATAAATTAAAAAATTTAAGGAAATTGGATTTGTGGATGAATAATTTCGCTACTTTTCCTTTGGTGGTTTTAGAGATAGAAAATTTGAAATACTTAAACTTATCAAAAAATAAATTCACCAAGATACCTTCCAATATCAAACAATCAAATAAACTGGAAGACCTAAATATCAGTAACAATAAGTTGGTTACTTTACCTAATGAAATTGGTCAGCTAAATAACTTAAGATTTTTAAGTTGTTCCGAATGTGAACTTTCTTCATTTCCAGATATAAGTAAGTTAACCCAATTGGAAGGTTTATATATTCAATTAAATAAAATACCTTATTTTCCTAAAGGGCTTGGGCAATTAAAGAACTTAAAAACGATGTATGTTTTTGCTAATCAAATTGAGGTGATGCCTAAAGAATTTGGACAATTAACCTCACTAGAAAAATTGTATATGTCTGCAAATAAAGTACAAGCAATTCCCGATGAAGTTTATAACCTAATTAATCTCAAAAAATTTATTGTATCATTTAATGAAATAGAAAACATTTCAAATAAAATTGGACAACTCAAAAACCTTGAGGTATTGAATATAAGGGCTAACAAACTAACGTCATTACCTGCAGGAATCGGATCATTGTCAAAATTATCAAACCTAGATGCAGCTAGGAATAAAATAAGTTCATTACCTGTTGAACTATATCAGTTGAAGGTAGTCGAACAGATAGACCTTAGTGAAAATCAATTAACGAGTATTTCAAAAGAGTTGGTGAACCTTAACGAATTATGGAAATTTGATCTAAATGGAAATCCTATTAAAACACTTCCTGACGAAGTTGTAAAATGGAAAAAGTTTAAATACATCACTTTACCAAGAGATTTCGATAAATCGACTCTTCCAACAAATTAATTGGAAATGAAAAATTAAAAGTAAAAATGAAAAACGTAGTTAGTAGGGCTGGCTTATCGTTTTTTATGGGTAATTGATATAAATGTAGGGCAAATCATCGTTGTGAGGTTTGCCTTTTTTAGTGAAGAGTGAAAGGGAGTAAATGAAAAATTAAAAGTTAAAAATGAAAAACGTGGTTAGTGGGGATAGCTTATCGTTTTTTATGGGTAATTGATATAAATGTAGGGCAAATCATCGTTGGATGGTTTGCCTTATTAGTGAAGAGTGAAAAGGGAAAAGTGAAGAGCGAAGGGCAAAATGGTACACGTACTGCTCAACTAACTACGTTTTTCACTTTTCATTTTTCACTTTTAACTTAAAAAAAGGCTCCCTTTTTTTAAAAGGAAGCCTTTCATCTATAACTAAGCAAGTGGAAACCCCAACTTACTCCTTTATGTCAAGTTTAATGCTCAAATCACCCAATTGCTGAGCGTCAGCTGGAGATGGAGATTCGATCATTACGTCTCTTCCTGATGTGTTCTTAGGGAATGCGATGAAGTCACGGATAGACTCTACGCCACCGAATAGAGAACAAAGACGGTCGAAACCTAATGCAATACCACCGTGAGGAGGTGCACCGTATTCGAAAGCGTTCATCAAGAAGCCGAATTGTTCTTGAGCTTCCTCAGCAGTGAAGCCAAGTGCGTCGAACATGTCTGCTTGATCTGATTTATCGTGGATACGGATAGAACCACCACCAACTTCAACACCGTTGATGACCATGTCGTATGCGTTAGCACGAGCATTGTAACGATCGTTTTTCAAGATCTCAGCATCTTCAGGAAGTACTGATGTGAATGGGTGGTGCATTGCGTGGTAATGACCAGTTTCTTCGTCTTTCTCGAACATTGGGAAGTTCACCACCCAAAGAGGAGAGTAGTTGAATGGATCCTTAAGGCCTAAACGATTACCCATTTCTAAACGAAGCTCACACATTTGCTTACGTGTAGTATCTAGTTCACCAGATAATACTAATAGTAAGTCGCCTGCTTCAGCACCTGCTTTTTCAGCCCATGCTTTCAAGTCTTCTTGAGAGTAGAATTTATCTACTGAAGATTTGAATGAACCATCTTCGTTACATTTCACATAAACTAGACCTTTAGCACCGATTTGTGGACGTTGTACCCACTTCGTTAATTCGTCTAATTGCTTACGCGTATATGAAGCAGCACCTTTAGCACAGATACCTAAGACTACCTCAGCAGCATCGAATATTTTGAATCCTTTATTTTGTGTTAATTCATTAAGGTAGACAAACTTCATCTCGAAACGAGTATCCGGCTTGTCTGAACCATAATCACGCATGGCATCTGCATATTCCATTCTTGGGAACGTAGGAAGTTCGATGTCTTTCACCATTTTGAAAAGGTGACGCATCATTCCTTCGAAGTTTTGTAAGATGTCTTCACGCTCAACAAACGCCATTTCGCAGTCTATTTGAGTAAACTCTGGCTGGCGATCCGCACGAAGGTCTTCATCACGGAAACACTTTACAATTTGGAAGTAGCGGTCCATACCACCGACCATCAATAATTGCTTAAATGTTTGAGGTGATTGAGGAAGTGCATAGAACTCACCTGGGTTCATTCTTGAAGGAACTAGGAAGTCACGTGCACCCTCTGGAGTAGATTTAATCAATACAGGAGTTTCTACTTCGATAAACTCTTGATCTGATAAATATCTTCTTACTTCTTGAGCGATTTTATGACGCAATACCAATTTCTCACGAACTGGGTTACGACGGATATCCAAGTAACGGTACTTCATACGAAGTTCATCGCCACCATCTGTTTCGTCTTCGATTTTGAATGGAGGAGTTTGTGCCTCATTTAAGATCGTCAACTCGCTCAAACGCATTTCGATGTTACCAGTTGGGATATTTGGGTTTTTCGCAGCACGTTCGATCACTTCACCAGTCGCCTTAAGTACGAACTCACGACCAACTTTTCTAGCTTGTTCCAACAAGGCAGCGTCAGCATTACCATCGTCTTCGATTACTAATTGAGTGATACCGTAACGGTCACGGATATCGATCCAAATTAAACCACCTTTATCACGGATAGCTTGTGCCCAACCGCTTAAAGTTACAGTTTGCCCAATATGGCTTTCACGGAGTTCTCCGCAGTTATGCGTTCTAAGCATTTTATATATAATTTTAATTTAGTCTCTTGTTCAAAATAACTGATCGCAAAAATAAGGAGTTGTACTCTCACTACGAAAAGATTTACCTATCCTTTTTACTGATTTTGAAGTATTTTTCTATTTTTTTGAGAATTTCTTAGTGAAATCTAGAGTAATGCAATCTCTTTATAAATATTACCTACTTTTTTAAAAATCTGAAGGCCAAAAAAAAGTGCCTCTAATCTCATTAAAAATGAGGGGCACTTGTATTATTAGTAGTTAAAATTCAAAATATATAGTTACTCACTTTCGTAAGTATGACCTAGATAATCTAGGGTTAAATCAATTTTATCTTCAGGAATCATCCTTGTGATAATTCCATTTTCTTCTGCCTTTTCAGCAGTAAATAATTGGTTACCATCAATATTCATACCATTAGAGAAAACTGTTGATTCTGTGGCATAAGATAAATCACTTGCTTTTATAAATGAAGAGCCAATTTTATTAGTTGCTCCCTCAATTACAGAGACAGTCATTGCTCTCATACTGTGGATCATATCTTTTAAATTAATAAAATAATCACTGTTCATAATGCTATCAGAAATAATAGGAGCTTCCTCTAAAGAAAATTTTGGTAAGAAAAAATTTTCCTGTACTGTTCTAAATACCACCATATTAACATGATCATCTTTGTTGACTCTCTCTAAAATGTCGATTATTTGAACGGTAGTTTCCTTGGACAATTGGTTCAAGCAGAAATTAGGCAAGTATATGGTGACAACATTCCCTTTTTTATGACTGTGTATGTGTTTTATATTGTAGCTCATCTCAATATTAGGTTAATGCGAGTTTGGTTATTGGCTTTTACACTTCGAATGTTAATCAATAAAAGATAGAAGGATAATCTGAATAAAATGTAAAAGGAGGCTTAATCGAAAATTAGTTGTATCGTAAAGCTATACTACAAAGTTAAAATGCTTTATTGGTCTTTTTGGTGACCATTGTTATTATAAAATAATAATTAATGTATGTTAATGTAGTCGTTTTTAGGTTAATTAGGGAAGTTTTTATTCTTCATCCCAATCCTCATCGCCTTCTTCTTCAATAAAATTAATTTCTAACAGTTGTTCAATGTTAGTGATATTGACTTCTTCTCCTAAATAAAACTCAGCAAAACCACTATACACTTCTTCAGGAGTCATACCTTGTTCTCTAAGTGTTTTTATGGCATCCGAACCATTTGATTTCGACAACTTTTCACCTTTTTCATCTACAAGAAGTGGATGATGTAAAAACTCGACATTTTCGAAATTATCAAGTTCTAGTTTGTTACCAAGAAATATTTGAGCTGCTGTAGATTCAACAAGGTCTTCTCCTCTCACTATGAAATCGATCCCATCGTCTTCATCATCAATTAATGAGGCCAATTGATAAGCAAACAAGCCATCTTTTCTTCGGATGACAAAGTCTTTCATAGTTTGTTCTAAATCAATAGCAACATCACCAATAAATAGATCTTCTAAAATTACGGGTACTTCAGAAGTCTTCACTCTGATAGCAGCATCTTGGGTATCGAATGGGAGATTTAAATCTCTGCATTTACCAGTATAAATACCAGATTCAGATTGTTCGTAGATCTCTTTACGAGAACACGTACAAGCAAATAAATCGCCTTGTTCTTTTAAAATATCAAATGCTCTTTGATAGCGATGAATTCTTAGTTCTTGCGTCCAGTTTTTCTTAAAATCATCTACACTAAAAGGACCATTATCATAATCGATACCTAGCCAATCGATTGTTTCAAAAATATCTTCAATGTACTCGTCACGTGCACGAGTGGAGTCGATATCATCAATTCGTAAAAGAATTTCACCACCTTCAGACTGACGTGCAAGAATCCACGTGAGTAAAAAAGAATAGGCATTACCTATATGTAAATAACCTGATGGTGTTGGAGCAAATCTGGTACGCATTGATATATTTCTTTAGACGATTAAAACTGAGCTCAAAAATGCACTTAATTCAATAAAAAAAGAAAAGTATGATCTTAATTTTTGTGTTTAAGATCATACTTAGAATTTTTTTTTTAGGAAGAAATAAAATTAGTAAAGAAGTGAATTTAGAGTGTGGAACATTTAATTAGGATAAATTGGACTGATTCGAAGATGACTTAGTCATCAAACGATAGGTGCCCATGAAAACTATCGTTAGTACGAAAACACAAGCAAGTAATTCCATAATTTAAAAGTTTTATCAAGGTTAAATAAAGTTCTGTATGTTGTAGACAGATTAATAACAACGAGTGACAATTTATTTTCTCTAAAGGGTGTTAAAATTAGTGGGATAAAGATCAATTGTCTTACTGCAAGGTAGAAAATAAACAAAAAAATACACTATCGAAACATTGTTACATCCTATAATTATTAGAATAGTACAATGAATTATTTCGATAGTGTAAAATGTTATGAGATCAAATTAGTTCTTAATTTTCTAATTGATCCACAGCAAATGCGTATGCTCCAAGTGAAATAGCTTCACTAGTTCCTAATGCAGAAATACCTACACCAATTTTAGGAGAAGCATCGTATTTTACAGTTTTTTCTGTAAATGGAACCTTGATTTCCAGTTGGTTATTTGTTACAAACTTTTCAGTTTCGTCTTCAGAAGTAAGGTCAAATACTTCCATAACCAATCGGTCAGTTCCCGATTTATATTTTGATTTCATCTCTGCTAGAGTAGCAGGCATGAATAATTCTGAGGCTCCAGAAAGACCTCCTCCGATAACAACAATAGCATCTACCGTTGTTGCTAAAGTACAAAGAACGTCTCCTAGGTTTTCGCCTAATGTATCGAATGCTTTTTTCGCTGATGCAGCATCACCTTCTTGTTCGCCTTTTGCGATTTCGAAGATGTCTTTTGGCGTTAGTTCTGCATTATCAACACCAGAGAATTCTTTGTAGAATCTTTGGATTGCTCTAATACAAGAAGCTTCCTCAGCATTTACATGGTCTAAAACTTTAGAAGGCATCAACCAGATTTCACCTCCCATTGAGTTATCGCCAATATGTAATTTATTGTTAGAAACGACACCGCCACCTAGACCAGTTCCAAGTGTAATGCCGATCACATTTTTATATTCTTTTTCGCTTCCATTGGCTTTTAGCTTAGCATTAATTTGTGGAAGTAAACCACCGATTGCTTCACCGTAAGCAAATAAATCGCCATCGTTATTGATAAATGCAGGGATACCGAATTTTTCTTCTAACATTGGTCCTAAAGCTACTCCACCTCGATAACCAGGAAGGTTTTGTAAGTCGCCAATAATACCGTTAGGGTAATCAGCAGGACCTGGAAATGCGAATGAAATTGCTTCTGGTTTTCTATCACCAAGTTGTTCTACAACGTGATTAAAACCAGTAAGAATGTTTTGTAAGCTTTGTTCTAGATTATCACCGTTTGAAGGTAGTCTATAAGGATCAACGATCATTTTTCCGCCTTGCATGGCAGAGAATACAAAATTAGTTCCCCCAGCATCTAGGGTTAGGACGATTTGTTTTTTATCTGTTATGGACATAGTAATTATTTAAAAGAATATAAAAATTCTCCTGAAGTAATCAGTTTCATTTCTTTGTTGGACAACCTTACTAACAAAGATCGGTTATCTACCAATTCAATGTCATCATTTTTTGGTAATATGATTGAATTCCCATCAGATTTTTTCTTATGATTCATACGAACACAGTAAAATTCCTCATTATCCAAACCTTCCGTGAAGTCAATTTCAATAATTTGTTCTTCTGACGTAGAATTCGACAGCAAAATTACATATTCATTCCTTGCATTTACAACACCTACGGCATTGATATTTTGATGATTATTGTTATTAATTTGTACAATCGTACTACCTTTTTGAATGTTGCTAGATAATAAAGACCATGTATAATACCAAGGACGAATCTTTAATTCTGAGGGATCATGATACAAAGTATCTCCCAAACTATTCCACATTCCCCAACGCATAATCTGTTCAGTATTTCCATCGTTTGCTTCAGTGTACATTGCATCGTCTAAATACCAAGCCACGATACCATCGACACCAACCTGAAGCAAATCCATACAAGCTAGAGTAGTTAATTCTGCATATTCCTCATCAAATACTTTGGGTTGAGAAAGTCGACTGCTTCTTCCATCTTTTAGCACATCACCCATAGGTTTTATACCCAATTCGGAAATGAATAAAGGCCCATGTAAATTTTGAATCTCATTTGGGTTCAAGTGTAGGAAGTCTTCAGTTCTTCCATCAATAACAGCTTCTTCATCTAAAAAAGCATGAACATCAAAAGCCCCGATTGTTTCTTTTAGATCTTCATTGCTTTGTGCTAGCCAATCTTTTCCTTTTAATGTTTTTAGAGGCATGTCCCATGTAGGATCGCTGCTAGGGCCCATAATTGTTACATATTTGTTGAGGTGATATTTTGAAAACTCGTTCTCCAAGCCTATCACCCAATTTTTCCATACATCGTAATCCCCTTGGTTTTTGGCTTTATAGGTGTTGGGGGCATTTACCAAAGTAAAGTATTTGATGCAGGAATAGCGTTTCACCCTCACCAAATGATACATATAATCGGCAATCATCTCTGTCCATAAATGCTCATTTCCATTTTGCATTTGCCAAGGTGGGTTCCATTCTCCAAGAATTACTTGAATACTATTCTGCTGACAGAAATCAAGAATCTTATATAAGGCATGCATTTCATGCCTATTGTAGCTCACTATTGGCTTTCCTTTAGGATCTAAACCTCTAAAATATCGATCTTCTGCATTGTCAATAATTCGAATAATAGAAGGTTTCATGTGTTGAAGTCTTTCGAACATCAGGTTCCATCGACTACTGTCTTTCATTAGGAACCCCCACGAATCTCCTGGCGCATCAGCATGCTGATAGGTAGACCATTGAATACCGAATCCTTTAAAATCGTGATTTATCTTATTCTTTTTATTGAAGGTTAATTTTGAGGTAGGTTTTCCTTTTTTACAAGTAGATAAACAGAAAATAATTGATATGGATAGTAATGATAGTAGTAATCGTTTTAATGTCATAGTGTGATAGAAATGAGTAATAATTTTTTTCATTGATAATCAGAGAATATAATGTAGTAGTAGGTTAAGATGCTATCTGATTATAATCATAGAAAATACTCAATTGTTCGTTAATAAAGGTTACAATATTCGAAAAGTGTAATGATCTATTAAAAAAATTAAGGCATTAATAACTTTTATAATGAAAATCATTTCTATTTTAAAAAAGTTTGATCAACTTCCGACGCGATTGAAAAATCAACAAAAAAAATAACACTAACGATATAAATATTTTGAAAATGACAGCAGTTACTTTAGGAATTGATGTGGGAGGAACGAATACTAAGATCGGTTTCGTAGATCGTCACGGTAAATGTTTAGTAAGTACTCACATTCCAACTGGAGCGGACGAACCATTTGATAATTTCTTGAAAAATGTTTTCGCTACTGTAGACGATTTAAAGTCTAAAGCTGGTGAAATCGACATGGTAGCAGTTGGTATCGGTGCACCGAATGCGAACTACTACAATGGTAAAATTGAGAAGGCAGTAAACCTTAAAGGTTGGGGTGAAGAAGTTGCCATTGCTGACTTAATGCAAGATCACTTTAAAGTACCTGTTGCAATTACAAACGATGCTAATGCAGCTGCACTTGGCGAAATGAAGTTTGGTGTTGCTCAAGGTATGAAAAACTTTATCGTAGTTACTTTAGGTACTGGTTTAGGTTCTGGTATTATTGTAAATGGCGATTTATTATATGGTCACGATGGTTTTGCTGGTGAACTTGGTCACATTAATGTGGTTGAAGACGGTAGAATTTGTGGTTGTGGTCGTAGAGGTTGTTTAGAAACGTATGTTTCTGCAACTGGTATCAAACGTACAATGTTCGAATTACTTGCTGATAACAACGGAAACAGTTTACTATCTGGTAAAACTTTCGAACAATTGACAGCTAAAGATATTTTTGATGCTGCTGAAGATGGAGATGCTCTAGCTAAAGAAGCTTTTGATGTAACTGGCGAAATTTTAGGTAAAGCATTAGCAGATACTATCGCAATCTTTAGCCCTGAGGCAATTGTATTGTTTGGTGGATTAGCTTCTGCAGGTGAGTACATCACAGAGCCAACTCGTGCAGCAATGGAAGAAAATTGTTTATCATTGTTCAAAGGTAAAACTAGATTAGTAGTTTCTAACCTAGAAGGTGATAACACAGCAATTTTAGGTTCTTCAGCATTAGCTTGGCAAGAATACGAAAAACTTCAAAAAGCTTAATTAGTAGCTTTTATATATATGAAGCCCATCAAGCAATTGATGGGCTTTTTTGTATGCCTATTTTTATTAAAAACTGATACAACAAAAAAGCCTTATCTTATTAAGAAAAGGCTTTTCGTGATATTGGATTTGTTTTAGTATTGAATGATATACTAGGGATGTATATCAAGCAATGTCTTTATAGTATCAGAAAGTAGATGTGAGTTAAACTATAATTTAATTTTTCATTTCTAAGTTGGAAAGAATAGGTGATCCTCCCTTAAGAAGTTAAGCTTGGACCACCTCAAACCAAGAATTTTTTATATAAGATTACTGTCTTGAAGCTTTGTATTCGATGTCTTTATCTGCAGACTCAGATACATTCAAGTTAGTAACAGTAAAGTCATTTGCATCACCGTTGTAAGTGTTGTCTACGTGTTTCAATGTCACATCGTGCTCGATTGATACACCTGTAGGGAAACCTTTAACGATTACATTGTCCATAGTTACTTTAGAACCTACACGGATTTTGAAACCTTGAGAGTCAGAACCGTTTTCTTCAGCAATTACAGTAATGTTTTTCAATGTTGGATGAGAGAAAGGAGTAGCCTCATGGTTTTGAGCGTTATTGTCGCCTTCGAAACCACGGTCACAACCTTCTGCTACGTGAGCGTAAGCATTTTCCAAAGTACCAGTCCAACCTTCTGTCCAGTCAAATTGATCATCTTTGTTATCAGTAGAAACTAAGAATGATGCATTCGCTGTACCACCGAACCATTCGAATCCGTCGTCGTCACCTTTGTGAGCTTGTAAGTGATGACATTCAGTTTGGTTACCAACACCATTAAATGTGAAACCGTTGTGCTCTTTGTCAGTAGTAATCTCGTTACCACCGAACTCCAAACGAATGTATGATAATGAACCAGAGTCATCAGTAGCGTTATCACCACCGTACCAAAGTTCTTCACCATCAATACCAGTACCTACTTCCGGATGTGCTTTACCACCTTCTACGTTAATTGGAGCATATCCATTGATGATAATACCACCCCATGAACCTGGAACTTGATCTTGAGAAGTGAAAACAATCATGTTTTCTGCTGTACCGTTTGCTTCGATTTTAGCACCTTGTTCTACCATTAGGTAAGCAACATCTTCACCTTCAAGATCTACAACACGTACACCAGGTTTGATTGTTAATGTAGCTCCGTTTCTAACGTGAACACCACCAGAAAGAATCCATGTAGAGTTTGCTTCTAAAGTAAGATCTTCGCTAATGTCTCTTGGAAGAGTACCGTCAGCATTGTCTTCAGTTACGTCAGATACATCAGTACCAGGAAAATCTACAGCTACAGCCCAGTCACCTGGAGTCCATCCTGTTGCTTCACCATCGATAGCAATAGGTTGTTGTTCTGTCAATTTTGCTTCAAGAATTTCCCCTTCACTTTGTGATGGTCCTTCTGTTGTTTCGTCGTTGTTACAAGCAACAAGAACAGATGCTAACATTGAGATAGCTGCGAATTTGTGTACTAAATTTTTCATTTTTTGATTGAATGGTTTTGATTAATTGACTTAAAAATGAATTTCTTTGATTAGAATGTATAAGACAGTCCTATACCTAGTTCCATACCTAATTGATAAGATGAAACTTGTTTTGTTGTCCCTCCTTCAAATTTTTGATATCGCTCGATAGAAGGGTTTAATAAGTTTTTAGCTGATACATTAAAGCTTAATGCATCCTTGATTTTATTTCTAACTATTAGGTCTAAAGTACCGAATGATTTTTCGTAGATATCTCCAGCTCCCATAGCACCTGCTGCGAAGATTCTATCGCCAAAAGTAGTGTAAGTCAAAGTGAAAATGGAGTTGATATCATCATTGCCCCAATCTTGTTGATACCCCACATTAGCATTAAGTATATAAGGAGAAGCACCTTGTAAAGCTCTCTGACGGTTGGTAACAATCGTATTGATATCGTCAGCGATCGTCATTTGAGAGTACATAAATGTACCGTTCATGCCAACAGTTGTTCTTTCTAAAGCTTCAGAACCATTATTGAAAATGCTTCCTAAAGACTTTTCGAATTCAATTTCGATACCTGCGACCGTTGCTGTTCCAATGTTATCGAAAGAGTAGACGTTACCTGCAGATGGTCTAGCTACTTTTTCAATTGGATTATCCAAGTACTTACCGAATAAACCTACTGAGAACAATTCTCCTGAATTAGGGAAGATTTCGTATTTCAAATCCACATTGTAATTCTGAGCATTTTTTAAGTTCGGGTTACCGATAATTGCTTCACCACCTACAACTGTTTGATATTCGAAAGGAATTAATTCTCTCATACCAGGTCTAGTAATTGTTTTACTAGCGGCGAATCTCATGTTCGATCGGTCATCAAGTGAGTATTTTAAATTGAATGATGGCAAGAATTCTACAGATGCATAACTGTCTTCTCTATATGGATCAGCAATTAAATCACCTTGCATTTTGTACATCACATACTGTTCACCAATCTCTGTTCTTAAGCCTACATTCATCTTTAACTTACTTGGCATGATATCATAATCGTAGCCAGTATAGAAGGAATGCACATCCATTTTAGCTTGGAAATAGTTATTAGGAATAGTAAAAGGAGAATAGTTGATTGTTTCATTTTGAATCCATTCGTTGATTCTATCGTTTGGATCCTCCGAGTTAATACCCCTTACAACTGCACTACTTGATCTAATGTTAGTTTGGAACCACTCAAAATCTCTCGTTTTAGATTTCATTTGATATCCGAACCTTAAAGTACTTCTGAAGTTGTCGTTGTTTGTATCAAAAGTACCTAATCCAATGGAAACATCTGTTCTAGCAGCATATTCCACTTCATTCATTTCACCCCAATAACGATGATTATCAAATGCATTACGGGAGAATAAGTTGACTTCCTTACCATCAACAGATCTATCAGAGAATAATAGTTGTCTTCTATCAGGTTCTTGAGAGATAGTTTCTGTTCTAGAAACACCCCAAGTAAAATTCAATCGATCATTTTCCATGAATTTGTGATCACCAGAAAACTGATTGACAAAGATGGTATTTTGAAGATATGTATTTCTTCTAGCGAATAATGTTTCAGTATCCAAGTCGTTGTTGTATCCGTAGTTTTCATCCACTGAGTTGAAAGACTCGTTGACAACGATATTATTTAACTTGAATTTATGTCTGCTATTTAATTCAAATGTGAAGTTTAATAAAGCAGAAGTATTTGTAGAGTAGATCCACTCTTCACGATCATAATCTACATATGGAGTGGCTTGTGCATTGTAAGCGGCAAAGCGACCATCTCTGTACTCATATTTATTACTGTGAGCTAATGATCCGATTATACCAAAAACACTTTCATCACCAATATTCCAAGATTTACCACCAGATGCATTTAAACCTAAGTTCATCGGAGCGTTTATTGTAGTTGGCGACCATGATGTATTAAAATTACCTGGTTCTCCATTTGGAGTAATTGTAGGTACACCTCCTTCAGGTCTTTGTCTAGCATCTCCATTGAATCCAAACGCTTCGTACTGTCCGTCTTTATGCGTTTTGAAGTCATTGAATGAAGCTAAAGTGTTGTATGCTCCTGAAATCCCTATTGTAAAGAAAGCATCATCAGGATAATCTTTAAGCGTAATGTCAATGTTTGCACCAGCGAAATCACCATATAATTCTGGAGTTGCCGTTTTAGAGACACCTATGTTTTTAACTAAGTCAGTTGGAAAAATTGATAATGGGATAACCTTTAAATCGGGATTGGTAGAAGGAACAGGAAGTCCGTTCATGGTTGCGATGTTGTAACGATCTCCAAGACCTCTTACATAAAGTCCTTTTCCTCTTACTTTAGCCACACCAGTCATTTTTGTCATGGCACCTTCTACATCAGAAACACCTTTTACAGACATTTCTTCAGCACCAATAGATTCTATCATGATATCGGCGTTCTTACGCTCAACCATTAAAGCTTGTGCACTTTCTTTGTTGGCTTTACCAACAATCTCAACAGCTTCTAACTCTTGTGCATCAATGGCTAAATTGAAAATCACTTCTGCATTTCCGTTAGCGTTTATGCTTACTGTCTTGCTAGACGCCTTATAACCAAGAAAAGAAGCGATAATTTCGTGAGTACCAGACTCAACTTGAAAAGAAAATTTTCCGTAGATGTCAGATGAGGCACCTTTTGTTGTGCCTTTGATGATTACACTGGCACCAATTATTTCTTCGCCAGTGTCAGCATCCTTCACCATACCCGATATTACGGATTGGGCATGAAGTTGAATGCTAGTTATGATTGATAATAAAACTAGTAGGTTAAAAGTTTTCATCTTGGTTTGTTGTTTTTAACTGATGCAAAAGTAGAGGGTAAATATTTCGTGGACTTAGCAGAAAAAAGAACAAATGATGAATTGAAATCCTCTTGTTGTTACAGAAATATGAATAAGTTAATATTACTGAAAAGCAATTCGGGAATAGTAAGGTATTTTAAATAATCAATGTTAATATATAAGTGTGTGTCTTAAATTTCAATTCTTTGAAAAGACAAAACCCCTTTACAAATTATATTTTTTGTAAAAGGGGTTTCTGTATTTTAATGAAATAGAATTATCTTACTTGTTCGTAAACTAAAATTTCAGCTCTTAATGGCTGAGAAACGTTACCTGCTTCATCTCTAAATCGAACGTAAACATACTTTCTGCCTCTTCCTCCTAAATCCCATTCAACCTCAGTGGTGTATGGAATCCATTCAGCGTTATAGAATTTGTTGGTATTCGAAAGCTGCATTTCAATAGTATCATCAGAAGCATGCGTCTGAACTTTAACCACTTGTTCTTCCGTACCCGTTGCCCCATTATTAATTTGGATATTATATAATATAGGGTGATCTGTATCTAGTTTTATTGTTGAATAAGAAGGTGCAGATTGCATTCCTGCTTTGTTTCTTACTTTGATAAATACTTTAGCTTGACTAGAGTGAGGGTGCAATCTCCATTTCTTTTCTCTCTGATAAGGTTCCCAAGAAGAAGGAGAAGCAAAACTATAATCATTAGAAATGATCATTTCAGCAGCATGAGTTGCATCAATTTTTAAGGTTACTTCTGGATCTCCCGTTAGTTGTTCTTTATTATTAATTGTGATAGAATTAATAGAAGGAGTAGAACGATCTAAATTGATATGTGCTCTAGCTTCGAAAGATTCATTGCCAGCATAATCAAAATACTTTACATAGACGGTTTTTTCACCATCGCCCTCAGTAAGTAACCAATTTACTCTTGATCGGTAATGCGTCCAATACCCCTCAGATAAATCTGCGTTATTAGAAATGACCATGAAATCAGCATTTGTACATATTGGATTAAGTACAACTCTTCTTGTAGCTTCTCTTGTATATTCATCTCCTTTATTAATAATCAATTGAGGTTGTAAAGGAGGATCTCTATCCCAAATAATGTTCTTTTTGATAATTCGAGTTACATTATCATGGTCGTCCTTAAACTGAACGTAGATTATTTTCTTACCTTCCTGACCACTTAATGGATAATGATAATCTCTTTGATATGGAATCCATTCTGAATTTTGCCAAGTAGGATTATCAGCTATTCTCATATAGAAAGCAGAGTCAGCAATCATTTCCATATGTAAAGCAGCTTCCCTCACAAAATTGAATTGTAAAGGAACAGCAATATTTTCTTGTATCTCGGGTACAATAACTCGAACGGCTAGATTTTGAGGGGCAGTAGCATCGAAATACACTTTCTTTTTAATAGGCTCTGAAAGGTTACCCACAAAATCTTTAAATCGGACATATAAATTACGGTAGCCAACAGGTCCTCCTTTTACACTCATTCCATAAAAGAAAGGAGTTTCTACATAAGGTTTCCATGATGCAGTTGTGAAAGATGAGTCTTCAGTAATTTGCATGGCAACTGCGTCTTCCGCTTTTACCTTAACGATATAATCTTTTGTATAATAAATTCTTGATTCTGTGGGAAGAACTTTTAACTCCATTGTCGGATTTTGAGGAGGAGTAATGTCCCACTGAATTTGATCTCGAACAGTGATAGACTCTGTATTTGTAGAGGTCTTAAATTTTGCGTAGATAGTTTTAGTTCCATCAGGTTTTTTTAAGTAGAATGGAATTCTTTTTTTATAATCGATCCATTCCGCATCACTAAAATCTTCTGATGTACTTACCATCATTTTAGTAGCATTCAAGCAATACAAAAATAGGTTGACTTTACCTTCTTTATCCGTATTGTATTCTTGATTCTCATCGATGACAATCATCGGCGTTAAAGCTCTAATTTTCTGAAAAATCTCTTTTTCGTAAATTTCAGATAGATTTCCCGATCGATCTTTAAATTGTACTAGTATCTTTTTTGATCCACCATCATCTCCAAGGAAAATAGAAAAAGGACGAGTATCATAATCTCTCCAAGGTGCTTTTTCGAATCGATCTTCTAATGCTATCTTCATTAAAAAGGCCCCTTCCGCTTTTAATCGAATATTGATAGATTTTTCAGAAGTAGATGTTATATCACCTTGAGTAAATATCTGACCATCGCTAGGAGGATCTTTATCGTATATAATCTCTGCTTTTATAGGTTCTGATTGATTTCGAGCTTTATCTCTGTAAGAAATCCAAACTTCCCTTTTACCTGTTTCTCCCTCTTGAAGTTCCCAAATTTTGTTTCTATTGTAAAACTCCCATTCTCCGGCAGTATCAAATTCTTTGTCGTTGGCAATCCTCATTTCATAGGCATCAGTCGCTCTTAACTGAAGTGTGACATGAGTAGACTTAGTATATTCATCTCCACCATTAATTGATATTCTAGGATTAATTGGCGGTTTTGTATCAACATAAATACGTTGAGAAATGGTTTTTGATTCGTTACCTGCTTTATCTCTAAATCGGATAAATACTTTTTTGAAGCCTTCGAAAACATCTTCTTCCATTTCCCATTCGTCAAGGAAATCGGTATATCTTCTCCATTTATGTCCATAGAAGTTCATGCTGTTACTGATTTTCATGTATTCAGCACCTTTTGCTTCCATTTCTAAGCTTACAATTTTATTATGTTGATTTACATATTTGATATCGTTAGCACGATCATAAACAGCATAATCTGGAACGATATCAATATATTTTGGTTCGGGAGCTTGAGTATCTAATTTGATATAGTCGGTATACACTTTAGTTTCGTTACCTGCATTGTCTTTAAACTTTACATGTAACTTTTTTAAACCATCACCAGAAGTAAGCATCCAAGAGTGAATATGTTTTCTGAAAGGCATCCAATCTGCATCATTAAACACTCCTGTGTTACTGAGGTTCATGAATGTTGCTTCCTTACATTTTAAATCAATTTCTACTCTTCTAGAACGTGTATAATTACCTCTAGAAAAGTTTACTCGACCTGCATAAGGTGGTTTGGTATCTAGAATAGTGTAGGCTACAAAAACATCGGTTTCTCGACCGTTTGCTAAAAGGAATTTAAGGAAAACTTCTTTTTCCCCATCACCATCGTTAAGTGTCCAAAAATAGTGTCTTTGGTAATTCACCCATTCTGCATCACCAAAATCGTAATCATTACTAATGATCATTTTGATAGCATCAGGGATATTAATAGATAATTGGACTTCGGTGGTGTTGATAAGATCTCCGTTTTTGATATCCACACCAAATTGACCAAATACCTGAGTATATGAAATACTAAATAATAAGATTAATATATGTAAGAAACTTCTTTTCATATTCAATTGAACACATTTGAAGTCACTACTGCAAATATTGGGCAAATACTTATTGTTTATTAAAAACGATGGTTTTATACTAAAAAGATCTATGAAAAAGCTAGGTTTAAATTTTGAATCTTAAGAAACCTCCTGCCAATGAAATTGTACTTGTATTTGCCGATTGGGCAAAGTAAGATTTTACGTCATGGGTAGAGATACCTGCCTCGTAATTTCCTTTTCTTGAGAAATAAGTAACACCAAGTGGGAAGTTAAATACTTCGTTGTTGCCTCCATAGTTAAACCCTGTAGAGAAGGCAAATCTTTTGAATGGTCTGAAATCACCACCAATGGCATAAAATGGATTTTCTATGTTACCAGGCTCATTATTTTGAGGAATAATCACATCGAAACCAACATGTACTAAACGGAAAAACTCGTAGCTCGCTCCGAAGCGTAATATTGTCGGTAAATCAAATGATTCTTTTTTAGCATCAGTCGTCCAGTCTAAAGCAGAATTAGTTCCTGCAAATTGAAAGGCAGATTGATCATTAATCAAGAAGTTGTAATTATCTAAACCTTGACCATTAATATTAGCTAGTTTACCATCATTAATTGAGTAAACTTGACCTTCCCAATTCATTTTACCGAAATTAGAAATTGCTGCACTTACCTTTAAGTTTCTTTTAATAACGAATGTCAGACCAAAATCAAGACCCCAACCCCAACCAGCATTTTTAGGGAAAAGTGCTTTTTGAGTCATAGAACGATTGTCTGCAGTAGTAGAGTTAATGATAGCATTGGCATCTGGAGATGCAGCATTCAATACATCTTCTGGGTTGACAAATGAAGAAGAGAAAACAGCATCTTTCATATTGCCATTATCATCTACTTCAAAATCAAGAATCATTAAACCTTGAATGTATTTTGCACCGAAACCTCCATAAATTGACAAATCGTATGTTTCTAAAATTTGTGCACCCCAAGCTGCATTATACTCTCTCACCCAAGTAGACTTGGTTTTTGTACCTGCTAATAGTTCACTATATGTTTGAGCATCGTCTACATTTTCGAAATATCCGCCTCTAACTTGAGAAATTTGTTCAGAAGTTAAAGGTTCACCTTGTCCAGTATGTCTTGGGTTATCGATGATACTTCCATCTGCTAATTCTAATTTAGGAAAGTAACTTGATGTCGCTCCAAAGAATAAAACCTCAGCTGCAAAAGCATTTGTTTTTACCCTCGTATGAACATTATCTCTGATGCTGATGGCTACACCACCCCATTTTTTGGGCAGTTGCATACTTGCACCAAATAACATAACACTTGCATCTACAGTGGTTACTTTACTGTCAAATTTATCAACAGCTCTTTGTTTATCCTCGAGACTAAATTTTGTAGTTCTGTAATCAGTCAATGCACTAAGAAGCTCCTGAGTGTTAATTGCCTCTGATGAAAAGATGAAGTTCGATTCGAGTAATCCAAAAGTAAATTTGGGATCTCTGTAATTTTTTTTGATTCCAAGATTGGCAGGGTTAATACCAATCGCTTGATAATCGGTCACAAAAGTAGTTCCTACACCGCCACGACCTGTGACAGAGTAGACACTCCCTTCCATTTGGGCATAAGTTATAATAGGTAGCCCCAGAAATATAGCAAAAAGTAGAAATCTATAGAGTTTCATATCAGCCTGAAGATAGTTTATGGTACTTAACCCCGTGATTTAATCAAAAAAGAAATTTGTTACGTTTTACTAGGGTGTTAAGAATTGTAAATATAATAAAACATGAGTGCATTTTCGTTAGTTCCTCTAAAAATTATTGAAAAAGTATATAAAGCATCAATAAATAGAAGATTTTTGATTAATTTTCCTTTAACTTTATTTATTAATGTCGATCTATAGTTTGGTCACGCCTAATTAAGATTACCACTCATATTTTAATATATAAATATATGCGTTTAAAGAAAAAGCACATATTCTTATCTTCTTTGGTGATTCTACCTCTATTATTCTTCTCTTTTACAAGCAAGAAATTAGGTAATCACTACTTCGAAATTGCAAAGAACATGAAGATCTTTGCTCAACTTTATCAAGAAGTAAATACATATTATGTTGATGATGTTAACCCTTCGGAGTTAATGACTACCGGCATAGAGGCAATGTTAGCTACGTTAGATCCCTACACAAATTATATCCCAGAAGACAGAATCGAAGATTATAGAACGATGACAACTGGCGAGTATGGTGGTTTAGGTGTTGTCGTAGGAAATAGAAATGGAGACATTACTGTCATTCTTCCTAATGAAGGTTACCCAGCTTATGAGGCGGGACTTCAGATTGGAGATATCATTAAGAAAGTAGATGGAGATGATATTTCAGGAAAGAATACAGAAGAAATATCTAAATATTTAAAGGGACAAGCTGGTAGTGAAGTCACTTTAACTATTAAAAGATTTGGGCAAGAACAACCTTTTGATGTAAAGGTGAAGAGAGAAAAAATCCAAATTAATAATGTCCCATATTATGGTATGGTGACAGATAATGTAGGATTGATTCAGTTGTCTGATTTTACTAGAAATGCAAGTAAAGAAGTTGGAGATGCACTTACTGAATTAAAAGACAGAGGTGCTACAAAAATTATTATCGATTTAAGAGGAAACCCTGGTGGTTTATTAAATGAAGCGGTGAGTATTGTGAATTTATTTGTTCCTAAAGGTTCTGATGTAGTATACACTAAAGGTAGAATCGAAGATTGGAATAAAACATATAAAGCCATGAACCCTCCATTAGATACAGAGATACCAATAGCTGTGTTAGTGAATGGCGGATCTGCTTCTGCTGCTGAGATTGTTTCAGGATCTATTCAAGATTATGATAGAGGCGTATTATTAGGATCAAGATCATTTGGTAAGGGATTGGTTCAGGCCACTCGTCCATTGGATTACAATTCAAGACTTAAAGTAACTGTAGCGAAATATTATATTCCATCAGGTAGATGTATTCAAGCTATTGATTATAGCCATAGAAATGAAGATGGAGAAGCGATTGTTGTAGCTGATTCTTTAAGAGAACAGTTTAAAACAGCCAACGGAAGACCTGTTTTAGATGGTGGTGGTGTAATGCCAGATATCAAAGTAAAGCCATTCAACTTTGCTCAGATTACAGTTTCTTTAATTCTTAAAGGTTTGATTTTTGACTACGCTACTAAATTCCATCATGAGAATGAAAAAATTGTAGCTGCAAGGGACTTTAATCTATCTGATGCTCAGTTTGAGGATTTTGTAGAATGGTTAAAAGATAAAGATTATGGTTACCAAACGAAAGTAGAAGTAACTATGGAAGAGTTAGAAAAAAGTGCTAAAGAAGACAAGTATTACGAAGACATTAAAGATGAAATCGAAAACTTGAGAAAATTAGTTTATCATAATAAAGAGTCGGATGTGATTAAGTTTAGGCAAGAAATCACAGATGTACTTGAAGCAGAAATTTGTAAAAGATATTACCTTGAAGCTGGTGAAATCGAATCTACATTTACTGCTGACCTTGATGTAATTGAGGCGGTGAAAGTATTGAATGACGATGCACGTTATCAGAAAATATTATCTGGAAATTAATTTTCAGTGGTGATAAAATAAGATTTTTGATATAAAAGGTTACCTTAATGGTAGCCTTTTTATTTTTATTAAAATCTATGTTTTGGAACAGGATTTTACAATCTATTAACCTCAAAAAAATTAAACTACTATGGAAGAAATAAGTGATAATGAACTTTTTGAACTTATTGTTGAGATTTTTACTTACCCTTTCCACGTAGGTGGAAAAGAGTTTACTCCTCTATCTGTAATAGCTATTATTCTGGCTTTTGTCTTGGTTTTCTTTTTATCAAGTAGGCTAAGAAAAATGTTGGTAAATAAAATACTTCCCAAATATGGATTGGAAGAATCGGTAAGCTATAATATCGGGACGATATTTAGATATTCTTTTGTGAGTATTGGATGTATTATCATTTTTCAATCTTCAGGAATTAATCTTAGCTCATTATCAGTCCTAATTGGTGCACTTGGTGTAGGTATTGGTTTTGGTTTACAAACAATCGCTGATAACTTTATATCGGGTATAATCATATTATTTGAGCAACCAATTAAAGTAGGTGATATGGTTGAAATTGGTGATACTAGAGGTAAAGTGGTAGAAATCAATTCTAGATCGTCAACCATTTTAACCAATGATAATATTACGGTAATTGTTCCAAACTCTCAGTTTATATCAAATAATGTGATTAACTGGTCGCATAATGAGAAGAGAGTAAGAATAAGAATTCCAATTGGTGTATCTTATAACGAAGACCCTAAAAAAGTTAGAGAAGTTACTTTAGAAGTCCTTAATCATATTGATGGAGTGATGAAAAGTCCTGCTCCTGATTTAATGTTCGTAGAATGGGGTGATAACTCTATCAATTTTACCCTAAATGTATGGACTGTTAAATATTATTCTCAGCCAGGACATTTAAAGAGCTCCATCTATTATGCCTTGTTTGAGCGCTTTAAACATGAAGGTATTTCTATTCCTTTCCCTCAAAGAGATTTGAACTTAGGAAGCGGGTGGGAGCATTTAACAATGCCTAAGCAAAATGAAATAAGAGAAAATTAGTCTTTAATTTGAATAAAGAAAAAGGCTTTCGTAGATGAAAATACACATCCACGAAAGCCTTTTTTTATTCCATTTTTTCAAAAGTAAAAGTAGCGACCGACGGATTGACCATTTCTCCATTTCCAAGTGGAGAACTTGTAATAATAGAAATGGGTTCTTGTGGTGTGGTAGGAGCATTTGGTGATGCAAAAGAAACTCCACTATCAGTGCCTGCATCATAATGCATGGGTTGTAAAGTGATTAACTCCACCCAAGCTCCTTCATTTATCAAATGGTAATTTTCGATAGCTACATACCAATCAGGGCTAGGAGCAATCATAGAAAATAAACTGATGTAGGGGTAATCCTTATCGACAGTTACCTCAAAACTAATACCACTAGAACCAGTAGAAAGACCACCTTCACTTATTAATACTGAAGCATTACCATCTTCAATTATGGAGTTTATTTCACTACTTAGGGTGCCTTTTCCACCAGTTTCGGCCATTATTTTAATACCTTCTGTAGCCAACTGCCCAACAGTTCTAAAACTAGTATCTTGATTGTGGGTCATACCAATAACACCAGAAAAGTGAGAGTTGCTAGGGTATTCGGTTGGATGACTGCTACTACTCCATGTTCCTTGGAAAGTGACTTTGTAGGTTGCTGTTTCTGAAAGCTCAGGAAGATTAGTAGGAGGTGTATCATTTTCGTTGTTATCACAACCTAAAGAGAATAGGGCAATGGTAAATAGTAAGAGAAATTTCTTCATGATAAGTAGTATTTTTAATAGTTAATTAGGTGCTGAATAATGATTTATAATCACAATTTAATGATGTTTTGGTAATTAGAGTGTGAAGTATTTCACATTCATAGAATTATTTAAACTGTTAAAAGTGTAAGTAAATACTTGAAAGGTCATTATTTATATAAAATTTAAATAATATAATTATTCAATATGTAAATATCTGATATTGTGTGTTTAATAGGTGTTTTTAGTTTATTTGTCTTGGAAAAGTTAAATTGATTCTTTGTTATTGACTGTTAATTTGATGTCCGTTTTTTTAACACTGACGTTATTTGAAGAAGTAATTTTAATTATTCTTAACAAATCAATCAAATCTAATTAATCTATGAAAAAGTCAATCTATATCTTAACAACCACAGCATTTATGTTCTCATTATTTTCTTGTAATAAAGGAAATGATCCAGAGCCAGTAAAAGCAAAAATAGAAGTACCAGCAGAACAGGTTCAAGCCAAAACGGATTCTACAGAAACTAATCCAACTGTTCAGAAACCTGAAACAACCACAAGCACAGAAGAGGTGACAACAACTAAACCTTCCACTACAGATGAAACTCCTCAAGAAAATTCAGGGTTAAAGGGATCGGAAAACCGCCCGATTAAGCCTTCAAAGCTCCAACAAAAAGAGTTCGCATCATTCATTCAGAGTAAAGAATACCAGGAATATCTCGAATCACAGAAACCAATTCCCGACGGTTTCTTTATGACAGGTAAAAGATATGCTTTTGAACAGCAAACACCCAACGATGATTTCTTGTCTGATGTGAATTTTCTAGTGTTATCGAAAGACTTTATTGATATCCATATTGACTTATTATATGCCGATGGAACGGTAAATGGTTTTGGTCATGATCATCTTCCTTTTACTTATGATAAAGCGGCAGATACAATTTCATTCGAAGCTATGGGTAGACATTATTCTGTAAAAGTGTCAAATCTAAATAAAGTGACGAAAAAATAAACTTTGTTTTGGAAAACTATATGTGAGGGAGTATTCGCTCAGATATAGTTTCCCTTTGAAACTTAGAAATCTATATAAATAACTTCATACATCTAATACTAAATTAAACTATAATTATCATGAAAAATTCAATCAAATTCATCGCACCACTAGCATTATTATTATCCATTTCAGCTTGTAATAAAGATAAAGATCCTGAACCTGTAGCTCAGAAACCACAAGTAGAAAAACCAGTTTTGGCCACAAATGATTCTACAACTTCACAAACGCCAGATCAAACAGTAACAGAAACTCCCGAAGGAAATAGAGGAGATGAAGTTTCTGGAGTAGATACCAAGCCAGACGAAAACCAAGGTGGTTCTATTTCATCAAAAAGTTCTTTAAAAACCTTAGATAAGTTCACAAAAGAAGACGTAAGTCAACAGGCTAAATTTGAAGACTATGGGTTTTCAAATCCTAAAAAAGACCAGCCAGCAGCTCAATTAAGTGAAAAAGTTCGTCCGGTAAACGATAAAGGTTTAACAGTTATCCAAACTACCTCACCTGTTTCTAACAAGCAATTGGCTTCCATTCAAGCGCCAGATTACCTTGTAAATAGAAAAGTAGATACTCAAATCATAAAAGAATCAACAGATAGAAGCGAAGATTTAAAAAGACCTCATAATGTAGAAATACCTGCAAACTTAGTGGGACATACATTTAAATTTGAATACATCATGTCATGGACTGGTGATAATGTAGATTGTGAAATTCAATTCATTACTCCAAATACAGCAAATTATAAAGAATCAAATTATGCAAGTAGTGAAGATATGTTTGTTCGTTATAACAAAGCAGATGATTCGATTACCTATCAAATAGGTCAAGATGTTATAACTGTTCCAATTAGTAATTTACATTTCGTAAAATAGATACCGATTATATAAATAATTAATACCTGACTTTATTTCGATAAGGTCGGGTATTTTTTTAGGCCTAAACATCCCAAAATAATCAAATAAGGAAGCAAAGGAGGTAAGAATCTTCCATCCCAATTTTCTGATGTTAAACCAACAACTAGACCTTGAAAAAGGATAAACAAAACAAATGATCTTAAAAGGAGATCCCACTTATTTATTTGTCGAATACCAAATACCGAAATAAAATAAAGTGGATAAAGAGTTACAACAATTAACAGATTATGTAAAGTGGAATAATAGGGTTTGATATGTCCCCAAAAGAACATGCTTTTTATAGTAAATAGTTGAATAGAATACCATAAGTTACCAAGAGAAAAACCTATTAACTGTAAAAGTATGTTGTGATCTTTTGATATCAGAAAAGGGGTATCAATGGGTTGAATGAAATACGTGTATTTAGGGTAAATGATTTCTGCAATTAGATATCCTTCTATCATAAGCGGACCATAGAACGACATCATACGGTTTAAAATTATCAATAATAAAAGAAAGCCGATAGATGATATTCCAATTATATAGCTTCTTTTAATTTTTTTGGATTGATATAGTTCTAAGAAATAGGCAATGACAAGAGCACTTAATAATACAATACCATTAGGTCGTGTAAAAAATGTGAGTAAAAATAGGAAAGTGAATTTCCAGTACTTTTTTCGTGTGAAAAAATAAAAGGTGATTATAGAAAGTGATGTGAATAGAGACTCACTATAGATGATGTAATTCCACTCTAAAGAAATAGGGAAGAACAAATAGGCAAATGTCCCTAAAAAAGCAATTGTAGAATGATCTGAATATTTTTTAATTATCTGATATAAACAGACGCCACTGAGGAAGTTCAAAGCTAACTGTCCAACAACAATCGCTTCAATTTTTTGAGTAAATAGACGAAAGAATGTGATGAAAATACCATAAGTTAGGTACCACACGCTTCTATCGAATGTCATTTGATGATTAAGTATATCATCAGAAAGGTAGAAAAAGAAGCGAGAATCAGCACCTAATTTAGGTCCAATACTCTGCCACAATATACCATGTGTTATTAACCAAAGGATAAAAAGTAGAGGATAATGATAGGACTTTTTTTGGATAGAATTAAGCAGCCTCATCAATTCTCTTAATATCAAAATTGTTGAATCCTTCGTGTACTTCAATGGTAATTCTGTTTTGAGAAAGTAATTCTAAAACAGCTAGAAAGTTGAAAACGATAGCCACATTATTAAAATCTGCTTTAATTAAATCCATGAAACTAAACTTTTCTTTAGTTTTTAAGGTATCGATGATACTGTCTTGTCTTTCTTCTTGAGAATACGGATACTTTACTACCTGATGTCGAGGAGCATTTTCTTGGGCATCTAGCTTCTTTAAGGCACTTTGATAGAACTTTAGAAGGCTGAATAAATCCACATTCTGAAGTTCGGCTTCTACTCCGATTTCTTCTTCAATATCAGAGACTTCGTTGGAGATATTCCCTCTCTTTTCTCTATTTAGCATGGAGATTTCCCACTCTTCTAGTGTTTGAAGAACAGACTTGTACTTCATGTATTCTAAAAGGTGTTTGACTAGCTCATCTCTAGGGTCGATATCATTGCCTTCCTCATCCTTTTCAACTCTTGGTAATAACATTTTTGCTTTGATACGCATTAATGTAGCAGCAACCACAATAAAATCGCTTGCCAATTCAATATTGAGGCGTTCCATTTCTTCCATATACCCTAAGAAATCGTTGGTTATTTGGGAAATTGGAATGTCATGAATGTCTAATTCATCTCTTTGAATAAAGAAAAGAAGGAGATCAAAAGGACCCTCAAATATTTGGATTTTTATTTCGAAGCTCATTGTTATATGTTTACTCTAGTTCTACCAGATTCCTGTAGTTCAATCTTAATCACCTTACCAAACCCAAACTGAATTCGGAAGATATTTTTTAAAGGCATTTCGAGAAGGTAACATAAAATTACTCGCATTACAACACCGTGTGTGACAATAGCAATGCTTTTCCCTTCATCATATTGAATATTATCCTGCCAAAAATCGCATAATCTTGATTTTACATCCATCAAAGATTCGCCATTTGGAGCCGCCTTATGATCAAAATATTTGGCCCACTCTTTTAAGTCTGCCCCTAATTCGTGGAAGGTTTTCATCTCCCAATCACCATAATTAATTTCTAGCAAACGATCATCTTCGATGTGAATATCAGCAGGTAGTTTCTTTGCTAATTGTTTACACCTTTTTAGTGGACTATAAAAAATACTGGATAGTCCATCATCACCAATAGTTTGTTTTACTTCTTCGGCTTCAACATCAAAATTTTGATCTAAATCCAAATCCGTTTGTCCATATAAAATTTTGCTTGCTTCGACATCAGGGGTAGTATGTCTAACAAGATAGATCGTCATGCTCATATAGTAAATTAGTTAGATTTCATGGCTGCGTTTAAATAGCCTGCAGTAAAGCCATTTTTGGTTTTAATAATATCATCTGGAGTTCCTTCAAAGACAATGTCTCCACCGTTTTTACCTCCTTCAGGACCGATATCGATCATCCAATCAGCCGTTTTAATGACCTCCACGTTATGTTCGATAATAATGGCCGTATGCCCTTTATCAATTAATGCATTGATGGCTTTCATTAATTTATCGATGTCTTGGAAATGAAGTCCGGTTGTTGGTTCATCGAATACAAAAAGTACTCTTTCTGATTCTTTTAATGTGCCTTTGGCTAAGAATGAAGCTAATTTTACTCTTTGTGCCTCTCCGCCAGAAAGAGTATTTGATGATTGACCCAAACGAATATAACCTAAACCAACATCAAGTAGTGGTTGGAGACGCTGGATAATCTTCTTTTGATCGGCAAAGAATTCTACCGCCTCGTCTACACTGAGTTCGAGGATGTCAGAAATACTTTTCTCCTTATATTTTACTTCAAGAATTTCATTTTTAAAACGCTTACCACCACAACTTTCGCAAGGAAGGAAGATATCCGCCATAAACTGCATTTCTATCTTGTTTGTTCCTTCACCCTGACAAGTTTCACAACGGCCTCCATCGACATTGAAAGAGAAGAAAGCAGGCTTGTAACCTCTGTTGGTAGAAAGTGGTTGCTTAGAGAATAATTCTCTGATTGGATCGTATGCTTTAACGTAGGTTACCGGGTTAGAACGAGATGATTTACCAATAGGGTTTTGGTCGACAAACTCCACTTTGGTAATACTCTTGATGTTGCCATCGATTCGATCAATCTTTGCTTTTTCGTCTGTATGATTTCCCAATGCTCTATTTAAAGCAGGAGTCAGACATTTTTTTACTAAAGTTGATTTACCGCTACCAGACACCCCAGTAATACATGTAATTACCCCCAATGGGAATTTGACATCGAGGTTTTTCAAGTTGTTTTCTTTGGCTCCAATCACTTCGATATATTCCGACCAAGGTCTACGCTTTTCTGGTGTTGGAATACTTGATAATCCACTTAGATAACGAGTGGTATGCGACTGTTTTGGGTTGGCGATAGCTTCGTCAATGCTTCCTTGGAATTGAAGTTGACCGCCATAACTACCTGCATCCGGTCCGATATCAATAATTTCGTCGGCTGCACGCATGACTTCTTCTTCGTGTTCTACTACGATAACCGTATTTCCTAATCGCTGTAATTCTTTTAGAACAACGATTAGGTTTTGTGTATCTCTTGGGTGAAGTCCGATACTTGGCTCATCCAAAATATACATCGACCCAACTAACGCAGAACCTAAAGAAGTCGCTAATTTTATTCTTTGATATTCACCACCCGATAAAGTACTTGTCAGACGGTTGAGGGTAAGGTAACCTAACCCCACTTTATTCATGTATTGCAATCTATTCTTGATTTCTGCAAGAAGACGATCGGCAATTTTATGCTCATGTTTGTTTAATTTGATTTTATCGAAAAAGGCACTTGATTCTTCGATAGGCATTAATACCACATCAATAATTGATTTACCATCGATTTTGACATAAGAAGCATCTTTTCTAAGTCTTGATCCGTGACATTCTGGGCATACAGTTCTACCACGATATCTTGATAACATCACGCGGTATTGAATCTTATGCGTTTTAGAAGCTAAGTGATCAAAGAACTTGTTGATGCCTTTAAACTTGCCTTTACCGTTCCAAAGAATATCCTTTTCATCATCAGATAATTCGTTGTACGATCTGAAAATTGGGAAGCCGTTTTCGTGAGCGTTATCTGTAAGAGGCTTCAACCATTTTTTCATGGTTTCCGTTCTCCAAGGCATAATCGCATCATCAATTACAGAAAGTGTTTTATCCGGAATGACTAAATCAGGATCAATACCTAAAATCTTACCGAAACCTTCGCATCGTTTACAAGCACCGTAGGGGTTATTGAAACTGAAAAGGTTAACACTTGGTTCTTCGAAGATCATTCCGTCTGCTTCGAACTTATCGGAGAAGGTAGTGCTGATTTTGTCTTTTCCTTTTTGGATAATTTCGATTCTACATTCGCCAACACCTTCGAATAACGCAGTTTGAACGGAGTCAGCTACTCTAAACTGATTCTCTTCGTCGTCTTTTTTGACTGCGTTTCTATCAATCAGCATTTCCAAGGCTTTGAGATCTACCTTTTCGCCTTTTTCTAAGCTTTCTACTAATTCTTCGATGTACACCACTTGACCATCAGCAATCACTCTAGTAAAACCTTGTTGTAAAAGAAGGTTGAGAGCAATTTTTGGTTCACGTCCTTCAGGAATTTTTAATGGACAAGAGATAATAAACCTTGTGCCTTCCTTAAAAGTATAGATGTAGTTGACGATATCCGTTACTGAAGATTTACTTACTTTTTCTCCAGAGATAGGTGAGTATGTAGTACCTACTCTTGCAAAAAGTAATTTGAGGTAATCGTAAATCTCGGTGGTTGTACCTACAGTAGACCTAGGGTTTTTTGTAGAGACTTTTTGTTCTACCGCGATGGCAGGGCAAACTCCTCTGATGTATTCCACTTCAGGTTTCTCCATTCTGCCCAAAAACTGACGGGCATAGGAACTCAAACTTTCCACATACATACGTTGTCCCTCTGCAAAAAGGGTATCGAAAGCTAAGGAGGATTTTCCAGATCCTGAAACACCTGTGATGACCACAAAACTATTTCTAGGAATGGACACATCAACATTTTTTAGATTGTTGACTTTGGCTCCTTTGACAATAATGTATTCTTTGGGGTTGAGTTGATCTACTGAACGCATAAAAAGCTGATGGTGACTTTTGAAATCTTAGTTTTGAATAATCGGATCTACGTTTTAACGCACTACCATTATTCATATACAAGATGATAAAAAACAGACTATAAAATTAGAGAAATGCATTAATTAAACATCAAATAGTAAGAAAATATCTTGTGAATTGACGAAAAAATCATTGAACATTTATTCATCAATAAAAAAATATATCATTTTTGTAAGTAAGAGAAAAGTATTCAAGTAAAAACTAAACTAAATTTTCTCTTTGCTGGTAATTTAAGAAGAGGTGATCTTCACTTAATTCAATAGCCAAAATGATGTTTTTTTTAAGACTTTATTTAATCTGGGGTATCAGTATGTTTATGCTAGGCTTACTGATATTATATCCTTTATTTGCTTTAGTTATTTGGGTGCCTAATAGGAAACTATTGTCATTTACCTATTATTTAAATAAGGCTTGGGCCTATTTTACTTATATCATGATTTTGATTCCTATCAAAAAGGAAAAAAAAGTAAAATTGTCGAAGAAGGAGGCTTATGTGTTTGTGAGTAATCATACTTCTTTTTTAGATATTCCCGCTTTGCAATTAATCGTAGATCAATTTGTCATCTTTTTAGGGAAAAACAGTTTAGGAAAGGCACCTATTTTTGGATGGATGTTTAGAAATATCCATATCACTGTGGATAGAAAAAATTCGAGAAAGAATGAGGCCCTATTTCAAAAATCGATTGATAGATTAAAAGAAGGGTATAGCTTGGGGATATTTCCTGAGGGTACTCAAAATAGAACACCTCCTACTTTGAATTCTTTTAAAGATGGGGCATATATAATCGCGATCCGTGCTCAAAAGCCTGTTGTACCGGTGACTATTGTGAGTAATTGGAAAATATGGCCATCATTAGGCCCTTATTTAAAATGGACACCTTTGCGTTTGGTACAGCATGCACCAATTTCGACAGAAGGACTCACTTTAGATGATGTGGACCGATTGAAAAAGAAAACGAAAGAGGTCATAGAAGCTGAATTGAAAAAGCATTACCCCAAAGAATATTCAACTAAAGGTTAATTGGTTTTTCTTTGATATATAAAAGAGTTATTTCTTACTAATTCATGTGTTTTATTGAAATTATCTCAAATAAATCATTTAATTTGTGATATATTGATAAAATAATCAAACACTAATTATGATTATTGATAAAGATACTATAGAAAAAATTGCTCATTTATCCCGTTTAGAACTGGATAAAGACAAAGAAGAGAAAATGCTGAAAAGCATGAACGAAATTGTGGAGTGGGTAGCAAAGCTTGAAGAAGTAGATACTGATGGTGTTGAGCCGTTAACTCACATGACAGGAGAGCAAAGCGTGTGGAGACAAGATAAAGCAGCAAGAACTTTGTCGCATGAGGATGCTTTAAAGAATGCTCCTAAAAAGGATGCAGATTACTTTAGAGTACCAAAAGTATTGGAGTAAAAAAGCTCTTTTAATAAGATATTTTCAAATAAAAAAAGACCTTGAAGTTGAATTCTCCAAGGTCTTTTTTTGTTAAATACTTTACCGATTAAAGGTTATTAATCAGCGGTAACTCTTGAGTCATGCTCAAGTCGATCACTGTATTTAACTGTCCCATAATCTGAACAAAACGCGCAGCTGTTTGTGTAGAAACGACTTTTTTCATCTGCTTGTAGTACTTCAAATTAAGATCAATTTCTTGTTTATTTAATTTCAAAGCCAATTTCATCAACTCATCCGTTCTCTTTTCATCAAGAGTTTCGAAATTCTCAGCATACTCTTTAAGAAGTGTGTATTGCTGATTCATCAATTGACTATGTTCGAATTCGTATTTATCATAAACAGGCCAGAAAACATCATTTTCATCCTCGGCTAAATTCATGTTTTCTTTTAAAACGCCTCTTTTTTCAGCTTTAATTAAGGTCTTGATTGTTTCAAAGTCCATATTTTGACCTTGAGGTGATGCAGTAAAAGCAGGGGTTTGAGCATAAAGGCTTACAGTTGCTAGTAGAGCGCAGATAGTGAATAAGAATTTTTTCATGTTTTAATTATTTGTTGTCTCCGATTGAACGAGATAAAATACATTGAGTTTGTTATAGAACTCTTAAAAAAAGTAAAAACTCAAATAAATGTAATTAAAATCTTACTCATTAAATATTATTCACACGTGAAAATACATGAATAATAAAAGAGTTTAGAGGAAGTCGTTGGGAATGAATAGGAATTAATCTGTAGCGAGCCACTGTTCAGGATCCAATTTTTGTCCTTCAGTATTCCAAATTTGAAATTGAACTTCGTAAACACCGTCTTCGTTTTTACCTGCTAACCCAATTGCTTTAGAAGAAGGAAGCTGATCGCCGACCTTTACATATACTTTAGAAAGTTTTGAGTAAACCGTAAAGTAGTTGCCATGTCTTAACATGACGACATTTTGAAGGTTGGGTACTTTTGATACTGCTGTGACCACTCCTTTGTGCACCGTTTTTACTTTGGTGTTTTGTTTTACACGAATATCAATGCCGTGATTTTCTATAGAAACACCTTCTAAGATAGGATGAGGACGAACACCGAAACGGTTGGTGATCACCCCTTCGGGAACAGGCCAAATTAATGTTCCTTGTAACTCATCAAAAGATTTAGAGGAAACTATGGCCAACTCCTTACTTCTTGATGTTTCATCAGATTTTATTTTAGTCGTAATGGCCAACATCTGACGTTGAATTTCAGCCAAACCTTCTCTTTCTTGTTCTAGCTGTTTCTTTAGATATTCTTCTTTGTTCTTAAGATCAGCTATTAATTCACTTTGTTGTTTTTCTAATGATTTCAATGAAGCGAGTTGAGCCTTTTCTTCTTTTAAAAGGACTTGTTCTTCTTTATTTCGTTCTTCTAGCTCTACTTTTTTATCGGCTAGGAGTGCTTGTGTTCTTTCGATTTCTAAAATCTGCTTTTTACGAATTTCTTTGTAATGCTCAATGTAACTTGCTCTTCTGACAAATTGTGAGAAATTATCGCTAGCAAGAAGATAGGCCAACTGTTCGAAGTCACCTCCTGTTTTATAAGAGGCATACACGAGTTGAGCATATTCTTGTTTTAGAAGAAGCACCTTATCGTTAAGAGAATCGATACTGTGTGTAGCCAATAAAGCTTCTTTCTTCGAGACATTTATGCGCTTATTAATTTGATCCAACAGATGTTCTAAACCTTCAATTTGAGCTTCAAGGTCGCTTAATTCACTTAATGAAGTTTCTTTTTGTTCTGTTGTATTTTTGAGAATAGCAGAAGTCTGGGCTATTTTTTTCTTAGCCTGTTGTACATCTTGTTGAGCGAATAAGATGTAAGAAAAACATATTGCTATTATCGTAAAAAAGAAACGCATTGAATAGTAGTAAAAAATCACTTAGATGTTCATTCTGAAATAATTTTTTTATTTCAGAATGCAAAAGCAGTATTAAGTTATAAATATACAAATTTGATTCCTTAATGTATTTATTAAACATAAATTAGATATTTACATCAGTTTCTTAGGAAGAATTTAACGCTATTTTCTAGAGAAGTAGAATTATTTTTAAAACGGTGTTTATATTTATTTCTGAGAAGAATCTCATTTTAAAAAGTAGTTAATCCCCATGTTTGAAATTGGGTAAAAGCATCATTTTTTCGATCATATAAAAGTGGAAACATATAAAGTAGAAAGGTATCATCAAGAGAATAGGGCGGAGTGGAATACTTTTGTGATGAAATGTATGCAACAACACTTTTTTTTTACTCGTGACTTTATTGAATATCATAAAGACAGATTTATTGATTATTCTCTCATCATCAGAAATCAAACGAATCAAATTGTAGCCTTATTTCCTGCTACTTTAAATGAGGGAGTGGTGAGTTCTCATGCGGGTCTAACTTTTGGTGGACTTTTGTACAAGCCAAGAACCTTTGTTCAAAAAATCATTGATATACTTTCTGAAATAGAGCGTTATTGTCTAGTACATGATGTTCAAAAAATCATTTATAAAGTAACTCCATATATCTACAAAACCGAACAAGGTGAGGAAGACGTCTATGCTCTATTTAAAAATTCATGGCAATTGATAAGAAGGGATTTGAGTGGGGTAATAAAAATTGATCGTCAGATTGCGGCTGATAGAAGCAGGAGAAAGAATGAAAGAATAGCCTTATCGAATGATATTGAAATTAAAGCTTGTGATGACTTTGAAGCATTTTGGACAATGTTGAATGAGAATTTAACGAACCGACATAATGTGACACCAACGCATTCTTTGGAGGAATTGATATATCTAAAATCATTATTTCCTGATCAAATAAAATTGATAGGAGGGTTTAAAGGAGGAAAAATGATGAGTGGCACTTTATTATTTCTTACTCCGAATGTTTGCAAAGTACAGTATTCGGTCAATTCTATAGAAGGTAGAAAATACAAAGTACTTGATGCTGTTTTTATGCAGATGATCAGAGATTGTGAGAAAGAATATATCGATTTTGGTCACTCTTGTGAAGAGGATGGGAAATACTTAAACGAAGGCTTGGCAAGGTTTAAATATCAGTTTAGTGGGGAGTCGTTAGTGAACGATTTCTATCTGAAAGAATTAAAATAGTAGATATAAACTTGTAACTTTGTCTTCGTAAATCAGTTTAATAAGAAAACTTTTTAAACATGGATGAAATTGTAAATAGAGTCGCTCAGAGTGCCCTTGTTTCTTTAGATCTTGAAGAAATTAAACCACAGGGAGAAAGAGTGTTATTTGATATAAAAGATCAGCTTTTTCAGGGAATTGTGTTACGCGAAAAAGATTTTAGACTATTCTTAAAAGAACACGATTGGTCTACATACGAAGGAAAGCATGTTGCAATTACCTGTTCTGTAGATGCCATTATTCCTACTTGGGCTTATATGTTGCTGACCACACGTTTTGAAAAATATGCCGAGACGATTGTTTTTGGAGATTTAGAACGTTTGGAGGAAAGTATTTTTGAGAAGGCCATTGACGCTTTGGATATCAATGAATTTGAGGATAAACCGATAGTGATCAAAGGATGTAGCAAGGAAGCTGTTCCAACATCAGCTTATGTAAAAATTACAGAGAAATTGAGACCTGTTGCCAAGACAATTATGTTTGGGGAGCCTTGTAGTACAGTGCCGATTTATAAGAAACCTAGGAAAAAATAATTTTGGTTTCATCAATTATATATAAAAAAACACCAACAGAACAGTTGGTGTTTTTTTTTGGAAAACGAAAATTTATACCCGGAGGTAATTAGATATATCTCAATTGAATATCAGATTCTTAATTGAAGTTGGGCTACAAATAACCCAGCATGATGGTCAACAACATTCTTGCTGTCTTTTATCATATATACAGGGCGAAGTGAATAAGCGGCAGAAACTTTTACATTCTGACCAATAATTGCCCAGTTTGCACCAAAATCGCCATGCCAAGAAGCTTCATCCAATCCTTCTAGATCCTTCCACGAGAAACCTATGAATGGTTGAATTTTTTTCTCAGAATTATAGATCGATTTAGGTAATGTGTATCCAATTTCTGTGTGGAAAATATTACCAGTACCATGAGAATAGGATGCAAAACCAGCACCTTGAGGTGAATCTCCACCAGTTGCAAAACCACCTAAAACATTGGCTGTTCTTAAGTAATTAGAACCGTATTGGTAGTTATAGAATACACCATAAGCAGTAATTCCACCACCATTATGTCCTAGTGGCATACTTAAAAACGCATCTACAGCAATTTTAGTGATGTCATTTTCTTGTAAACCCCAGTCGCCGTTAGCGTCTTTAATATAAGTAGCTGTTCCACCTGGTTGGTATTGGAAACCAGCACCAATGTTGAAAACACGTTTCTGTCCAAAATAATTCATCTGTGAAGCACCAGAAACAGATTGTGATTCTATATCCCAAAACTGCCAATAGAAATAACCATTGACGTTGTAGTTGGTTTGTCTTAATAAATAAGTGTTTCCTTCTTGAACTCCAGCAGGAGGTGTGTTACTGTTGGCATAATCCAACATTTCTTCTTTCGACATTGGTCTTCCTCCAACTGTTGGTGCACCTGCATCTGGCGTAATTAAAGGTTGGTTTAAGGAAACTTGATATCCTAATTTCCCAAGGGTAACCCCTCTAAAGAAAAATCCCATTTGTCTAACAATTGCATCTGTTCTATTTACTTCTGGGAAGTTAAATCCTGGGTTGTCTAGAATAAGGTAATTGTTGGAACCTACTCTAGAAAGTCTTGAAAGGCCTTGCCAAAAGTGAAGACCTGAACCGAAGTAATTTTTTGGAGCAATTCGTATTTGACCTTGGAAATCGTGAAAGTATACGTTTTGAAAAATGTTAGAATAGGTACCGTCTGATGTTGCCCCAATTTGAGCAAATAATAAGTACTTGTTTTCTACATTTAAATAGAACATCGTACGAATACGTCTCATGGCAAAATCCGAATAATGGTCGATAGGTTCTTTTGAAACATTATTGATTGTTCCAGGGTTGGTTTCCCCATATCTCCACCACGATTGTAAACCAAGTATGAATTTGAAATAAGAAGTTTTGTCTTTGTTTAGATCCAATCGGATACCTCTCTTAAATACATCTACAGTTTTTTGATAATCTGTTTTTTCAATAGCTGTAGAAGTGGTCTTTTCTACTTTAGTAGAATCAACATTTTGCCCAAGCAGGCTAATGCTAAATAATGTAATAAAGGATACTGATAATATAAATCGCATTCTATGAAATGAGTTCTTGTGACGAATGCAAAGTTAATTTAAGATTTTTTATAAAATAGAATATCCATCACACTGAAACGTATTAATTATATGATTTCAATCATAATACTGAGGTAATTCGTCGTTAATCTGTGATATTTTATACTTTTTGATCTTCTCTGTATGAAATTCGACCCATTCTTCTTTTGTCATTATATGATCGTGATGTTGGAGCTCGTACTCTAAATAATGAAGATCCATCTCGAAAAAATGTTCTCTTAGGTGCTCTTCTATGATCACAAAGTTTTGTAGTAAATTTATACTTAGGGTTTCGATCTCTTCAAGTTCTCTAATAACGCTATGATGAAGTTGTTCTTTGAGCAAATTCAATTCATTGATTTTATTATTGATCACTTCTTTTTGATCGGCATCAGTTGCATACAATTTAAGCGCGTTCCATTGTTGTTCTGAAGCATGAGAAGAAGTACTTTGTCCATAAAGAGCAAATGTAAAAAGGGTAAGGGTAGAGACGATAATAAGTTTCATACGAGTGAATGAGTAATTGTGTAGGGTAAAAAAGGTTTAGTAAGGATCTCAAATTATAAAAAAAAGTCACTGTCCCAAAAAAGGAACAGTGACTTTTATATAGATTAATATATCTTCTTCGAATCTTACAAGTGGATACACTCGTCGTAAGCTTGAGCAGCTGCCTCCATTACCGCTTCGGATAATGTTGGGTGAGGGTGAACTGCAGTGATGATTTCGTGTCCAGTTACTTCTAATTTACGTCCAACAACTGCCTCAGCAATCATTTCTGTAACGTTAGAACCAATCATGTGACATCCTAACCACTCACCATATTTAGCATCAAAGATTACTTTAACGAAACCTTCTTTATGACCAGCAGCTGAAGCTTTTCCTGATGCAGAGAATGGGAATTTACCCACTTTCACTTCATAACCAGCTTCTTTCGCCATTTCTTCTGTCATACCTACTGAAGCAACTTCAGGAACTGTGTAAGTACAGCCTGGGATGTTACCGTAGTTCATAGGTTCAGGAGTTAAACCAGCGATTTTCTCAACACAGATAATACCTTCGTGAGAAGCAACGTGTGCTAAAGCAGGACCTTTAACGATATCACCGATTGCATACACTGAAGGAATGTTAGTTTGGTAGTAATCGTTGATCAATACTTTACCTCTGTCGTGAGCAACACCTACTTCCTCAAGACCGATACCTTCTAAGTTAGTTTCAACACCAACTGCAGAAAGAACAACATCACACTCGATAGTTGTTTCTTTATCTTTCTTGTTGTCTTTGATCACTACTTTACAACCGTCTCCAGAAGTATCTACTGTTTGAACAGCAGCGTTAGTCATCACTTTAATTCCTTGTTTTTTGAAGTTACGCTCTAATTCTTTAGAAACATCAGCGTCTTCGTTAGGTACGATACGTGGTAAGTATTCTACAACAGTTACTTCTGTACCGATAGAGTTATAGAAGTAAGCAAACTCAACACCGATTGCACCAGATCCCATAACCACCATTTTCTTAGGTTGCTCAGGAAGTGTCATTGCTTGACGGTAACCAATTACTTTCTCTCCATCAATTTTGATATGAGGAAGTTCTTTTGCTCTACCACCCGTAGCTAAAACAATATGTTCTGCGTCGTAAACAGTAGCTTTACCTTCTGCGTCTGTAACTTCTACTTGTTTAGGACCAACTAATTTACCAAATCCAAGAAGTTTCTCGATTTTATTCTTTTTAATCAAGAACTCAACACCTTTACTCATGCCAGCAGCCACACCACGAGATCTTTGTACCATTGCAGGGAAATCGGCAGCTGCCTCACCTACATTAATACCAAAGTCTTTTGCATGGTTGATGTATTGGAACACCTGACCACTTTTTAGTAAAGCTTTCGTTGGGATACAACCCCAGTTTAAGCAGATACCACCTACTTCTGCTTTCTCTACTACGGCTACTTTTAAACCTAATTGAGAAGCACGGATAGCGGCAACGTATCCACCAGGACCTGATCCTATTACGATTAAATCAAATTTTGTTGCTGACATAACTTTGTTGTTAATATATAATTTTTCGTTTTTCGTCTTAGAGCATCGACCACATTTTGGGTGTGCGATTGATGCGTAAATAAGGAAATATTATAAAATCCCTTGCAAAAATACACGTTCGTACATAAAATAAAAACGTTGAGGGAAATACGTTAAGATAAAGGATTATAAAAAAGTCTAATATTGCGTGATTTTGTATCTGTGAAGTGATAATTTGAAAAAAAATGTATGGCTTTTATATCAATATGTTGGTAGTTTCTTCTCTTTGAAAAAAACAGTGTTCAATGTCACTTTTTGATAAAAACAGCAGAACTATGCGTTTTATCCTATTCATTACTTCAATATTTAATTGCTAAATAATAGATTCTTTCTTTTTCCCAAACCATATTTTCAGTATTTTTGTAATAGCCGTTAATTGATTTTCTTTAACGGCCAAATGTTGAAATTCAGCATTTTATATGCTTGATTGCAAGAAATAAAAAAGAGAGATATGAAGAGGCCAACGATGTTTAAACTGTTAACCCATAGACAGTTTGATTTTACGACCCGATACTATGATGCTGAAAGAGAAGAAAGAGAGGCTAGGCATAAAGCTCTGTACGAAAAGTACGAAAAAGAGGAAAAAGAAAAAACAGTAAAAAATATTCAAGATAGTATTGATTTTTCTTCGGTTCGTAATAGAAGAACAGAAAGAAAACCGGTGATCATCCGAGCATTGTTAATTGCAGGAATGTTTGCCTTATTGTATTTTGTCTTGAAATAGACAGAAAGATACTTGGTAAAATTAACATACTTTCTTCAAAATCATCTTTTTGATGGGAGCAAATATTCTATATTTGCACCTCACAAAATTTGAGTACTACACTCAAGCAAATTTTAAAAATAATCACGTCATACGTCTTTATAATAGAATTACATGTATATCGCTATAGCAGGAAACATTGGTTGTGGAAAAACAACATTGACTAGGCTACTTTCCGAACGATTTGGATGGAGAGCATTGTACGAAAGCACTGTCAATAACCCATATTTAGAGGACTTTTATCAAGATATGGAAACATGGTCTTTCCATTTACAAACCTACTTTTTAAATCACCGATTTGAGCAAGTAAAAGATGCTACAGTCGATAACCCTGTAATTCAGGACAGGTCATTGTACGAAGGTACTTACGTATTCACAGAGAACTTAAGAAGATCTGGAGTACTTAATCAAAGAGATTTCGAGAACTACACTGCATTGGCTAAGTTGTATGAAGCAAAAGCAAATGCTCCTCATCTATTAATCTATTTAAGAGCTGATGTTGAAAAACTTCAGCAAAACATAGAGAAAAGAGGGCGTGATTACGAAAAAACTATCCCAACAGAATATCTTCAGAACTTAAATGATCTTTACGAAGAGTGGATCGATAGTTATGATAAAGGCGGATTGGTTGTCGTAGATGTAAATGATGTCGATTTCGTTGCTAACGATAAAGATTTTGAGCGTATTGCTTCTGCTATAGAATCTGCAATGCGTATCCGTAAGACACCAACAGGATCACTAGTATAATTCACTAACAACTAATCTGAAATAAAATGTATATCGCAATAGCGGGAAATATCGGTAGTGGTAAAACTACCCTTACAGGGAAATTAGCAGCACATTTTGGATGGGAACCACGTTACGAAAGTGCCGATGATAACCCATATTTAGAAGATTTTTACGAGGACATGTCACGTTGGGCATTCCCTCTTCAAGTATATTTCTTGAATAGTCGTTTCCGTCAGGTAATGGAGGTGTCTAGAACAGAACAACCAATTATTCAAGACCGTTCTTTATACGAGGACGCTAAAATATTTGCTAGACAGTTGAATGCTGATGGTCATTTAACAGACCGTGATGCAGAAACTTTCCAAGCCGTTTTTAATTCAGTAACTGAAAACGCACCTGCACCAGATCTATTAATTTATTTAAGAACTTCAGTTCCTCAATTACTAGATCACATCCGTAAGCGTGGTCGTGAATACGAGCAAAGTATCTCTAGAGCTTATCTTACAGGTTTGAATGAGTACTACGAAGAGTGGATCTCGAACTATGATCAAGGTAAATTGTTAGTGATTGATATGGAGGATATCGATTTTGTGGAGAATGAAAAACATCTTCAGCAAATTATCGGTAGTATTGATGCTGAATTACACGCTCAAAAAGCAAGAGTATAACCATAATTATATCAAGAAAACGTGTGTTGTACCATCGAATATAGCACACGTTTTTTGCTGCTTTTTAGTAACCTATTCCTAAAATAGGATACACCTAATTAATACCATTTCAAAAAAAGACTTCACTGAGAAAATGCAATACATTGCCATTGCTGGGAATATTGGGTCGGGTAAGACCACACTAACAAAAATGTTGTCAGAACATTTCAACTGGATACCAGAGTTTGAAAGTACTGCCGATAATCCGTATTTAGAAGATTTTTACAATGATATGAAACGTTGGGCTTTTCATGCTCAGGTTCGTTTCTTAGACAATAGCTTCCAACAGATGCTTGATCTTAGAAATGCATCTAAGTCAATTGTCCAAGACCGTTCGTTTGATGAAAACGCTCATATCTTTGCCAAGAACCTGCACACATCAGGTATTATGGATGACCGTGATTTTGAATCGTATTGGAAACTTTTCAAAAGTATGTCTTCTCAACTTCCAAAGCCAGACCTTTTGATTTATCTAGATACAGATTATGATCGTCTGATCTCTCAAATTCAAAAAAGAGGTAGGTCTTACGAACAAACTATCCCAGAAGATTATTTAAAAGGACTCAACGTACTTTATAATCAATGGATCGACCAATACACAGGTCCACTACTAAGAATTAAGATGGATGATTACGACTTCGTAGAAAACACAGAAGATTTCTATAGAATCGTTAATCAGATCGATGAGCAATTATCAGTTTCTAAATAACTAGTTAATGAGTTTAATGAAAAGGCTGCAAGAAATTGTGGCCTTTTTTTCATCAAAGATGGAGAATGAAAAATGAAAAGTTAAAAATGAAAAACGTGAAATGTTAGGTGGTCCGTGGGTGGATGTATGGGTTTAAATAAGATTTTTTTTGATAACTAGCACTGGTTTCCTAACCTGTGCCCGCGTCATGAGGAGCGTAAATTCAGCAACTCCTAATTTCTACCTCCTAACTCCTAACTAAAAACCCGAGCGTTAACTTTGCTACCTGCTACCTGCTACCTGCTACCTTCCCCCTTCCCCCTATCTTCCTGTTAATGAACTTAATCAAAACTACATTTCCCACAAATAATTACCTCAAAATGTAGTATTTAAAAACTTAATTCTTACCTTTGTCAGCCGGTGATTTGATGTGCAGTAGGTTATTGTGATCTTAACGGTTGATAATCACCATATTCTAATTGAAATATTACGGTTAGATGTTGTTTTATTGTTAGTAAAAAAGCACCTTTTGATACTCAATTATGTTAATGTGATTGAAATTCAATGGTTGTTTTTCTGTTTATTCAGTATTAACAGTAAAATAGCTTGTCATTTTGCAATAGTATTTTTACTTTTGCAAGCCGAAAAATTCTAATCTTACATAGTACGATGAAAAGAACATTTCAACCTTCGAACCGCAAGAGAAAAAACAAGCACGGTTTCCGTCAAAGAATGCTTACAGCAAACGGACGTAACGTTCTTGCAAGTAGAAGAAAAAAAGGAAGAAAGAGCCTTACAGTTTCTGACTCTAGAAAACACAAGGCGTAGTTAGCATCCTAAAGTAGGATGTGTTTCAGAACACTAAAACATTATTGTGATGAAAACTCGTATCGCAAAAAAAATCTTGAAAAATCAAGAGAAATTGAATTACAACAAAGGCCAAGTGCAAAAAGCTGAGCGCCTAGTTGCTAAAAAACAAAAAGCTGCCGCTAACGCATAATTGACACTTTGTGTCTAGCAGCTTTTATCTAGCGTCTCTGCGAAGTACCTCCGGGTACTTCGCGGAAGCCCGCAAAAAAGGTTAAGAGCTGGAGGTCTGGCGGCAGCAAATGCGACGGACCTTCACTTTTTTTTTGCCCTTTTTTAAATGAGATTATGGAAAAGAAGAACTTACCTACATACGATCGTGCCACCTTCCCAAAGAGTGAACACCTTAAAAGTAGAAGTCAGATAGAGCAGATGTTCAAGGATGGGCAGTCTGTTTTTTGTTTTCCATTCAAAATCTACTATTCTCTCTCCTCAGATGTAGAAAACGCATCTATCCCCCCTCAAGTATTGTTCTCGGTCTCCAAGAGAGGTTTTAAACATGCTGTTGATAGAAATAGAATCAAAAGGCAGTTAAGAGAGGTATATCGCCTAAATAAAGGAATTTTAAATATTGATTCTCCATTAGACAAGGTAGAAAACCTTGCTTTTGTGTATGTATCAAGAAAAAAAGAACCTCATGCTTTCTTAGAAAGAAAAATGAAAGCTAGTTTGTACAAAGTCAATGAGGTAAGACAACAGCCTTCCACTTCAGAAGATAATGAATAGCGTTTTTAAACGCTTTTTTTATGCCCAATTTAAAATGTCACCGCTAATTTTAACCGATTTTAGATAATAACTTTTAACAAGTTTAATCAAGTGTTTCTATACCTACTTTTCAAACAACAAATTATAGTAGTAGTAGTTAAATAAAGTGAAAATAAAATTTCTCAAAAATATTTTTATTACTACGATGAAAATTACACCTAAATATTCGATTGCGTTTTTATTGTTATTTGTGTTGGTGCAGGTTAGGGTTTTGGGTCAGAATAACCAACAACAAAGATCTCATAGTGTTGTTTGGAATGGATCAGTGGATTCAGATTATTATAATCCGCTTAACTGGACACCTAATTTTGTACCTGATTTTGACCATGATCAAAATCAAGATTTTAACCATGAATTGACTATACCAGATTCAGCAAAAAATGATTTTATAGTGCCAAATGGTAAAAAAATTTTAGTTAATCTTCTACATGTAAATAATAATGTGATAATACCAGGGGGAAGCGAAATAAAAGCTTTAATGGTTGATGTTCAAGGTAAAGGTGTTATAAAAACCGAAAACAATATAAATAGTCGATCAGGATTTACATTGTGGCAAAATATGACTATCCAAAATGGAGGTAAAGTAATTTTTGATAACACCACTGAACTTTGGGGAAATAGAGCAACAATAAATGTATTTCCTGGTGGTGAATTAATCTTAAATGGGCATACAATATTGAATATAGGAGATATTCATAATTATAATAAGCTATCATTAAATGATAATACAATCATTTATTTACATAAGTCTTTAAATAATGAACTTCGTTCAACTGTTGTTATGGAATCACATTCTATAATTGAATTTACAGGTGCTGATAAACACATAGTAAAATCCAATGGATTGAAATATAGTAATGTCAGATTTAAAACAGATGGAGACATAGTTCTTCAAGATAATTTTACAATATTAGATGAAGCTTATTTCGAAAAAGGTATTGTAAAAGGTAATACTGGAAACGAAGTATTTACTTTTGATAATGGAGCTGATTATGATCATCATCATTTACCTTCGAATCTTTCCCATGTAGTCGTAAAAGTTAAACGAATAGGTAGTTCTAAGTTTACATTTCCAATAGGAGATGGTACTAATTATCGACCCTTAGAAATTTCGAAAACAAGTGATCGACAGTCACATGAATATATTGCTCAGTATTTTAATCAACCCACTAGAAATTCTCAGTTTAATAATCCAAATCAAAATGTAAATGCACCAGAATATTGGACTATAAATAGTACTGATTTACAAAAGCCCAATGTGGAGGTTTATCTTTATGCAAATGATTCAAATTATCCACAAAATAAAAGAGGATTCTTAGAGATTATTAGATGGAATGGTCAGGAATGGTCGACTATAAGTAATAGAAACGTTTTAAGATCATTAGATGATGGATTTGTACATCTAAATCAAGAATTATCAGATTTTGGTACTCTTGCGTTACATGATGACGAACTGAACCTCCCAGTCAAACTCATCTCATTCAAAGCCACACAAAACAACAAAGAAGTTGATTTAACCTGGGCTACTGCAACAGAAATCAATTCAGAGAAATTTATTGTAGAGAGAAGCTACGATGCAAGACATTGGGAAGTAGTTAAAGAAGTTCAAGGTGCAGGTAACAGCGATGTTCGAGTTGATTATGAAGTAGAAGATCATATCAACAACACAAATGAGAAAGTGTATTATAGATTGACTCAATTTGATTTTGATGGTCAGTCAGAAACTTTTGATATGGTTACTGTAGGACAAAATGAATCGTTAGATAATATGGTTAGTGTTTTTCCTGATCCAGTGCATAGAGGAGGTGATATCACTATCTCTACTGCTTCTGATGAAGCACTTCCAGTAAGAATTTTATCAATTGATGGTAAAGAGATGGATCACTTCGATTTGGATCATCAAATGAGTTATAGAGTGAATACACAAGAACATATGATTTTTGTTGAGATCGCTAATGGTAGCAACAAAGTGATTAAAAAAGTAATAGTAGAATAATTAGAATTACATCGTAATTTTCATCCATATATAAAAAAGGACGTTGTCATACAGCGTCCTTTCTTTTTATATATCCTTTTTTACTCTTTTGAGTTCCTTCAACTTTTTAGCAAACTCTGCCAAGCTGTTTTTATTACTTGCTCGGTACTTCCAAACTAAATCAAACGATTTTAATTCTGGAGGATTTTCTGGTCCAAATGTTACGCTAAAAAATCGAGATCCTTTTGATTGTGCTTTACGTTGTTTATGAAGTAAAGAGGTTTCAAAAGGAGGAATCTTACCATCCGTAATGAGTACCAAATCAGCATTACTGTAGTCGTCGGATTGCATTGCTTCTATGGCAGCTGATAGGGCAGGACCTGCGTTAGTTCCTGCTCTAAACGACATTGATAAGAATTTAATTAATGGCTCTAAACCTTCATGAAGATTACTTAAATCAATTTTTTCGATTTCTTCTTCAGTGGCACCAAAAGAAAATAAGATACACTTACGTTTACTTTCTAAAGCCATTTTCATAATGGCAAAACAAAGCGTTTTGGCAATCTGTTCCGGCTTTCCTAACATCGATGCACTTGTATCAATACAAAGAACCACAGGGCCAGCAACATCTTCTTTTGTCGTCGATTTTACGGTCTCTTTTCCCTCATCATTGTTCTTTTTTTGCTGTTCTTCAGCTTTCAGTTCGAAAGTTTGAAGTTTACGTTCGATGAATTTTTTATAGAAAATGATTTCCGTTTCTTCCTTCCCTAGAAAAGCGGCTTCTGATGGGAGAATTTGAGATAAATCGTTGCTTTCATGAATACCTGTAAGCGATTCTTTACCATGCGTTACTGTTTTTCTGTATGGTCGAATAGCAATTTCTTCCAGTTGCTCTCTTTCCTCTTCCAGTTCGGCACTAGCATAGCGGCCTAAAAGATCGACCAATTCTTTCAGCATTTCTTCGTCTTCTAAAAGACGTTCGTACTGTGTTAAAACTTCGAATCCAGTAGACTGCCAACGTCCTTTTGCTTTTTCGAAACCCAACCCAAGATGATCCATCAACTGACTAATCATATTTTGGGATTTATCGAATTTAGCGGCATTATCAGATAGTTTTTTGATAAGGTCGTCTTGCTTCTTTTGTGTTTTACCACCCAAGATTTTACGCATCGTTTCCACCATTTTAGAAACCATGCTTTGTCCTTTACGTCCTTTATCGCCATTGGCTTTACCAGAACGCATACCAAAAGGAAGGCTTAACTTCTTTCGTTGCTTATCTATCTGAGGAGGTTCGTTGGTTGTTTCGGCAATGGCCTCGATATGATTGACCAATTCCTTCACTACATATTCTCTCAAAGAAGCATGTCTTTGTAAAGACTCATTGAGGCCGGGAGTCTCAAGTACATCATCAATAATGTGTTTGTACCCCAAAGCCATATCAGAAAAAGTAGAGTTGAGCATTTCAGGCTCATGTCCTCTAGCAATTTCTGTTAAGTATTTAGCCAAAACTTCTCTGTCCTCGGTTTCACCCAAGGCAGAGAACATTTTGAATTTTTCAATACGATCAAAGGAAGATTTAACCTCCATAGCTACGTTTTAGTTTTTCCGTTGTCAGCTTGTAGTTCAACACCTGCTTCCAAAGGTCATTTAATGATTCGTCGATAAGTGAACGCCAGTTTTCAGAAAGGAAGATATTTTTACCTACCCCTTCTTCTCTACTTACTCTCACATCTTCGATTTCGTGTGAGATCTTATCGAGATAATTTAATAGAAGGTCTGCTTCTTTATTTAATTGATTTTTTACATCATCAGAAACATTCATGGCTACTCGACCAATCTTATGTTCTTTTGCAGACTTCAATTTATATTTATGATAATCGTGACCGATACGGACTTCGATTTCGGTATCAGAAATTCTACCAACTGTAAAGGCTTCGTTACGTCCTGTAGAAGTGTAAAGCATCAACTCGTTGGTACCTCTACCCATCATTTCAAAGTCATCGGCAAGAATACGATTGTTCATGCTGCTGAATCCTTCGATAAGGTAGTATTCACCATCTACAATAGTAGGAGCCTCAACATAAAGTTCTTTTTCCTCCTTTGTTTTGCTTTCCACATCTCTTTCGAAAGTCTCTAATTGAGATTTTACTGTTTCCATGCTGTATTTCGCGCTCCAACCGTATTTTTGAACGGCACGAGTAACCCATTGTCTCACCATATCGATTTGATTAGGTGTATGCCAAATACAATTGGCAATTAAGAAACAATCAGATAAATCGACTCTCTGACGGCCATTCATAAATGCTGATGTACGAAGCAATCGGACAATCTTATGCCAACGACGGTCGGAAACATAGATGTTATTTTCCGGCTCAGGTCCTGTTGATTGATTGTATCTTTCTATGTACTTTCTGATGATAGAAATAACACTTAATACTTCGGTAGGTACTTTTAAAGAATCAATGATCGGACTCCAAGAATCAACTTCCTTTTCGTCGAATTTTAATTCTTCTCTTACTACCGGTAATTTCAGTTTAGAAGAAGTAATCATATCGAAAAATTTTTGTTCGTCGATGATTCTATCAACATAAACACGTACTAAGAAACGGTCCCATATAGCCTCTAAACCCTCTCCTTTAGCAGGAAGTTCATTGGATGCCGATAAAAGAGCGTGAACTTTTACTTCGATTTCTTGTTCACCATTTCTAAATACTTTCTCATTGAGAACGGTAAGAAGTGCATTTTGAATGGATGGACCCGCTTTCCAGATTTCATCAAGGAAAACAACCGAAGAACCAGGAAGATAATTGTCTGTAAGACGTTCGTATTTATCCTCTTTACTTAATTTTGATATGGAAATAGGACCGAAGATTTCATCAGGGGTACTGAAACGGTTCATCAAATACTCAAACGAATCTCCACCTTTAAAAGCATATTTTAGACGGCGGGCGATCATACTTTTTCCAACACCTGGAGGGCCTAGCATGAAAATACTTTCCCCGGCAATAGCACTTAATAATGCTAATGACAATACATCTTCTTTTTCGTGGAGATCCTCACCCAAAAGGGATAGTAATTTCTTGGATCTCTTGCACACGCTAAGTGATATGGTAGAAGACTCGTTCATCGTTCCGCTTATATTCATTTTCCTTCGTTAATTAGAGACAGATAATGCTGATCAGAGCATCTTAAGTTGTTCCATAAACTGCTCTATTGTGTAGTAATTAATTAGACCACTTATCATTAAGTGTAAATTAATGCCCTAAAATATTGAATAATTTTTATTTCCTCATCAAATTGATGAATAAGGCAAGTTAAAATTTCTGATTAAACTTAAATAACGAAATAAAGTGCAAATATAAACGAGTCTTCTGTGTATCTATTCTTAGATTTTTTCAACTAATCTGGAAATGAATAGTATTAAATCTATACCTCAAGAGTGGAGACTTTATCCATGAAAGCAAAGTTTTTGATGTTGCCATAACAAATATCTTTCACCATACCTCCAATCCAATTTAGATCGTTAGGTAGTAATCCCTTTTCCATTTCATTCCCTAATAAATTGCAAAGTGTTCTTCTGAAATACTCATGTCTAGGGAAGGATAAAAAAGCTTCTAGAATCCGTTAACATACCTACAAATTGAGATAATAAACCTAGATTGGATAAGGAGTTCATTTGCATTTCCATCCCTTCTTTTTGATCCAAGAACCACCATCTAGAACCCATCTGAATTTTGCCAGAAATACTGCCATCTTGAAAGTTACCCACCATAGTGGCAATCATATAATTGTCGGCAGGGTTAAGATTGTAAACTATCGTTTTAGGTAGTTCATCGTTTTCATCGAGAGTGCTAAATAGTTGGGCAATACCATCGGCTTGTGAGGCATCACTGATAGAATCAAAACCTGTGTCAGCACCTAAAGCGAGGAATTGTCTTTTGGAATTATTTCGGATCACACCTAGGTGTAGTTGCATCACCCAATTTCGTTGCGCATACTCTTTACCAAGAAAATCCATTAAAGTAGACTGATAGTCGGCAAAATCTGCATCAGAAAGTGTATTCCCATTCAATGCTCTTTTAAGAACATTATCGGCCAATCGCTCATTAATTTTTCCTAAAGGAAGTGATTTAAACCCGTGATCAGAAATCACACATCCGTGTTCCTCAAAATGATCCATTCTTTTGAGTAAAGCTTCTTTTAAATCATCAAAAGTATTGATTTTAATATCAGCCGATTTACCCAATCGATAAATATAATCTACAAAGGCTTCTCCTTTCTCAATATAAATTGCTTGATCAGGTCGCCACGTCGGATAGATCTTGATATCGTGATTGTTTAAGTTGTTTATTTTGTGGTATTGAAGTGAATCAATTGGATCATCTGTAGTACAAACAATCTTAACCTTCATAGTTTTAAGTAAGCCGTTAGTAGAAAAATTGGGATTGTTTTTAAGTAGTTCAGACGTTGCTTGATAAATAGTTTCAGCAGAATCTTTATTCAAGTAATCGTCAATATCAAAATATCTTTTTAACTCCAGGTGAGTCCAATGAAATAAAGGATTTCTTAGCGTTTTTGGTACGGTTTCCGCCCATTGAAGAAACTTCTCTTTATTATCGGCATTGCCTGTAATGTATTTTTCTTGAACGCCAGCAGCTCTCATTGCACGCCATTTATAATGTTCACCTTCCAACCAAGCGGCTCCGATATTATCGAACTGACGGTTTTCGGCAATATCTTTTGGAGATAAATGACTGTGGTAATCGATAATAGGTTGCTCTTTAGCGAATTCATGATAGAGCTTCGATGCAGTAGTACTTTCTAAAAGAAAATCATCGTGAATAAACATAAGAATGTGTATTTATGGTTAAATCTTGGATTTTAGGTTTGGGAAGGTAATTACTATGCTAAAAGTGGAAGTTTTTTAATTCTAAAAGTCGCTTAACGTATTGATATTCTCTTTGGAATAGACATTCGAACAAATATGTGTTTCTTTTTGATCAAGCTTTTTATAAACAAGGTAATCATGAAGTCTTTTTAAGACCAATGCTCCTTGTTTTTTACTGTCTTGTGTAATCAAGAAATCAATTTTGTCGTTATTCAGAAGGTCGATATTTTCTTCAAGAGGATCATGGCCAATCATGATCACTCTATCTTCAATCTTCAGTTTCTGAAACACATTATAAATTCTACTAATTTTCGAATTGGTCACATAAATTCTCGAAGGTGTTTTGTGTTTATCGATGTTGCTTTTAAAAATAGTAAGCATTTCTTCGTTATTTATATTCGGATCAATATCTAAAACATGTATCTGCTGAGGGCTTGAGATATATGTTTTTAGCGTATTTATTGCACCAATTTCTCTTAAGTAAGTAGTAGAATGATCATTCTGTGATGATAAATTGATAATCCATATCTGATCATCCTGATGGATTCCCAAACTTATTAACCTCCCCGCTAGACCACCACAATTTTTGGCGTCTTGACAAACAAAAAAGGTAGGTTCTAATTCTGGAATATTGACGTCCAAAAACGCAAAAGGTATATTTCGTTCTCTAACTTTTCTAATTATCTGATATGTCTCCTGTCTAAAGAGTGGATGGATAATGATGCCATCGATGTCTTTGGAAACTAATTCTTCACTTTTAGCGAGGTAATCACTAGGACTGTTATAATCAAAAAGAAATTCTTCCACTTTAATCAAGCTTCCTTTAAATTCTTTGGCTTGATCTAACAGTCCTTTAAGTGGTAAGGCCCAATAGGGATTAATAGAGGGAGAGGGGAGTAAAATACCAATAGCGTAAGTGTGTAAAATGGATTTTTTATATCTATAACCATGTTCAGAAAGTAACCTTTCAATTTTTTCCTTTGTGGCTTCAGACACTCTTCCTCTATTGTGAAGCACTCTGTCAACCGTACCAACAGAAACTTTGGCCATAGTTGCGATTTCTTTAATTCCTATGGACTTACTACCTTCCATTTATATTATTTTTTTGTAGCCGAAGTGATAGCATACATAATACCTCTCAATTCTGCTAAACCTCTAAGACGACCAATTCCAGAGTATCCAGGGTTGGTTTTCTTGTGTAGATCGTCCAGCATTTTGTGACCATGATCAGGGCGAACAGGCATTCTTGGAGCTATATAATTGGCAGAAACTCTTCTATGTTTCTCTTTCATAAGGATCATGAGCAAGGCATACATGTCCACGTCACCTTCTAAATGATTGGCTTCATAGAAGTTCCCTTCGCGGTCTCTTTTTGTTGCTCTCAAATGAACAAAATGAATGCGATCTGCAAATCGGCTGGCAATACTTTCTAAGTTATTATCACCTCTTACTCCATAACTTCCAGAACAGAAGGTGATACCATTGAACCTAGACGGTACGGCATTCATCAACCATTCTACATCAGCTTCTGTGCTTACTACTCTTGGAAGACCTAAGATTGGATATGGAGGGTCGTCGGGGTGAATTGCCAATGCTACTCCTGCATTCTCGGCAACAGTAACAATCTCATTTAAAAAACTTTTTAGATTTTCTCTTAACGTATCGGCACTAATATTCTTATACTCATCCAATACATTTTGGAATTGCTCTAGTGTATAACCTTCCTCCGCACCTGGCAGACCGGCAATAATATTTTGAACTAATTCTGTTTTCTTATCTTCCGTCATGTTATCAAAAGCTTCTTTTGCTTTGATAACTATCGTTTCCGGATAATCTTTTTCAGCATTAGGTCTTTTCAGAAGGAAGATCTCGAAAGCTGCAAATTCAGCCACATCAAAACGAAGCGCTTCCGATCCATCTTCTACTTTATAAGAAAGGTTGGTTCTCGTCCAATCCAATACAGGCATAAAGTTGTAGCAGACGGTATCGATACCACATTCAGCTAAATTTTGAATGCTTTGTTTGTAGTAATCAATATAAAGTTGATAGTTCCCTGTTGTTTTTTTTGATGTCCTCATGAACAGGTACACTTTCTACAACTGACCAAGTTAATCCGTAAGCTTCTACTTCAGATTTCCTTTTATTGATTTCTTCTACAGTCCATACTTCACCGTTAGGTATATGATGTAAAGCAGTAACAATACCAGTAGCACCAGACTGTTTGATGTCCGAAAGACTTACCGGATCGTTGGGACCATACCATCTCCAAGTTTGTTCTAATCCTTGCATATACTAATTCTTTAAACTCCACTGAAACAATTATAACCACCATCGACAGGGATACAAATACCCGTTACGAACGATGAAATATCTGAACATAAATAAAGTACCGTACCCTGAATATCGTCTGGCTCTCCAAATTTCCCCATAGGTGTACCGTTCATTATTTTCTGCCCTCTTTCTGTAAATGATCCATCTTCTTTAGTCACCAAAAATCTATTCTGATCTGTAATAAAGAATCCAGGAGCTAAACTATTTACCCTTACATTTTGAGGGGCCAAATGAGTAGCCAACCATTCCGTGAAATTATTGATAGATGCTTTCGCTGCAGAATAAGCAGGAATTTTTGTTAATGGCTTAAAGGCATTCATTGAAGAGATATTAAGAATAACCCCTTTGTTTTCTTTGCCAATCATGTCTTTACTGAAAACCATTGTTGGGAGTAAAGTACCTTTAAAGTTAAGGTCAAATACAAAATCAAACCCTTCTGTATCGAGATCGAAGAAAGATCCCTCCAATTCATCAGAAACCATTTGCTCTACTTGAGTAGTAGCTTTTGGGTGATTGCCGCCAGCTCCATTGATCAAGATATCGATGGAACCAAGAGCTTCATTAATCTCTTTTTTAGCTGTATTCAAACTCTCTTTATTCAATACATTGGCAGCGACTCCGATAGCTTCAATACCATGTTCTTCTTGAAGTTGATCTGCTAGTGCTTTTGCATTATCAAGGTTCAAATCCACAATAGCTAATTTGGCTTTACACGCGGCCAAAGCAGTACAAATACTTTTACCTATAACGCCAGCTCCACCTGTGATAACGGTAACTTTATTGCTTAAATCATTAAATGAGTAATTCATCATTTCCTTTGTTGAGTAATAATTGATATGGATCAAAACTAGTGAAATGATATATACACACTTATCATTATGATGCCGTGAGGGGATATTTTGTACGATATTACACCAAATATGATTTATTTTGCATGTTTTTTAACGCAAGGAATTTCTTTTTAATTGTGTACTAAGTATTTGATATAAAAAAACAGCCTCAGAGAAATCTGAGGCTGTTGTGTATATAATTTTACGCGATAAAATTACATTCTCTTTAATCCCTTCTTCACCTGTTGGTAATCCAAGAAATACATTAGTCTTACAGATAAAGTATTTACTTGAGGTTCTCTCCAAAGTTCATCGATGTTCTCTCTGAAATTATAATGAGAGTTGTGAGTATTATGTCCTAACTGATTTCTCCACATAGCAGTAACAAAACTACCTGGCAAGAACTCCCAGCTATAAGTAAGTTCAACATTAAAGTTGTTATAGTTGGCATCGTGTTCTTTTTCTCCATCCTCATTGATGTCATCGTATTCGGTTGGGAATAAATCTCCTTCTTTCGATAAGTCGTAGAAGTGGTTATAATTTACTCTTCTCCAGTAATGTCTCAATCTGAAAGTCAAGAACATTTTAGGGTTGAAGATGTAAGAAGTCCAGAAATTATTTTCTAAAGTCTTTACTTCACGGTCGCCATAAATAACAGATTCTACATCATCGTTTTCATCTTTTAATGTAGTGGCATACCCTTTTTCATTTCTTTGCTTATTCCAAGAAATTTGATGATTCAGATCGAGTTTATCATTTACTCTATATGTTTGTCCATATCTGTAATAATCATCAAGCTGATTAAACTCTGGTCTTTGCCATACAGAGGCTCTAATACTGATAGAATATTTTTTACTACCGTTTGAACTTACTGTCACGCCGGCATCATGAGATTGATAACGTTTAAAACGGTACCCTTCTTCCCTAGGATCAAAGTAATCGTAACTCATACCTGGAGTAATTGAGGCGTTAGCATAAACACTCCAAAAGTTCTTGAAAAGCATATCACCATCCACCCAAACACGTCTTTTTGTAAAAACTTGAGGGTTGTATAAATAATCTTCGTCGTAACCAATTCTACCCCAAAATCTTTGATAAATGCCTCTTGCTTTAAACTGATTCCATTGGGTATTTGCACGGAAGTTCATGGCATTGTTCGATCCATTAAAGCCTAAGTCATTCGGATTGTATGTATCTGATTCCACATTTGTAGATAGCCAATATCTCCAATTACCAGAAACTTTAGCATGTGCGATATCAAATCGATGTCCTAACACTGTATGTGCATTTTCTGTAGTAACACCTTGTTCATTCACTTCATCAGCAAAGAATTCCTGACTTAAAGCACCCATAGCTCTAAATTGAAAACGATTATTTCTATCGTATAAATTCGTATGAGCCGTTGTGACATTGGAATTTTTGTATCCTTCACCTCTATAAACGTTTGTATTGATAATACCAATAGTTGAGTTATTAGGAAGGTTCTGATCGATAGCCAGAATATTAAAGTTGGTGACAGGATCGGCATCAACAGTTCTTGTTGTACCCGATAATGTATCTTCTATAATACCAAAAGTAGAATTGGTAACTGAATTAAGAATACCAACCCCAAGGCCTTTTTCAGTTCTACCAGTTAATTTGATAGAATTGATCAAAGGTGCATCTGTAGGTTTATATCTGTACTCTTCGTTTTCTCTCAGGAGATCATCAGATGGAGCAATGTGATTTTGTCCAATTCTCCTAGAATAAAACTGATTCCAGCGGTTGAATATTGTAGTACCTTGAGTAAAGAAGTTACGGAATTCACCAAACCTCACTTCAAACGCTGAAAGGTTAAGTACCTCGTTGTCCGCTTGTACTTGAGAAAAATCAGGTACTAAACTTACGTCTAAGGTAAAGCTTTGTCCCAAACCCAATTTAAGATCGGCTCCACCAGAAAATGTATTGGCTACTTTAGAAGAACCTTGCTTACCAACTACAACATTACTTATATAAGGAGATAACGTTAAACGTAAAGGAGGTTTGATATCGTATAATCCTCTTAAAGACCCAAACTGATTTACATAACCTTGTTTTTCAGCATCAACATTATTCCAAAAAGAAGTTTCGTTATATCTGCGAATGACACGTCCAAAGTTGATACCCCAAACTTGTTCTTTAGCATTAGGCATTCTCAATGCTCTATAAGGAATGGCAATTTCACATGCCCAACCCTCTTCATTTTTCTGAACTGCAGAAGACCATACTTCGTTCCAGTTGCCGTCCCAACCAGAGGTACCACGAATTCTATCAGATTGTACTCCTGAGGCAGTCACTTCAAACTCAAAACAGTCTTGTTGTTTGTTATAAGTATCAAAAGAAACAATAAAAGAATCTGCAGCACCCGATCCAGAATCACGTCCACCTAAATTGGTTCGGATAGAGTCAGGGGATGTATCATACATTTGTGCCATGATGTAAATAGCATAGTCATCATAAGCAACTTGCACTCTTGTTTTTTGAGACGATTTTTCGTTGTTATTCGGCCAGTTTTGAGTAAAATGACCTTCATAGTAATATTTTTCAGACTCGTCATCGTTTAAGTAATGTCCATTTAAACTAGCCGTCAGATTCGTCATATTTAAAGGATCCTTCCACACCTCATCATCCAAAACACCATCCACTTTTGGGGCATGATGTGTAGGCCATGCATGAAGGTTCATCCTATGTAATTGTGCGTGAAGTAAATTTGGAAGTATAACCGCACACAATAATAATATGTTTCTATTTATAGAAGTCAAGTGATTAGTAAAGTTTAAATTCAGTAGTTTAAGTCAATTCGAGGTTCATAATAATTGACTTTGATCGATTTATTTAAATCATAGTTAAGCATACACAAATTGTTCAATTTACACTATATTATCAACCTCGTTAATCAATGTTAACTAATTTATTGTATGTACATATCAAAAGGTTACATCAATTCGCATTTATTGACAAATATACCCCTTAATTGGGTGAATTTTAGACCTATAATAAATGAGGCAAACTTGCTGAAGTAGTTATTTGATAGACGCTTGAAAACCAATCAATTCTAAACATTATTGCCGATTATTATTTGATGTATTACTTTTGCAAGTCAAACACTTATTGGCAGGGCGAGTATTTGATGTCGATTCGGAACGCATCAAAAGAATTGTCCTCGTTTAACAAATAATGAATCATTAAGCTCAGAAATAGGAGGACTGAAAATCCTCAACCTTCTGTCTTAAATTCCTAAAGTAATGAGCGATTTAATTAAGGATATCAATCTTGTAGGAGATGATATTGATCAAAAAGCGGTTTCTTGTGAAGTAAAAGTCACAGAAGATACGGCCAAAGAAGGTCAGCGTAAACTTTACATCGAGAGTTACGGTTGTCAAATGAACTTCTCTGATTCGGAGATTGTGGCTTCAGTAATGCAAGAAAATAACTTTGGTACCACAAAGGATGTAGAGGAAGCAGATCTTGTTTTCTTAAATACGTGTTCTATTCGTGAAAAAGCAGAACAAACGGTAAGAAAAAGACTGACGGTTTTTAATAAAATCAAGAAAAGAAAGCCGGGTATGATTATCGGTGTTCTTGGTTGTATGGCCGAACGTTTGAAAACACAGCTTTTAGAAGAAGAGAAAATGGTAGATATCGTGGCTGGACCCGATTCTTACCGTGACCTTCCAAAATTAGTGGGCGATGTAGATGAAGGCGATAAAGGTGTCAACGTATTCTTGTCGAGAGACGAAACATACGCTGATATTGCTCCAGTACGTCTAAACTCGAATGGTATTACTGCAATGATCTCCATAATGAGAGGTTGCGACAACATGTGTACTTTCTGTGTTGTGCCATTTACTAGAGGTAGAGAACGTTCTAGAGATCCGCATTCTATTGTAAAAGAAGCACAAGAATTGTTCGATCAAGGATATAAAGAAGTAACACTGTTAGGTCAGAATGTTGATTCTTACAAATGGTCGGACGAAGAAAATAATAAAGCTCGATTAGAGAAGAAAGAGAAAACCGACGAAATAGAAGAGGTAGTGAACTTTGCCAACCTATTAGAAATGGTTGCACAAGTTTCTCCAGATCTACGTGTTCGTTTCTCGACATCTCACCCTAAGGATATTACAGATGAGGTACTTTATACAATGAAGAAGTATGAAAACATCTGTAAGTTTATTCACCTTCCGGTACAGTCGGGTAACACAAGAGTATTGGATTTGATGAACCGTACCTATACAAGAGAATGGTACATCAATAGAATCGATAAAATTAGAGAAATATTCGGCGACGAATGTGGTGTCTCTTCTGATATGATTACAGGTTTCTGTTCTGAAACAGAAGAAGAACACCAAGATACTTTATCGTTAATGGAATATGTAAAATTCGATTTCAGTTACATGTTCTTCTATTCGGAACGTCCGGGTACTTTAGCAGAGAAAAAACTAGAAGACGATATTCCATTGGAAGTGAAAAAACGTCGTCTTCAAGAAGTCGTAACATTACAACGTCAGCACGCTGCAGAGCGTAATGCACTGAATGTTGGGCAGACGCAAAAAGTATTGATCGAAGGTTATTCTAAACGTTCGAACGAACATTTCCAAGGTAGAAACTCAGCCAATAAGGTGATCGTTTTCCCTAAAGGAGATGCTCAAATTGGCACTTATGCAATGGTGAAAGTTCACGATTGTACGGGTGGTACTTTATTAGGAGAATTGGTATAAGGAATTTATTATATGATGTTGTAAAACATCATGTAGTTCATCAAGATATAACTAACCCACGATTGAAATCGTGGGTTTTTTTATATTGATTTTGATCACACTAAAGTGTTACCAAAATAAGGTTGTAACACAATTTTTTTAAGACTTTAGTCTTTAAAAAATCGATATTTTTCTATCCCATGATTTTAATCATGGGTATTCCTAAAGGCAACAATCCCCTTTATTTTTTGTATATTCGATGAAGCATATCAACAACCCTAGAGACATATGTTAATCGAATTTTCTGTGACCAACTTTAGGTCAATCAAAAACGAACAAGTACTATCGCTATTACCTTCCTCAAGAGTAAGAAAACACACATGTGAGAACAGGTTGCTGATGCATAAAAATTACCCACAGACAGAAACATTAGCTTCAGCAGTTGTTTTTGGGGCAAATGCATCAGGAAAAAGTAATTTATTAAGAGCGTTAGAAGCACTATCTGTGATGGTTCAGGAAGGTCATGATAGTGCCATTGGAGAAGGAGCAAAAGCCTATGTTCCTTTCAGATTAGATCGATTATCAAGAGAACTGCCCACAGAATTTTATATCCGATTTATCGCCTTAGACGGCGTTCAATACGAATATGAACTATCTAGGGATGCCGAAAGTATCACAAGAGAAGCATTGTATTCCTATCCAAAACAAAGAAGGGTCAAATTGTTTGAGAGAACTGAAAATATGCCTGTCGTTTTTGGTAAAAAAATGAAAGGGGATAAGCAGTCGATTGCCCGTCATGTGATGCCCTATCAGTTACTATTGGCTAAAGGTGCCCAATTAGGTTTACAACAATTAGAAGCTCCTTGGGGCTTTTTTAAAAGTCATTTAAGAGCCTATATCTTATATAAATCAGTGTACGATGATGCTCTCTTGCAAGGTATCGCCAAGCATATTAATAACGACGAAACAGGACGATTTCTCAATAATTTAACACAATTGGTCAATAATGCCGATACTGGTATCAAAGGAATTGATGTTGTTCAGGAAGATTCGGAAATGATGGGACTATTTGAAGGCCGGAGAAGGTTTCAAATCAAAACAATCCATCATTCTGAAGATTCAGAAGACGATCAACCCATATTATTTGATTTAAAAGAGGAATCCATAGGCACAAGAAAACTAGTGGCTTTAGGAGGGTTAATTTTAAGAGTATTAGAAGCAGGGGACACATTAGCTATAGATGAGTTGGATCAGAGTATGCATCCTCACTTGACAAGAGCATTGATCAAGCTGTTTCATAATCCTAGAACGAATCCAAAAAGGGCACAACTTATTTTCTCTACTCATGATGCTTCTTTATTAAATAACGACTTATTTCGTTTTGATCAGGTTTTCATTTCAGAGAGATCAGAGGAAGGGATTACCGAAATATCTTCTGTTTCTGATGTACCCAATTTAAAGAAAGAATTGCCTTTGGAGGAATGGTATTTAACCGGGAAATTTGGAGGCACGCCAGCAATTAATCCGTTTGGTTTGGATTTCGATTTTAATGTAGGAGGTGATAATGAGGAATAGGAGAAGAGATAAAACCAGAGCGTTAAGGCAAAGAGTTTTGATCCTCTGCGAGGGAGCAAAAACAGAACCGAACTATTTTAATAGTTTAAAGCAGGATGCCTCAAAAAAACGGTATTTAACGGCTGTTGATGTGGAGGTGTATCAACCAAAAAGTCATTCTCCATTAGGATTGGTGAGAGAAGCCATCATAAAAAAGAAAAGAGCACTTACCAAAGGAAATCCTTATGAAACCATATGGTTGGTTTTTGATCGAGATTACCACAAACATATCGAAGAAGTGATATTGATGGCAGGGGAAAATGATATCCGAGTGATCATATCAAATATATGTTTTGAAATATGGTTCTTGCTTCATTACGAAGACCTTGATGTCAACAAACACTTTTTAAAATGTGGGAATGTCATCAAACATATTCAACAGAATTATGTGCCAAGGTATCATAAGAACGGGAAGAACTATCAACAGTTAAAAGAGACCACACCTTTGGCTATAAATAGAGCGAGAAAAATGGAAGAAGTATTTGAAAGAGGAGTTCTCTCTCATCTAAAATTTCATGAAAGAGAACCTTATACGAACGTTTATGTACTTGTGGAATATTTGTTGGATCTTTAGCTCCAACCAAACGTTTGCCAAATAATACTTTTCACAAAGTAGCCAATCGTTACAATTATTGCCGTCAATATCAAAAAGATGAAAGCGGTAAAAACGATCAAACCTGTTGAACTTTTATTGACTTGATTTATCGCCTGAGGATTTTTCTCATAGTATCCCTCAATAAGTTTCAAATTGTTTCGGTTTGCTCTATAAAAAATATCCAAAACATCCCCTAATGCAGGTACTAATCCAATCAAATAATCAATCAATAAATTAAATGCCATTGCCATAATTAAACGGTAGGGTAAACCGTTCCTAGCAACGGTAAATAAGGCAATTCCTGAGATGGCTACAGAGACCGTATCACCTACAACAGGAACAAATCCAATAAGTGCATCTGCACCCACAGTAAACCGTGTTCCAGGTATTTTGATAGCCTCATCCATAATACCGCTAATTCTTTTTAGTGTCTTGTAAGAGGGATCATTAGAATAATCCTTAGATTGATCGATCATTATATTTATATACTGTTATTTTTTTCTTAATTTGTATAATAGTTCATGGTTATTGTTCAAGTTTAGCCAAGAATCTTATAAAATTAACATATACGCCTAAGATGAAAAATTTAATGAAAGCAATTGCTTTATTTTTTGCATTATTTTGTTCTATTGCTGTTTCTGCTCAGACCTATAACTATGTAGACGACTCTGGAGAAAAGAAAGAGGAAGATCAAAAGCAATTGAAAGAACCCACTCAACAAGAAGTAGATGCTTTAAAACAACAAAATAATAATGGAGGATCTCTAAGAGATCGTATGTTTTTTGGTGGTGGCCTTGGATTAGGATTTTCTAACCGCTACACAAGAATCTTGGTATCACCAATGGTTGGTTTTAAAGCTACAGAAAATTTTCATGTAGGTATGGGATTAGTATATGAGTATTACAGACAAAAAGACTTCCCTGTTTATGGTACTAACTATGAGACTCATAATTATGGTATTCGTCCATTTGCAAGATATTTAATTGATGTTAGTAATGGATTAACTATTTTCCCTCAGGTAGAATATTATGGCTTTAGTTATGAAAGAATAGAAAGTTACGATGCACGAAGCAATACTTTATATACTGAAAGACAATGGCAAGATCAATTCTTAATTGGTGGTGGTGTTTCTCAAAGACTAGGAGAAAGAGGAGCTGCGAACATTATTGCGTTGTATGATTTATCTTGGGATAGTGATACCTCTTATTACAATTCACCTTGGGTACTTAGAATAGAATTTGCTTTCTAAATTCACTATTTTGTGAAAAATATTAAAGAATTTGTAAAGCGGCTTTTTAGTCGCTTTTTTTGAAGTATGAATGTTGAAATAAAAGAAATAAATGCTGCCCAAACTTGGGCAATTCGACATAAAGTAATGTGGCCTAATGAACCTTTGTCGTATGTGAAAATCCCTGATGATGACAAAGGACAACACTTAGGTTTATTTGTCGGTGATCAATTAACTTCAGTGATTTCTTTATTCATGGACGAAGACAAGAATGTACAGTTCAGAAAATTCGCCACATTAATAGAAGAACAAGGAAAGGGATACGGAGCAATGCTTTTAGAAAAAGTAATTGATATAGCAAAAGATAGAGGAGCAAAATTACTTTGGTGTAATGCTCGAGCTTCTGCCACAATATTGTATGAAAGAGAAGGATTAAAACAAACAGACACTTCGTTTATTCGTAAAGGGATCTTGTTTGTGAGAATGGAAAAGAAGTTATACTAAGTAATTACTTTAAAAAATGACGGCTTTGTAGATGTATAAATCTATGAAGCCGTTTTTTATTATGACCTTAAGCCATTCAATAAATTAGAAAATACAAAGAAGTTTATATTACTTTTTTAGTAATCTTCAATAAACTATTTACTCGAATGAACCAATTGACTATTTTCGTTTAATGTTATTACTTATCTACTTTAACAAAAAGTCACCATTAACTATGAGCCTTACGAATTCTATTGACTACCCAAAAGCAACGAAAATCTATAAGAACTATTACCAAACGTTACCGCACATCGCCTTTGATGTGGAAACACTAGAAGTGATTGAAATGAATTCGAATTTTATTATTACATACGATTATCATTTCAGAAGAAAATTTACTCTTCACGATTTATTCCCTTTAATTGATATGACAGAAGTTTATAATCAATTGTTTGCAACGAAAACCAATATCAACCTCAAAGCAAAATTGATAGGAGGGAAAGCAAAATTGCAAAACGTCTTATTTAATAGTTCGATTATCAACGGAAAATTGCATTTGATTTTCCAATAATGAAGTGAATATCAAAATTTTTGAAAAAAAGCTCAGTAGAAATTAATCTGCTGAGCTTTTGATTTTGAAAATGAATTACAATAATCCATCAAAAAATTTAATAGTATCGCCAATTAACAATTAAATAATCACATGTAATTGAAGTGTTTGTTAGTGTTCGTTGACTTTCACATTAGTCTAATATTTATAAATTTCAATTTCTAAGGGATTTTGAATTCTTTTAGCAAAAGTCTCTAGGTAGGAATTCCACTCTTCTGCTGAGTTGAATTGTTTACTTCTACCCCAACCAAAACCTGCATAATACTCTACTGTTTTCTCAGCCTTTGTAACCACAAGAAGGTGACTGCCATCTTTGTACTCTTTTTTATTATCAAAAGCTTTTTTGATGGATTGAGGAGAGATGACTATACCTACTCCTAACATTTCATTATCAATGTCTTCTATGTAACTAAATACGCCTTTTTGAGTATTGATAAATGATTTTCCTTTCTTATTGTGTAAAGTTAAACCAATGCCTGCAGCTGGAATATTGTTGTCAACTACTTTAAAAGAAGAATTGAAATGGGTTAGATTACTCCCCAAATCCAAACTGATAATTTTGGTTTCTGAAATACTCTTTCCATCGACATCCCAAGGTTGATAATCCAATTGAAATACAGTACGAATTGGCCCTTCTGAAATGGTTTTATATGCTGAAAAATTCTTTGATGTATACAGAGAATCATTTACCCAAAAACCAATTCCTCCAACGCCTCTACTTGGTCCAACATGATAGGGATCATAACCTTCTCCCGAATCTTTATGATAAGCACCAGGTTTCTCTAAATTGTTTTTATACCATTTATTGATGATAGGATATTCCACTCTTTTCAACCATGCATCAATTCCACTTGTAAGCGTACCTCCTTTAAGATTATTCTCTGTTCTTTGTTGTGCATCAGGCCCAAAAGTTCTGAAAGCTACACGGTCATTTTCCCAAGTATAATCGTCGGTTCTTTCTGGTACGAATCTAGAATAAGTGGTGATGGAAGATGTTGGTTGAGTTTCTCCATCTTTAAGAGGGCGAGCCTCAAATTCTAAAGAAGCATTGGCTGCTATTTTCGTTTGGAAAATCCATTGATCATTCTTTCCATCACCATCAAGATCTATCCACTGATTAAGGAGTAATTCCTGTGTTTTTTTATTGACGATTACCAACTGATCATCACCATAAACATCAATTAATTCTTTAAAATCAGAGGCTTCTAATTCAATGGTTTCTAACCGATCAATATTTAAAGAGTTTTTGATAGTTATACTGATCTCTTCCTTCTTTTCACATCCTGTAAGTTGAAATAAGAAGAGCATTCCGATGAGTAAGAAGTTGATGTTTTTATTTTCCATTTTCAGATAATCAATTGGTATATAGTATTAAAAAATTATTTGATTTTAGCCATTTCCAATTTAGGTAAAATCAAATGAATGATACCTAAAATTATAAGGTAAGAACAACCAGCGATCAAGAACATCCAGAAGTAGGCACCCGATCCGGAACCGTCTAATGTAAGTCCGAGAATAAAATCGATAGTCATACCTGTAATGGCACCAATCATGCCTCCAAAACCTACAACAGAGGCAGTGGCTTCTTTAGGCATAGTGTCGGAAACCACCGAGAAGAGGTTAGCAGACCATGCTTGATGTCCTCCAGAAGCTAATGCTATAAGGCAGGCTGCCAACCATTGATTTTCTGTAGTTGTTGCAAAGACTACAGGTAAAATACACAATGCACATATTAATAATGATATCTTTCTAGCCTTGTTAAGTGTCCATCCTTTATCAATAAAATAGCGTGATAGATAACCGCCTCCAATACTTCCAAGGTCGGCCACCACATAGACAATCACTAATGCAGCCCCTAATTCTTTGATAGAAACCCCGAACTTATCAGAAAAGAACATACCCGACCAGAACATGAAGAAATACCATACTCCGTCTGTCATTTTACCAATAGAGAAAGCCCATGTTTGTTTAAAACCAATTAATTTTTTCCATGGTAATTTCTTCACTGCTTTTTCCGCTTCATTCATTGTTGCATCATCCTGTTGGATGTACTCCAATTCTTCTGAGCTTACTTTAGGGTGCTTTTCTGGTTTTTTATAAGTGTTTAGCCATAAGAAAACCCAAATAGCACTTAGTGCACCTGTTACTAAAAAGGCATATTGCCAATTTGTACCATCCTCTAATACAATGGCCGTTACTACAAGAGGGGCTAGGATTGCTCCGACATTCGAACCTGCATTAAAAATACCCGTAGCAAACGCTCTGTCTTTTTTAGGAAACCATTCGGCAACAGTTTTTACGGCGGCAGGGAAGTTACCTGATTCACCAATACCTAAACCAAATCGAGCAGCAATAAATCCTACAATACCAAAAGCAGGTCTTAATGCAGCATGAAGCATCCCGAAAGTACTCCAAATAGCTATAGAAAGTGTATAACCGATTCTAGTGCCAAATTTATCGATAATACCACCCATTGAAATCATACCTACTGCATAAGCAATTTTAAATGCAATATTAATGGTAGCATAATCTGATTTAGACCAAAGGAATAATTTTTCCAAAGTTGGAGCTAGTACACCAATAATACTCCTGTCCATATAGTTTATGGTTGTGGCCATAAAAAGTAGTGCAAGAATTCGGTATCTATATTTTCCTGTTGTTTTGGCAGAACCTTCTTTGTGTTCGCTATCAACAATTAGTTCTTGTTCAGTATTCATTGTAATAGTAAGTGTTGTGTTGTTATAGCAGAGAGAGTTATCTTATTTAAAGACATACTCCCTCTGTGGCTATCATAATTGAGTTGCTTTCTCAATAGTTGAGATGGGGTAGAAAGTCTTTTGCTTTATTCAAAAAATTATTCTTCTCCGTGAGGTTTGCCGATGGTCGCTAATATGCCACCATCCACATAAATCACTTGTCCGTTAACAAAATCGGATGCTTGTGAGGAAAGGAATACTGCTGCTCCTGCTAAATCAGATGGATCGCCCCATTTTCCTGCAGGAGTACGGTTAATAATAAATTCATTAAATGGATGTCCGTCAACACGAATAGGTTCTGTTTGGGAAGTGGCAAAATAACCTGGTCCAATACCATTCACCTGAATATTGTATTTCGCCCATTCTGTCGCCAAGTTTCTCGTCAACATTTTTAACCCACCTTTTGCAGAAGCATAGGCACTCACACTATTTCTGCCCAACTCACTCATCATCGAACACATGTTGATGATCTTTCCACTTCCTCTTTTCACCATGCCTTGAGCCACATATTTTGACATAATGAATGGACCTATCAGGTCAATATCAATTACTTGTCTGAAGTCTGCAACATTCATTTCTAGTGCCGGAGTTCTTTTAATAATACCAGCGTTATTCACTAAAATATCAATGCCTCCAACTTCAAGTTCTATAGAAGCAATAGCTGCTTTTACTTGTTCTTCTTTGGTAACATCAAAAGTGTAAGGTTTTACTTCGATGCCGTTGCTTTTATATTCTTCTACAGCATTTGCTAATTTATCTTCAAATACATCGTTAATCACGATTTGTGCACCGGCCTTTGCTAAACCTGTTGCTATCGCCATTCCTAACCCGTGTGTTCCTCCCGTAACTAGAGCTACTTTTCCTTCAAGATTAAATGATTGTATCATACTATGTTATAATTATTGGTTTGAAATAAATTGAAAGAAGCCACAACTAACCTTATATCCTGTCCATTGTTCAAAGTTTTGTTTGTTAGTTTAGAAAAGTTGTTGTGGCCTTCTTCACTTCAGTTAATAGAATACTTGATAATATTCGATATATTATTTTTAGTTGGTTATCTTAAATCTGTGATGGCAATCTTGTCCATGTCATCATAATCCAAGTTCTCACCTGCCATACCCCAAATGAAAGTATAGCTACTTGTACCTGCCCCAGAGTGCATTGACCATACCGGAGAAATCACCGCTTGATGGTTGTGCATCCAAATGTGTCTAGATTCCTCTTTCTGTCCCATAAAGTGACAAATCGCTTGATTTTCTGGTAACTCAAAATAGAAATACACTTCCATTCTTCTGTCGTGAACATGACCAGGCATAGTGTTCCAAACACTACCCGATTTTAATTCCGTCATACCCATTTGTAATTGACAAGTCTCCACCACTGAGTTAACTAACAGCTTATTGATAATTCTATGGTTGGAAGTTTCTGGAGAACCTAATTCTACTCTTTCTGCTTCTTCGCTTGTTACTTTCTTTGTAGGGAACGTTTTGTGAGCAGGAGTAGAGTTTAAATAGAAAGCAGCAGGGGCAGACGAATCGATACTTTTAAAAGTGACATTCTTAACACCTCGACCTAAGTATAAAGCTTCTTTAAAGTCCAATGTATATGTATCTCCATCGGCTATTACGATACCTTTTCCACCCACATTGACAATACCTAATTCTCTTCTTTCTAAGAAATAATCTGCTTTTAACGGATCAATAGGCTGAAGTTCTAATGTATTGTAAACGGGTTTAGCCCCCCCTGTAATGTATCTATCCTCATGAGAATACGTCAGACAAATTTCTTCCTCCTCAAATATCTTCTCGATTAAAAAATGCTCTCTTAATTGTTGAGTATCATACTTTTTTGCATCCGCTGGATGAACTGAATATCTGCTTTCGTGTTTCATCTTACATACTTTTGATAAAATACAATCGATTGCACAATTTATGTTTAAAAAAACCATGGTTTATGGTTTGAATGAGGGCAAAATACAAAGTTTTGATGTATTAATAATGAATTTTATTTCATAAAAATACAATCGATTGCACTTAATTTTTAATTAAAAGCCATCGATATGGCTATTTTGATGTTGTAATATTACAAATAATTGATTTACAATTCCAAATATATGCAATAAAAAATGCAATCGATTGTATTTTTTGATATAAACTACCATATTCGTATTCAGTATTCATACAAATAATTTGATATCAAATAGAGGATTAGGCTTCTAATGATATCCTATATTCTTCATTAGATTTTACTGAAAGTTATTTTTCATTATCATCTTATGATTATGTTTGTAAAGCAATTAGACTTTAAAATAGACTACCTGTATTCATGGAGTTAAAAAAATCGGTGACCATACATGATATTGCAAAGGCGTTGAATATCAATAGTTCTACTGTTTCCAGAGCATTGAACGACAACCCTAGAGTATCCGCTAAGACTAAAAAGTTAGTACACGATAAGGCCAAAGAAATGCATTATCAGTACAACTCTTTGGCTTCTAATCTTAGAACACAAAAATCGAATACCATTGGTATTATTGTTCCTCATATCACAAAACATTTTTTCTCTACTGCCATTAGTGGTATAGAAGAAGAGGCGCATAAAGCGGGATACAATGTCATTATTTGTCAATCGAAAGATTCAGAACAGTTAGAAGCTAAAAACATCAATACATTATTATCCAGTAGAGTAGATGGTATTTTAATCTCGCCTGCAATAAAGACCACTACGGTGCAGCATATTCAAAAGGCAATGGATAGAAATGTGCCCATCTTTTTCTTCGATAGATATATTGATGAGATCAATACAACAAGAGTCATTACCAACGATAGAGCAACTTCTAAGGAATTGACCCTTCATCTCCTCTCTCAAAATATAAATAAGCTAGCAGTACTTACTGGAGATACTTCTGTAAGTATTTATGAAAATAGGGTAAAAGGAATTTACGATGCGTTCCAACAATCGGGATGGAATACCGAGAGTAGATTAATTCTGCAGCAAATAAAATTAGAAGTGGATGATGCATATACGGCCATCAATAAATGGTTGGATGAAAATGTAGAATTTGATGCTGTGTTTGGTATGAATGATATGGCTGCTATCGGTTCTCAAAAAGCCTTGCAAGAAAGAGGTTTTAGAATTCCGGAAGATGTTATTGTCGCTGGTTTTAGTAACGAACCCATTTCGAAACTAGTGAGCCCTCCTATAACAACAGTTCATCAACCTGCCATGGAAATAGGTAAGTTGGCGGCGAAGAAAATGATCAATCATATTGAAGAAAAAGATAAAAGTTTGTTGGCTTCTGAAACTGCAGTTTTAGAAAGTCATTTAATTATTCGCACTTCATCACAAAGAAATAAGTGATGGACTTTTAATATAGTTTCGGGGTCTTTTTTTAAAACCCCGCAGCTAAAATTAAATCCAGATTCTTCAAAGGCATATCAAATTTCTCGGCGATCGCTTGGTTGGTTACACTTCCTCTGTAAGTGTACACCCCTTTCGCAAACCAAGGGTGGCGACGCATCATCGTATCGACTTTACATTCGTCGCTTACCTTTAATAATATAGGCGTAAAGATATTGCTGATCGCTGCTGTAGCCGTTCTTGAAACACGAGAAGCAATATTAGGAACACAATAATGGATCACTCCATGCTTTTTATATACAGGATGACGGTGATTGGTAGGTTCTGACGTTTCGAAACATCCTCCTTGATCAATACACACATCAATTATGATGGAATTTTCTCTCATGCCCATTACCATTTCTTCGGTAACGATCGATGGAGTTCTCTTACCGTGGGTATGAATCGCCCCAATCACAATATCGGCTCTTCTTAAAGCCTCATCAATTGATGTACTATCGAAAGCAGAAGTGAATAGGTGAGGGTTGTTAAGTTCTTTTTTGAGTCGACGCAGCTTGTAGATAGCATTATCAAATACTTTGACCTCGGCACCCATGCCAATTGCAGTTCTAGCGGCAAATTCAGCCACCGTTCCGGCACCAAGAATCACTACTTTAGATGGAGGTACACCTGTAATACCTCCAAGGATAATTCCTTTTCCTCCGTTGTAGCTGCTTAAATATTCAGCGGCAATCAGCATTACAGTACTACCTGCAATTTCACTCATTGCTCTCACTAAAGGAAGTCCACCAACTTTATCCTCGATCAATTCGAAACCTAAAGCGGTAATTTTTTTATTATTGAGGGCTTCGAGTACCTCTTTTTTGATATCACGAAGGTGAATAGCGGAAATAATAGTTCTGCCCTGTTTCATGTGATTGACTTCCTCTACAGTTGGAGAAGAAATCTTGATCACCAAGTCACATTCCATCACCTCTTTATGAGAGTAGACGATAGTTGCTCCAACCTCAGAATATTCTTGATCTTCATGATTGATATGTTGTCCGGCTTTGGACTCCACATACACTTCGCATCCATTGTTGACTAAAAGGGAAACAGCACCGGGTCGTAATGCACAACGTTTTTCATCGGGATTTAACTCCTTTGGAACGCCTATCTTTAAAGGATTTCCTTTTTTATGAAGCGGCCCTTCCATCACTTCTTGTGGGTGATACTGAAAATAACTTTCTGTGGCTTTATCAAAACCTTCACGTTGCTTGCCCATGTTTCTCCGTCTTAAAAAATTAAACGATACGAATACTTATTTCCCTTGTTGTTTCATCAATGGGAACGATAGTTACTTCTGTACAGTCTTCAGGTAATAATCTTTCAACTTTTGAAGGCCACTCTATCAGACAAAGATTGTCGCTGTAGATGTACTCCTCAAATCCGATATCAAATGCTTCTGAAGGATCTTTAATTCTGTACATGTCAAAATGATAAACGGTATCTGACTGATCGGTCATGTACTCGTTTACCAAAGCAAATGTTGGACTATTGACGTGATCCATCACTCCCAACACTTCGCAAATTGCTTTTATGAAAGTGGTTTTCCCCGCTCCCATCTCTCCATGAAATAACCAAACTTTCGATGAACACTGTGCAAACTCAAGAATTTGTTTTGCAGCATTATTCAAATCATCGATGGAGTTTGTGGTAATTTTTAACTCTTTCGTTTCCATAAGCGTCAAAGATAAATTATTCCATTGATCAAGAGTAATGTTTACGGCTTATTTAATATTCATTTTCACTTTTGGGGATATCAAATATCTAGTTGTAATAGTGATGTATCACTTTGTGAAGTGGGGATACTTAAAATATTAAATCGATTACTTTCATTAATTGCTTTATTCGGGTGATGAATTTACTTAAAAATTTTGTTTGATAGATCATCCTTAGATAAAATATTGAGTTTTACGACCTTCATCCACCAAAAAAGCCTTCATTTCTTAAAGAATTGAAGGCTTTTGATTTAATTTTTTGATGGATTAGAAACTTGAGAAAGTAATACCTATAGTATAAGGAGTACTGTCTAAAGTTGATCCATTTGGAATAGCAACGGCATTGTCTTTAAACGTTTCGGTAAATCCGTAAGCCCAGAAGAAGTTGATCCATTTATATCCAATTCTTCCGATAAACTGACCTCTGAAATCATTTAAATTTAAGTTTCCTTTATCTTTTGCGATTCTGGTATCGCCATTTGTTTCGTGTTTTACTTTAGTATGGCTTGCGAACATGTACCCAAACTTAGCACCAACAGCTAGGCGGAAAGCATCCTTTCCAGGGTGAGTTCTAAACCTAAACTCCAATGGAATCTCTACGTAGTTAGCTACCATCTTCGATTTCTTCGTGTTATCGAATAAAAGGTTGGTGTCTACAATTTGTGTTTGATCTCCGTTTTTCCCTAAAGTCTGACCATTTTTAAAGAAGAAGTTATCTGCAGAATAACCAATACCTGGGTTAAAAGTGAATTTACCACTACTCGATAAAGTAAATTCATACATATAAGATATAGATACAGATCTAGATTGTGTTTCTAACGGTAATCCACTATCGTCGGCCCAATTGGTCAATCCTAAATCAAGGTAAAAGTTACCAGGAATTTTCTTTAATGGATTCTGAGCAAAAAGTGAAATGGATATGAAGGATAAAAGGATGGCTAGACTAAGCTTTTTCATGTTGTGATTCTGTTTATGTACCCAAATTAATTGATTTGGTACCAAATGCTATTCAAATATAAGAGAAAAATGAATTTATGAGAGATGTTTTTTGTACTACTTTCTTAATGATCTGTTTTTGATGAAGATTGAGTTTTAAAAAAATAATCTCGGATGAACATCAAATACTCGGCTTGTATTCTATTGAATAGCGTTAGTTGATTTGACACCTGATGTGATATTGATCTAATCTTTACAATAATATAGTGCAGATGAGGTAAGTATCACTTTCAACTTATAGAAAATTGAGATGTAGACTTCGACAAATTATTTGATGATAATCCTCACTTGATCAAAAAAAATAGTACTATTTCATGCTGTTAAGTAACTTTTAGAAAAAATGATGCGATTAAAATTTACTGTAAATCAATTACTTATAAATAAAAGTTCCGAAAAGTAAAAATATAAGTGATATTTCATTGCGTTGAATAGAAAATTTGATTAATACTTCCTATATTTGCAGATTCAAGAAAACCGCAAATTGCAAATGGCGTTCAGAAAAAACAAAAAGATCAACAACGATTTTACTTCGGTAACCGTGAGTTTGGCTTCTCCAGAATCAATCTTGGAGAGCTCACATGGCGAAGTAACTCAACCAGAAACCATCAACTACCGTACGTACAAGCCGGAGATGGGTGGTTTATTCTGTGAAAGAATTTTCGGTCCTGTAAAAGACTGGGAATGTCACTGTGGTAAATACAAGCGTATCCGTTATAAGGGTATTATTTGTGACCGCTGTGGTGTAGAAGTAACAGAGAAAAAGGTACGTCGTGAAAGAATGGGTCACATCCAACTAGTTGTGCCAGTAGCACACATTTGGTACTTCCGTTCTTTACCGAACAAAATTGGTTACCTATTAGGTTTACCAACGAAGAAACTTGATCAAATCATTTACTACGAGCGCTATGTAGTTATCCAAGAAGGTGTAAAAGCTGCAGATGGTATCGCTAAAATGGACTTCCTTACTGAGGATGAGTACCTAGATATCATGGATAAACTTCCTAGCGAAAACAGACAATTAGAAGACGATCATCCAGACAAATTCATCGCTAAGATGGGTGCTGAGGCATTAGAAATGTTATTGTCTCGTACTAATTTGGATGACATGGCCGCTGCATTGCGTGACCAGGCAAATAACGATACTTCACAACAACGTAAGGCAGAAGCATTGAAGCGTCTTCGTGTTGTTGAGGCATTCAGAGATGCGAGAACGAGAATTGAGAACCGTCCTGAGTGGATGGTGATCCGTATGGTTCCTGTAATTCCACCAGAATTACGTCCATTAGTTCCACTAGATGGTGGTCGTTTCGCAACATCAGACTTGAACGACTTGTACAGAAGAGTAATCATCCGTAACAACCGTCTGAAGCGTCTGATCGATATCAAAGCACCAGAAGTAATTTTACGTAACGAGAAGCGTATGCTTCAAGAGGCTGTTGACTCATTATTCGACAACTCTCGTAAAGTGAACGCGGTACGTTCTGATGGTAACCGTCCATTGAAATCACTTTCAGATATGTTGAAAGGTAAGCAAGGTCGTTTCCGTCAAAACCTATTAGGTAAGCGTGTGGACTACTCAGGTCGTTCTGTAATTGTAGTAGGTCCAGAGCTTAAATTACACGAGTGTGGTCTTCCTAAGAATATGGCAGCTGAATTATTCAAGCCGTTCATTATTCGTAAGTTGATCGAACGTGGTATCGTAAAAACGGTAAAATCAGCGAAGAAAATCGTTGACCGTAAAGATCCAGTAGTTTGGGATATCCTTGAAAACGTATTGAAAGGTCATCCAGTACTACTAAACCGTGCCCCTACTCTTCACAGATTGGGTATCCAAGCTTTCCAACCGAAATTAATCGAGGGTAAAGCAATCCAATTACACCCATTGGTAACAACAGCCTTCAACGCCGATTTCGATGGTGACCAGATGGCCGTTCACGTACCACTAGGACACGAAGCTGTATTAGAGGCATCTCTATTGATGTTAGCATCGCATAACATCCTTAACCCTGCAAATGGTAAACCTATCGCCGTACCTTCTCAGGATATGGTATTAGGTCTTTATTATATGACAAAAGGTCGTCGTACAACTGATACTGAAATCGTAAAAGGTGAAGGTAAGAGGTTCTACAACTCAGAGGAAGTGATCATCGCCTTGAACGAAGGGGCTATCTCACGTCACTCTTGGATCTTTGTTAAAACAAAAGTATTGAATGAGGAAACTGGCGAGTTAGAGGAGAAATTCATTGAAACTGTTGCTGGTCGAGTATTATTCAATCAACACGTACCTGAAGAAGTAGGTTTCGTAAATGAACTACTTTCTAAGAAAGCACTACAGGTAATTATCGCGAAAGTGGTAGATATCGTAGGTATGGCACGTGCTGCTCAGTTCCTTGATGATATCAAGCACGAAGGTTTCCAAATGGCCTACAAAGGTGGTTTGTCATTCGGTCTTGATGAAATCATTATCCCTAAGGAAAAAGTTGATTTAATTGAATCAGCGAAAGGTGAAGTAGACGTTATTCGTAACAACTTCATGATGGGTCTTATCACTGATAACGAACGTTACAACCAAGTAATTGACGTTTGGACGAAAACAAACAACACGTTGACGTCTACAGTAATGACTCAAATGGAAGAGGATAACCAAGGATTCAACTCAATCTATATGATGATGCACTCAGGAGCCCGTGGTTCAAGAGAGCAAATTCGTCAGTTAGGTGGTATGAGGGGTCTAATGGCGAAACCACAGAAAAACTTAGGTGGTGCTTCTGGAGCAAACATTATCGAAAACCCTATCCTTTCGAACTTTAAAGAAGGTCTAGACGTATTGGAGTACTTTATCTCAACTCACGGTGCGCGTAAAGGTCTTGCAGATACAGCCTTGAAAACAGCCGATGCGGGTTACCTAACTCGTCGTTTGGTAGACGTTGCTCAAGATGTAGTTGTAACAGAAGTTGATTGTGGTACATTAAGAGGTTTAACGGTAACTGCATTAAAAGAAAACGACGAGGTGAAGGAGCCATTGAGCGACAGAATCGAAGGTCGTACTTCTCTTAATGATGTTGAGCATCCTGAAACTGGAGAGATCATTGTTGGTGCAACTGGTCTAATTACTCCAGAAGCTGCTCAAGAAATTGAAGAAGCGGGTATCGAAGAAGTAGAAGTACGTTCAGTACTTACTTGTGAGACTCGTAAAGGTGTTTGTGAGAAATGTTACGGTAAAAACCTTGCAACTGGCGGTGTAGCTGGTAAAGGTGAATCTGTAGGTGTAATCGCTGCACAATCAATTGGTGAGCCAGGTACTCAGCTGACACTACGTACATTCCACGTCGGTGGTGTGGCATCCAACATTGCAATTGACGCGTCATTGAAAGCGAAGAAAGGCGGTAAAGTTACTTTCGAAGAAATGCGTTCAGTGAAGTCGAAAGATGCAAATGGAGATGAGAAGGATGTAGTAATGGCACGTACTGCTGAATTGAACGTTCTTGACGAAGAAGGAAAAGTGGCTTTCAACGCTCACGTTCAATACGGTTCTTACCTTCACGTGAAGGAAGGTGATATGATTGAGGAAGGAGATGTGATCTGTAACTGGGATCCATTTAACGCCGTAATCTTAGCACAGTACAATGGTGTTACTGAATTCGAAGCAATTGAAAAAGATATTACTTACCGAGTAGAAACAGACGAAATGACTGGCTACGAGGAGAAAGTAATTATTGATACTAAGGACAAGACGAAAAACCCAATTATCCACATCGCTGGTGACAAAGGGGAAACAGTAGCGTCCAACCTTCCAACAGACGCTCGTTTGATCGTTGAGGATGGTCAGAAAGTAAAAGCAGGTGATATCCTTGTGAAGATTCCTCGTTCTGCAGGTAAATCACGAGACATTACCGGTGGTCTTCCACGTGTAACCGAATTATTCGAAGCACGTAACCCATCGTCGCCAGCTGTAGTTTCTGAAATTGACGGTATTGTAACTTACGGTGCGGTAAAACGTGCAAACCGTGAGTTATTCGTAGAATCACGTGACGGTGTGAAACGTCGTTACATGGTGAACTTGTCGAAACACATTTTGGTGCAGGAAAATGACTATGTGAGAGCGGGTATGCCACTTTCAGACGGTGCAATTACTCCTGCAGACATCTTGAAAATCTCAGGTCCTACTGCAGTTCAGGAGTACCTAGTGAACGAAATTCAAGATGTATACCGTTTACAAGGTGTGAAGATCAACGATAAGCATATCGAGGTGATCGTACGCCAAATGATGCAAAAAGTAGTCATCGAAGATAATGGTGATACTACATTCTTGCCAGGTCAAGTAGTAGAGAAATTTACTTTCCGTGAAGAAAACGATAAGGTGTTAGCCATGAAGATCGTTACTGATGCGGGTGACTCAGCAAATTACAAAGCGGGTGCTCTAATCTCATTCCGTGAAATGAGAGACGAAAACTCTAGCTTGAAACGTAGAGACATGAAAGAGATGAAAGTGCGTGACGCACAGCCAGCGATTTCAAGACCTACTCTTCAAGGTATTACCCAGGCATCATTGGATACGAAGTCGTTTATTTCAGCAGCCTCTTTCCAAGAGACAACTAAAGTGTTAAGTGAAGCTTCTATTAGAGGTAAGCGTGACGAACTAGTTGGTTTGAAAGAAAACGTAATTGTAGGTCACTTGATTCCTGCAGGAACAGGTCTTCGCGACTATGATGCGATCCGTGTAGGCTCTAAAGAAGAGTACGAAGCATTGATCGATTCTAGAGAAAGACACACTATAAGCCACTCTGGTTTATAATATTTGCAAGCGGTTTTAAAAGCCCCTCATCGAAAGGTGAGGGGCTTTTTTCATGCTCAAAATTCTCTGACCACATCAATTAATTTTCTTTCGTTTTTTTAATTCAAACAAATAGATGAGTTAAGTTATGCGAATTTGCCTGCATTAATCGAACTGACTCGTAGCGCTACACTTTTATCAATCATCAAAAGAATGATATAGATAAGCTGTTATACATTTGAAATTGGGAAAAATTATATTATTATTTTTTTGACTAATCAAGGCAGAATTGAAGAGCATAGCACATAGCTAAGTGATGAAATTCTAACGCTGAGTAGTCAAAAAAAGAGAGTATAAAACTTCCAATTTTGATTGTATAATAGCTTAAGTCAGTATGAAAGTAGAAATGGAGTGATTCATTTTAAAAATGAATGACTCATAAAATGAATGATTATGAAATTTTCACTTACACTTTTGCTGACCCAAATGTTTATTTGGATGTCTGCTACGACACTTTATGCACAATGGATAAATATGAACCCCGGACACGGCGGAAGGGTTCAAGGTCTTTCTTGTTATGAAAACCAGCCGGGAAGGATGTTTGTTTGTAGTGATATGGAAGGCTTCTATTTAACGAACGATTACGGTGAAAACTGGATCTACAGGGGCCAAAATGTACCTACAAGCTTAGCTATTTTAGCACAACAATCCGGAAACCGTATTTTTTATGGCTCTTTTGAAGGAATTGCATACTCTGATGATGATGGAGTGACTTGGACCGAAAACAAGGGAGTAATTGATGATGAACCTATTGGGGTGATTACAGTCGATAGTAAAGATGAGAAAAGAATCTATGCGGGTAATCAGTGGTTGATACAGTTTACTAGAAAACTAGAAGTAATAGAAGACGGTAGTCAGGTGATCTATGTGACAGACGATAGAGGTACGACCTGGAATCAAGTAGCCTATGCACAAGGGACAGGTTACAGAAGAGTCAATAGTATTACCATCAATCCAACCAATAACAGTCATATTTTAGTGGCTGCGGGAACAGGACTGTATTCATCAAATAATAAGGGAGGAAACTGGACAAAAATACAAGGTCCGGCAGGAACAGATGGGGTCAATGAAACCATAGGCGAATGTATGGGGGCAGATCTTACCAAAGACGGAAAATGGTTATATGCTATTTATAATAAAAGAGGAAGTTCTAGAGGTTCCAATCAACAATTAAGAGCGAGCCATCTGTTTGTGAAGTCTTATCCAAATGGTGCTTGGCAAGATTTAGGTTTGGCAGGAGTTGACGATAAGATTATTTATTGGCAGCCAAAAGTTTGGCAGGGAAATGAACCGAATGGAAAGCATCATGTCTTGGTGAGTCAGTTTACGCAAGGACGAAATGACGGGTTATATGAAGGGGAATTTACTGTGAACGGGTCAACTGTTTCTGGAGAAATTAAATCCATCTTTAATTTCAATAAGTTTGGGAGAGGGATTACCACAGATGCAGGATGGAATCAGTACGTGGTAAATCAATCAAGAAATAAAACCTATTGGCCCGCAAAATGGTCAGGTACATGGAATTCCAGAGATTTTGGAAATGTAACGTATCAACGTGGGGTATTGACCATGTCGCAACAAAGCTTTTTTGTAGGCGATGCCGCCAATCAAGATTCTTGGGATATTCAAAGCTGCTCAGCGATTTCTACTTTGGATAATGGAGCCACTACTTATCATACCAATGGCACTCAATCTACATTTACTTATGATGTAGCAATTCATAACAATTATGCTGTGATGGGACAAGCTGATAATGGAATGTTAGAGAGTTATGATTATGGTTATTCTTGGACACAATTAAATACACCTTCTCAACAAGATGCACATAGTTTTTTAGTGATCGATGAAGGTCAAAACCCTTTAATTTTGGCTTCGATTGCTTATGGTTGGGGTGGAGGTAATCCAGGAGGTAATGCAGAAATGGCCTTCAAGCAATTAACTACAACTCAAAATCAAGCAGATGATTGGAAAGTGTTTATCTCTGGTAAACAGGATGAAGTGGCAAGAAAAGGTTTGCCTGCAGTGAGGTCATGGATCATTAAATCAGATCCAAATCAACCTTATAGAGTCTATTGTGGTACTCAAAAGGGAGTTTTTGTAACAGATGATATCAGAACGTTAATCGATGAAGACAATAGTAACGATAAATTGTTTTACGAAGCTTGGGGAAGTCTGAGTGGGATACCGAATCAAAGTTTGCCAGTAAATGATATCAGTTTTGATCCGAATAATTCTAATGTGCTTTATGTAAAATGTCAGTTGGGAAATTTAAAATTGACAAGAAATACAGATGGTAGTTTTAGTAATGAGTTGGGGGTAGATGTCAATGGGAAATCCAACTATTTCAATGCTCAAGGGAACACCGAAGGAGGAGTAGAGGCTACAGTGGTTGGTGGTAATGTGATCACATTAACAACTAGAAATAATCCGGAATTAGGGAATAACCTAAGACGTCATGATATTTATTTTGCTCTCAATGGAGACAAGACCTACCGACAAGCGTTGTATTGGAGAGATGCTTTGGCAGTTTTAGGAGAACCTGATTGGTTTATTCCTGAACAGCATGATTTTATGATCGGCGATTTCTCAGTTCATGGCAATAAAATATATATTCCTTACCACGTTTGGCAGTTGACCAGAAAAGGGTTTGGAGTGATCCAAGGAACAATTAATGCCGATGGTTCTATTACTAACCTAGTAAATTTTGGTGCTGATAATTCTTCTCATGAAGTAGAATACACCGTAGCTCAGCGAACAAGAGTTTTTACAGACGATCAGGGAGTTACTCGATTTTATATGGCAACTTCTGGTGGTGGTTTAACCGCTAAAGTGATTAATGGACAACAACCACCAAGTAATCCACCTCCAACAGGTAACGATGGAGTAGGAAGTTGCGATGGGGTCAGCCCAGCAGGAAAACCGAATCCTCCATGTAATGTTCGTATTGAAAAATTATCTTCTAGTAGCGTTAAACTTTTGTGGAATGACAATTCTAATAATGAAGACTATTTTGATATCCAAAAACAATTGGAAGGAGATAGCTTTAGAGCTTCAGGAATGCCGGATGGTGATCGAAATGCGACAGAAGTAATTATTGATGGATTAGAAGATGGAGCCACATATAGTTTTAGAATAAAAGCAGTCAATGGAAATGGAGGATCGGTATGGGTAACGACCAATCCTTTTGATTTAAATGGTAATAATTCTAATAATGGCGGTAATGATAACAATACAGATAATCAAGAAGTGGTAAAAACAGGAGATTGTAGTCTTCAAAGTTCTGGAGGTAAACCTCACCCTCCTTGTGAAGTTTGGGTCGAAAAATTATCGTCTACTTCTGTTCAAATTCATTGGAGCGATAATTCAGATAACGAAGACCGTTTTGATATCCAATCTCAATTATCAGGTGACAGTTACCGCGGCGGAGGGATTCCAGATGTTCCTGCCAATCAAACGAGTTTTGTGATATCAAATCTTGGGGCAGGAAAACAATATACATTTAGAATAAAAGCACTGAATGCTACAGGAGGTTCAGTTTGGGTAGAAACTGTGTCTATAGATTTGGGATCTAGTTCGAATAGAGCAAATTTAGGTACCTCTGATTTGAAAGTGTTAAAGATTTACCCTAACCCCAACCAAGGATCATTTGTTTTGGTATCACCTCACTCAGGGAGTGGACAAATTGTGAATATCAACGGACAAATTGTAGGTACTTTGCAATGGGAAGAAGGAGAAAATACATTTAATATTCCCTTAAAAGAAGGTATCTATTTTATTATAGATACTAGAGGAAATGAAAAATTGAAATTGATGATTGATTGATCATCAGTGAATTAAGTCTGAAAAGTACAAATAGGGTGGTGTTTATAGAAATTTGTAAAATATAAACATCACTCTTTTTTTATGCTAATATTTGATGATGCCACATATTCAATCAAAACCGCAAAGAACAAGTAATAAATTGGTGCTGAATACAAGAGAATCAATTATTTAAATCAAATTCCAAAAAATATTTTTCAACTAATTTTTCTTGTGAATATACTAGTGAATATCAATTAAATTGTATTATTCTAAGATTTTATTGATAAATCATTGATAGTTGACATTTTGTTAATGAATTACAATATTAAACTACATTCCCTTTTTTATCAATCACTTAACTTTTATTGAGTGAAATATCAAACTACTTAAACATCACTTGTGTTATTTATAACGAGTTGTTATATGTGTTAAAGTTGTATTTTCAAAGGTTGGAATTTTATTTCAATAATAAGTGTAATTTTGAAACTTTTATAATAATCATGCTATTAAATTTAAATAGTTTTAAAAAACACATTATTTTATTGTATATTTGCTAAACTAATGAATTCTACAACAACCGTTATTTGAATTCACACTCAGACAAACTAACAATTTATTAGTAGGGTAGGGTGCCCTGCTCTATTAGAATAATACTATTTAAAATCGCATTGGTATGCTATTTGGAATTTTAAGAGAAAATGATCTTCGTGTTGCGATTACGCCAGATTTAGCGAATAAGTTCATATCTGAAGGTCATAAAGTGTGTTTTGAAAAGGGTGCCGGAGAAAGTGCCTACTTTGATGATAGTGTATATACTTCTATCGGTGCTGAAGAAAAATCTAGAGAAGAGATTTTGAAATCAGCGAATGTTTTGATTACAATTTCACCTCTAGAAGAAGGAGATGTAGATCTTCTTCAAGAAGGAACATTCTTGTTCTCTTCTTACCAACCATTCCAGGATGCTTCTATTTGTGAGAGATATGCTAAAAAAGGTATCTCAGCATTTAGTTTTGATATGATTCCTAGAACAACTATTGCTCAGTCGATGGATATCTTATCATCGATGGCTTCAATTTCTGGTTATAAAGCGGTATTAAAAGCAACGGATTACCTTCCACGTTACATGCCTATGCTTTCTACAGCAGCAGGTACTGTACCTCCATCAAAAGTATTGATTATGGGTGCAGGTGTAGCAGGTCTTCAAGCAATTGCAACTGCAAAAAGATTGGGTGCCCAAGTAGAAGCATTCGATACAAGAGCAGCTGCTAAAGAAGAGGTACAATCATTAGGTGCTAAATTCGTAGAAGTTGAAGGTGCTACTGACGATACTAACGCTGGTGGTTACGCAGTAGAACAAACAGAAGAATACAAAAAACGTCAGGCTGAATTGATCGCTCAAAAAATTGAGAAAGCAGATGTTGTAATTACAACTGCACAATTGAGAGGTCGTCCTGCTCCTACACTAGTTACTGAGGAAGCAGTGAAAACAATGAAGCCGGGCTCTGTTATTGTCGATTTGGCATCATCAACTGGTGGTAACTGTGCATTGACAGAAGATGAGAAAGTAGTGAAGAAGCACGGAGTAACTATTATTGGTAACTCTAACTTAGCTGCTGATATTAGCGAACAAGCTTCAGTACTTTACAGCAAAAACATCCAAAACTACTTGAAGTTGATGTTGACTGCTGAAGGATTAAACTTTGATTTCTCTGATGAAATTATCCTTCAAAGCTGTATCGTTTACAATGGCGAAGTGGTTTATGGTAACGAAGAAAAGCAAAAAGCTTTAGTACCAGCTCCACAAGTTGAAGAAGCTGCTGAACAAGCAGAAGCTTAATTTCTACTGAACAAACAAATTAGAAGACAACAATGGAACAAATCATACAATTTCTTGATGATAACACGCTAGCTATGCTATCGTTGTTAGTATTGGCTTCGTTCTTAGGAATGGAGATTATTGGTAAAGTACCAACAGTTTTGCACACGCCTTTAATGTCTGGTGCAAACGCAATTTCAGGTGTCGTTGTAATTGGTGCAATTATCCTTATTCGTAAGGCTAATGCAGATGACTACTTAACTTTATCGTTAGGTTTTATCGGTATCGCACTTGCAATGATCAACGTAGTAGGTGGTTTTGCGGTAACCAACAGAATGTTGGATATGTTCAAAAAGAAAGAACGTAAAGCTTAAGTTAAACTCTATAAATCTGAAATTTTACAACAATGGATTATACAAATATTGTCGACTTTTTCTACTTAGTAAGTATTGTCGTATTTATTATAGGTCTTAAAGGACTATCTCATCCTGAGTCAGCACGTAGAGGTAACTTAGTAGCGGCTTTAGGTATGGGTATGGCTATCTTAATTTCTTTGGTAGCGCCACAAAAAGCAGGTGATAATAACTACATCTGGATTCTTGGTGGTATGCTAGTAGGTGGTTCTATTGGTTTAGTATCTGCAAAGAAAGTAGCGATGACTAAAATGCCAGAGATGGTATCTTTATTCAACGGTTTAGGTGGTGCTTGTGCCATGTTAATTGGTATCGCGGAATTCAATAACCTTCCTGCAGGAACGGAAATGATGAGCGGTGCAGTATTCACTAACATCTTCGCTATGTTCGTTGGTGCTGTTTCATTAACAGGTTCATTAGTAGCTTACGGTAAATTGAATGGTTCATTAAGAGACAACTTCTCTTTACCTGCTCCACAAATTATCAACCTTGCTTCATTATTAGGTATTATCGTTCTTTCAGGATTGATCATGACGCAACCTGAATTAAACATGCCTTTAGTATATGCTTTATTGGGTCTTTCGTTGTTCTATGGTATCGCTTTCGTAACACCTATCGGTGGTGGTGATATGCCAGTAGTAATTTCATTACTAAACTCAGTAACAGGTATCGGTGCAACAGGTGCTGGTCTTATCTACTCTAACAACATTATGATTATCGGTGGTATCCTTGTAGGTGCTTCTGGTATTATCTTAACAGTAATGATGTGTGAAGCAATGAACCGTTCTCTAGTAAATGTACTAGTAGGAAACTTAGGTGCTTCAGGTGGAGGATCTGGATCTGGTCGTGAAGAAATCGTGAAAGAAGTAAACGTTTCTGATTTGGCTATCCAATTAAAATATGCTGACAGAGTTTGTATCGTACCAGGTTATGGTCTTGCAGTAGCTCAAGCACAACATATTTGCCACGAAATCGAAACTGTTTTAGAAGCAGAGGGCGTTGAAGTGAAATATGCTATCCACCCAGTAGCGGGTCGTATGCCAGGTCACATGAACGTTCTATTGGCTGAATCAGATGTATCTTACGAGAAATTGTTAGAACTTGAGCCAGCAAACGATAGCTTCCCTTCTACAGACGTTGTACTTGTAATTGGTGCAAACGACGTAGTGAACCCATCTGCTAAAGATGATAGTTCATCGCCAATTTACGGTATGCCTATCTTAGACGTTGAAACTGCTAAAAACGTAGTGGTATTCAAACGTGGTATGAGTACAGGTTATGCGGGTGTTCAAAACCCATTGTTCTTCGGCGACAGAACAAAAATGTTATTCGGTGATGCGAAAGCTTCGTTGGGTAAGTTGAAAGAAGAAATCGCTAATGCTTAATCGCATAAGCGTAATAATAAAAGAGTAGACTCATTTTCACCTATTTTAATAAGAGTCTCGGAACTAACAAAAAGGTCACTCTCCGCAAGGAAAGTGACCTTTTTCTTTATCACTAAATTATTTTCTAATTAGTCCTTTCTAAACTAGTCTCAACTTGAGCAATAAAATCTAGTAAGTTTTCTCCTTTTTCCAGATTCAATTTCTTTCTTAATCGGTATCTAGAAGTCTCAATTCCTCTAACTGACAAGTTTAAAGCATTGGCAATATCTTTTGTCGACATATTCATCTTGATATAAGCACAGATCTTTAATTCTTGAGTCGTTAACTCCGGATAATGCTCTTTAAAATATTCGAAGAAGTCAGAATGAATTAAGTTGAAGTGATCTTTAAATCTAGCCCAATCTTTTTCATCATCAATTTCTTTGTTGATTCTTGTAGCTAATTGATGAATTTCTTTAGAGGTTTTTACATCATTCGTCGCAGTAGATACCTTGATAAGATCCGCTTTAATTGAGGTCAGCAAAGCATTTCTTTGTGATAAGTGAAAAGCAGACAAGGCCAATTCCTTATTCTTAAAATCAATCTCTTGATGATGTTTCTCGTGTATCAACTGCTTAATTGTGCCGTCCTGATCTACAATTTGCTGTTCTTTTTGCCCTACGATACTTAACCATTTTTTACTATATCTAATTTTCGAAATTCTAGTTACCAGATAAATAATTAAACAAGACGATAGTAGATAAATAAAATAAGCGAGAGTAGATCGATACCATGGAGGAAGAATACTAAAATGGACTTCCTGAACCGTACTTATTTCTCCATAGATATTTTTGGCCATCACCTTAAAGGTGTAATCGCCTTCTTTTAAGTTGGTATAAGTGATGGTAGAAGTAGTAGACCAATCCTTTGGTAATTTATCGAAACCATCTAAAAATGTCTGATAAGTATTGTATTCAAGGCCGTCAAAGAAGGGACAAGCATAGGAGAAGCTGACATCATTAAAGTTATAAGCAATCTGATGTTCACTATCAGTAAGAGAGGATTCATTGATTAAGTCAATACCATTACTACTAGAGAAACTAGTCACACTTAATGGTATTTGATTATGTACCACTTGCTTGAAACGTGGGTTGAATCGTATAAAACCTTCCTTGGCAGTAATTAATACATTCGAATGGTCAATAACGATTATACTTTCCAAATCATCTGATATATACTTGTTGATTCGTTCAAAAAGCTGCCTTTCAACATAAGGATTTTTCGATTTAGGATCATGTAATAACCCTACCTTGTTCTTTTGTATAAAATATACATTTCCTTCCTGGTCATTTACTAAACTAGAGATCCTTTCTTTCCCTAAAAGCTTATTGTACAGCGAATGAGGTTCAAATACGTCTTTCTCTGCATTGTATATAAATACCCCGTTCTCTCCACAGAAAACCAACTCGTCGTTTACTTTAAATAAATTGATCAACACATTGGTGTAAAAGCCTTTTTCCTTTCCATAGAAATCAACTTTAGATATTTCATTACGGTCAAAATCAACTTTTAATTTATAGACTCCTTTAAAGCCATGACTCATCCAAATGTTATTTTCATCATCCAATTGAATCAATCGTGATGATTCATCAAATCCTTTCAGCTTTTGAGAAACCCATTGATTATTGTGTAATCGATGAATATAAACTCCATCATAAGAACCTTGAATATAAGCATCCTCAGTAGGGATATAGACCACATTCCAAGCACCTTTATGAGAAGAAATTAGTTGATTATGATTTCCTTTTAATGCATAAAACCCTTCATGCTGTCCTTGAAAAAGCTGATTATTTAATACCGTAAGATTATAGGTATGTCCTATATTCATCTGTTGATAAAAAGGCTCTTTAAACTTTCCTTTTGGATCGTATTGGAACACACCATTTGATGTCCCTAAATAAAGTAAATTATTAAAATAGGTAGCTGAATAGCCTCCTCCTTCGATGCCCACCTTTTCATTGATCAAAGAGAAAGGAGAATGTAATTCGATATAGGACAGGCCATTTCTATGAGCAATCCATAAGTTTTCTGAATGATCTTGGAAGATATTATAGATAGTCATATCAGATAAGCCGCTTTTTTTGTTGATATGAAGCTTCACCTCTCCGTTTTCATCTAATATATATACCCCATTGTTTTGCGTGCCTAAAGCAATTGTATTGTCTTTTAATAGCACGGCATCATTGATCTTATCTCTTTCAAAAGTTTTCCAAGTGGAAGTGGCCCAAGGTTCAAAACCTTTTCCTTTATTGATGAGCAAAACACCATCATGACTGAATGCGATTAGCTGTCCATTAGGGAAGTTAACGATCGATCTGACCATGTGTCCTTTGAGGAGATCGATTCCTTTATACTGTGGAAGAATTCTCTTATTGTTCCAACTTAAAAGACCTAAAGAAGGACTACTTGATAGGAAGTCGTCATTGATATAAAAACTATAATGTATGTTCTCTGGAGGAGTAATGCTTTGTACTTTCTGACCATCATATTTATATATCTTACGATGGGAGCAGAAGACAATTTCTTTGTCGTTTTTACCTTTGTAAATGTCCCATATTTCATCAAAAGTATCTCCTTGATCAATAAATTGTAGTAAAGAGTGGTACTTCAATTCATGCTTTTCATTACGCTGAAAGTATCCAAACTCATGCTGCCCACCTACAAATATTTTTTCACCTATAGCCAAAACAGAAAGTAAATTATTGTTGCCTTTGTTCATGGTGTGAACCTTCCAATCCACTCCATTAAATTCCAATAACCCAAAGTTGTTAGCTATATAGATAAACCCATCTTCATTCTGAGTAATACTCCAATTTTGCGAACCAGCCCCATAAACAGTTGCAGAAAACTGATTAACGATAGGAATACCTAACTGTTTGCTGGTTGAAAATGAAAGTTGACTTGTAAGTGTCGTGATGATTAAGAGTAGTAATAAATTCCATTTCATAAACGCGATTTTTTATTTGTTCTAGCTGTGAACAATACAAGAGTTAGTGTTGAATTAAGAAAAAAAGTAGTTCTACAATATCATTAAAAATATTGAAAATTGTTTACGTCAGAGCTTTAAAACGGTACTTCAAAACTACGTCAGCTTCAAAATTGCTATACTTCTCTATCATTTATAACACATTCGTAGGATAGAATGATGTATTATCGAATATGAACTATTGGTAATAGTATTTTTTTAGTTCAGTTACTCACTTCGGTGAGCGAAGACTACAGTTATTAAAGTATAAATGATATGAAAAATAAAAATATTCTCTATCCTATAATGGTATCGTCCATTGTGGCGATCGGAGGTTTTCTACTTGGTTTTGATGGAGTAGTAAATTCAGGTGCCATACCTTTTTACAAGCACACATTTGATATTGTAGAACAGCCATTGCTTATTGGTATTTCTACAAGTATGATTATTCTCGGAGGATTCTTAGGAAACCTTATGGCGGGATTTATTAGCGATAAATACGGTCGTAAGAAAAGCTTGTTACTAACGTCTCTATTGTTTTGTGTTGGAGCCTTAGGTACTGCTTTGGCTACAAGTATCTATTTCTTCATTTTCTGTAAGTTCATTGCAGGTCTAGGAGTAGGTATAGCAATTCTAGTAGCTCCTATGTATATATCAGAGATAGCGCCTCCAAAACACAGAGGATGGTTGGTCACTTTTAATCAATTGAATATTGTACTAGGATTATCAATTGCTTACTTTTCTAACTACTATATCCTGCAGATGGTAGAAGATCCAAACCTTAATTGGCGATGGATGCTTGGTGTTGGAGTAATTCCCGCAATAGTATATCTCTTTCTTTTAATTATTATTCCCGAAAGCCCAAGATGGTTGATTCAAAACGGGAAAAAGGAAGATGCAGAAAAAGTATTGGTAAAAGTGGGAGGTAATGAGTATGCACAACAAGAACTTGCTCAAATCTCAAAAGCAATCAATACAAAATCGACCAATAAGAGTGGAAAGAATTTACGAAAAGAACTCTTCTCTTCTAAGATGAAGTTGGTCTTATTTATTGGTTTAGGTTTAGCAGTATTTCAACAAGTATCAGGTATTAATGCTATCCTTTATTATGCTCCAATGATTTTTGAGATGACCGGAGAAGGACAAGATGCTGCATTTATGCAATCCATTATCATAGGGTTGGTGTTTGTAGTTATGACGGTCATCTCCATGTTTATGATTGACAGAGTAGGTCGTAAACCATTACTTATTGCAGGATCAGCCATTATGAGTTTGTCTTTATTTATCACTTGTTACTTTTTCTCTGATGCTACTTTTAGTATTAGCCAAAGTGAAAGTAAAGCCCTCACAGAAGGAATGGCGCATCAAATTATTTCTGAAACTATAAAGACGAAAGGTCTAGCAAAAGTAGATTTCGATCATTATCAATTTATAGATGGGGATTTAGTATTGAATAAAAATGAATCTGAGGTTTTGAGGTTATCTGAAGGGGTGGATGCATTGGTAGGAAAACTTAGTCAAATCAAAACTTTAGATTATGCCTTGTTCTCATTAAAGAGTACAGAATTTAACTCAGAGGTCTATTTCTTTGATGCTATCAAAGAGAAAATGCTTGCAGAGTTTTTAGCAAATTCTACAGAGGTGGTACCGAATTCACCAAAAGCACCTTTCTTTTTAGAAGCTAAAAATGATCTTCTAAAAGGTGTGGATTATCGATTAGCCTTTGAAAAAGCAATCAACAAAGTATTCGTATCAGAATATCAGTCAAGAATTTTAAATACAAGTATTCATATTAATGCCTTGATGGTGTTGGTGGGAATTTTAGGGTTTATCGCTGGTTTCTCAATTTCATTAGGGCCAGTAATGTGGGCAATGCTCCCCGAAATTCTACCCAATCATTTGAGAGGCTTGGGTATTTCTGTAATTGGTGGAGTAAACTCTGCGACAAGTTTTACGGTAGCTACCTTATTTCCTATGGAATTAGAATATCTAGGTGCAGCCAATACATTTATGATTTTCGGTATTGGCATGTTAGCCTGTTTATTGTTCTCCATTTTTATTGTGAGAGAAACAAAAGGGAAATCTTTAGAAGAAATTGAAACGGAATTGATCGGTCAGACCATTAGTGACCCAAGAGATGTTTCGGATGAAATAACGCCATTGGCACATTAGTAATACTACAATGACAAACATAATTCAAAACCCAATTTTAAAAGGGTTTAATCCTGACCCATCCATTGTTAGGGTGGGTGATGATTATTTTATTGCCACTTCTACTTTTGAGTGGTATCCTGGAGTGCAAATCCATCACTCCAAAGATTTAAAACATTGGAAATTAATTGGGCATCCTTTAAAAAGGTTGTCCCAATTAGACTTAAGAGGGGTGCCCGATTCTTGTGGAGTTTGGGCTCCTTGTCTTTCCTATCATGAGGGTACTTTTTACTTGGTGTATTCCAATGTGAAAAACTTTGATGGACCTTGGAAAGATACTCCCAACTATTTAGTCACGACAGATGATATTTTTGGAGAATGGTCTGAACCTACTTATTTATCTTCTTGTGGTTTTGATGGTTCATTGTATCACGATGATGATGGTAAAAAATATTTTGTCAGTTTGCGTGTTGATCACAGAGGAGGAAAACTATTTGGTGGCATTGTTTTGCAAGAATACGATCATCAGAAAAAATGTTTGATTGGTGAAATGTATGATATATATGCAGGATCTGATATTGGTTTAACCGAAGGTCCTCATATCATTAAAAAAGACGACTATTACTATTTGATAACGGCAGAAGGAGGTACTGAATACAATCACGCAGTAAGTATTGCAAGGTCAAAAGATATTTTAGGTCCTTATGAGACCGCTCCAAATAATCCTGTGTTTACAAGTAAGCATTCTCCAACAAATACTTTACAAAAGGCAGGACATGGAGACTTTGTACAAACAAAAGAAGGGGATTGGTATGCTGTTTTCTTAACTGCAAGACCTTTAACTGAAAGAGGGAGATGTACTTTAGGTAGAGAAACATCTATAGAAAAAATAGTCTGGGAAAAAGGAGAGTGGCCAAGGTCATTTTCAGGAGGTAAAGCTCCAAGAACTGAAGTAGAAGGAATTGGTTTACATTTTCCTATTGAAGATGAATCTTCTCATTTCGATTTTTCATCAAATGCTCTTTCTCCGCATTTTGCTTCCTTAAGAGAGCCTTTTAGCGATCAATGGATGAATATTGAAAATGGACAACTTCAATTATTGGGTAGAGCATCACTTTCATCATTCCATGAACAAAGTATGTTGGCACATAGGGTACAATCGCACTATGTTGAAGTAGTGACTAAAGTATTATTTTCACCAGATAACTTTCAGCAAATGTCGGGTTTGGTATGTTATTACAATACTACCCACTTTCATTACCTGTACATCTCTACAGATGATGAAGGAAAGACCAAAACCTTGAAAATAATCTCTGCGGATACATTTAAAGTGGAAGAAGTGAAAGTAGAGGAATTTGTGTTTAATAAAGATCAAGAACTCTATTTAAAAGTCATTTTTGATCGTGCAGCAATTCAATATAGCTTTTCGTTGGATGGAGAGCAGTTTGTAGATATAGGTCCAAGTTTAGATGGATCAATATTATCCGATGATTATATTCAAGATGATGGTACAGGTAGATATCGACCTGCATTTACTGGAGCATTTATTGGAATGACTTGTCAAGATTTATCGGGAGGAAAACACCCTGCTTACTTTGATTTTTTTGATTATAAAGAGACGGTCGATGTGTTGGAAAAGGTAGAAGGAGCTGATGCTTAAATCACAGTTGCCATAATTGTAAAAAAAGAAGTAATGATGAACAGTGAAGAGTAGAATTATTAAATTTTGCTCTTCACTTTTTTATTATCTCAAGAGTTTGAAACAGTTACACCAATGATTATGAACGCTGTATAATAGCCATAATTTTTCTATTGTGACTTAGCTAATCTTGTAAAATCAAAAAAACATCTTAGAAATAGCGTATTTGATAGAAATCAACTAAAAAAGTGTCTTAAATACACCTGATGTAGTGTTGAGTGGTGTATGACGTAGCTGTGAAGTAGTGGTTTTTTTGAGTTTTCATCCTAAAAACAGCAACATTGTAACAACGAAATGAAATAAACTTGTCTAAAATGTCTAGCGGCTTTTCGAATCGGTCGTTCAATCTTATTCAACTATTATAAGATTTAATTTTAAAAAAATGGATGATACTATGAATTACAAATACCAACTAGGTACGTCATTCAGGCTACTAACAAAGTCATTCCTTCTAGGAATATTTTTTAGCTTATTTTCTCTTCAATCTTTTGGTCAAGATCAAATAATTAAGGGATCAGTCAGTGATGATGTTAATCCTATCCCAGGTGTAAACATTAAAATACAAGGTACAACAATTGGTACAGTCACAGATTTTGATGGAAAATTTAAAATCTCAGCCAAAAGTGGAGATGTACTTGTATTCTCTTTTGTTGGTTATAAAGACCAAACAATAGAAGTAACGAATCAGACGAATGTCGATGTTGTTTTACAAGAAGATGTAAGACAAATGGAAGAAGTAGTCGTTATTGGTTACGGTACACAAAACAAAAAAGATGTTACAGGTGCTGTAGCATCAGTTGACAGCGAGGCATTAGCTATTGCAGTTGAACCAAGTGCAGAAATGGCTATGCAAGGTAAAGTTGCTGGTGTAACTGTTTCTCAAAGTTCAGGTTCTCCAGGTTCTGCTTCAACAATTACTATTCGTGGTCAAGGTACTATTGGGGATGCGTCTCCTTTATACGTTGTGGATGGAATTCTTACAACAAATATCTCTTTCTTGAACCCGAATGATATTGAAAAAATGGATGTATTAAAAGATGCATCTGCAACAGCAATATATGGTTCAAGAGGTGCCAACGGGGTAATTATTATTACTACCAAAAAAGGTAAGGAAGGACATATGAATGTTTCTTTTGATGCTTATGCTGGTGTTCAGCAAGTAGCGAATAAAATTCCTTTGACAAATCAATATGAACTGGCTTTCTTAATTAATGAAGCTAGAATTAATGATGGTCTTCCAGAAAAGTTTTCTTTCGATGAATTACAAGAGTTAAAGAAATCTCCAGGAACAAATTGGCAGGATGAGGTATTTAGTAAGCCATCTGAAGCTTCAGTACAGAACTATCAATTTACTGCAAGCGGTGGTAATGCAAAATCTCAATACCTAATGAGTTTGAACTACTTCGATCAGAAAGGTATTATTGCTCCATCAGGTTATAAGCGTATCTCTGGAAGATTAAATGTAAAATCTCAAGTAACTGATTTCCTAGCTTTAGGATCAAACATTGTGATCACGAATTCAAGCCAAGAAGTTATCCCTCAAAATAATGAGTACGAAGATCCAATTATGCACATGTTGGCAATGGATCCTATGGCGCCAGTTTATGCTCCAGAAAACGATGAAGGAAAAGTATACGGTGCTTCACAGATTTCAGATCAATTTACCAACCCTGTTGGACGTTTAGATCTGAACAACGATAATATTGGAGTGGATAGATACATGGCGAATGTATTTGCAGAGTTGGAGCCAATTAAAGGTTTGACATTTAAGTCGATGTTTGGTTTTGATAGAGTGTACTTAGAGAGAAAAGTTTTCAATCCTAAGTTCGATGATGCCAACAACTTAAAATTATCAAGAACTTCGGGTAACTTATTTATCAGCCAAGAAAAACACTTTACATACACTTGGGACAACACAGTGACTTTCAAAAGAAACTGGAATAATAAACATGACTTAACTGTACTAGGAGGTTTCTCTCTTTACAACGAGTATCATGAGTTCTTTAATGGTGGTAAAGGTGGTTTGTCCAACCAAGAGTACTTAAGATTCCTTGATGCTGGTGTCGATCAAGAAACTGATACAGCACCAAGAAACTTCGCTCAAGATGCTGGTATTATGTCGTTCTTAGGTAGAGCGATGTACAGTTATGACGATCGTTACTTGGTTACAGCTACTTTCCGTAGAGATGGTACATCAAGATTGGCAGAGAAAAACCGTTGGGGAACATTCCCTTCATTTGCCCTGGCTTGGAAGATTTCAAACGAAGGTTTTATGAGCGGTATTGACTTTGTGAAAGACCTAAAATTAAGAGGTGGTTGGGGACAAGTAGCCAACGATAAAATGCCAAACAACCTTGGTTTTTATCCTACAATCTCTACAGTAACCAACGGACTAAGATACCCTTCAGGAACAGGAGCAATTATGGACGGTGCGTCTTTAACAACTGGTCCTACAACAAATTTGGTTTGGGAAACTTCTGAACAGCTAAACATAGGTTTAGATGCTGCATTCCTAAGAAATAGATTATCAACTTCAGTTGATTTATACCAGAAAAAGACATTGGACATGCTTTTCCAAGCAGATATTTTAGGGTCTTCTGGATTTACTCAAAACCCTTGGTCTAATGGTGCTTCAGTTCAAAACTCAGGTATTGAGTTGGTGTTAGGATGGGCTGATGAAACTAAGAGTGGATTTGGTTACAGTATCACAGGTAACTTCTCATATAATAAAAATGAAGTATTAAGTACAGGTGCTAAAACACCATTCTATACAGCTCCATTTTTCGGTAAAGACGTCTTGATTACTCAAGAAGGAGAATCAATTGGATCTATCTACGGATATGAGACTGATGGTGTTTATCAATCAGATCCAACTGCTGATGATGCTGTATTAAATAGCTCTGTATCTGCGGGTGACTTGAGATATAAGGATTTAGATGGAGACGGTAAAATTACTCCAAACGATAGAAAAGTTTTAGGAAATACTATCCCAGTATACACTTTTGGTTTAACAACCAACCTTAGCTACAAAGGATTTGATTTAATTATTTTCCTTCAAGGAATGGGAGGTCATAAAATCTTCAATGGTATCAAGTACAACTTAAATGCTCCAAATACCAACTATATGTCTTTGACTATGGAGAATAGATGGACAAAGCCAGGTTCTACTAATGAGCATCCAAGAGTAACAGGTACAGCAAATAATAAATTATACTCTGATTATTATGTAGAAGATGGAGACTTCTTAAGATTAAGAAACCTACAGTTAGGTTATACTATACCTAGTACTATCACGAATAAAATAGGAGTGAAGAGGTTTAGAGTTTATGTAGCAGGACAAAACTTAGTGACACTTACTAAGTACACAGGATTTGATCCAGAGATCGGACAGAACTTATCTACTGCACAAAATGCCATTGATTTCAGTATTGATAGAGGAAATTATCCGGTACCAAGAGTATATACTGCAGGTGTAAACATTAGCTTCTAATAAGAATTTGATATGAAAAATATATATAAAATAGTCATCTCTTCATCACTGTTGTTGGCAGGTTCATCTTGTTCTAACTTCTTAGATCGTGAGCCTTTGGCAAGAGAAACTACAGAAACATTTGTTTCTGATCCAGAGAACTTAGAATTAATGGTAATTGCAGGGTACGACCCAATGCAATGGAGATTTGAAGGAACACAATTCTACAACTATTTCATTTTTGGAGATATTGCTTCGGATGATGCTGATAAAGGTGGCTTATCAGAAACAGATTTAGATTATATGACTATGGTGCAGAAATTTCAATGGAATGCATCAGAACCTTTGTTTGAGTCTGTATGGAAAAGACATTTTGCAGGAGTATTTAGAGCAAATACAGTTTTATCTAACGTAGAAGTAGCCAAGGCTTCTGTAGATGAGAATACCTATAATCAAGTAAAAGGTGAGGGTTTATTCTTAAGAGGATGGCATTATTTTCAGTTAGTGAAAATGTATGGAGGTGTTCCAATGTTCACATCTTTAGAAGATTATGAGAACCTTAATTCGACTCCTAGATCATCAGAAGCAGAATTGTATGAGCTGATTTTGAGTGATTTTAAAGCAGCAGGAGCTTTATTAAAGACAAAAGATCAATACGATGCGGAGTACTTAGGAAGAGCAACTTCAGGAATGGCGTATTCTTATTTTGCAAAAGCAGCTTTATACTCAAACGATGAGTCCACTTATGAAGAAGCGTATACTTATGCCAAGAATGTAATAGAAAGTGGTCAGTATGCTTTACTAGATGATTACGCTAATATTTGGCGTTTAGAGGAAGAAAATGGAAAAGAATCTATTTTCGAAGTGCAGTTCGAGCCATCTAATTTCAATAACTGGTCTACTCAAGGAGAAGGTGCTGGAGAGAATATGATGCAATCTCCTAGAGCAGGTGGTAACTCAGGTAACCCTGCATCAATTGGAGAAGGTTGGGGCTTTAACTTACCAACCGTTGCTTTAGAAAAAGCATTTAGAGATGCAGGTGATGATATCCGAAGAGAGCAGACGATCATCTATGATGGTGAAGAAGTGTATCCTGGTGAAGGTACAATTCGTGTAGCTCAACCTGGAGACACAAATAGTGATTGGTACAATACCACAGGGTTTGCTCCTCAAAAGTATTTCCTTCCTCAAAGAGAGTTAACAACAGACTTTGGAGATAACCGTTACAATGGTCATTCTAACTATAGAATGTTTAGATACGCTGATTTATTATTGTTTGCTTCTGAATTAGCCATACGTACTGGTAAAGGAGGAGCTGCAGATTATTTAAATCAGGTGAGAGCAAGAGTGAATCTTGCACCAATTGCATCGCCTACTTTAGATGATATTTTCAAAGAACGTCGATTAGAGCTGGCAATGGAAGGACACCGCTTCTTCGATCAAGTTAGAACAGGACAAATTACAGCTGAATTAGTTAGTGAAGGTTTTGTTCAAGGGGTACACGAAAAATTCCCTATTCCACAATCTGAAATTGATCTAACTGATGGATTGATCACAGGCAATCCAAGTAACTAGTATATTATATCCGTTAGCTCATAAGTGAAAATCTCTTGAGCTGACGGGATTACTATAAAATACTTCTTTCGTTCGTTTGGTAATTTTTTACCATGCTGGCATCGTACTGCCCAAACTTTTTTTAATGAGCACATTTTGCTCACAATATTCATTTAAAAATTTGAATTGAAATGAAAAATTTAAACTTTATCAAATGGCTTTTGATAGGCTTGACAGCATTATTTTTTGGTGCATGTTCTGAAGAAGATTCTAATGTAGGAACAGGTGGACCTTCAGGAACGCTTACTTTTACACAAGCAGATGGAGCAGATTATGAAGTAACTTTTACAGTTGAAAATGCGGTTGGCGTTAATTCATATTCTTTTGATTTTGGAGATGGTACAAGTGAGGTAACGTCTGAATCTTCAATTACTCATAATTACTTAGCCGTTGGAGATCATGATGTAGCAGTTACTTTATTCGGAGATAGCGATCAAGCTAAATTAACAACTACAGTTACTGTTACTCAAGTAGATGTTACATCAATTTGTAATAATGAACTTTATACTTTACTGACTGGAGGTTGTGTGAACGAAGATCCTGGATCAGGATTAGCATGGAAGCTTTCAAATGCAGATAGTTCAATGTTAGTAGGTCCTGGTACATCAAATGCTGATTTTGGTTCAGTAACGTATTGGTGGGCTTCTGGAGAAAACCATTGGTATGGAAAAAATGGCGATAATGTTGTTGCAACAGAGACAATGAAGTCTAGGTTTACGTTTAATGTTTTACCTAATAAAGTTTCAGTAGAAGGTACACATGTGATCCACAACTATCAAGATGATGAAACAAGACCTGCATGGAATGACTATGAGGCTCCTTATCCAGTTGATTTTCCAAAAGAGTTTGGTTTCTCAATTACTGAAGAAAACGGGAAACACTACTTGATTTTAAACGAAGGTGGATATTTAGCTTATACACAGACAGTTGATGGGGTTACGCCTAATAAATATGAAATTTATAGTTTAACTGATTCTGTCTTAGAATTAAGATATGAAAATATATTAGCTCCAGAACAAGCTCCAAATAAAAATTTCAGATACTTAAGATATGTAAGAGCAGACATTGATGAGGGAGTTCCTGATTTCATCTTGAAAGACCAAAAAGATGTTGCTATTTCTGCATCATTTAACGGAACAATGGACGCTACAGTAGGTTCAGAGACAATTGCATTTATTAATGAAGCAGATGTAGAAACTTCTTTTGTTGCTGACCCATTAGATCCAACTACTCAAGTTCTTTCATATACTAAGAACGGTATGATAGATGATATTCAAATTGAATTACCTCACATCTTAGATTTATCTTCTTCTCATACTTTCAAATTGAAAGTATACTTCCCATCTACTAACGACTATGATACTGTAGATCCTGATAAACAAGATTGGACGGATACTGAAGGTAAATTAGCTTCTATGGTCAACTTGAAATTACATGATACTATCCAAGGTGGTTCAGGTTGGAAAACAGAGGCTACTGTAAGAGTTTCTTCAGATCTAAGAGATCAGTGGGTAGAACTTGAGTTCTCTTACAACGGTTTAGAAGTATTGAACAGAGAAAACGGAGGCGTTGTTTGGGAAGATGCTGCTCAATCAGATACTTATGATAAAATATTAATTCAAATTGGTGGTGAAGGTCACGTACAAAAAGGTACTTTCTATATCAAAGATTTCGAATTAGTACAATAGTAAACTAATCAGTTAATTATCAGATCATATAAGTTATCCCCCTTTATCTTAAAGGGGGATATTTTTTACAAATAGTGAAATATGAGATGCATAAAAATATTTTTTTCACTCTTGTTAATCGCTTCGTTTTCTAACGGACAAACAAGAAATTCCTGCTTATCGGGACAAGCAAAATTTGCCCCTATAGATGGAAAAAGACTCTTAATCTTAGGTCAGGATTTAGGGGCTGTAGGTGGATTGGATAGATATTCTTCGGGTTATGTCGATTCATTTGCTGATTTACCAGCAGGAATAACAACTTATACTTCTCTACCAACTTTAGGAGGATTATATAGTACTGTAAATTATGGAGCTGGTGATGTATCTGCAAAGGTATATATTGAATCTTCAGATTTTAATCAAACAGCTTTAGTGATTGGTTTGTACTTAGTCGATCAAGAAAAGAGAATCAGCGATGGTGATCATGATGAACAAATAAGGAAATTAGCCAATTGGATTAAAGAAACAAACCGTCCTGTTTATTTAAGAATAGGATACGAATTTGATGGAGATCACAATCATTATAACTCCACATATTTTAAATCTATGTGGAGAAAAATTGTAGATATTTTTGATGAAGAAGCAGTAGCCAACTGTGATTTTGTTTGGCAATCGGATGGGGTACATTCAGTAGCATTTATGCAAAATTATTACCCTGGAGATGAGTATGTAGATTGGATGGGCTTTTCTTATTTTCAGAAAAATGCTGGAGACGATCTAATTCGATATGCAGAGATCAAGAATAAACCTGTAATGATTGCTGAAGCTACACCAAGAGGATACGATTTACAAAATGATAATGGAACGACAGCATGGAATAGTTGGTTTAAACCATTATTTGAGTTGATGGATAACCACACAATTATTAAGGGATTGGCCTATATCAATACAGATTGGGACAGCCAACCAATGTGGAGAGGTGAAGGTTGGGGCGATACGCGCTTGCAAGTAAATGATATCATAAAAACGAATTGGGATACAGAGTTGAAAGGTGAGGAATGGATTTTCGGAGGAAATGAATTTTTTGAAAATGTAGGCTATCCTTATGATCAAATTACAGACAATTGTTTTCCCTCTGAAGATGGTCAGGTAACCAGTGTAAATGATGAAGATTTTAGATGGGGATACGTTTGCAATACTGAAATTGGAGGCTTAAAACTGTATTTAGATAACTGCAAAGAAATTAAATCTATATCTCTGCTTGAGGCCACATCAGGTAGAATTATCAATGAAATTGTAGCACCTCAGCAAAACATAAACAACATTCAAACGTCAAATGGACTGTATATACTTAGTGTTGAAGACTTCGAGGGAAACTTGAGTCGTGTGAAGGTGATGGTGTGCAATTAAATCCTTGCCAACCTGTTACGGTACATGATGAATAAAACTATCATAGGCTTTTAGAAATGACAACAATTGAAGACAAAGCTATTTTTTTGATTTTAAAATTTACAAGAATTTATGAATGTACTAGTAACAGGTTGTAGCAAAGGTATTGGTCGATTTACTGCAGAAGCTTTATTAAAGAAAGGTGATACAGTAATTGCAACAATGAGAGCGGTGAAAGGGATAAAAGCAGTGGAGGAACTGAACGTTTTTGCTACTCAAACTAAAGGTAAACTAATTGTTCTACCTCTTGATGTCACCAATCAATTATCAATTGATGAGGCAGTAAAAAATGCTTTGCAATTGGTAGGCAACATTGATGTGGTCATCAATAATGCAGGTGTAGGAGGAACAGGCTGGACAGAAACATTTACCATGTCTCAAACAGAAAGAATGTTTGATGTAAATGTCTTTGGTATTCAACGAATTATGAAAGCTATTCTACCTCGTATGCGACAGAAAAATCAAGGAACAATCATTAATATTTCTAGTATTCAAGGTAGAGTGGTATTCCCATATTCAGGAATTTATACAGCAACAAAATTTGCCTTGGAAGGACTGACAGAAAGTTATCATTATGAACTTAAACCTTTAGGAATTGATGTATTACTTGTCGAGGCTGGAGGGTTTAGTACCAGTTTTGAAAAAACACAAACTGGACCGAATGATACCGATAGAATAGCAACTTACGGAGACTTAAAAGATCTACCCGAAAAGGTGTGGGGAAAAAAAGGAGAAGAAAAAGACTTTTTGCCCTCACCCCAAATACTAGCAAATGCATTGGTTCAACTGATAGAAACACCAAAAGAAAAAAGAAAATTACGAACCGTTATCGATCCTCTTTTAGAAGGGTTGGGTACTTTGGAAATAAATGCGACAGCAGAAAAATCCCAACTCAAATTATCAGAAAAACTTGATTGGAATATAGATCAATTACCTGAAGAAATTAAAGATTAAATGATCAGTGGACAGTAAATTATTAGTATAAACCACCAATAGAAAAAATGAGTTTGCTGAAAATATTTTTCAACAAACTCAATATTTAATTATTTATCATTATTATAAATCCAAGAGGTTGAGTCATTTTGATTCAACCTCTATTTTATTTTAGATAAATCAACCATAAAAGGGATATTAGCCGTTCCGACTTTTCCATTTCCATCAAATACGTAGGCAAAGAGTCTATATTCGCCGTTATTCTCAGGGAGTTTAAACGTAATAGATGACCCATTGTCTGCAAGTATTTCTAAAGAATAAACTTTAGGCTTTGCTTCATAAGCTCCTCCTTCACTTTTCTCTTTTACCTCCCCTAATAATTCCCATTTGTATTGTAAAGGATCATTATCAGGATCGGTAACATCAATATTGACGGCACATGTTTCAGCCTCCTTTATGATAATGTTATCTGTAGCATATTTGTCATTTAGCGTAATAGAGCTCACCAAAGGAGCATAGTTATTAGGGACTTTACCCGACCAATATTCAGTGAGCACATCTACTCTTGCATCACATTCTCCGGTGGGGAGAAACATACCATACCAAGTAGGTGTTCTTTCCTGTTTTTGACCCCATAGAAAGGCAAAACCACCAAGGAACAAAGGATTAGTGTTCTCAATAAACCCTGATTGAATACGTTGTGTCAGCCCTTCAGATTTTTCTTTACTAGTTTCCTCAATTTCTCTATTCCATGAGGTACTAGGCCTTTCCCAGTGTCCTAGCGGCCCGTATTCAGAAATGATATACGGTTTATTTAGAGATAATTTTTCTATGTCTTGAGGAAGAGTTTGTAGCCCACCATAAATTTGAAAAGAATAGAAATCTAAAGAAGGACACCTTTCTGATGCCACTTTAACGTGAGTAGGAATAATCCCTGCAAAAGTAGTAGTAACAGGGTGTATAGAATCTACTTGATGTATATATCGGACAATTTCTTCTAAAGCATCATATACTTTGGGGTTTACTTTACCCAGCCCTCCATTTTCATCAAATAGTAAGTTCAATTCGTTTCCCACTACCCAGCATAATAATTGGGGTTCATCTTTATATTTATCAATCTTAGCTTTGATTAAATTAAACTGTTGTTTAACTGCCTTTGGATCATTGTAGTCAAAACCATGTAATTCTTGACCTACTTCTATACCTAAAGCGACTTTTAATTGATATTTTCTTGCTGAATCAAATTCTGCGTTGGCATTACTGCTTCTCCATGTTCTAAAGGCATTACCACCGGCATCAGCAAACGCCTTAAAGTATTGAGGACCATTGTTATCAATCCCAGCTCCTTTGATAAAGAAACCGTCTTTATAGAATATGTCAAGTCTTTTATTCTGCTGTTGAGAGAATCCTTTTATAGATAAAATCATCCATAAAAAGAAGCATATTTTTTTCATATTTATTTAAAATTAATAATCCCACACCTAATGCCTTAGATGTGGGAGAGAGAAAATAGTGAAACATAAGTTTGTGTTGATACATTAATGAGATGCTTGTATCAAGACATCATATAATATAACTCACATTAATTGTAAAATCTCACTTATTGATTTGACTACAGGTAGTTGAAGTAGCCTTGAAGTAAGAAAGAAAAGAGATTAAGAAATGGAATTATCCCCTTTCTTCTACTACTTCAGAAGTGGAGAATTTATATCTCATGTTTCTATATACTGCAATGTCTGTAATATCTTCCGGCGTGTCTTTTGGCATTGCTCTAAAATTGGTAGAAACCCTGTAAGTACCTTTAATAGGTAATACTCTATGCCAGCAATGACCGTGTAATAACACAACAGTTCCTTTTTTAGGAGTCAAGACAATTTGATTCTCCAACTCTTCATCAGGAATACCGGCTGATATTTCCCCATGTTTATGTGTTCCTGGCACTACTAGTGTTTGTCCTCCAATCTCATCAGTAATATCATGAGTATACACCAATCGGTTCAGATTAAATTGTGATTTGTTTTCTGGTGGGCAGTCTTGATGCCACGCTTGCCCTTTCGTTCCTTTTTTAGAAAACATAATCATACAATACAATTCGTTCCATTCCTCTCCAAGAATTTCTTTAGTTAGGTTTTGCATCAAAGGATCGTCGTTGATTGGGCGGAAAGCAAATTCATTTTCTCTTTCAGGGAACCAAGGCACCACTTCTGTTGCCGATTTATCTAAGAACTCATCGTTGTGCTCAAAATCTGGATTCATACCAAAATGACGGATAATTTTATCGTTCAGACTATCCATCATTTCTTCAGAAAAATAATCTTCGATAACCACGTATCCATTTGCCCAGAATTGCTCTGCAAGTTGTTTAATTTCCATAGTAATAATTCTAATGTTTATTGTCTTTATCAATTGATTGAATCGAAAAAGAGCTGATGATTAATAAGAAGTAACGAAATGAATAAACACATCACAAAGTAGTAGGATTGTTTGATAAAACTCTCTTTTTATGAGTCCTACAGGGGTTTTGACGTAGTGGTGAAGTACCTATCAGAGTATTTGTAGTAACGATAAAACATTAAAAATTCATCAAATTTGAATGAACGAAGAGAAAGAAGTGAATCGACTAATTTCTATGATGAAAAATAGAAATACGAATGGGTTAGTCACCCAAAATCTAAACAAGAAAACAGATGTATAGAATCGTTTTAGGATGGTTGGTCTGTTCCTTAATTGGTATTATGGGATGCGAACAATCAGAAAAATCAAATAATATACAGGAGGCCTCACTGAGTCCACCTAATATCTCCTCCTCTAAAAAAATAAGAGCCAAGTTTGAACCTGAAGATGGAAAAGTTTTGGTATTTATTGGACAGGAACTTACTGCCATAGGAGGTCTAGAAAAATACAATGATGGGTACTTGGATCATTTTGATAGAAGACCGGCAGGGTTTACAGCTTACTCATTTTTAACTCCAGGTGATACCACTTTTGGATTTGTTCATAAAGGATTAGATGGTATTACATCAACAGATAATTGGGGTGATAATGATAGTAATATGTCGTTACAACTTAACGATCCTGATTATGCAAACATGTGCTTGGCTATTGGCCTTGGCATGGTAGGACATGAAGATAAAGTGGCCAACGGAGTACATGATGAAATGATAAAAGAATTGGGTGCTTTTTTACAATCCATAGCTCCAAGACCTGTTTTCCTGAGAATAGGTTATGAGTTTGATGGACACCCTTGGAACCATTACGAAAAAGAAAACTATCTGAAAGCTTACCGTAGGGTGAAGGACATTATGGATAATATGGGTGTAGAAAATGTTGCCTTTGTGTGGCAATCTACTGGATTTGTTTCTACACCGGATCAACTAGAAGAATGGTACCCTGGTGACGATTATGTAGACTGGTGTTCGTTCTCTTTCTTTGCGCGTTGGAGAGAACAAGAGATGATAGAGTTTGCGAAGAAAAAAGGGAAACCTGTATTTATTGCAGAAGCTTCTGCCTCAGTATCTGGTCCGAACATGAAGTTTGATAATCTTACATTACCTATGGATTTCAATAATCCTGAAGATGCTCAATTGGCATGGGACAAATGGTTTACTCCGTTTTTCAAGACCATTCACAATCATCCTAAAACGGTAAAAGCGATATCATATATTAATTGCAATTGGAAGGCACACCCCATGTGGAAGGATAACCCGACCTTTAAGGGTATTGATGCTCGATTACAAGAAAACAAAGAATTAAAAGAGAAGTGGGAAAAGGAGATATCAAAAAGTAATTATGTGATGTCATCACCTACTTTATACTCGGACTTACAAAAAAGTTTATAAAGGTTGATAATAGCTATAGATAAATGCCATCCATTTTGGGTGGCATTTTTTTTTGCAGAAGGTTTTTCTTTTGAAATCCTTTTGAATTTTCATTTAAAAAAAAACGAATTATTCATAAAAATAGGTGTCACAACTTTTCCGGGAGCGGTTGCGAACACGGTTTCAATCGAGATTTTCATGTCAAAATTTGACCAAAACACACATTACTAGCTAACTAGCAAGTGTCCTAGAGACAATTGTATGAGATGAAAGACAAGAGTTACATACAACTATTATTTCGTTAGCAGCAGACATTTTTTAGATAACAAAGAAAAAACTAATACAGATATGTTAGAATCAACAGTAGAATCAAAAGTAGTATTTGGCGATCAGGAATTTTTTAAAGGGATCGATAAAATCAAATACGAAGGACCAGAATCTAAGAATCCACTTGCATTTCGTTTTTATGATGAAAACAGAGTTGTAGCAGGTAAAACAATGAAGGAGCACTTCAAGTTTGCGGGTGCTTACTGGCACAACATGTGTGGCGAAGGTAGCGATCCATTTGGTCCTGGTACAAGGTTATTCCCTTACCGTAACGTGGCGGATCCTATCGAGAAAGCAAAAATGAAAATGGATTTTGCTTTTGAATTCTTCACGAAACTAGGTCTTCCTTATTACTGTTTCCACGATTTCGATTTAGTAGAAGAAGGTGCTACAGTATTGGAGTCGGAAAAAAGAATGCAAACAATTGTAGAGTATGCAAAAGAAAAGCAAGCTGCTTCTGGAGTAAAATTACTTTGGGGTACTGCCAATGCATTCTCTAATCCAAGATATATGAACGGTGCGTCTACTAACCCAGATTTCTCGGTAGTAGCACAAGCGGGTACGCAAGTGAAAAACGCTTTAGATGCTACCATCGAATTAGGTGGTGAAAACTACGTATTCTGGGGTGGTAGAGAAGGTTACATGAGCTTATTGAACACGGACATGAAACGTGAGCAAGAGCACATGGCACAATTCCTTACTATGGCGAGAGACTATGCACGTAAGCAAGGATTTAAAGGTAACTTCTTTATAGAGCCAAAACCATCTGAGCCTTCTAAGCATCAATACGATTTTGACTCGGCTACTGTTCTAGGTTTCTTAGAAAAGTATGGTTTAGCAGATGATTTCTATTTAAACCTAGAAGTAAATCATGCTACTTTAGCCAACCATACATTTACGCACGAATTACAAGTGGCAGTAGATGCTGGTAAATTAGGATCGATTGATGCCAACCGTGGTGATTACCAAAACGGATGGGATACAGATCAATTCCCTAACAACTTATATGAAGTAATCGAAGCAATGCTAATTATTCTTCCTGCTGGCGGATTCCAAGGTGGAGGAGTCAATTTCGATGCTAAAGTAAGAAGAAATTCAACTGACTTAGTGGATATGTTCTACGCTCATATCGGAGGTATGGATATCTTTGCTAGAGCATTATTAATTGCGAACGATATTCTTGAAAATTCAGAATATAACAAAGTAAGAGCAGACCGTTATTCATCGTTTGATAGTGGTGAGGGTAAATTATTTGAAGACGGTAAATTGTCATTAGAAGATCTTAGAAACATTGCGATCAAAACGGGTGAACCTGTACCTACAAGTGGTAGACAGGAGTACCTAGAAAATTTGATCAATTTGTATATCTAGTCTGATGATGTTTTGGTAATATCAATCACTTGATATTCATCCCTTAAGGATAACATTTCAAAGTTAAGTATATACAGTACTCAGCTAGCGCAAGGAGTTTCTCCTTGTGTTAGCTTATTACAACTCTCTTTTTAATTTACAAATGCTTCCTGATCTGGGCATTGAAGAACTATACATTACTATAAGGTGGGAGTGAACCTTTCAATCACTTACAATGAAATGATTAACTGATTATTACATAATTATAATATGGAAAACATTATAGAAGAAAACAAAGTAGCTTCCGCTGAGGGAAAAGTTGATTTTGCTTTCGTCATTAAAGTAACGCTTGTTGCAGCTTTAGGAGGGTTACTTTTTGGATACGATACTGCCGTGATTTCGGGAGCAATTGGATCCTTACAAACATTCTTTTCTCTGACTGCAGCAGAAAAAGGTTTTGCAGCATCATCTGCCTTAATTGGTTGTATTATTGGTGCCGCAGTAGCTGGTAAAATGGCTACAAGTTTAGGTCGTAAAAAGTCGTTGATTATTGCAGGTGTTTTGTTTACCATATCTGCATTTGGATCAGCAATACCAGACGCTTTTACCACTTTTATTATTTATAGAATTATTGGAGGCATTGGAGTAGGTATCGCATCGATGTTGTCGCCGATGTATATCGCCGAAATTGCCCCATCAGAATATAGAGGACGATTGGTGTCTTGTAATCAATTCGCCATCATTTTTGGTATGTTGGTGGTTTATTTTGTAAACTATTTCATTGCAGGTCAAGGGGATACTTCATGGAACGATTCAACAGGCTGGAGATGGATGTTTGCATCGGAATGTATTCCAGCATTATCATTTACTTTCCTATTGTTCTTAGTACCAGAAAGTCCAAGATGGTTGGCAATGAAAGGAAGAGACGAAGAAGCCGCAGGCATTTTAAATCATATTTCAGAAACACCAACTACATCATTAAACGATATCAAGTTATCGATTGCATCGGATAACAATAAAGAAAAAGCGAGTGTTTTCAAACAACCTTACCTGTTTATTGTATTTGTTGGAGTAGCCTTATCGGTATTCCAACAAGTAACAGGTATCAATGTTTTCTTGTATTACGCACCAGAGATCTTCAAGAAAATTGGAGGCGGGAATACAGACACTGCATTATTACAAACTATTGTAGTAGGGGCTGTCAATTTATTATTCACAGTAGTAGCCATCTTCTCAGTAGATAGATTTGGTAGAAAACCATTAATGATTATTGGTTCTGCCGGAATGGGTATTTGTATCACAGCCATTGGTACAGCGGCTTATTTCCAAAATACAGATGTTTGGTTATTGGTATTCGTTCTAGGTTACATCGCTTGTTTTGCTTTGTCTTTAGGACCAATTGTATGGGTATTATTATCCGAGATTATGCCAAACCAGATTAGAGGCGTGGGTCTATCGATTGCTGTAGCAGCACAATGGATCTTCAACTTCATCGTCTCTCAAACTTTCCCAATGATGATGGACAACCAATACTTGTTCGACAATTTCCATGGGGCAGTACCTTTCTGGGTGTACGGTTCGATGTGTTTGGTAACCATCCTATTTGTTTGGAAATATGTGCCGGAAACGAAAGGAAAAACATTAGAAGAAATGGAAACGTTATTCATCGACAAAAAGTAGGTGATAATATCAAAATATATAAAGTATGCAGTTTTTAGGATTAGATATAGGAAGTTCATCTGTTAAAGTATCAGCTATTGATGAAGAAGGAAAAGTAGTTGCTTCAGCTCAATATCCTGATCAGGAAATGCCAATTGATGCCCCTCAGGCAGGTTTTGCAGAGCAAGACCCAGCCATGTGGTGGGAAGCAATTCAAAAAGGTATAGCTAGACTTCATGAAAACCCTGCTTTTAATGGTCAAGAATTGGGAGCGATTGGTATTACTTATCAAATGCACGGTTTAGTAACTGTAGATGAAGATAAGAATGTGATCAGACCTTCGATTATATGGTGCGATAGCCGTGCGGTAGAAATTGGAGATGCAGCTTTCAAGGCGATAGGAGAATCACAGTGTTTGAATGAGTTTATGAACTCTCCTGGTAATTTCACTGCTTCAAAATTGAAGTGGGTAAAAGAAAATGAGCCTGAAAACTTTGCTAAAATCCATAAGTTCATGTTACCTGGCGATTACGTTGGGATGAAACTTACAGGAGAAATCAGTACAACAATTTCTGGCCTTTCAGAGGGCATTCTATGGAACTTCAAACACAATCGTTTGAATACAGAATTGTTGGAGCATTATGGTATTCCTTTTACTATGGTAGCTGATGTGAAAGAAACATTTACCGACCATGGTGTAGTGACAAAGGAGATTGCTGAGCAGTTAGGAATAAAGGCAGGGATACCGATTACCTACAAAGCAGGTGATCAACCCAATAATGCCTTCTCTCTAAATGTGGTCAACCCAGGTGAAATTGCAGCTACAGGTGGTACATCTGGAGTAGTATATGGAGTGACTGATGAAGCGAAATGTGATCCGAAATCAAGAGTAAATCCTTTTGCTCATGTGAATCATACTGAAGATACACAACGTTTAGGTGTACTTCTATGTATTAACGGGACAGGTATTGCCAACTCTTGGTTACAAAAAAATATCACTTCCAATATGGACTATGTGAGCATGAATGATGCCGCAGAACAATCGCCAATTGGAGCAAATGGCTTGTCTTACCTTCCTTTTGGTAATGGAGCAGAACGTGTTTTAGAAAATTCTAATGTTGGAGCACATTATTCTAATATTGATTTCAACAGACACAATCAAAACGACATGATTCGTGCGACTCAGGAAGGTATTGTTTTCTCTTTCCAATACGGTATTGAGGTAATGCAAGATATGGGATTAAAGCCTGAAGTCATTAGAGCAGGGCACGCCAACATGTTTTTAAGTCCGTTGTTCCGTCAAACACTAGCCAATGTTTGTGGAGCTCCAATTGAATTATTGGATACAGATGGAGCAAGAGGGGCAGCGACAGGTGCCGCCGTAGGTGTTAAACATTTCAACACTTTTGAAGAAGCTTTCCAATCATTGAATGTAATCAAAACGATTATGCCTGAAACGGATAAGTTAAAGGAAACACAAGCAGCATATGCGCTTTGGAAAGAAACTCTTTTAAAAGTATTAGACAAAGAACATTCAACTGTTCAATCTAGCTAACAATCATAATTCATAACTCTAAATAGATAAAAATGAAATTCTTTATTGATACAGCCAACCTAGAAGATATTGCTCAAGCCTATGATATGGGAATCTTAGATGGTGTTACCACTAACCCTTCATTAATGGCAAAAGAAAATATCGTGGGAGATCAGAACATCAAAAATCACTATGCTAAAATCTGTGAGATTGTTGATGATAAAGTAAGTGCTGAGGTATTATCTACTGACCTTGAAGGCATGATCAAGGAAGGTGAGGAATTAGCTGCTATTTCTCCAAAAATTGTAGTGAAAATTCCTATGATTAAGGATGGATTGAAAGCAATCAAACATTTTGCTTCAAAGGGTATTCGTACCAACTGTACTTTGATCTTCTCAGCAGGTCAAGCATTATTGGCAGCAAAAGCAGGAGCCACTTATGTATCTCCATTTATTGGTCGTTTAGACGATATTTCTCAAGACGGTATGTTATTAATTGAGGAAATCAAAGACATCTTCGATCAATATCCTGAATTGAATACTGAAATTTTAGCCGCTTCAGTTCGTCATTCGATGCACTTATTAAAATGTGCTAGAGTAGGTGCAGATGTAGCTACTTGTCCTTTAGGAGTGTTCGAAGCATTATTGAACCACCCACTAACGGACAAAGGTTTGGCTGCGTTCATCGAAGCAGCGAAGACGATGCAAGAAGAAACTGAATTAGCATAAACCATAATTTTAGAGAGGCGGACGCATTTGGTGTTCGTCTCTATTTTTTTTAAGTGTGTGTAATAACTATTACTCTATAAGATGAAAGATATACAAACTCTCTCTGCTGATAATATTAGAATATTAGCAGCAGCAATGGTAGAAAAAGCAAAATCAGGTCACCCAGGTGGAGCCATGGGTGGAGCCGATTTTATCCAAATCCTTTATAGCGAATTTTTAAAGTTCGATCCAAAAGATCCATCATGGCATGCAAGAGACCGATTCTTCTTGGATCCAGGTCATATGTCGGCAATGCTTTATGGACAACTTTCGTTGTTGGAGGTGTTCTCAATGGATGAATTAAAAGCATTTAGACAATGGGGAAGTCCTACATCGGGTCATCCAGAGGTAGATGTACAACGCATGATCGAAAATACTTCTGGTCCACTAGGACAAGGTCATGTATATGCGGTTGGGTCAGCCATTGCAGAAAGATTTTTGGCAGAGCGTTTTGGTAAAGTCGTAGAACACAAAACGTATGCATATATTTCTGATGGAGGCATCCAAGAAGAAATTTCTCAAGGTGCGGGTCGTATTGCTGGTCACTTAGGGCTGAATAACTTAATCATGTTCTATGATGCCAACGATATTCAGTTATCAACCACTGTAGAAGAAGTAACTACAGAAGATACAGCTAAAAAATACGAGGCTTGGCACTGGAATGTGGTGACAATTAATGGTAACGATCCAGCGGCTATTCGTGAAGCTTTACAACAAGCCAACGAGGAAAAAGAGCGTCCAACACTAATTATTGGTAAAACAGTAATGGGTAAAGGAGCAATTGATAGTGATGGTAACAGTTTCGAAGGAAAATGTTCTACTCACGGTCAGCCACTTTCTAACTCTGGAGCAAGCTTCGCGGATACCATCAAAAAGTTAGGAGGAAATCCTGATGAGCCATTTAAGGTATTTGATGAAGTACAAAAGTATTATCAAGAAGTTGCTGAGAAGAAATCTGAAGCAGCGAATCAATATAAAGCATTAGAAAATGAGTGGGCAGCTGAACATCCTGAGCTAGCTTCATCACTTCAATCATTCTTTGATAGAAAGAAAAATAAAGTCGATTGGGAAGGTATTGCTCAAGCTGATGGTGTGGCAACAAGAGCTGCATCTGGAAAAGTATTGGGCTATCTAGCAGAAAACTGTGAGAACATGATTGTGGCATCAGCCGATCTTGCAGATTCTGACAAAACAGAAGCTTTCCTTAAAAAGACGACCGCATTTAAAAAGAACGATTTTTCTGGAGCATTTTTACAAGCAGGTGTGTCTGAGTTAACCATGGCGGCGATATCAGTAGGTATGGGCTTACACGGCGGTGTAATTCCAGTATGTGCAACGTTCTTTGTATTCTCAGATTACATGAAGCCAGTGATGAGAGTGGCAGCATTAATGCAAACACCTGTCATCTTTATGTGGACCCACGACTCGTTCAGAGTGGGAGAAGACGGACCAACACATCAACCTATTGAGCAAGAAGCACAATTAAGATTATTGGAGCAGTTGAATAATCATCATGGGAAGAAGAGCTTCTTGGCTTTACGCCCTGCAGATGCTTTTGAGGTGACTGAATCTTGGAAAATGGCGGTAGAGAGTTTCGATCGTCCTGTAGGTTTGATCTTCTCTAGACAAAATATTCCAGCCATTACGACAGCCGATGTTCGTCAGCAAGATGCTTCAGAGACAAGAAAAGGTGGTTATGTTGCATTGTCAATAGGAACAAAGGTAGATCTTCAATTGGTAGCCAATGGATCAGAAGTATCTACTTTATCTTCGGTCGCTATTTTATTGAATAAGGACTTTGGCTTGAATGTTAAAGTAGTTTCTGTGCCATCTGAAGGATTGTTCAGAGATCAAGAGGTTTCTTATCAAGAAAAAGTGATTGATCCTACTTTACCAACATTTGGTTTAACGGCAGGTCTTCCAGTAACATTGGCAGGCTTGGTGAACATCAACAATGTGCATGGTTTAGATCACTTTGGTTATTCAGCACCGGCTTCGGCCTTGGATCATGAGTTTGGTTTCACTCCTGAAACAGTGATCGAATGGTTAAAACCAAAGTTAGCTGCTGAAGGACTTCTAGAAACAACAACAGTATAGGTTTTGAACTGAACAGACAAATAGATCAAGTGCCATTCTATTTATTTAGAATGGCATTTAGTTTATAAATAAAGTGAATGTCACTGCCGTTAATGTAGTTGTATTTTGCTCTTCATTTTTTATCCCATTCACACTTTTATAGACCATCATAAAATCCTTCTTTTTATAGATCATTTCGTTTTCATCAGGGAAAGGAATTTCGTAGGATTGATCGCCAATTATAAGAGTGCCTAATTTAGTCGCTCCATTTTCAATAAATAAATTGATCACAGGATCGGTTTTAGAAATACTAATGGCTTTATCTCCATTTCTTTTTAAGTATTGTGCCTCTTTCGTAAAGTATTTTGAATACCCTTTGATATCCACTCCTTGATGCGTCGTATAAAAGTTTAAACGATTTTCTTTTAAATCATCACTGGTTTGAATCAACTTCATTTCCTGTAGTATCGTTCTACTTTGAGCATACTTATTATCTACTCCTTGAAGGATATCAGGAATTGAATCTTTCAAATAAGGCTGTATAGAGGCATATCCATGATTTTTTATCAAATACTTGATGATAGAACGGCTTTGATCTACATCTTCCTTGGGTGTTTTCTTTTCATTAGAAGTATCCCAATAGCCATCCTCATCCAACCAATTATTTGATGTTGCATAGTCGTTTAACCTTTCCAACTGACTATTCTTACTCACATTAAAGGCACTTAAAGGTCCAAAAGCCGATAGAATACAAACTACGGAAAGCGACATTGGTATCATTTTAATGAAATGATCTCTTTTAATTAAAGTATACACAGAAATAAAGAAAAGCCAAACACCTAAAGCAATCAAGTAATACCGATTCTCTGTGATACCGTATTCTGAAATTCTTCTCCAAATAGCAGCACAGAATAAGAAGATGATAGGAAATAGCGTATATAAAAAGCCTTTATTGAATAGAGGAATCCATTTATTGTTTTCGTCGTTTCTAACGGGGTAAATCAAAATAATAGAAACAATACCCAATACAGAAAACCCAATTGATAGATACGATACCCATCCTTTAGGCCAATCTTGATTCATCAGAATCTGTCCTCCATAGATATAAAGAATAATAAGGTAGAGCAGCACTAAAGGAATCAGAATAAACTGAGTGAAATTCTTTAATATTTCAGGGTAATCAAATACCATGTTTTGTTTAGAATTGACCCCTTGCATTCTTCCTGCAAAAAAGATAGTGGTTAGGAATATGAGGCAAAACGACATCACTTCTGCATATCGCTTATTGTTTATATTAATATCAAAAAGAAAATGTACTGCAGATATGGCGACAAAAATACCGAAACCTATCACGAAGGCATAAAACACACATTCTATAAATGTAAGGATGATTTCCTTGGCCAATACCCAAAAGTGAAGCTCGTAACCTTTGTGCAAGGAAGGGGCGATAAATACCAATAAATGAGCAAAGAGGGTAAGGAGAACAAATCTGGAGAAATTGATAAAAGTGAGTGTTTCAGGCAAAGTGAGCAGGTATAATAATAAGAGAGCTATTCCCCCAAACTTTACCCCAATCTTTTTAATCGGGTTGTAATTCTTTGATTCTGCAAAGAAGGTGAGTGCAATAAATAAAGGAATACCCAACTGTGCTCCATGTACACCACGTAAATACCAAATACCGGGATCGATGTCCGTCTCTATTCCATAAATCACCAAAAACGTAAATTGTATGGCGGACAGTATAGCTAAAGGAAATCGAGAGATACCTTTATATAAGCCGTCACTTAGTTGTTGAATGGAAAGAGATTTCATACGTTGGTATAGGTTAGTTTATGATGAATTCGATATAGGATTAAATTATTTGGTCATTTCTTCCTATTGATACAGGTTTATTGATGGAAAGTAAATAATATTCGATCAATAACTATAAATTTAAAGAGTAAAGTGATAAAAGAAGAAAGTTTAGGCATAAAAAAAGGTCACTTCTAAAAAGAAGTAACCTCTCTTGGTAGCGGGGACCAGACTCGAACTGATGACCTTCGGGTTATGAGCCCGACGAGCTACCAACTGCTCCACCCCGCACTATTTTTCTGAATTGCTTGGCAAAAGTAGAGGAAAGTTTTTTATAAAAAAAATATTTCACCATTTTTATTTCAAACAAATTAAAATGATTATGAGTAGGATTTTTTATGTATTGATTGTCAGTTTTTTAATGTTGTGTTCGTGCCAAAAGGTAAATAAAACTTCTTATCCTAAAGAGTTAATTACTGAATGGATCTGTATGGAAGAAGCAGATTCTGTTTGCACATTTACAAACAACACGGATAAACTCACTCCTAAGAGAGGCGGTCGAACGCACTACGATATCAAAGAAAATGGCGATGTATTTGAAATTATTACCGGAAGTAATGATATGCCAATTAAAGAAAAAGGAGTTTGGTCATTTAATTCTAAAGAACAATTGCTGACCTTTGTGATCAAAGATGTAGAGACTACCTATAAAGTTCAGTCATTAACAAATGATAAGTTAGATTTAAAACTAGTCAAATAGTAACAGCGTATTAACGTAATACCATTTACTTATTATTTGTTCATTGGGATTAGCTTTGTACAAGAATTATTTTATACAATAGATTGGATGAAACTTCAACACAAATTATTATTACTTTTTTCTACGCTGTTATTTTCAGTTGCCATATACCAGAGTTGTAAATCAACTGAAGAGGAACAGAAAGATGTCGCTGAAAATAAAACAGAATTAGATTACCATCATTCTTTCGATTTACCGTATCCTGATTCTATTTTTGTAGGAACAGAAACGTGTAAATCTTGTCACGAAGAAGAGTATCACTTATGGAAAGGAAGTGACCACGACGAGTCGATGAAACCTGCTACAAAAGAATTTGTATTGGGCGATTTTAATAATGTGACTTTCGTAGGCAATAATGTGAAGTCTCGTTTCTTTATGAAAGGAGATAAATATTATGTCAACACTCAAGGACCTGACGGAAAAAATCATGATTACGAAATCAAATATACTTTTGGATTGAGACCGCTTCAAAACTACATGGTAGAAATGGAGAGAGGAAAAATTCAAGTGATTCGTGAAACATGGGATACAGAGAAGAAAAGATGGTTCAATCAGCACGACGACCTAGACGATATCCAACACTATGAATGGCTACATTGGGCCAATGGTGGAGGTAACTGGAATACGATGTGTGCCGATTGTCACTCTACAAACGTGAGGAAAAACTACGATTACCTAAAAGATTCTTTCGATACAAAATATGCTATCATCAACGTAAGTTGTGAGGCGTGTCACGGTCCTGGTAAGGAACACGTTGACTTTGCTAATTCAGAAGAATTTGAGGAAAAGAAAGATTTTGTTGAAGGATTATTTATCAAGCAATTCAAGAAGGATGAGGATGCTAGAACACTTATCGAAAACTGTGCACCTTGTCACTCAAGAAGATCTCAATTAGTACAAAACTTCAAATTTGAAGAAAGCTTCTACGATCAGTTTGCCCCAGAAATGCTAAGAGAAGGAATGTATTATCATGATGGACAAATCCTGAATGAGGTATATGTTTACGGTTCTTTCATTCAGTCTAAAATGTATCATGAAGGAGTGAAATGTACCGATTGTCACGATCCACATAAAGCAGAGTTGAAATTCAAAGACCTAAATCAGGTTTGTGCACAATGTCACGAAACATCAGAATATGAAGTGAAAGCACATACGAAACACTCACTTACTGATAATGTAAGATGTGTGGATTGTCATATGGTTGGTGAAGTATACATGGGGAATGACTATCGTCGTGACCATAGTTTCAGAACGCCAAGACCTGATCTTAGTTTAAAATATGCAGAAACACCAAATGCTTGTAACCAATGCCACACCGACAAATCGGTTAAATGGGCAGATGCTGAGTACAAGAAAATGTACGGAGAATATAAGCACGATTGGAGAGATACATTGGCTTTAGGTCGTAACTACGATCCTCAATATATTTCTGATCTAAAAGAAATGGTGACAGAACAAAAAGCACCATTTATTGCAAGATCAACAGCATTGTATTACTTAGCGAGAACTCCAGGTGAAGGAGCAATTGATGCAGTTATGGCAGGGTTGAAAGATCCAGAACCAATGGTGAGAACAACTGCTATCCAAAACTTATCACAATTATCATTAGACGAAAGAGTATCCATCTTAAGTCCTTATTTAAATGATGAAGTGAGAGGTGTAAGAGTAGCAGCAGCGATTGCTTTAGGAGATGCAGATGAGAATCGTTTCAAAGGTAAATGGAAAGTAGCATTTGATAAAGCCACTGAGGAAATGTTCCACTACTTCCGTCAGGCAAAAGATTTCCGTGAAGGCCCATTCGGCGAAGGTCAATATTGGGAAAGAAGAAAAGAATACAATAAAGCCATCGAATGTTACCGTTCATCATTGAAGTTCGATACGTTAATGAACGAAGCAAGATTAAGCTTGGCACGTATTTATTCTATCAAAGGAGACACTAAGAATGCCGAGTTAGAATTAAATAACGCCATCAAGTCAGATCCAAACTCTGCCGATGCGTATTATTCGAAAGGCCTTTTATACGCAGAAACAAAAGAGTGGGAGAAATCAGCAATTTCATTAAGAAAGGCATCAGAAATTAACCCTCAAAACTCAAGAGCCTTTTATAACTTAGGTTTGGTACTTCAGCAACAAGGTAAACTACTTGAAGCAGAAAAGACCTACCTATTAGGATTGAAATACACGAAGGAAGATCCTTCATTAAGATATGCACTAGCGGCACTTTACGAACAGACAGGTCAGAAACAAAAAGCACAATTGTACTGGCAATGGCTGAGAGCTCGCTTCCCTAACGATCCAAGATTTCAGTAACACGAAAATGGCTTCTTTTTTTAAAAAGAAGCCATTTTCGTGTTAAGTGAAGAGTGAATAGGGAAGAGCGGTTTTGGGTTGGACCTTATTTTTATATTGATAGCAGATTTCTCCTGTATTGGGTCTCATAAACTTAATATCATATAATCTCTATCTCATATTCCACATCACACATCATACATCATACATTTAATATCCTCCCTCTCATCCAACACGCCCTCTACCCGCCGGTTTGTGTACCGAGAGGCCAAGGCCACCTCGTTGAAGACGGAGATGTAATTAAATTTTTAAAACTCTCAGCTTAAAGTCTTAGATAATCTATCAAAAACGAAAATTTACCTCTTACCTAAAAAATATCCCCAAGAATAAATTCGTGGGCTTTTTATACAAATATCTGCGTTAACTAACTTTCCTTAGTTCCTTAATTTCTTAGTTAAAACCGAGGTCGGGAGACCTCTAACGTCTAAAGGCACAAATGTCGCTATCGCTTAACATTTGCGCCAGTTTAGCAATTCCTAATTCCTAACTCCTAACTCCTAACTCCTAACTAAAAACGAGCGTTAACTTTGCTACCTGCTACCTGCTACCTGCTACCTGCTACCTGCTACCTGCTACCTAATTCACAATCCAATCAGACATCAAAATCCTCGTTCACACATATGCTCTCACCAAACACTAAAATATTCCCCCAATAGTTTCTATCTTTGAGAAAAGTTTAAATCCACAAAACAAATTTCCTTTTTTTACCATGAAAGTAGGTATTATTATGGGAAGTCAGTCTGACTTAAAAGTAATGTCAGAGGCGGCTCAAGTATTAGAAGATTTAGGTGTTGACTACGAATTGACGATTGTTTCTGCACATAGAACTCCAGAGCGTATGTTCGAATATGCAACAACAGCTAAAGAAAGAGGTTTAGCAGCTATCGTTGCAGGTGCAGGCGGAGCAGCACACCTTCCGGGTATGGTGGCATCTATGACTTCACTTCCTGTAATTGGTGTTCCAGTAAAATCAAGAAATTCCATCGACGGTTGGGATTCAATTTTATCGATCCTTCAAATGCCTGCAGGTGTTCCTGTAGCAACTGTAGCTTTAGATGGTGCGAAAAACGCAGGTATCTTAGCCGCAAAAATTGTAGGTGCTACAGACGAAAAAGTATCAAAGAATATCGAAGACTTTATGAAAGAAATGAAAGATAAGGTCTTGACTTCAGCAGAATCAGTAGAAACTGAAGGCTGGAAGTCGAAAATATAATTTTATCTAGGAATTAGGTATGAGGAAATAGGAGCTGTTATCAAATTATAACTCCTAACTCCTAACTCCTAATTCCTAACTTTAACTAATTCATATGAAAATGAAATCTATCTATTTATTCTTCCTCTCAATCATCTTATTTATCAGCTGCTCTACTGAACAAAAAAACGACGTTTCTTTCTATGGAGAGACATTCGAAACTGATCAGGCGGTCGCTTCTACTGAATTAAAAGACAAATTGGATCAATCGGAAACTGTAAACATCAAATTAGAAGGTGAGATTACAGGTGTTTGTCAGAAAAAGGGATGTTGGTTAAAAATGCCTTTGGATGATAATGGAAATGAAGTTTTTGTGAAGTTCAAAGATTACAAGTTCTTCGTTCCTATGGATGCTTCTGGCAAAAAGGCGGTAATTAATGGTGTAGCCACTAAAGAAGTTATTGATGTTGCCACTTTGAAACATTACGCAGAAGATGCGGGTAAATCTGATGAAGAAATTGCGGCAATCACTACTCCAGAAACAAAGTATACATTTATGGCAGCGGGTGTGGCCATTGAGGACTAAACTATAGTTTAACTCACTTCTATCGATTAAACATCAAATAGCCACAACTAACATGAACAAAATACTTACTTTAATCACTTCGATATTTTTTATGTCGGTAGTGATGCTGAGTTGTCAAACTTCCACAAAAGAAAGAACATCAACCAACTATCCTAATGGAGGATCTGAATTAGCTTGGTTAATGAGAGACGTTACCGATCAGATGGAAGCACAAAGAAAAGCCATTATTGAAGGTGATTCTTTACAGAAATTTCCATTGGATGTAGCACATATATTAACGGCAATACCTACGGAGGAAGGGAAAACTTCTTCTCCACAGTATAAAACATTGGCTGATAATTTCTTGAAACATGTGAATCAGTCGAAGGATATACAATTAGCTGGTCAGGTTGAATTTTATAATGGAACAGTGTCTTTGTGTGTGAATTGTCATGAAACACAATGTCCTGGTCCGAATGTGAGAATCAAGAAGCTTTATATCACAGAGTAATTGATATAAACATCAAATAATTAGAGACGAGGAGAATTTTTTCTGAATCTTAATGTAAGGGGAAACATCAAAAGGTGTTTCCCCTTTCTCATTTTGTCAGACTTCTGGGAAATTTCTGCCACATCAAAAAACAATATGACAGATCAAAAATCGCTTTTCCGTCAAAATGTCATAAAAATCCACTTGGCACATCTGTTGTCTAAGAGATGATGTCTTTGGCAACAAGGGCAACCAAAAAAGATTCAAAAAATTAAAGAAATAAATTAAAACAAGTTATGGGAAAAATCATTGGTATTGATTTAGGAACAACGAACTCTTGTGTATCTGTAATGGAAGGTAATGAGCCAGTTGTTATTGAAAACGCAGAAGGTAAAAGAACAACACCTTCTATCGTAGCATTTTTACAAGACGGAGAGCGTAAAGTAGGTGACCCTGCGAAACGTCAAGCGATTACTAACCCACAAAATACAGTTGCTTCAGTGAAGCGTTTTATGGGTAAACAATATTCAGATGCTGGTAACGAGATCTCTCAAATGGCATATGAAGTTGTAGAAGGACCAAACAATACACCAAGAGTTAAGATTGGTGACAAATTATATACTCCACAAGAAATTTCAGCAATTACTCTTCAAAAAATGAAGAAAACTGCTGAGGATTACTTAGGATCTGAAGTTTCTGAAGCAGTAATTACTGTACCAGCATACTTCAACGACGCAGAGCGTCAAGCAACAAAAGAAGCAGGTGAGATTGCAGGTTTGAAAGTTTCACGTATCGTGAACGAGCCAACTGCAGCAGCACTAGCTTACGGTTTAGATAAAGCTAACGCAGATAAGAAAATTGCAGTATTCGACCTTGGTGGTGGTACTTTCGATATCTCAATCCTTGAATTAGGTGATGGTGTATTCGAAGTATTGTCAACTAACGGTGATACTCACTTAGGTGGTGATGACTTTGATAAAGTAATTATCGACTGGTTAGCTGAGGAATTTATGAAAGATCACCCAACAATCGATCTTCGTAAAGACCCAATGGCATTACAACGTTTGAAAGAAGCAGCTGAAAAAGCAAAAATCGAGCTTTCTGCAGGTGCTAAAACAGACATCAACTTGCCATACATCACTCCAGTAGACGGTGTACCTCAACACTTGATGAAAGAATTATCAAGAGCTGACTTCGAACGTTTAGCGGATACTTTAGTTCAAAGATCATTAGAGCCATGTCGTAAAGCATTGCAAGATGCTGACTTGTCTACTTCTGATATCGACGAAGTAATCTTAGTAGGTGGTTCTACTCGTATCCCTAAAGTACAAGAGGAAGTTGAGAAGTTCTTCGGTAAGAAACCTTCTAAAGGTGTTAACCCTGACGAAGTTGTTGCTATCGGTGCAGCGATCCAAGGTGGTGTATTAACTGGTGAAGTGAAAGACGTTCTTCTATTAGACGTTACTCCACTTTCATTGGGTATCGAAACTATGGGTGGTGTAATGACTAAATTAATCGAGTCTAACACAACTATTCCTACGAAGAAGTCACAAGTATTCTCAACTGCTGCTGATAACCAGCCAGCTGTAGAGATTCACGTACTTCAAGGTGAGCGTCCAGTTGCTTCAGGTAACAAAACTTTAGGTCGTTTCAGCTTAACTGATATTCCTCCAGCACCAAGAGGTGTACCTCAAATCGAAGTAACTTTTGATATTGATGCCAACGGTATCGTGAACGTATCTGCTAAAGATAAAGCAACTGGTAAAGAGCAATCAATCAAAATCGAAGCTTCTTCTGGTTTAACTGAGGAGGAAATCCAAAGAATGAAAGACGAAGCAGCAGCTAACGCTGATGCTGATAAGGAAACTAAAGAGCGCGCTGAGAAATTAAACGAGGCTGACTCAATGGTATTCCAATCAGAGAAACAATTGAAAGAGTTTGGCGACAAGCTTTCTGAAGGTAACAAAACAGCTATCGAAGCTGCATTGAAAGACTTGAAAGAAGCACACGCTGCTCAAGATTTAGATAAAATCACTCCTGCTTTAGAGGCGTTGAACGCAGCATGGCAGGCAGCTTCTCAAGAGATGTACCAAGCAACAGGTGGTGACGCAGCAGGTGCTGCTGGAGCTGCAGGTGCAGAAGGTGCTGCTCAAGGAGCTCAACAAGGTGGCAACGCAGATGACGATGTGACTGATGTTGACTTCGAAGAAGTAAAATAATTTGGATAGCGATATTTAAATTAAAAGAGTTGGAAGAGGTTTTGCTTATTCATTTAAGTGAAACCTCTTTTTTTGTAAAATCAATAACAACAGATACTTTATTAGCAGATCGATAATACTATTTTTTAAAGATTTAGGGGTATTATTTCTATATTAAGAAGAAGTCATTACTTTTATATGAGATTACTGCTAAACAACTTAAATGACATATTTAAATAATATATATAAGCTAGAGACCATACTTCTATTATTATTCTTTTCACTCAATGTGATGGCCACATCAGAAAAGGATGACGATATCAAATTAGCCATTACAATAGATAGTGCTATTTATCATGGCAATGGAGATATTGTGGATAAATATATCGATTACGATACCTTCACTCAACGTGTTTTTCAGAAGCTTCATAAACAACCTTCAGAGTGGAAAGAGTATGCATCAGCCTTTAAGCAAAATATTCGTTTAGGCGATTTGTTGATCGAACAAATTGGGTCTGAAGGAGAGTATAGCTTTGTAAAAGTGATTGAAAACCCTGATGGGCAGACGAATTTATTATATCGAATGCTCAAAGGCGATGGTTGGTTGGATTATCATGAAGTACTTTTAGTGAAAAACCATAGTGGTGAATGGAATGTGGCAGATGTTTATTTTTATTTTAGTGGTACCTATTTCTCTGATATTATCGCTACTTTATTAGCACAAGAAGATCAGGAATTGGTAGCAAATCAATCGTTAAGGAAGTCATTATTGCTTACAAGGGAGTTATTTGGTTACAATCAAGAAGGAATGTATGGGAATACGATTACTGCATACGATTCTCTATCCAATTATTTCAAAAAGCAGAAAAACACAAGGTTAGCCCTTTTGATGGCGTTGGCTGGACAAGGAGATATGACTCAGTTGGAAAATTTGAAGGCGAAATATCTATCCGATTTCCCTTACGATAAAAGTATTCGACTGATGATGATGGAAGTGTACGGCAGTTTAGATAATTACGAACAGTCTAAAGTGATGAATGATGAGTTATCAGAGTTGATTGGAGGGGATGATTATCTAAAACTAAGAACTGCAGAAATCTATCTTTCATGGGATAAATCTTCTAAAGCCAAGAAGCTTTTGAAGAAAATGATAAAAGCGGAAAGTTTTCCTACAGATGCTCGTCTATTACTGATGGATGTTTATTATGTTGAGGAAAACTATAAAGGTTTATACACAGAGTTGATGACCGTGTCTGATATGGTTGGGGTGTCGCCGGAAGAGATACTTCCAAAAGAACACTACCCTAACTTTTATGCATCAAATAGCTGGCAGAATAGAAAAAAACAACAATAAAAAAAGTCTGAGTTGAATACATCATCTCAGACTTTTTTATTTGATATTGAATTAGATTAAGCGTTCGCCATCAACATTTCTTCAACATCTGTATATTCTAGACCGAAAGCATCAGCAACAGCTTTGTAAACTACAGTACCGTTAATGATATTCAGACCTTTTTTCAATTCTACATTTTCAGCACATGCCTTTTCCCATCCTTTATCAGCCAATTGAACAGCATAAGGAAGAGTGGCATTTGTAAGTGCAAGAGTAGATGTGTAAGGTACAGCACCTGGCATGTTAGCCACACAGTAGTGCATTACACCGTCTACATCAAATACTGGCTCAGCATGAGTTGTTGGCTTTGTTGTTTCGAAACATCCACCTTGGTCTACAGCTACGTCAACTAATACAGCACCTGGCTTCATAGTTTTCAACATATCTCTAGTAATTAAGTGAGGAGCCTTAGCACCTGGGATAAGTACAGCACCAACCACCAAGTCAGCATCTTTGATTTCCTCTCTGATATTGTGCTCTGAAGAAACCATTGTCTTTACGTTAGCTGGCATGATATCGTCCAACTGACGTAAACGATACAAGTCGATGTCCATAATAGTAACATCAGCACCCATACCTGCAGCGATCTTAGTTGCTTGAGTACCTACGATACCGCCACCAATTACGATTACTTTTGCTGGTTTCACACCTGGTACCCCTCCTAAAAGGATACCACGACCACCTACTGGCTTTTCTAAATACTTCGCCCCTTCTTGAGTAGCCATTCTACCAGCTACTTCAGACATAGGAATCAATAGAGGAAGACTTCTATCTGCTCTTTCTACTGTTTCATATGCTAAACAAACTGGTTTTTGCTCAATCATGGCCTTAGTTAACGGCTCGTAAGAAGCAAAGTGGAAGTAAGTAAATAATAATTGATTTTCTTTGATTAGAGGGTATTCAGCTTCAATAGGCTCTTTTACCTTCATAATCATTTCAGCGATTGCATAAGTATCCTCAATTGTAGGGAGGATCTTAGCACCTGCTGCTACGTATTCCTCATCAGTAAAACCACTACCAATACCGGCAGTTGCTTGAACATATACTTCATGTCCTCTTTTTACTAATTCTTTTGTACCGCCTGGAGTTAGAGCAACGCGGTTCTCGTTGTTTTTGATTTCCTTTGGAACGCCAATAATCATGGTTATATGCTATTTATATGTATATGTGTAATAAAAAAATTCGATGAATTGGGTATTACGTCGTATGTAATCTAAAAGCAAATGTAATAATTCAGCAAATAGTTAGATAATATTTTTAAAATAATTTTTGGTAAGATGTAATATTTTTGATGATATATTTTGAATTGGGCATGAAAAAGCCTCATATACAGAATAAAAAGTATATGAGGCTTTTTTGTAAATATCTTAATACTAGTAACCTAGTGATTGGTTTTCTACCGAAGCTTTCTCTAATAGAGTAGCATATTGATCTGCTGTAACATCTTTCGAGAAGTAGCGAATAGGATTTACTTTTCTTCCTTTATGTATCACTTCATAGTGAAGGTGAGGTGCAGTCGATGAACCTGTACTACCTACTTCACCAATTTTTTGACCTCTAGAGACTTTCTGTCCTCGCTTCACATAGAACTTAGACATGTGAGCGTATTTAGTGACATAACCAAATCCGTGATCCACTTCAATTTCCCAACCATAACCTCTATTGGATTTTCTGGCTTTAATTACTTTACCATCGCCAGTGGAATAAATTGCAGTTCCTTTAGGAGCAGAGAAGTCGATACCAGCATGCATCTTCTTTACTTTAAGGATAGGGTGAATACGCATACCAAAACCAGAAGCCAATCTTTTCAAGTCTTTGTTATCGACTGGCTGGATGGCAGGAATAGCCGCTAACATTTTTGATTTGTTCAAAGCCAAGTCAACAATCTCATCGTATGATTTGGTTTGTACATACATTTGACGTTTTAAATTGTCGATTTGAGATAGCGTTCCCAAGATCATATCTTGTCTAGCTAGCTTCTTATCCAATAGATCTTGATACTTTTGAGATCCACCAGTACCAGCTTGTCTAATTTCTTTTGGAATAGGTTCTGCTTCAAAAATCACACGATAAATTTTATCATCGCGGTCTTGTAAAGCATATAATACATCTTTTGTCTCCTTTACTTCTTTTTGAAGAAGTTTGTGAGCATATAGTAAATCAGCATTTTCCTTTCTTAATCGTGCTTCTTCAGCAGATGGGAAATACTTGATATAAATTGCGGAAAAGAAAAATCCGAACAGAGAACAAGCAAATAGTAACCCCGTGATATTCACAAACATATCAAGTGGTGAGGTCTTTACTCTTTCGTAACGACAGGTCTCCGTATCGTAGTAATATTTTATTTTTGCCATAAATAAAAATCAGAATCTCTATGATTCTATAAAGTTGAACTAGCAAATATACAAAAAAACAGCACTTTTTCAATTGATGCTTTAAGTAAAGGATAAACGTGTTTATACCTTTATTACTATAACGTACTAAATATAATATAGTTATACTTAAGCGTAAAATTACCCATTCCTAATAAGGATCAATTAGTCTTGCATTCTAAAAAACTGCGCTTACCTTTGCACTCCCTTCAAACGGAAGGCCAACAAAAACAAAGCATTTGTATAGGTGCTTTGGGATTGACAGATTGTAAAGAAGAACAGCGATATTCTTACAGAGTTAACGAATTGTAATGAGTGTTGCGAATTAAAATTCTCTTCTTACCTTTGCACTCGCCTTTAACGAAAGGCCTTTTAAAAAAGTGAATAGGGAAGAGTGAAAAACGAAGCAACATTAAAAAGATTTAATGTACGGATAAACCCAAGTGTTTATCCTTTAAGATTCAAAAAACAACGGTTTTTACCTTAAGTGCTTGATCTTGAAAGCTTCAAAAAAAACTTCAAATTTTTTCTCAAAAACATTTGGAAGTTAAAATAAAAAGTTCTTACCTTTGCACTCGCTTCTGAAAAACAGAGGCACATTAAACAACGGTTTGATGTGTGGATGAATCCATGTATTCATCCTCTATAAACTTGAAACAGAGTTCACTGAGAGTAATCTCAAACGTTCTTTTGATGTATTGAAAAGTAATTACAAGATCAGCGAAAGCGGATCCCAAAAGAAAATTTCTTTTATTCGTAGAGACAGGTATTTAACAACATTGATCTGATTGTAGATCTAAAGATTTTTACAACGGAGAGTTTGATCCTGGCTCAGGATGAACGCTAGCGGCAGGCCTAATACATGCAAGTCGAGGGGTAACATGATCTGCTTGCAGATTGATGACGACCGGCGCACGGGTGCGTAACGCGTATATAACTTGCCTCATACTGGAGAATAGCCCGGAGAAATTCGGATTAATGCTCCATAGTATTATAAAGTAGCATTGCTTAATAATTAAAGATTTATCGGTATGAGATAGATATGCGTCCCATTAGCTAGTTGGTGCAGGTAACGGCTCACCAAGGCGACGATGGGTAGGGGTTCTGAGAGGAAGGTCCCCCACACTGGCACTGAGATACGGGCCAGACTCCTACGGGAGGCAGCAGTAGGGAATATTGGTCAATGGAGGCAACTCTGAACCAGCCATGCCGCGTGAACGATGAAGGCCTTCGGGTCGTAAAGTTCTTTTGTATGGGAAGAAACCCACCCCTGCGGGGGTGTTTGACGGTACCATAAGAATAAGCACCGGCTAACTCCGTGCCAGCAGCCGCGGTAATACGGAGGGTGCAAGCGTTGTCCGGAATTATTGGGTTTAAAGGGTGCGCAGGTG
>NZ_CP003560.2:4487500-4645000 GCF_001682195.2 Flammeovirga sp. MY04
CCCGCCGATAGACCAAGGTTTCCTGGGCGACGCTAATCGTCCCAGGGTTAGCCGGGACCTAAGGGGATTGCCGAATGGCATACTCGATGGATATCAGGTCAAAATTCCTGAGCATCCTATATCATCGACGGAGTGACGGAGTGATGAAGTATCTGCGTACTGACGGATTAGTACGTTGAATTGCGTACCTATAGGTTGTGTAGTTAAATGCGCACGACTTGGGGAAACAAGACAGTACAGAGCGGCCACGGCCAATCTGATAACGATATGAAACGCTTCCAAGAAAACCTTCTAAGATTATGTTATAGGATCCCGTACCCCAAACCGACACAGGTGGTCAGGGTGAGTAACCCGAGGCGCTCGAGTGATTCATGGCTAAGGAACTAGGCAAATTAGCCCCGTAACTTCGGGAGAAGGGGCGCCTACTTACTTTGTAAGAGGCCGCAGCGAAGAAGTCCAGGCGACTGTTTAACAAAAACACATGGCTATGCGAACTCGAAAGATTCAGTATATAGCCTGACACCTGCCCGGTGCTGGAAGGTTAAGAGGGGGAGTTAGTGGTAACACGAAGCTCTGAATTGAAGCCCCAGTAAACGGCGGCCGTAACTATAACGGTCCTAAGGTAGCGAAATTCCTTGTCGGGTAAGTTCCGACCTGCACGAATGGTGCAACGATCTGGACGCTGTCTCGGCCATGAGCTCGGTGAAATTGAAGTAGCGGTGAAGATGCCGCTTACCCGCAACGGGACGAAAAGACCCCATGAACCTTTACTGCAACTTAACGTTGGCCGTTGGCCAGGAGTGTGTAGGATAGGCGGGAGACTGTGAAGGAGCGTCGCCAGGCGTTTTGGAGTCATTGTTGAAATACCGCCCTCTCCTGTTCGACGGTCTAACGGGTTTTGAACCCGGACATTGTTTGGTGGGTAGTTTGACTGGGGTGGTCGCCTCCAAAAGAGTAACGGAGGCTTTCCAAGGTTCCCTCACGACGGTCGGCAATCGTCGGAAGAGCGCAATGGCATAAGGGAGCCTGACTGCGAGAGAGACATCTCGACCAGGCACGAAAGTGGGACATAGTGATCCGGTGGTACCGCATGGAAGGGCCATCGCTCAAAGGATAAAAGGTACTCTGGGGATAACAGGCTGATCTCCCCCAAGAGCTCATATCGACGGGGAGGTTTGGCACCTCGATGTCGGCTCGTCACGTCCTGGGGCTGGAGAAGGTCCCAAGGGTTGGGCTGTTCGCCCATTAAAGTGGCACGCGAGCTGGGTTCAGAACGTCGTGAGACAGTTCGGTCTCTATCTGTTGCGGGCGTTGGAAATTTGAGAGGCTCTGACTTTAGTACGAGAGGACCGAGTTGGACACACCTCTGGCGTACCGGTTGTTCCGCCAGGAGCATCGCCGGGTACCTATGTGTGGAGCGGATAAGCGCTGAAAGCATCTAAGCGCGAAACCCACCTCGAGATGAGATTTCCTTATGAGGGTTGTTATAGATGATGACGTTGATAGGCTTCAAGTGTAAGTTCAGAGATGGATTAAGCTGAGAAGTACTAATCGCCCAAAAGCTTTTCTTCGGTTGGTGTCCCCTTAGTGGGGCACCGACAAAGTTTTTACTGTTCACAGTCAATGATATTAAGACATTGATGGTGCCAATGACGTAGGTGTTCACCTCTTCCCATTCCGAACAGAGCAGTTAAGCCCTACAGTGCTGATGGTACTGGGTTAACCCCCGGGAGAGTAAGTCGGCGCCACATTCATTAAATATAGAAGGTTAGTTAACACGAGATGTTGGCTAACCTTTTTTTGTTTACAGTGAATTGAATAATTTTTATTCTTTTGGGTCAACATAATATTTAATAGCAGTTCCGATAAGTATTAATTCTAAAGATAGAAACATAAATAATACCTCAGTATCCGTTTGACTTATAAAATTATCATTCATATAATAGCCGATAAAAAGAATAATTGAGGGAAAGGCAACAGCTAAAAAAGCAAATATATATTTCTTGTTCTTGGCAAATAAAGAACTCAACATTACACAAAAAAATATAAAGCTTGTAGCCAGTAGAATCTCAGCAATAAAATATTCTTCCATAAAATAAGAATACGCTGCTCCTGTAAAAGAACAAAAAAAGATTATGACTATGTTAGAGATTGCTTCATGTTCAAATTCTTCGTTCATAATTATAAAATAATTTGCTTGTTTATTATAGTTTATTTCTAGACTGTATATCTAGTCTAGCTTACAGTAAATATAGAAATTTTCAAAAATATAGAAAATCATAAGGGTGTTGCTATCCAACGTATGAGTTTCTGCTAAAACTGATAGTACTAGAGAGGTCGACCTCCTTTATATAGAGACAGAGATGTAAATAGTATTTCTTCGAAAACAAACTAGAAATGTTAGATGCCATTGTTTTAGATGGAACTTCACTCTTCATTCGTATCCTCAACATTTCACGTTTTTCATTTTTAACTTTTCATTTTTAATTTAAAAAACGCTCTTCACTCTTAAAAAAAAGACCCGATAGAAAAATCAATTTCTATCGGGTCTTTTTTCCATGTAGCCAAACCTAGTTTTTAGTCTGATCTACAGCTTGCTTTGAAGCTAAAATTTCTTGTTTGATGTCGTTTTTAGCGTAAGTAGGACATGTCTTATATGTTCTGCACGAAGACAGCGCAAATAAACCTAGGCAAGAACAGAAAATTAAAAAGCGTTTCATATGATTAATTTATTGTACCATCAAATTACAACCTCTAATATCGGTATTATCAAAGCGACCTAAAACATAAAAATGATTAAAGTCTTTGCCTGGAGCACCGATGTCTTTTGTTTCAATAAAACAGCAAGATTCAATATTGCCTAAATCAACAATATTAATTCCTCCTCTTTTATTGGTAGTTAACGAAAAAGGATCATTAATTTCTCTAAAGTAGATTCTCATCCAAGGTGGAGTAATAAACTGTTCGTCACCTAAAGAGTATCCTTGAGAAAGCAATTCGGTCATACCGTATTCTGAGTGAATTTTGTCTGAATTGAATGCTTTTTTTAATTGATCGTGTACCTCACTTCTTGTCAATTCTTTTCTTCTGCCTTTCATTCCGCCAGTTTCCATGATAATCACATTAGAGTAATCAGCGGGATGTTTTTCAGCAAAATCAAGAAGAGCAAAGGTCACACCAAATAGGATCACTTTTTCACCACTATTTTGTAAATCCTGCAATTTGTGAGCCAATGTTTCTAAATTATCAAGATAAAAGTCTGAATCACTTGTAGAAAACTCCATAAAGTCAGAAACCATGCGAATTAAGGAGGCATCGTTACGTTCTAAATAGCTTGGTAAAAGGGCTAGAATATGGATTTTATCCAATGGACCATAGATTTTCTCGAAGTATGTGGTGGTAATTTTTTTATAGTGATTAAGGTCGGCTACATAGTGCTGACTCTTCACGCTTCCGGTTGTACCGCTACTTCTAAAAATTTGTTCTTCCGTTATATTTTCACAAATTACCTTTTGAGTCTTAAAAAACTCGATCGGCATAAATGGAATTTCAGTAATCTTATGTATATTATTAATAGAGATTCCTAAATGCTTTAAGTACTCAGCATAAATAGGATTTTGAACAGCTTGAAATCTAAAGGCAGCTAATGTAGCCTCTTCAAAATCTTTTTCACTTTTAATGGTGAATATTTTTTTCTTGAATTGTTCAATAAATTCTATGGATTGCATTCTGAGATACTTTAGATTTAATTATCTTGATACTTAAAAGTAAAGGAATTTACTAAAAGTGACGTAGATCCACCTAATAAATTAAGTTCATCTGTCTATGACTTCGCTAAAATATATAACACAACAAATAAAATATGTACCTTATCTGTTAATACTTCTCATGTTAAGTTCATGTTTTGGAGAACCTGAGTTTCCAAACGAACCTGAGATTGAATTTGCGTGGATAGAAAATAGGGCAGGTGGTGATGGAGATTCGGATTCTGGGAAACAAGATTCTATTTATGTAGGTCTAAATTTCAGAGATGGGGATGGCGATTTAGGATTAAGTTCTGATGAACAAGATCCAAAGTATGATGCAACTATTCCCGATCCTGATAATCCTGATACTACTATGGTAAATAAGTATCACAACAATTATTTTGTTGATATACTTTTAAAACGTCCTGATGAAACAGAATTTTCCATGATCACATTTGATGATGGAACTTCATACAATGGTCGTTTCCCATTGTTGAACAATTCAGGAAGAGATAGACCTTTAGAAGGTGAGTTGAGGTACTTAATACTACTACTTGTTGATGAAAGAATTCAAGATATATTTTCAGAAGGAGACTCTATAAAGTTTGAAATTCATATATGCGATAGAGCATTAAATGAAAGTAACTTTATTACTACGGAAGGTGTGGAAATAGGAACATCAAAAGGTAAAGACGAAGAAGCCCCTACTGATTAACAGTAGAGGCTTTTTATATAATCTTTTTTTGATATTAACCTTCAAAGTTGATCACAAACGATATTTTGTGTGTTCTAATGGCATCGACCGTATGCATAATCAAAGAGTTCTCTGGTTGAGCTGCAACGTTCATTAAACCATGTGAGATTCTAATCTCTGGAGATAAGCAGAACATACTATTGTAAATATGGAATCCAAAACCCCAAGTCAAAGACATATTAAACTCGTTTAAAGTAATAAAATACTCTTTTCTTGATGATTCATGTTTTGTAGCTACCATATATGAAGGTGTAATACCTCCTAATAAATACATTCTATGATTCTTTCTTCTATCTGATTGATATTTCAACAACAATGGAATCTCCAAATTGGTATTCGATTGAAGCTGATCAACATCTCTACTATCTAGTGTTCCTCCGTCTAATAAATCAATAGAAAATCTTCTAGAAAAAAACGAAACGTTAGGAGAGGTCCTAAAGTGCCAGTGATTATCTTGAGATAATTTGATGTTCATGATGAAGCCAAGTAAAAAACTGGCAGTCGTCTGAGGAGTTATGTAAGTAAGATATTGGTTAGTAGTTCCATCTTCATTCGGTATGATTATGTAAGGATCGCTCGATGGATCCATTCCTACCGGAGAGGAAATATACCCTATCTGAAAACCATAATGAAAAGTTCGGTTGTCGAAATTCATTAGGTTGTAAACGGTACTACTCGTCTGTTTTTTCTTCTTTAATTGAGCAAATGATGTATTTGAACAAAATGTGATCAATAAAATAGAGAAAAATAAAAAATTTATTTTGTTCCTGTATATATAGAACTTATCCCAAAAGTGAGTGTTGTACATGTGGCCGATTTGTAACCTAGTTTACTTAGAATATCAGTAAAAGCTTTTCCGTAAGGGAATTGTTCTACAGATTCAGGTAAGTAAGTATAGGCTGAGTTATCTTTAGAAACTAATTTTCCTATCAAAGGTAATACTCGCATAGAATAGAATCTATATAAATGTTTGAATAGGAAATTTGTAGGTTGTGAGAATTCAAGTACAACTAATGTGCCATTAGGTTTTAATACTCTCTTGATTTCTGCCAATCCTTTCTCCAAATTTTCAAAGTTACGAACACCAAAAGCAACTGTTACAGCTTCAAAAGAATTATCTTCAAAAGGTAAGTTTTCTGAATCTCCAATTTGAAGGTCAATAACATCTGATAAACCTTTTTTAGCAATCTTTTCACGACCAACTTCTACCATACCTGAAGAAATATCAGCTCCAGTAATTTTTTCTGGTTTAAGTGTTGCCCATGCTTGCAATGCTAGGTCACCTGTTCCTGTTGCTACATCCAAAATGGTTTTTGGTTGTTGTTTCTTTAATTTATTGATAGCTACTTTTCTCCAATAAATATCTATTCCACCACTAAGAACACGGTTAAGTAAATCGTACTTTGCCGATATGTTATTAAACATATTTGCCACCTGTTCTTTTTTGCCGTCTCCGCTATCTTTATAAGGTAATACCGTCATGTTTTTATCTAATTGATGTTTTCAGTAAATTGTACTGAATTGATCTCGGAAAATTCTGAGATTATATTTTTTGCAAAATTACAATTTTCAAAGTTTAGACCAATGCTTTTTGCATTTTAACTTATAATTGTATGATATTGTTTGCATTATCTAACTAAGAATATATTACAAAGCGACATTTTTTAACATGAAACTTCATTTACACCCACTTTTTACTGTCTGTATCATACTATTTTCTATCAATTTATCTTTTGGACAAAAAGTAAAACATACTTCTGAGTTTAAAAAGGCTATTCGATACGCCAAAGAGTACATGAAATACGAAGAATTTCATCATGCAGAAGAAGTTCTTAAACATGTAGCTGATGAAGGGGCTTCTGATACTGAATGGAATTATCTTATGGGATATGTCTATATACATTCTCAGACTTTAAATAAAAGTCATGCACTCGCCTATTTCGAAAAAGTAAATGATGAAGTGACTTACCCTGAGTTGAAACGTTTAAAAGCAGTTTCTTTACAATACAATCATCGTTTTAAAGAAGCATATGATTTATATGATCATTACTTATCGACCACAAAAACCGATAAAAAACTAACCAAAGAACTGGAGCTTTTAAAGAAACAATGTTTAAAGAGTATGGAATTAATGGATGATTCTTTAGAAATGATCATCGTTAATTTGGGACCTAATATTAACTCCGAATATCAAGATTTCGCCCCCGTGCTTTCAGCAGATGAAAAAACATTAATCTTTACTTCAAGAAGACCAGATAGTAAAGGGGGAGATATCGACCCGATCGATGGTTTATATTATGAAGATGTCTATATCGCTCACCATGATGAAGAGGGTGTTTGGCAAAAAGCAAAAAATATTGGAACAACAGTAAATACAAAAGGTCATGATGCCGCTGTAGGTATTTCCCCTTCAGGTAATTCTTTGTTTTTGTATAGAAACACAGGAAGTCATTCAGGCGATTTATATTTAAGTCAGTGGAACGGAAAGGATTGGTCAAGACCACTAGAGTTATCAAAAGATATTAATTCGGATAATTGGGAAACACATGCCTCTCTAACTGCCGATGGTAAATCGCTTTATTTTACTAGTAACCGATCTCAAAAAGATGCCCACGGCGGTAAAGATATTTATGTTATCCATAAGGAAGAGGATGGTAGTTGGGGAAAGGCTGAAAATTTAGGCCCAGTGATTAATACAGAGTATGACGAGGAATCTCCGTTTATTCACCCAAGTGGAAAAGTATTGTACTTTAGTTCTAAAGGACACAATGGTATGGGAGGTTACGACATTTATTCTTCGGAATGGAATGAAAGTACTAAGGCCTGGTCTACCCCCAAAAATATTGGCTACCCTATAAACACAGCAGGAGACGATGTTTTTTATTCAATTTCTTCTGATGGACAAAGAGGCTACTTCTCTTCTATTAGAGAAGATAGTTATGGTGGACAAGATATTTATATGGCTATTGTTCCATCGGAAACAGTACAGTCAATTGCCTTGGTAGGTGAAGTACGTGATGCAACATCAAATAATTTGGTGGAAGCAGGATTGTCGGTAGTAGAAAATGATGTGAAAGAAGAGATCATTACGGCTAGTGCTGAAGGAGGTAAATATTTATTCTATTTAGAGCCTGATCATAATTATGGATTTAGGGTGCTACAAAGTGGTTATTTATTTCATTCAAAGAATATCAATATCAAAGAAATCGATCAGTATCTAGAAATTAATGATATTGTAAAGTTGAAAAGAATCGCCCCTCAAGAAAGAGAAGAGTTAAATAACATATTCTTTGATGATCAATTGAATATTACAGAACAATCGGAGGCAGAATTGAATGATTTAGCCAACTTCATTAAAAATGTAGAGGAATATAAAATAGGTATTCACGTGCATGAAGCATTATCTGATAAAGACTCTGCAAGTGTGATGGAATATACTCAAGATAAAGCGGACAAAATTGCTAAAGAATTAATAAGTAGAGGGGTAGATGTAGATAAATTAGAAGTAGAAGGGTTCGGTTGGCAACATCCAATTGCCTCTAATAATTCTAAATTAGGTAGACTAAAGAATCAGAGGATTGAATATGTGATTCTTCCAAAAGATATAGAAGAAGTAGCTTTTGTAGAAGTGGTGGTAGAAGATACAATTCCAGTATTAGAGCCTACTTTAGGTGAAGTTTTGGATGTTATCGGAACAATCAATTTTGCTTTTAATAGTAATGTAATTACATCAGAAAGTTTCCGTGTAATCGAACAAGTTTTTGATGTAATGGATAGATATCCGGATCTATTATTAGAGGTTGGTGGACATACAGATAATAAAGGTACAGCCGCATTTAATACTATTTTGGGAGAAAAAAGATCTAAAGCTGTGGTTCAGCAATTGATCATAATGGGGATAGAAAAAAGTAGGTTAACACATAAATCTTATGGATTTAAACAGCCGATTGCTGACAATAACACGGAAGAAGGTAGAAAAAAGAATCGTAGAATTTCATTTACTCCTCTAGAATTTCGAAATTAGTAGTTTAATAATCAGATACTCTCAAAATGATCTACTCCCAAAATAAACTGTTACTATTACTACTTTTTATAATAACTTCATTGCATAGTATTGGGCAGACAGTTAGCTCAAAAGACAAAAAAGCGCTCAAAGAAGCAGAAAGATATTTAAAAATTGAAGAATATCATTTTGTGGAAGATGAAATGCTTGTTGCTACTAAGACAAGTCAGAATAACGCTTTAATGTGGTATTATTTAGGTATAGCAACTTTTCATTCACCTACTAAAAATAAGGTTGACGCTCTTCCTTATTTCCAAAAAGCGAATATTCTACAACCCGATATACGTCAAATCGATTATTGGTTGGGAAGAACTTACCATTTAGTTATGGAGTTCGATTCTGCCATAATCAAATTTGAGAAGGCAAAAGCTATTCTTCAATCAGAAACCGAAGAAACTTTAAAAGAGAAGAAAAAGTTAGCCGGTTACACTGTTTTTACAGAAGAGGAATTGGATAGATATATTGATCAATGTAAAAGGGGACCTGCATTTTTTGCTAAAGCAGATAATAAATTGATGCTTAATCTCTCTTTAGCCAATACATATCTTCCAGATTTAGCACCAATTATTACAGTGGATGGTTCCCGTTTATACTTTACGTCACACCGTCAGGATATCTCAAGTCATCATGAATTAGACCCTCACGACCAACTTCCATATCAAGATGTATTTTACATGGATAGAAGAGAAGATGGATTTTGGCATTCACCGAAAGAATTTAGTGAGATCAATACAGATGAACACGATGCAGCAATTGCTTTGTCTTCCGATGGAAATCAACTTTTCTTGTACCGTAGTTACGGAAAAAGTACAAACAATCCAGGAAACATCTACGAAGTGAATTATAGGGATGGAAAATGGTCTGAACCAACATCAGTTTCTGCACCGATTAATTCTACTGCTCATGAAACACACATGAGTATGTCTGCCGATGGTAAAGCAATTATTTTCGTAAGTGATAGAGAAGATCCTGAAGCACAAGGAGGAAAAGACTTATACATCATTAGAAAGCTACCTAACGGTGAGTGGGCTGAAGCACAAAACCTAGGAGGAGTAATTAACTCTGACTTAGACGAGGAATCGCCTTATATACATCCGAATGGTAAGACTTTATACTTTAGTTCACAAGGGCATCACAGTATTGGTGGTTTTGATGTATTTAAAATCGATATCGATTTAATGACTGGTGAACTAGGTACATTAGAACAGTTAAATTATCCAGTAAACTCACCAAGCGATGATATTTTCTATGTAATGTCTGCTGATGGTGAAGAATCATATTTTTCTTCAGTAAGAGAAGAAGGAATGGGTGGATTCGATATTTATTGTGTGAAAAACAACGAAGCCAATATTCAAAAAGTAGTTTTCTTTAAGTTTGCAGCTACCACAGAAGACGAGAAAAATGCAGCAATTAATTTAAAATTGATCAACATTAAAACTCAGGAAATAGAAAGAGAACTTGATTTTATTAATATCAATACACCTGTAGAATTTATGCATCGTTGTTATGGAAACTATGGAGTTATCTTAACTGCTGATAATTATCTATTGAAGTCTGAAAGAATTGATTTTAGTAAATATAATTCAGGAACTGTAAACTATACGAAAACATATACCTTACAACCTTTTGCTGAAAATAGATCAGAGGATCTGAACAATATCTATTTCAAAGAAAATGAATTGGATATGGCAGCCTCGGCAATAGAACTTAAATTATTAAAAGAGTTTATTGAAAAGCACCCTGATCAGAGTATAGAGGTGGTAGGACATAGTAATTACAATGATGATAAAAGTGACCTTGTTTTAGAATTTGAATCTAAAACTAGATCTATGGAGTCTTTAGAAGGTATGCATACTGTTGGATATACAGATGATGCCCTAGTGGATCAAAATATTGGTTACGGTACTAGATTTCCTCTTTATTTAGCAGATGATGAAGAGTCTTGGAAAAATGAACGTATGGAGTACATCATTCGTCCCAAGGGATATCAAAAAACATTGTCAAGAGCAGCCAATTGTCAGCATTACGATGCAGACTTAAGCTATAATGAACTGTTGGTCGAAGAAAGTAATGATGATGTGATTGATATCAATAAAGACCTTTTAAATAACTTACTTGCAGAACTTAAAAACTGTGCAGTTTTAGAATTAGTAATTACTGCAGATGAATCGAAAAAAGGATTAGCTGATATTAATGCAATTATTGATTATATGGTTGATCACGGTGTAGAAAGAGAACAACTGTCTTCTAAATTTGTAAAAGGGGCGAAGACAGGAGTGAACTTGAGATACATTGAAAATACAGGTGGTTCTGAGGATGGTTATGTAAATTATGATCCTGAACACGATCATGAGGAAATTCATCAAGAAATTGTTGGAGAAAACACAAGTAATGAGGACTTGGAATTTGAGAAACGAGTAGAAGATATGACTATTCAGTTTCCATTTGATTCAAAGGAATTCTCCACAACACATCATAAAATCTTATCCGAAATCAAAGAGTATTTAACGAAAAATCCGAAAAAATCTTTAAAGATTACAGGACATACAGATAGTAGTGGTCCAGCGGTTTATAATACTTATTTAGGTATGGAGAGAGCAAAATCAGTAGGATTTTTCTTTAAAGATATCGAAAACCCTAATCGTATTATTGTAGATAGTAAAGGTGAGGATGAACCACTTGTTAGTAATGCTACAAAAGAGGGAAGACGACAAAACAGAAGAATACATTTTAAGTTTGCCTACGTAGGAAACTCTAAATAAAAAAAATGCTGATCGAATTAACGATCAGCATTTTTTTTGTTTTCATTCTGACTAGCAGAATTCTTTATAAACAGCCGTAAGGTGTTCAGCGATCATTTCAGCAGAACGGCCTTCGATGTGGTGTCTTTCGATAAAGTGAACTAACTCACCATCTTTGAACATCGCAATACTGGGCGACGATGGAGGATAAGGTAACATTAACTCTCTAGCTTTAGCTACTGCCTCAGCATCAACACCAGCAAATACTGTTGCCAATTGAGTTGGTTTTACCTCTGATTGTTGAAGCGATTGTAAAACGCCTGGTCTACAAGTACCTGCAGCACAACCACAAACTGAGTTGATTACCAATAAAGTAGTACCTGCTTTCGCAATAGTTTCTTCTACTTCAGTAGCAGATGTTAGATCTGCAAAACCATTATCAGTCAACTCCAATTTCATAGGAGTAGTCAAATGTTCTGGATACATAATTTCCGTTATTGTTTATACGTTTGTATTCTCTATAAAAAGCCGAGTTCCAACTTTGCTTCTTCAGACATCATGTCTGTAGTGTAAGGAGGCTCGAAAGTAAGTTCAATTTCTACATCACTCACTCCTTCAACAGCTTTTGCCACTTGCTCAATTTCACCAGGGATTTGTTCCGCAGAAGGGCAAGATGGTGTAGTAAGTGTCATTAAAATATGCACTTTGTTTAGAGGAGGAATAATATTGATATCATAGATTAATCCCAATTCGAAAACATCTACAGGGATTTCAGGATCATACACTGTTTTGATCGCTGCAATGATATTATCTTTTAATTCATCTGTATTGCTCATAGTATTTACAGATTCGTTTTTATTTTCTGACATGATTGAATATTAGTTTTTCGCACTGTAAGCCAATGCATAAAACTTCATTTGTTTGATCATTGAGGCAAAGCCATTAGAACGTTGAGAGCCAATTACTCCATTCATACCAATTTTTTCAAAGAAGAATAAATCAGCATTCATAATTTCTTGAGGAGTTCTACCATTAAGCACTCTAATTAGTAAACTGATTAACCCTTTTGTGATATCAGTATTACTATCTGCATTGAAAATAACATGACCATCTACAAAATCGGTAGTTAGCCACACTTTCGATTGACACCCTTTGATTAAGTTTTCGTCAACCATGTGTGTTTCATCAATTGCAGGAAGTTCTTGTCCTAATTCCATGATATAAAAGATAGTAGACTCTCTATCTCCATCTAACAAATCGAAATCATCGATGATGTCGTTTTGTACTTCTTCTATGCTTTTTGTTGCCACTGACATATTTATATCTAATTCTATTTATCCAAACATTTTTACAATCCTTTTTAGTGCTTCGATAAAGTTATCGATCTCTTCAAAGGTATTATACACAGAGAATGATGCTCTTACTGTTCCTTCCAAGCCATAACGTGCCATTAAAGGTTGTGTACAGTGATGACCAGTTCTTACTGCAATGCCTCTAGCATCCAACATCATCCCAATATCATAATTGTGGATATTCTCTATAATAAATGATAGAACGCTTACTTTGTTTGATGAGGTACCAATTATTTTTGCCGTAGGTACTTCTTCAATCAATTTTTTTGTAGCGTAATCCAACAATTCTTTTTCTCTTGCAGCAATGTTTTCCTTCCCGTATCTATTGATAAATTCAATAGCTTCAGCATAAGCTACTGTATCAGCAATATTTGGGGTACCTGCCTCAAATTTATAAGGTAAAGTATTAAATGTAGTACCATCAAAAGATACTTCTTTAATCATTTCTCCACCGCCCATAAAAGGAGGCATATCATTTAAAATATCTTCCTTACCATACAAAAAGCCCATACCTGTTGGTCCAAACATTTTATGCGCTGAGGTAACGAAGAAATCACAATTTAGAGCTTGTACGTCAATCGGTAAGTGAGCTGCAGATTGTGCACCATCGATTAAAACTACGGCACCAATTTCGTGTGCTTTCTCGATAATACGTTCTACAGGGTTTACTGTACCCAAAGCATTTGATGCATGAACGATAGAAACGATTTTCACTTTGTCTGAAAGCATTTTTTCAAATTCCTCGAAGATAATTTCACCTTCATCAGAAATTGGAATGTTTCTAACAGTTGCCCCTTTTTCTTGGGCCACAATCTGCCAAGGAACAATATTGGAGTGGTGTTCCATAGTAGAAACAATCACTTCATCGCCTGCTTGTAAATTAGCTCTACCGTAAGTATTTGCTACAAGATTGATTCCTTCTGTAGTTCCTTTTGTGAAAATGATTTGCTCTGTTTTTGGCGCATTGACAAACTCTTTAAGCAATTCACGAGTATGCTCAAAAGCTTGAGTTGCTTTGTCTGCAAGTGCGTGTGCCCCTCTATGAACATTAGAGTTGTATCCTTTATAATATCCTGAAAGCGCATCAATGACCGATTGGGGTTTTTGATTTGTCGCACCATTATCAAAATAAGTAAGAGGATGACCGTTTACCTCTGTGGCCAATATTGGGAATTCGCTTCGAAGTTGTTCAATGTCAATCATTATCAAAAAAAAGTTATTTAGAATAAATCTATATACATATTAACTGCAAATTTGAACAAAAGTTCTACTTATTCAAAGTTCTTGACGATTTGATCATTAAATATTTGATTTTTTACATGAAAATATGATAAATCATTAATGTTTAAACGAATGTTGGAGATTTTATGGAATATATTTTCGCAAATAAATATTGATATATGCTGAATTAGGATAATTTTTGTAAATGCAACTACATCTTTGTTGCAACAAGTTTGCAAAAAAAAGAATCGAGATATAATTTTGTATCATGATCAATTCCTTACGATTAAGACTAGAAAGATATGCCGATCAAATTGGCTTTACTGGATCCTTGTTTTGTTTAATACATTGTATTCTTACTTCAGGAGTAATTATTTTTACTTCTGCTTTATCTCATGCACATGAGGGACATGATCATGCACACTCGCATACCATGGATTTTTTTGGAGTTCTAGATATCTCAATGGTTTTAATAGGAGGTATTGCGGTTTATTTTGCTTCCAGAAAATCTTGTATCCGTTGGATGAAAGTAGGAATGTGGATGTCATATTTAGTGTATGCTACTACCATGTTAGTAAAATATGCAGGTTTTGAACCTATGTGGTTAGCAGTCATCTCTTACTCCGCATCATTTTCATTGATCGCACTTCATTTTATGAATATGAAAAAAACACATGGAAAGGATCATTCATGTGATTCTGAATTGTGTGTGGTAAAATCAAATTAAGAGAATAAGGCATTTATAGTCGTTACGATAATTAAAAAAGAGTTAGCTCAATTACACTGAACTAACTCTTTTTTATATCCATTCGATAAATGAATATCAAATACTATTCGACTTTGATGAGTTCTGTATTTTTAAGTTTATAGATTAAACTATAAAAATCATCTCTGTTTAATTTTAACTGTCCTCTCACCGTCACTTTTTTATTTACCTGACTTTGCACTTTGGGAATATCCAATTCCATCACTGTTTCAGGGCCTGCATTTCCACAAAAGAAACAACTAGCGAAAGGCATAAAAGAGATGATACTTGTCCCATCTTCACTATCCACCGGTAAAATATAACCCGATAAAGTGATAAAAGACCCGTCAAGCATTTCTACTTCAGGGCCGAAAATAGGTTCTGAAACCTCAAAGCCTAAGGTTTCGTCCATGTAGGTTTTCATTTCTACATGACTTAAAGTCTTCCAAGGATTGTTATCATCTTGTGCATATGAAGTAGTCAAGAATGAAAAAAGTAGTAAGACGGAAGTGATATATTTCATGTTTATTCTGATAAAGCTTTTGATATGTTAGTACGTGCTGCTTGAAGTGCAGGGAGTATAGAAGCTAAAAATCCAATACCGATTGTACTTGCAAATAAAACAATTTCTCCCGAGTTAAATGATGTACCTCCAATATTTAATGCTAATAAAGTATCATTTTGAGTGGCCGCAATATAAATACTTCCATGACTTAGTAACATACCAAGAGCGAAACCAATAAAAGAACATAATAACCCTTCAATTAATAAAAGGCTAAATATGTAACCTTGAGAAGTACCTAAAGATCTGAGATAAGCTAACTCGTATTTTCTCTCTTTTAATGAGTTATAAAGGGAGATGAAAATACTCAAGCCAGAAACAATCATAATAGCAACAGCCAATGCTTTTAATGCTTTGATCGCATCACCTAATAAAGACAATAATCTTGATGTTTCATAAGCAGGAGAAGCGGCTTGCATAGAGGTTTGTTCGTTTACCATTCTAGGTAAAGTGATTGCCCCCATTGGGTTTCTAAACTTAATCAGAAGGTTTGTGATTTCTCTATCTTCCTCATGATCATGGTCGTGATCATGATCATCATGATGATGTTCCTCTTTTTTACTAGATAAATTCCCATAATTGGCTCCACTTGGTTTTTCGTGTTTATGCACATCCCAAATAGAAGACAAACTCGTTAATAACAATTGATCGATCACTGTTCCGGTAGGTTTTAAAATCCCGACTACTTCAAAATGTTCATGATCGTGTTCGTGTCCACCTTCTCCAATGCCATGGGCTGAATGAAAATCATCTCCAAGTTTTAAACCTAGTTTTTTAGCCACAGCAGATCCAACAGTTACTTCTAATGATTTGTTTTCATCAAACATTTTTCCTGAAGCGATTTCTGCTTTATATAATTCAGGGTATTCATGAGTAGTACCTACAATTCGATAGCCTTTATAAGAATCACCTAAAGATTGAGGGATAGCTTTTGAAACCAAAGGATGTTTTTTTAAACGTTTGGTTTCAGATAAAGGGATATTTCCGGTAGGAGTATCTACTTGATAAATGGCACAGAGAATAAGTTGTAAAGGACTTCCTTTCGCACCGACAACCATACCAATACCTGCTTGATTTTTCTTTAGTGTTTTCTCAAAATAATCTTGAGAGAGTAATAAAGCAGAAATAATACTTACCCCAAAGGCAAAAAGGATAAGATTTAATGATGTATTTAAAGGCTTATGCCATAAATTTTTCCAGGCAAACTTAAAGATATTCATAATTGGCTTAGTGAAGTTTAGATAAGGTAAGTGTTCTTTCGGCAAAGGCTTCTTTTAATCGACTGTCGTGAGTGACAATCGCTAAAGCTGAATTTTCTTCAGAAGCCATTTCTCTTAATAATTGAATTACCTCATTGGCATGTTCATCGTCTAAACTCGCAGTGGGTTCATCGGCCAATAATAATGCAGGCTTATTGATGAGTGCCATAGCGACACTCAAACGTTGTTTTTCCCCCTCACTCATATTACTTGGACTATTATCAATATGTTGGGCAATACCCAATCTTTCCAATAACTGTTTGATTCTACCACTATCTACTTTTTTGCCTCCAGCTTTCTGAGCAAAAGCTAAATTTTCTTTTACTGTTAATGCTCTAGCAAAATGCGGCTTCTGGAAAATCACACCAATATTTTTCCCACGGAATTGATCTACTTTACTTCCTGTAAGTTGAGTAATATCCGTGTCGTTGATAATCACTTTACCTGACGTTGCAGGAAGCAAACCTCCCAATACATGCAGTAAAGTGGTTTTTCCACATCCGGATGCACCAAGAATCAAAATTTCTTCTCCAGATTTAATTTCAAAATCTGGAAAACTGATTTCAACACCCTTAGGGTATTTATATATAAGTTGATGTATTTGAATCATTTATTCGATTAGCTTAGATCGTTCAATTAGTGTGATCACTTTTGAGACTTGTGAGATATTTGGCTAAAAATACTATAAACTTTGAAGAATAGATAGTGATAACTTTCGTGGAAATCTTAAACAAATCAAAATAACAGAGAGTTTTTGATAGCTAAATAGTTAATCAAATATTAATCGTTGAAAGATTGATTGGTTTTGTTTGAAAATTTTCAATAAAAAGCAATATTTGTTAATAAAATACTTGTGATTATTGTTTTTTTGTTGATGTCATCGAAAAAATCAATAATTCGTTGGGAATTAACTTTCTACTCACTACTTTTATCGCATAATGAAAAATGCAATCAAAAATATCGTTTTATCGTGGTGGTGGCGCTCAGTTAATTCCAATTGAGTGAACAGTCGCGTATAGCTATATTTTTCAAGATATATATTATAAAAAAAGCTCGCTGATCACTCAGTGAGCTTTTTTTATGTTCATACTTTTTGCAGTCAAAAAATAAATTAAAATAACATGTACCGTTTCATCAACACACACGCTGAATTACTAGCCGATACGGTGACTCCAGTAAGTATTTACTTGAGGGTGAGAGACCGTTTTGCCAATAGCTTACTATTAGAAAGTTCGGATTACCATGGGGCTGATAACAGTTACTCTTTTATCTGTTGTGAACCTGTTGCCGAGTTTTCAGTAAATGATAAAGAACTAAGAATTCAGTATCCTGGAGAAGAGGAGCAAAAGCGAAAACTCGATAATTATGAGGAAGCTTTAGCGGCATTATCGACCTTCTCGAAGTCATTTGAATACAAAAATGAGGAACACCAAAAGTTCGCTTCTCATGGTTTATTCGGATACATGACTTACGATGCGGTACAATCGTTCGAGGAAATTACTTTTGATAAGGATAAAGTAGATACAGAGATTCCTCAGATTCGATATCAAGCATTTAGATATGTGATAGCGATCAACCACTTTAAAAATGAGCTGCATATTTTTGAGCACATTCCTGAGGGGGAGGCATCAGAAAGTAATATCGAAGAAATTAAGACATTGATCAAAAGTAAAAACTACCCTGCTTATCATTTTTCGAGAGTGGGAGAGGAAACGACCAACTTCACTGATCAAGAATTTTTAGATGTGATTAAGAAAGGAAAAGATCACTGTTTTAGAGGAGATGTTTTCCAAATCGTTTTATCAAGACGTTATCAACAAAACTTCCAAGGCGACGAGTTCAATGTATATAGAGCCTTGAGATCAATTAACCCATCACCTTATTTATTCTATTTCGATTACGGTACTTACAAGATCTTTGGTTCATCGCCGGAGGCACAAATTATTATAAAAGATAAGCAAGCAACGATCCACCCAATTGCTGGTACATTTAAGCGTACAGGTAATGATAAAAAGGATGCGGAAATCGCTCAAGAGTTATACAACGATCCAAAAGAAAACTCAGAACACGTCATGCTAGTTGATTTAGCTAGAAACGATTTGAGTAGAAATGGAGATGAGGTAGAAGTAGAAGTATTTAAAGAAATCCAATATTATTCTCATTTGATTCACTTGGTATCTAAAGTGAATGGTCAGCTTACAGAAGGCACAGATCCTTTGAGAGTGGTGGCCGATACTTTCCCTGCAGGTACATTATCTGGATCGCCTAAATACAAGGCTATGGAATTAATTGATAAGTACGAAAACGTGAGAAGAAGTTTCTACGGAGGTGCGATTGGTTTTATGAGTTTTGATGGCGATTTCAACCACGCAATTATGATCCGTTCGTTCTTAAGTTTAGATAATCAGTTAACGTATAGAGCGGGTGCAGGTGTAGTGGCACAATCATCGGAAGAAAGTGAATTGCAAGAGGTGCACAACAAATTGGCAGCACTAAGAAATGCAATGGACAAAGCGGAGAATTTATAATAGAGAAGAAAAGAAGAGATGAAGAATAAGATATTAGTGCTCGATAATTACGACTCGTTTGTGTACAACTTGGTGCATTATTTAAGAGAGTTAGGGCAAGAGGTAGATATATTTAGAAACGATAAAATTACTTTAGAGAAAGTCGGTAAATACGACAAAATCCTTCTTTCTCCGGGACCGGGTATTCCATCAGAAGCAGGCATTATGCCGCAGGTGATTAAAGAATATGCCTCGTCGAAAAGTATTTTAGGCGTTTGTTTAGGGCATCAGGCCATAGGTGAAGCTTTCGGTGCATCATTAGAAAATAATTATCCATTGCATGGTGTACAAGACACGGCACAGGTAACGACTCCTGACGCTCGTTTGTTCCAAGGATTGCCTAACACATTTAAGATTGGACATTACCACTCTTGGGTGATTCAATCGGATAGCTTAGCAGGAACACCTTTGCAAGTAACCGCTAGAGACGAAAAAGGCTATGTAATGGCCGTTCAACATAAAGAATTTGATGTTCAAGGCGTACAATTCCATCCAGAATCGGTATTGACAGAACACGGTATGGAAATGCTTAAAAACTGGGTACAGGGATAAATCAAGGATTATGAAAAAGATTTTAAACAGACTTTTCGAGTACGGTTCTTTGTCGGAAGTAGAGGCAAGAGAAACCTTAACTAAACTGGCACAGGGAGAGTTTAACCCTTCTCAGATTGCTGCATTTTTAACGGTGTATTCTATGCGAAGCATCACCGTGGAAGAACTTACTGGTTTTAGAGATGCCATGTTGGAATTATGTCTAAGAATTGACTTAGACGATTTCGATGCCATGGATTTGTGTGGTACAGGTGGTGACGGTCAGGATACGTTCAACATCTCGACTTTATCATCGTTTATTGTAGCAGGTGCCGGACAAAATGTGGCCAAACATGGTAACAATGGTGTGTCTTCTGTGTGTGGATCGTCTAACTTGATGGCCCATTTCGGATACGATTTCACCAACGATGTCGATACACTGAAAAGAAATTTAGAGGAGGCAGGGATTTGCTTTATTCACGCTCCATTGTTCCACCCAGCGATGAAAAATGTAGCGCCGATTCGTAGAGAATTGGGTGTGAAAACATTCTTCAATATGTTAGGACCAATGGTAAACCCATCTTTCCCTAAGAAACAAATTGTAGGTGTATTCAGCTTAGAAATTGCTCGTTTGTATGGTTACTTATATCAGCAAACAGATAAGCAATTTGCCATCCTTCACTCGTTGGATATTTACGATGAGATCTCTCTAACATCTCCATTTAAGATGATTACTAAAGATGCTGAGAAGTTACTGAAGCCAGAAGATTTAGGATTGAATTATCAGACGAAAGAATCTTTATTTGGTGGTGGATCAATTGCAGAGTCGGCAAAGATCTTCACTGATATTTTGGAGAATAAAGGTACGGAACCTCAGAAGCAAGCGGTATTAGCCAATGCAGGTGTAGCGATTGCCACTGGTAAGGGTCTTCCATTAATTGAAGGTGTTGCCCAAGCGAAAGAATCCTTAGAATCGGGTGCAGCATTGAACTCATTCAAAAAATTAATAGCACAATAAAAGGTCGATATCAAATGACTATTTTAGATAAAATCGTTGCCCACAAAAAGATTGAGGTAGCAGCAAGAAAAGAAATTTTGACAGTGGCAGATTTACAATCAAGACCACTATTTGATAAAGAACCAGTATCAGCGAAAGCGTGGATTGGAAGTCCCACGAAATCGGGTATCATTGCTGAGTTCAAAAGACAATCACCTTCAAAAGGACTAATTAACGGTACTGCCAAAGTATCTGATGTTGCCGAAGGATATTTCAAAGCTGGAGCATCTGCGATGTCTGTTTTAACGGATCAGGAATTTTTCGGAGGAACAGTAGATGATTTATTAGCTGCTCGTTCAGTTTCTCCGGTGCCGATTATCCGTAAAGATTTCATCGTTGATGAATATCAGATTATTGAGGCAAAGTCGATTGGAGCAGATTTTATCCTTTTGATTGCTGCTTGTTTGACTCCAGAAGAGAGTAAGCAATATGCTGCAGTAGCTAGAAATTTGGGTATGCAAGTACTTCTTGAGGTACACAACGAAGAAGAGTTAAATGCACATGTTGATCCATGTATGGATTTAATCGGTGTAAATAACAGAAACTTGAAAACGTTTGAGGTAAGCATCGAAACGTCTAAGGCGTTGGCAGAGAAAATCCCTAACGAATTTGTGAAGGTATCGGAAAGTGGAATCAGTAATATCGAGAATATCAAAGAGCTGAAAACGTACGGTTATAAAGGCTTTTTGATAGGAGAGAATTTCATGAAAACGGAGAATCCAGCACAAGCGGCTATCGACTTTATTGGTCAACTTTAGTTTTCTTGAAGAAAGGCTGTTTCTTTTCAGAATGAAAGCGAAGTCGGTTCACCTGAGGGTAATAATCAAAAGGTCTGTAGAAGGTATCTCTACTTCCTGCCATGCGGTAGCTACCCAATACTTTTAGGTTATCACTTTTGATATACACTTCAGCAGGACCATCTTCAGTTCCATAAACAACGACCAAACCAGAACGATGGTGAAGGTCTATGGAATCTGCAGTAATTTCAATTTCAGGACCAATAAAAACGGCGTTTCCTCTTAGACAGAGCATGTTTTTCTTCTGATCGATATACGCATTATCGGCAGTATAATCGAGAGAACGCTCTCTGTCGTAGAACTGTCGGTTGCATCCGGAAAGAAACAAAACAACGAAAAGAAGAAGGAAACTGATGTTTTTCATATATCAAAGATAGTAGTTGCCTCCTTCTTTTTGAAATTATTTTAAGGGGCGGAGAATATTTGTTTCACTGTTGTAAATACAGTCTTGTTTCAAAATTAGGTATCCGTTTTTATCGATCTTTGATTTAATTTTTCCTTGGATCGAAATAATTTCAGGGTTTGTGATAATTGTTAGAATGTCTTTTGAAATGTAAATGGAAATATCTTTTGTGTAGAAGTTATACTGAATTTTATTTCCCTTTACCATAAATAATTCAAATTTGATTTTAGCATTTTCAGACAGTGTGATAATTTGTTCTTTCATTAAGAAATTAATAGAATCAGCTTCACATTGAGGAAAAAATTCTAGTTTCTTTTTACTGTTTTCTTTTAAGGTTAAAGAATCGATAATGATAGAATCTAATTCAACAACATAAAATGCTTTTTTAGAAGGTATTATTTGAAATTTTTCTTTCCGTGTATTTGGGTGATTGGTAACAAAAATATTATTGAAATAAGTGGAAGAGAAAAAGATAGTATCCATGTTTGAATTGAATCTTATTGTATCAGTTTCAAATAATCTTTTTGAAATACTTATAGAAGCATTTTTAACTAATGTAGTAATATTTCCTTCAGTAAAAGTTTTGATTGATTTAAATTCAGGTTGCTGAGAAAACACCATCAAAGGAGAAACAAATAATAAGGAAACCAGGATTAGTTTTTTTATAGACATAGTTTTGTGATAGATAGATTGAGTTAAATTTTAGTTCATGATCAAAGACAAACAAAATATCAAAACCGTCAGTTGGAAGGTTTGTGGAATGAGAGATCAAAAGAATATTTATGATGTCTTAACATTGGAGCCTGATTATATGGGCTTTATCATGTACCCTCCTTCATCGAGGTTTATAGAAAGAGAAGACGTTTCTTTCTTGGAAGAAAAATGGTCGAATGATATTCCAACGAAAAGAGTAGGAGTGTTTGTGAATGAAGAGGAACAAACCATTCTTGATTTCGCTAAAAAATATCATTTTGATGTCATTCAACTGCATGGAAAAGAGACTCCCGAGTTGTGTCAGTCATTAAAAGAAAAGGGATTTGAGGTGTTTAAAGTTTTCGGAATTAAAGATGAGTTTAATTTTGAAGTACTAAAGCCTTATGAAGCATTTGTGGATTACTTCCTTTTCGATACGAAATCGCCTATACATGGTGGAACTGGAGAAACATTTGATTGGGGAGTTTTAGAACAATACAATTCAACAAAACCTTTTCTGTTGAGTGGTGGACTTTCACTTGAAAATATTAAGAATATCAGAAAGTTAGATCACTTACCTTGCAAAGGAATTGATGTAAATAGTAAATTTGAGATATCACCGGCATTAAAAGATGTGGAGCAATTGACTTCCTTATCAGTGTGGGTGAAATCCATCAACGATAAATAAAGAAATATGACTTATCAAGAACCAGATCAGTATGGCTATTATGGTCAATTTGGAGGAGCATATATTCCAGAAATGCTTTATCCGAACGTTAAAGAGCTGAAAGAAAATTATGAGGCAATGATTGCCGATCCAAAGTTTAAAGAAGAGTTTGATGGATTATTGAAAGACTATGTAGGTCGTCCAACACCTCTATACTTTGCGAAAAAATTATCTGAAAAATACGGAGCGAAAATTTATCTTAAGCGTGAAGATTTGAACCACACAGGTGCACATAAAGTGAACAACACTATTGGTCAGATTTTATTAGCGAAACGATTAAACAAAAAGAAAATTATTGCAGAGACAGGTGCTGGTCAACACGGTGTGGCTACAGCAACAGTTTGCGCTTTGATGAACTTGGAGTGTATCGTTTATATGGGAGAAATTGATATCGCCCGTCAGCGTCCAAACGTAGAACGTATGCGTCTTTTGGGAGCCACAGTTGTTCCAGCAAAAAGTGGTTCTAAAACATTAAAAGATGCGACGAACGAAGCGATGCGTCACTGGATCAATAACCCAACAGATACACATTACATCATTGGATCTGTAGTGGGACCTCACCCATATCCTGATATGGTGGCTAAATTCCAGTCGGTTATTTCTGAGGAAATGAAATGGCAATTAAAAGAGAAAGAAGGTAAGGAAAACCCAGACCATGTGATTGCATGTGTGGGTGGTGGCTCAAATGCTGCAGGTGCTTTCTATCATTATTTAGATGCTTTGGATGTGAATTTAGTAGCAGTAGAAGCGGCAGGTTTAGGTGTTGAGTCGGGTGAGTCGGCAGCGACAACAGCTTTAGGTACACCAGGCGTTTTACACGGATCAAAAACTATTTTGATGCAGACGGAAGATGGTCAGGTGGTAGAACCTTATTCGATTTCTGCTGGTTTGGATTACCCTGGTATCGGACCAATCCACGCACACTTATTTGATTCTGGAAGAGCTCAATTCAAATATGTTACCGATGATGAGGCAATGACAGCCGGAGTAGAATTATCGAGATTGGAAGGTATTATTCCAGCGGTAGAATCTGCTCACGCTTTTGCTGCACTAGGTAAAATGGACTTTAAACCAGACGATGTAGTGGTAGTCAATTTATCGGGTAGAGGCGATAAAGATTTAGAAACGTACATTAAGTGGGGGAATTATTAATTCATTTAATTCAAAAATATAGAAGTCATGGGAATCCGTTCTCATGACTTTTTTTGGCTCTTTTTCGGAACAATAGGAGAAAAATAAAGAAATACTACTTCGTTTTTTCAACGTAAATAAAGAATGTAAAACGCTAATTAAAACTTAAACTTATAATACATTCTAAAAATGAAGCTAAATACTATTATTTCTATTGTGATGATTTTCTTCTTTTCATCATCAATTTATGCTCAGCTAATTCCTGTTGAAATTGATTTATCGAAGAAAAACCCAACTTATCCATTTAAACCTTCGGATATGCCACATTTCACTAATAATACAGACGATATAGAGTTATCCTCTCCCGTTTCTGTACTTACAGAGGAAGGTGAATATGTCAGCGGACAGATCAAATTTGTTTCTGGTAGTATTGATAATATTATCACTCAAATTCATGTAAAAGATCAGGCTACTGGTCAAAAAGTGAAACTAAAGCTGGAAAATATTAAATCCGTTTTTATTGGGACCTCAAAAGATGTGAAGGTAAGTGATCTTGTCAATCAACATCAATCAATTAGTTATGTAGGTGATAAGGATTTATCTAAAGTGATGATTTCTAAATCTCAGGTTTCTTATTTTGAGAAAATCGATATCACAAAAGGTAAAAAAGTAAAGCCTGTATTATTACAAGCCATCAATTATGATTCGAGTAATGAGGTGACCGTTTTTTATGATCCAAAAGGAAAAAACACCCAAGTGAAAGTCCATCTTCAAATAGAGGAAAAAGGGTATAAGTTTAAAGGAGCTGTAATGGAGTTTGTTCCTAATTCATATTATGTGAAGAACAATGCAAACAATGAGGTTGCCCAAATTTCTGAAAAAGAGTTTAAAAAATCGGGAGGAAATTATCCTGAAAATATATTCATGAATCAAGCAGTAGTGACAAGATTAAGTGAAGGAAATGAAGCTTCAGTAATCAAGTACTCTAAAGACAATTGGGCATTCTTTTTAATGAATGCAATCAATTATAACCAGCACGTTCAAGTAGAACTTTAAGCTAGCATAATATTTTGATGTAAATTGTAACGCCACTATTAACTTTAATTGTTGATAGTGGTTTCTTTGTTAAAAAAAAAGGTAGATCAATCTTGAATATCAAATTTTTATATAGCTTTAGACTTTAGATTAAACTCAATTTTAAAATGAAAATATATTTCTCTGGTTCTATCCGCGGAGGACGTCAAGATGCTCAATTATATCAAGAAATCATTTCCCATTTAAAAAAATATGGGGAGGTGCTCACAGAACATATCGGACAAATGGATCTCCAAGAAGATGCAATTACTGATGTCGAAATTCATAATCAAGATATGGCTTGGCTTATCGCCTCAGATGTGATTATTGCAGACGTGACTGTTCCTTCTTTAGGAGTAGGTTATGAAATTGGCAGAGGTTTAGAAATGAAAAAGCCGATTTACTGTTTCCACAGGGGAGAAAAAACTTCTGCGATGATATCGGGTTGTAAGGAGATTAGCACCTATAAGTATGAGACTTTGGAAGCGGTGAAGGGGTTGATTGATGGGGTGTTTGAAAGTATGGGATAAAAATGGTTTTAGTCTTTATAGAATAGATTTTTTATGTAGTTGTAAAAAAGTAAGAAAAAATAGTATTTAAGCTGTAGTGTTATATAATACTTTATTCTTTCTTTGATTTATTTAAATTCATTAACAAGTTTTGATTTTGTAATAAATTATACTGTTTAATGATTTAAATATGAAATTCTTACCTTCTGAGCTGGTTAAGGTAATGATGCCCAACTATTATTCTGAACTAAACAAAACTTCAAAATCAATTTATTTCGTATTGGTTTTTTTGTTTGTATTTTTTTAGGGTGTCTACCTATCATTAAAGTACCAATAACGGTACAATCTTATGGCATTGTACGTCCTGTACATGAAAAATTTCAATTACAATCTCCCTTAACGGAAAAAGTACTTGATGTTAAAGTTTTTGATAATTCTAATGTAGATAAAGGTCAAATTTTACTTGTATTGGACACTATGGAGCTACACTTCAAGAAAAAATTTTCTCTAAAGCATCATCAATTATTAAAAAAGCAATCTCACGATATTCAATTATTATTGAGTTTAACTGAGAATAAGTTAATTCACAGAGGAGATTTTCTGACTAAGAATTATTTGAAAAAGTATGAAGATTATTTGAATGATATTTCTTTTTTGGAAGAAGAAGTTAAATTAGCCTCAAAAAATCTAATTCGAAATCAAAAATTAGCTAATGCTAGAGCTATCTCCCAAAAAGAATTGGATCAGTCCGAATTACAAATTAAAAAGGCTAAAAGTAGTTTAGGTCAAAGACAAAAGAAAGCACAAGCTGAGTGGGCATTAGACCTTGATGAACATCATGTGAAAATAGAAAATCTAAATGCAGAAATAGCACAGATTGACAAACAAATTCAAAAACATTTTGTGTATGCTACAATAGGTGGTGTACTACAAGATTTTAAAGGGATTCATGAAGGAACAGTGTTATTTGCTAATCAAAAAATTGGAGAAATTACCCCACAATCTGATCTAATCGCTGAATGTTATATTACACCTAAAGATATTGGTTGGTTAAAAGAGGGCATGTCTTCTGTTTTTCAAATAGATGCTTACAATTATAATGACTGGGGGACACTTAATGGAAAGATTAAAACGATTTACCATGACGTTACCTTAATTGATAAACAACCTATTTTTAAAATAAAATGTCAATTGGATCAAGACTATCTCACTCTTTCTAATGGTTATAAGGGGCAAATAAAAAAAGGAATGACATTAAGGGCTAGATTTATTGTTACAAAAAGAAGCCTCTTAGATTTATTATATGATCAAACTGATGATTGGTTAAATCCGATTCGAAATCAATCTTCAACAAGTATTTCTAAAAACTAATTATACTAATAACTATTTCATGAAACTGACAAAATTAAAAGTCAAACAAAGAGACATTACAGATTGTGGTGCTGCTTGTTTGTTGTGTGTGTCCCGATATTATGGTGCAGATTTTTCAGTAGCCAAAATAAGACAATTGGCTTCTACTGATCAAAAAGGAACGAATCTTTTAGGTTTAATTGAAGCAGCAAAAAAAATAGGATTAGATGCGAAAGGAGTTAAGGGTAATATTGAAGTTCTCCCTGAAGCTACTTTTCCTGCCATTGCACATATGGTTTTACAAAATGGTTTACATCATTTTGTAGTCATTACAGAAGTGAAAAAGGATAAAGTGACCGTAATGGATCCAGGGGATGGACAATTTCATTCCTATTCTAAAGAAAAGTTTACTCAGTTATGGTCTGGAGTTTTATTACTCATCACACCATCAGTTAATTTTGAGAAAAAAAATGAGTCTGTATCAATTGGGCTAAGATTTTGGGATTTAATCAATGTACATAAAAGCGTACTCATACAAGCCATTATTGGAGCATTAGTTTTTACAATATTAGGATTAAGTACATCCATTTATATCCAAAAAATTGTGGACTATGTATTGGTAGACGGAAATAAAAATTTACTGTGGCTTTTAAGCATAGGTATGTTTGTTATTTTAATTTTTCAACTCATTATAGGAGCCTTAAAAAGCCAATTAGTACTTAGAACAGGTCAAATGATTGATGCTCGATTGATATTGGGTTATTATCAACATTTGATAAAACTGCCCCAACGTTTTTTTGATACAATGAGAGTTGGTGAAATTGTATCTAGAATTAATGATGCAGTTAAAATACGTGCATTTATTAATGATAGTGGAATATCTATTGTAATTAATGTATGTATTTTAATTTTCTCTTTTTTTGCAATGTTTATCTATTCTTGGAAACTAGCAATTATTATGTTTGCTATTTTACCTATTTCGGGAGGACTTTATGCTTTTGTTAATTATCGAAATAAAAAATATCAAAGAAAATTAATGGAAAGTAGTGCTGAATTAGAGTCTCAATTAGTAGAATCCATTGATTCTATTCGGACAATCAAACGAATGGGAATTGAAAATTTTGCCAACCTAAAAACGGAAATCAAATTTATTGATACACTTAAAAATGTTTTTAGTACTGCACAAACACATATTTTCTCTGAGAATGCTACACATTTCGTATCTGTATCTTTTACTATTATTATTCTAGGAGTTGGAGCCCATTTTGTGCTAAATCAAGAACTTACCCCCGGAGAATTATTATCTTTCAATGCTTTGTTAAATTACTTAACAGGTCCTGTCGGAGCATTAATTAGTATGAATTCACAGTGGCAAGATGCTAAGATTGCAGCAGATCGATTATTTGAATTAATGGATTTGGACAATGAACAAGTGAGTGATGAGAGAGAAAAAATCACACTAACTGTAGAGAAAGTAGACACTATTATTTTTCAAAATGTTCACTTTCGTTACGGTTCAAGAGTTGATGTATTTGAAGATTTAAATTTATCTATCCCAAAAGGGAAAATGACTGCAATAGTAGGAGAAAGTGGTTCAGGGAAATCAACAATTGCTGCTTTATTACAAAAAATATATCCAATTCAAAAAGGACAAATTTTATTAGGTGATACTAACTTAAATTATTACACAAAATCTTCAATACGTCAAGTAATAGGTGTAGTACCTCAGAATATTGAGCTTTTCAAAGGTAGTGTCTTAGAAAATATTGCTTTGGGAGATTTACAGCCTAATGTAGAAAAAGTAATAGGTATTTGTAAAGATTTAGGTATTCTTTCATTCATAGAATCTTTACCTAATGGTTTTCAAACGGAAGTTGGAGAAAAAGGAGCATCTCTTTCAGGAGGACAACGTCAACGACTAGCAATTGCAAGAGCTTTATACCGTGATCCGCAAGTGTTGATATTGGATGAACCTACGGCATCATTAGATAGTAAATCGGAACAATATGTTCAGGGAGCAATACAGTTTTTATTACAACAAGGAAAAACTATCATTGTTATTGCACACCGATTATCTACCATCCAGCATGCTGATAAGATTATTGTATTAGATAATGGACATTTAGAAGAAGAAGGTATCCATTATGATTTATTGTCGAGAAATGGTAAGTACAAAGAATTATGGGCTTCCCAAATACCTTCCAATATTCAAGAATTACTTCAAGTACCAAACTAAAATAAACTATGAAACTTCAAGAACAACTATTAAGGATAAAAAGAATTGACGATTTAATCAGAAGAAAAGCTACAGGTACTCCTCAGGAATTAGCAACAAAAATGGATATTTCGGATAGAACTTTAAGAAACCTGATTTCTATGATGAAAGATATGGGTGCGGAAATTCATTATGATCAGTTAAGAGGGAGTTACACTTATACAAGGCCGTTTTACTTCTTTTTTGGATTTTATCATGAGGATATGGCTTCCTCTATTGCTCAATATAAAATGAATTAACAATGAAAAAAATACATTTATTAAGTTGGTTTCTTTTGTATGCTTTTTCAGTTAAATCCCAAGAAAGATTGTCTTTAAAGCAAGCAATAGAATTTGCATTGATTCATAATTATGATTTACAAATAGCACATCAGGACATATTACAAAAACACCAACAAAATACTTGGGGTAACGCAGGAAGGGCACCTCAAATTTCTTTATCAAATAGTAATAGAGGTTTACAGCAAGTTAATCAACCTGCAACACCTTTTTCATTAGAAGGACAGAATAATAATTTAACAATAGATGCAAGTGTTGATTTAAGATGGGTTGTTTTTAATGGAAATAAAGTAGGTTGGCAAAAAAAACAATTGAATACACTCGAGAATTTGGCAATAATATCATATCAGATAAATGCTGAGAATACTATTGAAAGTGTGATGCAACAATATTATAAAGTTGTTGTAGAAAAGGAGAAATTAATTCTATTGCAAAAGGTATGTCAATTTTCAAAGTTAAGGGTACATCAATTTCAAAAAGGAATAGAACTTGGAGAAAATACTTATTTTGAGTTGACAAGAGAACAATCAAATTGGTATACAGATTCATTACTAGTATTGCAACAAGAATTAAATTTATCCAAAGCCTTCACTCTATTAAATCAAATAATTGGTCAAAATTTAGTTTCAAAAAAATACCATTTAACAGATACATTAGACATTCATTTTATGTCATTAGATGAGCATACGATAAAAAGTAAAACCTTATTTTTTAATTCTAAATTGAAGGAAGCAAAAGAACAATTGGTAAAAAATACAATTGAAACAGAGATTTCTAAAACAGAAAGGCAGCCTCAGATATTATTTGAGTCTGGCTATCAACGTAATTTAAATTGGTTAAAAGCAGATTATCCTATAATAGATGGAGGAGTAGCTACACAAACCAATAAAGGTCATTTGTACGGAGGTTATATTGGAGTAATGTTAAGTTTACCATTGTTCAATGGTGGACAGATTAACAGAAAAATACAATCGAGTAAAATCAAGCAATATCAGGCTCAACTTGGCATTGATAAGCAACAATTATTGTTAGAAAGTAACATCAATCAGTTGATGGACGAATATTATTATCATCAGCAAAGACTTTTGGTATTACAACAAGCTAAAACAGTTACAGAAGATAATCTCAATTTATCAGCACAACAGTTGGATTTAGGAGCAATAAATATATTTGATTACAGACAAGTACAAAATGCAACATTATCAGCATCTATTAATTATTTGGACGCACAATATCAAATGATATGTTCTCAAATAAATATTTTAAAAATTAGTGGAGAAATTTTAAATTAATTTTTTCACGGCAAAATTTTTTCCGTGACAAATCAGATATTTGAGTTATCAAAATAAAGCTAGCAACACTTTGATTATCTTTCTTTTAAGGGTGCCGAAAATTAGAGGATTGATATAAATAAATAGAGTAGGTGACAAACTGAAAAAACTAATTATTATGAAATTTCAGGAAATGGAACTTGAGGAAGTTCGAGAGGTTAATGGTGGATACCTTTGGGTATGGGCTGCAGCAAATTTAGGGTTAGCCCTTTCTAGTTTTGTACAAGGATTTAATGATGGTGTAGAATCAACTAAATAGATAATAACATGAAAGAATTGAATAAAAAGGAACTTGTAGAAACAAGTGGTGGTAATTTTTGGTATGATTTAGGGTATTTTATTGGAAGTCTACACACGTCCGATAGACCAAACTATAGTGTTCGTCATAGAACTAAATATGGTGAATAAATTCTCATTAAGCCTCAGTTTAGAACTGAGGCTGTTTAATATATTACTATGAAACACCTCAAAAAGCTATTTTTCCCCTTTCTAATCATCTTTCTATTTATCATTGTTGACTTAATACTAATTTTTTTATCAAATGTTATTCTGAAGGTAGATTTAAGTTTTACGGATTTTAGTTCCATTTACAGCATTTTGGTAATAAACATAAAATCAATCATTGCAGCAATTTTGGCATTCGTACTTATGTATAGACATCAATTAAAGAGATGGTATAAAATGAATGTTGGAACTTTAAATTCAATAAAAAGAAGAGATGTTTTTACTGGTATTCTTTTTCCTTTTATTGGTATTACAATTACAATAATCAGTCTAAAACTATTTTCTCAAATTGAACTAAATCAAGCATTTCCAAAATTAAGCGATCTATTATTATTAGGTTTAGTTTGTGTTTTGGTTAGTATAAAAGAAGAAATTTTATGTAGAGGATATGTTCTTAGAGAATTGATGAAATCCTATTCAAATAAGTATATTCCTTTGTTTATATGTTCTTTTGGTTTTATGGCACTTCATTGTTTTAACCCTAATTTATCTATTTTGGGTATTATTAATTTATTCTTAGCAGGATTAGTATTAGGAATAAGCTATGTGTATACTAAAAATTTAATCTATCCTATTTTTTTGCACTTCAGCTGGAACTTCAGTCAAATGTTTTATGGGTTTAATGTAAGTGGGTTAAAAATGCCTACTAGTTTTTTCAAAATAGATTATATTTCTTCAAATGATTTTCTGACAGGCGGTGAATTCGGTTTAGAAGGAGGTTTAATCGGTATTATTTTGAATCTGATACTCATTTATATTTCATATGTACTTTATCATAAGAATAGAAGAGTAAAAATAATCTCAGATGATTTGAAAATACCTAATATTTCATTTGATCAATAAAATTAAAAAAAGCCATCAAGCAATCTAAAAATCACTTAATAGCTTTCCTTATTAGTTATTACCTATTACTTATTCCCTAAAAAAACTTACTGTGCCTCACAAGACTCAAATACCTTCGAGCTGATACTCCATACCGTCTCCACACGTCTAGGTTTCATACTCAAACCTCTAGTGTTGGTATTGATACTACCAAGAAGTTCAGTAAGAGCATTAGGTGCTTCTCCTCTCGATTGACTTCTCACACCGTCAACATTAAATAGCATTTCAGCATTTGGAATGGCTTCTTCGGAAGCAAGTAAGAACATTTTATCTACTCCTGTTCCGGATACCGTAAAATCGATATAGTTTCCTTCTAAGTTTACAGGAACTACATCTTTAGCATATCCTTCTAAGATATTATCTGATTTATTGTCCGAGAATTGATAAGGGAGTACCAACTGCATTCCTCCAGCATTGTCGATAATGAAGACATACAGGAACATGTTTTGTTTTTTCCAGGCAGGGAAAAGTGTTTTATCCTTTTTAAAAGCCAAACGCATATTTTGACCTTCATACACTTTGCCCTCATCAATTACTTCATTGTTGTCTAAATTGATCAAGCAAAGCTCGTAAGGGAACGTCATCTTTACAGGAGATCTTAACGTCATCCACTTTTTAGCGGCACCTATTTTTTGTGCTTGGCTTTCTAGGTTAAATATAAAGTTGGATGATGTTGAAATTTGAGGATCGGCATATAATGGCAGCGTTCTTAATTCATTATTCTGAGAAACATCGGCAGAGAGTAAGACCCATGAGTAGGCTAATTTTCCTTGATGTGAAATCCCGGCTAAACTATACAAAGCTTCATTCTCATTGTTTGTTACTTGAGTGGCCGTCTCCTTTAATGTTGTATTTAATTTATTACTTTTCTCTTTTGATAATGGAAGAATAACAGATAATGAACTTGTTTTTGTTCCTCCTAATTCTTTTAGCATTAACTCAATGCTCTTTTTATCAAGTGATTTGTTCGACCTTTGGTTGCCATCATGAGAAGTCATGACCCATAACTTTTCGCTTTCTTGGTAGGCCACAGTAAATTGATGACTATCCCATGGTTTTACCATATTAAAATCACTAGAAAGTGAGGCAACTGTAGTGGAAAAAACTTTTAATTGATCATCCGATAAAGAGCTAACCGGAAGATATACCTTTAGGTTGACCGTTCCTTTATGAATGAGTGTTTTAATTTCAAATGCGTCACCCTCTTTAATATCAGACAGTTGACCTTTGGAAACTTTACCATAAGAGTTGGTCATCCCATCGAGTAAAGTGATTTCTATTTCATTTCCTTTGTCATCACTTAAAATACTACCTTTGGTCAATTGTAGGGCAGCACCTCCCAATATTTTTAATTCACCGTTTGCAGAATTTATCTTCTCCACAAAGAATAATGGAGAATCAGAAGAAGATACTACCTCCCCAAAAAGTGAGCTCGACATACGTTCTTTGTCACCTTCAAAAGTAGGCGTCTGTGTTTTACCACTGAATCTTAAAAGTGAACGGATTCTTTTTTCTAAAGTAGCCGCATCTTCATGAGCAGGTGAAGCATTGATCGCCTTTAGAAAAGCATCTGTAAAAGCTCCTTGTGGAAGACCTTCTTGGTTGATCGTCTCAGAAGCTAATTCGTTATTTTGTGCAGCCGAGATCACTAAAGCTCCCTGTGTTGAAGGAGGAATAGTTTTCTCCACAGTCGTTTTGATGTCGGGGAAAGTATAATTCAAACTTCTTGTTACAGGTTCAGGAGATGTTCCAGAACTTGCACCTCTAGTGACAGATCCACTATGGCAACTATCAAAAATGGTGGTTAATTTTCCTTTCTTTTTAGTGATACCCAAGAAGTATTTATTAAGTTCTATATCTAAAATATAATTTTGATCACCTTTATAAGCATCCGAAGGAACAATACATTCTTGCATCTTATCGGCCTCGAAGTGCATGGAATTTTCTACCTGTGAACCATGTCCTGCATAATAAACGAATACAATATCACCGTTCTTGGTCTGATCTACTAGCCATTGAAAAGATGATTTTAATTCCTGCATTGTGGTCTTTTCTGGTGAATCTAGCAAACGAATCTCATCAAATTGATATTTACACTTTAGTACATTTGCCATCGCATTTGCATCACGCACTGCACCATTTAAATTCTTCCATGTAATTTTTTGATTGACCTGTTCCTTAGGAACGTAAGTATCTATTCCGATCACTAAAGCAATCTTTTTTGCCTCGGTTTGGAATGATAAAAAGGATAATAGAGTTATAAATATTAGGGTTGATAAGTTTTTCATAGTCATTAGAGGAATATCACAATTTATGTTGAAATTGTATCAAACCACTAAAATAAAAAAAAATATAACAAGAATGTGGGTGATTTTATTGTAAAATGATTATTAAACTACATGTTTTATTGAAATTTTTTAGAAAATACATATCTTTGCTTGAGATATTTTCAATAAACACCCGAACATACTTATTGAAAATCAAAAATTGTAGGAGTGCGAAAAGAGAGAACGATGATCTATTACAGTACTAAACGACAAGCCGAAGAGGCCAGCTTAAAAAAAGCCTTATTTAAAGGATTACCTGAAGATAACGGGTTATATATGCCTGAGAAAATTGCAAAATTACCTCAGGAGTTTTTTGATAACATCGAAAAACTATCATTTCAAGATATTGCTTATGAAGTGACTAATGCTTTATTAAGCGAAGATGTACCGTCTGAAGAAATTCGTAAAATTGTAGACGATGCAGTAAATTTTGATGCACCTATCGTTAAAGTAGTGGATCAGATTTATTCTCTTGAATTGTTCCACGGACCAACCTTAGCATTCAAAGATTTTGGTGCAAGGTTTATGGCTCGACTAATGTCTTATTTCTTAGACAAAGGTGAGAAGTTACATATTTTAGTAGCCACTTCTGGCGATACAGGTAGTGCTGTGGCACAGGGTTTCTTTGGGGTGGAAGGAATTCAGGTGACTATTCTTTATCCTAAAGGTAAAGTAAGTCCTATCCAAGAACAACAATTAACAACCAATGGTGGTAACATCAAAGCGGTAGAAATCGAAGGTACATTCGACGACTGTCAGCGATTGGTAAAAGAAGCATTCCTAGACAAAGAACTTGCAGAGACGTTGAATTTAACATCAGCGAACTCTATTAATATTAGCCGTTTAATTCCTCAATCATTCTACTATTTTAACGCATTTGCTCAGTTAAAGAGAGAAGGATTTAAGAAAGTCATCTTCTGTACGCCATCAGGTAACTTCGGTAACTTGTGTGGAGGTATGATTGCCAACAGAATGGGATTAAAGGTAGAGCACTTTATTGCAGCAACTAATGCGAATAAAGTTGTTCCAGTTTATTTAAGAACGGAGATCTTCCAACCTCGTCCATCATTAGCTACCATATCAAATGCTATGGATGTAGGTAACCCGTCGAACTTCCCACGTTTATTGGAGTTGCATAACAATGACTTCGAAACGTTGAAAGAAAGGGTAACAGGTACTTATTTCACTGACGAGGAAACTCGCGATACAATGAAAGAAGTATACGATCAAACGAAATATATTCTTTGTCCTCACTCAGCAATTGGTTACCAAGCGTTGAAGGATTATATGGACAAGGAAGAAATCGGAAAGAAAACAGCAGGTGTATTCTTAGCAACAGCTCACCCAGTGAAATTTGTTGAGATTGTTGAGCCTGTCATCAATAAAAAATTAGAAATCCCTCAAAGGTTACAGGAGATCATTGATCGTCCTAAGAAAGCGACTTTATTGGAGGCCGATTTCAAAAAGTTCAAAAAATACTTGTTGGCTGAAGTAACAGCAACAGTTTAGCATAGTATTATCACATCTATTTTGAACTCCTTTTGTGTTTACATAAAAGGAGTTTTTTTTTGTGCTTTCATTTTTATTTGATGAGATTTAAGGTATCAATATACCAAAAACCATCTCAATGGAGAAAGATCAGATTGTAGTCGAAATACATGATAGGGAAAAATGGATACTTCAAGCTTTTCCTCAAATAGGTCCTTTCATAGAAGAAAGCGATAAACATCTTGTGATGGATAATGAACTTGGTAAGGCAAGGTTTGAGGTAATCCACATTGAAGAAGGTTTATTTATTCGATATTCTGATGTGACACTAAATAAAGATGTTCTTTTTAAAGAACATGGATCAAAAAATAGATCAAAATTTCTCGTTTTTGAATTTGCCTTTCATGGATATCCAGAAGGAATGGTACTAAGTAAGTTTCCAGATAAGTCCTTATCTGAAGAAAAAAACATTCTTATTTATTCGGATAACTCTTCTATTTATGGTCGATTTCCTGCCAATTTACACCATACATTCTTAACGATATATGTTTCCTACACTTGGTTAAAAAGGAATTTCAAGGATTTTTTAAAACAACATCCCTATTTTGATATTGACCTAGATACCAATAGAACATTTTTTAATAGAATGGAATATGGTATACATTTCGAAAAAACGTTAGAGCAACTGATGTCTAGAAGTTATCCTTTAGATCTAAGAAAGCCTGTATATAAGGGTGTCGTACTTATGATTGTTTCCGAAGTATTCTACCGATTGACAGAATCTAATATGGGTAAATTCTCCTTTAAAAAGGAAATACAATTAAAATTGGATGATCTGGAATCGTATATCAAAGAGCATTTAGACGAAGAAATAACAGTAGAGCAACTTTGTAAAAAAATTGGCTTTTCTAAAACTAAACTACATCATTTATTCAAAGACTATTTTAAATACTCTATGTACGATTACATCAAATACCTTAGAGTAAAGAAGGCAAAATCTCTTATTGTTGGAACTAACTTGTCTATAGCAGAAGTTGCTCATCAGGTAGGATATAATTCTGTAACACACTTTACAAATTTATTTAAAAAAGAAACAGGTGTTACACCAAGTCAGTTTAAAAAAGGAGGATATACAGATATTTTTGAAGGTTTGAGAAGTTCTGATTAGATAATGATTGATATTAAACAAAAATTAAATTATGTGTTTGTGCATTGGTATTTATAATGTTATCTATTTTGTTTAAATGATGATTTAACTTCTTATTTATTTTAAATATCTATTTTACTGGTGTTTATAAAATAATATGTAAACATTAATCACTAAAGCCTAATAAAAATAAAATGAACAATCGCATAATATAATTTGATTTTTTGAATAATTATTTTGTTGGTTGTTGTATTAAGTTTGTAATGAATCAATTGCTAATTCATCCAATATAAGTATTGAATGATTATTACATGAAATTGTAAAGCACAAAATGTCAGAGTTTACGCTTTACCAAAAACTTAATTAACACCACTTGATATGAAAAAGATAACTACCTTATCCTTTATTTTATTCACAATACTGTCTACACTACCTAATAACGCAATGGCTATGATTAGTCCAGAGAAAGTAAATTCTTTCGCAGACATTATGGCTTGGGTAGTAGTAACAGTTGTTCCAGTTATAGGTGCGTGGATTTTTTGGAAAATACATATTATTCCAGAAGAGATTGCGAAAAAACGTAATCATCCACAAGCAGATTCTATCCACATGATGTGTTTATTGTCATTAGTGATGGGTGGAATGCTATGGCCATTAGCTTTGATCTGGGCCTATTCAAATCCTTTACAATTTTTCCAAGCTGACGAAGCTTCTTTCGGTGAGAAAAACACTAAGGAAGAAGTCAAAGAAGTCGCATAACTTAAACCTATTTAAATTTATTTTCTCATGTTAGATTTAATATTAATCGTTTATGGTCTAATCGTTTGGTTGGTTTTTATCAAGTTCAAACTTTTAGCTTGGAATACTACATCTAAAATTATTGTATTCTTAATCCCAGTTATCGGTGTGACAGGTGTAATCTTAACAATGAACGCCATAATGCCATCATCAGATGATGTTAGGGTATATAATAAAACAGTACAAATTAAGGCGAATGTTAGAGGTCGTGTAGATGAAGTTTTCGTTAAAGAAAATAGCAGAATTGCTAAAGGCGATACTTTATTTACCATCGAACAAGCTCCTTTTAAAGCACAAATTGAAGGTATCAAAGCTTCTATCGAGAAAGCAAGAGCTTCAGTAAGTGTACAATATAGAAATGTTGATGCCATTAGAGCCAATAGAAAAGCAGTAGAGGCGCAATTGGAATTAGCAAGAACCCGTCAGGCACAATTTCAAGAACTAGTTGATGCAAACGCTGGTAACCGTTTTGACTTGGAACAAGCACAAAACAACGTGAAGCAATTAGAAGCACAATTAATGCAATTAAAAGCACAAGAAGCTTCTATTTTAGCAACAATTAAAGCAGAATACAATGGTGAGCAAGTATCTGTTGCAGAACTTGTAGCACGTTTGGAAAGAGCAGAATGGGATTTAGAGCAGACAGTGGTAAAAGCACCAATTGATGCTACAGTGGTTAACCTTCAGCTAAGAAAAGGTGCTATGGCATTGCCTTTGGCAGATCTTATGACTTTGGTAGAAGGACGTCAGAATATCATTGCTTCTTTCGATCAGAACGAGTTGCATAAGATGGAAGAAGGTAACGAAGTAGACATAACGTTTGCTTCTAAGCCAGGTGTAATCTACAATGGAAAAGTAGAATCTATTGTATGGGCTTCGAGTAGAGGTCAATTACTTCCTTCAGGTATGTTACCAACGATCGATCAAGGCGTTCAAAAAAGAGGAAAGTATTTAGTGAAGCTTGTTTCAGAGGAAGCAGACATCCCAATGGGTGCGAATGGTTCAGTAGCTGTGTATACTTCACAGACACAACCGTTCTACATCATTCGTAAAGTAATGATTCGTATTTCTGCGAAAGTAAATTACTTGATTTTAAAAGCCCACTAAAATCCACCAATCATCATGAAATTATTTAAATCATTGATGTTCTTCTTTGTGGGATCAGTCACTCTTAGTAGTTGTTTAAACTTAAAAGAGGCACCCACTAAGGAAGCTATCAAACAGGACAATACTGCCCTAGAAAACATGTCTATCCCAAATGATTGGGTATTTAAAGAGATGGATTCTACCCAAAAAATGGAAATGGATTGGGTAAAAGAATGGGAGACAGAAAATATTGATACACTAATTCGAGAGGCATATAAATACAATGCTGATGTTCAGATCGCGTCATCCAGAATTGAGCAAGCAAATTTAGGTCTTCGATTAGCTGAATCAAGAATGAAACCACAAGTAGGAATTGGAGCTTCAGCTGCTTATTTGCCAGCGCAAAATGCAGCAGGTCCTTCCTACGGTATCGTGAATGCTTCTTGGGAAATGGATCTTTGGGGAAAGTTGCGTTATGGAAATAAGGCAGCAGAAACGATGATCTATTCTGCGGAGTATGCACAGAAAAAGTTAAAACAAGTATTGGCGGCTTCTATTGCAAGAGCATATTATACTTCGGTATATATTACTGAGCAAAAGAAGTTAATCAAAGAGGCTATTGAGACAACAGAGTCCATGTCTGAGTTTAATCAAGTTCGATTAAAAGTGGGTATGGCAAAAGAATCTGATGTTCTTCAAATGGATGCTCAAATTGCCAAATACAAGGAAACTTTGGTAATTCTTGATCAGGTAGAACAAGATACTAAAAGAGCGATTGAACTATTGATGGGACGTTATCCAAAAGGTGAGTTAGCTGTAGAGGAAGAGCTTATGATGTTGTCATCAAATATTCCGGCAGAACTACCATTAAGTATGTTGGAAAACAGACCTGAGATTATGATTTCTCAGTATGCAGTAGCACAAGCATTCTACAGCAAAGAGGTGGCTGAAGCTTCAAGGTGGCCATCTGTGAAGTTAAATACATCATTTGGAGGTGTGAATCAAGCATTACAAAATATGTGGCACCTTTCTAATCCAATTTTAACTGTTGGTGCAGGTTTAACTACACCAATCTTTACAGGAGGAGCTATCAAAACCAACATTGCTATCCAAAACGAGCAACAAAAACAAGCGGTTTTATACTATGCTAAATCCTATTTAAATGCTTTAAGTGAAGTAGAAACAAGTTTGAATGGAGTAGCAGCAGTAGAAGGTCGTTTCGAACAATCGAATGTAGCTTTAGAAAAGCTGCAAAGAACCTACGAATTGTCTGAAAAGCAATACCAAGTAGGTAACGAGAATATGTTTACCCTATTACAGAAGCAACTTCAATTGATTGACGAATCTACCAACCAATTGAATTTAAAATATGAGAAGATTTCACAAAGAATAAACCTTTATATGGCTTTAGGTGGAGACTACTTATAATTTGAGTGTAAACTCGTGTATATAATTTATGATGTTGATAATAACTACTTTTAATTGATGAAAACATCTGAGGTAGTAAAGGGATTTTCTTTTTACTACCTTTTCAAACGCCCTATTTGAATTGATTTTTCTTCAAATAAAAACACCACTTTCGAAGTCTGTTTAGACCTTAAAAGTGGTGTTTTTTTATTTCATGCTCGCCCTAATTTATTGATGATGTTTAAGGCAAGACAATATCATTATAAATTATTCTCCACAAACTCTGTCATCTGAGTGTACAAGTGCAATCTTGTATTACCACCATAGATGCCATGGTTTTTATTTGGATAATAGAATTCTCTAAACTGCTTATTCGCTTTGATTAATGCTGTTGATAAATCAAATGAATTTTGTACGTGAACGTTATCATCGCCAGTACCGTGGATTAAGAAGAACTTACCTTTCAATTTATCTACGTGATGAATAGGTGAGTTATCATCATAACCACTTGCATTGTTTTGAGGTAATGCTTGGAAACGCTCTGTATAAATAGTGTCATAATATCTCCAGTTCGTTACAGGTGCAACGGCAATGGCCATTTTGAAATGATCAGCTCCAGTAAATAAACATAACGATGACATATATCCACCGAAACTCCATCCCCAGATACCAATTCTAGAAGCATCCACATAGTTTTGCTCACCTAACCATTTTGCTGTAGCAATTTGATCGATCGCCTCGTATTTACCCAATTGCTTGTAGGTAACATGTTTGAAATCTCTACCTCTTGAACCTGTTCCTCTTGGATCGACCACGGCAACTATATATCCTTTTTGCGTCAACATCTGATGCCATGCATAGTTACTTCCACCCCAAGAATTCGCTACTTGATTAGAACCCGGACCTGAGTATTGGAACATCAAAACTGGATATTTCTTGTCAGCATCAAAATCTGCTGGCTTTAGCAAATAACCGTAAAGCTCAACATCATCTTCTGTTTTGAAAGTGAATAATTCTTTGTTTACAAAACCATATTCTTCAATAGTACCTTTAAACTGAGCATTGTCTACCAATACTTTTACCAACTCATTCTTTTTCGTTTTGAAAAGAGAAGTAGTAGATACCTCATTTGCCGATGAATGAACAGTAATATAATAACTGAAGTCATGACTCATATTCACTCGAGTTTGACCTGCTTTTGTAGAAAGTTTTACTTTCTTCTTACCGTACAAGTCGATAGAGTAGAAGTCACGGTCCAAGTCATTTTCCTCGTTAGAGATATAGTAAATAACCGGCTTTTTTACATTCTCATTAATACCCACTAGAGAAGTTACTTCCCACTCCCCATTTGTAATCTGACGTACCAACTTACCGTTGATATCATACAAGTAAATGTGCTTGTAACCACTTTGTTCAGAAGTGTAGATAAAATGCTTACCGTCTTTTAAGTACGTTAAATCATCATTGTAATCAAGATCTACGTAAGTTTTTGATTCTTCTGAAAGTACGACTTCACTACTACCTGTTAAAGCACTAGCATGAAGAATTTCCAATTTATTTTGAAGACGATTCATTCTGATCATCGATAAGATGCCTGAATCTTGTGTCCACTGAATTCTAGGAATGTAAATATCAGTTTCTTTACCAATATCCATTTTTTGATGCTTACCCGAAGTTAAATCCACCACAGAAACTGAAACGATAGAGTTTTTCTCTCCCGCTTTTGGGTATTTAAATCTGTAATCTTGAGGGTACAACTGACCCCAATACTGCATATTGTATTCAGGAACTTCTGTTTCATCAAATGTTTGGTAAGCAATTTTCTTACTGTCAGGCGACCAAGCAAAAGCTTTCGCCATAGAGAATTCCTCCTCATATACCCAATCGGCAGAACCGTTGATGATATGATTGAATTTCCCATCTTTCGTTAATTGCGTTTCTTTCATATCAGCCAAGTCCACAACAAAAAGGTTGTTTTCTCTAACGAAAGCTACTTTTTTACCATCAGGTGATAGGGTAGCATACGATTGTTTTCCGTTATCAGAAAGCTTCGAAAGTTTCTTTGATGAAAAATCATAGATATAATATTCCGCCTTAAAAGATCTTCTGTAGATAGCTTCTCTGTCCGTCATTAATAACATCTGAGATTCATCTGCAGAAAAAGAATAGCCAGCGATTGCAATATTTAGATCATTACCATTTAAGATAGTTTCCACCGCCTCTCCAGTAGCAACATTGTTTTTCACAATCTGATTCTTCTCTAAGCTAGAGTAAAACCCGCCATCGTTCATCCAACGTACAGAACTTACAGAACGAGGGTAGAATTTGTATTCAGACCATATGTTTTCGAGGGTGATGTTTTTGGTTTGAGCAAATGCACTTAGACAAAAAAGTGACATCAGAAAACCTATTAATAAGGTAGTTTTCTTCATTCCAGTAAAATTGATGATTCTTTGAAAGTTTAAATTTCCCCTAATTAAGTAAAATCACCACATAAAAAAAAGAGGTTATTCCATAACAATGAAATAACCTCTTCTTGCTAAATATATTTTATGACTAATAAGCCAAGTCTCTTTTAATATCTTGTGAATCCTCTTTATGCATCATATCATAATTACTCTGTTCATCAGAATAGTTATCATTCTTGTGCATTTCAAACATTTGATTTTGATCTTCTTGACCTTCAAAGTTTTCCTGAGGTTGGTTCGTTAAATGATACAGTTCATCTTCAAGAAAATAGATGTGATTTTGCATATCCTCCATTTTCTGATTCTTATCATACACTGTTTTGTGTAATTTGTCAATGTATCTTTGACTGTCTTGCAACATTTTCTTTAACCTATCAATGTAGATGTCTGGAGATTCGTTCCATCCTTGATCAAAGAGAGTTTGTTTCTTTCGGTTAAGTTCTGCTTGCTTTGAATTCTTTGGATATAGATTGCCTGAATTTTTCATATTTAGTATCAAAAAAAATGATAAGTAGTAAAAGGTATTTACAAGTGTGTTACATTAACGACCAGTTTGTTTATGATTTAAAAAATTGAATTAGGTATAGGTAATTATGAAACACGTTTGCTTATTATATTCACAAATTTAATAGTTATGTGAACATTTGCAAATAATAAATTGTGTTTTGTTTTATAACAATCCTTAAAATCATTAAAAAATTAGATTAAAAGATAGATTTGGCAAAATACCTAATTGAGAAATATCTGTAAGTATAAACTCCAAGCTATCAGAGCCTAAGGATGTGATTTGTCTTTCCTCTGTATTTTTTTGATTGTAGAGGTCATATACTGTAAATACAATTTCACCCTTCGAGCGTTTGCCAAGACGGAACCCATAAGAAGAGGTGAAATCTAATCGATGGTAAAGAGGAACATCATAGGGTGAATAAGTGGAAGGGTTATCAGTGTTAGAAGTACGAGAAGCCAATAAAGAATTGATATCGTAATTTACATCTCTAAGCAACCATGTTAAACCAATTTTCCAATGTTTGTTGGTGTACACGGAAGCAAGCTGAACCAAATGTGTCGTTTTTTTCTCCTGCTCTCTTTCAGTATATGTTTTCACGTATTGGTTGTAGCCATAACTGATGTAGTTATACCAATTTTTATGATTGTACTCGTAGATCATATCGACACCATACGACTGACCTGTTCCAATATAATCCCTAAAGAAAACGACATTTCTAAAAGCTAGATCCGACATTTCTCCGTCACTGTTTTTCAAATAGCCTTCTACGTTAAAAGTATGACTTTTTTGTCGTGCTTTAAATCCACCTATAAAATGATTTGCAGTGATTACTGGAATACGATTTCCATCAGAAATAATCCAATAGCTATCATAGGTCAACTCATCAGATAACTCACGGATAAACTGATAATACCTACCCATAGAGAAGGTAAAAGCATATTTATTCTGAGGATCCAATGCCAATTCACCTTGTAACCTTGGAGCAAAATAAGGTTTAGCTGTCGGTTGATAGTACCAAAGTCTTCCTCCAGCTGTTAGCTTTAACCTCTTCAGATTAAAAGTATATTGAGAATATAAACCGAACTGATGTGATTGGTGTGTGCTATCTACGTAATAGGAAAAATACGATTCTGGTTTGAGTTCTTTTTGCACATTAAATGAAGAGTAGACTGCACCAAAATCAAATACACCTTTATTAAACTTTATCGACTGATCGGAATGAATACTAAAGTCTTTCAGCTTTTGATAGGTCTCCAAGGTTCGTTGCTGTGGCAATACCCGAGTAGTATCTCTTACATGAAATATCTTTTCTCTATACCTTTCATTTTCAGAATAAGAAGAATAGACGGATGATGTGAAGTTCTCTTTTTCTTTTTTCCACTCTAAGGTAAATGCATTGTTTTTCCAGAATCGCTCATCGCTATTGGTAAACTTTAATCGATTAAGACGTTTTGGTCGAATATCATAAGAGGTATGATAATTATCTCTTGAGTTTAAAAAACTAAACGATAATTCATCTGTTTCACTCATCTGATACACCATTTTTGCATTGGCATCGTGGTAATCAATTTCAGGAGAAAGTTGTTGTTGGTAAAGTGCCAGCTGATCCGGGTTATAATCCGAATTTTCTATATCTGTTGATTTTGCTCTATCGTACAACCATTTTTCAATAGCTCCATGGTATTTTCTATAAGACCCCAAAACGGCAAGTTTTCCTTTTACGATAGGTACAGATAAATATCCTTTATAACCTAATAAACTTACGCCTACATTTCCTTCTACATAATCTAAAGGTGGGTTTTTTAAACGGATATCTAAAATACTGGATATCCTAGAGCCATATTGACTATTAAACCCTCCAGCATAAAAAGTAGCCGAATTGGTTAAATCAGGATTAATCACATTCTCCAACCCGAAGTAATGATCCAACTGATACATCGGGAATTTATCCACCAAAGTGAGGTTCTGATCCTCCTCTCCACCTCTTACTTCTAAAGCAGAAGAAAATCCAGTATTACTCACACTAGGAAGCAACTTCACCGCATAATATAAATTATCATTGTCAGCAGTGGAGAGATTGCCTATTCCTGAGTTTTTTACCTCTTTTCCCATACCAGCCACTTGGTTGATCTGACTGATTTCATTCAGCTGTTTTTCATAGACCAATTCCGGAAGTTCCTGTGTATTTCTATATAATTTGATGCTTCCTTTTTTATCAAGTACTTTTTGTATAGATAATGTTTGAGGATAATACCCTAAATAAGAAAAGGTCAAGCTATCGTTTTCAAATGCCACAATATGATATTTACCTTCTGCATCAGAAGCAAGCCCAGCGTTTTTGATTTTGATAAAAGCATAGGGTAGAGGTTCATTATTTTCATCAGTGACTCTTCCTTCTAACTCTATTTTAGCATAGACTTTTGTTTTAATCACAATAAATTTATCGTCCACTTCCTCAAAAACTAATGAAGATCCAGCCAATGTTTGCGTTAATGTAGTGTACAGATTCGCCTTTTGAATTGAGGCTGTTACCTTATGTTCTTTTAGAGTTTTCTCGCTATAAGAAATATAAACATTGAATGTCTTTTCTATTTCTTTAAAGACGTGTTGAACAGACTCCTCATGAAATTGAGCAGTGAAAGTGACTTCCTCTTGGGCAATAATGTTCGTAGTATAAAGTAAAGAAGTCAGAAAAATAAAGTAATTACATAGAGATCTCAACCTCTTTTTTCTCCTTGTTAATTTGATAATTGATACCCATTGTTTTCGAAATTACTTCTAAAGTAGTTTCCAAAGATTTGTTGGTAATTGTTCCTGTAAATCTTAAATGTTGAACCTTAGGGTTTTTATATATGATGCGGACATCAAATTGTCTTTGCACTTCTTGGAATACCTCTTCCAAAGTTTCATTTTGATAAGTAAATATACCTTGTTTCCAAGACGGTAATTTTCCTTTCGTATGTAAAGAAACGAAGTCACCATCCTTATATGCCACACCTTCACCTTTGGTTAAAGTGACCGATTTACCTGCTCTATCTTCTACTAAAACTTTACCAGAGAAACATTCTACCGTCCATTTATCGTTTCTAGAATAAATATTGAAACTTGTACCAAGAACGGTAACATTACCTTTTTCTGATTGTACTTGGAATAACGTACCTTTCTCTACTTCAAAGAAGGCTTCTCCTTTTAGTTCGATAAGACGTTCCTTAGAAAACTCGGATTTATTAAATGATATCGTTGATTCAGCATTCAATGCGACCTTAGATCCATCTGGTAAATCCACATCTTTTGTATAGCCTTTGTGTGCAATTTCAACATGATTACTTGGCACAAAGTACTGAAAATAGAAAGAGATCATAAACCCTAAAACAACCACAGCGGCAGCATATTTCCACCATTGCATAGAAACAGTTTTGGTCGTTTTACTAGGAACTACTTTGGCAGAGATCTGATCCCACAATTCTTTTTCTCTCTGAACGGAGAAATAAGGATCTTTTACAGAAGTTTTCTGCACAAAAGATTTGGCAGCCTCAATATCTTCAGATTCTTCAGGATGCTGATCTAAATATTGTTTCCAGTAGTCATTAAAGGAGTCGTCCCCTAACGCCCAAGCAACAAAATCTTTATTCTCTATATATTTATCAATTGACGGCATTTTTTTCTAGTTATATTCAGTAAAGTGAACAGAATGAGGTTTGTACTCAATTTTTAATAGAAATTTTCAATAAAAAATCCGAGTAAGACCAAATTGATACCATCACCCATATTGTTTCTCATTTTTTTAAGGGCAGAGGCTTGTAAATTTCTTACCGATTGATTGCTAATATTCATTACCTCGCTCACTTCTTCTGGAGTAAACCCATTATAAAATCGTAGATAAATCACTTCTTTTTGTCTTCCAGAAAGCGTTTCTAAGGTCTTTAATAGTTTGTCTTTGTTGATCTGATCCGTTTCTGAAGAAATAATAGATTCCTCCATGGTAAAAGTAACATCAAAAGTATCTTCGATTTGTTCATCGGTAGATACCTTGCTTCCCTTCTTCACTTTTTCGAAGATGCTTCTTTTTAAGGCAACCATCAGATAGAGTTTTACATTATCAGTATCACCTAATGTTCTTCTTTTTTCCCAAATCCGTAGAAATAAATCTTGGACACAGTCCTCCACTAATGCGGCATCCTGACAAAAATGATAGCCGTATTTATAGAGTAGCTTAATGTATTGATCATAAAAATACTTTAACGCCTTCTCGTCGTCCTTTTCTTTTAATGCTTTCCAGTGTTGTTGATCCATTTAAAAAATAGTGAAGCTTTTCTGCTGAAGAGTAATTGTCAACAGTGAAAATGATTGAATCAGTAAATGTGTTCAAAAGTAATATTTTTTAAAGATAGAGAAAATTGAATTAGAATAACAAGTGTTCTTTGATTGATAATTTATGTATTACTAAAAACAAAATAAGATAGGATTGATTTATAATCAGAATAATTTGATGTATCTGATTGTCTGATTTATGTGTAACATTGAGAACATTTACTTTATTCAGTATATCCAGCAAAAGAACTGAAAGAATTATTATTTACTTATTAACACCAACATGAAGACGACACTAACTTTACTATTTACCACGGTTTTTTATTTGGTAAGTTTTGGACAAGATGTCATTTACCAAAATACATTCGATGCAAAACAAGAGGGAGAAAATCTACTTTTGAACAATGAGTATAAAGTAGAAGCCTATTCGAATGCTACCGTGAAGAGAACGATTTCTGTAGTAAAAGAACATGGGAATAAATTTCTAAGATTTGATATTCCCGGTATGGATTCCAAAACAGAATACAATTCTCTGATTAGAGATATGAAAAAGATTCATTTTCATAGAGGGGCAACCTATACTATTACATTAAAGACAAGAGGACCGTTTGAGAGAGGTCTGAGATTAATTGATATCAAAACGATGAAAGCGGTCGTAAAAGGGGCCTCTTTTAATGCCGCAAATGATAAAGATTACTCATTGGAATGGCACGAGCATACTTTAGAATATTCACCTACAGATAATTTTGTGGGTCAAATTGCTATTCTAAGAAATTGGAATGGAGTATTAGATGTAGATGACATTAAGGTGTCTACCGTTTCTAGAATAAAAAATAGATATGCCCAATTGCCACATGAGGTGTACAAATGTGATTTCTCAGTGATGACATCAAGTAATGTGGGCGAGCACTTTAAATTTAAAGCATTCCAACAAGAAGGCCTAGCTAGAAGTTTGTCTGTAAATAATCAATATGGAAATTCATTTCTTCAGTTATCTATTGAAGAAACTAGACAATCGGCCAATACTATAGTGTTTTTAAAGAATGAATTTCAGTTTAAAAAAGGGGAAAGTTATACGATTAGTGTAAAAACAAGAGGGAAGTTTAAAAGACAAATCAAATTACTTGATGTAGGAAATGATGAATCTATTATTTCTTCTAATGATGCTGAAGCTTCAAAAAATATTGCTGAATCTGATTGGTTTACTCATCGGATAAGTATTTCTCCAAAGTATGATTTTACAGGTAAGATTGGAATTCTGAGGTTATGGTATGGCGATTTAGATATAGATGAAATCGTGATTAGAAGTACCGACGAAAATAATTTGTAAAAAAATATCTTCAAAAAAGTGCCTTTACATATATGTAAGGGCTTTTTTTTGTGAAAAGTAAAAAATATTTCAAAAAAATAGAGTACAAGTTTTAGGTACACCTCTTTATTGGATTGAAACCGGGATTCGAAATTGAATTATTGAACGCATTCTAAAAAAAATAAAGATTATGAAACTTAAAAAATTTGCTCTTATCATTTCTGTTTTAGCCGTATCGGCAATGTCATGTGACTCGTTAAAAGATAATGACTCAAGCTCATTAAATACGACTCTTGACGAGACAAGCTCTGACCTGATTTCTTCTGCTTTAGAAGCACAAGACTACACAGACAACATCTCAGAAGACATGATGGAATCTAGTACTGCTTCATCATCATCTTCATTCAGAACCACATCAGACAGTGAGGGCGATGTACAAAGAAGACCGTTTAGACCTGGTGCTCGACGTTTCTTTGCTCGTCATCACGCTGATTGTGCGGACATCACTATCACAAATGAAAACGATACAAGAACTGTCGTAATGGATTTCTCTAATGGTTTGTGTGAAAATCGTGAAGGGGAAACAATTAGTGGTGTGGTAACAAGTACGCATACATTTGGTGAGTCGAGCATGGCACATTCTACTACTTTCCAAGACTTTTCTAGAAACGACAATACAGTAAATGGTACTTCTTCGATTACTGGAGAAAATGTGGTTTTTGAAGAGGTAGTAGAGGAAGGTAAGAAACCAAAAATTGCTTCTGCTACATTAACAAAGACTACAAATGTGACCATTGATCATCCGGCTACTGAAGATGTAGCAGCTTATACGGAAACAATTGTAAGATCTTTACAAGAAGAAGTGGATAATGGTACAAAAACAGTTACAGGTACTTTAACTGTAACATCAACTGGAGAAAATTCAGGTTTTACTTCAGAGATTACTTCGGCATTGGTATTCTCGCCAAGATGTTCTGGTGAACGTCCAGTATTTGTAGCACTTCAAGGAACTGAGGTGATTACAAGAGGCGATGATACAATTACGGTAGATTATGGTAGTGGTGAATGTGATTACATCATCACAATCACAACTGCTGATGGAACAGAAAAAGTAGTAGACTTGTCAGAAGGTTATGACTACTATGGTTTCATTGGTGTAAGAGGAGGCTTAAAAGTTCGTAGAGAGAATTAATATAATAAGAGAACTAAATAGTTGGATTAAAATTTAGTCAAACTATTTTCCATCAAAGTAAAGTGGGGGATGCCTTTTTGCGGGCATCCCCTTTGTTTTATTCTAATTCTTGATGTGGCTTTAAATCAAACCAATCGAAAGAAGCTTTGGTTTTACTTGGGAGTTGCTCCGAAGTGGCATACATACCGATATAGACTCCATTAAATTTTAAAGTGGCTTCATCAGATAGTATGGTATAATCTTGTTTTTCCCCAATAGGTTGAAGTTGACCTTGTGTTTCCCCATAGTAGAACTGAGCTGAAATTCCTTTTACTTCAATATTCAATACTACTTCTTTTTTGGTATAAGGCACTCGGGCGATAATCTCTGGAGTTACATCACCTTTATTGCCTTTTTGAAAAGTCTTCACTAGTAAAATCTCTTTCTTCGATTTCACTAACTGATAATGATTTCCATGTCTTCTATAGATTGCTAATCCTGCTTTTTCATTTTCCTTCTTAGAATTAAACAATAGTTTAGTTGAGGCAGAATAATTAAAAGAAGTAGTTCTTTGTCCAATAAAAGAAGGATTGCTTAAATCAGTTAGGGTGGTTGGACGCAGTTGAATTTGTAACTGATCGTCTTTTAACTGATACCATTCTTCCTGAGGTGATCGTAAGAAGTTCCATCTCAATGCCAATTTATCAGAGGTGAACTCGTCTTTTTCTTCTAGTTTTTTGACAGGTGTCCAAGGCAAATCAGGTCTTTTTTGTTCTTCTTGAAGAAGGCCAATTCCTGGGTTATAAATGGGTGTAACTCCACTTTCTTGTTTAGTCATAATTACTTTTGCCAAGAAAGTTTCTCTAGCTAAAGTAACGTACCCATCCACCAATCGTTTTGCCAAAAGAACACTCCACCATTCACCGTTTTGTGTTTGAATTAAATCAGCATGCCCAGGTTGAATAATCGGATACGTTTTCCCTAAATGTCTATGTGTGATGATTGGGTTGGCATGATTTGGAATGTAAGGTCCCCAAATATCTTTACTGTTGAAAATGGTGACAGAATGAAATTCTCCAGTTCCACCTTCTCCAATAAGAAGTACATATTCTCCATCAATCTTATAAAGGTGTGGTCCTTCTGCCCATCGAGCATTTGATGCGTGACCGTAAGTAAGTTGTTTTTTCTCGCCGATTAAAACTGCTTCATCAGGATCAATTTCTTGCATCCAAACACCATTTTTGCCTGGCCATTCTTTTTCAGTCCCGTCAACAATTCCTGCACCAGTGTAGTAACATTTTCCATCATCATCCCAAAATAAAGAAGGGTCGATACCAGGAGCATCTTTTATCCATTTAGGATCGCTCCAAGGTCCGGCAGGGTCTTTAGCAGTAATAATAAAATTACCATTTTGTCCGACCATTGTGGTGATGATATAAAAAGTACCTTCATGGTAACGAATACTTGGAGCAAAAATACCATTCGAATCTCTTAAGCCGTCTTTGTAAACAATTTGATTGGGTCGGTCTAAGCCATAGCCAATCAACTCCCAGTTGACTAAATCTTTACTTTTATGAATGGGCAATCCTGGATACCATTCGAAACTAGAGTTGACCATGTAATACGTATCACCCACTCTACATATGGAAGGATCGGGGTGAAATCCCGGTAGGATAGGATTTTTAAATGTGGTTGGAGCATTTTGCCCCCAAAGCGTTTGTAAGCTTAGCGTTAAAAAAAGGAGAGTAATAATTCTTTGTTTCATCATTTCATTCAAATAAGTGATCGTTGATGATCAAATTACGAATTGAAAACCCATTACTATAGGTATTCATTTTAAAAAGATGATATAGAAAAATTACTCCCCTCTATGTATAAAATTTTATTCTTCCTTCTTAATCCCAAACTCAGGATCAATCTTTAATCTTAAGGCCCAAAGTAATCCAGGAATACCCGATAAAACAACGATTAAGAAGAAATCTGTGTAACCAAAGTACTTCTGAATAAAGCCGCTTACCATACCGGAAAGCATCATTCCTAAAGCCATAAAGCCCGTGCAAATGGCATAATGAGAAGTCTTATGTTCCCCTTTGGATACATAGACCATGTACATCATTAATGCTGTAAAACCGAAACCATAAAAGAATTGTTCTATAGCGATAACGCTTCCAATAGCAATCTGACTTTCGGGTTGATATGACGATAATAGCCAATAGCCGATATTCGGTAGGTTGATAGAAAGCACCATTGGAATCAACCAAAATTTAAGTCCTTTGGCATAAATAGCAATACCGCCTAAGATTCCTCCTCCAATAAGACAACCTAACCCAATTGTTCCATAAAGAAAACCTAGAGTGTCATTGTCCAGTCCAATTCCACCTTGTGCAACATCGTCTAATAAAAACGGAGAGGCGATTTTTACCAATTGTCCTTCTCCTAAACGGAATAAAAGAATAAAGCCAATGAGCTGTACTAAGTCTTTTTTATTGAAGAAATTTCGAAGGGCAGATTCTTCGTTTGATGAACTTTCTTGAGCTCCTTTTTTAAACTTGAATATCAAAATGCCTAAGCCGATAATACCTAAAAGAATATAAGTAAGCGTGGTGTTTTTCGGTTGCACATATTCATTGATACCCCATCCAAAGATGGCAATCGAAATTAGAATAACCATCATTAAAACTCCTTCAGTCACCCCTTCTTTTTTCGCGTCATCAGAACGTTGCTGTTCTGCATCGGGTAAGATAAAACGATGGTACAAAGCAAATCCAACCATGATGATACCTAAACCAAAGAAAATGATACTCCAAGCTGTTTTATAGTTACCATAATATTCGAATAACTCACCACTGATCATCACAATTCCTCCTTGTCCAGCCCACATAGCCAAACGGTAAAAGATACTTCTAATACCTACAAATAAAGATTGTTCTTCTTCTTTTAAGGCAATCATGTAAAAACCATCAGTAGCGATATCGTTAGTGGCAGAAGTAAAAGCAACAAGCCAAAAGGCGGCCAATGAATACTGAAAAAACTGATCTACAGGCAGGGTGAAAGCGACACAGGCAAATGCACCTCCAATGAGGGTTTGGGTAATAAACATCCACCACTTTTTAGTTTTTAAAGCATCGACTACCGGACTCCAGAAAGGTTTAATTACCCATGGTAGGTAGAGCCAAGAAGTATATAGTGCTATATCTTCGTTAGGAATGCCTAAGTTTTTATACATAATTACCGCTACGGTCATCACCATGGTATAAGGAAGACCTTCGATAAAGTAGATACTTGGAACCCAAAACAAAGGGTTTTTCGTTTTATTCATTTCAGTGTTGTTATCCGGTTGATGTTAATGTAAGACCTTGATTTTTTTACTCAAAAATCCTCCCGCTTTTACAGTGATAGCATTGCTTCGGTTACTTTCAATTTTGTTATTGCTTAATGCCGTGATGATATAAGTATATTGCTTTCCTTTTTCTAATTGATCATCAATAAATACTTGTTCCTTATAAGGTGATCTGTTGATGATTTTATGAATAAACTGACCATCTAAAACACCAAACCCAAAATCTTCATATCTATAAATTAAATATTTCTTTGCATTGGTATCAAAATCAATATCCTCCCAGGTAATCTTAAGTCCAGCATCGAGTTGTCCCTCAGTACTTGATATTCTCACTTTAGAAGGTGGAGTTTGATCCATTTTATTACCAGAAGGAGGTAAGGTAAAGTAAGGGTAGTTTCTCTGTAAAGTCTGCACTATTTTTTTAGGGTTACTAAATAAGAATTTAGCACTAAAGAAAGCACTTCCTTGTACATTTTTATATTTCTTATTGATATCTAATTGAGCAGCAATTTCATCGTTGGCTTCCCATTTTTCCACTTTATAGAGTGCGTGACCAATATATAATTGTGTTCCATAGGAGTTTTTATCCCACCATTTAACCACTTCTTCATAAGGAGCAGCACCTAACTTTCTGTGCCAATATACTTGAGGAATAACATAGTCTAACCAACCTTTTTTCATCCATTTTACCACATCGGCATATAGGTCGTCATAATTGGTAATTCCCGCTCTTGTTTTTGAACCTTTTGGATCAATATCACTGTTTCTCCAAACGCCAAAAGGACTAATCCCAAATTGAACATCGGGACGTTCTTGTTTTATCCGTGAAGATAGATTCTCAACAAAGTAATCAACATTGTCTCTTCTCCAATCTTCGATTTTATCAAATTGCTTTGGATTATTCTCAGCAAAAGTAGTGGAGTCTGGAAAAACTTCACCTTGTACTTTATAAGGGTAGAAATAATCATCGAAATGCACGGCATCTAAATCGTAATGTCTCACCACTTCCATAATCGCATCCAACACATATTCTCTAGCATCAGGATGTCCCGGGTTGTACATATATTTATTGCCATATTTCACAAACCAATCTCTATGCTGATAAAAAGGATGTTCTTGAGATAAGGCAGTGGTGTCGGAATTCATTGTTGCTCGATAAGGATTAAACCAAGCATGAAAATCTAAATCTCTTTGGTGGGCTTCTTCAATCATAAATTGAAGAGGATTGAAATAGGGGTTAGGAGCAACTCCTTGTTTACCTGTCATATATTTACTCCAAGGTTCAAACCCAGAAGGATAAAAAGTGTCTGCCACTGGGCGAACTTGTACAATGACTGTATTTAAACCTGTAGATTTTATTTTATCGAGATAACGAACATAATCTGCTTTAAGGTCGTTCGGACTCATCGAATTATTGGTAGGGAAATCAATATTATTTACCGTAGCTATCCAAACCGCTCTTAATTCTCTTTTCTGAGCAAAGCTGGAAAAGCTAAAAATTAGGCTAAAAATGAATGTAAAAAAATAACCACTTTTCATGAGGCTAATATTTAGTTTAAAAAGTTATTTGTGAATTGATATCCAATTGGATTATGAGTTGAGATGATGCATATGATATTCAATTAAACCCTCAGAAGGGGAAGCCACTATTTCAGGTTTCTGTAATTGATTTTCATGAAAGGCATCTTCAATATATGATTTGAAGTGATACGCAATACTTCCTGTAATACTAATACGTTCTTTCTTAGATCGAACAAAAGGCAAGACATAATAGTCAACAAACATCATCATTTGTTGCTTTAACATCGAACTTAGTGCAGGGTCAAGTTCAACTGATTTAATAATAAAAGGAGCAAAAGAAGCACAAAATGCATTCGGGCGTTCTTCCTTATATAATCGACTTAGAATGTAATCTGTGCTATAATCAAATTCTTCTATGAAAGAGTCGATCGTCGTAATGTTTAATTTATTTGTTAGTAATAGCTTTAAAAAAGCAAGTCCTATCGTTGCTCCACTTCCAAAATCACTTAATAAGTAACCAAGAGAAATGGGGCGGTTCGCTATTTTTTTTCCGGTATAATATCCTGAGTTTGCACCTGTACCTAAAATACAAGCTATACCTCTATAATTTAGAAGCAAACCTCTTGCTGCTCCGAAAAGGTCATCTTCAACGAAAATATTTTTGGAGTAAAATACTTTTTCTAGTGCTGATTGAATAGTTGATTTGTTTTCCTCACTACCTAAGCCAGCACCGTAGAAGAAGATCTCGAGATCAGCATTTTTTATATAAGGGGCAATTTGTTCTTCATCATTAATAAATGAAGTCAGCAAATCTTGTTCAGACCAAAAAAATGGATTGTAACCAGGTGAGGTTAGTTTAAAAATCACCTTTTTTTCAGATGGATTGATTAATGTCCAATCTGTTTTTGTTGAGCCGCTATCTGCAATTAGATGTAAAATACTCTTAGATTAGTTTAAGTAACTTCGTCTTTCCTTTGTGATCGACTAAATAATATAAAATCATTATCTGATTTTTGTAATGCGAACACTACAAAAATAATCAAGGCAATGACCAAAACAATACTTGTCACAGAAATCAGCTTATAAAGGTCGGTATTTGCCTGTGTTTGTAACTCTTTTTCTTTGTATTGTAGTTGTTGCTGTTGAAGTTCCTTCTGCTGAGCCAACTGTAATTGAAGATCTTTATCGTTTGCTTGTAAAGTAGCGGTATTTAAATTGGCACGAGTTGTCGCTAATTCTTGCATTAAATTAGAGTACAACGTTTTTTGATTACGTAAGGCCTCCTGTGCAGCTATTTCAGACTGTTCCGCTAATTTTTGATCTTTTAAAGCAGCAAGATGTTTAGCTTGTATTCTTTCTAACTGAGCTTGTACATCTTTTAATTGATTTTGAGTCTGCTTGAGTAATTCATTTTGTTCTTTGGAACGTTGACTCATTTCTTGTATCACTCGATTGTTCTCATCGATATTTCTTTGCATTCTATATTTGTCGTCTTTTAACTCAGAAATACGAGATTCCAACGATCGTATCGATCCTTGTTTCATGTCAAGTGTTTGATCATGAGTAGTTAATTCCGCTTCTTTTAAGTTGAGCTTTTTCTCAAGTCTTAAAACATCATCTTTAAGATCTAGAATCCGATCATTTTGATGTTTGATCTTTGATAGGTAAGCACTTCCTTCTGCTTCAATCTGTGCATTTCTTTTTTCCAGTTCATTAATACGCATTCGTTGTTGCTTACTTCCATCGCTTCCATTAAAAACGGCATAAGTTATCACTGTACCACAAAGTACAATTCCAGCGATACCCATTCTGATCCAGCTTTTCTGTTGTAATAGTTCCTTTTTAAAATCTGAAGAGTGATTTCTCATTTATTTATAAAAGTCAATTTAAAGTTTAGGGCACTAAGAGAATAGTATAGAGTATTAGATATTTATATACAAATTATTGATTTTCTGATCATTTCAAAAGAATTTCATCTGAAAAACAGATTGTTGAACACTTTTAGGTCTGGAATATTAATGTGATAGTGGAGTTATATGTACACTTAATGTGATGAATTTCGTGTCATAATAGAGAAAACTTACGTGTTATTTTAAATAAAAGTTAATTAGGTTAAATTTTTTAAGAATATTTCATCATCATAAAGTGCTATGCTATCTCGGTTTTTTCTTAAAAAACGTGGTCGTTTATAGTGTTATGTTAGAATAGTACAATTAATAACTAGAATAGTTAAAATTAAGGTGATGAAAATTATAACTTGAAAATTTTTTTATTACATACGTGTGCTATATATTTGCAGTCAACATTTTGAAAAACACAAAATCAATCTGTAACTCGCTGATAATCAGCACAAGCGTCAGACGGACACTTGATATTTTCACGAAATAAACTTTTAATGAAAAAGTTTTTACTCATTTTTTCCATTATAGTATTACCTTTTGGAAACCTAGACTTAGCCTTCGCTTCTTCTAATAATTCAATTGTAAGTGTAAAAGATACGGATCAAATTAAAAGAGAGAACTACATACGTTTGTTGTATAAGTCTTTCGACCCGATCTGTAGAAAATATGGAATTAATACTAAAGTAGCTATCTCACAGGCAATAGCTGAGCAAGGTTGGGAATTAAGAAAGGACTTCAGAATTTTCAATATTGCATCAACTAATCCTACTAAAAGTAAACTCGTTTATGATAACGGCGAACAAAGATACCGTAGATATAGAGTTTACTCTTCATTAGAACAGGCTGTTGAGGACTACTGTAAAGTGCTAACTAGTTATCATACTTATAGGAATAATGGTTTATTCGATACATTCAATGCAAATGAGCAAATTCAAGCCATTGCGAATGCAGGTTATGCTACCAATCCTAAGTATTTACAATTAGTATCGTCGGTAATGGACAACTTTGTTGCTCCAATAGTTGACGAAATGCGTGAAGAAGAAGCTATTGCAAGAAGATCTGAGGAACTTCAACAAGTAGCATCAGTTAGTAGCGTAGAAGCACAACACATTAGATTCTGTATGCCATCAGGCTATTAGAATCGACTTTATTTCTTGGCTTTTAAAGGCAATGCCTTTTATATAGGAAGACCCCGTTTTTGGACGGGGTCTTTTTCATTATAAAGGTTTAATAAAAATCAAAAATTGATGTATCCAGAAAAAATCGATACTAAAAAAAGGGAATGCATCATTTAATCATCTGACGTATTTCCCCATCCATTCGTCTATAGCCACTACGACCTAAGTCGAGTACTACATCTCCTTGAGCCATTAATTCCTCCCAAATACTCATGCGAAGAATATCAAAGAACTGCTCTTCGTCTTCTTTGTCAGCAAATTTATACAACTCTTTTAATCCCCTTCTTTGGATTTCGTTGTCGACCAGAATGTCTTTCATTCTTTGAATCAGCTGAGCACAGACGCCAAGTTCGAATTCTGAATTCGCTCTAATGTTTACATTGAACTCATAATCGTTTCCTAGTGCAGATGCAGTCACTTTTGGTTTTACAAAATGCTTCATGAGGCCCTGTTTATGTAGTTTTTAGATTTTTTTCGAGAACGGTAAACGGTAATGAGACGGGTGTCCTCGAATATAAAGATAAAGGACTTATACTTTCGTTTGTCCCTTTTGCAATGACTACCATAGCATTCTGATTTGTATGCCTGGTGAACGATGTTTAGATAATCTTTCTTTCTCCAATGTCGACATCGCTTGGACATCGCATTGAAAGCGTGGTCTGTGATTTCAATAAACATATGAGAAGGATGTAATAACGCACAATCTCCCGTCTAGAGGTATGCACGTTGAATCAAATAAAAAAATACTTTGATGTGCGGTGCACGGTAGCAATTGATCAAAGTTTTGTTCTGTTTTTTGGTGATGTTTTGATCGTTTGCTTAATCATAAGTTAGAGTTATTATTTGATAAATCAAAATTTAATTTTGCTACAAATGTTTTGTTTGAAATTAAAATTCGATTTTATTCAAAATAACAGAATTATATTAACAAAAAGTTCATTTCAAAAATATGGTATTTCCAATCTTTTCTGTTATATTGAAAGTCCGTGCCTATGAAATGTCTTTTTTGGTGAAGAACATTTTTTTTGAAATATGAGCAGCGAGAAATTAAAAGAAGGAGAAGATTATTATATCGAAAATGGCTTGTATGTTTTTACAAAAGCGTATCATTTAAAAAGAGGATATTGCTGTAAAAACCAATGTAAACACTGCCCTTGGGGATTCAAGAAGAACAAGAAAAGAATCTCAATTATTTAATAAAAGTCAATAAATAAACACTTCATTTTGAGAAAGTTGCATTCGTTCAACTTAACTCTCATCTTTGTGGCTTATGACACATACATTACCTATAGTGCATCCTATCTCGGTGTAGACCGACAGGTGCAATTTCCATTTTAAATCACCTTTGTTATTAGGTACCAGAAAAGTACCTGTCGGTTTGTTGTATCCCTACTTTCCGGTACATCTTTTATTAAGATGATCCGTCGAGAGTATATCAAAAAATCATTCATTTTAAACAAAGAAGAAATTGGAAAAGAAAATTTCTAATGCCTCATTAGGCTTCCAAAAAAATATTTTAAATAAATTTCAAGGATTTGATGAAAACGATTTCGCAAGAGTCATTGAGGAACATAAAGAACGTTATGTAGTCCAAAATGAACAAGGATCATTTTCAGCAGAAATTACTGGTCAACTCCGATTTACGGCTTCGGATCGATCCGATTTCCCCGTGGTAGGCGACTGGGTAAGAATTCAAATTTTTGATGAAGACAAAGCGTTGATTCACGAAGTGGCTCATCGAGAAAGAGCACTTACGCGTCAAGCAGTAGGTAGAGATGCAGAGGTGCAATACATTGCCTCGAATATCGATACAGCTTTTATTGTCGAAGCAGTCAATCGTGACTTTAACCTCAACCGTATGGAACGTTATATGACGCTCTGTTACGATGCAGGTATACGTCCGGTATTTATTTTGAACAAAGTGGACTTGATTTCTGAAAATAAACTTGAGGAAATGAAGTTCGAGATCGAAAACCGATTATTTGATATTGACTTGATATGTACATCAGCTACTTCTTCTGAAGGCATGAGTTTGATGAAAGCAGCCATAGAAGAAGCCAAGACCTATTGTTTTCTAGGTTCTTCGGGTGTAGGTAAATCAAGCCTTATCAATGCATTATTTGATGATCAATTTCTAGTGACTGGAGAAATAGGAGAGGGGACAGATAGAGGTAAACATACGACCACCTCACGATCGCTTCATGTTTTGCCTTCTGGAGGTATTCTGATTGATAATCCCGGAACAAGAGAAGTTGGGATGGTATCAGATAATGATGGTTTGAGTACCACTTATTCTTACATAGAGGAATTGGCCGATCAATGTCGTTTCTCTGATTGTACACATACTCACGAGAGAGGTTGTGCAGTGATCGAAGCAGTCAATAACGATGAAATTCCTGAAGAAGCGTATCAGAACTATTTGAGATTAGGTCGGGAACAAGCCCATTTCGAATCGACAGTTGCTGAACGTCGTAAGAAAGGGAAGGATTTGGCTCGGATGGTGAAAGATGTCAAACGACTGAAAAATAGATAAGTCGAAAGTTACTCTTTTAATGTATTAAAGAGTTTGTTTCAAAAAAAGAAAAAGTTCAACTCGGTTTTTGAGAATCAAACGATTTTCATAAAACATGAGTTGAACTTTCTTTGTTAACGAGGAGGTGAAACCCCTCGAAAGATATCTAGGAGACTAAGTCTCTGTTTTTATCAGCTAATTTGATTAGTACGAGAACTTACCAAATTCTGAGTGTATATCAAGTGATTTCCCACCTTCTTTTGCTTCTACACGACCAATAATTTGTGCATCCACATTGAAAGATTTAGAAATATCAATAATTGTTTGAGCATGTTTAGGATCCACATAAATCTCCATACGGTGACCCATGTTGAATACTTTGTACATCTCTTTCCAATCTGTACCACTGTTTTTGTGGATCATTTCGAATAATGGAGGAACTGCAAATAAGTTATCTTTCACCACGTGAACGTTATCCACGAAGTGAAGCACTTTAGTTTGAGCACCACCCGAACAGTGAACCATACCATGAATTTCAGGACGAATTTCGTCCAATACTTTCTTGATGATTGGAGCGTATGTTCTTGTTGGCGATAATACTAATTTACCTGCGTCAAGAGTTAAGTCAGCAATGGCATCAGTTAACTTTTGAGAACCAGAATAAATCAAGTCATTAGGAACTTGAGGATCAAAACTTTCAGGATATTTCTCTGCTAAGTATTTAGCAAAAACATCATGACGAGCAGAAGTTAAACCGTTAGAACCCATACCGCCATTGTATTCAGATTCGTAGGTAGCCTGACCGTATGAAGCCAAACCTACAATAACATCACCTGCTTGGATATTACTATTATCGATCACTTCGTCTCTTCTCATACGAGTAGTTACAGTAGAATCGACAATCACAGTTCTTACTAGATCTCCTACATCGGCAGTTTCACCACCTGTAGAATGAATTTCGAATCCGTTGTCTCTTAACATCTGAAGTACTTCTTCAGTACCGTTAATCAACTCAGAGATCACTTCACCAGGAATTAGGTTTTTATTTCTACCAATTGTAGAAGAAAGTAAAGTATTACCTGTTGCACCTACACAAAGAAGGTCGTCTGTGTTCATTATGATCGCATCTTGAGCAATACCTCTCCAAACAGACATATCGCCTGTTTCTTTCCAGTATAAGTAAGCTAAAGATGATTTTGTACCAGCACCGTCGGCATGCATAATGGCACAGTACTCGTCGTCACCCGTAAGGATATCCGGAACAATTTTACAAAATGCTTTTGGAAATAACCCTTTGTCCAAACGCTTAATGGCGTTGTGGATATCTTCTTTTGAGGCAGAAACTCCTCGTTGTGCGTATCGCTCTTGCATGAGATTCGATATGATTGGAATATAAATGAAAAGTCCATGGAAATATCATTCCCCATGGACTGATGCTGCAAAATTAATTGATTTAGGTAATTATAAAATATTTATATTGTAAAATTCTTTTAATCTACTAATTATCTTTCCATTGCTACCTCATGAGCACTGATCATTGGGGCTTTATTTCCCCAAGAATTTCGAATGTAATTTAATACATCAGCTGCTTCCTGATCCGATAATGCACCCTGTTCAGGCATGTTTCCATCATAAGTGACTCCATTAATGGTAATCGGCTCTTCCAAGCCATGTAAAACTTGTCGAATCGCTTGATGTTTATTTTCTACTAAATATTTTACACCTACCAACGGAGGAACGGTTGGTTCGACTCCTTGACCGTCTTGTAAATGACAATGCATGCAATTGACCATATACACGCCTTGTCCGCGACTAATACTTTCTTTAAGTGGATCATTATTAGTGAAAGAAAGTAATGCAACTATAGGAAAGCTGAGAAGTATATATTTTAGTTTCATTTTGATAACTTGATGTTTAAGTGTGTTTTGTACGTTTGTTTAACAAAGGTAGTCCTTTAAGTTATTCAATTTGGTGATATTTCTCAATAGTTTGAGTAAGTGTTAATATATTTTTCAAAAGATTTTTTGATAAAAATTTCTATTTAATCAACTACTCGCAAATTTTTCTAAACCTAACCCGAATAACGCAAAATCGAATCGTACCGGATCATTTGGATCTAATTTTTTTAATTCATTGGTCAACTCAACAGCGGCTCTCCAATCCGATTGTTTTCTTTCCAAGAGTTTTAATTTTCTACTCACTCTTTCGACATGTACATCAAGTGGACAGATAAGTTGACTAGGTTGTATGGTGTTCCAAATTCCGAAATCGACTCCTAACTCATCTTTTCTCACCATCCATCTCAAAAACATATTTAAACGTTTGCAAGCAGATTTTCTAGCCGGCGTAGCAATGTGTTTCTTTGTGCGATGAGGGGCGTGTTCATCATCAAAGAAATAATTGTGGAAGTTGATCAACGACTTTTCAACATTTTCATCATTTTGTGAATAACCTATCAAAAAAGCATCCTCCAAAGAGTCAAATTGTTGATAATGTCTCTTAAAAAAAGAAATAAAATACAAAGTATCCACATCGTTAAACGTTCGATGTTTAAATGTGAGTAACTTTTCCAAATCACTTTCCTGATGATTGATGATAAAATCGTGTGGAGCACCGTCCATTAAAGTGACTAATTCCCTACATTTATTGATGATCGTTTTGCGTTGACCCCATGCTAACATACTGGCCCAGAAGGCCATAATCTCGATGTCTTCTTTTTTGGAGAACGAATGAGGGATACTGATTGGGTCGTCTTCAATGAAATTAGGTTGATTGTATTTTTGGTAACTTGCTTCTAAAAGGTCGATCATAAATTCTGAATTTTTACTTCCTCAAAAGTAGCACACTAACATTTATTTTTTCTTAATGATTGTAATATTTCATCTTTTTTTTGGAAATCGTTTGGACTGATGGCATGACTCTATTACCTTTGCACTCGCAAAAAACACTTGCTCCGTTCGTCTAGGGGTTAGGACGCCAGGTTTTCATCCTGGTAGCACGGGTTCGAATCCCGTACGGAGTACAGAGTCTAATTGAGACTATAAATCAATACCCCGCTCCGTTCGTCTAGGGGTTAGGACGCCAGGTTTTCATCCTGGTAGCACGGGTTCGAATCCCGTACGGAGTACAGAGTCTAATTGAGACTATAAATCAATACCCCGCTCCGTTCGTCTAGGGGTTAGGACGCCAGGTTTTCATCCTGGTAGCACGGGTTCGAATCCCGTACGGAGTACAGAGTCTAATTGAGACTGTAAATCAATACCCCGCTCCGTTCGTCTAGGGGTTAGGACGCCAGGTTTTCATCCTGGTAGCACGGGTTCGAATCCCGTACGGAGTACAAAGTCTGATTGAGACTGTAAATCAATACCCCGCTCCGTTCGTCTAGGGGTTAGGACGCCAGGTTTTCATCCTGGTAGCACGGGTTCGAATCCCGTACGGAGTACAAAGTCTGATTGAGACTGTAAATCAATACCCCGCTCCGTTCGTCTAGGGGTTAGGACGCCAGGTTTTCATCCTGGTAGCACGGGTTCGAATCCCGTACGGAGTACAAAGTCTGATTGAGACTGTAAATCAATACCCCGCTCCGTTCGTCTAGGGGTTAGGACGCCAGGTTTTCATCCTGGTAGCACGGGTTCGAATCCCGTACGGAGTACAAAGTCTAATTGAGACTGTAAATCAATACCCCGCTCCGTTCGTCTAGGGGTTAGGACGCCAGGTTTTCATCCTGGTAGCACGGGTTCGAATCCCGTACGGAGTACACATCCTGTTTCAGAAATGAAACAGGATTTTTTTTTGTCTATAGTTTCTTAAAAATTGTCTTACCACTGAAAAGCAATCTTTCATTTTTTGAATTAAAAAGTCTTCAAGCGAAAGGCTATTTCTTTCTCTAACTATTTAACTTAAAACCATGACAAAAAAACTAAATCTATTTATCGCGTTCTTGTTTTTTATTTACGGTAATTCATTTTCTCAAGACATTAAGAAAAATACTTTCTTTCTTACCTATTCTGGCTTAGGTCAAAGTTATAAAACGTCTTTTCAGAGCTTGGACGGAGGGGCTTCTTACAATGGGCAAGATTTCTTTAATCTTGGACTCCAATATCAAAGAAAGTTATCTAGAGTAATTGATTTAGAAGCAGCTATTGAGTATTCAGGACATACCTTAGAGACTTCTTATATTTCTGAAAATGGAGAACATATCAGCTCTACTTCAAAAGAAAATATTATTGATATCCCCGTAGGAGTAAAGTTCAATATCTTAAAGTATTTCTACTTTAACACAGGTGCTGTCTTTTCTTATGATCTGAACTCTGAAGAGTATCGTGATAATCAGAATGGGTTTGGTGCCTACATTGGTATAGGTGCTCAGTATCACTTCAACAATGGCATTTCTATATTTGCCAATCCATATTATAAAGTAAGAGCGTTGGTAGAAATTCCTTCAGAAAATCATCATTATAAATTGGCCGAAAGAGGAGTAAAATTTGGTTTAGGGTATTCTTTTTAACGTCGTTAACATAGTATAACTCAATAGTATCTTATACTTAACATTAGTAAACATCAACGTAGGAGAGTTCAATGTTATATTGTAAAACACAATGTATCAACCTAAAAGACTCTCCTATGAAATACAAACTATTATTACTCTTCCTAACAGTTTCTTGTGTTATAAATGCCCAAGTGATCAATATTTTGAACCCAAGAAGTGATGAAGATTCTATTGCCTTAAAACAGCTATGTGTGCATGTCGAAATTCTAGATAATATAGCCACAACGACCATGGAAATGCACTTCTATAATTATGGAAATCGGATTATGGAAGGAGAACTCAATTTCCCATTAAAACAGGGAGCAACGGTGTCTGCTTTTTCTTTGGAGATTAATGGAGAATGGAGAGAGGGAGTTGTTATCAAAAAAGATAAAGCAAAGAAGGTATTTGAAGAGATTGTGAGGCAAAATGTAGACCCTGCAATTTTAGAGAAAACAGTGGGTAATAATTTTAAAACAAGACTGTATCCAATCCCACCTAAAGGATATAAGAAGTGTATTATCACTTTCGAAGAGGAACTAAGCCAATTAAATAATAAGTACAATTATCAGTTACCCTTAAGTTTTCAAAGTAAGTTAGAAGAACTTAAGGTGGATGTTGAGATCATTAATGAGAGCGTAACTAAAAATATTCTAGATCCTGATGGACTTCAGTTAGATATCAAAAGGGTAAATAAATCGGTAGTCGCCAAATTAGAAGGGAAAGATCTTTTCTTAAAGTCAAAACTATCTTTGAACTTACCAGCTGATAATGATCACAAGGAAGTATTAGCTGTTAAAGGGACAATAACGGATGATCATTTTTTCTATTTAAATACCATTCCTGAGATAAAACAAAATCCAAAGAAACAACCGTCATCTATTATGATCTATTGGGATGTGTCCTCAGTATTTGATGATAGAATCATAGACAAGGAGTTGGATTTACTGAAGGCCTATTTCAAGTGGAATAAGAATATACAGGTGAACGTAAAAACTTTCAATTATAAAGTTAAAGATCAAAAGAAGTTTACTATTCGAGACGGGAATGTAGAAAGCTTAATCAACTATTTATCGCAATTAGAATATGATGGAGGAAGTAAAATTGATGCTTCAATCATCCAATCGGTTTCAGAAGATGAATGTTGGTTGTTTTCGAATGGGATTTCCAATTTATCGGAAGCTGAACTTATCAGTTTAGAGAAACCATTGTTTACGGTGAGCTCAAGTCAGAAAATCAATGGGAATTATTTATCAGCGGTAGCAAATCAGAATAATGGAGGGTTTATCAATTTAAATCAATTGAGTTTGGATCAAGCTGTAACAAGACTTTCGACTTCTCTTGTAAGATATTTAAATGTTGAAGTACTCGAAGGAGAAGTAGAAGATGTTTACCCAAGTAAACCCATCACTTTTGATACACATTTATCAATCGCAGGTAAGTTAAAATCATCTCAAGCAAAGATTAGAGTAAATGTAGGTACAGCACAAGAAATATTGTACTCTAAAGAAATAGTTCTGGAAGCAACGGATAAACATTATGCTACAGTAGAAAGACTTTGGTGTCAGAAACAGATTGATGAACTAAGTACTATGCCTGAAAGGAACAAAGATCGAATTACAGATTTAGCTCTAAAATATGGTTTAGTATCTGATTATACATCATTTATTGTTTTAGATAATGTAGAAGATTATGTTCGATATGAAATAGATCCTCCTGCATCTTTAAGTAAGGAATACGATCGTTTGATGGCTTTAGGAAAAGAGAAAAAATCGAAAAACTATAAGGAAAGGTTAGATCGTGTGTATTCTGAATTTCAAAAAGATATTGAATGGTGGAATAATGTAAAGGATATGAGTGGTTATGTGCCTCCAAAGAAAGAAATTAAAAAAGTTACCAATATAGATGTTGTGGAGGAGGAAGTCGAATTAGAAGAAGTGGTCTATTATGATATGGCAGAAAGTGCTCCTGCAGAATTTGAATCTGAAAGTGATATTGATTCTTGGGGCAGAGCAGAAAGTGATTCTTGGGGTGGACAAGCAGATATGAAAAGGCAAGCACCAAAAAAGAAAAAGAAAGTTACTTCTCGACTTGTTCCTTATGATTCAGGTGCAGAATATTTAGTCCAACTAAAAGAGGTAGATAAAAAAGAACAATGGTCAAAATACCTTCAGTTGAAAAAAGAGTATCAATTTTCTCCTTCTTTTTATTATGATGTGGCCTCATATTTCTTTGAAACTGATAGAAAAGATAAAGGTGTACAAGTGATTTCGAATCTAGCTGAGTTGGATTTAGAGAGACACGAACTTCTAAGAAATTTAGGGAGAAAGCTACAATCCTTCCATCAATTTGATGAATCTGAATACATCTTTCATAAATTGATTGAACTTCGACCGTTTGAACCTCAGAACTACAGAGATTTGGCCTTGATGTATGAGGATAAGGGTGATTATCAAAAAGCCTTAGACCAACTGTATTTTATTATTGAAAACGAGTGGGATGCTGATGTCAATGCTCGTTTCGGAAATATTGAGCTGATCATCCTTCATGAAATGAATCGCTTAATTACCCTCTATAAAGATCAATTAGATATTTCGAATATCGATTCTAGGTTTATTTATTCTATGCCTTTAGACATAAGAGTGGTCATTGATTGGGACCTTTTGGATACTGATATTGATTTATGGGTGATTGACCCATTGGAAGAAAAATGTTTTTATAGTCATAAGAATACAAAAATAGGAGGTCGTATGTCTCAAGATTTTACGAGAGGTTATGGCCCAGAGGAATTTAGACTGAAATACGGTTATAACGGAGATTTTATCATTAAGGTGCATTATTTCGGGAACAATAAGCAGTCTCTATTTGGTCCTGTGAGCTTAAGGACATTGGTTTATTCTAATTATGCATCAGAAGGTGAGGACAAGCAGGAGCTTAACTTACAACTTCAAGGAGTAGGAAAACAGGTGTATGAAGTAGGTACGGTGAATTATAAATCATCAAATTAATGAGAAATACTCAACCCAATATCATTTAATTTCGTTAACTTAAACAATGGAGAATGAATTCATCTTCAGGACTTCGTTCTTCATTTATTTTTAAAAATGTCAAATTAATTAAGCCATGAGCAAAAAAGACCCACACAATCCATTTGAGGACATCTTAAATGATTTTGTGTTTCCAAGAATGAACGACGACGCACAAAAGGAAAAAGTAAAAAATACGATCAAAAATGTATTTGATGCTGTTCAAGGTGCAATGGATGATGTAAAGCAAAAAACTGATTTTGTAGATGTCAACGTCGATGAAGTAAAAGATGAGGATGGAACAGAAAACATCCATGTCGAAATCAAAAAGAAGAAAAAAGAGAAAACAGAAACAGCATCTGATGAGGTAGCATTGTTGAAAGACCAAATCAAGATTCTGAAATCTCAACTAAAAGATAAAGATGATATCATCGAGCTTTTAAAAGACAAAGTCGAAAAGCTTAAGAAAAAGAAGAAATAACAATTGTTCGTTATCCAAATAGGGCATACTTTTTAGGAAGTGTGCTCTTTTTTTATTTCCGATTTATAATGGTTAATTCATCGCATGATATCTTATATTTACAGTCGTACAAAAAATAACAAAGTAAATAATGCTAAAATTAAAAAGACTCCATCATATCGCTATCATCTGTGATGATTACCAACGTTCTAAGAAGTTTTACACTGAAGTGATAGGTTTTGAGGTGATTCAAGAAGTCTATCGTGAAGTACGAGATTCTTGGAAACTAGATTTAGCATTTCAAGGAGAGTATTTGATAGAACTTTTCAGCTTCCCAAACACCCCTGAACGACCGTCTTACCCAGAGGCTCGAGGTTTACGACATTTATGCTTTGCGGTAGAGAATATCGAAGAGGCCATTCAGCAATTAAATGAGAAAGGTGTGGAAACAGGAGAAATTATGATTGATCCACATACCAACAAACGATTCGTATTTTTTGAAGACCCAGATCAATTACCATTAGAATTATATGAATTATAAGTTGGATGTGATTTGTTTTCTTAGGGTTTTTCATCAGAAAATCTCTAAATTCTACTATCTAGCCCAAAAAAATAATTTGATAAAAACCGCTTTAACATATTCAAAAACGCATTTTCTGAAAATTATTTGAAAAAATATCACTTTTCTTAAAATATAATCTTCCCTTAATCGACTTAATAGGTAGATACAATATTTATGACAGGGAAAAAACAAAATATCGAAGACACATACCATGAGGAACAAGGCCGTTTGACGAATTACATCAAAGGGAAAATTGGTTCAATGGAAGATGCAGAAGACATCGCACAAGATGTGTTTTTGAGTTTTGTCGGAGGATTTGATGAGATCTCGGATTTGCGCAAATCAATCTCTTGGCTCTATACTGTCGCAAAAAATAAGATTGTTGATTACCGTAGAAAAAAGAAACCACTTTCTATCGAAGATCAAAAAGTAAATGATGATGAAGAAGGTTTAAACCTTATGGACTTACTTCCCTCATTGGAAACTTTGCCTGATGAACAGTTAATGAAAGATATGATCTGGGAAGAAATTCAATTGAGGTTAGAGGAATTGCCCAAAGAACAGAGGGAGGTCTTCGAGTGGCATGAATTAGAAGGCTACAGTTTTAAACAAATCTCTGATTTTACGGGACTCACGGTCAACACCCTTATAAGCAGAAAAAGGTATGCGGTATTGTATCTAAGAGAGCAATTGGAAAGTCTCTTCAAACTGATGAAAGACTAATTGCTGAAAATTATGGTACAACGAGTCATCGATTAGATGATGAATAAAGAATAAGAAATCATGGAAAAGTTTTCAAAGAAAAAATTCATAGCGAAGAAAATAGTTTTTGGAGCAGTAGCTATCACAGCCATCACATTTATTTTTATGCAATTGTGGAACTGGCTGATGCCTGTAATATTCGGGTTAACTACGATCTCTTTCCTTCAATCCTTAGGTTTATTGGCCATGTCAAAAATCTTGTTTGGAAGAGGTGGTCGACCACCATTTAAAAATAGAAGAGCTATGATGCACAGAGAGAAATTCATGAAGGACTTTAAAATGAGATCATCAGAAGTACATCATCAAGAAGAAAATAAAGAAGATTAAACTTTCATATACCTAACAAACAAAAAAGAATGGCATTCATTAAACGAAACTACGGCTGGATTATCGTGACAATCCTTGCAGCATTACCTCTTATCGTTTTAACGAAAATGATACAAGTGGATTGGACCGATGGCTTTACTCTATCGCTTGTAGAAAGCATGGGTAAAGGAGATCGAACTACTTTGGATTTGTTGTATCACGTTACAGGTGAATTTGCTATCCGTTGGTTAACTGCCGTTTTAACATGTACTCCGTTCTTTATCTTGTTTGGGGTAAATAATCTTTTTGTACGTCAGGCAATGGGTATTGCTGCCGCCGTTTGGAGTATCCTTCACTTTATCATTTTTATATGGATGGAAGGATTTATGGAAACCTTTACTCAAGTAAATTATGTAGCTGGTTTCATTGCTGTATTAATATTAATTCCATTGCTGTTTACATCGAATAGAAAATCGATGAAACGTTTAAAAAAGAAGTGGAAGAAACTTCAAAAGTATGCCTATGTAGCTGTTATTTTAAGTTTACTACATGTGGCTCTTTTGGAAAAAACATGGATAATTTATGCTGTGGTAGTAGGGATTGGATTTATCATCAGAATCCCTGATGTAACAGAACGCATTATAGCATTCAGATTGAAAAGAAAAAAATGAACTTCATAGAAAATATACTAACATCGGTTGTTTTAGACGAAGCAATGATTTTAGAAAAATAACAACTATCAAAAGTTGTTTACAGATCCAGAAAAAAGGGATTAGAATAAAAAGTAAGAGCTTGTGATAATACTATCACAAGCGCTTTTTTATAGATGAAGATTCGAGCACTAAAGACTCATTTCTACAATTTCTTCTACTTTTTCTAAGGTCACATCGCCTCTTTCTCCAAGACCCATCCACTTTCTTTCTTCAAAGCGTGAAGTAATGGTTTTGGCAACTTCAGAGTAATCTTCAGTATAATCAGAGATCTTAGTTTTGATGCCCATAGAATGGAAGAACTCAACAGTTCTTTCGATCGTTTTTTGTGCTTTTTCTTCTAAGCTTCCCTTAGTAATTCCCCAAACTCTTTCGCCGTACTGTGCCAACTTCTCTTTTTTATTGTTGAACATCACTCGGTATAAGTTAGGGCCAATAATCGCCAAAGTACGTGCATGGTCGATTTCAAACAATGCCGTTAATTCGTGACCAATCATATGAGTAGCCCAATCGGTTGGCACACCTTGTTGAATCAAACCATTCAATGCCATTGTACAGCAGAACATAAAGTTACCTGCTACCGTACTGTCCGATGGATTGTGAATCACTTTAGGTCCAATTTCTACTAAAGTTTGAAGAATACCTTCAGCAAAACGATCCTGTAATGGAGCATCGGCAGGGTAAGTAAGGTATTGTTCTAACACGTGAGTGAAAGCATCTGTAATACCATTCACAATTTGTCTTTCAGGAAGTGAAGCAACCACTCTTGGATCTAAAACAGAGAACTTAGGGAAACACAATGGACCACCAAAAGCTAATTTTTCTTTTGATGATGCTCTAGTGACTACAGAACCTGAGTTCATCTCAGATCCAGTGGCAGGTAATGTAAGCACTGTACCAAAAGGAATCGCCTCTGTCACTACTTTACCCAAACGCTTTGTGATAATGTCCCAAGGGTCACCATCCGTATATGGAGTAGCTACACATAAAAACTTACAAGCATCGATAACAGATCCGCCTCCAACAGCTAAAATAAAGTCTACATTTTCTTTTAATGCCACTTCTCTAGCTTTCATGATGGTTTCGTAGCGAGGGTTAGGCTCAATACCACCAAAGTCAATGACGTTGTAGTCTTTTAATGCAGAAGTAACGGTTTCGTGTACACCATTTTTCTTAATGCTCCCTCCACCAAATACTAATAGAATATTCTTAACACCTGCAGGAATATGCTTGTGTACGTTTTCTAATTGATTTTCTCCAAATACCAAACGTGTTGGGTTCCACAATTCAAAGTTTTTCATGTGATCGGTTATGTATGATTTAAATAATAAGTCGAACGGATGTGATGCGTATTCTTAATTAGAATAAAGATCAACACATATTACTAAAATGACTAATATTTTGTTTTAAAATTTGATGGATTTACTACTTCATTTGATTGAATTCTATAAATTCGCACTAAATCAAAATTTTATCATGAAACAAACGATCTTTATTACAGGTGCATCTTCCGGAATTGGGAAGTCCATTGCAAAGTCAGCTTTAGAGAAAGGATACAAAGTTATAGGTACATCTAGAAACCCAGATACTATAAAAGACAAGTTGGAGGGAGTTCAGTATGTAGCTTTAGATATTGCCTCTCCAGAAAGTATTGATGCATGCTGGAACGAAATTAAAGATCAAAGAATAGATGTTTTAGTGAACAATGCAGGCCAGTCGCAAATTGGCCCTGTAGAGGAAACAAGTCTTGAAAAATTAAGATTTTTATTTGAAGTGAACTTCTTTGGTTTAATTCAATTGACAAAGAAAATCTTGCCGCAAATGAGAGAAAGAAGAGCGGGTACCATCATAAATATTGGTTCATTAAACGGTCGATTTGCTGCTCCTTATTATTCAAGTTACTGTGCTACTAAGTTTGCCTTATCAGGCTATACACAATCGCTTAGGAGCGAAATGAAGGAGTTTAACGTACACGTTGCATTAGTTGAGCCTAATCATATTGCATCGAATATTGTTCCGGACTTTAACTGTTCTGAGGAGTCTGAGTACTTCCCATATGCAGATAATATTCGACAAAGTGTAAAATCGAGTATGTCGAAAGCAGAGTCAGCTACCGTAATTTCAAATACAGTCATGAATGTGATATTGAAGAAAGCACCTTCTCCAATTTATGTGTCAGGAGGTAATGCAGGATTGTTGGCCTTTGCAAAAAGATTTTTACCTGATAAAGTAGCAGAGAAAATGGTCCGTAATACCTACGGTTTAAAATAAAATTGAAAGGTGCTTAATTAAGTACCTTTTTTTGTTACTGAACATTTGTAATACTTTTTACTTGTCTGATTAAGTGTTAAAACAACATAAAGAAACGATGTTACTTTAATAACTTTTATTAACTAAATTGTAAATAACAATGTAGCGAAATGTAAATTTTTGTCAGCGTTTTTGTTATTCATTTCTTATCGATCAGCAACTGATTACAACTAAATAACATTTTACTACTACTAAATAATAAGTTGTTGTTACTATAATTTTAGACCTGTTTAAATCAATTTTTATGACTGCACCTCTAGGAGGCCATCATCTACTTTATGCTAATAAGATAGAGATGGACAAGGAGAAAAGTTTCTGGCGGAAGGTAAAATTTAGTTTGGCTTTTGTCGTCTTTTTTACTTTTGTTGAATTTTTTATTTTAGATTACCCTACAGGAGGAATTATTACCTCCACTGGAATACCATTTATAGCCTTTATTTTTGCTCTCAAAAAGAAGTTAAAGTGGGAAACTCTGTGTCTGTATTATATTATTATACTTATAACAGCACTATTTATCTTTTCAATAATTTCAGGTGGTATGCAATCGCATGCTATAGCTTGGATTGCTACTACTTTAATTACCTCCTATTGGTTTCTAGGTAAAGAAAAAGGGAGACTGATTTTAATTTATTCTGTAACACTCATTTCTTCGTTATTTGTTATTGAGTTAATTCATGGAGGTCCTTTATTGGAAGTACCTTTAAAGCATCATCACTTATTATTTATCAATTGGTTATTTGATTTAGGAATTTTACTGAACATAAGTAACGATATCAAATCAATCGATATTCAGACTACTTCATTTCAGAATAAGCTAAAACAAAATTCAGATGAATTAATTCAATTCGGTGAAGAGTTGTCTCAAACCAACGAAGAGATGAATGCTCAGAAGGAAGAAATAGAATCTCAAAGAGATGCTATAGAGCAACATCATATGGAGCTTACAAAATCCATGGATCAGGTGACGGATTCAATTCGTTATGCGGAAACTATTCAGGTAGCGTTATTGACCAGGCAAAATGAGCTGGATAAGATTTTTTCTGAAGCAAGTGTATTGTATAAACCCAAGGACCACGTATCTGGCGATTTCTACTTTGCTAGACAATATGGAAATAAAACCTTGATGGTTGTGGGCGACTGTACAGGTCATGGTGTACCCGGAGCTTTGTTATCCATGGTTGGCTTAGAAGCACTAGATCGTTTAGAAGAGCTTCCTGAGTCTCCTGCCATTTTATTGGAACAGTTGGATGGTTATTTCTTTGATAAGCTAAGACAAAGTGATATACATGGTAATAGGGACGGTATGGATATTTCTGTAGCCTATGTGGATCAGGAATATAATTTGTCATTTGCTGGAGCGAAAGGAAAAGGCTTAATTGTAGACGAAAATGGTATTACCCCATTAAAATCCACCAATAGATCAATTGGAGGAGCTTTCCAACGCAAAAGGAGATTCGAAGTAACCAAATTAAAAATTCAACCGGATACAATGATCTGTTTATATTCTGATGGATTTGTAGACCAGAATGGTATCAATGGTAAAATTGGCACCCTCAAGTTTAGAGAAATGCTCCAAAGGTATTATTTAAAATATACCAAGGACTGTATAAAAGAATTGGATACTTATCTAAGAAAAGAGATGTCTGATAATTATCAGCAAAGAGATGATATCACCATATTTTTAGCGATTCCTAATTAGAAAAATAAAAGGCGATCTTATTGGTTTAAGATCGCCTTTTTAAAAAGGGTATAATTAAAACGTTATATCCCAATTAACCCATATTGATTTCTTAATAATGTACTTTAAGGTAATAGATCACCTACTTCTAGAAGAGACTCTTCTGTGAGAGGTTTGGTGATAAACTTGATCACATATTCGTTATTGACGATTCTCTCAATATCAGATTCGTTATCAGAACTTGAAAGAATAGCAATCTTACATTTATTTTTCAGCTCGTCGGCGAAGTTTTCAAATTCATATAGGAATACAAATCCATCAACAATTGGCATATTGATATCTAATAAGATTAAACTAGGGAGAGTCTCATTTTGATCAAGTCTTTCTTGAAGAAATTCTAATGCTTTCTTACCAGAATTTTTGATGATGATTTCTTCAGCAAATTCTGTTAACTCAATAATTCTGCTATTGATAAAGTTATCTGTGTCGTTGTCATCAACAAGTAATATCGTTTTTATCTTTTTGCTCATGTCAGGTTTTGAGTGTACTGTCTCAATACAGTAGTTAGCATTTGAAATATGCTATTTTTCGAATGCATATTCAAATTACAAAAAAATATTATAAATGATTAAAGAGAAATGAATTTTTTTAATCAATTAGTTAGTTTGTATTTGTCGCTTAAAAATCAAATAAAAATCCTTCCAATAATACAACACAAATTGTATAATTAGAAGGATTCAAAATTTATTTTTTCCATTCACTGATTAAATCAGCAATTTTTCGATCATTTGATAATCTAGGTACCTTATTTTGGCCTCCAAGCTTACCAATCGATTTCATATATTGTTGGAAAGCATCCCTTTGTAAAGGAGTAATCACAAGTGTTCTACAAATGCTTCCGGTAATTAAATCATCGTAATAGGTATTTAATTCCCTAAGTTTGTTATCTATAGAAAGTGCAAATTCTTCAGGGTTGTTTGGTTCACTTTCATAGGAGATCAACCACTCATGATAAGGTAGTCCGTCGGTAGGAGTTACCTGTGGTGCTACGGAGAACTCTGTGATTTTAACTTCTGGGAATTGTTCCAAAGCATGTTTCATGGCTTTTTCCACTTCTTCTCCAATCACGTGCTCGCCAAAGGCAGAAATATAGTGTTTGATTCTCCCCGATACAATCAAACGGTAGGGATCTTTAGAAACAAACTTAACTGTATCTCCAATAGAATAACCCCACAAACCTGCATTTGAGTTAATAATCAAAGCATAGTTCTTACCCACTTCTACATCTTCGATTCTTAATCTTGTTGGGTTTTCATCAAAGTATTCTTCAGAAGGAATAAACTCATAGAAAATACCAGAATCCAATTGTAGTAAAAGACCTTCTTCTTCTTGAGAATCTTGGAAGGCGAAGAATCCTTCAGAAGCAGGGAATAATTCGATAGAAGGAATATCTTTTCCAATAGAGTCGTATAACTTTTTGCGGTAAGGCTCAAAGTTTACTCCTCCGTAAATAAACATCTCAAAATTTGGGAATACCTCTTTGATACTTTTTCCCGTTCTTTCCTGAATTCTGTCGAAATACATCTGTACCCAAGGTGGGATACCTGAGATTAATGACATATCTTGAGCGAGAGTTTCATCTATAATATGTTCTAGTTTGATCTCCCAATCTTCGATGCAATTGGTATCATAACTAGGCATTTGATTTCTTCTTAAATATCCAGGAACATGGTGATTCACTATGCCAGACAAACGTCCTGTTAGGATTTCTCCGGAAGTATCTAGAATAGGTGATCCCGAAAGGAATATCAGTTTTCTATCTAGAAATTTAGAATTACCCGTTTCATGCACATAATTCAACATGGCATTTCTAGCCGAGTTGATATGGTTAGGGATAGAATCCTTTGTTAAAGGGATATATTTTGCTCCTGAAGTCGTACCAGAGGTTTTTGCAAAATAAGCGGGTTTTCCTCTCCAAAGAATATCACTTTCACCTTTTATAATTCTATCGACGTATGGACGAAGTTGCTCATAATCGACAATAGGGACATGCTTTTTAAAGTCCTCGTAGTTTTTGATATCTGCGAAATGATGGTCTTTGCCAAAAGCAGTAGTTTTGCCCACTTCAATAAGGTTATTGAATACCTTATCCTGAGCTCGAGAAGGGTTTTGCACCCACTCGGTTTGTTTCTTGACAACGTAAGCAGCAAATGGCTTACTTAAAAAAGATTTTAACCCCATAGTTCTATGATAGAGTTGCTTATTTTATGTTTTTGATGTGGGTTCTACATGAATCAACACATCTGCTATTTCGTTGAAGTCGGCTTTAAGAGAATCTTTTACGTTATGGGCAATGTCATGACCTTCTCTCACCGAGATTTCGCCGTCGACAATAATATGAAGATCTACGTAAAATTTAAAACCCATTTTTCTGATAAAGCATTTTTCCGGAGCAATAACTCCTTCAATCTTTTGAGATTCTTGCTTTACCTTATCGATAAAATCATCGTACAGATTTTCGTCCATGATTTCTCCAAAAGCAGGACGAAACAATAAATAACTATTAAAAAGTATGATTCCGACTGCAAAAAGTGCAGCCCAAGAATCAGCTGTTTCATAACCATCGCCTCCAAAAATAGAGACAGCTATACCAATAAAAGCAGAAAGTGAAATCATTGCATCACTTCGATGGTGTCCAGCATCTGCTTCCAATGAAGAAGAGTTGAGAACTTTGCCTCTTTTCTTTACAAATTTGTACAACCAGTATTTGATAAGGATGATCACACCCAAAACAATCAACGTATATTGGGAAGGGGACTCTGTTGTACCTTCTATGATGCGAGTGATACTTTGTTCGGCAATGATTAAAGCTGAAGTAACCAGAAAACCTATAGTGATAAATGTAGCAATAGGCTCAAATTTACCATGACCGTACGGATGGTTTTCGTCCGGGGCCTTGGTAGAAAAGTTTAATCCAGCTAAAACGACAAAAGAAGAAATAATATCAGCACAAGATTCGATGGCATCGGCAATCATGGCTTGGGAATTACCTATTATACCTACAGTTCCCTTCACTGCAGTGAGGAATATATTCCCGATGATGCTCAACCATGTGGTTTTAAATGCTTTCTTTTTTTCTTCTTTAGAAATCATATTAAAGTTTTCTTTCCGCCTCTTCCAACAATGCTTCTTTATTGATAGGTACTACACCTACAGATTCACATACCAATCCACCGCCAAGGTTAGCCAATCCAGCCACTTGATCCATTGGTAAACCGACTGCTAACGCCAAAGATGCAATACTAATTACGGTATCACCAGCACCAGAAACATCGGCTATTTCTCTCTTATGAGCAGGTATATGAACATCAGATTGATGGTTTGAAATATATACTCCATGTTCGGATAAAGTGACCATGGTATGGTCGTTATCCATTTTTGACTTTAATTCTTTAGTAGCGGCTTTCACCTCATCAATCACATCTCCATCAAAATCGAATTTTAAACCTTCTCTCATTTCTTTAAGATTAGGCTTGAAAAGAGTGACACCTTCATAACATAAGAAGTTTCTTTTCTTAGGATCGACAGTGGTAGGAATATTTTTTTCTTTCGCTAACTGAATGACTTTCGAGATTAATTCAGGTGTAAGTACCCCTTTATCATAATCCTCAAAAATAATTACATCAGCATCATCTGCTAATTTCTTGATGTTGTCAAATAGAAGATCGGTATCCTTAGCGTTTAAAGGAGCATCGTCTTCGTGGTCGATTCTTAGTACATGTTGTGCACTTGCAATCACACGGTGTTTTATTGTAGTAATACGATTTTCAGAACGTATAATTCCCTCTTTTGAGATATTAAGGGAATCGCAAAGATTCATAAAAGTATCGGCACTACCATCATTACCAACTACAGAGCATAAGATAGGTTCAGCACCCAAGTAATGAAGGTTCTTTGCTACGTTGGCAGCTCCTCCCATTCTGGATTCTCTATCTTTCACGTTAACGATTGGCACAGGAGCTTCAGGACTGATTCTGTCGACATTCCCCCATACATAGGAGTCTATCATCACATCGCCAATGACTAATGCTTTGAGGCCATTAAATTTGTCTAACGCTTCTCTTATACTCATGGGTTTATTATTTGATCTATTCAAAAGAAAAAAGTCAGTTTAATGTACGAATACATTAAACTGACGTTGAATTTATGATAACTTATTAAGAGCTTCTTTGATTTGTTTTACTGCTTGAACTAATTCGTCATCAGAAGCAGCATAAGAAATACGAATGCAGTTTGGTGCTCCAAACGCTGCACCTGCCACTGTAGATACGTGTGCTTCGTTTAAGAAGAACATACATAAATCAGAAGAGTCTTTGATTACCTCACCATTGAATGACTTACCAAAGAAAGCACTGAAATCTGGGAAGATGTAGAATGCACCTTGTGGAAGATTTGTTTTTACTCCTTCTATCTCGTCTAGCATCGATTTAAGAAGGTCTCTTCTTCTCAAGTAAGCAGTACGCATTTCTTTAATAACTGAAGTACTATCACCTTTTAAAGCAGCAATACATGCTCTTTGGGTAATTGTATTGATACCAGAAGTGACCTGACCTTGGATTTTAGTACAAGCTTTAGCCAAGTGAAGTGGAGCTGCAACATAACCAATTCTCCATCCCGTCATGGCAAAACCTTTAGAAAAACCATTCACAACGACTGTTCTGTCCTTTACATCATCAAATTGTGCAATGCTAAAGTGTTTGCCTCCAAAATTGATGTATTCGTAAATTTCATCAGAAACGATGTAAATGTTATCGTGTTTCACTACCTCATCAGCAATACCTCTTAATTCCTCTTTTGTAAATACAGTACCTGTAGGGTTACAAGGAGAAGAAAATAAAATAGCTTTTGTATTAGGAGTGATTGCAGCACGTAATTCTTCTGGAGTAACTTTAAAGTCATTTTCGATACTACCTGAAAGGATAACTGGAGTACCGCCAGCTAAGTGAATCTGATCAGTGTATGATACCCAATAAGGAGAGAATACAATCACTTCATCACCTGGGTTTAAGATACTCAACATTACGTTGGCTACAGAGTGCTTTGCTCCAGCAGAAACCACAATATTTTCTGCTTTGTAAGATAAGTTATTTTCTCTATCTAGCTTATCAGCAATGGCTTGTCTTAATTCTGGGTAGCCTGGAACAGGTGGGTAAGAAAAATATTTTCCTTCGTCGATTGCTTCCTTCGCAGCATCTTGAATGTATTGTGGCGTTGGAAAATCAGGCTCACCTAAGTTCAACTTAATTACATTCACCCCTTTAGCTTGTAATTCTCTTGCTTTTACAGCCATCACTAAAGTGGCAGATTCAGTGATGTTATCAAAACGATTAGATAACGTCAACTTCGATTCTGTTTGCGTTCCCATCCTGTTATTTAAATCTTATATCTTCAGTTGTACATCACTTAGTTTCTTGTAGAGAGAAAAGACTCTCTTGAAATAAGCGTTTAGAATGCGAAATTAAACGATATGAGGGAGTACACAATAAATTTAAGCTAATAAATATGAGGCAACGGTTTATTTCAGTAAAAGTAATGGTTCATTGCAGGGTTTTTCATCCAAAACGAACACTAAATGATGTCGACTTTTATGGAGGGTAGTATTGATAGTATACGTATCATCACAGTAAAATACTTTGAATTGGTAGTCTTCTACAGGCAGAGAAATGGCTGTAAGTTTTTTAGTGTAAAACTTTGCAATTAGTTGATCTTTTTGATAAATCTCTAAAGGAATGTCATCCATATTTTCTGCTTGATGATTGATGACTTCAAAAAACACTTTAGATTCAGCAATTCTTTTCTCAGAGCTACTGTTTGATAAAATTGGAGAAAGGATAAAGGAAAGGAAGATGAGTAAGTACATAATGGTAAGGGTTAGTATTGGGGCTTACCATAATTTACTAAAAATAGGGTATAAAAAAAAGAGCTTATTGGGTGTAATAAGCTCTTTATGTGTAAGATATCTTTTGATTAGTTGCTGAAATCGAAAGTATCCATTGGTGTATCTGTGAAAGTACCGTTAGTTACTTCAACGTTACCATCATCGCTGTATGCTTTGAAACTAAATGTTCCTGAAGCTTTATCATCAGCAATTTTTGAGAATTTGAATGTGATATTACCAGCAATATCTAGATTAGTAACAATATCAACTACAGTAGCTCTTTGTACTACTACATCTTTTTGTCCAGCAAGCTGAATAACCGCCTGTATATTTTGATTCTTGTTATACTCAACAACCAAATCATATAAATCTTGAGCAGAAACATTAGTAAGATATAAAGCGCCACCTAAACCTTTAATTGGGTCTGTAGCAATTCCTGGAGCATTAGAAAGATTGATTTCAACTCCTTCTGATGTATCAAAAAGGTCAGTGTGCATGAATCCTAAAATAGCATGCCCTTTAACATCAAGTTCAGTTACTTTAAATTCAAAATCTGCAAAATAAAGAGCTGTTGAATTACCACTAACTCTATAGCCAGCATAGTTACTAAAATCTTTTTCAGTTCCGTCTACCGTTGCTTTTGCATCACCAAAACTGATGACAGAATCAACTAAGTCATTGATTACATCATCTGAACAAGAGAAAAACATTAATGACGATAGAATCGAGACAAACAATACTTTTAATTTCATAGTGAAGTCAAAATTAGATTAAAAAAATAAAAAGTAACCTCATTCAATATGAGATTACTGTAAAGACAATTATTAAATGTTGTTAAACAAAATCTATGCTATTATTTTTTTAAATAAATAATTATTTAAGGTCTATATGCTGTTATAGAAAATAATTCAGTTCCAGATATTTTATACTCAAGCATTAATTCGCTGTTGCTATTAACATGACCTACAAGGGTAGCGTTATTATCCATGTTGATTGTTTTGGTCAAAGTGAAGGTATTGTTTTCATTGTTACCCTCAACGCTTACATCATGATATATAGTTTGTAATAAATTAGCGTTTGAAGTACCAATCGAAACTTTTGCCGTAGTTACAATCACATCAATTTTTACAGTTCTTTCATCTGTAGCCGAGATAATAATTTTATCAAATTCTGGATTGTGTTGAACAGTGGCTTGTCCTTGATTGGTTTTCGCTGAAATATTAGTTATTTGATAATTTCCGGCTACTGCATTTGCAGTATTCGCTAACTCAGCATTTTCACACGAAATAAAGGAGAAGCAAGTTGTAATTATAAGGACCTGAGTAATAGAGATAAGCTTTTTCATTTGACTAGGGGTTAAGTAGATAGAAGGTTCGGTTCATTTTTTACAATTTAAGAAAAATAAGCCGAATAAAATTGTATTATTTAAAGATTGTTTTATAGATATTATAACTGTTTGAATGTGTTAATTGTTTTCATTTAAAAGAATTGATTTAATCATAGTTATTTCATTACTAATATTCTTTTTAAAAGGTATTTAGTGTGATGAATATCATTTATAAGATTACATAGTTGATGTATATTTGCGCATTCGTTATTACTGAATATTTAATCGGAAAAAATTATCAAAATGAACAAGAAAACAATCTTAATGATCCTTGATGGTTGGGGAATCGGTCCTGATCCAAAAGTTTCTGCAATTGAGCAGGCAAATACTCCTTTCATCGACTCATTATATACAAAATACAAGCACAGTAAATTAGAAGCTTCTGGTCTTGCTGTTGGTCTTCCTGAAGGTCAAATGGGTAACTCAGAAGTGGGACACATGAACTTAGGTGCTGGTCGTGTTGTTTATCAAATGCTTGTTCGTATTAACAATGCCGTTGCTGACGGTTCTATTGCTGATATCCAAGAATTAAAAGACGCATTCCAATATGCGCAAGACAATAATAAGAAAGTTCACTTTATGGGATTGGTTTCAGACGGGGGTGTTCACTCTCATGTCAATCACTTAAAAGGACTTTTATCTGCAGCAAATACTGCTGGTCTTTCTAAAGATCAAGTATTTGTTCACGCATTTACTGACGGTCGTGACTGTGACCCAATGTCTGGTAAAGGTTTTATTGCTGACGTTGAGGACCACATGTCTAAAACTACAGGTCAAATTGCATCAGTAGTAGGTCGTTACTATGCAATGGACCGTGATAACCGTTGGGAAAGAGTTGCTTTAGCTTATAACGTAATGGTAAATGCTGAAGGAACTAAAGTTGATAACATCGATGCTGCTATCCAAGCGTCATATGACGAAGGGATCACTGACGAATTTATCAAGCCATTGGTAAACACTGTTGATGGTGAGCCTGTAGCTAAAATCGAAGAAGGTGATGTAGTTCTTTGCTTCAACTTCCGTACTGACCGTGGTCGTGAAATCTCTCAAGCATTATCGCAAAGAGATATTCCAGAAGGCGGTATGACTAAATTGAACATCAACTACCTTACAATGACAATGTACGATGAGACATTCGAAGGAGTGAAGGTATTGTTCCATAAAGATAACTTGACGCAAACTTTAGGTGAAGTATTAGAGGCTGCAGGTAAGAAGCAAATCAGAATTGCTGAAACTGAAAAGTATCCTCACGTAACATTCTTCTTCTCAGGTGGACGTGAAAAAGAATTCGAAGGTGAAACTCGTTTGTTGGCTCCATCTCCAAAAGTAGCTACTTACGATTTACAACCGGAGATGTCAGCTCGTGATATCCGCGATAAAATCGTTCCTGAATTACAAAAAGGAGATGCTGACTTTGTTTGCTTGAACTTCGCTAACGCTGATATGGTAGGTCATACAGGTGTATTCGAAGCAGCAGTAGCAGCATGTGAAGCAGTAGACGAGTGTGCTAAAGCTGTAGTTGAAGCTGGTTTAGATAACGGTTATTCTTCAATCGTAATTGCTGACCACGGTAACTCAGACGTGATGAAGAACCCTGACGGTTCTCCAAACACTGCTCACACAACTAACCTTGTTCCTTGTATCTTCGTTGATCCAGATTTTGACGGTGAAATCAAAGACGGTAAGTTAGGTGATATCGCTCCAACAGTTCTTAAAATTGTAGGTGTTGATCAGCCAGAGGAAATGACAGGTGATTGTCTAATCTAATCGCTTAGTGATAAATATATTGAAGCCACTTACTTCTTTTTGAGGTAAGTGGCTTTTTCGTTTCAATAAAATTATTTGATATACACATTAGAATTACGTCACATATCATCCACATTAGAATGATATTTGATATATTCATGTCTAGAAACTTATAACAGATTTGTGTAATTATGTCAGATACAGCAAAAGTAATATCAATAGTAAACCAAAAAGGAGGAACAGGTAAGACCACAACCACAACTAATTTAGGGGTGGCATTGGGAAAACTTGGTCACAAGGTTTTGGTAATTGATATGGATGCCCAAGGAAACATGACTTTTCATTTTGGGGTACAAGACAAATACACCAAATCAATGTCTCATGTACTGACAGAAGGTGAGAAGTTAAAAGATATCGCAGTAGAAAGAGAAGGGATATTTGTAGCACCTTCTGATGTGTCTCTGGCCGATGCCGAATTATCGTTAGTCAATGCAGAGGGAAGAGAGTTCATTTTAAGAAATGCAGTAGATAAGGCGAGAAAAAAATACGACTATATACTTATAGATTGTGCTCCTGCTTTATCCATTTTAAGTATTAATGCCTTAACAGCATCAGATCATATATTGGTCCCCTTGCAAATGGAGGTATTAAGTATGCAAGGTCTTTCTCAAATCCTAGAAACTGTTTTTCAGATAAAAGAAAACCTAAATAATAGCTTAACTATTCTTGGTATTTTACCTGTGATGTTCGATACAAGAAGATCCATCACCATGGAAATCTTAAATCATATCAAAGAGAATTTTGGTATTAGAGTGTTGAATAACAATATAGGAATTGATGTAAAATTAGTAGAAGCACCTTCTTTTGGACAATCTATATTTGAGTATGCTCCATTATCTACAGGAGCCATACAGTACATGAGAGTGGCTAGAGAATTTATCTCTTTAGTAAAAGTATAATTGCCTGATTTTGAAAGAATCGATTATCTCAATTTAGTGTTTCTAGAAAATTTTATGAAAGTGTATAAATATTCCTAGCATAACTAATTGCATAGTAATATTGTTTTAAAAAAATCGTAAATTAATTAAGTAAATGAAATCTTGGTTAGTAGTCTACTAACTCTTATTACTATTTCAGGGATGATGACATTGTTAGCTGGAAAATAAAAAATGTTCTTATCATCCAGATAATTAAATTAAAGTTTAACTATTGTATTTAATTCTGTAACGGATCCTTAATAACCCATTGCTCAGATCCAATCATGTTACATCAAAATACCCAATAACTATCTAAATAATGGCACTTGGAGATAACATCAAGAAAGATCGTCTTTTAAGTAAAGATGATGCCTCTGCAGGTAACGGACGTCCTAAGAAATTCTTTGAAGGAGCTGCAGAATTACAAAAAGAAATACATCAACTTAAAGCAAAATTAAAAGCATTTGATAAAGCGGCTTTACTTGCAGAAACAGCCCCCGATGGCACAATCGTTTCCTGTAATAATCATTTTGCAAGCACTTTTGGATACTCCTCCAAGGAGCTTTTAAATGAACCATTATCAAAATTACTGTCACCAGATACCCCACAGAATTTTGCAGAAAGTGTTTTATCTATTCTTGGTAAAGGAGAAACCTATACAGGTACGCTCAATAATGTAACAAAAGAGGGTGACCCTGTATGGTTGGAGGTGACTATCTCTCCAATCTTAGACGATGAAAAACGTATCATACGCTACCTGATGTTAGGTATGGATGTTACTGAGGTGATGTCTAAGGAAAAAGAGTTTGCCAACATTCAATCCGAATTGGATTCAAGAGTAAATATTTTTAATACTGCAGCTTTGGTATCAGAAACTGATTTATATGGTACCATCACTTTTGCTAATGAGACCTTTGCAAAATTATCAGGTTATACTCCAGAAGAATTAATAGGTAAACCACACTCCATTGTACGTCACCCTGCAAATCCAAAATCACTATTTAAAGAATTATGGGATAAAGTTCAGAATGGACAGATTTTCCAGGGGACGTATAGAAATTTGGCCAAAGATGGATCTCACTATTGGGTACAAGCTACCATTGCTCCAGTGCTTGATAATAATGGAAAACCTGTAAAATATATTGGTGTACGTTTCGATGTAACCAAACAAATTGATCAGGAAAATGAAATGCAAGCTGTTCAGGAAGTAATTTCTGAATCAACCGGCGTATTAACATTAGATCTAGATGAGAATATAGTTGATGCCAACGACCATATTTCTAAAATCTTAGGTTATTCAAGTGTTGAAGATATCATAGGTAAACAACATTCCTCATTAGTACCGAATGAACCTGAACACCTAGGTATTGAGAAAGACAGAAAGAAAAGTTTAAAAAGAGGTGAGTTTTATAAAAATACCTTTAAAAGATTAGATGCTCAAGGAAGAACAAAATGGTTGGAAGGTACTTATAATGTAATTAAAGATTTCGATGGCAATAACACAAAGATCATCGCTTACCTTCAAGATGTAACCGCTCGTCGTTTAGCCAATTCAGATAATCGCGGTAAAATCGCAGCGATTGATGAATCATACATGAGAGTAGAGTTTGATTTAGATAAAACCATTCTCGATTGTAACGATCTCTTTGCTGAGGGTACCGGTTATCCTAAAGAGCAATTAATAGGGGCTTCTCATAAAATGCTTGTCGAAGAAAGCTACGGAAATTCTAAAGAGTATGAAGATTTCTGGGCAAAGCTAGGAAGAGGTGAATCCGATAAAAACGTTTACAAAAGAGTAGTAGCTGGTGGTAAAGAAGTATTTTTACAAGCAACTTATTCACCAGTAAGAGATCATGATGGTAATATTTACAAGATTGTGAAAATTGCTGAAGATGTAACTGCAAGAAGATTGACTAATGCAGATAACCGTGGTAAGATTGCGGCTATCGATAACAGTTATATGAGAGTAGAATTTGATTTAGAACGTCATATTCTAGATTGTAACGATCTTTTTGCAAAAGGGGTAGGCTTCTCTAAAGATGAACTTATTGGACTTGATCATATCAACTTAGTTGATGAAGAATACGGTAAATCAAAAGAATATGCAGATTTCTGGAATAATCTAAGGAAAGGACAATTTGATAAGAACGTCTATAAACGTAAGATAGCAGGCGGTAAGGAAATTTGGTTGCAAGCTACTTATAACCCAATTAAAGATGCCGATGGAAATGTCTATAAAGTGGTGAAAATCTGTGAGGATGTAACAGAACGTAGATTAGCCAACTCAGATAACCGTGGTAAGATTGCCGCTATAGATAATAGTTACATGAGAGTAGAATTTGATTTAGAACGTCATATTCTCGATTGTAATGATCTTTTTGCAGAAGGTGTTGGTTTCACAAAAGAAGAATTAATTGGTTTAGACCATATTAATTTAGTTGATGAAGAATATGGTAAATCAAAGGATTATGCCGATTTCTGGAACAAATTAAGAAGAGGCGAATTTGATAAAAACGTCTACAAGCGTAAAGTAGCAGGCGGAAGAGAAATTTGGTTACAAGCCACTTATAACCCAATCAAAGATGCTGAAGGTAATGTGTACAAGATTGTAAAAATCTGTGAGGATGTTACTGAAAGAAGAACCAATAACGCAGATAACCGTGGTAAGATTGCGGCTATCGATAATAGTTACATGAGAGTAGAATTTGATTTAGAACGTCATATTCTTGATTGTAATGATTTGTTCGCAGAAGGAGTTGGTTTCTCTAAAGATGAATTGATTGGTCTCGATCATATTAATTTGGTAGATGAAACTTACGGTAAATCAAAAGAGTACGCCGATTTCTGGGATAAGTTACGAAAAGGTCAATTTGATAAAAACATCTACAAACGTAAAGTAGCAGGAGGAAAAGAAATCTGGCTACAGGCAACTTACAATCCTATTAAAGATGCAGAGGGCAATGTTTATAAAGTAGTAAAAATCTGTGAGGATGTAACCGAAAGACGTTTAGCGAATGCAGACAACAGAGGTAAAATTGCCGCGATCGACGTGAGTTACATGAGAGTTGAATTTGATTTAAATAGAAGAATAATCGAATGCAACGATATGTTTGCCGAAGTGGTAGGCTTCTCAAAAGATCAGTTAATAGGTATTGACCATAAAGAGTTAGTAGGCGACAGTTACGGTAACTCTCAAGAATATGAAAACTTCTGGAAAAAATTAAGAAATGGTAATTTTGAAAAAGGGGTATTCAAACGTTTTGCAAATGGAGGAGCTGAAGTTTGGTTACAAGCTACCTATAACCCAATTCGAGATCAGGAAGGAAATATCTACAAGATTGTAAAAATTGCGGAAGATGTAACCGAACGTCGATTGAATAACTCTGAAAACAGAGCCAAGATCAAAGCAATCAACGAGGTGCAAGCTGTAGTAGAGTTTGATTTAAATGGATACATTCAAGATTGTAACGATTTATTTATCCAAACAACTCAATACTCTAAAGACGAATTGCTTGGTAAACACCATAGAATGTTAGTAGAAGAAAGCTATGCTAAATCTATAGAATACGAAAGGCTATGGGAAAAACTCAACCAAGGTGTAAACGATGAAGGTGTATATAGAAGAGTTCGAAAAGATGGATCGATCATGTGGTTACAAGCGACCTATAATCCAATATTCGACTTAAATAATCAAGCATATAAAGTAATCAAATATGCAACTGATATTACCGATCAGGTAGAGACACAAAGAAGAGCAGATGCCTTAAAGAACGAATTAGAGTCTAGAGTAAATGCCTTTAACTCTGCCGCTCTAATGTCGGAAACAGATTTGCATGGTACGATTACTTTTGCCAACGAAACATTCGCTTCTTTATCTGGATATACGGTAGACGAGTTGATTGGTAAACCTCACAACATTGTACGACATCCATCTACACCTAAAGAAGTATTTAAAGATCTTTGGGAGACCATTCAGTCAGGTAGAGTATTTAAAGTACAATACCGTAACAAGAAGAAAAATGGTGGTTATTACTGGGTAGATGCAACCATTGCACCGGTACTTGATATTGATGGAAAACCAATTAAGTTTATTGGTATTCGTTTCGATATTACGGAACAAATGGACAATAAAGTCGAAAAAGATGGTGTGGATGAAGCTATCTCGAAATCATCAGGTGTATTAGAATTAAGTATGGATGGCGATGTGATTTCTGCCAACGATACAATTTTAGAAAACTTAGAATACAACGAAGGAGAACTTCTTGGAGTTCCTCACGATACACTTGTTCCAGTAGATCAGGATGCCACCCTCAAAAATAAAGAGCTGTGGGCAAAATTACAGAAAGGACAATATGTAGTAGATTCCTTTAAACGTGTGACCAAAGAAGGCAAAGAAGTTTGGCTGGAAGGTTCTTACAATCCAATTCAAGATTACGATGGAAACTACGTGAAGATTGTCGCTTACTTACAGGATATTACTCAAAGAAGAATTCAAAATGCAGATAACCGTGGTAAAATTGCCGCAATTGATGCTTCCTACATGCGTGTAGAGTTTGATTTGACTGGTAATATCATGGACTGTAATGATATCTTTAGCAGAAATACGGAATACAGCAGAGAAGAATTAATCGGTTCTCACCATAGTATGTTTGTTGATAAGGTCTATGGCGATTCTCAAGAATACAAGCAGTTCTGGGAGAAACTCGGAAGAGGAGAGTTCGATAGAAATGTATATAAACGATATACCAAATCTGGAAAAGAGGTATGGTTGCAAGCCACCTATAACCCAGTTCGAGACCATGATGGTAACTTCTATAAAGTAGTAAAAATTGCAGAGGATGTAACACAAAGACGTTTAGCCAATGCAGAAAACCGAGGTAAGATTAACGCCATCCTCAAGGCACAAGGAGTGGTAGAGTTTGATATGAATGGAAACATTCTTACAGCCAATGACAATTTCTTATCTCTAACAGGTTATACTTTAGAAGAAGTACAAGGTAAACACCATAGAATGTTTGTAAGTAACGAAGATGCCAACAGCTTTGAATACAAACAATTCTGGGAAAAACTTAGAAATGGTGAACACGATGCAGGTGAGTATCTAAGAGTGAGTAAAACGGGTGATCCTGTTTGGTTACAAGCCACTTATAATCCAATTATGGATGATGACGGTAACTTATTCAAAGTAGTAAAATACGCATCAGATGTCACAGAGTTTAAATCAGCATATGTAGCACTATCCGAATTCTTGGAAGAACTAGCTAAAGGTAATTTTGATGCGAAGATAGATATTGGTAACATCAATATGGACTCTGATATTGGTCGTATGATTGATAATAACCGATCATTAAGAGATAACCTGAAGAAGTTTATTAACGAGATTAACCGAGTAGTACATATTGCCGGTAATCAAGGACGATTGGATGAACGACTTGAAATTGCCGGTGCACAAGGAGCATGGCATGAATTAACTGAAGCCTTTAACAACTTGCTAAGTTCGATCTCTGAACCAATTTTAGAATTCCAATCACTAACGAAGAGTTTATCGAAAGGAGATCTTTCAAAACGATTCGTGGGTAAATCAGCTGGTGATATTAAACAAATGGCTGACGGTCTAAACGACGCCCTGGACAACCTTCAAACGCTACTATTAGAAATTGAAGGGATGTCAAATACGGTTGCAGGATCATCAGAAGCCATGAAAGATAAGTTCAGTATCATGGATAAATCAACAACCACAGTGGTAGATGCCATTCAAGGAATAAACGCTGGTATGTTGGAGCAGGTATCTAGAACGGACGAATCTTCTCAGTTGGTAGATCAGATTTTGAAAGCTGCCGATGATACAGGTAATAAGGCACATGTCATTAACCGATCAGCTGAATCTGGTATGGAATCTTGTCAGAACGGTATGCAGATTGTCAAACACTTGGTAGAGAACATGAATGAGATAGAAAACTCAGCAGGGTCCACATCCAATTCAATTGAAGTCTTGGCAAAACGATCAGAAGAGATCTCTAGAGCACTAACCGTAATTACCGATATCGCCTCTCAAACCAATCTACTCGCCCTAAACGCAGCGATTGAGGCCGCAAGAGCCGGTGAAGCAGGTAGAGGTTTCGCAGTAGTAGCCGAAGAGATTAGGAAACTTGCCGAGGATTCGAGACAATCTGCCGGTGGTATTGAGAAGGTAATTCAAGACGTACAAAAAGACGTTGGGTTAGCAACGAAGGCCATAGACAAAATGGAAGAAGCAGTAAAAGTCGGAAACGGTGCAACGAAAGACGCTTCGGAAGTATTTAAAACAATTCTTGATTCATCTGAAGAAACGCTTAATCTATCGAAAGATGTATTGGAAGCAACAGAAACACAAAAGTCATCTATTGACTCTGTCGTACAAAACATCGATAAGATTGTAGTAGTATCTGAAGACACGGCAGCAGGAACCAAAAACGTGGCCGGTGTTGCAGATGAAATGTCAGAATCTGTAAAAGAAATGGGTGAAACTTCTGAACAATTGAATGAAGTGGCTGCTCAACTGAAATCAGGTGTAAGTAAATTTAAATTGAAATAATGAAGTCCAGGAAAGTTGATGATACATCTGTCATCATCAACTTTCCTGGCTATTAATACCCAGAAACAACTATTATGAACCTTGAAGAACCAAATGGAGTAACGCCTTCACCTTCTTTACCTGAGGAAAATGCTTCTCCTGTGGAATTGAACCGTATTGATACGGACGATCAGGAAAAGAAAAGTAATATTATTGTTTTTAGATTAGGTGAAGAGGAGTATGGGTTGCACATCGATCAGATTAAAGAAGTCGTGATTACCCCAAGAATTACAAAAGTTCCTTTAACTCCTTCCTACGTGAAAGGAGTGGCGAATATTAGAGGTAATATCCTAGCAATAATAGACCTAGAAGACAAGTTTGCATTAAGTAATACGATAAGTGAAACGAGTGGTTATACATTAGTAGTAGAAAGTCATGAATATAACATGGCAATTCTTGTAAAAGATGTACCAAATACCTTATCAGTTAGTGATAACGACATAGATTATTCTCCATCGGTGGTTGCCGATATGCAAGGGGAGCAAGACTATATAAATGGAATAATAAAAATTGGAGAACGTTTAATCATTCTAATTGACATCTTTAAAATCATTACAAAAGAAGATCTTAAACCTGTGTTGGGAACCTAAGGCTACTATTTGATGATTAAATTTTAATATCATGGCAAGAAAAGTTTTAATCGTAGACGACTCATTGTATATGCGTTCCATCATCAAAGACGCACTAGAGAATGCCGGATACGAAGTTATTGGACAAGCTTCTAATGGAGTAGAAGCAATTGATTTAGCACTTGATACAGAACCTGATTTAATTACCCTTGATAATATTCTTCCAGATATGTTAGGGTTGGATATCCTAAAAACACTCAAAGAAGAAGAATTGGAATCAAAAATTATCATGATCAGTGCTGTAGGACAACAGTCTGTTGTAGATGAAGGAATGAACCTAGGGTTAGATAGCTACTTGGTAAAACCTTTTACACCAGAACAGTTGACCGATGCAATCAATCAAATAATGTAATAGACGATTAAGTTAGGGAAGGGATGAACCAAGAAGAACTAAAACAGATATTTCTTGCTGAAGCGGAAGCTAGTTTTGAAGAATTGAACAGGCTATTCACTCAGCTCGAAAAAAATATTACTGATAGAGAAGCCACAGAAGCTATCTTCAGAATTATTCATACGCTTAAAGGTAATGCCGCAGCGATGGGATTCGAAGATATAGCTGCTATTGGTCATCTATTAGAAGATATCTTCAGCGAAATCCGTAAAGGAAAGATTGTTCTAACTTCCATGGTATTTAATGATCTCTTTAAAGCGATAGATAAGCTTGGGGAGATGATTGATGGCATTAAAGCAGAGAAAAAAGTACCATATAAAGGACTAAGAGCAAAACTTAAAGTAATTCTAAGAAACCTTAAAGGGGAAATAGAATACAAAGCGACACAAGGAGGGGAATCTTCAGAAGAAAAAGACAAGGCATTAGATGCAATTTTAGCCTCTAAAGTCGAGATGAAAGAAGAAACCGTAGAAGCTTCAGCCTTGCAAGAACAACCTGTTCCAATAGGTGTACCTTTAGCCGAAGAATTTGATGATGAAAGTAAAAGTGAAGACAAAAAGGCAAAAATCACTTTCTCTGATTTTGTTCAAGTTCCGGTAAGTAAGCTAGATACACTTCTAAACTTAGTTGGGGAATTAGCTATCGAAAAAGATAGAATAATTGCTCAAGGAGCAAGTTTTGGGACAACCAATGAGTATACTAGACTCTACAGAATTACATCAGATTTACAATATTCTGTAATGGGAGTGCGCTTGGTACAAGTTGGTGCCTTATTTCATAAGTTCCATCGAATTGTTCGTGATGTAGCTACTCTTGAAGGAAAGAAAGTAAACCTGAAACTAGAAGGGACAGAAATTGAAATTGATCGTAATGTACTTCAGATCATTTCAGATTCTATGATTCATTTGGTAAGAAATGCAGTGAGTCATGGAATTGAAAGTCCAGAAGAGAGAAAGAAAAAAGGTAAAAAAGAAGAAGGTAATATCCTTCTAAGAGCATCATCAGATAAAGAATATGTAATCATCGAAGTAATTGATGATGGAAATGGAGTAGATGCTAAAAAAATTAGGAAAAAAGTCCTAGAAAAGAACTTAGCATCAAGAGAGGCATTATCCGCATTATCAGATGATGATGTCGTGAAATTTATCTTCGAACCAGGCTTTTCTAGTGTCGATAATGTCACTTCCGTAAGTGGACGGGGAGTTGGAATGGATGTGGTTAAAAAGGCAGTAGATGCTGTTGGTGGTAAGATAAATACCAAAACCATATTAGGACATGGAACAACTTTTAGTTTGAGCTTACCAAGTTCTATGGCCGTAAAATCTGCATTATTATTTGTTGTAAATGAAGTAGAATATGCCATACCTCTATCATTTACTGAAGCAGTAATTTCCGTCAAAAAATCAGCCATTCATAAAGTAGGAAATGGATTAGTAACAACACACTTAGAGGAAACGATTTCTGTGATGTTCCTAAAGGATATTTTTGATTGTGCCAACAACGAAGAGTTATTAGAACCTCATCTTCTCCACAAATCATTTGATCAAATTGATGATCAAGTATCTAAAATTAATATAGTGGTAGTATCAGTAGATAATCGAATGATTGGTTTTGTTGTAGATAGACTACTACAACAAAAAGAAATAATTGAGAAACCACTTGGAAAACCGGTTGAAAATGCGAGATTTATAAGTGGAGCCACCATACTAGGAAACGGTAATGTTTGCTTAGTTTTAGATGCCAACGACATCTCAGAATTCTTATTCAAACCAACATTTGCAACAGTTTAAAATAGTAAAAGATTGTCATGACTCAATCCCAATTTTCAGTAGAGAATACCTATCTAATTAATGATATAACTAACATTGCCCTCGGAAATGTTGCCCAGTCTTTGTCTACCGTAATGAAAGATGAAATCATAATAAGGAATGTTCAAGAAGTTAAGTCTTTAGATAATGACACCTTACTTGGTAAAGAGAACAATGGTAACGTTTATGTTTTAACCACCGATATTATTGGGGATATGAAAGCCCATACTATGCTTCTTATTCATGCAGACGATGAACAAGGGATCATAGAGAAAATACTACCTACTTCTGAATGGGGTAAAAAAGAAATGAGGGAAGCAATGTTGATGGAACTTGATAATATTCTTATTGCAGCATTTGTGACCAAATTGGCCAATTTATTCAATAATAAGATCTATGGTCATGTACCTAGTATTAAAGAAATGAATTCTTCACAGTTTGAAGAAAAAATCAAGCAAGTAGAAGCTGAAACGAATATTTCTTATGCTTTAAAAGCAGAGTTAGCAGCTTTTAAATCGAGAGTGAAATTAGATTTAGTATGTGTTTTTGATGAAAGCTTGGTTCCTACAGTAAATAACTTTGATATTGATAAAGCGTTTGTAGGACATCAAGAAGAAACACAACAAAAAGATTGTGGAGATAGTAAAAAAGGCTTCTTCAAAAGTATTTTTGGCTAATAAAGATTCCTTGATATCAAAACATGCTTAATTGCTCGTGGCCATATTTAGTGTGACCTTCATGTTGCAAAAGCCATTTTTTTCGACCAATACCACCCGCATATCCAGTAAGCGATCCATCACTTCCTATTACTCTATGGCAGGGTATTGCTAAAGCAATAGGATTCTGGCCATTTGCAGCACCAACAGCACGAATGGCTTTTGGGTTACCAATACGCTCAGAAATATCAAGATAAGAAACTACTGTACCGTATTTAATTTTACAAAGCTCTTTCCAAACCGTCTTTTGAAAAGTGGTTCCTTGTAAATCCAATGGAAACTCAAATCCCAATTTACTTTCTCCATTAAAGTACTGATCAATCCACTCAATCGCCTCTAATGTGTGAGGGTTAGGTAAATCATTCAACACTTCCTCATTTTCATCAAGGAATCTGATAGAAGAAACACCTTTAGAGGTCGCTTCAACAACGATCAAGCCTATCGGGCTTTCAATATAATCTCTAAAAATTGTGGTTTTCATCACCCTATTATAAATACTTAGAAGAAGTACAACCACTAGAATTAGACTCCTCTAGTGGTTGTAAACCATTATAATTTATTCGATTTATTTCTTACAAAACCAATGACCAACATAGTTACCGCCAATACACTAGCAATACGAGCTACAAAATCTCCATATTCAGAATAGATAGTCATTTTTTTGTTGATATGAACGTTTCCTTTTTCAGCACCCATTTCGCCATAAGCGATAGGGTCAAGAATATCTCCTCTTTGATTGATGAAACAAGATATACCTGTATTTGCCGAACGAGCGATACTTTTTCTAGTTTCTATTGCTCTAAGTGATGAAAACGCAAGGTGTTGAGTATGTCCAGGAGTGTCATTCCACCAACCATCGTTCGTAATGACAGTTAAGAAGTCAGCACCATTTTGAATATATTCAGTCACATACTCACCATAAACAGATTCGTAACAGATAATCGGACCAACATTAATAGCTCCATTGTTAAATACATCTCTATCCTCTTGCCTTCCTAATCCTCCAGAACTTCCTCCGAAGTTTAAGATGATAGGTTTTAAGATTTCAGGGAATGGTATAGTTTCTACACCAATGACCAATTGAGATTTATGATAGAATTCCAAAGAATCTTTTTGATGAAAACGGATGCCAGTGTTGAATACATCATAGTAACCAATTCTCTCAGAATGACGGGCAGTTTCTGATTCAGGCGTTTCACCGTAAATTTTATAAGTATCCGCTCCAGTAACCAAAGTAGCATTTGGATACTTCTGCATCATTTTATTGACCAACTGTACCTCACCCGAAGCATCAGGATGTTTCTCATCGATACTCTGACTAATGGATGTTTCAGGCCAAAAGATAAATTTAGTATTTGGAGTAATTTCTTTTTCCGTCAACTCAATCATGCGAGCGACTTGCTTTCTTGGAGAGATATAGGTCTTTGTATTTTGTTCTCCTGTTCTAGCATTGTATCTGAACTTCTCAGAATAACAGTCAATATTAGGTTGTACAACAACTGTTTCGATCTCAGTACCTTCTTCCTCATAGGTGTAATACAAGTATAGTGAGAAGGTGATAGGTATCGTTAAATAGAAGAAAATAGAAACTATTTTTCTACCACTGACCATAAAACTGAAGAAGTAGATATTCAGCATTAATATCCAAAGTGTACCACCAAAAGCACCTGTATATTCATACCATTGAGCCAGTTTTGGAGTGTAGCTTAATACATTTCCAATGTTTAACCAAGGCCATGAGAAATCCCAATGCATATGTAAATACTCAAAAGCGATCATCCAACAAACAAAGTCTAGATGGAAGTATTTTCCTTTCGATATTTTTCTAGTATGATGATAAGCCAATACAGGCAATGCCATTAAAGCTGCATTTGCTCCCCATGCACCAAAAGTAGCCCAAGCAGAAGCATACCATAGCCACCAGTAAGCAGTAACATTAAAAATAAATAAGGTGATGAAAGAGAAGAAATATACTTTCCACCCTTTGTACTTTTTATCGCTAATGCTAATTACCCTTTCAATTTCCAACAAAGGAACATAGCCAATAAATACAAGCGGCAAAGCACCATGCCACGATAATCCCAAGAAAAGGCCGCTAATTAATGCCATTAGCCATAAATACCATTTCTTAGAAGAGTTTGCTTGAATGAAGTCGTAGATTAATTTTCTCATGCTTCGTCTTTGTATTTGTACTTATTTCCTTTTGGTTTCTTTTCAATTTTCTTTCCTTCAACCACTACAACGATTTCTCCTTTTGGCGGTACTTCCGAATAATGTTGAGCCAATTCCTCTAAAGTTCCTCTTTTGGTATCTTCATGAAGTTTAGATAATTCTCTAGATATAGAGGCCTTTCTATCAGGTTCCCATGCACTAGACAATTGTTCTAAAAACTTTACCAATCGGTGAGGAGATTCATAAAAAATCATGGTACGTTGTTCCTCCGCTAACTCTTGAATTTTAGTCTGACGCCCTTTCTTGTGTGGAAGGAAACCTTCAAAAGTAAAACGATCCGCAGGTAAACCAGAGTTGACTAATGCAGGTACAAATGCAGTCGCCCCGGGTAAAGTCTCTACACGGATATCAGCTTCTCCACATGCTCTTACTAACATATAGCCAGGATCTGATATTACCGGAGTTCCAGCATCAGAAACTAAGGCGATTTTCTCTCCACTTTTTAATCTTTTGATCAAGCCTTCTACCGTTTTATGCTCGTTAAAAGCATGATGACTTTGCAGGTTACTTTTGATCTCAAAGTGTTTTAAAAGTTTACCAGTGTTTCTAGTGTCTTCAGCTAGAATGGTATCGACCTCATTAAGAATTCTCAATGCTCTAGCCGTAATATCTTCTAAGTTACCAATCGGAGTGGGAACGATGTATAATGTAGTTTCTTCCATAATATTTTAACAGTATGTAAAAATAGAAAGAATTAAGCTGTTATACATTTGAAATTGGGAAAAGTTATATTATTATTTTTTTGACTAATCAAGGCAGAATTGAAGAGCATAGCAAAGCTACGTGATGAAATTCTAACGCTGAGTAGTCAAAAAAAGAAGGTTTAAAACTTCTAATTTTGATTGTATAATAGCTTAGTTAATGTTGACATAAAAAATGCCACCTCAAAAAAATGAAGTGGCATAAAATGTATTCTATTTGAGCATGTTAACCTTAGCTCAAAGATTTGTTCACTACTTTGAAATTTTTACTTTATTCAAAATAGAATCAATAATCTGTTTCGTAGAGATATTGTCTGCTTCCGCCTCATAGTTTAAGATGATACGGTGGTTCAATACATCATAAGCAATCTCTTTAATATCTTCTGGAAGAACATAATCTCTACCATCGAAGAAGGCAATTGCTTTAGCTGCTCTATGCAGGTTGATCGATGCACGAGGAGAAACACCAAACTGAATATATTGTGCTTCTTCTTGTAAACCGTACTCATTAGGGAAACGAGTAGCGAAAATCAAATCAATAATATATTGTTCTAAGCTTTCGTTTACTTTCACATCATTGATAGCGTCACGAATAGCGAAAATATCATCTTTAGAAAGGATAGATCTTACAGAATCATCAAACGATTGGTTCGACATTCTTCTCATCACTTCCAACTCATCCTCTTTACGAGGGTAGTTGATGTACACTTTCAACATAAAACGGTCGACTTGTGCTTCAGGAAGTGGATAAGTACCTTCTTGTTCAACTGGGTTTTGAGTAGCCAATACCAAGAATGGACGATCCAATTTGTAAGTCGTCTCACCAATAGTTACTTGCTTCTCTTGCATTGCCTCAAGAAGTGCAGCTTGTACTTTGGCAGGAGAACGGTTCACCTCATCCGCTAATACTAGGTTAGAGAAAACAGGACCTTTCTTTACCTCAAACTTACCTTCTCTTTGGTTGTAAATCATAGTACCAACTAAATCAGATGGAAGCAAGTCAGGGGTAAACTGAATACGTTGGAAATCTAAGTCCAATACATTAGAAAGTGTATTTACTGTTAATGTTTTTGCCAAACCAGGAACACCCTCTAATAAAACGTGGCCATTAGTAAATAGACCTATCAATAAACGATTGACCATATAATCTTGGCCAACTACTACTTTTCCTACTTCTGAAATTACCTCATGAATTTTGTCATGAAGAACTTTATGATCTGTCATATGATTACAAAAACGTTTGTTTTCTTCTTTATCAATTGTGTATAGTACGCAATTTACATGATGTGTTCAATAATTATTGATAATCAAAACATACTAAAGAATTTTTAACTTTTACTAACATAGAACAATCCATAATAGGCCTAAAAACAAAAAAGTGCCAAGTTGTATCTCGGCACTTTTAATATCGAACTTCATTTTTTTCTCTAAATAAGAAGCTCGAACGAGGTTGGTTTGCTTTTAGTTATTTAATTGATAATTAATGCGGTTGTGTTTTGATTGTGTTGTTAACCTATTTTTATATGTAATTTAATTGTTAGTCCAATTCATTTCAATTCATACTTTATTTTCATCTCATTCCATTGTTGATAAGTTGTTAACCTCTTGAGGAGGAGTTGTTTGTTGTTTCTGCTCCTTACCATTCACGTTGCTATTTGATAACCCTAGTAATATCACCACGATTAATAGAACAAAAATGGCATATAATTTATGTGATTTCATTCCGTTTTTGGCATTAATTAATTTTCTTAATACAAATATGGGTAGAAAATACACTTCTGTAGCTGATGCTTGTTAATACTAAAAGATGATTGTTGTCAATAAATGCAAAAAACCTCCAATAACTGTAAATTATTAGAGGTTTTGTTGTGTTCAACCGGGTGCGGATTAATTTAATTTTCCCAAGCCATTGATCACGCCATCACCGTTTTCGAAAATGGTTTGTACACTTCCATCTACTTTGATGTTTGATAATACAGATTTACCGTTATGTTGACTAGTACCCCAAACTACACTTTCACCAAGAGTATTTGTACTAATGATATGAGGGTTGATATCAGTCAATTGATTTAAATATTGAGGAGAGTAATCGTTAATATTAATCTTCACAATTCTTCCTCTACCTAATGTATTAATACCACCAACTAATAAATGGTCTAAAGATTTATCAGCAGTTCTAAAATTAACTATTTGATAATCCTCTAAAGATGTAATTAAAATCTCTCTGCTTTCATCATCGTTCACCAATTCGTAAATTTCATTACAACCAATGCCAAGGATTTTATTCTCATATTTAAATAAACCATTCAAACCACAAGACAGAACAAAATTATTATTACCATAAGGAAGAACGTCTAAAGTTTCTGTGTTTACTAAGTAAACTGCAGTTTCCTTGTCGCTGGCATCTGGAGTGTAGTAGAACAACTCGTTTTCTTTTAGTCCAGGCCAAACAAGGGTTACACCAATTCTTTCAACAGCATCAATTTTTCTAGACGAACCATTGTGTACCGTGTATAAGTGAACTTCTACTTTATTACCCACATTGGCTGTGTACAAGATGTTACCTTTTGGATCGGCAGTAATTTTCATGATATCACCATCATGTGCTGTTTGAATATGATTTTCGATTAATTCTGATGCTCCATCAGAAATACTAAAAGAGTAGATTTTATGATCATTTCCTAAATAGATAATACCTCTAGAAGTTTCAATAAACTGATCTGTAAAGAACTTATAGTGGTTGATCGGTCTGGCATTCTCCATTAAGAAAGCATTGCCATTACGAGAATCAATGATATAGTTTTCAACACCTTGAAAACTTAAAAACTGGAATTTCTCATTGATTTTAAATACCTCATCGGGGTAATACTTAGGAGAGGTAGGATCACCAAAGTTATTGATGTATTCTACAGTGTCGATTTCATTATCATTCTTTACTTTGTAAAGTGTTCTGTTAAGACCACCCGTGACATGGTTTGGCCCAATAAAAATACTCGATGCATAGCTTAAATCGATACTTTTAAGAACTTCTTGTGGGGAATAATGTTCATCGTTTTTTGAACATGCAACCGTTAAGATTAGTATCGCAATGATGCTTGATAGATTAGTTTGTAATTTCATTTTTTTGATAAATTGTTGGTTATAGTTTTCAATTATTCAGTCAATTTTATTACCGACTGCAACTGAATAACACTTAAGGGACGAGATAACCCCTACTCATAGTTTTATTATTTATCGTAAAAATGAGGCTTTTAACATCTTATATAATAAAGTGTTTTTCTTTGTTATCAAACCTTGCGCTCGTTTAACAAAAAACGCTTAGATTTAATTAATTATAATAAATGTTTGAACGTGTATCAGATAGTAAGTTTGGAATAAAAATAAACTACTTCATTTTTTATATAAGAGAAGTGAAAAAACTCTTCAATTACTTGCAAAAAATGGATCAAAATCATTACTTATAAAGTTCTAGTTGATGAGCTATTCATCATGATAATAAACCAACGATAAGTGGCAGATATACAAACAGCTGATGAATTAATACGCGAACTTTACAGGCATCGAAAAGTGATCAACCATCTCTTTAAGAGGAAAAGTGCATCTTTTGATGAACTCACTGAGATCGCAGACGGTAAAGAGAAAGAAATTCTTCAAGCCAAAGCAAGAGGAATGATTTCTTTACAAGAAGGGGAGCCTGCCCGTTTGGAAGAACGCTTATTAAATTTTGTCGAGGATTTCCTGGAAATCAACGAAGATATTAGAAACTATGAGGTCGATGAATCCATTAGGATTCTGAAAAAGAACATTTACCTCTACGAAATAGATGAAGATAGTCGAGAAAGAGAACGCTACCTTCACCGTATCAAAAGATATTTGATGAGTATCGGTAGAGTAATTCGTAAGAATGCCGGTACGCTGAACAACTTGGTGAAGCAGGAATACAAAACTGCCTCATCGATTGAGTTGAAGAGAGTCAAAATTGAGGACCATAACGAACAAGCCGAGAAACTGCTTGGATTGATCAAGAACGCGGAAGAACTTTTAGAAAATGCATTTTTTAGAGTAGTTCCTGATGAAGGACTTCGTATGATCGTCAATGAACTGAAAGGTACTCACCTAACAATGGCAAGACATAACCTGATTGCCTTGAGACAGGAGATTGTAAGGTTCATTAATCAGATCGCAGAACTTGATCGTCAACACAAGAAAATTATCCAACTTAAAAAGTTGAGAGATCTTTATGAATTGGAAGTTAGAACGAATGTGGAAGAAGTTTTCGCTCACGAAAACGCTTTATTCTTCGATACTCAGCTTCGTTTCCAAACACATTTGGATCTAGAATATTTAAGAGGGGACGACGGTTTGGATATCATCGAAAGAGTAGCTTTAAGAAGACAGCATAAAATTAGAATGCAGCTTCAAGCAGAATTGGATATCGATGGCGATTTATTGGATCCTCAACAGCAAACGATGCTTCACGTCGATTTCGCGAAACTGAAAAGAGCCTTCTTCCTTCAAGACAACGATCTACTTTCTTTTGTAAAGTCTTATGATTTTGGAGAAAAAATGGACGAAGATCAGTTGATCAAAATCTATTGTCAGGTGGCCTTGATTTTTGAGGACGAGATGGATTTCGGCTTAGCAGAAAATCCATTTGATCCTGCCCGACAAGTAGAAGAGAACGGAAAACAGTTTGCTTTTATCCGACCAAAAGAAAAAAAATAACATGAATATAGATCATACAAGTACCAGAAGAGTATTTGAATTATTGAGTAGAGGGCAGTTTTTAAGTGCCAATGCCATTAAGCCAGATATTCGAAAATTGTACGACCAAGTAGACGAGTATTTTAGTGGTTTCGAAAGTGTTTACGCACCGCTAGGATTTCATTTAAAGAAAGGAAATAATTATTACTACTTCTCCAGAGAAGGTGGTCGTCAGACGATTGAGGAGAAGATCGAACGTTTTTATAAATACATCGATCGCTTGGCTTTTTTCGCCACATTCGCCCCAGGGTTTGGTGAGGGTATGAGGTTTTACATCAAAGATATTGTGCATAAATGCAATGTGGAGACTGACCTTAACGATCAACTGCAGCGATTATCATCAGATAAAAGCATTTCGACTCACGACAAAGTGAGAGATCTAGTAGAAGAAATGAGAAGACAGGGTTTTATGGATTGTGAGGACGATGAAAACGAAGGCTTCATTGTTTTATCATCTTATAACTACCTAAAAGATATTGTCGATTTAATTGATATTGATCCAACCAACGAATGAATACAACAGTAACACCAAAAAGATATTTGAACAAGCTTGTACTTATTAAAAGTGCAGGTTTTGATTATGCAGAAGTTGATCTTGGTGGAAATATTCACTTTGTAGGATCAAATGGCTTTGGTAAAACGACAGTGCTTCGTGCCGTGTTGTTTTTCTATCATGCCACTTCGGAGAAAAGAGAATTGGGCATTAAAGAACAGCAGATGTCATTCTCTGAATATTATTTCCAAGACTTGAATGCTCGTCTGATTTACGAAATCGTGACTCCTAGAGGAAAGCATTGTTTGATGGTGTATAAATCGGGTGGACGTCTTCGTTTCAGATTTATTGATGCTGCTTACGATAAAGATTATTTTATCCGAGATCGTAAAGCATGTAGTCATGATGAGGTCCTGGAAAACGTGACTGAAAAGTCAGTTGGCTTCTCTGACGAGATCAGAAGATTTGCTGATTTAAGAAAGGTGATTTATGGAGTGAGTCGCTATAATGCACAGTTTAGCCTACTGAAACCATCTGTAGGTGTGAAAAGTCAACATACAGACGGCATTCCTAAAGCGATCACAAATATTTTCCGTTCGTCTGGATTGAAATCGGATTATATCAAAAGAGCCATTGCAGAAGCCGCATCAGCCGACTTCGAAATGCAACCTATCTCTTTAGAAACAATCGCCAATTTTATTCATGAATTCGACGATCAGTTAACCGATTTTGAAGACTTCGAAAAGAATAAAGCAGGAGCAGAGGAAATCGTTTCTTTAGAAGCAGAGATCAATCAGCAACTGAATTACCAAAAACGTTTGGCACATCAAATTGGTGGTGGCGTAGCATTAGCTCAGAAACATTTGGCAGATAGCGAGCGACTTCTTGCAGAAATGCAGGAGGAAGAAAATACTATGAAAGCTAAATACGAAAAGGCTGAAAATACATATCAAACAAAAACGGGGGAGGTAAATCAAGAACTTGGGGAGACGAAAGCGACACTCAAGGAAATTGAAAGGAGAGAAAAGGAATATCAGTCGATTTCTATTGATGGAACAGCTTACACTGTTGATCAATTATTGGAATTGAGCACGGAAGGTCCTCGATTGAATGATCAGTTGGCTTATCAACAAGAGGTAAAACAAATGTTGGTGGCTAAAACAGTAGAGGTTGAGCATTTGATAGAAGAACAGAAGAAATCTCTTCTATCGAAATATTCTACAAGAAAAAACGAGTTCAACGAGGAGAAGCAACAGCAAAGAGAACAGTTGCATGCTCAGAAGGACAAGTTTACTTCAGAAAAACAACAAGCTTTAGAAGAGCTTCGAAATAAATATTTTGCTCAGGAAGAGGAGTTGAGAAACGAATTGGATGAAGCTAAAGAGATTAGAACAAGAGCATCTGTAGCTTTAGAAATGGAAAAGGAGAAAGATTTTTCGAAGTCTTTATTGATGGAAAGTAATACCAAAAGGGTAAAACTTTCTCAAGAAATTTCTAATCTAAAGCACAACATTTCTGAAACGGAACACGATATCGCGAATACCAAAGAGCGTAAGCGCTTGGAGGAGCAGATTATCCGTAAAGAAGCGATGAGTCAGCAAGCCGAGTTGGAAAGACAAGTCACTTTAATTTCTGATGAGGTAGAAGAATGGAAAGTACGTCAGGAGAACTATGAAGGTACATTGAGAGCCTTTTTAGATCAGAATAAATCCGATTGGGCAGAAACAATTGGTAAGGTCTGTGACGAGAATCTATTATCAAGAAAAGACTTGAATCCTCAGATAGTAGACGGTTCTTCTTTTTATGGAATCGATTTGGATACCTCTTCTTTAGTGGCTCAGGTGACGGCAACAGATCACATTGCTTCCACATTGGAGCAAAAGAAAAATCAGCTGAAATCGGCCAAAGAAAATTTGAATGATTTAGATTCAATTGTAGATCAAAAAGTAGCCAAGTTATTAGAATCATCGTCGAAGAAACTTTCTAGATTAGAGCAGAAGCTTTCGGAGTTTAATCAAAAACTCGAAGAATTTGAAGGTGATCTTCAAAAAGCGAGAGAGCAAGAAACATCTATCATCAGCAAAGCGGATGAAATGAAAGAAGACGCACTTGTTGAGTTGAGAAGAAAGCTTCGTATTGCATCAGAAAATTGCGAATTGATAGAGGGTAAATTATCAGACTTAAAAGATGATAAGTGGTCGAGAGAAAGAGAAACATCTGATGTATTTAATAACAAAATCAATACTGTAGTTTCAGAAATTGAAGCCAATATTGCTACGCTTGAAAAGGAGTGGTCGGCTTACCAAAACGATCATGATAAGCGATTAAGACAGTTGGAAGAAGAACGTAAAGGTCTTCTTGAAGAAAAAGGTATTGATACGGGTAAACTTGATGAGGTAGAAGAGGAAATCCAAATGTTGATCAAAAAGCTGAAGCAAGTTGAGCAGGCACAAATGATCAAAAGGGATTATGAGAAAGATAAAGTTTACTATTTAGATAAAGCGGAGGAAATCAGAAATCAGCTTAAACATCAAGAAAAAGAAATTGAGAAACTAAAAGCAGCTTACGATCAAGCTGTGGAGGAATACGAAGAACAACTCAATCATCTTGATGATAAGCGAGACAATTACCGTCGAACAAAAGATCAGTCAAATCATCTTTTAAAGCAATATAAAGCGGCAAGAGAGGAAGACGAACAAGCTTACGAACGTTTAAAGAAATATTTAGACGAAGGAGCAGATGCAGTAAATGAGGCGGAGATTAATGACTCTGATTTATCATTTTTACTGACAGAATTGAGAAAGTCTTTAAAAGAAAGAGGACGTTTAACTTCATCTTTTAAATCGAAGGGACAAATTTTTACGGGAGTTTTCAGAAAAGACAATCACTTAAAAATCCCAACGCTTTATGCACAGTCTTCACTTCAGGAATTCACTTATTTGGCCAAAAATATTCTTCCAAGCCTATTGGATGGAGAACGTTTGGATCACATGAGGGATCAGCTAGAGAAGCAGCACAGAGAAATTATTAGTTCAGTGGCACGTCAGGTGAAGGATTTATCTGATACTTCAGACTTGATTAAAAAAATTGTAAGAGAGATTAATAATAGCTTCGCAAGAAGTAATTTCGTAGGTGTAGTTAAATCCATTGAATTGGAATACAACGAGAACAATACACCTTTACTGACCACTTTAAAGAAGATTTATCGACTAAATGAGGATGTCTCATTCTCAGATCAAGGAGATATCTTTAAAGTGAATGTGAATGCAAGTGCTAAAGATTCACGTCAGTCTGTACAATTGTTGAAAGACCTGAGAAGAGTGATCCGAGATCACAATCAGAAACAAATTACTTTGGAAGATACATTTATGTTGAGATTCCGAGTAATCGAAAATAATAATGATACAGGTTGGGTGGAGAAGTTATCGAATGTAGGTTCTGAGGGTACCGACGTACTGGTGAAATCCATGATTTACATTACGCTACTAACGGTATTCCAAGAGAATGCTTACAAAGAGCAGAACGATTACTTTGTACACTGTGTAATTGATGAGGTAGGTAAATTATCCGATCGATATTTACGAGATCTGATTCATTATACTTCCTCTAAAAATATCCGATTAATCTTCGGTTCACCAAACGAAAACGATCCATCGATATACGATCATGTATTGAAGCTGGAAAGAAGTAGTAAAACCAACAAAGCCAGCGTGGTGAAGTTGGTGAGTGAGATGTAAAAAAAAACCTCCTATTAGTAATACCAATAGGAGGTTTTTTATTTATTTTTCCCAGTCAACTTCCTCTAATTCAAAAAGTTCATTCACTGGCATATCAAATATTTTGGACAATTTTAAAGCAAGAACAGTTGAGGGAATATATTTCCCTTTTTCCATTGCATTTATGGTTTGTCTACTCACCCTCGCTTCTTTAGCTAAGTCAGCTTGAGTGATATTTTTTCTAGCTCTTTCTACTTTTATCAGATTACGCATTCTCTAAACTTTTCTTAGCTCTATATAATGACCAATGAAATTTTATGATATAAATAAATAATGAGGTGAACATATTTAATATGAGCACATTCAAAAAGGCAAAATCATAAAATAAAAATATGCAAGGCAACAAAATGATATAGTTGACTAAAATTGAAAATGTGAGTGCATCTGATTTTAATTGAAGTATAAATTCATCTTCTTCTTTTTCTCGCGAAAGTAGTATGAATAATCCTCCTATAATTAGTATGAAGGCAGCAAACTCGTCTTGTAGATTCTGATGTTCATTTACAAGAACAAATAACTTTTCATTTTCACCATCGATAAAAGGGATATTCACCAGTGCAAAATACTTTTCGACATCAAAAAAGCCGAAAGTAAAATCAAAGAATAGATACAATACCCCAAGTACTGAACCGATGGATAGCAAGACCCAACCTGGTGTCTTGAATTTGTTTGATAAATGAGATGATTTCATGTTAATTCTATTTAGGTGTAAATAATATTTGTCTAAATGTAAAACAAACTTTACATAAAGTCAAATATATATGATATAAAATAGAAAACCCCATGACCTCGAAAAGGCATGGGGTTTTATTGTAATCTCACCTACAATATCTTTTTGACAAAAAAAAGACTCACAAAAATGCGAGTCTTTCTGTTGTGGTGTTGGGCGGATTCGAACCGCCGACACACGGATTTTCAGTCCGATGCTCTACCAACTGAGCTACAACACCGGGAAACAGTTTATAGTCTTGTTTATCCTTAGACTTGTGGTGTTGGGCGGATTCGAACCGCCGACACACGGATTTTCAGTCCGATGCTCTACCAACTGAGCTACAACACCGGGAAACATATTTATAGTCTTGTTTAACCTTAGACTTTGTGGTGTTGGGCGGATTCGAACCGCCGACACACGGATTTTCAGTCCGATGCTCTACCAACTGAGCTACAACACCCTCCTGCTTCAGTGACCGTTTTTGTTTAAAGCGATGCAAAAGTGCGTAAAAAAGTTCGTTATGCCAAACTTTATGTAGAATATTCTACTAAAAATATCTCAAATAAATTTTAATTCGATTTGAAGAGTTTTTGATTAAACCAAGCTAACTTTAGCTAAGGAATTGATTCTAAATTGCTTTCCTGTCGATTTCTCGGTACACAGGTAATACTTCCTTAATTTTTTATTTCTGATAAAAATTCCATGATTTTCTAAAATAAAGGTATCGCCATCGTTTAAATCATCTAGAAAAAGAGTTTCATTTTCATTTTCTTCCTCTTTATCGTACTTCATCAAAGCCTTTTTTAGTTGTACATCATTACCACTTGAGGCCGATGGTTTCTTTCGATGTCTAGTAACGGCTTCAATTAAATCCTCCGGAAATACATTATGATTCAATAAAAGTTGAAGAAAGTTACCAAATTGTTGTTTCCATTCTTTACCGTGTGGTGCCACTTTATTTTGAAATTGATCCCAAACAACCAAATGAGCTACTTCATGAGCAAAAGTGATTGCAAACTGATAGGGGTTTAAACTATGGTTGATACTAATTTTATGTCCATATCCTCTTTGAGGAGGTCTATAGTCACCTAATCGCGTTTTCCTTTCCTTGGTAATCTTTACATGAATCTTATAATGTAAAATCCAATCAGCAAAAATTATGGCTGCTTGTTTAGGAGTGTATTTCGATAAACTATCAACAATGTCCTGATGGGAAACATTATTTTTACTCATACTTCAATAGAATTATAGAAATTCAACTTTCTTGATTATCCTTGCAATAGTAGTTAAAAAAAAGAAATCAACTCATTTAAATATCAAAAAGATGCAAGGCGATATAAATATAAAAGATGAAAGGTTAAGAGCATTCAAAAGGTTATTGGATATCATGGATGATTTACGAGAAAAATGTCCATGGGATAGAAAACAAACTTTAGAATCACTCCGTCATTTAACCATAGAAGAAGTATATGAACTTTCAGATGCCATTCTTGATAAAGACATGGAGGAAATCAAGAAGGAATTAGGAGACGTGATGCTTCACTTAGTTTTTTATGCAAAAATAGGGTCTGAGACCAATAATTTCGCTATTGATGATGTATTGAATAGTATTTGTGAAAAGTTAATTGTTCGTCATCCACATATTTATGGAGATGTTGATGTAAATGATGCTGATGAGGTGGCTCGTAATTGGGAATTAATCAAATTGAAAGAAAAAGGCGATAAACCCAAAAGAGTGCTAGGAGGTGTTCCTAAATCATTACCCGCAATTGTGAAAGCATTGAGAATTCAAGAGAAATCTGCGGGAGTTGGTTTTGAATGGGATAATAAAGAAGATGTTTGGAAGAAAGTTCAAGAAGAAATTCAAGAATTGGAAGTTGAAGTAAAAGCAAATGATCAAGGAGAAGATAATTTGGACAAAATAGAAGATGAGTTTGGAGATGTGATGTTCTCTATGATCAATTATGCTCGTTTTCTTAAGGTCAATCCTTCTGATGCACTGGAAAGAACGAACAAGAAATTTATATCAAGATTTAATTACATAGAAGATAAAATGAAGGAAGATGGACTGTCTTTCGATGAAGCATCTTTAGAGCAGATGGATAAATATTGGGAAGAAAGTAAAAAAAATAAAAAAAGTTTCTTCTTTTTTGTCACATCTTGAAAAGTAATTGTCTACTAAATACGAATCGTTGAACGATTCATACGTGAAGTGAATACTTATTCGACATTCTCAATCAATTGTTCGTAAATTATTTAGAATATTATGGTTACTTTCAGTTTTAAGAAAAAAAATACAGCCGCATTAGCTGCAAAATATAAGAATTATGCAGACCAATTCGAGACAGCTTTAAAAAACTTAGAGTTGTTTACTGAAGAGGAAAAGGAAAGAAATAGAGTAGAATTGGCAAAAAAATTCCAAGGCTACGTATAAACAGAGAGTATCTAAATGATACTCCCTGTTTTTTATTTTATTCTTCCGAAGAATCGATAATATCGATATCGGAGATCAATACTTTTTTAGATATCATCTTAGCAGTTGGTGTAGCTGCTAGACCTCCTAAGGCCGTTTCTTTGTAACGGTCCTCCATGCTTTGCCCTACTTCTCCCATTGCGTCTACACATTCATCCACAGGGATTACACCACTTACATTGGCTAATGCAATTTGAGCTGAAGAATTAGCAATAGCAGCAGCACTTGCATTTCTAACCACACAAGGTACCTCAACCAATCCAGCGACAGGATCACAAACCAATCCGAGCATACACTGTGCAGTAATCGCTACAGCATTGAATATCATATCAATGTTTCCTCCTAAACAATAAGTAATTGCCCCAGCAGCCATTGCAGCAGCTGTTCCTGTTTCAGCTTGACAACCGCCTACAGCTCCAGCGATACCCGATTTTTTTTCCATTATCAAAGCAATTCCTGCTGAGACCAATAGAGCGTTATGCAATGTGTCATCATCCAATTGATGAAGATCTTGAAGCGTAACCAATACTCCAGGTAGAATACCAGATGCTCCTGCAGTAGGTGCGGCAACTACTCTTCCCATACAAGAATTTACTTCTTTTGCAGCAAGTGCCCTTGAGATGAGAACTTTAAATTCTTCTGACAAAACATTGATTGGAGAATTGAAAACTTTTTTTCCACCGTTTTCAATCATGCCTGATCTAGAGGTCATATCCTCGTTTAAACCTGTCTTGACAGCATCCTTCATGACATCGAAGGCTTGCTTTAAGGCTAATTTAATTTCTTCCTTAGTGCGTTCTTTTTCTCTCACTTCATAATCCAAAACAGGTTGATGAAGGGATACTTTTTTCTTTTCACAGAACTCTTTCCATTCAGAAAATGATTCAAAAAGTACGGCCATGTTATGATAGTGTTTATATGGTTAGTATTTTTATCGAAATTTTTACAAAAGAAACAATTACAGTTCATATTTCATAGATAGTATGGGTAATCAAATGCTAACAGACTTCGGTAACATTACATTATTTATAATTGTTGCTATTATTTTCGCCTTAGGAGGGTTGTTTACTGCATTTCTAGTTAGACCAAGAAGACCAAATGAAGAAAAATTAACGACCTACGAAAGTGGGGAGGATCCATTAGGTACAGCTTGGGGTAATTTTAATATACGGTTTTACGTTGTGGCATTAATATTTCTATTATTCGAAGTAGAGATATTGTTTTTATTTCCTTGGGCAACAGTTTTTGGAGATGCAGAAAAAATCAAACAAACTGATGGTATGTGGGGTTGGTTTGCATTATTCGAAATTGTCGTGTTTGTTGGAATATTGATTTTAGGTTTAGCTTATGTGTGGAAAAAAGGTTTCTTAGATTGGATAAAACCATCAAAAGTACAGCCTATAGAAGAGAATAATAATTTCGATTCTTCACCATACAAGGATTTCAATAAGAAATATATAAATTAGTAGCTTGAAAACACTTAGCTTTTATACAGGAATCATTCTATTACTCCTTGTGAGTTGTACTCCAGATGATGAGGTAATCAGTACGGATCCTTCTTTTCAACTTCAATTTTCAGTAGATACAGTATATTTTGATACTTTGTTTACTACGAAAGAAGATGAAGGGATAGATATGCGAAGTGTTACCCAGCGTTTTATGGTGTACAATAACTCAGAAAATGCAGTCAATATTTCAGAAATCTCATTAAATGATCCTAATTCTGTTTATTCTATGTTGATAAACGGGCAAAATGAAGATATTATCAATAATACTTTATTGAGAGGTGGAGATAGTATGTTAGTCTTGACTGAAGCTAATGTACCTTATCAAAATGCTGATGATATACGAGAATTGAATGGCCAAATTTCTTTTTTTACCAATGGAAACAGACAAGCTATACAATTAAATGCCTATGCAGAGGATCCGTTTTATGTTTCAGGGGGACCAATTTTAGTAGGTGATGTAGTATGGGAAAAAGGAAGACCATATGTTATCACTGATTCCTTATATATATCACAAAATGCGAGTTTAACGGCTAATGCCGGAACAAGAATAGTTTTTGATAACGGAGCAAAGCTTTTGATTAGTGGCTCGTTACAGTTAATGGGAACATCTCAAGATACGATAAGGTTAGAAAGTATTCGATTGGATGGGCAATATGAAAATGCTCCCGGTCAATGGGATGGACTCTTCTTTGATTCCTTAAGTCATGATAATAAAATCCATGGTACTTTAATTAAAAATGCTAGAGTTGGTGTTTTGATGTATCATAATGATAACGATGATATTATCGACTTGGATATAGAAGGTTCAACAATTCAAAATATGTCTCAAGTAGGAGTAGCAATAACTAATTCTGATGTAAGAATAGTTAATACTATCATTAGTCATACGATCTCTTATGCCTATGCTCATGCAGGAGGAGGCAAATGTGATTTTTACTATAATACAATTGTAAATTCAAATACGGGCTTCTTTAGGGAAGACCCATCTGTAGCATTCGAAAGTACAAATGAAGTTATACAGTTAAACTTAGTAAATAATATAATTTGGGGTAATTTATCAAATGAATTAGTAGTTACAGAAGGTGTTAATTTTAATAGTATTACAAATAATATATTGAAAACATCAAGTGATCAGTTTGACCCCGAAACCAATTTAATAAATATAGATCCATATTTCAGATATCCATTTACCTATAATTTTGACTTAGCAGATGATAGTCCGGCTCGAGGAGCAGGAATTGATGTAAACGGTATAACTGTTGATCAAAGAGGAGAGAATAGAACATCACCACCAGATATAGGTGCTTTGCAATGGATTCCAGAGGAAGAATAAAAATGAGAACGATACATTACATACTATTAATAGTTCAACTAACAGTTTATAGTAATTCTATTTTTGCACAGAAAATTAAGCAACTTGAATTTTTAGAAATCAAACAGTTGGAGAATTATCAAGGACGTTTTGACTTAAGTGGTATTTCAAAAAAAGAGAAAGAAATTGTTGTTGTAGCAGATAAATACGAAAATAACTTTATTTATTCTTTACATCAAAAAGATAATTCTTTTGAGGTAAAGGCATCTTACAAATTAGATATTCCAGGGAAAATAGATCTTGAAGGAATTTCTGTTTATAAAAATAAAGCTTACCTGATAAATGAAGCTGATAATGAGGTGTATGTCTATGATTTTGATAAGAAATCGACAAATAAATTACCTATAGATTGGAGTAGTTTGTCCTTACCTAGAACGGAGTGGCTGAAAAATACTGGTTTTGAGGGAGTTGCTGTAGATGGAAAAGCAGGATTACTTTATTTAGCAAAAGAAAGACAACCTTCATTTATTATCGTAGTAGATTTGAATACCAATAAAATTGTTAGAGAATTTACTTTAAAAAGAAATTGCAGCAAAGACATATCAGATATGTATCTTTATAAGGGTGATTTATTTATTCTAGAAAGGAATGCTAGATGTATTGCTCAATACGATTTGGAGAAAAATAAAATTGTACAACATTATTCTTATGAAAAGTCTGTAGTCACAAATAAGCAAAAGCTATTTGAACCAGAAAAATATGGAATGGCAGAAGCTTTAATGATTGTTGATGATGAAATATGGATTGGTTACGATAATAATGGTGTAAAAGTCTCAGATGAGGCCAAATTACGGTACGGAATAAAGGGTGATAAGCCGGTATTGCTAAAATTTAAATTTGATTTTTAGTTTTTGACCTTCAATAAGTTAGTTTTAAAACTATTTATTAAAGGAATCATAATCAAATAAACAAACTCTTTACAGATGCAGTACATTTGTATAGAATTAAGGAAAGAAACGAAATTGTATTTCTATTTCGTCCCAACCAAATTCAACAAACATAAAGTTAAGATTGTGAAGGATATTAAATTTTGATATTTTTTTTGCTAACTACTTGTTTTACAAAAAAAAGTGTCATACTTTTGCAGTCCAAACCTCGGGAAACTACGTTCATTAGACATGAGCGAAAGTCCTAATGATTTTAAGATAGATATATACATTCTGTTTATTTAAAAGAATTTAGCTAACTCAAGCTCAAGTTCTCCGAGATGTTTGTGCACTAGACATAAGATATCGCAGGAAGTACCTGCGTGGTAAATAACAGAATAACAATGTTACAGCCAAAGAGAGTCAAGTTCAGAAAGAGACAAAAAGAAAGAAGTAGAAGCCATGGCATCGCTCAACGCGGTCATAGCATTTCTTTTGGTAGCTTCGGTCTGAAGGCACTTGAAGGAGGTTGGATCACAGCTCGTCAAATCGAAGCATCACGTATTGCGATGACTCGTGCGATGAAACGTGAAGGTCAGGTATGGATTCGTATCTTCCCTGACAAGCCAGTTACTTCAAAGCCAGCCGAGGTACGTATGGGTAAGGGTAAAGGTGCCCCTGCTTATTGGGTTGCTCCAGTGAAAGCCGGAACAATCTTGTTCGAATCTGATGGAGTATCAATCGAGAGAGCACAGGAGTCAATGAGATTGGCTGCGCAGAAGCTCCCAATCAAAGTGAAGTTTGTGGTCAGACCAGACTACGTAGGATAATCTGAGAGATGAAAACAAAAGAGTTAAAGGATCAGGTGAAAGGCTTGTCTTCGGAAGAGCTTGCAGAGAACATCAAAACTTCTCAAAAGCAATTAGAAGATCTTGCTTATGCTCATGCAGTATCACCACTAGAGAACCCAATGCAATTGAAAACACTTAAAAAGCAAGTTGCTCGTCTTAAGACTGAGTTGCACGCTAGAGTAACAGTTGAATTGGAGGAAAAGGTTAAAGCTGATAACGTAACTCGTGAGTCTATCTCAGAGTTCTTGCAAAAGTCAACGTTTTTAGCGCCTGTAAACAAGAAGATGGTTTTAAGAGCTATCGAGAAAGTTAACAACTAAGATACCTGATAGAAGAAGATCATGGAAAGAAACTTCAGAAAGCAGCGTCAAGGAGTAGTAGTGAGCGACAAAATGGACAAGTCTATTACAGTGCAAGTGGAAACACGTCAAAAGCACCCAATGTACGGTAAGTACATTAAGAAGACTAAGAAGTTTATGGCGCATGATGAAACTAACACTGCAGGTATCGGAGATACCGTTAGAATTATGGAGACGCGCCCATTGAGCGCGCGTAAGCGTTGGAGATTGGTGGAGGTAGTAGAAAAAGCGAAGTAATTCGTTCTTCTATCCATCTTCAAAATTTAATCATTTTACAATCACCAAGTAAAGAATCCTTATTAGGATAGGAAAATGATACAACAGGAATCAAGACTGTCAGTAGCAGATAACTCAGGCGCAAAAGAGGTACTATGTATCCGCGTGTTGGGTGGTACAAAAAAGCGTTACGCTTCTGTAGGCGACAAAATCGTCGTTTCTGTGAAGTCAGCGATCCCTTCTTCAAATGTTAAGAAAGGGACTGTATCTAGAGCGGTTGTTGTAAGAACTAAAAAAGAAGTTCGTAGAAAGGACGGTTCTTACATTCGTTTCGAAGACAATGCAGCAGTTCTATTGAACGCGCAAGACGAGCCAAGAGGTACTCGTATCTTCGGACCAGTCGCAAGAGAGCTTCGTGAGAAGCAATTTATGAAAATCGTTTCGTTAGCACCTGAGGTACTCTAAGAGTTATGAATAGAAAATTCCATATCAAAAAAGGCGACAAAGTAACAATAATCTCTGGCGAAAATAAAGGCAAAGAGGGAGTTGTACTTACAGTTGACCGTGAGAAGGAGCGTGCCATCGTTGAAGGTGTGAATATGGTTACTAAACACGTTAAACCTACGGCTGAAAAGCCAGAAGGTGGTGTTAAGCAAATGGAAGCACCAATTCACGTTTCAAACATTAAGTTGATCGACCCAGAATCGGGTAACGCTACTCGCGTAGGTCGTAAGCTTGACGAAAACGGTAAGTTGAAAAGATATTCTAAGAACACTGGAAAATTTATCGACTAATGGCTACAGCGACAAGATTAAAGGACAAATACCAAGAGGAAATCGTTCCAGCATTAAAGGAACGTTTCAGCTACAAGTCTGTAATGCAAGTTCCAAAATTGGAAAAAATTATCATCAACAGAGGTGTTGGTGAAGCAGTTGCAGATAAAAAACTTGTAGACATCGCAGTAGAAGAATTATCTACTATTGCAGGTCAGAAAGCAGTACCTACGATGTCTAAGAAATCAATCTCAAACTTCAAATTACGTGAAGATATGCCAATTGGCGCTCGTGTAACGTTAAGAGGTGACAGAATGTATCAATTCTTAGATCGTTTGATTACTATTGCTATTCCTCGTGAGCGTGACTTCCAAGGTATCAAAGATAAATTGGATGGTCGTGGTAACTATACTTTAGGTGTAAAAGAGCAAATCATCTTCCCAGAGATCAAACTTGATCAAGTAAAGAAGGTGACTGGTATGGACATTACGTTCACTACCTCTGCTAATACAGATGAGGAAGCTTACGAGCTTCTGAAATTATTTGGAATGCCTTTTAAGAAAAAATAGTAAACACGAGAAACTATGGCAAGAGAAGCAATAAAAGCTAGAGAGCGCAAGCGCGAAAGATTAGTTGCAAAATATGCAGCAAAGCGCAAAGCGTTAAAAGAAGCAGGTGACTGGGAAGGACTTGATGCTCTTCCAAAGAACTCTTCACCGGTTCGTTTACACAATCGTTGTAAATTAACTGGACGTCCGAAAGGTTACATGCGTAAGTTTGGTATTTCACGTGTTACATTCCGTGAAATGGCATCAGCAGGTAAAATCCCAGGCGTTACAAAATCGAGCTGGTAATTTTAATTTAGGAACCTACGGCACAGAGTGCTGTAAAAATATTTGCAAGCAATGGCAATGACAGATCCTATAGCGGACTACCTTACGAGACTTAGAAACGCGATTAGCGCTAACAAGCGTATCGTAGAAGTACCTGCTTCAAACATTAAGAAGCAGATGACTAAGGTGCTGCATGACAAAGGCTTCGTTCAAGGCTACAAGTTCGAGGATGGTGTGAACACTCAAGGTGTGATTAAGATCGCATTGAAGTATCATCCAGTGACTAAGCAACCTGCGGTTGTTGATTTGGAACGTGTATCACGTCCAGGTCTACGTAAGTATGCTAGCGCTAAGAACATGCCACGTGTACTTAATGGTTTAGGTATCGCAATCCTTTCAACTTCGAAAGGTGTGATGACTGACAAAGAAGCACGTGAACAAAATGTAGGTGGCGAAGTACTTTGCTACGTATACTAATAAAATATTAGTACAATACTTTAATATAACGGCTGACCGCTTCCCTTGGAGGAAGCCTTAAGCCCTAATTTGAGAAACCATGTCAAGAATTGGTAAAAAGCCAGTTTCAATCCCAGCAGGTGTTGAGGTAAAACTTAACGACAACTTAATCGTTGTAAAAGGACCTAAAGGAGAATTGCAACAGGAAATCAACAAAGACATCGCTATCGAGGTTGAAGGTTCAGAAGTACGTTTCGTACGTCCTTCAGATCATAAAGACCACCGCTCTTTGCACGGTCTTTATAGAGCCTTAACTCAAAACATGGTGGTTGGTGTATCTGAGGGATACAAAAAATCACTAGAGTTAGTAGGTGTCGGTTTTAAAGCATCGGTACAAGGTCAATTATTGGACCTTGATCTTGGTTATTCACACAGAATTCTTTTCCAAGTTCCAGCGGAAATCAAAGTGAGCGCTGAAACTGCAAAAGGACAACCACCTGTAGTACACGTTGAAGGCGTTGACAAGCAATTGGTTGGACAAGTTGCAGCGAAGATCCGTTCATTCAGAAAGCCAGAACCATACAAAGGTAAAGGTGTGAAGTATGTTGGTGAAGAGATTAGAAGAAAAGCAGGTAAAGCTGCTGGTAAAAAATAACAAGTATGGCCACTAAGAAAGATCTGAGAAGACTGAGAATCAAAAGGGGTATTCGTAAGAAGATTTCAGGTACAGCTGAACGCCCTAGACTCTCTGTATACAAAAGTAATACTGCAATCTATGCGCAGTTGATCGACGACCAAACTGGCCGTACTCTTGTTGCCTCTGATTCACGTGAGATCAATGCTGAAAGCAAAGCATCTAACGTTACATTGGCTGCAGAAGTAGGCAAAAAGGTTGCTGAGAAAGCTACTGCTGCTGGTATTTCAACGGTTATTTTTGACCGTAACGGTTACCTTTACCACGGTAAAGTGAAAGCGTTAGCAGAAGGTGCTAGAGAAGGTGGTTTGAAATTCTAAAGAGTTGTCAGAGATGAAACAAAACGTAACAAAAGTAAAATCAGCTGATCTAGAGCTTACAGAAAAAGTTGTTGCTATCAAGCGTGTAGCTAAGGTAGTAAAAGGCGGTAGACGCTTCAGCTTTTCTGCGATCGTAGTTGTAGGTAACGGTGACGGCGTTGCTGGTTATGGTTTGGGTAAAGCCAACGAGGTAACTGACGCAATCACTAAAGGCATCGAAGACGCTAAGAAAAACCTAATGAAGGTACCAGTACTTAAAGGTACTGTTCCACACCCTCAAAAAGGTAAATTCGGTGGCGGACGCGTGCTAATCAAACCTGCATCTGCAGGTACTGGTGTTATCGCAGGTGGTGCGATGCGTGCAGTTCTTGAATCAGCAGGTGTACACGACGTATTAGCAAAATCACAAGGTTCTTCTAACCCACACAACGTGGTTAAAGCAACTTTTGATGCACTACTTAAAATGCGTGATCCACGCATGGTAGCTGAGCAACGCGGCGTGAAATTAAGCAAAGTTTTTAACGGCTAATCAAAAATTTAATCTAGTTATGGCAAAGATCCGTATTACTCAGGTTAGATCGTTGATCGGTCGTCCTGAAAGACAAAAACGCACAATCAAGGCGTTAGGGTTAGGAAAAATCAACAAAACTGTCGAAAAAGATGTTAATCCACAGATTTTAGGCATGGTAAAAGCAGTTGATCACCTAATCAGCGTTGAAGAGTTGTAATTTCTTTGTACTTTTGCATAAAGCATTAGTACTTTAAAAGGTATTAATTAGGAAACAGTCATGAAACTGCATACACTAAGTCCTGCGAAAGGTGGTAAAGTACGCCAAAATAAGCGCGTAGGTCGTGGACAAGGCTCAGGCCGTGGTGGCACGTCAACACGTGGTCACAAAGGTGCTAAGTCGCGTTCTGGTTATAGCCAGAAGTTTGGCTTCGAAGGAGGTCAAATGCCACTACAACGTCGCGTGCCTAAATTTGGCTTCAAATCTCCATTCAGAGTAGAATATACTCCGATCAACTTGGAAAATATCCAAAAGATCGCTGATGAGAAAGGTATTACTACTTTCGCGTTAGAGACATTCGTGGAGTTAGGAGTTATTTCTAAGAACGGTAAAGTTAAAGTTCTTGGTAATGGCGAACTAACTGCAACAGTAGAGATTTCGGCGAACGCTTTCTCTGCATCTGCTAAAGAGGCAATCGAAAAAGCAGGCGGAAAAGCGATTACATTGTAAGAAGCTATGAACAAGTTTGTCAAGACACTGAAGAACATTTTTTCAATCGAGGAGCTAAGAAACAGAATTTTATTCACTCTTGCGCTCCTAGCGATTTTCAGATTGGGATCGTATATCGTACTGCCCGGCGTTAACCCTGCAGAACTTGCAGATCAAACAGATGGAATTCTAGGAATGTTAAACGTCTTTTTAGGCGGGTCATTCTCTAGAGCTTCTATTTTTGCCTTGGGTATCATGCCTTACATTTCGGCATCCATTGTGATCCAATTGTTGAGCATGGCAGTGCCTTACTTCCAGCGTATGCAAAAGGAAGGAGAATCTGGTCGTAAACGAATTAACCAAATTACGCGTGTTTTGACGATCGTGATTACACTCTTCCAAGGATCAGGATATTTATATTCTACGATCCCTACAGAGGCAATCGTCATCAAACAGTCATTATTCTACCCAGCATCCATATTAATTATGACTGCGGGTACAATTTTCTGTATGTGGCTTGGTGAAAAAATCACTGAAAAAGGAATTGGTAATGGTATCTCCATGTTAATCATGATCGGTATCATTTCTGGCTTACCTGTAGCATTGTATCAAGAAGTAGATCAATTAGATCAAAACATTTTATTTGTTGCTGAACTTGTTACTTTGTTCTTTATTGTAATGGGTGTTGTTCTATTGAACGCAGCTGTTCGTAAGGTACCTGTGCAATATGCACGTCAGGTAGTAGGTGCTGGAGGTAAGAAACGTACTTTGGCTACTGGCCAACGTTCTTACATTCCATTAAAAGTGAATGCTGCGAACGTGATGCCTATCATTTTTGCACAATCATTAATGTTCCTTCCTTCTATGATTGCAGGCATTTGGGCAGATCAAAGTGATAATGCGAGATGGATTCAGCAAAATTTTGCTGACTTCACATCATTAGCTTACAATTTGACATTTGCAATTTTAATTTTAGTGTTCACGTATTTCTATACGGCGATTACGATCAACCCTGATCAAATGGCAGAAGACTTAAAGAGAAACAATGCATTTGTACCAAATGTGAAACCAGGTGAGGAAACTTCAAACTTCATTAGCTGGATTCTAGATAGAATCACATTACCTTCAGCAGTATATTTAGCAGTTGTGGCAATTTTGCCAGCTTTTGCTAGTATGTTAGGTGTTAGTGCTGGTTTTTCTAGATTCTATGGTGGTACATCACTTATTATCATGGTGGGTGTTATCTTAGATACTCTTCAGCAAATCGAATCATACTTGCTTATGCAAAATTATGATTCAATGATGAAGTCTGGGAATATCAAAGGACGCCAAAACGTGGCAACAGTCTAATGGTATACTACAAAACAGAAGAAGAGATAGAACTAATGCGTGTTAGTGCTGATTTACTCGGCAGAACGCATGGTGAAATCGCCAAGAATATTAAAGAAGGGGTAAGCCTTAGTGCTATTGATAAAATCGCTCATGATTTTATCATGGACAATGGGGCTCACCCCTCGTTCTTGAATTATAATGGGTTCCCAAACACTTTGTGCATGTCATTAAATGACGTTATTGTACACGGTATCCCTTCCGATTATGAGTTGAAAAGTGGTGACGTAATCTCTATTGATTGCGGAGTACTTTTAAATGAGTTTCATTCTGATAGTGCATACACTTACCCAGTGGGTGATGTGGATCCTGAAGTAATGAAACTTTTAAAGGTTACTAAGGAATCACTTTATAAAGGAATTGATGCTTGTAAAGTCAATAACAGAATTGGTGATGTGAGCTTTGCAGTTCAACAACACGCTGAAATGCACGGTTACGGAGTCGTTAGAGAATTGGTTGGTCATGGTTTAGGTAGACACCTACATGAAAAACCAGAAGTACCTAACTATGGGAAAAGAGGTAGAGGATTAAAAATCAAAGATGGATTAGTTATCGCAATTGAACCTATGATTAATTTAGGTACAAGAGCAATTACTCAAGACAACGATGGTTGGACAATCCGTACGAGAGATCGTAAACCTTCAGCTCATTATGAACACACTGTTGCTATTGTTAATGGTGAAACAGAAGTGTTGACAACATTCAAGTACATCGAGGAAGTATATCCATTTTAATTAAAATAATATCAAATGCCAAAACAATCTAATATTACCCAAGACGGTACGATCGTAGAGGCCCTTTCTAATGCAATGTTCCGTGTGGAGCTAAAGAATGGACATCAAGTTGTAGCACACATCTCTGGTAAGATGCGTATGCACTACATTCGTATCCTCCCAGGTGACAAAGTTCGTTTGGAAATGTCTCCATATGATCTTACTAAAGGAAGAATTGTTTATAGATATAAATAATTCAAAAAAAATACCTATCTTTGCAGGCCTGAATTCAGTGTTATTCAAATAGATTAACACGCAGTAACAAAATAATGGGAGAATTCCCTTTATTTTTGCCTAATTATTAAGAAGGTATGTTTAGTGCATGTGATTTATTCAAAATTATTTGGATAGACTGAGCATGGATAGGCGACTTTCGGGTGCCTTGACATTAAATCAGGGATTTTATACGTTTAAAAATTCGGAGCAATGAAAGTCAAAGCTTCTATCAAAAAACGCAGTGCGGACGATAAGATCATCCGCCGCAAAGGCAAGTTGTACATTATCAACAAGAAGAATCCAAGACATAAACAACGTCAAGGATAATTTCTTAGTACAACAGCGAGAATTAATTTAAGTTTTACAAAACCGTTCACAAGTAAAACATGGCACGTATTGCAGGTGTTGACATTCCAAACAACAAAAGAGGTGTTATTTCATTAACATACATCTTCGGAATTGGAAGAGCGTCAGCGGCGAGTATCCTTGCTGAAGCTGGAGTAAGCGAGGATAAAAAAGTTCAAGATTGGACTGACGAAGAATCACAAAAGATTCGTGAACTTATCACAGAAGGTCACAAAATCGAAGGTGAATTAAAATCAGAAATTCAATTAAACATCAAGCGTTTGATGGATATTGGATGTTACAGAGGCCTTCGTCACAGAAGAGGTTTGCCAGTTCGTGGTCAACATACCAAGAACAACTCACGTACTCGTAAGGGTAAGCGTAAGACAGTTGCAAACAAGAAGAAATAATTTAGTTCATAGCGTTTAGCTGAACAAAAAGAATTATGGCTCAAAGAAGAAAAAACGAAAAAGCTAAGAAAAGAGTAGTTAATGTAACTCAGGAGGGGGAAGTGCACATCAAAGCATCTTTCAACAACATTATCATCTCTTTCACCAACAAAGAAGGACAAGTGATTTCTTGGTCTTCAGCTGGTAAAATGGGCTTCAGAGGCTCAAAGAAAAACACTCCTTATGCTGCGCAACAAGCGTCATCAGATGCAGCGAAAGTTGCATTCGACTTAGGTATGCGTAAAGCTGAGGTTTTTGTAAAAGGTCCGGGTTCTGGTCGTGAAGCGGCTATCCGTACTGTACAAAATTCAGGTATTGAAGTAACTATCATCAAAGACGTTACTCCTCTACCACATAACGGATGTCGTCCTCCGAAAAGAAGAAGAGTCTGATTTGACCTTCTCTTTTTTAAGAGAACATTCGATATGAGTGTGTTATAAACAGGGTCTGTCGTAATAAGCCACGACAGAGATCATTAGCACCTCCTGAAAAAATTAATTTTTAAAGACACTCCTAAAATTCTAGAGAAATGGCTAGATATACAGGGCCTACATCGAAGATTGCTAGAAAGTTTAATGATCCAATCTTCGGGGCATGCAAGGAACTTAAGAAAAAGGCGTATCCTCCGGGACAGCATGGTAAAAACAGACGTCGTAAGCAGTCTGAATATGCTATCCAGCTTGCTGCAAAGCAAAAAGCGAAATACACTTATGGTGTATTAGAACGTCAGTTCCGTAACATTTTCGAAAAAGCTGCGAAAAAATCAGGTATCACAGGTACGAACTTATTACAGTTCTTAGAAGCGAGACTTGATAACACAGTATATCGTTTAGGATTCGCTCCTACTCGTAGAGCTGCGAGACAATTAGTATCGCACAAACACATTACTGTGAACGGTAAAGTAGTGAACATTCCTTCTTACACTTTGAAAGCTGGTGATGTGATTGGTATTCGTGCTAAATCACAAACTAACAAAGTGATCAAAGAGGCTACGACTGGTAAACAACGTACTGCTTATTCTTGGTTAGAATATAACGCTCAAGATTTGACAGGTAAATACGTTCAAAATCCAGAGAGAGACGAGATCCCAGAAAATATTCAAGAGCAACTTATCGTCGAGTTGTACTCTAAGTAATATAGATCTTTGGAAAATGCTTCTAAGTATGTTATTTTAACATCCTTAGAAGCTTTTCTTATGATCTTATTAAACTTTTTAAAACCACAATCATTATATGTCCATTCTTGCTTTTCAAAAACCTGACAAGTTGGTAAAGGAATCGGCTGATGAATTCAAAGGCCTTTTCGAATTCAAACCTCTTGAAAAAGGATACGGCGTAACAGTTGGTAACGCTCTTAGACGTATATTACTTTCGTCGCTTGAAGGATATGCTATCGTGGGTATCAAATTCCCAAATGTACTTCACGAATATTCGACTATCGATGGCGTTGTAGAAGATGTGACTGAGATTATCTTAAACTTAAAGAAAGTTCGCTTTAAGGCTGAGGTAGAAAATCCGTCGCAAAAAATCAACATCAACATCAGTGGTAAAAGCGAATTTAAAGCGGGTGATATTGCTCAGTTCACAGAAGAATATAAAGTCCTTAACCCGGATTTTACAATTTGTAACTTAGACGAGAGCGTAAATCTTCAGGTTGAGTTCACAATGATGAACGGCCGTGGATACTTATCTGCAGACGAACAAGCTGAGAGTGAAGCTGATGATATTGTTGGTTTTATTCCGATTGATGCAATCTTCACTCCAGTAAAAAATGTTAGATACCATGTTGAAGACTTTAGAGTTGACGACCGTACTGACTTTGAGAAATTGGTGATTGAAGTTATTACTGATGGTTCTGTTGAGCCAGAGGAGTCTTTAAAAGACGCCGCTAATATCTTGATCCAACACTTTATGTTGTTCTCTGACAATAATATGATTATTGATGATGGAGGAAACGACGCTCAAGTGGAAATTGATGATGAATACTTAAGAATGCGTAAGCTTCTTAAAACATCATTATCTGATCTTGATTTATCAGTTCGTGCATACAATTGCTTGAAAGCTGCAGATGTTAAAACTTTGGGAGATTTAGCATCTTTAGAAATTTCAGACATGATGAAGTTCAGAAACTTTGGTAAGAAATCACTTACTGAGTTAGAACAATTGATGACTGATAAGAAATTGTCATTTGGTATGGATGTGACTAAATACCGTCTTGACGAAGATTAGTCACTAATTACATAAATGTCTAACTGTTCCTTGGACACGGCAGTTAGTTAATTACCGGCCGAAGAAAAGCTAAGGCTTTTTGGAGGTTCACCGTCCAATAATTATTATTAATCATGTAGCAGTTCCTAATACGGCTGTTGCAATATCATTATTACAATGAGACACGGTAAAAAATTCAACCACTTAGGTAGACAAAAGAAGCATAGAGAGCTTATGCTTGCTAACATGGCTTGTTCTTTAATCGAGCACAAGCGTGTTTTCACTACAGTTGCTAAAGCTAAAGCATTACGTAAATACGTAGAGCCATTAGTAACTAAGTCGAAAAACGATACAATGCACTCTCGTCGTGTGGTATTTTCTTACCTTCGTGACAAGTACGCGACTACTGAGTTATTCTCAGCAATTCGTGATGCTGTAATCAACCGTCCAGGTGGTTACACTCGTATCATCAAAACAGGTCGTCGTTTAGGTGACGGTGCTGAAATGGCAATGATCGAGTTTGTTGACTTTAACGATATCTACAACGTTAAAGAAACTAAGACGAAAACTCGTCGTAGAAAGAAAAAAGCTTCAGCTCCTGCTGCTCCAGAAGCACCAGCAACTGAAGAAAATAATAACGAAGAATCAGCTGAATAATCAGATGGTGAATCGATAATTATAATAAAGGGAAATGGTTAATTAATCATTTCCCTTTTTTTTAGGTCATGTATATCATCATACCCAAAATTTTTAATATTTTTGCACTAAGTTCAACTAGACTGTAATATCAATGGAGAAGAAGACTGCCATTTTAATGCTTCAAGATGGAACTACCTATAAAGGAACAGCCATCGGAGCAATTGGTACAACAACAGGCGAAATTTGTTTCAACACAAGTATGACAGGTTATCAAGAGATCTATACTGATCCTTCATACTATGGCCAAATCATTGTAAATACTGTATCACATATCGGTAACTACGGTACAGTACACAACGAGAATGAATCTAAAAAGCCTCAAATTAATGGTCTTGTTGTAAAAAGCTTTTCAAGCGTTTATTCAAGAAGTACTGCTGAGGGTTCATTACAAGACTATTTAGAATCAGCTAACTTAGTAGGTATTGCAGATATTGATACTCGTGCTTTAGTAAGACATATCCGTCAGAAAGGTGCGATGAACGCTATTATTACATCTGAAACTGAAGACCTTAAGGTAATTAAGAAACAATTGGATGCTACTCCTAATATGGAAGGCTTGGAATTGTCTTCGGTTGTAACTACTAAAGAACCTTATATCGTAGGTGATCCTCGTGCTGCTGTAAAAGTTGCTGTATTGGATTTGGGTATCAAGAAGTCTATTCTTGAAAACTTTACATCAAGAGGTATGTTGTGTAAAGTATTCCCATCAAATACTACATTTGAGCAAATGAAACAATGGAAACCGGATGGTTATTTCTTATCAAACGGACCTGGTGACCCATCTGTTATGGATTATGCAGTGGATACAGCAAAACAAATTTTAGATGCTGATAAACCATTGTTCGGTATCTGTTTAGGACATCAGATTATTTCAAGAGCAATGGGTCTTGAAACATATAAGATGCACCACGGACATAGAGGAGCAAATCACCCTGTGAAAAACTTAGTTTCTGGTAGATCTGAAGTGACTTCTCAAAACCACGGTTTTGCAGTAAGCATGGAAAGTATTGAAAAGAACGATGCTATCGAGTTAACTCATATCAACCTTAACGATGAAACAGTTGAGGGGATCAAGGTACTTGGTAAAAACGCATTCTCAGTTCAATACCACCCTGAAGCTTCTCCGGGACCTAACGATTCGAGATATTTATTTACTCGTTTCCTAGAAATGATTCAAGAAAATAACTAGCAATTAGTTAGTTATAAAAGATAAATTAGCATGGTTATTTAATTGACCATGCTTTTTTTGTATCTTGTAAAAATACAAACGATGTGATGATCAATAACACATAGATGACTTCTAATAAATCTTACATATCAACTTTTATCCTTCTATTTTTTTCTATTGGTTTCGTTTTGGGGCAATCTCCATTATCCCAAGGAGATATTTACAAATTAGAAATCACCGAAGATGGTATTTATAAAATAGATGCTTCATTAATGTCAGAAATGGGCATTGATATTAATTCTTTAAATGCAAACCAATTGTTCTTATATGGTTTTGGAGAAGGCATGCTTCCTCAAACTAATTCTGATTACAGACCTGATGAATTATTAGAAGTTCCTATGAAATATGTGGGGAATGACACTAACTTAAATAGCAATTCATATTTCTTATTTTACGGATTTGGACCAAATAAAACCATCATCAATTCTGATGAAGAGTTTGTTAATAAAGAGTTGAACTTGTATTCAGCTACCAATAATTACTTTTTAGTAGTTAAAAGCCAAGGTTCACCCAAAAGGATACAAAATCGAAATGTTTCTGGAATTAATTCTCAAAACTTTGATCAATTAATTGAGAGTATTCACTTTGAAGAAGACATAAGAACAGCTTTAAATGATGCTTCTGGACGTTTTTTCTTTGGGGAAAATTTTACAACAACAACATCAAAAAGTATTAGTATTCCTGTTATACCACAATCTACTGCTTCGCTGATAAGATTTAAAATAGGGGTAATGGGGAAATCCAGAGAAGTAAGTACATTTAGTATTCAAACTAATACTGTTAATAGAGGAGAATTAGAAGTACCAGCTGCTCCTGAATTCAATTCATATAGATATGGGAATCAGGGTCATATGGTCAACTCCTTATTTGATCCTTATTCTGTTAATTCGATTGGAGATAATATCACGTTTGATATTTCATTTAGCAAACCTTTATCTGATTCTGAAGGGTATCTAGATTACATTACTTTAAATATCAATAGAACTTTAATGGAAAAAAGTGGAGGTTTTTCTCTTCATGGATTTTTTGATAATGATTCTAGAGATGTAGCTGCGATTAAAAATAGTAGTAATTTAGAAATTTGGGACATTTCAAATACCCAAGATATCTATGTATTGCCTAAAGTTAATGATAGAAATAACTTATCAAGATCAAAAAGTTATTTTGAGGTGGTTGCATTTAATAACTCAAATGTTTTATCGCCTACATATTTAGAAAAAATACCGAATCAAAATTTAAGAGGTATTAGTGTACCTAACCTTCTGATTATTACTGCTCCACAATATTTAACACAAGCAAATCAATTAAAATCTCATAGAGAGTCACATGATAATTTATCTGTTTCCGTAGTCACCACAGATCAAGTTTACAACGAATTTTCTTCTGGAAGACAAGATGTGAGTGCTATTAGAGACTTTGCTAAATATTTATATGAGAAGAATAATCAAGAACTAAAGTATTTATTGTTATTCGGTCAGGGATCATATGATTATAAAGGGAGTCAATTCGAGAATTCTAGTCAAGTGCCTGTATATGAGTCAAGAAATGTTTTACATAGAACTCAAACCTTTTCATCTGAAGACTATTTTGGTTTCTTTGATAATCATGAAGGTTATTGGACTGAAGATATTGAAGGAACTGCAGATGAATATGATTTAGAAATAGGAATTGGTAGATTACCCGCTAGAAATGTAGAACAAGCTCAATTACTATTAAATAAACTGATAAGTTACGATACCACTACAGCTAATCGACAACAATGGAAAAAAGATATTGTTTTTGTTGCAGATGATGGCGATAACAATAACCATCAGTCTGATGCAAATGAATTGGCAGTTTATGTAGAAGAAACTTTTAAAGAGTTTAATTCTAAGAGAATATATATTGATAACCTTCAGAAAGAAACTTCTCCTACAGGTGCAATAGCTCCTGAAACTTACGATCTTGTTTATAAGACAATAAATGATGATGGGGCGATGATTATCAATTACAGTGGTCATGGTTCTATTTCAAGATGGGCAGATGAAACAATAATGGATTTAGAATTAGCGAATAATTTGACTAATTATCATCATTTGCCATTATTTTTTACAGCGACATGTGAATACGGCAGGTACGATAATCCTAATTATGAATCAGGTGCTGAGCAACTATTATTTAATTCTAAAGGAGGAGCAATTGCTTTGATGACTACCACAAGACCAGTGTTTGCATCAAGTAATCTTGTAATTAATAAAGCATTTTATGAACAAATTTTTGTGAAAGATGCCGATGGTAATTATCCTCGATTAGGAGATGTATTTAAGTTAACTAAGAATAATAGTTTAAGAGGTACAAGAAATCGTAATTTCGCCTTGCTTGGAGACCCATCAATGAGATTATTCATTCCTAAAACTGAAACAAAAATTACTCATTTGAATGATGAACTATTATCAAGTTCTGATACAATTAAAGCTTTAGATAGAATTCGTTTAAGAGGGGAGATAGTTAATGATAATACTAGAAATACCGGATTTAATGGAGAAGTATTTTTAACATTGTTCGAAAAACCAATAACATCATCGACATTAGGAAATGATGGACCTGAAACTGTATTTGAATACCAGGAAAGAAAATATCAACTTTTTAGAGGGGTTGCTGATGTTGTAAATGGTGAATTCGAAATTGATTTTGTAGTACCGTTAGATATTAGGTATAATATTGGGAATGCAAAGTTTAGTCTTTATGCCAAAGCAAATGATAATGAAGAGGCAATTGGTGGAGAAATGAATATTTTAATTGGTGGTTCTTCAGATAACCCTGTTCAGGACAATAATCCACCTGAAATATCAATTTCTTTAAATGGAGATCCTTCAAATGTTAATACCTATCCAGATCTTTATTTTCATGCTGAATTAGAAGATGAATCCGGTATTAATATATCTGGTATTGGAGTTGGACATGATGCGACATTGATTTTGGATGAAGGTGATACTAGTTGGGTTGTAAATGATTACATCATGCCTGTGTCAGGTCAAGAAAATACATATTCTTTAGTTTTTCCTGTAAATAACCTAGAAGAAGGTGAACATACTTTAGAGTTAGTTGTTTGGGATGTATTGAATAATAGATCATCAAAAACGATACGTTTCTATGTAAGTAACATTAATGAAATAGAAGTGGAGGAGTTAAAAGCTTATCCTAATCCTGTAAATAATCAATTTACTTTATCATTTAAACATAATTTAGGTGGAAAATATCTAAAGATTCAATCGAATATTGTGGATATGTCTGGTAAAGTTGTTCTTAAGAGCGATTTAGAATACGAAGTATCAGATGATATCATTCAAATACAATATGATGATGTGAAATCTTCATTGAACTTAAATAAAGGGATTTATGTAATACAACTCATCATAGAAAGTCCTATATTGGGACTACAATCAGTAAAAACTATCAGAATAGTAGTTATTTAATCAAATAATGACTTTTATTTAAATAGATTACTTATCTTTAAATAAATAGATTTAGAGCAACTGCCTATAAAAAACAATTACACATAATTAGTTTGGCTCATCGCAGCTATTTTTTTCGACTTTAATACGATCAGCATTTAGTTATGTTCAATCTGAAGAATTCATTTGCTTTTTTAATACTCTTATCATTTTTTGTAGTAGACGTAAAAGCACAGAGTGGTGGTAGTGGAAACCCACCAAGTAATATTATTAATGGTGGTAATGCTAATAGTAATCCTATTATTACCGCGGTACCCTTTTTAAATATTTCACCTGAAGCAAGAGGTGCAGCAATGGGTGATATGGGTGTGGCGACTTCGCCAGATGTTTCATCATCACATTGGAACCCTTCAAAATATGCTTTCATCGAAGATGATTGGGGTGCATCATTGTCTTACAATCCTTGGCTACAAAAGATTGTTGGCGATATGTCTTTAAGTTATCTTTCAGCTTATAAACGTTTGAATAAGCGTCAGACTGTTGGATTCAGTATGCGTTACTTTGATTTAGGAAGTATTCAGTTTACTGACGACAATGGTAATACATTACAACTATTCAATCCAAGAGAATATTCTTTTGATGGTCATTTTGCGATGCAATTATCTGACCGCTATAGTATGGCCGTTTCAGCACGTTATATCTACAGTAATCTAGCTGGATCATTATCAGGTGGTAATGTAGATAGTAAACCAGCACATGGCTTTGCCGCTGATATCTCTGGTTACTTTAGAAATCCTGATGTTCAAATCGGACAATATTCAGGCGTTTTTGCATGGGGATGGAATGTATCAAATATTGGTACAAAGATGAATTATAGTGCTAGTTCGCAAGAAGACTTTTTACCTACTAACTTAAAGCTAGGTACATCATTGACTTTAGATCTTGATGCTTACAATAAATTGACTTTTGGTGTAGATGTGAACAAGTTGTTGGTGCCCACACCAGATTCAACTTATGACTTTAGATCAGTAGGTATTTTAGAAGGGATGTTTAATGGTTTGACAAAAGCTCCAGGTGGATTCTCAGAAAAAATGAAAGAATTTATGTGGAGTGTGGGTGCAGAATATTGGTATAACGATATGTTTGCAGCTAGAATGGGTTATTTCTATGAGCATCCAGATAAAGGTGATAGACAATATATGCAATTAGGTTTAGGTATTAAATACCAAGTCGTAACACTAGATTTTGCCTACCTTCTATCATTCAAAAGAAACAATCCTCTTGAGGATACATTACGATTCTCCCTCTCCTTTAACTTTGGGGGGAAGAACTCACTCAAGAAGAAAAAATCATATAATCCAGCAGGAGGTAATGATGTCTTAGATGCAGATGATATCTAATCAACATCAAAAATTAATAAAAGGTGAGGTAAAATAGTTTACCTCACCTTTTTTTTCCATATTAACTGAATCTTCCCAACATGAGTTCAGTAATTCATTAATTGAATTTCTGATAATATTTAAGCATTTCTTTTATTCAAATATGAACCATAGTTTAGATAGAACAATCGCACCTGAATCTTTTCAATTAGTTGATTTTTCTTTACAAAAACCCGAACAATATCAACTCCCGAATTCTTGTAAGGTTTTTGCCATAAAGAATAATGCACAACCTATTTTACATTTCTCAATTGTAATAAAAGGAGGGAAGTTGGTAGAGGATGTGAAGGGAACGGCATTTTTAACTTCAAAAATGATAGGAGAAGGAGTTAAGGGGATGAATAGTGCTCAAATTCATGAGTATCTTGACTCTTATGGAGCTATTATTAATGTATCTAACGACTTGGACTCATTTACCTTAACAGGTCATTGTTTAAAAAGGTATTTTGGAGAAGTGATATCAATGGTGAATAAATACTTGAAAGAGTCTGAATTCTCTGAGGAAGAATTTCGTCATATCGTTCAAGTAGTTGTTCAGCAGAAAAAACTAGCAGAAGAAAAAACGTCATATCTGTCCACTAAGAAATTCAGAGAATCCTTTTATGGAGAAGATCACCCTTTTGGATCTACATTATCAGCTGAACAGATACTTCAATTTTCAATAGATGATGTTCAGAAATACTACAACGATCAAATCATTGGAGCACCTTTTGAAATATTCATATCAGGTGATTTTGATGATTCATGCTTAAAGATTTTAAGTGATCAGTTAGGAAAAATTGAAATTAAAAAAGGAAGTGCTATTTTAAAATATCCTAAGTTTGTCGATAAAATTAATTCGAATGAACTAAAAATATATGACGCAAAGGATGGATCTGTACAATCTAGTATAAGAATAGGTTGCCCAACGTTTACTTTGCCTCATAATGACTTAGAAGCGTTCTCAGTGATGAATGAAATGCTTGGAGGGTATTTTGGGTCTAGATTGATGAAAAACATTAGAGAGGAAAAGGGGCTTACTTACGGAATTCATTCATCGTTTAGAAATGAACAAAATCAAGGGTATTTTTTAATTGCAACTGATGTAAAAAAAGAATTAAGAGACGTAGCAACAACCGAAATTTATAAAGAAATAGAAAAATTAGGTAAAGAACCTATTTCCCAAGAAGAATTAATAACTGTACAAAACTATATGTCAGGTAATTTTATCATGTCTATTAATTCTAATATTTCCTTGTTAGAGGTAACAAAAGGATTATATAAGAAAGGATTGAACTTCGACTACTACGATACATATGTAAGTAGAATTCAGTCTGTAACAACACAGCAAGTTCAAGATATGGTCAAAAAATATTTATTAGGAGATATGTTAGAAGTGGTTGTAGGGTAATACAAACTTCTATAAATAACAAAAGTGGTAGCAAACATGAATTGTTTTCTACCACTTTTTTGTGAGTTGAAGTTTGTGAAGTAATTACCTAGTAGTAATCCGACAATTTGATTGTCGTTGTTAATTGCTTCAAAAAATCTGTGTCTTCTAGTTTAGTACTTTAGTTGAAAGTTTGTCTAACACAGAATAAAAAAATGTTTGTAATGTTAGTCTGTTTGTTTAATAAAGTGTAATAAAAACGGTTAAAGACGTTATTTTTCTTACTCCGTTTTTATGTTGATACAATTCTAATATAATTAATTTTAATAAACAATATTAGTTAACAAATTCAATTACATTTAGTTAAATATTAATAGTACGTATAGGAATAGTGATAAATAAAATAAAAGATAAGTAAAATTACGTGCTTAGATACTCACTCAATAAAAAATTCAATTTCTCTAAAAAAGTTGACATTACTTGATAAACTTACATATGTTTAAATTTTGTTAGAAGGTGTACAAAATGTAACAATAAATGTAAATCAAATTAATTTTTTGAAGAGTTATCACGTTACATAAGGTATCAAAACATCTAGTACCTATGTATATTTACATGGGATATATCAATTATTTGATTTTAATATTTATCTTTTATTCAATTTTAAAGTAATCCGAAAAGAATTATGGCTTCATTCGATAAGTTAGATATGGCTACATTATCAGGTAGTTCACTCGCTAATTTTAATAAAATAGAAAAAGACTATACTATTGAACCTCAGTTTAAGAATAAGTTTAATAAGGCAAAATTGATTAGTACTTTATGTTATCCAGTTGAGAAAATAAATCAGAACTTGCTTTACAGTAAGGCCGATAACATAACAATAGATAAAGATCCAGTATTTATTTTAGGTCATTGGAGAAGTGGAACAACCCATTTGCATAATTTATTAGCTAAAGATCCTCAGTTTGGTTTTGTGAATACTTTTCAAAGTGTGTTTCCAAATGCCTTAATGTTTGGGAAAAATATTTTTACAGCAATGATGAAAATATTTATGCCTAAAGAACGTCCAGCTGATGGATTAAAATTAGATCCAGCTTTTCCACAAGAGGAAGAATTTGCTTTAGGTAATATTCATGATATGAGTTTCTACTATTTTTGGTACTTCCCTCAAGATACACTTAAGATATTTGATAAATTCTTATTAGGTAAAGGTTTGTCTGAGGAAAAGAAACAAAAGTGGAGAGATGAATATTTACGTTTTGCAAAATTAGCTTTGATGCAAACAAAAGGTGAACGTTTTCTTTCTAAGAACCCTCCTCATACGGCTAGAGTTGATGAAATTCTTAAGGTATTTCCTAATGCCAAGTTTATCTATATATATAGAAATCCATATGAAGTTTTTGGTTCAACATTTAGATTTTTCAAGGGAGTACTTCCTAGTCAGAAATTTCAAGAAATCACTGACGACCAATTATCAGATAATATCTTAAAAGTATTTACAAAGATGTATGATAAATATGAAAGTGATAAATCTTTAATTCCAGAGGGAAATCTTGTTGAAGTGAAGTATGAAGAATTTTCAAAAGATAACATAGGGTATTTATCAGATATTTATCGTGATTTAAATATTGGTGATTTCAATTCTGTAAAACCATTAATGGAAGAGTACTTAAATGGTTTGGGAACGCATAAGAAGCATCAATATAATTTCCCACAAGATGTCATAGACAAAGTGAATGAACACTGGCATTATGCATTTGAAAAGTGGGATTATGAAATGATTAAATAGAGAATAAGTTTTAGAATAATTATATAAAAGTCACTTTAGAAATGAAGTGGCTTTTTTAATTTCAATGTACCACATTATCTATTGGTACAAGGAATAATTGGTTCATATTATAAAATGAACCGATTTTTTTTTGCCATTACTTTAAGTTAGAAACATGAAATGAAACTGGATTAACAGTATGAAATGAAAAACGATTAACTATGAAAAAACTACTATTTTTTTTAGCAAGCATTATTGTTTCTACACAACTAATGGCTGTGAATTATTACCCAAATGGAGATCAAGAAATCAATTCTTGGACAGAATGGCAAAATACAAGTAATTGGACAAGAGTTGGAGGGGGTACAGGATATCCCATATTAGGTGATAAAGTTATTTTGGGTAACTCAAAGTCTTTAACTATTGATTTCGACCTTCCAACGAATATTGGTGGTGGCATCTACATGGAATTAGAAGCTGATGGAAGATTAATAGTTAATTCTAATGGAGTGCTTAATATTCTTGGCGATTTAAATATGGAAGAAGCCAATGTTCAAATTGAAATCTATGGCTATTTAGAGGTCGAAGACGATATGAATGTTGATAATGGGAACCTATTTCTAAAAAATGGAGGTGAACTCATTGTAAACGATAATTTCACAAGGTTAGATATAGGTAGTGGACAAATAGAGATAGCAGGTGATGGAACAAGGTTAGTGGTTGAGGGGAATTTTTATGATGGTCATTACACTCCTTTAGTATTTAATGCTCCAACAATCGAAATTACAGGTGCTTGTTTTACAAAAGAAGGATCTTTTTGTGATATCAATTTACCAGTAGAATTAATTTCTTTTGAGGTGAAAAAAGATGGATTTAAAAATATAATCCTATGGAAAACGGCACAAGAAATAAATAATGATTATTTCATTTTATTAAAATCTTATGACAAAATAAACTGGATTGAAATAGAAAGAAAGGAGGGGGCTGGAAATTCAAATACTACTTTGAGCTATTCAGTAGTAGATAGTAATATAGAAGCTTCAGGTAAAATTTATTATCAGCTTATTCAAGTTGATTTTGATGGAACAGAAACAGTATATGGCCCCTTAATGGTATTGGATGGACAAAGTCAAGATATTGTTAAAGTGTACACTTATGGAGATCGTTTTGCTTTTATGCTTGGAGATGAAATAAAAAATATAAAGTATACAGTAATTTCATCTAATGGGGCAATGAGACACTTTGAAGGTTCAGAGAATAATTACTTTGAAATAAGTAAAACAGATCTTTATCAAGGTATCAATATTATACATATTTACTTTGGGGCTAAGATCTATTCAAAAAAGATTTATAATTAATTTCTTCAATTAATAAAGCTAGTATAAACTAACGATTCCAAAAGATAGCTCATGAAGTTTTCATGAGTTGTTTTTTTTTGATATTAGATACAAAAAAAGGGTGAACCTTTCGGATCACCCTTTATATCTATATCGATTAATTTTAGATCAAACTAAAATTATTTGATTTCGATTTCAGCACCTTCAGCAGCTAATGCATCTTTCAACGCTTCAGCTTCTTCTTTAGAGATACCTTCTTTTACTGGAGCTGGAGCAGAATCAGCTAATTCTTTAGCTTCTTTCAAACCTAAACCAGCAGCTGATTTAAGAGCTTTAACTACTTTCAATTTAGCTGAACCAGCTGACTTCAAGATTACGTCGAATTCAGTTTTTTCTTCAGCAGCAGCACCACCTTCAGCACCACCTGCAACCATTACTGGAGCAGCAGCAGCAGCTGGCTCGATACCATGCTCTTCTTTCAAGATCTCAGCAAGTTCTTGTACTTCCTTAACTGTTAGGTTTACTAACTCTTCTGCGAATTTTTTCAAATCTGCCATTTTTGTAAAATTAAAATGTGTTTTTAAATAAAGTTACGATTTATATATATGGAAGCAACTAGGCGTAACGTTCTAAAGCCATTGTTGCAAGAGGTTGGTTAGAAAGGTCTATATTACTCTCCTTTCTCCTCTAGCGTTTTCAACAAGCCAGATAATGTCTGTCCTGAAGATTGTAAAGCGCTAACAACGTTCTTAGCAGGCGATTGTAACAATCCAAGGATGTCGCCAATAAGCTCTGCTTTTGATTTTACTGCTGTTAATGCTTCTAAGTGGTTTTCACCAACGTATAATCCACCGTCGATTGAAGCTGCCTTCAATGCTGGGATTTTACGATCTTTTGGCATACCCGCTTGGAAGTCCTTAAGAACTTTCGCTGGAGCAGCACCAGATTCTGGTGAGAACAAGATACCTGACATACCCTTAAGAGCACCCTCTTTAAGTTCTGCGTAGTCAGTTTGTGTATCCAATTTGTCAAGAGCTTTCGCAATTAGCGTGTTCTTGACTACTTGATATTCGATACCCTTTGAGAAACAAGCCTTACGGAAAGTGTTCACTTCATCAACAGTCATAGTAGCACTGTTTACGATGTAGAAGTAATCACAAGCCGCTAATTTTTGACTTAAGTCCTCAACGAGTTGTACTTTCTGATCTTTTGTCATAATTAGCTATCGATAGAACTCTTTTCAACTTTGATACCAGGACCCATAGTTGTAGAGATCGTTACGCTCTTAAAATATGTACCTTTAGCCGATGAAGGCTTTAACTTAGATAAAGTCTGAATCAACTCAGCTGCATTTTCTTTTAACTGCTCAGCAGTAAAAGATGATTTACCAACTGAAGTGTGAATGATACCAGTTTTGTCAACTTTAAAGTCGATTTTACCAGCTTTCACTTCTTTCACAGCTTTACCAACTTCTAATGTTACTGTACCCGCTTTAGGGTTTGGCATTAGACCACGAGGACCTAAAACTCTACCTAAACGACCTACTTTAGCCATTACTGTTGGCATAGTGATGATTACGTCGATATCAGTCCATCCACCTTCGATTTTCTTGATGAATTCGTCTAAACCTGCGTAGTCAGCACCTGCTGCTTTTGCTTCTTCTTCTTTGTCTGGAGTAACTAGAGCAAGAACTCTAACTTCTTTACCTACACCGTGAGGAAGAGTTACCACACCACGAACCATTTGATCCGCTTTACGTGGGTCAACACCTAAACGCACGTCTAAGTCTACAGAAGCGTCGAACTTCTCGAAAGAGATTTCTTTCACAAGTTCTGTAGCTTTCTCCAGCGTGTATTCTTGAGTTCTATCATATTTAGATAGAGCCTCTTTCATTTTTTTTGATACTGCCATGATTAAAAACTAATTCTTGTAAAATTAAGCCTCCCAAGGAGCTGTTCCTTCTACTGTGATACCCATGCTACGAGCCGTACCCGCAACCATTTTCATACCTGATTCAACTGTAGAACAGTTAAGGTCTGGTAATTTTGTCTCTGCAATCGTTCTAACTTGATCCCAAGTAACTTTCGCTACTTTTTTACGGTTAGGCTCTGATGAACCTTTTTTAACTTTTGCCGCATCCAGGATTAAGTTTGCCGCTGGAGGAGTTTTGATTACGAAGTCGAAAGACTTGTCTTTGTAAATCGTAATTAAAACAGGCAATAATTGCCCCCCTTTGTCTTGTGTTCTTGCGTTGAACTGTTTACAGAAATCCATAATGTTCAAACCCTTCGAACCTAACGCAGGACCTACTGGCGGCGACGGATTGGCTGCTCCACCTTTAATTTGAAGCTTCAGGAAACCTTCGATTTCTTTTGCCATTTTACTCTTCTTTTTCTACTTGTTTATAATCGAGTTCTACTGGTGCATTACGACCAAAGATCTTCACCATGACATTGAGTTTTTTCTTCTCTTCGAAGACTTCCTCTACGCTTCCGGAGAATCCAGAGAATGGACCATCCATAACACGTACTGTTTCGCCGACAGAGTAAGACGTATCATGTTTAACTTCGCCTTCGTCCGACTCATCGACTTTGCCTAGGATCTGATTAATCTCTGACTCGCGCATTGGTTTTGGAAGCACTGTCGGATCTTTCGTATCCGCGTTTAGAAATCCAATGACACCAGGAACACTATTAATCGTGTGTTGAACCTCACCGTTTGTTAAATCAGCTTGGACGATAACATAGCCTGGAAGCAAATTCTTTTCGACAGCGATCTTTTTAATCTTGCCATCTCTTTGCTTTCTTGCTTGATATACTTTTTCCGTAGGTACGATAACTTCTGTGATGAAATTTTCAAGTTTTTGATTTTCCAACTCTTTAAGAAGGTAATCTTTCACTTTCTTTTCCTGACCACTTACAGCTCTTACTACATACCATTTAAGGTCACCCATAGCTTTTTAGTTTAATCTGTTGAGGTTTCTTAACTAATAAATTACTTATATCGCTTTGTAGATAAACTCCAAAGCTGCGTTGATTAATGAATCTGCTCCACCAATCACTAGAGCAAACACTAATGAAGCAACTAATACTAAGATTGAGCTATCCTTTGCTTCGTTAAATGACATCCAAGATACGTTGTCTGTCATTTCTGTGTATGACTCTTTAATAAACTGAATTACTTTATTCATAATTCTTTCGATTTTCACACAAAAAAAGTTGCTGATTCGTAACAACTTTTTCTGATACTAAGTTTTAAAAATGAATTGAACGGCTAAATATAAGAAGTTCAATTTAAATTTGCACGGGCAGTAGGATTCGAACCCACGACCTGCGGTTTTGGAGACCGTAACTCTACCAGCTGAGCTATGCCCGTTTGTCGGTTATTTTCAGTGGTTTACATAATCACCTCGAATTTCCGAGATGCAAAGGTAGATACTTGAAATAAATAAACAAATAAGAATGTGAAATTTTTTCTTAATTCATATTAATATACAGTCACTTAAAGACAATAAATGTATATTGCTACCCATTATTTATATATGTACTGCTAATATCCGTATTAAATTATTCCTTTTTCTTTTTATGAAAAATTTTTTGATTTTAATTTTTGTTACTGGTTTTTTAAACATTTTGCATGCTCAAGAAAAAAATCTGAGTGATTGTATCGTTATGAAAGATGGTGTAATAAATATTTTCGCCTCATCAACTACTGTGGAAGATTCATTTTTTCAATTATCAGTAAAGAGAAGTAATAAAACTGTTTTTTGGGAAGTCTTTAGAGAAATTGGAGATTTAAAAAGGAAATATGAAATCAATAAGCTTCCAGTAGGTATTTATAAATTTCAATTTGCATTGGATGGAAAAGCAGTATATGGAGAGGTGTCTAAACTTACTTCTAGTACTACAATGAAAATTTTTGATTCTGACATTTCTTATAAAAGACCATTTTTTGAGGTGGCTGTAGAAAGTGATACACTAAAGGTGAATGGCTTTTTTGGCGAAAACGAAGAAGTAAAACTCTCCATGAAAAAAGAATCTGAGGACGATGACTCCTATTCTGCGCAATTAAAATTGTTAAAAGGAGAGTTAAAGACGCAATACATACTCTCTGATTTTAATCCAGGATTGTATGTAATCCGTGCACAAATTGATGATAGAACGTTTGTAAGAAACTTTGAGATAAAATAATTGATACTTTAATAAGTTAGCTCTCAATTAGTTTACATTCCTTTAGAAAAGTTTTTTGTAGATTTCTTTGCAGAATTGAATTCATGCTATACCTTTGCACTCGCAATCGGGACAAACGGTCACGATGAAGACAATGAGTGTGAAGAATAAGTAAACATCCGAAGGTATCTGGGAAGGTTCCAGAGCGGTCAAATGGGACGGACTGTAAATCCGTTGCTTCGGCTTCGCAGGTTCGAATCCTGCCCCTCCCACACAATGTTTACTTAATCTGGGAAGGTTCCAGAGCGGTCAAATGGGACGGACTGTAAATCCGTTGCTTCGGCTTCGCAGGTTCGAATCCTGCCCCTCCCACACAACATTGTACGCGGGTGTAGCTCAGTTGGTAGAGCGACAGCCTTCCAAGCTGTAGGTCGCGGGTTCGAGCCTCGTCACCCGCTCAAAGGTCAATCGGAAACGGTTGACCTTTTTGCGTTTCTAAGGGTTATTATTTTAATACGTTTCTATTTCTCTAAAGAAAGGAACAAATAATTTCTATTCTCTTAAACAATCACTTACCGTAATTTTTAAAAAGTATCTGATTGTTTTGTTGGAAATGTCCCTAAAGAACTGTTTTCTTTGTAACATCATGCGGGTGTAGCTCAGTTGGTAGAGCGACAGCCTTCCAAGCTGTAGGTCGCGGGTTCGAGCCTCGTCACCCGCTCGCAGAGGTCAATCAGAAATGGTTGACCTTTTTTTGTGTTTAAGATTTAGTGTTAATTGAGTTGTGGAGACATCACGAGGGGTTGCACCACCTCGTTAACGAAGACGTAAGGAATAGATCTTTATTAAGCTTATTGTATTTTTATTGACAGATTCAATCCTTACTTTTTACCTCTTACCTCTTACCTCTTACCTCTTACTTTTTAAAAACCTTCCACATGATTAAAACTCTGGGCTTTCGATTCCCTAACCGAAGTAAAAACTCTCTCCCTTAGTTATTACTTATTACCTATTACTTAAAAATAAGAGCGTAAATTTTGCTACCTGCTACCTGCTACCTGCTACCTTCTAACTAATCTCAATAATCTTCCTCCTATACTCCGCTGGCGTCATCCCCATAATCAGTTTAAACTGTCGATGGAAATAAGACATATTCTCATAACCACAGTCCATGGCTATTTGAGTGATAGGCTCATTGGTTTCTTGTAATTCCTGACAAATACTATGTACTCTAAACTCATTTAAGTATTGAGTGAATGTTTTCTTAAATCTATTTTTAAAGAATTTACAGAACGATGACTTGGTCATACAGCATAATTCTGCCATCTGATCTACCTGTATTGGAGATTGAAAATGATTTTCTATATGATGTATAATCTTATCAACTCGTTTACTCGATTTTTGAAAAGAAGTTTTATCAATAGGTTCGGAAAGGATACTGTAATCTTTTAATTCAGATAATTGATGTAAGACATCGAGAAAAACAATTAACCGAGACATATCAGATAGTTGGTTTAGTGATTTCATTTTTTTTCCAATCTCCTCAGTAATCTTTGATTGGGTAAACATGATTCCTCCATTCGCTTTTTCTAATAGTAAATCAATTTTAGAAAACTCCTTGATGTTTTTTAAATGATTATTGAACTGATCAGCATTCCATTGTATATATACAGAAGAGGCACCTTGATCATAATTTTTAGCATTCTTCCATGCATGAGGTAAAGAAGGACCTATTAAAACTAGATCTCCTGATTGAAACTGCTGAATACTATTTCCAATATATCTTACTCCACTACTTTTTAATATATAAGTTAATTCTAACTCATTATGATAATGCCACGGTGCATTAAAGTGTGTTTCTTCGAATTGAAAAGAGTGAATTGACTCATCTACTTGTTTAGGGATTACTTCTAGTTTTGCTCTCATTTTTTTAGTGTATTGTTAGTTCGCTGTTGTTTGTTCTTAGTATTGGACAATATAGTACATAAATCGTAAAATATTGAATTTATTAAACGTAAATATCACACCATAATTTTGTGTTAAACTAAAGCAAAATAGTATGGAAGTGATATGTAGCGGACTCAATGTAGTCGATTTACTTGTTGCCGTACCGAATGAGATTCCTTATGGCGAAAAAACTGAATGTGAAAAGATAATTGTACAAGGCGGGGCACCTGCAGGAAATGCAGCTAGTGGTATTGCTGCTTTAGGACATGATATAAGTTTCTTAGGGTATTTCGGTGATAATACTTTAAGTCAAATAGCCCGAGCTGAACTGGAAAGACACGGGGTGAATCATCAATTATTTATAGAGAAAGAAGGAGCAACACCTGCAATAGCTATAGTTCAAATTGATGACACAGGAGAAAGAACAGTGCTTTATTCTATGAACAATTATTCATCATTTCAACCTTCAGACTTTAAAGAAGAATGGTTAGAGCAAACAAAATTGATTTTGGTGGATGGGTATGATACAGAGATTAACCTGCATCTATTAAGGTTGGCAAAAGAAAAAGGGATCACTACGGTATTAGACATGGAGGCAGCAGAAGAGTCTTTGATGAAAGAAATGGTCGGACTAGCCACACATGCTATACTTCCTTTAACATGTGCACAAAAACTATCCAAGAAAGATAATATAGAAGACTGTGTCAGAACAATTGCTTCAATGACGGAGGGACAAGTGGTTGTGACAGATGGAGTGAATGGCTCATATGCATATAATAAAGGTATAATTGTTCATCAACCTTCCTATAAAGTAGAAGTAGTAGATACCACAGGGTGTGGAGACGCATTTCATGCCGCATATGCCTCGGCAGTATTGCAAGGAAAATCATTAAGAGATAGAATGAACTACGGAAGTTTCTTTGCTTCTCAAGTGGCAAAGGTATTTGGAGGTAGAACATCTTTCCCAAGTAGATCATATATGGAAGAAAACCTTCCTTCTTTAGAAGAAACTGTATAAAGCAGACTTCATTCAATCAAAAATAAATTATTAACTCTTTGAATAAACAACAATCATTATGGAAGCAGTAGCAGCAAACCCAATTGAACAAGGAATCGTAAGCGACTTATTTGAAAAGCTTATCCAACCTGCGGCACCTAAAAAAGTAGCAAAAGTCGGTTTGGTAGGCATTGGCCTTGAGGAACATTTTGATTGGGCTTCTATCAAAAAAAATTACAGAGTAGCTCAAGAAAACCTTCAATTGGCTTTACCAAATGAGTATTTTCAATTGACATGCTCATCAGAACCTATTCAAACAAAAGAAGATATTTTGGCTTGGCTTCAAAGTCAAGAAAAAGAAGGAGTTGATGCAATTGTTGTATATCAAGGTTCTTATATAGCGGGCGACTTAGCAGCTACATTGGCTCGTTGGTTGGTACAACATCCAGTTCCTGTTTTAAGTTGGTCGCATGATGAGGCAACAGGAGGACGATTAGTGAACAATCGTCTTTGTGGACAGAACTTCTTGCTGAATATTTTAAGCTCAAGTAAGGTGAAATATTCTTGGTTGTTCGAAAACCCAAAATCAGAGCACCTTAAAGAACGAATTATGCCGTTCGCAAAAGCAGTATATGCTAAAGCATCGATGAACCAACGTATGATCGGTATGGTCGGTGGATTTAGAGTACCTGGTTTTTACGATTGTGAATTAAATGAGATTGCTCTTTTAGAACGTTACGGTTTGATCGTAGATCGTGTAGACTTCGAAACGATCTGGAAGCACGGACAGAAGTTTAAAGAGTCTGATATCGATGAAATCAGAGAAAAACTGTTGTATCATCCGGCTTGTAAATTCAATAATGTTACCCCTAATCAAATTAATAAATCACTTCGTTTGTCGTTGGCGGTTGCAGATTACTCTAGACAGCAAAATTATATTGGTATTGGTTTAAAGAACTGGCCAGAGTTGTTCGATCATTATGGAATCGCTGGAGATGGAGCAGGTGCGTTAATCCAAGATATTGGTATTCCTGTAGCTGATGAATCGGATATGGGAGCATTGCTTACAATGGTGGTGATGAATCAGGTGACTTTAACAGAAGGTCTTCCAACATTAGTTGATTTGTCATTAATTGATCAAGGTAATAACAGAATTGGTTTCTGGCACTGTGGCGGAGCACCAACAAAATTAATTAATGAGCCAACAGGATTTGAAGTGAGAAACCATAGTATCCTAGAGAATTTCAGTGTTGAAAGCAGCATGGGAATGTTACTTGAGTTTATGCAAAAAACGGGACCAGTAACTATTGCTAAATACCAATACCCTGATGGAGCTAGAGTATTTAACTTCGAAGGAGAAATTTTACCATCAGAAATGGCCTTTAGAGGAAGTTATGCTGAAGTTCGTCCAGAAATTCACGAGTCAAAAGATGTGCTTTCGGCTGTATTGAATAATGGATGTGATCATCACTGGATTATTGGTAGAGGACATTTCTTAAAAGATTTGGATACGTTAAACCACTGGTTGGGGGTGAATCAAATTGATATTCCAAAAAGCTTAGACCATCTATATGGTCATAGTTTATAATCAAATAGACATTTAAATAACGGGGCAGCTACTTGATGTTGCCCGCACATCATCTTATAATTATGGAAAAGAATTTTTCAGAGGATTTCGCATCATTGCTCGATCTCTTCAAAGCATATAGAAAAACAGAAAGGTGTTTGGCGTCCTTCAATGTAAATGATAATTATGATTTACAGGCGGTCGTTGAAGCAGCCAACGAGATGGATACGCATGTAATGGTCATGACTTATCCTCCAGTTGCCGATTTGATTACACCACAAGTGTTTACAAAAATGGTAGAAGGAGTACGTTTGAATGCCAAAAACAAAGTGTATTTACATTTGGATCATAGTGTTTCGGTCGATCAATGTAAAGCGGCTATCGATGCCGGTTACGATTCTGTGATGATTGACGGATCTCAAAAAGCATTGGAGGAAAACATTAAGATGACGAAAGAAGTAGTCGCTTATGCAAAGTCAGCTAATGTAGTTGTTGAAGCTGAAATTGGTAAAATTCTAGGTCGTGGCGTAGAAGTGAAATCAGATGATGATTTCTTAGCCTCGGTTTCTCATGTAAAGCAATTATACGAAGAAGCACAACCTGATATTGTGGCAGTAGGTATTGGTACGGCTCATGGTTTCACTCCTCAAGAACCTAAAATACATTTTGGGCGATTAGGTGAGATAGCAGAAGCTATTCCTGCTCCTTTAGTATTACACGGGGGTACTGGTATTCCTGATTTAGATATTCAAAAATCAATCACCATGGGTATGAGTAAGATTAATATCGGAACCATAGTGCACACTACTTATATGCAAGAAGCCATGAAGCGAATGAATGAAGCAGGGATGAATGCTTATCCTCCATTTATTATGAAAGAAGTCTTGCCATTAATTAAAGATGTAGTGGTGGATCGTTTGAAAGCAGTGAATTTTCAAAATGAACTTGTAGTTTGATGTAAACATCAAATACTCTTTTAAAATTGCGACATATAAAAAGGATACCTTGTTATGGGGTATCCTTTTCATTTATATCAAGTTGTTGATGTTTATGCTACTTCAGTATCTTTAGAAGCAAACTTCTCAATTCCATACACCAACACAAAGCCAACAATAGCCAACACAATTGCTAAGATCAACTGATTATCACCCTCGAAATGTTGAGGTAGAATAGACTTCTCAATTAATGGCTTCGTTTCTCCGTGACGATCTATATAAGTCTTCAAGATCTGTTTCCAAGGCCATACCTTATTTAAAGAGCCAATCATTACTCCCGATAGAAGAGCAATAGTGAAATCGTGATACTTCTTTAATAAGAATGATAATATTCTAGAGAAACTAGTGATACCAATCGCTGCACCCGCTCCGAATACTGCAATTACTTTAATATTTAAGTCTGTGATCGCAGAGATAATCTGATCGTATTGTCCCATTAATAGTAACATGAATGAGCCAGAAATACCTGGAAGGATCATGGCGCAAATAGCAATCATACCGGCGAAGAAGATATAAATCATTCCTTCAGGAGCCTGACTAGGAGTGGCGATGGTGATCCAATACGAAAGTACTGCACCTATAATAATGGCTATGATCGTGGCCACATTCCATTTCTTCACCTGTTTTCCAACAAGCAAAGTAGAAGCGATGATTAATCCAAAGAAGAAAGACCAAAGCCCGATAGGTTCATGAACTAAAAGATATTTCATCAATTTAGCGAGTGAGAATACCGCTGTGCCAATACCTACAAATAATGGAAGTAAGAAATTAAGATCTAGCTTTTCCCAAAGTTCCTTGATTTTAAATTTCGATAATAGTTTTAATGCTTCAAGGTCGATAGAATTAATTGCATTTAATAATCGCTCATAAATACCGGTAATAAATGCAACTGTTCCTCCAGAAACACCGGGTACTACATCAGCCGCACCCATAGCTAATCCTTTTAAAAAGATAAAAAGTTTTTCTTTCATTGATTTGATCTTCTAATTTGGGGCAAATATAAGGTAGTTCATTTAAATCTATCAGAAATGACACAAAGAAAAGCATCAATTGATATGGGGACCAACACTTTTCAGCTATTAATAGGAGAAGTGGAAGGTCATGATAAGATAAAGAAATTATATACTGAAGATATTTTTGTTCGATTAGGAAAGGGAGGTATCTCCGATGGCTATATCACAGAAGAGGCACAGCAAAGAGCGTTTGATGCACTCGGAAAGTTTCATCAAATAATAAGTGAATATGATGTGGTGTCTACTGAAGTGGCCGCTACAAGTGCCGTAAGAGTAGCCAAGAATGGAGTCGAATTTCGTGAAGCGATTAAATCAAAGTTTAATTTTGATGTAAATATCATTCAAGGAGATGAAGAGGCAGAAGTGATTTATTATGGTGTAAGGTCTGATATATCAATAGAAGACACTGCTATTATTATGGATATAGGTGGTGGAAGCACAGAATTTATTATTTGTGATAGCGAAAAAGTGCTTTGGAAAGAAAGTTTTGAAGTAGGGGCACAACGATTGTTTGATTCCTTTTGTAAGGTAGATCCTATTACATCATCAGATAAAGAAGCATTATTTGATTATGTAGAGAACAGATTGATGTCGCTTTGGGGTGCAGTCGAAAAATATCAACCAAAGAAAATTATTGGAGCGGCAGGTACTTTCCATACGATTCAAGAAGTTTATGGTGCATATAATAATGTATCAGCAAAGGATGTGCAGGTGGTAGATAATTCCGATTATGATGAAATGTATGAGAAGTTTGTGGGATGGAATAGAGAAGAACGTTTTAAGATAAAAGGACTTATTCCTCAGAGGGTAGATATGGTCGTTCCGGCTTCTTGTTTACTAAAATGTGTCCTAGATAAATTGTCTTTAGGAAAATTATTTATATCTTCAGCATCTCTAAGAGAAGGTTTGTTACTGAGAACGAAATAAATACCATAAATTCCGACTTTAAATACAATATAAACCCAAATAATTACCTAAAATGAAAAAACTTGAATAAATTTTTGATTTAGAAAGGTTTGTTTGCATACTCTTAACAAAGATTTAAAATAGAAAAATATATATTGCAACGTATTGATTTTTAATGGTTTGGATATAGATTTTATTGCACTGTAATTATCACTTATCCAATAAAAACCTATTTTAACGTATATAAATCTATCTATTTTTTAGTTAGATGTTTGAAGTTTTTGAAAATCAATTTACCTTTGCATCTCGAATAGATACGAGAACCACTTTTTGGTACTCAAAATCTTGCCTTGGGAAGGTTCCAGAGCGGTCAAATGGGACGGACTGTAAATCCGTTGCTTCGGCTTCGCAGGTTCGAATCCTGCCCCTCCCACTATTAACAGGCAAAGTTGTCTTCGGACAGTGGCGTTTGTTGAGAAAAGTATAGTTAGTTTTCTTCAGATCTCTAATTATACCTTTTAAGGAAAATCGGTAAATCTGCCTAGCTAGATTGCGGTATTCGCATAAGCTGCCGTAGCTCAGGGGTAGAGTACTTCCTTGGTAAGGAAGAGGTCGGGAGTTCAAATCTCCTCGGCAGCTCGATTTTGCTTTCAAAATCTGAAGATTGAAATCTATTAATTGTATATAATTCTTTTTAGAAAAGATGGCTAAGGAAACATTTGACCGTTCGAAACCCCATTTGAACATTGGTACAATCGGTCACGTTGACCACGGTAAAACTACTTTAACTGCGGCAATTTCATCAGTTTTAGCAAACAAAGGTCTTGCTGAGCAAAAGGACTTCTCACAAATTGACAACGCTCCAGAAGAGAAAGAACGTGGTATCACGATCAACACTTCTCACGTTGAATACCAAACTGAGAACCGTCACTATGCACACGTTGACTGTCCAGGTCACGCCGATTACGTGAAAAACATGGTAACTGGTGCTGCACAAATGGACGGTGCTATCCTTGTAGTTGCTGCTACAGATGGTGCTATGCCTCAAACTAAAGAGCACATCCTATTAGCTCGTCAGGTTGGTGTACCTAAAATCGTTGTGTTCTTGAACAAAGCGGATATGGTAGACGACGAAGAGATGCTTGAGCTAGTTGAAATGGAAGTAGCTGAAGAACTTGAGTCTAAAGGTTATGAGGACGCTGTTATCGTTCGTGGTTCTGCATTAGGTGCATTGAACGGTGAAGATAAGTGGGTAAAAACAGTTGAAGAATTAATGGAAGCTGTTGATACTGAAATTCCTCTACCAGAGCGTGACGTAGACAAGGATTTCTTAATGCCAGTAGAGGACGTATTCTCGATCACAGGTCGTGGTACAGTAGCTACAGGTCGTATTGAGAAAGGTGTTGCTAACACAGGTGACGCAGTTGAAATCATGGGTCTTGGTGACAAATTAACATCAACTATTACTGGTGTTGAGATGTTCCGTAAGATTTTGGATAGAGGTGAAGCTGGTGATAACGTAGGTATCCTTCTTAGAGGTATCAACAAAGAAGACATCAAGCGTGGTATGGTAATCTGTAAGCCAGGTTCTGTAACTCCTCACAAGAAGTTTACTGCTGAGATCTACGTTCTTTCAAAAGAAGAAGGTGGTCGTCACACTCCATTCTTCAAAGGTTACAACCCTCAGTTCTACTTCCGTACAACTGACGTAACTGGTACTATCGCTCTACCTGACGGTGTTGAGATGGTAATGCCTGGTGATAACGTAACTATCACAGTTGATCTTCAAAAGGAAATCGCAATGGAGGAAGGTCTTCGTTTCGCGATCCGTGAAGGTGGACGTACAGTAGGTGCAGGTCAAGTTACTACAATCGTTGAGTAATTGATTCTCAACATTAGTTGAGCACATATATTAAGAGGTTATCTAGCAATAGATAACCTCTTTTTATATTTTATGGGGTTTTCAATAAATACATAAGCTTCTTCAGTCCATTTGATTACACCGAATAATGGGCATCAAAAACTCCTAACTACTACTTCCTAAATCCTACCTATAAAAAATCCCATCAGAAAATACATTCCAATGGGATCACTTATATCTTAAATTTGCTACCTGCTACCTGCTACCTGCTACCTAAACCTTACTATTCTTCACCCTTTCGAGTTCAAACATTATATCTCTCAACCTCGCTGCTTCTACAAAATCAAGATTACTTGCTGCTTTCTCCATATCCTTCTTCACTTGAGCAAGTTGTTCTTTAATATTAGCAGACTTACTGTTTTCCTGATAAGTTGATGCCTCTTCCGCTGCTTTTGCTTGACTTTCTTCCTCAGTTTGGTATTCTTTAGTGATAACTTTTCTATCTGCAACTTGAGTTTGCTCTAAAATTGCATCATGTGACTTTCTTACAGTTGTAGGAGTAATACCATGTTCTAAATTATATTCATGCTGAAGTTTACGACGCCTTTTGGTTTCACTAATCGCTTTCGTCATCGATTTAGTCATTTTATCTGCGTACATAATTACTCGGCCTTCCGAGTTACGGGCAGCACGACCGATCGTTTGTATCAATGAACGCTCATTTCTTAAGAAACCTTCTTTGTCTGCATCCATAATAGCCACCAAAGAAACTTCTGGTAAATCCAATCCCTCTCTCAAGAGGTTTACTCCAACAAGTACATCGACGATACCCAAACGAAGTTGTCTTAGAATTTCTACTCTATCTAAAGGTTTAATTTCCGAGTGGAGATAAGTCGATTTGACTCCGATATCATCTAAGTATCGGGATAATTCTTCCGCCATTCTCTTGGTCAGTGTGGTAATTAAAATTCTATCTCCTTTTTCGATGGTAGCTGTGACTTCCTCTAATAAATCATCAATTTGATTTAAGGTTGGACGAACATCAATTTCTGGATCTAAAAGTCCTGTTGGTCGAATTACCTGTTCAGTAATTGCTCCTTCTGTTTTTAGTAATTCGTAATCGCCAGGAGTAGCACTTACATAAATACTCTGACTTACGATACTTTCAAATTCATTAAAAGTAAGTGGTCGGTTGTCTAAAGCTGAAGGTAAACGGAATCCATTATCGACCAACGAAATTTTTCTAGACCGGTCACCTCCCCACATTGCTCGAATTTGAGGTAGAGTAACATGACTTTCGTCGATTACCATTAAGAAATCGTCTGGGAAATAATCAAGGAGACAGAAGGGGCGTTGACCTGGACGTCTTCTATCAAAAAATCTTGAGTAATTTTCGATACCAGAACAATAACCTAATTCACGGATCATCTCCAAATCAAATTCAGTTCTTTCTTTTATTCTTTTAGATTCTAATACTCTCTGATCTTTTTCGAAATATCTGATCTGTTCTATCATTTCATCTTGAATCTGAACGATAGAATCATTTACTGTGTCTTTGCTTGTCACAAAAAGGTTGGCAGGGAAAATGGTGATACCATCTTCACGAGATTGCATTTTACCAGTGATTGGATCGATACGTTGAATTTCTTCAATTTCATCATCCCAGTAAATAATACGGTAAGCAAAATCCGCATAGGCAGGATAGATGTCAACTGTATCTCCTTTTACTCTGAAATTACCACGGTTAAATTCCATTTCATTTCTGGAGTAAAGAATATCTACAAAATCGCGAAGTAACTTTTGTCGAGGATATTCAATCCCTGTTCTTAGTTTGAGAACATTCTTTCCGAATTCCTCAGGATTACCGATACCGTAGATACAAGAAACGGAAGCAATAACGATCACATCTCTTCTACCTGATAGTAAAGCAGAAGTACAAGCCAATCGAAGTTTTTCAATTTCTTCATTGATCATTAAATCTTTTTCAATGAATGTATCTGTGGTTTGAATATAGGCTTCAGGTTGATAATAATCGTAGTAGGAAATAAAATACTCTACAGCATTTTCAGGAAAGAATTGCTTGAATTCTCCATAAAGTTGTGCTGCAAGTGTTTTATTATGACTCAATATTAATGTCGGTCGGCCAGTCTCTTTGATAACATTCGCTATACTGAATGTTTTACCAGAACCCGTCACACCCAAAAGAATTTGAGATTCCTCTCCACTTTCCACTCCCTCTGCTAATTGTTTAATGGCAGCGGGCTGATCACCCATAGGTTTAAAATCGGCTATTAATTTAAAATCCATATTTCGAAAAATAGTAAGCTATAAATATACTAATTTCTTTTCCAATTTGCTCTTTTTGTCTTGGATGAAGTGATTATTCATATAAAAAATAAATGTAGAAATAACACTAATATTAATTGATGTAATTCAGTGATAATCATCACTTAAAAATTTATTGATAAGCTATAAATTGATTTTTATCCAAAGACAACATCAACTAGAACTTAGAAACAACACATACCAATAATAAATTATGATGGAAAATTTAGAATCAGCCCTGCTGCTTTTAGTGGTTGGGATGGGGACTGTATTTACTATTCTAACGATGGTTGTTTTATCCGGTAAGCTAATTATTAACATCACAAACTCTTATTTACCGGAAGAAATACCAACTAAAAAGTCGATCAATCCAAAAAATGGGCCTTTAGTTTCTCCTCAGATGGTAGCCGTTCTTTCCGCATCGGTTTCAATCGCTACAAAAGGAGAAGGAAGAGTAGTAGAAATTACAAAATCAACTAAGAACAAAATTTAACCTTAACCTAATCAGCATTAAAAATGAGCAGAGAAATTAAATTTTCTTTGGTGTACCGCGATATGTGGCAATCATCAGGGAAATACGTACCTAGAGTAGATCAATTAACGAAAGTAGCACCTCATATTGTCGATATGGGATGTTTCAGTAGGGTAGAAACCAATGGAGGAGGTTTCGAGCAAATCAATTTATTGTTTGGAGAAAATCCGAATAAAGCGGTAAGAGCTTGGACGAAACCATTTAATGATGCGGGTATTCAAACGCATATGTTGGAAAGATCATTAAATGGAATTCGGATGAGTCCGTGTTCTGAAGAGTTGCGAAAAATGATGTTCCGATTAAAGAAAAAACAAGGAACGGATATCGCAAGGTCTTTTTGTGGATTAAATGATCCAAGAAACTTAAAACGCTCTATACGGTTTGCAAAAGAAGGAGGGATGATCGCCCAAGCTAGTTTATCCATTACTTTTTCTCCTGTTCATACGGTAGAATATTATGTGGATTTAGCTAATCATTTAATCGATGTAGGCGCAGATGAGATTTGTATAAAAGATATGGCAGGTATCGGACGTCCAGAATCTTTAGGTAAAATAGTTAAAGGAATAAAAGCTAAAAATCCTCAAACCATCATTCAATATCACGCACATTCAGGACCTGGCTTTGCACCTGCTTCTATTTTGGAAGTAGCTAGAGCTGGGGTGGAATATATTGATGTCGGAATGGAGCCATTGTCATGGGGTACAGGACATGTTGATTTGATTACTGCACATGAAATGCTTAAAGATGCAGGGTTCATTGTTCCGGATATCAATATGAATGCTTATATGGAGGTAAGGCGACTCACTCAAGAGTTTATTGATGATTTCCTTGGGCTGTATATCAATCCTAAAAATAGATTTATGAATTCTCTCCTTATCGGGCCGGGTCTACCTGGAGGAATGATGGGTTCTTTGATGGCCGATTTGGAAAATAATCTAAGTAGTATCAACAAGTGGTTGTCTAAAAGAGATCAGCCAACCTTAACTCAAGACGAGTTGTTGATTAAGCTTTTTGATGAGGTGAAATTCATTTGGCCTAAGCTCGGTTATCCGCCACTTGTTACTCCTTATTCTCAATATGTTAAGAATACAGCTTTGATGAATGTGATGCAATTGATTAAAGGTAAGGAACGTTGGACTTTAATTGATGATAATACATGGGATATGTTATTGGGTAAATCGGGTAAACTTCCTGGAGAAGTTGCTGATGAAATCAAAGCGCTGGCATATGCTCAAGAAAGACAATTCTTTGATGGGGATCCACAAGAGTTTCATGATAAGCAACTAGGAGATGAACTGGAAAAGGCAAGTGATGAAATGCTGAAAAATAAATGGGAATTTGGGGAAGATAATGAAGAGTTGTTTGAGTTTGCAATGCATCCTGCTCAGTATAGAGCATATAAAAGTGGAGAGGCAAAAGCTGCATTTGTTGACGATGTCACCAAAAGAAAGTCGAAAACGGAGGATCAGCCTGTGGTAGTATCAAATAATGTGGTGGAGGAAAGACCACAACATTTAAACATTACTGTCGATGGGCAATCATTTGATGTGAAAATTGGTTATGGTCAAAAGGAAGTAGGAGATCATCAACAAGAATTAGTGCCAGCGAAAGTAGAAGTCACTAAAGAAATTGGGCAATCTGTTCAAGCTCCATTGGAAGGTAAGTTTTTCTTGACGAAGACATCATCTGAACAGCCAAAGAAGATTGGTGATGAAGTGAAGGAAGGTGATATTATTGGCTATATAGAATCGATGAAAGTTTATAATGCAATTGCTGCGAATAAATCAGGAGTGATTCAAGAGATTTGTCATCATGATGGAGAAGACGTAGAGGAGGATGAAAATCTGATGATTTTACAGTAAACTAAACGAAGAAGCTTATGAAAGAGACTTTAATAAAACTCTATGAAATGACTTCGTTTGGTGGCTTCATAGATGACCCTGGAGCAGTATTGATGTTAATTATAGGTGGTGTTTTACTTTATCTAGGAATAGTGAAGAAGTTTGAGCCTCTATTATTAATCCCAATTGGTTTCGGAGTTTTGTTAGCAAATATTCCTGGGGCAGAAATGTCTGTGGTGGCTTCTACAGAGGATAATGGAATTTTTCATTTATCATTAGTAGAAATAGCCAAGCAATATGGTATTATTAATTTACTTTATTATGCATTGATTAAATCTGGTTTACTTCCTCCTTTGATTTTTATGGGTGTTGGAGCAATGACAGATTTTGGCCCAATGTTGAGAAACTTAAGGTTAGCGTTTTTTGGAGGGGCTGCACAATTGGGTATTTTCACTGTTTTGGTATTTTCAATTATGATTGGATTTACACCTCAAGAGGCAGGAGCGTTATCAATTATTGGAGGAGCTGATGGACCAACTGCAATTTACACCACAATTAAGTTAGCTCCGCATTTATTAGGCCCCATAGCAATTGCGGCTTATTCTTATATGGCATTGGTTCCTTTTATCATTCCGATGGTAGCAAACAGGTTAATTACCAAAGAAGAGTTTTTGATTAATATGAAATCTCAAGATCAAAGACATCCTACTATACCGATTAAGCATTTGCAAAAGGTGAAGATTATTTTTCCAATTGTACTATTCTTGCTGGTAGGAGTATTGGTTCCTTCTTCTGTGCCATTATTAGGTGCATTACTATTTGGTAATTTGGTAAAAGAAATTGGAACGGCTACCGATCGTTTATCAAAAGCGGCATCTTCAACAATAATGAATACTTCGACCATATTTTTAGGACTTTGTGTTGGAGCAACGATGAATTCTGCTTCTTTTTTACAAAAGGAAACGTTGATGATTTTGGTAGGAGGCTTTATAGCTTTTTCAATTTCTGTTCTTGGAGGAATATGTGCCGTAAAGATTTTTAACCTTTTTACTAAAAAGAAAATCAATCCACTTATTGGAGCAACGGGACTAAGTGCAGTGCCAATGGCCTCTCGTGTAGCGAATGATTTGGCTTTAAAACACGATCCCAAGAATCATATTTTACAATATGCAATGGCATCTAATATCTCAGGAGTTATAGGTTCTGCAGTTGCGGCAGGGGTATTAATTTCTTTCTTGGGGTAAATTTAGCTTTAGCACTGGATTTTTTTCAGTGCTAAAGTATTTGTTTTCTAGGATGTTATGATTGGGTTAAATTTTATTTAAACTAAAATTATGTGATAGGTATTGCTTTATAAAAAACTGCGCTTACCTTTGCACTCCCTTCAAACGGAAGGCCAACAAAAACAAAGCATTTGTATAGGTGTTTTGGGATTGACAGATTGTAAAGAAGAACAGCGATATTCTTACAAAGTTAACGAAAAACTTAACGAATTGTAATGAGTGTTGCAGATTAAAAATCTCTTCTTACCTTTGCATTCGCCTTTCAACGGAAAGGCTCTTTAAAAAGTGAATAGGGAAGAGTGAAAAGCGAAGCAACATTAAAGAAATTTAATGTACTGATAAACCCAAGTGTTTATCCTTTAAGAATCGAAAAACAACGGTTTTAACCTTAAGTACTTGATCTTGAAAGCTTCAAAAAACTTCAAATTTTCCTTAAAACATTTGGAAGTTAAATAAAAAGTTCTTACCTTTGCACTCGCTTCTGAAAAACAGAGGCACATTAAACAACGGTTTAATGTACGGATAAACCCAAGTGTTTATCCATTAAAAACTTGAAACAGAGTTCACTGAGAGTAATCTCAAACGTTCTTTTGATGTATTGAAAAGTAATTACAAGATCAGCGAAAGCGGATCCCAAAAGAAAATTTCTTTTATTCGTAGAGACAGGTATTTAACAACATTGATCTGATTGTAGATCTAAAGATTTTTACAACGGAGAGTTTGATCCTGGCTCAGGATGAACGCTAGCGGCAGGCCTAATACATGCAAGTCGAGGGGTAACATGATCTGCTTGCAGATTGATGACGACCGGCGCACGGGTGCGTAACGCGTATATAACTTGCCTCATACTGGAGAATAGCCCGGAGAAATTCGGATTAATGCTCCATAGTATTATAAAGTAGCATTGCTTAATAATTAAAGATTTATCGGTATGAGATAGATATGCGTCCCATTAGCTAGTTGGTGCAGGTAACGGCTCACCAAGGCGACGATGGGTAGGGGTTCTGAGAGGAAGGTCCCCCACACTGGCACTGAGATACGGGCCAGACTCCTACGGGAGGCAGCAGTAGGGAATATTGGTCAATGGAGGCAACTCTGAACCAGCCATGCCGCGTGAACGATGAAGGCCTTCGGGTCGTAAAGTTCTTTTGTATGGGAAGAAACCCACCCCTGCGGGGGTGTTTGACGGTACCATAAGAATAAGCACCGGCTAACTCCGTG
>NZ_CP003560.2:4647500-5056210 GCF_001682195.2 Flammeovirga sp. MY04
GTTAGAAAAGCAAATGTAGGCATAAGTAACGATAAGGCAGGTGAGAAACCTGCCCGCCGATAGACCAAGGTTTCCTGGGCGACGCTAATCGTCCCAGGGTTAGCCGGGACCTAAGGGGATTGCCGAATGGCATACTCGATGGATATCAGGTCAAAATTCCTGAGCATCCTATATCATCGACGGAGTGACGGAGTGATGAAGTATCTGCGTACTGACGGATTAGTACGTTGAATTGCGTACCTATAGGTTGTGTAGTTAAATGCGCACGACTTGGGGAAACAAGACAGTACAGAGCGGCCACGGCCAATCTGATAACGATATGAAACGCTTCCAAGAAAACCTTCTAAGATTATGTTATAGGATCCCGTACCCCAAACCGACACAGGTGGTCAGGGTGAGTAACCCGAGGCGCTCGAGTGATTCATGGCTAAGGAACTAGGCAAATTAGCCCCGTAACTTCGGGAGAAGGGGCGCCTACTTACTTTGTAAGAGGCCGCAGCGAAGAAGTCCAGGCGACTGTTTAACAAAAACACATGGCTATGCGAACTCGAAAGATTCAGTATATAGCCTGACACCTGCCCGGTGCTGGAAGGTTAAGAGGGGGAGTTAGTGGTAACACGAAGCTCTGAATTGAAGCCCCAGTAAACGGCGGCCGTAACTATAACGGTCCTAAGGTAGCGAAATTCCTTGTCGGGTAAGTTCCGACCTGCACGAATGGTGCAACGATCTGGACGCTGTCTCGGCCATGAGCTCGGTGAAATTGAAGTAGCGGTGAAGATGCCGCTTACCCGCAACGGGACGAAAAGACCCCATGAACCTTTACTGCAACTTAACGTTGGCCGTTGGCCAGGAGTGTGTAGGATAGGCGGGAGACTGTGAAGGAGCGTCGCCAGGCGTTTTGGAGTCATTGTTGAAATACCGCCCTCTCCTGTTCGACGGTCTAACGGGTTTTGAACCCGGACATTGTTTGGTGGGTAGTTTGACTGGGGTGGTCGCCTCCAAAAGAGTAACGGAGGCTTTCCAAGGTTCCCTCACGACGGTCGGCAATCGTCGGAAGAGCGCAATGGCATAAGGGAGCCTGACTGCGAGAGAGACATCTCGACCAGGCACGAAAGTGGGACATAGTGATCCGGTGGTACCGCATGGAAGGGCCATCGCTCAAAGGATAAAAGGTACTCTGGGGATAACAGGCTGATCTCCCCCAAGAGCTCATATCGACGGGGAGGTTTGGCACCTCGATGTCGGCTCGTCACGTCCTGGGGCTGGAGAAGGTCCCAAGGGTTGGGCTGTTCGCCCATTAAAGTGGCACGCGAGCTGGGTTCAGAACGTCGTGAGACAGTTCGGTCTCTATCTGTTGCGGGCGTTGGAAATTTGAGAGGCTCTGACTTTAGTACGAGAGGACCGAGTTGGACACACCTCTGGCGTACCGGTTGTTCCGCCAGGAGCATCGCCGGGTACCTATGTGTGGAGCGGATAAGCGCTGAAAGCATCTAAGCGCGAAACCCACCTCGAGATGAGATTTCCTTATGAGGGTTGTTATAGATGATGACGTTGATAGGCTTCAAGTGTAAGTTCAGAGATGGATTAAGCTGAGAAGTACTAATCGCCCGAAAGCTTTTCTTCGGTTGGTGTCCCCTGATGGGGACACTGACAAAGTTTTTACTGTTCACAGTCAATGATATTAAGACATTGATGGTGCCAATGACGTAGGTGTTCACCTCTTCCCATTCCGAACAGAGCAGTTAAGCCCTACAGTGCTGATGGTACTGGGTTAACCCCCGGGAGAGTAAGTCGGCGCCACATTCCTAAAATATAGAAGGTTAGTTAACACAAGATGTTGGCTAACCTTTTTTTGTTTGTGCATATATCAAATGAGAATGTTGTTGGTGTCCAATGTAGTTATATCTTCGTAAACCGATGGTCCCCGAGGGGCCAAGGCCGCCTCGCTGGAGACGTGGATGTGGATGGAAAATCCAATATCTCAGAAATTACAGATGCCCAAATAATGTAGACCAATAATTCGTGTAACGAGGGGCCAAGGCCACCTCTACAAAGACGGAGAAATAAATAATGCATCCACGAAAAATAACCCCAAAATCTTGGAAGCTATTATTATGTCGATGATCTTACCTACTACCTACTACCTACTACCTACTACCTACTACCTACTACCTACTACCTACTACCTACTACCTACTACCTACTACCCCCAACCTAACATGCCCCAAATGATGCTCACAATGCCAAGCATAAATCCCAATATTCTCTCCTAAACTAATTTTCTGACCATGTTCAGGATGTAAGAAAGCACGTTTTAAATCTTCATCGTTTAAACTTTTTAAGAGCACTACCCATTTTTTATGTAGTGCTTTTAATAAGAGTAACGAACTATCAACATCATTATCTAAGGAGTCTGATAATTCAGCCCATCGATCCTCAAAATAAGGACGTATTGTTGGTGTATCTTCTGTTAATGCCAATTTAAATCTGATAAAACTATTCATATGACTATCCGCACAATGATGAATGACTTGTTTTACAGTCCATCCCCCAGGACGGTATGTAGCATTTAATTGATCTATTGAGATATCTTTGATGAGTTCTTCGATTGCATTTGGAAACCTTTCAATAACATGAATCCAGTTTGATATATTTTCTGATGTGATATCAAAAGAAGTAGGACATTCTCCTATGGGAAATTGAAGATTGGTGTCTATAGTCATTTTTGTTTGTTGTTAATAAGTGTAACTTTCTGATAAATCTAACGTTTTATTATTTATACAATAAACATAATTATCTGATATCGATGAAAATATTTTTCGATTTCAGATTTATTCTTTTTATGACGAACGCATACTCGAAAATGAACTAGTCAACTAAAACAAATTCTCTCTTTAAAAATGATCTTAAAACTAACCTCCTTATACCTAAAAGGTAAAGGTAGAAGCGTCTTTGATGCTCAGAGTGTACTCATTAAATTTTTCGTGGCCCTTATGGTGCTCTATTTTGGAGGAGCAGCAGTAAGTCTAGGTTTTTTCTTGGACAACATCATGTTGAAATATGATGAAACTCAAGTAGCCACTCTTACTCTAAGTAAGTTTCTTTATTATTACTTTGTTTTGGATCTGTTTCTTAGATCAGTTATTCAAAATCAAAGTCCATTTGATGTAAAACCCTATTTGTATTTACCTATCAAAAGGTCGAGCTTACTTCATTTTCTTCAAGTGAAATCGCTTTTTAGTGCATTTAATGTACTACCTTATTTTCTGTTTTTGCCTTTCTTTTTTATTGCAGTAATCAATGACGTAGATGGCATACAAGCTTTAGTTTGGTTGATATCAATAACACTTCATGTGTTGATAAATAATTTTCTTGCCTATAACATAGGGAAAACTGTAGGGAAAGCATTCATACCTTGGTTAATTATCACTTTATCTATTTTAGGTTTAGGTTATGTTGATATCAAAGGATATTTACCACTTTCAACCTACTTTGCAGAGTACTTTAATTTGGTGGTGACATCAACTTGGATGGTCATTATCCCTATTTTACTTTTTGTGGGTATCTATTTCATCACTCTAAATTTGTCCAAAACATTATTACTGACAGATCAAGAAATTCATAAGGAGAAAGTTTCTTCATTTGATTTGAGTTATTTGATAAAAGGCGATTCTGTCATGAAGAGTTTTATGATCTATGAATCGAAGTTGATTCTAAGAAACAAAAGATTGAAAAATCTGGTAGTAATGGTGTTTCTTTTCCTTTTCTATCCAATGATCGTCGTAAAAACTCAAGAACATCAAGCGCAAGTAATGCTATTTTTCTTTTGTTGGTTTACTACCGGAGTAGTAGGAGCAATGTTTGGTCAATTTATGTACGCATGGGAAGGGAAATTTTTCAATTTTATTCGAACACAACCGTTCACAGTAGAGGATTATATTAAAGCGAAGCATAACTTTTACTTAGGCATTACCACAATATCTATGATTTTGGGTTGTAGTATTTTTGCTTTCCTTGATCTAAACTTTGCCCTAATGATCTTTGTGGGTTACTTATTCAACATCGGAATAAATCTCAAGTTGATTTTCTTTATTGGTACATTCAATAAAAAGTCTATTGAATTAGATAAAGGAACAGCCTTTAATTATCAAGGAACGCAAGCATCGCATTTTATTTCCAATTTACCATTAATGATTATTCCTCTTGTTTTGTATGCCATAGGTTATTATGCTTTTGATCACTACACCGCATTAATCATTGTTTCTTCTGTGGGAATTTTAGGTTTATTATTCCACGGTTTTATGATTAAACCACTAGTGAATCAATTTAACAAGAGAAAATATAGAATGTCAGAAGGCTTTAGTCAATAAATAATATCATGATACATACAGAAAAACTAATTAAAAAATACGGTGATAAAACAGCTTTGTCTGTAGAAACGCTGGATATCAAAAAGAACGAAATTGTTGGTCTTGTAGGAAATAATGGAGCGGGTAAAACCACTTTTCTAAGTTTACTACTTGATTTAATAAAAGCGACTGATGGAGAAATAAAAATTAAAGATTCGGCAGTTTCAAAATCAGAAGAATGGAAAAAATATACAGGTTCATTTTTAGACGATTCCTTCTTGGTACCTTTTATGACTTCATTAGAATATCTTGAATTTGTTGCGAATTTACATCAATGGAAGAAAGGTGATTTGGATGAGTTCTTAACTCAGAACAAAGCTTTTTATGGTGATGATTTTCTGACAGGTAAAAAGATGATTAAGGATTTATCGAAGGGTAATAAAAACAAAACAGGAATTTTGGGAGCGTTAATAGGTAACCCAGAGTTATTGATATTGGACGAACCTTTTGCCAACTTAGATCCAACCTCTCAGCAATGGTTACGATTAAAAATTCAGAAACTATCAGAAGAAGGTGTAACTGCCATTGTTTCAAGTCACGATTTACAACATGTAACAGGTATCAGTTCTAGAATAGTGATGTTAGAAGATGGTCAAGTGGTTAAAGATGTTGAAAATACAGAATCGACATTGGAAGAATTGGAAAGCTATTTTGGAGCAAAAATTACTGAAGAATCAATTTAACCTACAAATGTTGATAACTTTTTGAAAATACTACCATGAATTATAGTGAAAATAAAAAGTTATTCACAATTAAGGTCAGAATTTAGATATTACAGAAATAAGTAGAAGAAACTACTCATTTATCGACATCAAATTGTTTGTAAACGGTGGAGTTGTTGATAAGTGATGGTGGATATTAAAATAGTAATGGGTAATCAAGATGTTGTTCACATTTTTGATTATCCATTTTTCATATTATGTAATAAGTTAAATGTTTTGTTGATTTCTCCTTTTTCAATCACAATGGAAAATTCGTGTTTAGTAGAAATAAATTCAACGACATTGATTTTATTCCATGCTAAAGTTTTCAAAATAAAATAGAATACACCAGGAGCATCTTTATCATAAGACATTGGCATACGCATCGTCACGGCTGCAAGGTCTTGGATTTCTGTTAGCTTTTCTTCCTCATCAAATAGCTCTTTTACTTTTGGAGCAAAAGATTTTGAAGTAATGATGTTCGTTTCGTGCATACCTTTAGAAGATGCATGAAACAAATCGCCAGTAACATTTTGGACTAATTCCAATAATTGTTTCTGACACCCAATCAAAGTCGGAGAGTTTTTGTAAGCAAAATCGACCAAATCGGATCTCACCAAAATATCACCCATATGTCGGATATATTCTTTGGCTTGATCTTCCATTCCAGAAGCTTCCACTTTGTGAGCCATTCTTTTTAAGGCCATCACAATAGCACCTTCCTGAACCTCTTTTTGCATGAGGTCATTGATTTCAGGATTTAATTTTCTAGCCAAGGCACTGTAGTTCACAATACCCTCGGCAATTCCTTCCTGAAGAAATGGAGATTTATTAATAATGTCTGAAATGGTTTCTGCTAATGTCATAGTTGTAATTGTATAAGCCCCAAAATTAAGAGGATATTTGCTGCAATGAAAGTTGTGTTAACGTTCTATCAATAATCTTTTCCCAATGATGGTAATCGTAGAATGCTAATGGTGTCTTTTTTTTCTCTAAAATAGGAGTTTCAATAATTTTTTGAGCAAATGCTTTACTATCCTCATCTTCGATGATAGTAATTTTATCATCAAGCGTTTTGATATTGATACCAAAACTTCCACTTCGGTAAGATATTGCAGTAGCACCTAATGACAAAGATTCCATTAATTTAATCTTTACACCGCCACCAATCCAAATAGGGTTCAACATTACATCTGTTCCTTTGATATATAAGTCGAGATCATCTACAAATCCTAACCAAGTGATATCATCGGATTGTTGGATATAATTTAGCTCTTTGTTTTGAATATTTTTGCCTGCTAAAAACAGGTGTATTTTTTTATTTGCCTTTCTTACTTCCGGTAGTACCTGATACAATAAGTTTTCTAACCCTTTTTGATTAGGGGCATAGTCCATAGGACCAAAATAGAATAAACTCAAAGTATCATCAGATATTTGGTGGGATTGATATACCTTTTGTCTACTCTCTGCTATATCAATAGGAAATTGATTCACCGATGTTCCATAAGGCATATTCAGGCATTTATCTTCCATCAACCCAATATTCTTGATAGCAAATTGACGGTCTTCTTCAGAGATGAATAAGACTTTATCAGCTGTTTTATAAGCGAACGATTCCAGCATTTTCATTAGTGGCCACCATATTTTACCCATGCTTTTAAAGCGGGTATATTCTATGTTGTGGGAGAAAATCAGAAAAGGGATACCTAGAATTCGACAAATTGGGAGGATTAATAAGCTCATAAAGGGCTGATTAAGTAAAATTTGCTTTGTTTTTAGCCTTTTTGCCGATTTATATATTTTCCATCCTACGAAAGGATTTATATATTTTGTAATTTTGTCGCCGAAAACTTTTTCAATCTTGAATGGGATTTTAATATCAGGATTGTTTGTGGTGGTGATGCAAGTTAAAGGTGTCTTTTTAGACAATTGCTCGCAAACATGGTAGTTGGCTTTATGACCTCCATTTACAGGAGGTAAAAAACGATAAGGCTCTATTACAATAAACATATCGTGAAGTAATAAAACAATTAATATCTTTGCAAGACGTAGAAAACGTTTGAAGTATTTTGAGAGATAATTCCTCAAAAAAGATTACGCTTTAAAACTTAATTAGAATACAATTATGAAATTGGCAATTGGTGGTGACCACGCAGGTTACGAATACAAGAAAGCAATCATCGAACACTTAGAGTCGAATGGTCATGAAGTAAAAGATTTCGGTCCTTTTTCAACAGATTCTTGTGATTATCCTGATTATGTTCACCCATTGGCTGAGGCTGTAGAAAATGGTGAGGTAGAATTCGGTATCACTATTTGTGGTAGTGGTATTGGTGTATCAATGGTAGCGAACAAGCACCAAGGTGTTCGTGCAGGTCTTTGCTGGGAGCCAGTATTGGCACAGTTAACGCGTCAGCATAATAATGCAAATGTATTATCAATGCCTGCTCGTTTTATTTCATTAGTAAGAGCTATCGAGATTGTAGATACATTTATTTCTACAGAATTTGAAGGAGGACGTCACAATAATAGAGTGAACAAGATTCCTTTATCATAAACTATCAAATAACTTAAAAAATGATTCAAAGAATCCAATCGATCTTTTTATTCTTGATCGTAGTCGGCATGTTTGCTGTAAACTTTGCTCCGATTTGGAGTGCTGGTGAAGCAGTATTAACTTCAAGAGAATTTACTTACAGTGGAGGGGTTATTAACACAATGGCTATTGCTGTTGTAGCAACAATATCTGCATTGGTCGCTTTATATTCATTACTATCATTTAAAGATAGAATGAAGCAGGTGAAATTGAACCTTGTAAATACATTATTAATCTTTATTACTTTAGGTTTAATGATGTACTACGGTTATTATCAAGGAGCGGAATTAGCTGGAGCAAATGGTGAACCTGCAGTAGGTTTCTTTTTGCCAGTTTTCTCTATTGTTCTTAACCGTTTAGCGATTAAATTCATTCAAAGAGACGAAAAGAAAGTAAAAGATTCTATCAGCGGTCGTCTTAGAGACTAATTGATAGTATCAGATACTTATTGAGAAGGTAAAGTAGCTTAGGTTACTTTACCTTTTTTAATAATCAAAATTACTATCAACTACCTAATTCACTTTCTTATCATACATCAATTTTTATTAGTTGTTTGATATCTACCTTTGTAATAGATCAAATAATAAAACATAAATAAAGATACGATTATGAAAAAGTTACTTTCTATTTTGGCCCTTGCAATTATGATGATGTCATGTGGAGATTCAGAAACAACATATGAACCAGACAATGCAGTTTTACCTTCAGATACAGATCCTGTTCATGGTAATACAGCGCCTAATGAACCACATTCGAATTAAAACAAAAACTGTCTGATTAGAGAATGGTAGTTTAGAAAACCTCAGATAGGTAGTTTAAATATTAGTTGAGATTAATAAAAAAAGAGGTAGTCACTGTGTGTGCTACCTCTTTTGCTTTCTTGAATCAAGAAATATTATATCTCGAAAGATCTCACTGTTTCGTCGATCTTTAAAGTTCCATCGTTGTATTCAGAGATGAATTTTGCAATTACTTCATCAGTGATTTCTTCAACGTGTAAACAGATATCGATAGGAGTACCGTTACCTTCTTCGTCATCAGGACGTTCTTCTACGAATTCACCTACATCGTAAGTATCGTCTTTAGATAAAGTAGCGATAGCTTCGTCGACAGCATCCATGTGTGGACCATCCATTACGTCGAAGTCAGCATCAGCAAACTTTGGATTTTCGTTGATGACGTGTTGAACTGCTTCTTCGTGAAGTTTCATTACGTATTCCATTTCTAAAGTATAGATAAAGGCATCCATTACTTTTTCTTCACCATCTCTTGTGCTGATGAATTGGAATTGTGCTTGGCTGTCATCATTCTCCTCAGGAGAAGAATAAACAAAAGATTTACCTGCAGCTTTGATCGCTGACTTTACGTTGTTTAATAATTTTGAGCTCATGTATTATGAATATCAATATTTTAAGTGACGCAAAGGTAAGATAATAATTGGTTTAAAGGTACTCTTGTATAGCATCAGTTGAAATTGTTGACCATTGTTTAATATTCTGTTTAAACTGAGTGAAGCTTTCGTACACTTTTTTAGCAAATGGATCTGATGCGATGAGGTCGGACATCACTGAGTCTGCGTTTTGTTTTAAAGTCTCCATTACTTCTTTCGGGAAAGGTAATATCTCGTTATTTCCTTCGGACTTTATTTTCTCTAAGTATTCTGTATTGAACTTTTCAAATTCAGACATCATACTACCGTTATATTTTAAAGAAACGATTCTGATCATTTCCTGTAAATCTTCTGGAAGACTATCGTATGCTTTTTTATTACAAACCAACTCTAATGTGGCCGATGGTTCGTGCCAACCTGGATAATAATAGTACTTGGCAATTTTATGAAATCCCATTAAGTAATCGTGATACGGACCAATCCATTCTGTCGCATCTAAAACACCTCTTTCTAGATTGGTGTAAATTTCACCACCTGCTACTGTTACAGCAGTACCTCCAGCTCTTGAAAATACTTTTCCTCCGAGACCAGGAATTCTCATTTTTATTCCTTGAAGATCTTCAGCTGTTTCGAGTTTCTTATTAAACCAACCTCCCATTTGAACGCCGGTATTTCCACAAGGGAAAGGTTCTAGTCCAATCTTATTATATAGTTCCTTCCAAAGTTCGTTTCCACCGCCATATAATAACCATGCATTTTGTTGCCTTGTCGTCATACCAAATGGAGTAGCAGTGAAAAATACGGAAGCAGGAATTTTACCCGCCCAATAATAAGCAGCACCATGCATCATTTGTGCGGCACCCAGTTGTACTGCATCAAAAGATTCTAAAGCTGGAACCAATTCTCCTCCTCCGAATACCTTTATATTAAGGCGGCCATCAGATAGCTCTCTGAGTTCATCGGCAAGATTGTTTACTCCTTCACCAAGAATAGGGAAGTTAGGAGGCCATACCGTTACACATTTCCAATTAAATACCTTCTCTTTTTTTTTACTTTTGACAATTTCTGAATTGTTTTCTTTGCTACAAGATGATAAAGCAGTAGCAGATACTAGAGCACCTCCACTTACTTTAGTAAGCTGTTTGATAAAATGTCTTCTATTTTTTTTGTTGTTAGTATTCATAGTCAAAAAATGAAAGGTTGAGAATGTGTTACTTATCAAAAAGTAGCAATGTTAGGAGTAAAAATATGACTAACTCATAATGAATGATATACAAAAAAAGGCATTTTGATGAAAACTCCTTATATAAATAAACAAATTGTTAATAAAGTTCTCCTATCTCACTGTTTTTAAGTGATGTATAAATAAAAATTTGGGAAGTAAAATAATATGATTACCTTTGCAAGCCGTTTGAAAGCTGTACTGTATCGTTACGGCTCTAAGAAAGGCATCAAATTGAAGGACCAGACGGGGAGTTCAATGCGAGTTTTTCTTTACAGAGTTAGGTGTAGATGAGTTGAATTTCAGGCGTTTAATTAATTAATTTTTAAAGTAAAGAACAATGCCAGGACTTATTGCAAAAAAAGTCGGTATGACTAGTATTTATGATGAAAACGGCAAGAACATCGCTTGTACGTTGATTCAAACTGGTCCTAACGTTGTGACTCAGGTTAAGACGGTAGAATCTGATGGCTATACAGCTATTCAGGTGGGCTTCGACGAGAAGAAGGAGAAGCGTACGTCCGCTGCTATGAAAGGTCACTTCTCAAAAGCTGGTACCACACCAAAACGTAAAGTGGTAGAATTCCGTAACCCAGTTATGGAAAGAGCTCTAGGAGATGTATTGAAAATGGATGAAATCTTCGCTGAAGGTGAATTCGTAGACATCGTAGGTACTTCTAAAGGTAAAGGTTTCCAAGGTGTAGTTAAGAGACACAACTTCGGTGGTGTAGGTCAAGCTACTCACGGTCAGCATAACCGTTTAAGAGCTCCAGGTGCGATTGGTGCATGTGCAACTCCATCACGTGTATTCAAAGGTCTTCGTATGGCTGGACGTACTGGTGGTAAGCGTGTTAAAGTGATGAACTTACGCGTTATGAAAATGTATCCAGAGGATGGTTTAATCCTTGTTTCTGGTGCAATTCCAGGTGCTAAAAATTCTTACGTAATCCTTGAAAAGTAATCAGTAGATGGAAATCGCAGTATTGAACTCAAAAGGCGTTGAGACTGGTAAAGTAGATTTACCAGAAGCAGTATTTGGTATCGAGCCAAATGATCATGCTATCTATCTTGACGTAAAAGCGTATTTGGCGGCACAACGTCAAGGTACGCATAAAGCTAAAGAGCGTGCGGAGATCGTAGGATCTACTCGTAAGCTTAAAAAACAAAAAGGTACAGGTACAGCTCGTTCGGGCTCTATCAAATCACCTGTTTTCAGAGGTGGTGGACGTATCTTTGGACCACGTCCGAGAAACTACCGTCAAACGCTTAACAGAAAACTTAAGCAATTGGCTCGTCGTTCGGCGTTGGCTTACAAAGCAAAAGAGAGCAATGTAACAGTTTTGGAAACTCTTTCTTTCGAGGCTCCACAAACTAAAGCTTACAAAGAAGTATTATCAAACTTGCAATTCTCAGACGTGAAGACTCTTCTAGTTTTGGGTGAGCAAAACGATAATGTTTACAAGTCAGCTAGAAACTTGCCAAAAGCAAACGTAGTAGTTGTTGATTCATTGAACACTTACGAAGTATTGCACGCGGACAAGTTGATCATCGCTCAAGATGCAGTTGAAAAATTTTCTAACCTTTAAGCCTTAATATAATGCAAGTATTAGTAAAACCTATCTTGACAGAAAAGGCTGCACTTGCTCACGAAGGTGGTGTTTACACTTTCGTTGTGGCTAAAGGAGCTAACAAGGTACAGATCAAACAAGCTGTAGAAGCTAAGTATGGTGTTAACGTAGAGGCAGTAAGAACTGCTATCCTACCAGGTAAATCAAAAACTCGTTACACAAAAGCGGCTGTTATTAACGGTCACACATCTTCTTTCAAAAAGGCGATGGTAAAAGTAGCTGAGGGTGAGATTATCGACATCTACGAAGGTCTATAGGATCTGAAATCTAAAATTGAAAATATACCTCCGGAGTAGCAATACTCCGGGTAGTAGTATATAAGTTTAACCAATTTGCTGTGTATGGGAGTCAGGAAAACCTATCTGAAACCCGTAAGAGCAAATACGAAAGTTTGAAAAATGGCTGTTAAAAAGTTAAAGCCCACAACTCCGGGACAGCGATTCAGAATCGCTCCTACTTTCGAGGAAATCACGAAAAGTACACCAGAGAAATCTCTGACTGTTGGTAAGCACCGTTCAGGTGGTCGTAACAACTCAGGTAAAATGACTGTTCGTAATAGAGGTGGTGGACACAAGCGTCGTCTTCGTGTTATCGACTTCAAACGTAACAAGCATGGTATCCCTGGTATCGTGAAATCTATCGAGTACGATCCAAACCGTACTGCTCGTATTGCCTTAATCTACTATGTAGATGGTGCTAAAGCGTATATCATCGCTCCAGAAGGACTACAAGTTGGACAGACTATCTTGTCTGGTTCAGGTGTAGCTCCAGAAGTAGGTAATACACTTCCATTGTCTGAGATCCCTGTAGGTTCTATCATTCATAACATTGAGTTGAAACCAGGTAAAGGTGCTGCTATGGTACGTTCTGCTGGTGCTTACGCTCAATTGTTAGGTCGTACTGGTAGATATGCTACAATTAAATTACCTTCAGGCGAGACAAGATTAGTACTTATCGAGTGCTTTGCTTCTATCGGTACTGTATCAAACGGCGATCACATGAACGTTCGTTTAGGTAAAGCAGGTAGAAAGCGTTGGTTAGGTCGTAGACCACGTGTTCGTGGTGTTGCAATGAACCCAGTGGATCACCCAATGGGTGGTGGTGAAGGTAAATCTTCAGGAGGACACCCTCGCTCACGTACTGGTGTTTACGCTAAAGGTCAAAAAACGCGTAACACTAAAAAGTACTCTAGTAAACTAATCGTTTCAAGAAGGAAAAAGTAATTTAAGCTATGGCAAGATCGCTAAAGAAAGGACCTTATATTGATTTTCGTTTAGTAAAGAAAATCGACGCAGCTAATGAGTCTGGCAAAAAGTCTGTTATCAAGACTTGGTCACGTAGATCTATGATCTCTCCAGACTTCATCGGTCACACATTTGCTGTACACAATGGTAACAAATTCATCCCTGTTTATGTAACTGAAAACATGGTAGGTCACAAACTAGGTGAATTCGCTCCAACACGTACTTACAAGGGTCACATCAATAAAAAAGATAAAGGCAGAAAATAATGGAAGCAGTAGCAAAACTTAACAATTGCCCTATCGCTCCACGCAAGATGATGCTTGTTGCGGACGCAGTAAGAGGTGCTCAAGTTATCGATGCACTGAACACTCTCCGTTTTGCTCAGAAAGCTGGTGCTCCTCTAGTAGAAAAGTTAATTCTTTCTGCTGTGGCAAACTGGGAAGCAAAAAACCCTGACGAGTCTGTAGAAGATGCAGATTTATACGTGAAAACTATCTTTGTAACTGGTGGACGTCAATTAAAGCGTTTCCGTCCAGCTCCACAAGGTAGAGCACACAGAATCCGCAAGCGTTCTAACCACGTTACAGTTGTGGTTGACGCTCGTAATACAAGCCTTATCGACGTAGTCGCTGAGGATACAGAATCAAACGAGTCAGATAACTAAAATTAGGTTTTTCCCATGGGACAAAAAATTAATCCAATTGGTCTTCGTTTAGGCTATATCAGAGGATGGGAGTCTAGCTGGTATGGTGGAAAAGATTTCTCTGACAAGTTAGTAGAGGATGACAAGATCAGAAAGTATATCGCAGTTCGTCTTCCGAACCCACGTGCAGGTATTTCAAGAGTAGTTATTGAGCGTACTATCAAGCGCGTTACTTTAACTATCCACACTGCTCGTCCAGGTGTAGTAATCGGTAAAGCGGGTACTGAGGTAGATAAAATTAAAGAAGAGTTGAAGCGTTTAACTGGTAAAGATGTTCAAATCAACATCTCTGAAGTTAAACGTCCTGAGACTGATGCGAAATTGATCGGTGAGTCAATCGCTCAACAACTGAAAAGCCGTGTATCTTACCGTCGTGCGATGAAGCAAGCAATTGCTAACGCTGTTCGTCACGGTGCGCAAGGTATCAAAGTGAAGCTTTCAGGTCGTTTGGGTGGTGCTGAAATGGCTCGTACTGAACTTTACAAAGAGGGTCGTATTCCTTTGCACACACTTCGTGCAGATATCGACTACGCTTTGTCTGAAGCTCTTACTGTATATGGTATCATTGGTATCAAAGTTTGGGTATTCAAAGGTGAAGTATTAGGTAAGCGTGACCTTTCTCCATCTGCTGAAACTGGACGTCGTGACAACCGTAGAGGTGGTAACGATAGAAAGCGTGGCGGAAACGATCGTCGTAGAGGCGGCCGTGGTGGCAGAAAAGGTGGTGGTAACAGAGGCGGTGGCAAACAGTCATAGTCTCGTTAGTTAACCTAACTGAACACAGGTGGACCCTAGCAGTTTTTTAATTGCTAGGGTCTTTTTTTGTGTCTTACGTTGGCTTTTTAAAAGAGTATTTATAACTTTCAAATTCTTATTATATAATTCATCATGTAATAAGGATGTAGTAAACTGACAATACATCGTCTTTCTATTATCATTAATCACTCAAACAGAATAATATTATCAACTTTTTGAAATACTTAGCCTAAAAGCAAATTTTATTTTGATGATATTTTTATTGAGTGAATAAAATTTTGATTTAAGTAAAATCAACATAATAAGTGGTAATTTTTAACATAACTTTTCATCGAAATTTGTAGCTCTTTCTTTGATGTAGTTTATTGCGGCTTCATTTGATATTTAAACGAGGATATATCAAGTGATTGGTTTACTCATTGTAATTATTACGAACAGATTATACTATTTAATTTATGGCGGGGGTATCTGAAAGTAGCCGTGGAGGCTTCTCTAATAAAATAGGATTCGTTTTAGCCGCAGCAGGTTCAGCTGTTGGTCTTGGAAATATATGGAAATTCCCTTTCGAAGTAGCAGACGGAGGAGGTGGTGCATTTGTAGCAATGTATTTAGCTTTTTGTTTTTTATTATGTTTTCCTGTGATGATGGCAGAGATTGCTATCGGACGTAAAACAAATAAAAACGCAGTAGGTGCATTTGAAACAAATGGACATAAGAATTGGTCTGCAGTTGGTAAAATGGGAGTACTTTCTGGTGCTTTGATTTTATCATTTTACAATGTAGTAGCCGGTTGGGCATTTGGGTTTGCTTTGGAAATGATCGCTGGTAACTTCGAAATAGGAGCCAACTTTGGTCAGTTTATTTCTGATTGGCACATTAACCTTGCTTTTTCATCTGTATTTATGTTCTTGACAATTTACATTGTGATGAAAGGCGTATCGGGTGGAATTGAAAAAGCTTCTAAAATATTAATGCCTTCACTATTGTTTTTGATTTTAGCCCTTATGGGATATGCTTTAACTCAAGACGGAGCAATGGAAGGTGTTGCGTTCTACTTAGTACCTGATTTTAGCGAAATCACTTTCGATGTAGCATTCTCTGCTATGGGACAAGCGTTCTTCTCATTATCATTAGGTATGGGTGCCTTGATTACTTACGGTTCATACGTTGGTAAAAAAGATAATATAGCACATTCTACTGCAATGATCTTACTAACAGATGTTGGTATCGCCTTTATTGCAGGTCTAATGATGTTCGCATTTATCTATTCTCAAGGTTTACAAGGAACAAGCGGTGGTGCAGGTTTAATCTTTACAGTTTTACCTAGTGCTTTCGAATCATTAGGACCAGTCTTAGGTAGAGTAATTGGAGCAGCATTCTTTATTTTATTATCATTTGCAGCTTTAACATCTACGGTATCTTTACTAGAAGTTCCTGTAGCTTATGTTGTAGATGAGCATGAAGTAAGAAGATCAAGAGCAGTGTGGATTGTTGGTGGTTTGATATTCTTATTGGGTATTCCTTCAATGTTAGGAAATGGTACAGTAGATTTCTTCAATAATTTCATTACCTATAGTTCAGGTAAAACGGTCAACTTTATGACGTTTATTGAGAACCTAGCTTCTGATACATTCTTACCTTTAGGTGGTTTCTTTATTGCTCTTTATACCGCTTGGGTGTGGAGAGGTGATAATTTCAAAAAAGAATTAGAACAAGGAAATCCAGGCTTTGGTGATACAATTTTAGGTAAGTATTCAATATTTGCTTTAAAGTTTTTAGTTCCAATTATTTTAGGAGCTATAACTATGGTGACTATTTCTGATAAATTCTTAGGACTTGATTTATTGGAAATAACTAGAAACCTTATTAATGATCTTATAAAATTTATAAATACTTAATTACGTTACTCTCAATATTTTTGAGTATTACTATAAAATTCTGTAAAAAGGAGATCATTTATTAAAAAAATGATCTCCTTTTTTTATGATTTTCATTCATTTCGAAAAAATTAATGTTTAAGTCGTCATGTTTTTATAATTTTACGGCTGAATTTTTGAAAAGATCATTGAAAATGGCAAAACAAGACAAAGAAAATATGTTCCAAAAAGTCGTTTCCCATGCTAAGGAATATGGCTTTGTTTTCCCTTCGTCGGAAATTTATGGAGGACTTCAAGCGGTATACGATTATGGATCAAATGGTGTTGAGTTAAGAAACAACATCAAGAAATATTGGTGGGCTTCTATGGTGCAAATGCACGAAAACATTGTAGGCCTTGATGCATCAATTTTTATGGATCCAAAAGTATGGAAAGCTTCAGGTCACGTTGATGCTTTTAATGATCCTTTGGTTGATAATAAAGACTCAAAGAAAAGATATAGAGCAGACGTACTTATCGAAGATTTGATGGCCAAATACCAAGGCAAAATCGAAAAGGAAGTAACTAAAGCTCAAAAAAGATTTGGTGATGATTTCGATAAGGAGCAATTCTTAGCGACGAATCCAAATGTGTTAAGAAATCAGAAGAAAATCGACGAAATCGAAGCGAAATTTAAAACCGCTTTAGAGGAAGACGATATGGAAGGATTAAAAGCGATTATTGAAGAAAACAATATCGTTTGTCCTATCTCTGGTACTTGTAACTGGACAGATGTTCGTCAGTTCAACTTGATGTTCTCAACTGAGTTGGGTGCCGTAGCTGGTGATTCTAACAAAGTATATTTACGTCCGGAAACAGCACAAGGTATCTTTGTAAACTTCTTGAATGTGATGAACACTTCTAGACAGCGTCCTCCTTTCGGTATTGCTCAAATTGGTAAAGCATTCCGTAATGAGATCGTCGCTCGTCAGTTTATCTTCCGTATGCGTGAGTTTGAACAAATGGAGATGCAATTCTTCATTCAGCCAGGTACGGAAATGAAGTGGTACGAATACTGGAAAGAGCAACGTATGAAGTTCCATACAGCTGTTGGTAACGCTGATAATTATGTATTCCACGATCACTTGAAAACAGCTCACTATGCTAACGCGGCAGTGGATATTGAGTTCAAGTTCCCATTCGGTCAAAAAGAATTAGAAGGTATTCACTCGAGAACTGATTTCGATTTGTCAGCTCACCAAGAGTTGTCTTCTAAGAAGTTACAATACTTCGATCATGAGTTGGGTAAAAACGTTGTTCCTTACGTAGTAGAAACTTCTGTTGGTTTGGACCGTATGTTCTTATCGATCCTAACAGGTGCTTACACTGAAGAAGAAGTGGAGGGTAAATCAAGAACTTATTTGAAATTCCACCCAGGTCTTGCTCCAATTAAAGCAGCAGTATTCCCATTAACGAAGAAAGATGGTCTTCCTGAAAAGGCAAGAGAAGTGATGAACGAAATCAAGTTCGATCACAATGTTTCTTATGAGGAAAAAGATGCTATTGGTAAACGTTACACTCGTCAGGATTTAATTGGTACTCCTTACTGTATTACTGTAGATCACCAAACTTTGGAAGACAATACAGTAACAGTTCGTGAACGTGATACAACAGAGCAATTCAGATTACCAATTGCTGAATTGAAAGCATATTTAGATAAGCATTGTTCGTTAACTAGCTTGTTAAAGCAATTAGTATAAAGCTAATTTCCATTAAAAAGTAAGCACATCTTGTGAAATTACTTTTGATGAAACTTAGGTTAACTAGACAATTTGTATATTTAAGGCTCAAGTCAGAGAATGACTTGAGCTTTTTTTTACTCTTATTTTTGCTTGATGAAGACAAACAATATTCACTCTTTATATATATCACTTATTATTAGCCTTTTTTTATTCACCTCATGTCAATGGTCAAGTCAATATACTTACCAGCAAAGAAGTGAAAAGAAAAAAAGAGAGTTACAGGCTAAACATGGCGGAAGTTCCTCTTCTTCTAATAATAATAACAGTTCTGTATCATCGAATACAAACAAAGAGAATAAGCCAAAATCTAAAAAAGGGATAGAGCATAAAATACCTCCAGGAAAAAAGTTAACTCCTCAAGAGTATATTGATTATTATAAGGATTATGCTATTGAGTCTATGCACCATAAAAAGGTACCTGCGAGTATTACCTTGGCTCAAGGTTTATTAGAGTCTGGTGCAGGTAATAGTAGTTTAGCCAGAGCTACAAATAACCACTTCGGAATTAAGTGTGGAGGTAATTGGTCTGGTAATACGTATAAATACGATGATGATAGACCCAACGAATGTTTTAGAGTCTATAATTCTGTATTGGACTCTTACGAAGATCATGGTAATTTTCTTAGAACTAGATCATGGTACGCGCCTTTGTTTAAGTTGAAGATAACAGATTATAAAGGTTGGGCCAAAGGATTAAAAAAGGCAGGTTATGCCACCGATCCTAAATACCCATCGAAGTTGATAAACATAATAGAAAAGTATCGACTTTACGAATACGATAAAAGATAGCTGAAAAGCACATGGTCTAAATAGAAATTAAACCATGTGCTTTTTTTGTTTCAGTTAGTTTTTTAATTTAAACTAGAGTTTGATACTCACTCATAATAAACGATTCTCACTTGCTTAACATTCTCTCATGAAAACAAATTTTCAATCGCTATTTGATTGGTTCGGTCTTAACTATAGATCAATTGAAAGTATCATTTACCTTGTTCCAACACTTGTTTTATTTCTTTTTGCTGATGTGATTTATCAAAAAATCTTTCCTTCTCCTGCAGTCATAGTTTTTGAGGCATCATCAAATAATTTAAAGGAGAGCAAAGAGATACCTTTATTTGACCCTAATATTTTTACTGTAGAAGAATGGAAAGATGTTGGTTTAGAATCTCATGTAGCTAAATCAATAGTAAAATATAGATTAAAAGGAGGAAGGTTTAATTCAGTTGAGGACCTTAAGAAAATCTATTTATTAACTGATGATGTATATGATCAAATAAGCCCTTATGTGAAGATTGATCCACCTAAATTAGAAAAGAGAAAGTGGGTGAAAAAAGAGAAGTATACTAGATATTCAAAAGAGAAGAAGACTACTACAGCATTTAACCCAAAACGATTTGATCCCAATAAAGTGAGTAAGCAGGAATTGCTCGAAATGGGTTTTTCCCATCAATTATCAAATAGTATGGTGGCTTATAGAACAAGTGGAGGTTCTTTTAAGAGCAAAGATGATGTTTTGAAGTTATATGGTGTGGATTCAGCTCAATTTATGGAGTGGAAAAAGTATATCAATTTGCCAGAACAAGAGCAATTGTTGGTAAAAGAAGTACCTAAAGTTATATCAAAGTTTAATTTAAATAAGGCAACACATAACGAATTAACCCAATTGAAAGGTATAGGTGATTATTCTGCTAATCAGATAATAAAGTATAGAAATCGATTGGGAGGAAGTTTTTATTCCCTTCATCAATTAGAAGAAGTATTTGGAATAGATTCTTTAAAAGTGAAAATTTTAAACGAATTTTGCTATATTAATCCTGAAGATATCAAGAAGATTAATATCAATACTTCTACTTATGAACAGTTGGCTACTCATCCTTACTTAAACTATAAACAAGCTCGTTGGATAGTAATGTATAGAAAACAGCATGGTGATTACGCTGATTTGAGTGATGTATTAAGAATTAAGACTTTACAAAAACAGGATCTATTATTGATGATTCCTTATCTACAATATAATTGATAGTATTCATGCAAAGGAGTATTCCTATATTTTTTATTACCTGCTTATTTTTTTCTTTTAGTGTAACAGGACAAAGCAGAAAGATTGATCCTATTGCCTTATTAACGAATACAAGATTATTGTCTTCAGATTTTTATCAAGGTAGAAAAACAGGAACTATAGGTGGAGAAAGAGCCAAAGAATTTGTTACTGATAAGTTTAGCGAAATTGGATTGTTAAACCTTCATCCTGATGGTTTTAAGCAAGATTTCAGTTTTTACAATCGCCTATATAATTTGAAAGCGAATGGAAGTAATATTATTGGCTATTTAGAGGGTGAACTGTGGCAAGACCCCAAAGAAGGGTGCATAATAGTTGGTGCTCATTATGATCATTTGGGGATTTTTGGAGGGAATACATATTATGGTGCAGATGATAACGCTTCAGGTGTTGCTGCATTAATCGAAATTGCAAAATCATTTAAAGAAACACCTCCTCAAATTCCAATAGTATTTATTTCTTTTGATGCTGAAGAAATGGCTTGTGAGGGATCAAAGTATTTTGTGGAATCTTCTTTACTTCCCCATGAAAGTATTTTCTTATTTATCAATTTAGATATGATTTCTATTTCTGATAAATCAGAGTTGGGGGTTTCTGGCACTCATTATCATCATGAATATAAGAAAATGATAAATGAGGCTGCTTCAGGTAAGCATTTGAAAATGAAATATGGTCATGATAATGCTAGAGACACAGAAAACTATTGGGTAGAATCTTCAGATCATAGAGAGTTTCATAAATATCAAATTCCGTTTATTTATTTCGGTGTTGAAGAGCACGAGCATTATCATCGAACCACCGATACGTTTGAAAATATTGATATTGGATTTTTTGTTGAATCAGCACAATCGATTCTGGAGTTTGTCGATTTAATTGACAATAAAAAAAGCTTTCAACGTTACCATCAAAAGCTTCTTAAATAATTCTGCTGTAAGGGAAGGATTCGAACCTTCACGGAGCACTTAGCGGCCAAGCAAATCGTGTGTGCATCTCACGTTTCAGTGGTCAACCCATTACTTAGTGTTTATCGTGTGATCCCCACCCCCGAGACAGGAGGGCATGTCTGCCAGTTTCATCACCTTACAGTGTATTTCAAATTCAAACTTTATCGATTATAAAGTTTAGCTGTAAGGGAAGGATTCGAACCTTCACGGAGTACTTAGCTTTTAAGCAAATCGTGTATGCATCGCACGTTTAGTGGTCAACCCATTACTTAAAGTTTATCGTGAACCTCCACCCCCGAGACAGGAGGGCATGTCTGCCAGTTTCATCACCTTACAGTATTATATCAACTTAACGGGGTTTGATATCTTTATACCTTTTTCCCTTATTGTTGATACAAAGTAAGGTAATCTTGATTTATAATGCAAATATTTCAATAAAATAACTAAATATTTACAGATATATCAATTTTAATCTTTATTTGTTATGTAATTTGTAATTTAAGGAGGGTAAAATGAAGTTTGATTAAAGATTTAATAAAAAAGTTCCCTGTAAATTAAAAAATCACCCTTTTTGTGAGGGTGATTTTCGATATTTTTGCAACAAATAATGGTTATTGTTGATGATTTTGTATCAGTGTTAGGGGAATTTTTATCAATTATGACTGTATGATAAAGATACATGGCTTTTTATGGATGTCGACTTTTGCCTTTTTCCATTGTTTGATTGTCATTGTTTTGATGTACTCATCCTCTGCATTAATGTTGGCAGCAATACAAAGCTTAGTATCTCCATTTAAGTTTTGACAAAGATCTTCAAGCATGGCAGTGTTTCTAAATGGAGTTTCCATGAAAATTTGTGCTTGATATAACTTTGAAGAATCTTTTTCTAGATTTTTTAGTGCCTTTTGTTTCTCTGCTTTTTTTATAGGAAGGTAACCGTGAAAAGCAAACTTTTGTCCGCTTAACCCTGATGCCATAAGTGCTAAAAGTATTGAAGACGGACCTACAAGAGGTTTTACTTGAATATTGTTCTTGTGAGCGTATTGAACGGCTAAAGCACCGGGGTCTGCAATACCTGGACATCCTGCCTCTGAAACTACACCAACGTTTTCTCCCTTTGGAATATTTTTAAATAACTCTTGAACTTTTTCTGGCTTTGTTTTTTTATCTAAAATCTGAAAATTAAGATCTTGAACAACAATACCTTCGATTTTCCAACCACCAATAAATCGTCTTGCAGTTCTTAAATCCTCTACAAGGTAGTATTTTGTAGTACGAACAGCTTCTTTTGTTTCAATTGGAAGGCTGTCATAACTATCAGCAGCAAGTAAACTTGGAATTAAAAATAATTTCACTTTTTTAAAAATTTAGTGGTTGAAATGAAAAATGGAACACTTTTGATGCAAAATAAGTATAATTCATTTTTAATTAATATAGAACGTGTGAATTGATAGTAAACAATTCCTTATTTTTGCACGCTAATACTTAAACCTATAAGATTCTTCATTTTATTAATATAAAATGAGCTAAGGTTTAAAAATGGTGAGTAATGCTAAACGAGACTGAACAAATAAAAATTGGATAGTTTTAAAAATATAGACATAAAGAGTGTATTAAAGAAAACATTAGCCATGCTGGTATCATTCTATTTGATGTTCCTAGCTTTTGGGGTAATGAAATATTCTTTTACACTAATGGGGAGTGAAATAGCTGAGGATTTAGTGAAAGTTCCTCATAATCCCTTTATATATTTCTTCATAGGGTTATTGGGAGCAGCAGTTTTTCAAAGCAGTTCAGCGGTAACAACTATTGTTGTTGGGGCCGTTGCTTCTGGACATATGTCATTGGACGATGCAGTATTTATTGTAATGGGGGCAAATATCGGGACAACTGTCACAAGTACAATCGTCGCCCTAAGTTATATAGATGATAAATCGGTATTTATGCGTGCCCTTTCTGGAGCAGCTTTGCACGATTTCTTTAATATTAGTGTTGCATTAATATTTTTACCATTAGAAATTTTTACAGGATTTTTGTCTAATCTATCACAAAAGCTTGCGGGTATATTATTTGATCAACCTACTGATTTGGCAGTAAAGAACTTTAATGGTTTTGGGTTTGGATTGGATGGAGTTGTTAAATACTTATTTTCAAATCTTACAGACTACCCTTGGTTAATCTTTTTTATTGCGATTGTATTAATTGTAGGTTCATTAAAGTTGATCGGAGGGGTAACTAAGCAAGCCTTGATGGAAAATAATAGTATTTCGACAAACTCTTTAATCTTTAAAAGTGATGGGGGAAGTTTATTGTCAGGTACCTTGATAACTTCTATAGTACAATCAAGTTCAATAACATCTTCTTTGATTGTTCCATTAACTGCTTCAAAGAAAATATCATTAGAAAAAGGATATATGTTTATAATGGGAGCCAATGTCGGTACCACAATCACAGCTTTATTCGCTTCTATCACAACAGGGACAGAGTATGGGATTGAAATTGCCTTAACCCATGTACTTTTTAATGTATTGGGTGTATTAATCTTTTTATTAATCCCTGGAGTGAAAAAATTTCCTATTTGGTATGCCAAGAAATTAGGCTTTTTAGCAGCAAAGGATAGAATATTTGGATTCTTATATTTGTTTACACTGTTTTTTGTATTACCATTCTTATTAGTGTGGTTCAGTATATAAAAAAACAAATTACAAATCTTGATAAAAAAAGAGGATAGCTTTTATAAATTAAGCTATCCTCTTTTTTTTAATTCCAAATCTCAGCTTCCTCCTTGTCATAGGTGTACTTCGAAGGTTTGTCTTTCATGGAATTTGATTTTCCTTTTATCGTAGGGTTATGAACATTCTTAAAGTGGGGAGCAAATCGCTGTCGTTGTATTTGCTTACCTGTATTTTTTCCTCTTCCCTTGCCATAATACATTTTAGTAAGAGAAAGTTGTTGTTTTACTTTTACATAATTAGGTTTAAAATTTGCTGCTTGTCTTGCAATCTTACGATTCCTCGATCTATCAACAATTACATAACCTCTATATTGAGCAGCATCTCTACCTACTCTTCTGCCAGGTTTTTTTTCAACAACTACATATCCACCTTTATAAGTAGCGGCATCCCTACCTACTTTTCGGCCAGGTTTCTTTTCGACCACCACGTAAGCACCTTCGTGGTTAGCGGCATCTCTACCTACTTTTCTACCTGGCTTCTTTTCGACTCTTATATAGTATCCTTTACTTTCTGAAAAATCTTTTTGAACCTGTTTTGCTTTGTTTTTGGGAACTCGAATTTCCTGAGGGTTATTTTTATGTTTATTTACTGCTTTATATTTATTGGTAGGATCAACATTTACATAAGGTTCAAACTTTTTCATATCCTTCGAAACTTGCTGTCTCGCATCGTTCGAGAATTTTAATTCAGGTTCTACCTTATTTGCGTTTTTTACACCTTTCCTTGTTTTTTGTTCATCCAAATGTTGATTAGAAGAATTACTATCCCTATTTCTTTTGGTTGGTTGAGAAGGAGCTGCCATTTCTTTTTCATAAAACTTAGCCTTTTTCTCATTGCTCTTTCTTTCATCCTTAAAATCTTTATTTACGGATTTATTATGTTTTTTGGATGAATTCGTATGATAATCCCTTTTACCACTCATTTTGTAGGTGCTTTTTGATTCCTCTTGAGGAGTAGCCGTTTTTCTTTTAGACTTACTATTACTTTTTTTATCCTTATTAGTAATTGCTTGCCTTTGTTTATTCGGATTACCTTTTTGTTCGTAAGGGTTACTATTGCTTATTTTCGTTCTCGTTTTTTTAGATTGAGACTTCTTATTTTTTATTTCCTTATTGTGCTGTTTTGAGTTTTTAGTATGATCTTTTCTTTTTTGAGCATAAGATCCCGTAGTAGCTAAAACTAAAAATAGCCCGAAAAATAAAAGAATTTTGTATAGTGTTATGTCAGATGATCTATTAGCCATGTGTGTATTCCAAACATTCTAAAAATCGAAATCACAACCATTGTAACAAGTAGCCACCGTATAAAGATGTTTACTTTATCAGACTTCGATGCTATTTTACCTGCAAACCATGTGCCTAGAACTTGGCCTACAGCTAATAATAGTGCTGCTAGCCAAACAACTTGTCCCTTAATGACAAAAACTATAAAAACCGGAAGGGTATAAGCAGCAATTATTAGCATTTTTATGGCATTGGCTCTAATGAGCGTCATTTTACCTAAATTTGATACACTTACGAGTATCATTATACCAATTCCTGCCTGAACAAAACCTCCGTAAAAGCCTATACAAAAGAATATGATATTGTCTCTCCAAAATGTGTATTGTGGTTTTTGGGTTGCAGTTACTTTTAAATTGACTCCTTTTTTATTTTCATTTAATATGGGGTAGAGCATAAGCAACATCAAAGTACCAATAATATATTGAAGGATTTTTTCATCGATATCAGAAACAGTTAATGCACCAACGATTGCACCCAATAAGGAAGGGATCACATATTTCATCGAAGAAGGTATGTCTAATAAGTTACTTTTCTTAAAAGTATAAGTTCCTGTTACATTTTGGAATAATATCCCTAATCGGTTTGTACCATTTGCTAAGCCAACAGGCATTCCTATAAACATTAATAAAGATAGGGTGAATAGCGATCCACCTCCTGCTAATGTGTTAACAATACCTGCTATAATTCCGGTTGTAATGTAGGCGATGAGTAATAATGGGTCTAAAGAATGATAATCCATGGAAAGTTTTTAGGATAAATCTTTATTTAAGAAATATTTAGTGAGTAAGCCTACTAAAAGTTAACTATATTTGTGGCTGAAATTCAAATAAATTAGCCAAAAATGTTATTAGTTTCATATATATCAGAAAATAAACTAGAAGTAATCCAAGGATTACAGAAAAGATATATCGAAAATGCAGAAGAAGTAGTAGAAGAAATACTATCTCTAGATGCGGAAAGACGTCAAGCTCAAAAAGACAGAGACGACGCCTTGGCTGAAGCAAATAAATCTGCTAAAGAAATCGGTATGTTGATGAAAAATGGTCAAAAAGAAGAAGCCGAAAAAGCAAAAGCATCAGCATCCGAAAACAAGCAGAAAGCAAAAGAACTAAGTACAAAGGTTTCTGAATTAGAAGACACTCTTCAAAATAAATTATACCATATTCCTAACATTCCACATCCTTCAGTTCCATTGGGGAAGTCTGATGAAGAAAATGAGGTAATGTATGAAAAGGGAGAAAAACCTACTTTTGCGGAAGGAGCAAAACCTCACTGGGACCTAATCGAGCAATATGATATTATTGATTTCGAATTGGGGAATAAAGTAACAGGAGCAGGTTTTCCTTTCTACAAAGGAAAAGGAGCTCGTATGCAAAGAGCTTTGATTAGCTTTTTCCTAGATGAGGCAGTTTCTGCGGGTTATCTAGAGGTACAACCTCCAATCGTAATCAACGAAGCATCGGGTTATGGTACAGGTCAGCTTCCTGATAAAGAAGGTCAGATGTATTTTATGGGGGCTGATAACTTATACATGATACCTACTGCTGAGGTGCCAATTACAAACATGTATAGAGGTAGCTTACTTCAAGAAAATGAATTGCCTAAGAAAATGGCAGGGCATACACCATGTTTCCGTCGAGAAGCGGGTTCTTGGGGAGCACACGTGAGAGGCCTAAATAGATTGCATCAATTTGATAAGGTAGAGATTGTTGAGATCCAAAAGCCAGAAGATTCAGCTGATGCTCACGAAAGAATGGTAAAACACGTAGAATCTCTTTTAGAAAAACTAGGTTTACCTTATAGAAGACTATTATTATGTAGTGGAGATTTAGGTATCAACGCTAATCTTTGCTTCGACTTAGAAGTATATTCTGCAGCTCAAGAAAGATGGTTGGAAGTTTCATCAATTAGTAACTTTGGAAACTACCAAGCAAACCGTCTTAAATTAAGATACAGAGACAATAATAAGAAGACTCAATTGTTGCATACTTTGAATGGTTCAGCACTTGCTTTACCAAGAGTTTTAGCTGCAATTTTGGAAAATAATCAGACAGAAAAAGGAATTTTAGTACCTGAAGTACTGCAAAAATATACTGGTTTTGATTTAATTGACTGATATATAGTAATATTTATCGTTGTTAACTAACCAAGTGCTTGTATTTTAATTTTAAATATAATATTTTTGCATTCCGTTTGGGAGAGGTTTGTGAAAACTGATTTCAGACTTAATCTTAGAATTTTAAATATAGATATATAATGGCAAATCATAAGTCAGCTAAAAAGAGAATTCGTTCGAATGAGGCGAAGCGCTTGAGAAATAGATATCAACTTAAAACAACTCGTACTTTCGTGAAACGTTTACGTGACACTAAAGACCACGCTGAAGCGGTTGAGTTGTACAGCAAAGTTGCTTCTATGATTGACAAGTTAGCTAAGCGTAACATCATTCATAACAAGAACGCAGCTAATAAAAAATCTAAATTGGCTAAGCACGTTAACAAACTTGCTGCTTAATTTAGAATCACAACGTTTACGTTGAAAAACATTCAAGCCAAGATTATGATTTAATCTTGGCTTTTTTCATTTTTGTACTATCAATCTAATTTCATCATCAAGGAATCGAAACCTTGATTTTGACTTAACAACTCATTTTTTAATATACTATGAACTTCAAGCATATTGTACTTGCTCTTCAGTTTGTATTGCTTTCAATCGTTATTAATGCTCAAACTGTAGATTTTTTGAAAGCCGATACAACAGACACAAATAAAACATATCCGCGATATATGTTTGCCCAAACAAAACTTCATTATGGAGGGCACTTCTCAACAGGTGTAGATGGATTAGAAGAAGTCGAAAGAAATAATTTCAGTGCCATGGAACTTAGAGTAGGTTGGAAAGGCTACGGTAGGAAGAGGTGGCAAAAATTAATGGGGTACCCGAGTTATGGTTTTGGCTTATATCAAGCAACCTTTTTCCCAGAAGCCAATATTCTAGGAAGTCCTTCTGCTGTCTATGGTTTCTTTAATGCACCATTTAAAAGGTATAAGAAATGGAGTCTAAACTATGATTTAGGAGTTGGTTTGGCTTACGATTTCTTTGGTTATGATCCAGAAAATAACCCCGATCAAACCGCAATTGGTAGTGATTTTAATGTCTATTTTACTGTTTCAGTAGAAGGTGAATTTAAACTATCTAGAAGGTTAGACCTTACAACTGGCTTCTTATTTACACACTTTTCAAACGGAAGAACAAGAACGCCAAATAAAGGGGTAAACTTATATGGTCTAAATGCTGGTTTGAAGTATAACTTTAATGCTTACATACCAAAGCAAGGAGGACAGCGTTTAGCTAAAGATCAAGATCCTAGACCTAAATATATAGATTACAACCTACCTGAATTTAAGCCGTATTGGGAATATTATATGTTTGCTGCAGGTGGTTGGAGTACATCGCCATATGATATTGAAGATAGAGAATTATACTATGGTGTTGCTACCTTAGCATTTGATGTGGCAAGACACTATTCACATAAAGGTAAATTTGGTATTGGTGTGGATGTTTTCAGAGATGGTTCTTTGGTCGAAGAGTATCAAAACAAACCAGAATATGCGAATGGAGTACCAGAAAGTAGATTGTGGTACCCTGGTATTCATGTCTCTCACGAATTATTAATTCATAGGTTTACTTTGGTTACACAAGTGGGTGTACCTCTAATTCATGTTGAAGGCCGTGGAGGCTGGTACGGTAGAGTAGGTGGTCGTTATGATATCACTAGAAAGGTATTCGCGCACTTGGCTTTAAAAACACCTGGCGGCTTTATTGCTGACTTTGTAGAGTGGGGTGTAGGGTTTAGAATGTATGGTAAGAAAAAAGCTTAGAGTAGGTTTTTCCATGTTCCTTTCCACCAATTGTATTTAAATGTACTTGAAAGGGATTTCCAAAAATACTTATTGATATTTACGCTAAACGACGGTTGCATATAGCAATTGATCGTGCAAGAATCACATTCAGGTAATCGTCCTTCTTTAGGAATGATTGCCTGAATTTTTTTTGAATTATAAAGGGTGTGTAAGTTCTTTTCAATAGGAAAATGATCTTGACCTAAATGATAGCAAGGTAATATCAATTCGTTCTTGGGAGATATAACTATACTGCTACTTGCTGCTTTACATACAGGCTGATGTATATTATTTCCTCCATCTAATCTTAAATCGATCAAAGCATCATTTAGAAAAATCCATTTTTTCTTTCCCCATTGTTTTAATTCAGATAATTGATCGGTGGATAATTGACTGCCAATCGAATCATATTCAAAAATGGGGTTAAGGATTAGGATCAATTCATTTGGCTTAGAGATTTTTTGATAAACATCCGATATTTCATTCAAATTATCCGGCATGACCGTAAATAAAATATCGGGACGTTCCCCTAATGATCGAGCAATATCAATAGATTCAATTACTTTGTCGTAGCAGGCTACTCCTCGTCCTGTATCATGTTTTTCTTTATCGAAACTATCCAAGCTAAAATGAAGCATGTCTATCAACCCTTTTAACTGTTCTGCTCTTTTAGGATAAAGTAAAGCATTGGTAGTTACTGTGGTGATGAATCCATAATCTTTAGCCAATGCTAGTAATTCATGGAGTTGTTGATGAAGGAGCGGTTCACCTCCAGTAAAGTCAATTACTTTTACCCCTAATTTTTTTAAATCTTCAAAATTGGCTTTTGCGTCTTCAAGGGTAATATAAGGAGATGGCTTTTCCCAAATATCACAAAAATGACATTTTGCATTGCACCTGTAGGTGACGTAATAGTTGCAGAGTACAGGATGGGAGATGAGACGCATTGTTTAAGTAATAAGTAGTAAGTAATAGGTAATAGGGGGGAATACTCGCTATTATTTTTATTACTTGATTTGTTAATAGTTAGGTAAAAGCTATAATTGCTTTTTAAGAAAAAGGTAGTAGATAATAGAGATGTTTTTGAGAACTCCTATTACCTACTACCTATTAGTTATTACCTAATTATATTTCTTTCGCAGGCATACCAAATACAGTAGTATTAGGTTTAACCTCCATCATAACAAGTGAGCCAGGTCCTACTTGAGCACCTTCACCAATGATTACATTAGGAGCGATAATAGCACCAGAACCAATATGTGCACCTTTACCAATTTGAGCACCGGCACCAATAATAGCTCCAGAGCCTACTGTTACTAATTCATCCAATTGAGCATCGTGTTCTAATACGGCATTGGAATGAACGATACAGTGGTCGGCCATTTTTACGTCAGATCCAATTCTAGCACCAGCGTTGATGAAGTTGCCGTATCCAATAAATGCAGATTCAGCGATGCTAGAATCTTTATGGATCGCATTTACAGGCATCACCTTACGGCGTTCTTTTACTACTTTGATAATACTCTGACGAGTGTCTAACTCTTCTATAGCAACAAAAGCATCGCACTTTTTACCAATATGTTTCAAGAAATCGTTGGTAGGAGCACCCATTACGGTAACATCCCCTATTTCCGCACCATGAAGTTCTTCATTGCCATCAAGGAAACAATACACCATTATTCCTTGGCTTTTAAAGATATCAAGAGCAGCTTTACCTAAACCGCTTGCACCAATGATGATTACTGGATTTAATTCCATAATTTATTCTGAAGATATATTCTAATCGAACCTGATTAATATATAAACTTAATCATGTTCTTATTTAAAAGAAAAGGATAGTACAAGTAAATTACGAGTACTATCCATGAAAATATATTTTGATCAAGAATTAGTATGCCTTAGCGAAAAGCACACGTTGAGTAGAAGGATTGCCTGTGTAAATACACTTGCCCTCTTCTTGCTCGTTATTTAAAGGAATACAACGAATTGTTGCCTTTGTTAATTCTTTGATTTTTTCTTCTGTTTCTGTTGTTCCATCCCAGTGAGCAGATATAAATCCACCTTTGTTTTCTAAAAGGTCTTTGAACTCATCAAAAGTATCTGCTTTAGTGATGTGTGTATCTCTATAATCAAGTGCTTTTTTGAAGATGTTTTCTTGGATATCCTCCAATAATTGTTGAACTGTTTCAACAATACCATCTAGCTGATACGTATTTTTCTCTTTAGTATCACGACGAGCAATTTCTACAGTACCATTTTCTAAGTCACGCTGACCCATTGCGATACGAACAGGAACACCTTTTAATTCCCAATCAGCAAATTTGAAACCTGGGCGTAGAGAATCTCTGTCGTCGAATTTTACAGAAACTCCTAATTTTTGAAGCTCTTTTTGGATAGGCTTAATTTTCTCAGCAATAGCTTCCAATTGATCTTCACCTTTATAAATAGGAACGATAACGACTTGGATAGGAGCTAATTTTGGAGGAAGTACTAAACCTTCGTCATCTGAGTGTGCCATGATTAAAGCACCCATTAAACGAGTAGAAACACCCCAAGAAGTACCCCAAACATGCTCTAGTTTATTGTCTTTATCTGAGAATTTTACATCAAATGCTTTGGCGAAGTTTTGACCCAAGAAGTGAGAAGTACCTGCTTGTAATGCTTTACCATCTTGCATCATTGCCTCAATACAGAAAGTGTCTACCGCACCTGCAAAACGTTCATTAGCAGTTTTTACACCTTTTACCACTGGAACACCCATAAAGTTTTCTGCAAAATCAGCATATACCTCCAACATTTGTTTTGTTTCAGCAATTGCTTCTCTTTCAGTAGCGTGAGCCGTGTGACCTTCTTGCCATAAGAATTCAGAAGTTCTTAGGAATAAACGAGTACGCATTTCCCAACGCATTACGTTTGCCCATTGGTTGACTAATAAAGGAAGATCTCTATATGATTGGATCCAGTTTTTATAAGTACTCCAAATTACAGTCTCCGATGTAGGACGTACGATTAATTCTTCGTCTAGTTTAGCTTCAGGGTCAACAACAACTCCAGATCCATCTTCAGCATTTTTTAAACGGTAGTGAGTCACTACTGCACATTCTTTGGCGAAACCATCTACGTGATCAGCCTCTTTGCTTAGGTAAGATTTCGGGATAAGTAAAGGGAAATAAGCATTAGAGTGTCCTGTATCTTTGAACATCTTGTCTAATGTTTGTTGCATTTTTTCCCAGATAGCGTAACCATAAGGTTTGATAACCATACAGCCTCTTACTGCTGAGTTTTCAGCTAAATCTGCCTTTTTTACTAACTCGTTGTACCACGCCGAGTGATCATCGCCTCTCTTCGGTAAGCCTTTTGCCATGATATATTTATTATCTGTAAATTGTTATAACCTCTTTTAACTCTCTTGTAGAGATAAAGTTAGGGAATGTTAGCTTAAAATTGTTATATTTGTAATGAAGCTAAACAGAAACCTAATCATGCTTCGACAAGAGGTTTGCAAATATAATAATTTTTTAACCTCATATTGATTAAAAACCGATGTAACTACGTTTATTATGAATAAATGGATATGCACCGCTCTCAGTACACTATTCATCGTCGCTTCTGCACAAGCGCAAGAGTTTGATGATATGTACTTCACTAAAGCGGATAGAGAGGTATTAAGTGCAAAGCCTGCAGCTGTTCCAGTTGATATGGGGATGCATAGTTTTCCAGCTACACCGGAAAGACAAAACCCACAAAGTAGATTTTCTAATCCAGACGGTGCAGGTTCTGGATATGGATATAATTATTATGTAACAGAAGAAGGAGTAATTCCTTCATCAATACCCACAGAAGGAAATGCTTACATGGAAGCTACTCAAGGAATGAGTATCGCCGAACAAGCAGGAAAAACATCTAAAAAAGGTGGGTTTTTCTCAAATCCTTCTATAAATATAGGCATGAGTGCAGGTACATTTGGTACTGGTACGAGTGTTGGTATAGGATTCGGAAATAATTCAGCTTTCCAACTTGGTTTAGGAATTGGCATGGGCATGGGTATGGGAATGTACCCAGGTTATGGCATGGGTTATCCAGGTATGGGCTGGGGTATGGGTTACTCTGGTTATGGAATGGGCTATCCTGGCATGGGCTGGGGTTATCCAGGCATGGGTTGGGGTATGGGATACCCTGGCTACGGTATGGGTTACCCAGGTATGGGCTGGTACGATCCAATGATGGCTGGCCGCTACCCTGGCATGGGTTGGGGTTATCCAGGTATGGGTTGGGGTTATAGACCAATCCGTGTTACTCAGTCTCCTGAACAAAGAGCATATGCTAACAGTGTTAGAAATAGAGGTTTAGCACAATCGAATAAAGGTTTAAAGTATCCATCAAGATACAGAACACCTTCGACGGCTTCTTCTGGTGCTAGATCAGCAGGAACGCCAAGTAAATCACAAAGATACAATAACACAAGAAGTTCAAATCCGTTTAATAACAATTCTTACGGAAGACCTTCTTATAATTCTGGAGGATCATCTTTCAGAGCTTCACCTTCTTCTGGTGCAGGAAGAAGTTCTGGTTCTGCGGGTAGATCAGTCAGAAGAAGATAATTTCACTTACATATGAGCAAAAGGATGTTTCTACCCGAAGCATCCTTTTTTTAAATTCAATAACTAAAAACAACTATCTCCTATCATTTTTTCTAAATAATTATCACAAATACTTATGATAAATAATCTAACAGGGAGAAAATTATTCATCTTAACGATATTTTTTTTAGTGTCGATGGGTACTAATGGACAAACTTATCTTGCCACTGGGTTTTATAAAGATGTGGTGAATTTTTCGCAGCAAAATCCAATGGGTACAGCCAGGGTTAGAGGACTTGGAGGTGCTGGAGTATCGCTTGGTGGTGACTTTTCGCATGGTGTATTAAACCCAGCAGGTTTGGGTTTTATAAGAAAATCAGAATATCATTTTTCAGCTGGTATGGGCTTTACAGGTTCTTCAGCTAGTGGGGTGGGTACATCAGGTACCGGTAATGCGTCAAAATTTTTCTTACCAGAATTTGGTATCGTTTGGGATCACGCAAGTGTTTCTGATAACGGTAAAGGTGCAGGTTGGAGAGGAGGAGCCTTTTCAATATCATTTAACCGATTGGCTGATTATAACCAACATATTTCTTACACAGAAGATGGTACGAATCGTACATCAATGTTGAACTATTTGGAAGAAGCAGCATTTGGAGTAGAAAAGTTTAGACTTGACGAAGCTAAAAGCTTTTATAATCAAGGTTATCCTTTTATTGCTTTAGATGAAATGGCTTATTATCTAGATCTAATCAAACCAATTTATGGTGATGATGACGAAAGCTATAATTATTACTATATCTTGGATAGAGATAAAAATGGTTTTACAAACACGCCTGTATCATCAAGAACTCAAGTAGAAGAAACTCGAGGTGGTCAATACGAAACCAGTTTTGCCTATGGTGCAAATTATGACGATAAGTTCTATATAGGAGCAAAGGTAGGTATTCAGTATACCAACTATCACAAAACATCTTCTTATGTAGAGTTAAGAGATAGTCAGTTAACATATCTTGGTTTGAATGAGGACTTCAGAACCAATGGTTGGGGTATTAATCTCCAAACCGGTGTGATATGGCGACCAATTGATGCATTACGTATAGGAGCGACAATTACATCTCCTACATGGCATACAATGGAAGACACTTACACAGCAACTATGACGAGAGATTATAATAATTACATTTGGAATGATGCCAAATATCAAGATGCTCATTTTGCAGGTGATGATCCTTCTTTCGTTTACAACCCAGAAGGAAAACCATTGTATAATCCAAATGCATCTGATGTTGATGCCAAATACAATGGTAGAAGATCAGCTCGACATGAAGAAATAAGAACCACTTATAATATGAATACTCCTTGGAGAGCATCTGGCGGTTTTTCTACTTTCTTTGGGAAAAAAGGTTTCCTAACGGTTGATGTAGAATATGTTGGTTATACTGCAATGAAGATCAATAAAATGAAAACCTATTATGGGCCATATAGTGACGGTTTCCCTGATAATACAGAAGGTGATAATGAAATCCTAAATGAGGAGTATAGAAACACAGTCAATATTAGGTTGGGTGGAGAGTTTAGAGTAAATAAAAACTTTAACCTAAGAGCAGGATATGCTTTCTATCAAGATCCACAAAAAGAAGAATACAACCTTGGCGTAGATAAAAGTAAAATGTTGTACTCTGGTGGTTTAGGTTATAGAAATAAAGCATTCTATATAGATATGGCAGTAATATATTCTCAATGGAAAGGTTTACATAGCCCATATCAATTAGATGCCAACTTTGTTGATGAAAACGGCAATACAGTTTTGATTTATCCTATCACAGATATTACCAATTCTCGTACAGAGGTGATTTTTAGTATAGGAAAACGCTTTTAATTACTATGTATAAAATTATCAATGATCCTATTTATGGTTTTGTATCCATTGGGTCAGATCTCATCTTAGAGCTCGTCAATCATCCCATTTTTTTACGATTGACTAGAATAAAGCAAATGGGTTGTTCGAGTGTGGTATATCCTGGAGCACAGCATACTCGTTTTAGTCATGCTTTGGGCGCCATGCATTTGATGAAATCTGCCATAGAATCATTGGCAAGAAAAGGGACATCAATTTCTGCGGAGGAAAAAGAAGCAGCAATGATTGCTATCTTACTTCATGATGTTGGGCATGGTCCTTTTTCACATGCATTGGAAAAAATCTTACTAAATGTTCATCACGAAGAGCTTTCTCTTTATTTAATGCATCAATTAAATAAGGAGATGGATGGTCAGTTAGATATGGCTATTCAAATGTTCACGGGTGAGTATCCTCGACATTTTTTTCATCAGATGGTATCTAGTCAGTTGGATATGGACCGACTAGATTATTTACAAAGAGATTGTTTCTTTTCTGGTGTGATCGAGGGAAGTGTGGGTGCAAATAGAATCATCAAAATGCTTGATGTTCATGATGATGAGATTGTTATTTTGGAAAAAGGAATTTACAGCATCGATCGTTTCTTAAATGCTAGAAGAATGATGTATTGGCAAGTTTATTTACATCGTACAGGCCTAGCTGCAGAGTTGATGCTTCAGAATATTATTAAAAGAGCAAAATATTTAATAGAACAAGGTAAGGAATTGATGTGTGATCCTGACTTGGGCTTTTTTTTAAAAAACTCTATTTCTAAAAAGAATTTTGAAAGTGATCCTAAAATTTTAGAACACTATTTACAATTAGATGATTACAATATTTGGAATGTTATCAAATCTTGGCAAAAATGTGGAGATAGGGTTTTAGAAGTTTTGGTAAAAGGGATCTTACAAAGGAAATTATTTGATTGTGAACTTTCACATGAAGAATTTGATCAAAATAAGATTGATACAGTAAAAAAATCACTGTTGGATAAAAATTTTTCTGAAGAAGAAATTGGCTATTTATGTTTACATGGAAAGGTAAGTAACGCTGCTTATACTTCTGATAAACAGAATATTAAGGTGAAAATGAAAAGTGGTGATATATTAGATATTTCAAATGCATCTGACTTATCAAACATAGAGGCATTAACTAAAATTGTCACAAAATATTATCTATGCCAACCCAAAGTTGTATCTTAGCATGATTTTTTGTTCGTTGGTCGAATAAAGATCAAAAATTTAATATATTCTGATAAAGAAATAAGAGGCAATACCGCATTATGAAATTAGAAATTACTGTACAGCAGATTGCAATGCTACTTCAGGGTGAAGTAGTTGGAGGGGATGCAAATGCAAAAGTTTCTACAATTGCTAAAATTCAAGAAGGTGATGAAGGAGCCATCTCGTTTTTAGCCAATATGAAATACGAAGAATTTATTTATTCAACTAAAGTGAGTGCGGTTATTGTAAGTAAATCTTTTGTTCCAAAACAGGAAGTGCCATGTGCAATGATTGTAGTGGAAGATGCTTATGCAGGATTTACTGATTTATTAACAGAGTACCAAAGAATGTTGAGTTTAGCAAAGGTAGGTATTGAACAACCTGCTTTTATAGACGAATCTGTTGAAATGGATAAAGCGACAGCTTATGTTGGGGCTTTTACTTATATATCTAAAGGTGTGAAAATTGGTAAAAATGCTAAGATTCACCCACAAGTATTTATTGGAGAAGGTGTAGAGATTGGCGATAACTGCGTCTTATATGCAGGGGTAAAAGTTTGCCATGGTTCTAAATTGGGTAACAACTGTACCCTACAAGCCGGAGCAGTAATTGGTTCTGATGGCTTTGGTTTCGCACCTCAAAAAGATGGTACTTATAAAACTATTCCTCAAATTGGTAATGTTATTTTAGAAGATAATGTTGATGTTGGAGCGAATACAGTGGTAGATAGAGCCACAATGGGATCTACAGTTTTGAAAAAGGGAGTGAAACTAGATAACCTTATTCAAATTGCTCACAATGTAGTAATTGGTTCAAATACTGTGATTGCTTCACAAACAGGTGTTTCTGGATCAAGTGAGATTGGAGAAAACTGTATGGTAGGTGGTCAAGTAGGTGTATCTGGCCATATTAAAGTTGCAGATCGTACAATGATTGCAGCACAATCAGGATTAGCTCAAGGTGTGGAGCAAGCGGGAACAAGAATTATGGGTTCTCCTGCAATACCATCTATAGAGCACTTAAAATCTTTTGCAGTGTATAGGAAGCTACCTGAGTTGCAAAGAATTGTAAGAGATCTTGAAAAAAAAGTATTAAGTTTGTAGTCTGGTAACTTTTACCGACTTAATTAGAATAGAATAAACCAAGTAGTTCAGCAATTTTAAGTTGCTAAACCTATTGAATGATGTATACAAAACAGCATACAATTAAAGAGCCAGTGACCGTAGAAGGCGTTGGTATTCATACAGGAGCCATTAGTAAAATGGTATTTTTACCTGCGGAAGAAAATCACGGTTACAAATTTCAAAGAGTTGACATCGAAGGTCAGCCAACAGTGGATTGTGATGTAGACAATGTAGTAGATGTTTCTCGCGGAACTACAATTGAACAAGATGGAGCAAGAGTAAATACTGTTGAGCACGTTTTAGCAGCTCTAGTTGGATTACAAATTGATAATGTTTTGATCCAAATTGATGGTCCAGAACCACCAATTATGGAAGGAAGTTCTATTAAATTTGTAGAAGCTTTAATGGAAGTAGGCTTAGAAGAGCAACAAAGCTTGCGTAACTTCTTTGAAGTTCCAGAAGGAGTATTCTATAAGGAAGATGATAGAAAAGTAGAAATTGCTGCATTGCCATTAAACGATTACCGTTTAACTGTAATGGTAGATTATAACTCTCCAGTACTTGGGTCTCAGCATGCTGCTTTAAATAATATAGAAGATTTTGCTGCAGAAATTGCATCATCAAGAACTTTCTGCTTCTTACATGAAGTAGAGGCCTTAAGAAAAGCCAACCTTATTAAAGGTGGTAACTTTAATAATGCCATTGTTGTTGTTGATCAAGTAGTAAATCAAGAAACTTTAGACGATTTAGCTGAGTTGTTTGAATTACCATCAGTAGAAGTTGCTGAAGAAGGTATTTTGAATAACGTAGAGTTACGTCACCCTAATGAACCTGCACGTCATAAATTGTTAGACATGGTAGGTGATTTAGCATTAGTAGGTAGACCAATTAAAGGTCAAATTTTAGCGGCTCGTCCAGGTCACGCTGCCAACGTAGCTTTCGCTAGAAAATTAAAGAGTTTGATGTTGAAATCAGCTCGTAAAAATGTACCTACTTACGATCCTCTTCAAGCTCCAATATATGATATTAATCAAATTGAGGAGTTACTACCACACAGGTATCCATTTAGATTAGTTGATAAGATTACAGAGATTACTGATAAGTATGTTATTGGTGTGAAAAATGTAACGATCAACGAGGAATTCTTTATGGGTCACTTCCCAAGCAACCCAGTAATGCCGGGTGTACTTCAAATTGAAGCAATGGGACAAACAGGTGGTATTCTAGTATTGAACTCTGTGGATAACCCTGCAAATTACTGGACTTACTTTGTTGGTGTAGAAGAGTGTAAGTTTAGAAGAATGGTAGTTCCAGGAGATACATTGGTTATCAAATGTGAATTATTGATGCCTATTCGTAGAGGTATCGCAAAGATGAAAGGTCAAGCTTATGTAGGTGATAAACTGGTTACAGAAGCAATTATGACAGCATCTTTAGTAAAAAAAGATAATAACGCTTAAAAATATTAAAGGATGAGTAGATTGATTTACAATCTTCCCATCCTTCCTTCAATTTATTTGATGGAGTCACTGATCTAGATATAAACGATGTCGAAAAATCCTTACGCTGAGAAATATCCGATGACCAATATCCATCCTGATGCAAAAATTGCAGAAGGGGTGATCGTAGAACCTTTTGCCACTATCCAAGGAGATGTAGAAATTGGTGAAGGAACATGGATTGGTCCTAATGCGGTAATTATGGACGGTGCACGTATCGGAAAAAATGTAAAAGTTTTTCCAGGTGCATGTATTTCTGGTATTCCTCAGGACTTGAAATTTAAAGGAGAACAAACACTTACCTATATTGGCGATAACACGGTTTTAAGAGAATGTGTGACTGTGAGTAGAGGTACTACAGATAAAATGAAAACAGTTGTAGGTAGCAACTGTATGTTGATGGCTTACGTACATATTGCTCATGATGTCATCATGGGAGATAACTGTATTTTATCTAACTCTACACAGATTGCAGGTCATGTTGAGATTGCTGATCATGTAATCATTGCTGGAACTGCAGCTGTTCATCAATTTGTGAAAATAGGAGCCCATGCATTTATTGCTGGTGGTTCTTTAGTAAGAAAAGATGTTCCTCCATTTGTAAAAGCAGCAAGAGAGCCGCTAAGCTATTGTGGTATTAATTCAGTAGGTCTTAGAAGAAGAGGGTATGAGAGTGAATCTTTACAAGAAATTCATGAAATGTACCGTTTAATCTATACAAGAGGATTTACTATTGCAGAAGCAACTAGAACAATGGAAGAAGAGTTTGTTTCTTCAGAAGAAAGAGATTCAATTCTAGAGTTCCTTAAAAACTCTGAGAGAGGCATCATCAAAGGATACTAACATTTATATGTTTATATTGAAACCATCTTTTCTATTAAAGGAAAGATGGTTTTATTTTTTATAAGATGAAAATAGAATTATCAAGTTTAGGAAAACGATTTGCAAGAGAATGGATATTTAGAGATATCAATTATTCTTTTGTCCAAGATAAAATTTACGCTATCACGGGAGGAAATGGTAGTGGTAAGTCTACTTTTCTAAGGATTTTGGCAGGGATTAATGATCCATCAAAAGGTCAAATCAATTATTATGACCAAAAAGGGAAAAAGATAGCGGTAGAAGATATTTGGAAAGTATTATCAATTGCTGGTCCTTACACAGAATTAATTGAAGAATTTACTTTAGAAGAGCATCTTGATTTTCATTTTTCCTTAAAGAAAGGAACAAAAACGAAAAAAGAAATTATTGATATTCTGGGATTTGAAAAGTCGAAAAATAAGCAAGTACAGGACTTTTCATCGGGGATGAAACAGAAGTTAAAACTAGCACTAGCCTTCTTTACAGAGGGTGAAATTTTACTTTTAGATGAGCCTACGTCCAATTTAGACGCCAATAATATCAAATGGTATCAAAATTGGTTAGAGAAAGTAAAACAGAATAAACTATTGATTATCTGCAGTAATCAAAAGTATGAATATGAGATATGTAATGAAATAATTTCTATAGAAAGTTATAAATTCTGATATGATTTAGTATATTTGCTATCAGTCGGTCTCCTTATTTCAATTGTCTCTATTACATTCTAAAACTTAAAAAAAAATTGTAATGAAAAACATTTGGAAAAACGCACTATTGGTAATTTCACTAATTGGTTTAATGGTATCAGTATCTAGCTGTGGTAGCGATGATAATCCTGATCCAGCTCCAACTTCAACTACTTATACTCAAGCTAGTATTACGTATCCTGAAGGTGAAACTGCTCCGTCAGTATCTATTACAATGGTGTTACATTCTGACAAAGTAACTTTATCTGGTATTGGAGATGCTACTTTAATGCCAGCATTAACAGATGGTGATCACACTTATGAAACTTTCAATGCTCTTTGGACTGAAGGTAGTGTAAGTAACTCGACTTCTGCTGCAACAATTACTTTAGTCAAAACAGATGATAGTTCGTCTGCAAGACCAAAAGGTACAGAAAGAAACTATACTTACGTCTTCAACAAGAAATAATAAGTTTTGACTGTAAGGAACGACCTTATTGAAATAAGACCCTATTACTTTAAGTGATGGGGTTTTTTTTATGCCTTTTTTTTGAGGATATATACATTAACTTTGCAGCTCATTAAAATCACATATAAACTACATTTATGAAATTCTTTAAAATCGACCTGGGTATTGCCATTTTAATCGCAATGATTTTAGGGGCAGCGTTGGGTTACGTTTTCGGTGAAGACGTATCTGTCATCGCACCAATAGGTCAGATCTTTATAAAACTACTATCCATGCTAGTGATTCCATTGGTATTCTTCTCTATTATTATGGGAGCACAAGCACTGGGACAATCTAAAAATGCAGGTAAAATCGGTACTTTAACATTTGTCTATTTTGGGGTTACCTCATTTATAGCAGTGTTCTTTGGTATATTATTTCCAATGATATTTGAGCCAGGAGCAGGATTGGATATCTCTAATCTAGCACAAGGAATTACAGATGCCTCTTTAAAAGACAGAGGAGATGTTGCTGGCTTTTGGGATACATTACTTGGAGCCATTCCAGCCAACCCTTTCTTTTCCCTTAGTAAAGGTGAGGTTTTACCTATTATTGTTTTTGCTTTATTCTTTGGTGTAGGAGTTGGTAAGCTACCTAATGAAAAAAGAGATTTAGTAACTAAATTTATAGAAGGAGTGAACGATGTTCTTACTTGGATGATCATCAAAGTGATGTGGATTGCTCCTTTTGGTGTATTGGCTTTAATGGCTGATGCAGTAGGAACATTTGGTTTCGATGTCTTGTCAAGTATTGGACAGTTATTTATACTTTATATGCTTGCTTTGCTGATTGTGACTTTCCCTGTTTTCGGATTATTGGTACAATGGTTAAGTAAAGTATCTGCTCTTAAGTTCTTCAAAGAGATGATGACGCCACAAGTATTTGCTGTATCATCTGCCTCTTCTTTGGCTACATTGCCATTAAATTACAAGGCATGTGAAAATATGGGAGTAAAGAAATCTATTTCTTCCTTTGTACTTCCATTAGGTGCAACAGTGAATATGGCAGGAAATGCAGTATTTAACCCTATGGTCGCTATATTTTTTGCACAGTTATACGGTATGGAATTAGGCTTTAGTGAATACATAGCCATTGCTATCGTTTCTGTTTTAGGAGCAGTAGGTACAGCTGGAGTACCAGGCCCAACATTACTTTCTGTTGCGGTTTTAATGGCTGTAAATATTCCTGTTGAAGCTCTTCCTTTAATTTTTGGTGTAGACAGAATATTTGACATGTTCAGAACGGCTGTAAATATCACAGGGGATGCATCTTGTGCTGTAATTATGGAAAATTTAGATTCATCTACAGATGACATTAAAGAAGTAAATACAAAAGCAGCATAAATAAGTAGGATTACAACATAAATTTAGTTTATCAATTGCATATTTAAAGCCTAATAAATTGATGAACATTTATGATAAGGGTGTCGATAAATTATTTCGACACCCTTATTTTATTAAATACTATTTAATAGATGATACTTTTTGATCTATATCCCGAATTCTTTATAAGATAATTCGATTTAGTTTGAAACAATTTACATTAGAACTACTAAATTGAAGGATCAACTAATAATCTACTTGTCAATTATATGTCGAAATCTACTTCCCCAAACAAAGAAGGTGAGAAAAAGCCAATGACGTTATCCACTAAAATCCTCATTGGTTTATTTATTGGAATAGCAACAGGTTTATTTTTTGGAGAATATTGTAAGCATTTAGCAATTGTTGGAGATGCCTTCATCGGGTTGCTTCAAATGACGGTATTACCGTATATTGTTTTCTCTCTTATCGTTAATATTGGTAGGTTATCATTAGATGATGGTAGAAAGCTTATTATACAAGGAATTCGTTTCCTTTCAATTTTATTGGCTATTGGTTTAACGGTAGTAATGATTTTACCTTTAGCCTTTCCAGAATGGAAGTCAGCGAACTTCTTTAGCTCAAGTTTTGTAGCTCCAGCTCCTGAATTGGATTTTTTAGAACTATACATTCCAGCTAATCCTTTTTTCTCTTTATCATCAAGTAAAGTTCCTGCAGTAGTGCTGTTCAGTATTCTTGTGGGTATTGGAGTGATGCAGATCAAAGGAAAAGACAAGGATATGTTATTGCATAGTTTAGATGCTTTCAATAAAGCACTAAACCAAGTAAATAAATTAGTAGTAAAGCTTACTCCGGCTGGTGTTTTTGCCATAGCAGCAAGTACTGCAGGAACCATGACATTGGATGAACTCGGTAAAATGCAAGCCTATTTGCTTACCTATATTGTTGCTGTAGTAATCATGTGTTTTTGGGTGTTACCAATGCTAATTTCTGCTTGTACACCATTTAAGTATAAGGATATTTTCAAGTACACCAAGGCTACATTAATAACCATCTTTGCAACAGGTAAAATCATTGTGGTTTTACCTCAGCTTATCGAAGATATCAAAGAGCTTTTTGAGGAATACGATTTAAATTCTGAAGAGAATAACGCAGGTATAGATATTTTAATGCCATTAGCATATCCATTCCCGAACTTGGGTACCTTATGTATTTTCGTATTCGTTCCATTTGCCTCATGGTTCATAGGTAGTGGCATATCCTTAAAAGATTACCCTATGTTTATGGGAGCAACTCTTTTAAGTAGTTTTGTAGCCCCAGTAACCGGTATTCCTTTTATGTTGGATCTACTCAAGATACCTAAAGATATGTTCCAATTATTTGTGGTATCTACAGTATTTACAGATAGAGTTAGAGTAGTATTAGGTGCAATGCATTTAATTACACTCACTATTTTAACACTATCTTCAACTTATGGATTTTTCAAAGTAAAAAAGAGAAAAATAGTTTTTGGACTTGCCACTACTGTAGGTTTATTTTTTGTGACTTTAATACCACTTCGTATCTTCTTAGGATATTCTTTAAAAGATGCTTATCAGAACGATAAAGTGATCTCCAATATGCAACTTATCCATAAGTTGGTACCTTTTACAGTAATTGAAAAGTCGACACCTAATCCAGATCCGCTTTTAGAAAATGAAAGTGTTTTGGATAGGGTGAAAAGAAGAGGGAAAATTAGAGTTGGTTTTTATGAAGACGAGATCCCATTCAGTTATTTTAATGAAGAAGGAGAGTTAGTTGGTTTCGGTATTGATATGGCTCATGAACTAGGTTCTGCTTTGGAGGTTGAATTAGAATTTGTACCAATTACTGTTGGTCATATGCCTGAGGAACTGAAAAACGATCATTTTGATATTGTCATGTCAGATATATTTATGTCCACACAATACTCTGCAGAGTTATCGTTTTCTAATCCATATCTTGATGTTACCATGGCATTAGTAGTCAAAGATCAAGATGATTACTTCAAACAGTTTGAGACAACTGCTGCATTAGATTCCTTTAGAATAGGTTATTTCGAAAGAAAAGATGTAGCTGATAAGTTTATCAAATACTTCCCTAATGCGACAGGGGTGAGGTTAGATTCCGTCAATCAGTTCTTTTATGATATTGAGGATAGTATTCCTGCTTTAGATGGATTACTGACAAGTGCTGAAAGAGGTGCAGCTTTAACATTACTTCATCCAGAATATCAAATAGCTAATCCTTTACCTTATAAAATAACATTGCCATTAGCTTATCCAATAGGAAATAATGATGAGGCCATGACAAGCTTTGTTTCTAACTGGATTGAGGTAAATAAAAGAGACGGTACTATCGATCGTTTCTATGATTATTGGATCTTAGGCGATGATCAGTTAAGAAGGAAAGAACATTGGAGTGTGATCAAAGACGTACTTCATTGGGTAGATTAATTCATCAAACTAAATATAAAGATTGTGCTTCACTTAAAAGTACAATCTTTTTTTTGACCTATAATGAGTAATATTTTTGAACAAATTCCCGTTTTATAACTAAGAATATTTAGTATATTGAAAATCATTTTTTAACCTATTCAGATAACTTCGTGATATAAACTTAAAGTCTCATGTATCAGAAAAAGCGCTCCATTGTAATAAGTTATGTTCTCTTATTTTTATTTTCTTGTGCTCCTCATCAACAGCCAAATGAACTGAGTAGTTTGGATCATTTTAATGGGGAAGATTTTAACTGGAAAGCGTTAACTGGTCATGATGTTTTCGTTGCATCACGTTCTAGTGAGTCTGAAGAAGTGATGGCTAAAATTTACTCTTCTCCTGCAATGCAAGAATTACAGGAAGCAAGAGATAAAATGCCAGAGAGTTTAGCTTTACTTACGGATAATTTCCTGAATGAACTTTATGAGGATTTTGATAAGATGTCAGAACATCAGCAACAGATGTTGTTAGAAAATTCTCATTGTGGATTTAAGGTGTTAAATAAGCAAACTGATCCTAAACGTTTTGCTTTAATTCATCAAAAAATGAATAAAGCATTTACTTATTTGAGACAAACTAAAGGCATACGATCTGGATATGCTTTTGTTGGTAATATTGCAAAGTCTAATGTTGGAGGTCAAAAAGGATATATTGTAAATATGTCTACAGGTGAATTAGTAGAACTTCCCATTTCAAGTGCATGGCACGGTATAGGTTTTGAAGAAGATTCTGAAAGAACTCCATTGGGCTATTTTATTGTTTATGAAAAATATTCTCAACCTGGATGGCAGTCAAGAACAAAGACAACTTCTCCTAAAAGAATGTTTTGGAAGTTAGAAGGACAAGCTTATACCAATGAGGCACTATATATTTACAGAAAATCAACTAAGACTGAAAAGGCATATATCTGTTCTAATCAATTTGGTTTGATTGGACAAAATTTTGGGGCTGAATTTGTTGACCTCGAAGCTATCAAATACTTGCGTAAAAATCCAGATGAGTTTGCGTTTATAGATAATAGTAACTCAGGTATACGACAACTCTATCTACACGGTACAAATAGAGAAGATCAATTGGGATATGAACTTTCAGGTGGATGTGTTAGAATGTCCAATCTTAATTCTTTTATCATCAAAGAGATTGTAAAGAAACAGCAAACTATGCCTGTATTTTTAGATGCAGCCGCTTTACATCCTCCTAAGAAAGTTAATTTACCAGGGTTTGATACTTCAGATTTGGAATCAGTATATAATGAGCAAAGTATTGTGATTAGAAAACAGAATATGCTCGATTCTATGACACTGAATAATAAGCTCTATACGAAAATACTTCCTCCTTTAGCTAATTCGATTGCTTACAGAATGTCTAAAATAGAAAAGCAATCTGCGGATGTGAAAATTAGTATCAATGTACCATTTCCAGAGTCAGCCATGAAATATTGGTTGCATATGCAAGATACTTCAGATTATAGTCATATTCCATTTCAACAGCACTTTGGCTTTAGAGGTGAATATTACAAGGATATGCTGAAAACAAGTAATACTCATCCATTCTTTAAGAAGTACGATTATGAAGAGATTAAATCTTATTTTACAGGAAGATTAGATGATGCTAAAGGTAGACTTCAGGAAGACTTATCAAGAGCATTTATTAAGTATGATCTGGACACTGCAGAAATGTTTGACATCGTCAATATAGAAGAGCAAACGATAATTGACCCTTACTTTAAAGATGATAATGATTCCATAAGTGGTATAGAGTTTTTATCTATTTCTGATGAAAGACGGAGAGTGATGCACTATATGGGACTTTTGGATACATTGGCGACAGAGTTTCCTGAAAATTTAGAAAATTGGGAACATTTGAATTGGATCAATGCCTACACGTTTTTAAGAGATAATGAGCCAGGCACCCAACCAGCAGGAGAAATTGATTATTACGATGCGATAATGGCACAGGCATATATCTATGCTATGGGAGAAAGAGAACTGTACGAAAGAGAAATTAAGGCAGGGAAACTTCTTCCAATTAAAGGTCAGGAATTCCAAGATTACTTAGTTAGTAAATATGGTCCTGAAGGGGCTTTGAAACTAATGGATGAAATAGGTCTATGGAAGTTGTTTCAGTATTCAAGGAGCTCGGAGAATACGGCGAATATGAAAATCACTACCGTTTCCAGACCAAAAGAAGAAATGATATGGGGAATCCACCGTTTAGCAGAGGCGTATTATTCTAAATACAAATGGATTTCTAATCAATATGTAATTACCTCTTCGGTAAATGGACAAGCAATCTCACTTGCTGATTAGGGAATAAGATGATTGGGAGCCTTTCTAAATAATGTGTTTTAGAAAGGCTCCAAGTTTAAAAAATCATGCGGTTTATATAAAAAAAGAAGGTGCTTCGTTATTAAACGGAAACACCTTCTAGTTCTATATAAAAATCGACAACTCCTTCTTCTGCTAATAATTTAGAGGCATAAAAGTCGTCTTCGGTTAAATCGTGTTGTGCATTTTCGAAGAAAATCTCTTCAGAGTTATCATCGTAAATGAGGGTAACCTTAAATGTGGTTGCGTGAGTGTCTGTACTCTCATAACCACCTTCCCATAGGTATTGATTTGTATTAGCGATACTCATAGATATCAAAAATGATTATACTTAAATTTAATCAATTTTGATGAATCAAATACATCTTAAGAAAAGTTTTTTGCCTTTGATTTGTTAATTAATATTTACTTAAAAATCAAAGATGAATAAATAGTAAAATGACCGAACAATTCATTATCAAGTCACATATATTTAATGTTGACAGGAATGATTGTTCGGTCATTATTATATTTCAAAAACTAAATTAGTATTGGCAGCTTATTAAAATTTCCATCCTACCCAGAAACTTAGGGCAACAGTTCTTGTTAAACCATCAGGACGTGCTTCTCTTGCCATAACAGGAAAACCTAAATCAGAACCAATAGTATATTTATCGAATGTTTTAACAATGCCACCAGTGATGTTTAAAGTCAATCCACTAGAATTTTCGATGTTAATACGTTCATTTGTTTCAGGATCTACATATGAATCTTCTCCAATGTGATAAATACCCAATAAACCTGCTTTCCATGACCATTTGTCTTTACTCTCTGCTGTCTTTTTATATTCTGCACGTAAAGCTAAATCGGGCATACGTTCGTAACCATTAGTCGTTAAAAGTTTGGATTCAGCAGTTTGGTTTGGATTAACATATGTACTATTATTCTGAGTTAACGGATGCTGATAACCTGCTGAGAATAAAAATTTATTCACGTTGACTGCAATACCAGCCAATGCATCAAAAGTACCTAAAGAGGGTTGATAAGCCATAGGTAGAGCTTTTCCGTTATCGCTAAGGTTACCGTCGTTTAACGGTATTTTGGTACCACCAAAGACAGTTGCTATCACATTATCATTTTTATAAACAGGAACAGATAAAGATAGCGTTATATCACCCAAGCCAGCTGCAGTACCTAAATCACCTGTGGAAACGATATAAGGCATTACAAACTGAAAATAAACTTTATCATTTACATTATAATCAGCTTCTAACTGAAGTCCAATAATGTGTGTTTGTTTCTCTCCAAGAGAATAAGTTGGTTTAACTCTAATTTCGCCATTAGAAGCATCATCGGCCATTGTATTGTTGTGGGTCATTGGACCGATACTACAGACACCTGCGTCAGAACATCCTTGTGCTTTTAATGTTTGAGTGGAGATAACAATCGAAAATAGAACGAGAAGTGAATAAAATCTGAAATAAAAAATTTTCATTTTGTTCAAGAGAGTGTAAATAAACACTAGGATTAAGTTACATCTAATGTACAAAAAAATAATTGTTTGTTTAAACAATTATTGTAATTATGAAGATTCGATATGTTTTTTATTCAAATTATCTAGAAAAAACAGCTTTTCAGAAGGGATTTTTAATAGAAAAGATTGAAGTCGGATGGTGTTTTTAGTGATCAAAATCTCGAATGTATCATCATTTTTTAATTTAAACGAGACATTGATATTTTGTTCTGAATTATAGAAATATTGTCTTTTAGAAGGAAGTAATTCTATAAAGTCTAATTTTTTTTCATCACAAGCTAATGCCATCAGTTTCTTGTTTTCAAAAAAGAATCGCCAAGATTCATTTACATTTTGATTAAAGATACTGATCATTACCCTTTCCTGAGCCAACTCATTATCTAATAAACCTTCGTCTTCAACTTTATAAATGGTGATGGAAGAAATTTTATTCTCTTGAGCGAAGGTGGTTGTATACCCACCAATAAAGAATAAAATGGTGATAAAAGCTTGTTTGAATGAATGGGTGTGTTGTGTAACTATGTTAGTTATGTTGATCACACTGCAAAATTAAACTTTATATTAACTAATCGTAATCTTTTGAGATTTATCTGATAAAAAAACGGGAAGCATTTAACTTCCCGTTCGTTGTGTATTTTATTTTTTAGAAAATAGTATGTCTTTCTATTTTCGATTCATCTTGTATTTGTAATTGTTCTTCCTCTATCTCGTCTACAATAACGTGAGGACGAACACCAATTACGAGCATGTCATCAATTTGTCTTTGATTGCCTTCTCTCATCCATTGTTCCATAAACTTAGATATCGCTTCTCTTTGAATGTTCATATCTTTTTTATGCACATTATATAAGAGTTCTTTAAATGGACGTTGCATTAGCTTTCTTCCACTAGGACCACCAAATTGATCTTGGTATCCATCTGAACAAATGTAGAATACTTCGATGTTCTCTAATGGTAAAGAGAAAGAGTCGTATACCTTTTTCTGATTCTTCTTACCGCCGACACCAAACTTACCACCTTTTAAGCGTTGAAGTTCTGATGGATTGGTTTTATCAACATAGTATAAAGGTCTACCTGCACCAGCAAATGTTAATGTTTTACGTTTAGGAGATACCACACAAACTGCAATGTCCATACCGTCTCGAGAATCATCATTTTCTGCTTGGTTCAAGGCTTGACGAATCATATCATTCATCAATTTCAAAATACGACCCGGATCAAGAATACCTCTTTCATAAACAATTTGGTTTAGAAGGTCATTACCGATTAATGACATGAAGGCTCCTGGAACACCGTGACCCGTACAATCTGATGCTACGATAATGTAATTTTCGTTTTTCTCACCAAACCAATGGAAATCACCCGATACAATATCTCTAGGCTTAAGGTAAACGAAACCATCCCAGTGAGGTCCAATACTTTGCATTTTGTCTTCCATGTCAGATGGACGACCAAATACGGCTGTTTGCATTCTACGGGCATAGTTTACGGAGCTTTTTACTTTTTCGTTATGTTGAGAAAGTAGTAAGGCTTGTTCTTTTACCAGTTCGTTTTGTCTAAGAATTTGCTCTCTATGGGATTTCATTTCGTGATGTTGTTCACGAATTGTTCTTGTTGTTTCTTCTAACTGATTGTTTTGATCTTTCAGTTTACTTGCCGCTTTTTCTGCATCCTTTTTCGCTCGTTCTAGTTCCTTGGTGTTGTGGTTTAGAATGGCTTCGGATCTTTTTAAACGGTTAAATGCTTTTTCTAATTCGTAGTTTTTCTCAGAAAGCTCGTTAGATTGCATTTCCACCTCTTTCGTACGAATATTTACTTGTTCCTCTAGTCTTCTTTGCTCTCGTCTTGATCTGTAACGGTTAATTTGGATAGTAACGACAATAACAAAAATGGTTACTCCTAAATAGATCAAATAACTCCACCATTGTTTATAGAATGGAGTGTAAACAGAGAAACGTTGAGATAAAGGTCTTGACCAAGAGAAGTTACCAGTTTTACGACCTCTAATTTCTAATGTATATGTTCCGGATTCCAATTCGGAGATTAGTAATCCTTCTTTTTCTTTATCAAAGTTCATCCATTCGTCTTTTCCTGGGTATCCAAGAATACGTCTTTGGAAAACTACGTTTTCAGTAGGATAAACAGAAATATGATAATCCAAACGTAAATAACTATCCGATGGAACTTCTAAGCTTTTATTTAGAGGGATATCATCACCTCCTGCAGATATCTTTTTAACAATTGGTCTTGGAGTTTCTTTTAATACCTGAAGGTTAGGGGCAAAACCAATACCTCTTGTAGTTGATATAAATAATCGACCATAAGCATCAATGAACAAACCTCTAATATTGAAGTTGGCATCAGGAAGACCATCTTTATTGTTATAGATCAAATATTCTTCAACTTCAAAGTTATAACGAATCAATTCATTTGATGTCGCCACCCACAGTTGTTTTTCACTAGGGTCAATTCCTAATGCGTTATTTGTTACAGAAGTATAATCACCAAAGTTAAGACGCTTAAACTTTTCGTCTTTTAATAATAAGGTACCATAAGAAGTAGCAAGAATTATTTCTCCAGTACTTAGGGTCGCAATATCGTTTGTTTGGATGTTGTTGTCTATCCTAAATTTAATCTCTGGAGTCAGGTTTTTAAAGATGTCGTTTCTTTTATCATATTGATAAATTAGACCATCTTTAGCTGTACCACCTACAAAAATTTCTCCTTTATCGTCAATTTTTATAACGATAGGTCTACTACTAATACCGTTTTCAATACCATAGATAATTGGCTTGTTGTCTTTTCCAATTTTGATGGCACCAACAACACCATCTTGACAAGTCCATAGGTAGCCATCTTTATCTTGCTCTAAGATATAAATAGCACCACCAACATTAGACATATCAATTTTCTTTACCTCTTTACCATTTCTCCAAAGCTGAATAATACCATTGGCATCAGAAGTATAAACACCTTCTTTTGTTGGTAGAATTCTTAGGAATGAGTTACCATTTCCTGTAGTGATCTTATGGTTGAGTGTAAATTGGTTTAACGTATTTATAGTACCGTTGAAAAAATTATTACCATCAGAGAAGTAAATGTTATCGTCATCTCCACTGATGTGTTGTATATATGATGTACTTAAGTTGTTCGCGAAAACATTAAATGGCAATTGTTGGAATAGGGAAATACCATTGTCCTTTGCTAACCAAATATCAAGATCATTATAGTAAATAGTATTACCATTGTAAACACCTAATTCTGGATCACGGAAGAGTTTGAAACCTTTAAATGTGGTCTCCAAACGATACATACCACTAACAAACCCGGTCACCAAGTACTGATCGGTACCAATTTCTTGAATAAATGAAGCATCAAACTGTCTACCGATCTGATCTACTTTGACTTTATCGTTAGTAACGTCTACTAAGGATACGCCTCTATCGCTATCTGCAACTAAAAAAGCAGATTCTGTGTACCAAATTGCATGTTGGATATTTTTTAACTTTCCAACCTTTTTTGATACTAGAACAAATTTGTCTTTTTCTACATCAAATCTGTAAACATGACCAGAATAGTGAAAAGCGTATAAGTCACCGTTTGCATTTTCCACCAATTGGAATGAACGGTTTTCATTTTCAGCAGGAAGTGTAAAATCGGTTAATTTTACTTCAAACTTATTGTTTTCATTTTGACGGAATATTTGGTTGTTATCGGCAGCCCATAATACATTGTCTCTGTCTTCGTAAAGTAATTTACCATAATGAAGTTTGCCAGGTACTTGTTCTTCCGATTCCATTTTTAAAAGGAAGTTCCAATATACTCCATTCGGTTTACTATAGATTTGTACAATCTCTTTATTCGAAATTGCATAAAGAGAACCGTCTTTTTTCTGGAATACTTGTTTGATGTATTGGCTTTCTAATTTTTTAGTTCCTAATGAAAGGAATTCGCTACCATCGTAACGAATAAGGCCATTATCACTTGCTATCCAAAGGTAACCAATGGAGTCTTTTGCAATATTTTTGATATAATCAGCTTTTAAGCCATCATCTTTAGAGTAGTGAGTACTTAAAATATTTTGAGCTGATATAGGGTTACTTATTCCAATAACAACTGAAAGTAATAAGAAAGAAGTAAAGTAATTTATGATGTTGTAGTACTTTTTCATGGCAATACTCTGCGTTGAACAAGTCAAAAAAAGGATCAAAAAATGCTATTAATTAGCGGTTTATCTAAATTCTGAGAAGAATAGACCTCAAAGAACAAGATTATAATACAATTATTTACAAGAATAATCAAATTACTAACGCTAAGGAGTAGCTTTTAGTGTAAAAAAAACGTGAATTGTAAGCTTTAAGGCAAAAAAATAAAAAACGATGCAAGCTGATTTGTCATTAGTAGTCTTATTTGCGCATATAATTTAAATGAACGCTATCCTTAAAGTTGATTTTAATGTTTTTGTTACCACTTATCTTACTCAATATAGGTGCCAAATATTGTTTTGCGTTGTCTTTTGCCCTAGCTTCTAACTGCATTTCTTGCCCAGTTACTTTTAATTTCTTTTCTGCTTCGATGTAAAGTTTGTTCATTGCATCTGGACCAGCATGTTCAGAAGAATATATTTTTACTTCTTTTGGGTTTATTCTACCATCAATATGAAGTATAGGTAGATCGATAACTACAGTAGAATCTATTAAGTGAATATCGTCTTTTTTGATTTCATTCAGATTGATATAAGCCACAATCTCACCTCCAATAACTGCAAGAATTTTAGATTTAAAGAATTCATTGGCTATAGGAATATCCTCAAGGTATTCGTTATCTTCCGAATACTCAGCTACATCTCTAACATGTGCCTTGTAGAGTTCTAAGCGACCTAAACCTTCCAATTCTTCAACGATAAGTTGATGATCATTTTTTTCCTCAGAGTAATTATCCTTGTAGATGTCAAATAGAATATAGAATGACATTAATATAGCAATTGAGGAAAGAAGTATTGTATGAATCTTTGAGGACATAAATTTGTACTTATTAGCGAATTAATTTCATTCAAAATTACATTCGAAAATTGGATATACCTAAACAATCAATTTGTTGAATGACAATTGTTTGCAATTAATTGTTACTTTCTAACATAACTCTCTGATTTTTTAGAAATAATAACATTGCAAATAGATATCTCTATGATAATTATCAATAATCACTAGTTTTTTTCTGATGTATTTGAAGTTATTCCGAAATCTATTAGTTTTGATGATTTAATAATGCAAAAAAGTGCACATAAAAAATGTTGTGCTTTGATTAGAGTTGCTTAAACTTTAATAGAATAAATTACCATTTTTAAATTAAATGAAAGTCTCCACACAACTTCCATTTCAGTTAGTATATTCATTATTTCAACATCAATTCTTAGGATATCTTTTTGAGTCCTTTGTTATACAATTAAATAAGGAAAATAAACTAACCCTTCAGCATCAGAATATTTCCTCTAGAAATGCTCATGAATTTAAACAACGCTTAGACGATACAGATTTTGAGCTTATTGCTTTAATGGATGAAATTCAGCCCGATGCCATTGCCAACCGTTTTGGTAATAAAAAGAGAATGAAACCAGACGTATTCTTTTTGACTGTTTTTGATGAGCAAAAAGGAGATGAGTTATTGCAAAAAAAGATTAACGCTTTTGTGGAGAAACAGCGTTCGAAAATCTTAGAAAAACTGCATAATAAAATGGTTTTCGAAATGGGGAAAGATGGTAATCCTACCTATAAAACGATTCGGGTTCAAAAGGAAAAAGCTGAAATAGAATTCAGATTCTGGAGAAATAAAGAACAAGAAAATACGAACTACCGACCATTCATGTTTTATGATGGTGAAAAGGTTGAGTTTCAATATAAAAATGCGGTGTTATTATCAAATACTCCGGCTTGGCTTTTACTCGAAGGAAAGCTTTTTACTTTTAAAGGTGGTGTCGACGGTAAAAAAATCAAACCATTTTTATACAAAAACTTCATTGCTGTTCCTCAGAAAATGGAGAAAAGTTATTATGAGAAGTTTATTTCTCACTTAATAGAAGACTACAAAGTGTGGGCAAGTGGTTTCTCTATTGTGAATAGAAATGAAGAAGTAAAAGCAAAACTTAAGGTAACTGAATTAATAATTGAGTCAGAAGACGAGAACGTTGTTCTTCCATCAGAAGTAGAATTATTAATGCAGTTTGATTATAACGGTGTTGTTGTTGATGCTTCTACATTTGGTAAAAGAAGTAAAGTAACAATGCTTTATGAAGACGACGAATTTACATTTACCAAAACATGGAGAGATACTCGATTTGAAGAGTCTATTCTTCAAACAGTAGGTAATATGCAATTAGACGGTATTGATAAGGGTAGGGTGGTTCTTCCTAAAAACGATGCCTTTTCGTGGTTGTCAAAGCATTCGAATACATTAGCTGATTTCAATATTAAAGTCACACAATCCCTAGAAGAAGGGAAGAAATACTTCGTAGGTGAATCAAAGATTAACCTCGAAGTGACTGAAGATAGAGATTGGTTCGATATAAAAACAAAAGTAGTATTTGGGGAATTCGAAATTCCTTTCCAAACGATCAGAAAATTGATTGTTTCAGGAAGACATGAATTCGAATTACCAAACGGAGAAATTGCCATCATTCCTAATGAGTGGTTTACTCAGTATCAAGAACTCTTTTATTTCCTTGATCATGAATCCCCAAGATTACAGAAACATCACCTTGCTTTAGTACAAGATTTACAAGAAGGTTCGCTGGCCAAAGTGAGCTTCGATAGAAAACTTGAACGTTTAAGCGACTTCGATAAAATTGAAGATTATAAAGTACCTAGATCGTTCAAAGGAAAATTACGTCCTTATCAAAAGGCAGGGTACAATTGGATGAGATTCTTATCTGAGTATAATTTTGGGGGGTGTCTTGCTGATGATATGGGTCTAGGTAAGACCGTTCAAACTCTAAGCGTCTTAGAATTTGAAAGAGTTTCTCATAATGGAACATCTCTTCTGATTATGCCGACTTCATTGGTATACAACTGGGAGATGGAGGCGAAGAAATTTACGCCGAAGATGAAAATACTGAACTATACAGGAACGAATAGAGTAAAGAATCCAGAAAAATTTGGTCATTATGATATCGTTATCACTTCTTATGGTACAGCAAGAATTGATGCCGAGATTTTATCGGAATATTACTTCAATTATATTATTCTAGATGAAGCACAAACGATCAAAAACCCAACATCGATTGTGACCAAAGCTGTCAATCAGTTAAAAAGTAGAAAGCGATTACTATTGACAGGTACGCCTATTGAGAATACTACTATGGATTTGTGGTCGCAAATGAATTTTGCCAATGTAGGTTTATTGGGTAGTCAGAATTTCTTTAAAAAAGAGTTCTTGACGCCAATTGAAAGAAGAAAGGACGAAGAAAAATACAATAAATTATATCGTTTGATCAAGCCTTTTATTATGAGAAGGCATAAGTCACAGGTGGCATCAGAATTACCAGAAAAGGTAGAGAAAGTGATGTACATCGATATGACTACAGAGCAAAAGAAGAAGTACGAAGAAGTAAAATCTTCTTACAGAAACGATATTTTAGAACATATAGAATCAACAGGAGTGAAAGGTTCACAATTCATGCTTTTAAAAGGCTTGACAGAATTGAGACAGTTGGCCAATCACCCTAAATTGGTGGAAGAAAAATACGAAGACTCAGCTGGTAAATTTGATGAGGTGATTCGATCACTGAATAATGCCGTAGCAGAAGGACATAAAATATTAGTTTTTAGTCAGTTTGTGAAACACTTGTCTATTTTCAAAAAAGAGTTGGATGATAATGGAATGAAGTATGCCTACTTGGACGGAGGAACAAAAGACCGTAAAAAGGAAGTAAACGATTTCCAGAATAACAAAGACATTCAAATTTTCCTTATTTCATTAAAAGCTGGTGGACTAGGATTAAACCTTACTGCGGCTGATTATGTATTTATTTTAGATCCTTGGTGGAACCCTGCAATCGAGGCACAAGCCATAGATAGAGCACACCGAATTGGTCAGGAAAATAAAGTGTTTGTCTATAAATTTATAACAAGGGGTACAGTGGAAGAGAAGATCTTGGCACTTCAGCAAAGCAAAAAGGAATTAGCAGATACTTTGATTACAACAGAAGAAAGCTTTATGAAGAAGTTAAGTAAAGACGATATTAAGACACTACTGTCTTAGTAAATTATAAATGAGAAACCTATTTAGTGAGTTTGACACAATAGTTAAATTAATACTATCAAAATGCAAACGAGCGTTAGCTCAACATTTCACGTTTTTCATTCTTCATTTTTAATTTTTCATTAAATCAAAAAGGGCACTTCAGAATTACTGAAGTGCCCTTTTTGTATTTTCTACTTGAGAATTAGTTAAAGATATATCTTAAACCAACTTGCATTCTCCAACGAGAATCAGTAGAAGTGTTGTTAACGAAAGTAGTGTTACCGCCAACATATTGATATTGTGGTGTATTCGAATCAGCTGATGAATAACCAACAAAATTAATAAAGCGATCGTTAGCTACTTGCTGACGTACACCCCATGATGAGTTCAATAAGTTACCTAAGTTTTGAATATCAAATGATAGTTGGATAGTGTTTTTCTTACCACCTACCTCGATATTGAAGTCTTGAAGTATCTTCATGTCTAATTGAGTGTACCAAGGAGAAACAGCACCGTTTCTTTCAGCATAATCACCTCTTCTTGAACTTAAATAATCATCTTGAGAGATATAAGCATCTAATTGATTCCATTGTTCTTCAGCTGAAACAACAACGTTACCAGTACCATCTGTGATATCTACCAATTGAATTTCATCACGGTTAGAAGGAACGTACATTAAGTCGTTACCTACGATACCATCTCTGTTCATATCACCTGCGTATGTGTAAGAGAATCTGTTACCTTGTGCAGCTTCGAAGAACATACCGAATGAAGTACCAAAATTCTTTTTGCTACCATACTGAAGTGCATATGAAAGAGAGGCGATCAATCTATGTTTTAATCCAAATGAAGAGAACGCTAAACCAGGAGTGTTAGGGTTGCCCACTACTGCATTTCTTTGATAAGCATCAGCAGCAATTTCACCAGGGTTAGATGTTACATCTTTCGCTTCTGAATAAGTATAAGCAGCCATCAATGACACACCAGATCTAAAATTCTTTTTCAATTGACCTGTTAAACTATATTGGTAACCTTTGTCTGTATTGTCCAACATAATCATACCTGCATCAAGGAAAGAGTTTTCTTGACCTTCAGCATCCGATGGACCTTGCCACATTGGTTTAATTCTAGGACCAGTTGCAGGGTAGATTTCTCTGTTATCAGCACCATTTGCTCTTTCTCTGTTTGTAACCATGTTATAGTTTACGTGTTGAACAGCGTGCATATCTTTTGTATAGATAGCTTCGAAAGTACCAATAATACCACCTGGAAGTTCGTGATCAATGGCAAAGTTAGATCTCCATACCTGAGGGAACCTAAAATCGTCTGTAGTGCCATTAATTTGGAAAGTGTACCAATCGTCGAATTGAGAGTTTGCAGCTTGGTTAGAGATCCAAACAAAAGGAATTCTACCAGTAAACAAACCAGTTCCACCTCTTAACTGAGTTGTATTTTGACCATTTACATTGTAGTTAAATCCAACTCTTGGAGAGAACATTGGTGAGTTCTTAGGAAGTTGAGTAACATCAACTCTTGCTGCTTGATCATTCTGATCTCTCCAACCTTCGTAATTATCAACCTGTTCGTTTGGAGCAATATCAGTTAAATAGATTGGAACATCCATTCTCAAACCATAAGTTAAAACGAAGTTATCATTTACATTCCATTCGTCTTGTGCATAAAGGGAGAACTGAGCAACGTTTACATCAACAGATTTAATTGGAGCACCTGTTACTGCAGATCTATATCCTTCATAACCACCAAATCCACCAAAGTATCCATCTAAAGCTGTTTCTAAACCTGCAGCTCCTGTGTATTCATATCCACCAAAGAATGGGTAGCCATATCTTTGTAAGTTGAACGCATTTTCAAAACCAAAATATTCAAAGTTTGTACCCAAAGTAATGGTGTGATTTCTTTTATAAATAGTGAAGTTATCTGTAAACTGGAATACGTTTTGGCTTAATTTATTTTCTACTGAGAATTGCTCAGAACCAAAAGAAACATAAGTTGTACCTCCTTTAACAACATCCACCATTGGGAAAGGCATTGAGTTAGGTAACTCACGAGTATCTCTGAATGCAGTATAACCAATTTGCATTTTGTTTGAGTACTTATTACCGAAACGGCTATTTAATTCTGCCATAAATGAATCGAAGTTGTTATTGATTCTATAACCAGAATTTTGATATTGCATGGTATTCACTGATGGAACACGAGATGAAGGTGCAATTGCAATTGGGTGAGGCAAATTATCTCTGTAAGAAGTTAGGTGATTATAACGAATAGAGAATGTGTGTGACTTGTTAATATTCCAGTCTAACTTAGCCAAAAACTTATTGTTGTATGTCTCTAAGTTATAATCTTGGTAAGGACCTGTTTCGTAACCATACTTATTTCTCAATAGGCTGCTGATGTCTTCTAGATCTTGTTCTAAAACTCTTGATACACCAGAAATTTTACCATCTAAGGCATCTTGTGCTTCTTGCTCATTTTTTGCAGCCCTATAAGTAGTAGCAGGATCAGTTCTTCTAGTAAATTCAGCATTAGCAAAGAAGAAAAGTTTGTTTTTAAGAATAGGACCACCAATACTAAAACCAGATTGATTGTAATTTAAATCAGGATTAATAATATCTGCACCATCTACAGTGCTACCGATCATACTGTTGTTTCTAAAATAAGTATAAGCAGTACCCTTAAATTCGTTTGTACCTGATTTTGTAACTGCATTTACACCGGCACCTGTAAAACCACTTTGACGTACATCGTAAGGAGCCAAAGAAACTTGAACTTGCTCAATAGCATCAAGAGAAACAGGTTGAGAGTTTGTTTGACCACCAGGAGCGGCAGCGTCTAGTCCAAAAGAGTTGTTGAAAATAGAGCCATCAAGAGAAAAGTTGTTGTAAAGATTGTTTCTACCTCCAAAACTATTTCCGTCTGATTGAGGAGTTAGTCTTGTAAAATCAGAAGTTGATCTTGAAATCGTAGGCATCATTCTCAACGTGTTTTCATCAACATTGGTAGCAGCACCAGTCATTTCTGAATTAGCTAAACCCTGTGTCGCTGTGATTTCGATTTCATTCAACATTTCGTCCTCCGAGCTCATAGTAACATTTAAAACATAAGTGTTACCTAATGTCAAATTGATGTCTTTATAAGCTACATTTTGAAAACCTACATAAGATACGATCACTTGGTAAGGGCCACCTACTCTCATGTTAGGTAAAGCAAAACGACCATCTTCTCTAGTAGTTACTCCGTACTTAGTACCAGAAGGAGTGTGTGTAGCAAATACAGTAGCACCGATTAAAGTGTTCCCGTCTTCATCAGTAATTAAACCACTCATTCCAGATGTTGTGGTTTGGGCATGGATATTAAATCCTAAAAAACTGAGGAATAAAATTGTAATGACGTAGCGTGCCATAGAATTAGATAAGAATTTATGTTTGTGAAAGCTTACAATTGTATGCAAGTGCAATGTTAAATGAACTAAATGTTAATCTCAATTGGTAGAATACTAACTATTAAATAAGTGTGAATAAGTAGGTTATAATATTAATCGTTATTAATTGAATAATCATTCACTATGGTTATTTAGTTTTTGCGAATTTTATAAATATTCGATGAAAAATTATCAATTTACTATTTTTAACTTATGTTTTATTAAGTTGTGTTTATAAAGAAATTTTAACAATTAAATCAAAAATTAATTTAAGATTGGTGGATTTATTAAAATATATAGTATTGAAAAATAGGTAGTTGTTAATGAGAGAGACTGTAAATAAAATTAAATGGGATGTTAATTTATAATTTGATGTGATTTACAATTATAGATTTACATCCGTAAATTCTAATTATGCCTAAAAAAATAATTTTGATAAAAAATAAACTATAATTTATTGATAGTAAAATAATTATAACTAACTTATAAGTTTTTGAGATAAAATTCAGGAAAAAGCCTTGCAGAATAAAAAAATGTACGTACCTTTGCATCGCAAGTCAGGTCGATTTGCTCCCTAGAATCCCCCAGGTACGGAAGTAAGCAAGGGTAATAGGTTGTAGCGATGCGTTCCTGGCTTGTTTTTTTATACAAGACACTTTGTAAAAAGAGGTAGATAAACATTAAAGTTTTTTCTACCTCTTTTTTTATTTTTGATCTAATTAATAGTTACTCTTCAATTACCTATATCAGGTAACCGATATTCAGAATCAACCAAAATCATCTACTTTTATATCTTCCGAATTAATAAATGGATTACAGGATAATTGCTTTGATAAGCTATTACTGAACTCATTTGACCCAACAATATAATATTGGAAGTCTTCCCATTGATGTAAATACTCATTCAATAAATTAGAATCGATCCTTTTTTCTTTTGAAGTAAAAACCGGCACATAATTAAAGTTATCCAATTTCATTTTTAAGAAATCTTGATGATAAGCGGCACTTTCTTCAGTTTTATTGGAATAGAAAAGGTAAATAGGATGTTTATAATCCATTTTTTTTAATTCCATTAATAGCGGAAGAATAGGAGTAATACCAATGCCAGAAACGATAAACGCAATTCCCTTCGTTGCATTTTTAACTGTAAATTTTCCAATAGGTCCATACATTTTACTGTATTCATTTACAACTAATTCACTTATTGACTTTTTAAAAGCACTGTCACTGTATCTCATAGTAAATCGTATATTATTTTCAGTTGGGTGTGATACAATTGATAATGGTCGATGTGGAATATCTAATTTTGAGTAGGCAGGGTTGATAAGTTCAAGGATGGCATATTGTCCTGCGTCATAATCAAAATTATCAGGTTTTTCATAGACCAATTCTACTGTATTTTGAGCAATATTTTTTTTCTCAATAAGCTTAACCAAACGATTATCTTGAACATCTGATTTGGTTAACTTTTTAGAATTAATGGATTTGTCCACTTGGTTCGCACATAGGAAACCACTGATAATAGCTCCTGTAAATCCACCGCCAGGAAAAGTCCAAGCACCGGCGAAATGTAAATTTTTGACAGGAGATTGTAATGGATTTCTCCCCATTCCTGATTGCTCTGGGGTTTGCGCAAAACCATAAGGAGTACCAAATGGATTTCCTGTATATCTATTTATTGTTTTTGAAGTGGCTAATTCGTAGTACTCAATCTCATTGGCTATACCGGGTATTTGATTATTAAGTCTATCAATAAAAATTCTAGAGACCTCTTCTTTTTTGATTTTATATTCTTCAGGAGATAAATTTTCCCAATCCGTCAGGTAATCTGCACAACAGATGATTCCAAAGCTTTTGTGTTGAGGAGCGAGTTCAGAATCAATCTGACTATAATCTACAAATACATAATTTCTTTCTTTGTAATCGCCTTTAGCATTGGGATAAATATCGTTTATATTCTTTACTGATGATGAGTTGAAGAAAGTAGAGTAATACTTACTTCCCAGCTCTTTGATATCGCTTTTAAAGCCTAAGTAGATGCTTAATAAGGAACATGCAGGTCTTAAATGATCAACCTTCTTACCCAATTTTATAGCTTCCTCATTTGGTAGCATTTTTTTAACCACTGGCACAGCACAATTGGCTATTATTTTTTTTCCAGATACTTTTTGGGTGTTATTAGGATTAAAAGCATCTTGGAAAACAACTCCAGTTGCCACCTTGTTTTCAATAATTATGTTTTTAACCTTCTGACCTAATAGTACAGTACCACCGTTTTCTTCTATAAACTCTTTAAGGTAATCAGATAGCTTTTGTGACCCACCTTTGATGAAATATCCTCCTCCAGAAATATAAGAGGTTTGAGCAGCCGAAAAATAGATCATAGACATGCTGTAAGGATCATCATGATAATAAAGTAAGTTGGCCTGTAGTACTAACTTCAGGTTATCATCATCAAAGTAATGATCCAACCATTCTCCTAACGTTTTTTTAGATGCTTTTACCACATTTGGATAAGTCAAAGGCATAAATGGCAAGTTCAAATACTGCTTCCATTTATCCACTGGAAAACAGGGTAATTCTGAAAGTATAGCATCCATGAAAAGTAAGAACTTTTCGATGTTCTCACGTTCATGAGGGAATTTATCAGCTAAAGCATTTAATGCTGCTTCATGACCGTGAGGAAGAACAAAATCAAGATCATTCGATTTGAAATAGTACACTTCAGGAACTTGTAGTAAATCGACATTCTTTTTGATATCAAGATAATCGAAAATATCATTTTTGATATCCCTTTCGTATAAACCATCCATTTCATGAAGACCAACCTCCATGATGAAATCTTTTCTTTTAAAAGTAGTCGCACAACCTCCTATAACATAATGTTGTTCTAAGAGTAACACTTTTTTTCCTCTTTTACTTAAAGTAGCGGCAGAGACTAACCCTCCAAGACCACCACCAATGATAATAGCATCGTATTGTGGGTATGACATCTTATTTAAGTTTGATATTTAGTTCAGTTAATTTATTTTTTTTGACGTTAAATGAAGCCTCCTCAAAATTAGGAGGGGAAAATACACCAAAAACATTATTTGAAAATCCATATTTTTCAGATGGTTTTCCAACCCAGTTAGTATTTAATTTTTTGTCTTCATTTTCGTCATGCCATACGGCTATAGCATATGTCCCCTCAGGCAGGTCATCTACAGAAATTGTAATTTCCGAGCCATTGGGAGAAATAGAATATCCCTTGTAAAATTCATTAGATTTAGGGAATGTAGATGATGAATTATAAATACCTATTTCCACTTTACCTTTGGAAGATTTCAAACCGGAAATAGTTATTGTTACATCATCTGTAGGTATACTTAACAGGTGAGTATATATTAATAGGTTTAACAGGAAAGACATGACGTGATATTTTTGTTTGATTGCAATTACAAACTTTCCTTAGAGAGTTAAAACCTAAAAGTTACGGTTGGGAGAAAATGGGGTGAGAAGGCCCATTTTTTGTGTAAAAAGGGATGTTTTAGTGATGAATGGGACGAATGGGACACTAAATAAATAGAATATTTTACTTGTAAATACTGATCAGTTCCTTAGAAAATGACCTAGAAACGGGTATTTGAAAATCGATGAAATCGATGTGGAGTTCATAATTTCTAGCATTGCCACTTACCCTAATTATTTTATCAAAATTAGCAATATAAGACCTGTGACATTGATGTACATTGTAGCTGTTGTCAATTTGTTGAAGAGCCAATTTTAACGATAATCGAACAACGTCTTTTTTCAGTTTATGATCATCAGAAATAGAATAAATTTCTATATAGTTACCTTCTGATTTTATACAGATAAACTGATCTAAATTGTAAGTGTATGTTTTGTTGTCTGTTTGAAAAGTAATCCCTTTTTCTACTACTGCTTGATTAACTTCGTTGCTGACTAACTTTCTGGTAATTTTTTTTGCAGCCTCTTCATGTTTATGCCTTAAACTTTTTTCTGTGAAAAGTATAAAAACAAAAATTGGAAATATACCGACAGAAAAAGTAATACCTATAAACTTGATGTATGAGTGGCTAACATCGAAAAACTCTTTTCCAACAACGCTTGTATAGTACCAATTGACAGTACTAATCATCAAAGTGATTAAAAGAGTGAAAAATATAGCTTTACCCACCGTCCATTGATCTGGCTTAAAGAAATCTTTAAATAATATTGGAAGTACAAAAAAACAAAAAGCTACAGAAGAAAATGTAATAAGTCCGTAACCTAAAATGAATAGAGGTTTGTAGAATGAAATACCTGCAATGCCAAAAGGTTGAAACACACTTAAAAAGACAATTACAAATGCACCAAACAAAAAGGAAGCTAGCCATTTCATTTTTTGATCTGTTATTAAAGGGAAGGCTGCGTTTAATTTCTTAAATAACATAATGGAATTAATTAGTACTCAAAAATAGTCAAATTTTAATATTTTGGAGTACTCGATAAAAATTACTGCTACTCCTATGTTATTAGTGAAAAAAAATCTAATTATCTCTATAATTAGAATGACCGGTTGATCATACAACCCCAAACAACCACCCCTGAAGATGTAATTCCTGTTTCACCTCCAATCTGCATTCTATACTTTTTGATGTTATAATACACATTGAACCAATACACTTGACTCCATTTTTCAGCCCAATCAGAAGAACTATTACTTTCGTCAATTTGATATTCAGAATGTTTCATGACCCAGCCTGCAGCCAAATCGAAACGACCTCCAGAAATCCAATAATATCCATTGTTGATGCTATAGTTATTTAATCCAGATGTGATATCCTTATTAAATACTAGATAAGGCAGTAAATGCTTAGTTAGGTATCCATATCCAAGCGATAATGTGAAATTATTTTCGGTGACATCTTGATATCCGGCCCTGAAATTGACCATGTGCTTTGGGGTAATATTTTGCCATACAGATACTTGTTGTAATCCGCCCATGCCATAATAATATTGAACACTTGTTTGTGCTTTGACTTTATCAAAAGAAAAGAATAACAAAAGAAGAGTGGTGAAAATGATTAAAAACCTTTTCATTTAAATGATATATACGATTAGAATGTGCTTAGTATAACAAAGTTAATTTTGATAGAATAATGGAGGAGTATCTTCAGATTAATGATTGATAACACTAACATCTATTAACCTAAGTTTAAGTCGGTATTTTTTTAAAAAAAAGAAAAGGCTGTCAAATATAATATTTGACAACCTTCTTGGAATCAACTTAAAAATTTAAGTTTGATGTAGTTTAAATAAAATTGGTATTTATGACCAATGTATTTTTCGAACAATTACCTTGCTCAAACTATTTATGTTTTTTTCTAAAATCTAAAGCTTTAGAGAACATGATTCCCCAAAACCAAACTCCCGAAGAAGTAACACCTACTTCTGCACCCACTTGAGCCTTCATATCGGTTAGGTTATAATAAACATCAAACCAATAACTCTGACTCCATCTGCTGTAAGTGTCAGTAGGTATTTCTGCCTGAGGATTCGAATACGTTTCATGCTGATTTAAAGTCCAACCTAATGCAAAGTCCCATCTTCCTCCAGGAGCCCAATAATAACCGTTGGTAAACGAATAATTATTTAAGTCTGAAGTGACGTCTTTATTGAAAACTAAGTAGGGTAAAAACTCTCCAAATAAACGACCATAACCAATAGACAGAGAAACATTATCCTCAGCAAAATCTTGATATCCTACACGGAAGTTTAATAAATCGTTATCTGAAACATTCTGCCAAACCGAAATTTGTTGAACATTCCCCATACCATAGTAATACTGAACACTAGTTTGGGCGTGTAAATCGTTAATGGTAAACGAACAGTACATAGTTATTACTGCAAATGTAAGTAGTAGCTTTTTCACGTAAATTAGTTTAAGATAAATAAAACTTTATTCCTTATAAAGAAATAGTATGTTTGTATACCAACAAATGTACGTGAGTGATAATTAAATAGATAAGCTTTAAGTTAAACGATTGATAACATAAACATCTGTTATACTGTAAAAACAAAAAAGACTTTTACGAATTGTTACAAAATCGCAAAAGCCTTGTGTAAAAGTTAAATTGATTTAAATTAGATGTTAAACAATTTATTCTTCCATGTATATGTCAATTAAACCATCAGGTAAATTGGTGATCAATTGTTTCTTTTCCATATCAGCTTTAATCACAATATCATCACTAATAGGGATAAGAACTTCTTTCCCTTTGTAATGCATTTCAATTAAATCTTGTGCAGAATTGGTGTAGATCTTTTTGATCTGACCAAGTTCACCTAGATTGTTATCAACGATCGTAAAGTCAACTACATCGTGGTAGTAGAACTTACCTTCTTCTAATTCAGGTAGAGCAGCTAACGGAAGATACAATTGAGCATCTTTTAATGCTTCAGCATCTTCAAGAGTTTCTATATCTTCGAATTTGGCAATAAATCTATTGTTATGCATCGAAAGGTATTCTAAAAAGTAAGGAACAAGATTTCCTCTTCTTTCTATAAATACTGCATCTAACCCTTCGTATTGAGTTAAATCATCCACATCAGCGAAGATCAATACTTCTCCATTTAAACCATGAGTTTTAGTAATCTTACCGAACTCGAAACACTCTTCTTTAAGCATAATATTTTTGATTTACTTTTTTCTAATTTATTCTGTCATCAAAATAGACAACAATTGCAATTGCATATCCGATTTTTGATGATCAGATAATTGTTCGATTTCATGTACTTCTTCGACCATTTTTTTAGCTAAAACCATAGCATCCTGAGTAGATCTTTTTCTATTGATCATTCTGATACTATTAAAGCGTACGCCTTGAAGTAAAATACCGAACTCGGCTAATTGTACTTTTAATGAGGTCATCAAAGCACTGTTAATTTCATTCGAGTGTAATCGTAAAGAAACGCCATTAGCATTATCAAACGGATACATCTCTACTAAAGTTTGGGCTTTTTCTTTTGTTATGGAATTGACTGTTTCTTGAACATCAGACATTCCAAAGTGTACCTTAGCCGCATCTTTGATTTGCCAACGACATTCGACGTTAAGTTCTAAAGCGACTCCATCTTTAGCAAAAGATTCCCATGGCCCAATATGTTGTACATTATTTTTTAGGTTTACCTTAATGATCTTTCTAAAAGGATGTGACCAATAAAAGCCAGCGACATTGATGGTACCTTTATATTTTCCTAATAAATTAATTAAGGCAGCCTCTCCATTGGCCACAGTAAAGTAACCTCTTAACAAGACAAGGTCTATAAAGAGAATAAGCATACTCACTGCACCAAGGTTGGGTAATGATAACACATATCCAGCAACTCCAAATAGAATTGTCTGTATGATAATCATGAAATACCCCGAGAATCCTTTTAATAATTTGTCTGTCATGGATTATTTATTGAATTGATTCATTGTTCTTGATAAACCTATACTTGAAAAAGATTCACACATTTGAACAGATGTATCGATTAATGTATCTAAATCTATTTTTTCATCTTCAGTAAATTCACCTAAAACAAAATCGACTTGTTTTCCTTTTGAATAGTTATCACCAATACCAAAACGTAATCTTGGATAAGCCGCCGACTGTAATTGGGCCTCAATATCTTTTAAGCCATTGTGACCTGCAGCACCACCTTTACCTCTCATTCTTAAGGTAGTGTAAGGAAGGGCTAAGTCATCAACAATGACCAAAATATTTTCTTTTTGGATCTTCAACTGGTTTGCCCAATACTTTACTGCTTTACCACTAAGGTTCATAAAAGTGGTTGGTTTAATTACAGTAATGCTTCTTCCTTTATGTTTAAAATCTGCCACATAAGCCAAGCGATCCATCTCGAATTTAGCATCATGTTTTTTTGCGATAGCATCTGCCACCATAAAGCCAATATTATGACGCGTTTTTTCGTATTCTGGACCGATATTGCCTAAACCGACGATTAAATATTTCATTGTAAAAATTATTTTCTGATTTTGATTCGCAAAGATAGTTTTTTGATCACTTTTAATAAAGCGAAAGTACCAACGCTTTGTGATTCAGTTCGATTTGAAGGACTTTTAGAGAATCGTTAACAATTTTTGGCGATGAAAATAAATAAGCAGTTACTCTTTCATTATCATCTTTTATTCTTTGGATATTGTCTTTCAGCTCTAATTTTTGATTTTTACTGTATGCGTAAGCTTCCCAAACTTGCTTTGGAATATCTTCTTTTGGTGTTGAACAATCTACCCATACTTTGTTGATAAACTCCTTCTGATCAATTTTTAATAATTCAACCGGAAGCGTTCCACAATTGATAGAAAATATAGAATCGGATAATTGAGAGCCGATTCTGAATGCTTGATCAGCAATTTCGTTTTCTTTAAACCTTTTGATTTTTCTCTCCTTAATCTGTTTGTTCACTTCAGGGGCATTGATTTTATCTGAAGTTTTAAAACCACAAGCAGTGATACTAAAAAAGAGTACGAAAGTCGAAAGAATTTTTAATGTGATTCTATGCATTTTGAGTTTTCAAAAGATGATTTTATAAATTGCACTTCAAAACTAATAAAGTACACTTATCAAAGTGTAGTTATATAGCTTATTTTTTGATTAGATATACAATAAAAATTATTTCATAGATGAATTTGTTTTATAGAGAACTAGGAGAAAAAGGAAATACACCACTAATTATACTTCATGGTTTGTTCGGACAATGTGATAACTGGATGACATTAGGGAAGAAATTTGCGGAAAAGTTTCATGTATTTTTAGTCGATCAAAGAAATCATGGTCAGTCTCCTCAAAGCGATGAATTTTCCTATGAAATTTTAGCTCAAGACCTTAAAGATTTTATTGATCAACATGAATTAGTAAAACCTGTTCTTTTAGGGCATTCTATGGGAGGTAAAACAGTGATGCAATTCGCTGCAAACTTTCCAGAAGTGCCAAGTCGTATGGTAGTAGTTGATATTGCTCCAAGACATTACCCAGTGCATCATCAAACCATCTTAGAAGGATTAAATGCTATGCCGATAAATACTTTAAAATCAAGAGGCGAAGCAGATAAAATTTTAGCCGAATACATTCCGAATTTAGGTGAAAGATCATTTCTACTTAAAAATATCTATAGAAAGAAAGAAGGTGGTTTTGCTTGGAGAATGAATTTACCTGTTTTAACTGAAAAGATCGAAGAAGTAGGTAAAGCATTGGATAGTAAATACCTTATTGAAGTACCTACCTTATTTATTGGAGGAACGGACTCTAATTATATTCAGTCTTTTGATATGTCAGAAATAGATGAAAAATTTGCTTCCGTACAAATAGAGATGATTGCAGATGCCGGACATTGGGTACATGCACAGAAGCCTCAGGAACTATTAGAGGCTGTTTTGAATTTTATATTATAAATTACGTAATTTTACACTGATCACTGTTTTACTATCAATAAATACTAAGTGGAAGAATTCATACCATATAAACACAAGGAACTTTCAGAAGCAGAAATGCTTAAAGTGACACAAGAATATTTGGAGAAAATTTCTCATAGAAGATCATTAAGAGAATTTTCAGATAAAGAAGTTCCAAGAGAAGTAATAGAAAATATTATTCAGGCAGCAGGTGCAGCTCCATCAGGAGCAAATAAGCAGCCATGGATGTTTTGTGCTGTTTCCAATCCTGAAATGAAAAAGAAAATTCGTGTAGCAGCAGAAAAAGAAGAATATGAAGGCTATCACGGACGTATGTCTGAAGAGTGGTTGGAAGATTTGAAGCCTTTTGGCACAGATTGGAATAAACCATTTCTAGAAAAAGCTCCTTGGTTAATTGTGGTCTTTAAACAGGTCTACGAAATAGATGAAATGGGGGTGAGACACAACAACTACTACGTGAATGAATCGGTAGGTTTAGCTTGCGGTTTCTTGCTTCATGCAATACATGAGGCAGGGTTAGTAGCATTAACTCACACACCTTCGCCAATGAACTTTCTTGCCAAAGAATTAGAAAGACCAGCCAATGAGCGACCTTTCTTATTGATCCCTGTTGGATACCCAGAGAAAGATGCCTTAGTGCCTAATATCGAAAGAAAATCACTTCGCCAAATTAGTCAGTGGTACTAATATAAGTGAAGAGTGAAGAGTGAAAAGTGAAAAGTGAAAAGTGAATAGCGATTTGCTTTGAAAATATACTGAGTTGAGAAATTTACCTTTAAGTTAATTTCTCAACTTTTTTATTGATGAAAATTGATAATATGATAGAAAAACCCTTAAAATTATACTTTTCTTTAATTTTGAGAGTTTTTTAGTGAATAAAGTAGAGTCAAAAATCTACTAAAGTATAATTTTAGACATATTTCTGATTTATCAAATTATTATGTGAGAAATAAAATTCAACTAAAAAATACAATATTCAAGCTCTATAGCGAGGTGAATTTTTAGTGAATTCTCTCTCACTTTATAAACAAATCCCCCGCAACGGGGCTTTTGATACGTACCTACATAGAACGAAATCAACCCTTAGTTTCTTAGTTCCTTACTTCTTAGTTAAAACGAGCGTCAGATTAGAAACTCCTAATTCCTCCCTCCTAATTCCTAATTAAAAAACGAGCGTTATTTTCGCTACCTACCTATACATCATATACACCGCCGACTTCTTCCTAAAATCCTCTTCATCTTTTCTCCAATAAGGTTTTACATCATCAAAAAGATAGTTTTTAGTGAAATTAGTGCGAATAAGATTAGTGCCACATACTTTATCAAACATACCGAATCGATTTTCTTTACCAGCAAATAGATCTTTATCCGGATAGAGGTCTTTTAATACGGCTAAGGCATGAAATTGAATTTCAGATAATCTTACTTTATCATAATCGGTAATATATACTTGAACACCATGAAGCTTCTTGCCTTTTTTGTCTTTATAGTACGGTGTAAACGTTATTTGTCTGAAATGTACCCCATCAAGATGTAAAGCATTTAAAGCTTCTGCATATTTCAATCCATTGATCCATTCAGAGGCAAATACACCAAAAGGAAGGGTGTAACCGATTCCGATAAAACTAGCTTCAAGTTCTCCAATTATACCTGTGGCAGGGTAAAGTTCGGCCGTTTGAACATTTGGAATATGAGGAGAAGACGGTACCCAAGCACGACCAGTATCTTGGAATCTCATAGAACGTTTCCAACCTTTCATTGGAATTACTTTGAGTTTACATTTTTTACCTCCTTTGAGCCATCCTTCATGATTCATCATGTAGGCCAATTCTCCAACGGTAAGTCCATAGATGTAAGGAATTGGAAATTGACTCACAAAAGAAAAGTATCCTTCCATTACAATATTACCTTCCACTTTTTTACCTCCTAATGGATTGGGGCGGTCTAAAACAATCACCTCTTTTCCATTTTCCGCGGCTGCTTCCATTACTAGTCCTAATGTACTAATGAAAGTATAAGATCGAACTCCGATATCTTGAATGTCATAGACGATCACATCTACATTTTCGAGCATTTTAGGAGTTGGTTTTCGAGTTTTTCCATATAAAGAGTAAACATTTAGCCTAGTGGTTTTATCAAGATAACTATCTACGTGAGCACCCGCATCTGTATCTCCTCTTACTCCATGTTCAGGGCCATAAAGTGCAGTTAAGTTTACATTTGCAGCTTGATGTAAAATATCAATTGTAGAAGTGAAATTTATATCGATACCGGTAGGATTAGTAACCAACCCAACTCGTTTGCCTTCTAAAGTTTTAAAATTTTGATCTTTCAGCACTTCGATACCCACCTTAACATATGAGGTTTGTGCTTGAATGTTAAGTGTAAAAAACAGAAATAGAGTAATGTAAAAATATTTATTTAGCATAAGGGATATTTAAATGAGTAATCGTTAAGTGAAGATAGGGAAAAAATAGGTAGAAGTTAGGAATTAGGAGGGAGGAGTTGCGGAATTGACGCTCGTTTATTTAAGTAATAACTAATAGGGAATAGGGAAATTGTATTGTTGGAGATGGAGTATCATAAGCCCAGTAATTTATTGCTGGGGATGTGGTTTTTGAAGTAAGAGGTAAGAGGTAAAAAGTAAGGGATGGTTTTGTGTGAATTTGGTAATTAAGATAAAACCCATTTTAATACTGTCGCTATTACCAAACTAGTGACCGCGTTATGAGGAGCGTAAATTCAGCACCTACTACCTACTACCTGCTACCTAATATCTACAATCCGAGGTCGGGAGACCTCTTACGTTTTAAAGGCACAAATGACGCTTTCGCTAAACATTTGCACCAGAGGTGCAAACCACCCATACCCCTCCTTAACATCTCACGTTTTTCATTTTTAACTTTTCATTTTTAATTTCCCATACAAAAAAAGCCCTCAGGCTTCCCCAAGAGCTTTTTACCAATTCAATTATATATGGCTTAGATGAAGTGGTAGCGAACGAATGCTTCCATTGCTTCATATTCTGCTAGTCCAAGTTGGTTGTAAAGCTTGGCAGTATCAGAGTTACGCTCTTCGGCACGTTGCCAGAATTCACGGTCGTCTGTACCTTGGAATACCACACCGTCTTTTTGAGACTCGTGGAAGAAAATTGCTTTACGTTTGATCATCACTTGCTCTGGTGACATTGGTACAGCCATTTCGATTTCGTCGATTGGCCACTCATGCCATGCACCTCTGTATAACCAACACCAGCAATCTTTCATGTAATCTTCATTTTTCAACTCTTCAAGAGCAGCGAAGATCGCATCTAAACAAACGCGGTGAGTACCGTGTGGATCGGCTAAGTCACCTGCTGCATAGATTTGGTGAGGCTTGATTTCTGAGATCAAGCTTTTGATGATTTCGATATCTGCAGGACCTACTGGGTTCTTACGCACTTTACCTGTTTCATAGAAAGGAAGATCTAGGAAGTGAACTTTTGATTCTGGAACTCCAGTGTAACGACAAGCGGCAATTGACTCGTCTCTACGGATCTGACCTTTTAACTGACGAACAGCCAAAGAGTCGATATCACCTTCTTCTTTAGCATCAAGGAAACCTGTAATTTCTTTGAACTTAGAATTTGATTCTGCTGTATCGAATCCGAATTTCGCCATCAATGATTTTGAGAAAGTCGCATATCTACGAGCATCATCATCAGAAACGGCAATGTTACCAGATGTTTGGTAAGCAACGTGTACTTCATGTCCTTGGTCCACTAAACGTTGGAAAGTACCACCCATAGAGATTACGTCGTCGTCTGGGTGAGGAGAGAAGATAATTACACGTTTCTTTGCAGGTTCAGCTCTTTCAGGACGTTGTGTATCGTCTGCTGAAGGCTTACCTCCTGGCCATCCAGTAATTGTATGTTGTAAAAGGTTGAATACTTCGATGTTCAAATCGTAAGCAGCACCTTTTGTTGATAACAAGCTATCTAAACCATTTTCGATATAGTCTTTGTTTGTTAGTTTCAATACAGGCTTACCTGTTTTGTATGCTAACCAAACAACGGCTTTTTTCATCATGGCTTGTGTCCATTCTACTTCACGAACTAACCAAGGGTTAGTTACACGAGTTAATGATTCAGTAGCACCCTCATCTAGGAATACTGATACGTTGTCGTGTTTTTGAAGGAAAGTGGCAGGGACTTGCATAGAGATATCACCCTCTACCATTTTTTGAACGATCGGTGCTTTACCAGAACCCCAAGCCATCATAATGATACGACCAGCTTGCATGATTGGCTTCACACCCATTGTGATCGCACGTTTTGGAACGTTGTCTAAACCACCGAAAGATGGAGCAGCATCGATACGAGTTACTGCAGCAAGCGTCACCATACGAGTACGGCTATTTTCTGTAGAACCCGGCTCGTTAAAACCGATATGGCCTGTACGACCAATACCTAAGATTTGGATATCCAAACCACCTGCAGCAGCAATTTTTGCTTCGTAGTCTTGACAGAAAGCGTAAACGTCTTTCATTGCCAAAGTACCGTCAGGAATATGGATGTTTTTCTCTTCGATATCTACATGATCAAAAAGGTTCTCTTTCATGAAACGAACATAAGAATGAATCGAATCAGGTTGCATTGGATAGTACTCATCCAAGTTGAAAGTGATCACATTTTTGAACGACAAGCCTTCTTCTTTATGAAGACGAATAAGTTCGTCATATACTTTAAGAGGAGAAGAACCTGTAGCTAAACCTAAAACAGCGTTTTCACCTTTAGAAGCTTTGTCGCGAATAAGGTCGGCGATTTCATTAGCGATAACGATAGATGCTTTCGCACTTGTTTCGAAAGTAAGCGTTTCTAAACGCTCAAACTCTCTGTCTGTCATCACCTGTTGGTTTAACAATGTAGTGGTCATAATATATTTTTTTATGTTGGTTTTTTACTCTTTTAATGCTCGAAAAGAAGTATAGAATCGGTCTCTTTTTCTTTTCGATGTACCAAAATTATGTAGAGGTGTAGATTGTACATAATAATTTCGATACAAGACGTTCGTCGATAGATAAACGGTTTTGATCGATCATAACGTTCCATATAGAGTGATTTTTAAATATCATTCACAATAAATTTTACAAGTGATTACCAAATGTGAATGAATTTATATTCTGTATTATTAAAGGAACTATTTAGGGTGTATAACTCATTACTGATAACGAAAAATGATCTCATCTTTAATTTAATAATTAAAAATGACCTATACATTAAGCTAAAATGAATAATTGAGGGTAAGTAAGAATAAGAATAGTTTTGTTCTTAGTGCAAAGGGTAAAGAATAGAATGGACTTTTTGGGTTATACTTGCAAAATTACTCTGTGATTTCGTTGTCATTTTCTTCTTCTTCCTCTTCTTGATGAGGGAAAATTAGTCTAACCATGTCAATTCTAGCTCCATCCATGGTAACAATATGGAATTTTAGGTCCTCAATATCGATTTCTTCATCAACTACAGGTATGTTTCTATAATGATGTAAAATAAAACCTCCAAGGGTATCATATTCTCCTTCTTCTATTTCCCAATCTTTCTTTTCGTTGAGCCAATCAATTTCATGTCGAGCAGTTAGAAGAAAAGTATATTCATTTTCTTGAAAGAAAGGAAGTTCCTCTTCATCGTGTTCATCTTCGATTTCACCTACAATTTCTTCAGTAATATCTTCTAACGTAACAATGCCTGCAGTTCCACCATATTCATCAATAACAGATACTAAACTTTTCTTTTCTTCCATCATAAATGTCATCACTTCATCTGCAGCAGCAGTTTCTGGACGAGTAGGGATCTCATGGAGAATTTCTTGTATAGTTTCAGGCTTTTTAAATAACTGTCGAGCGTGACAGTAACCTACAATATCATCAAGGTCTTCTTTATAAACTGGGATTTTGGAATGTCCGCTTTCTATAAAGAGTTTCTTCAGTTCTTCAATATCTTCTTCAATATCGATAGCAACGATTTCTTTTCTTGGAATCATAACATCTCTCACACGAACATCTTTAAATTCTAATGCGTTTTCCAAGTAGGTTTTATCAATAGCATCTCCTTCTGAATCTTCTTGATCAAGTGATGCTACTTCTATATCTCTAATATATTGACTCAGATCGGTGAGGTTGAATGAATTTTGTTCTTCTTGAGAATGGAAACCAAATATATTTTTGATAGTAAACTGTGATAATTTTTCTACGCACCAAGTAATTGGATATAAGAGTGTGTAGATAACATTCATTGGAGGCGATGCAATATTTAGGAAAACATCGGGGTTGATCATCGTTAAACTTTTGGGTAGAAATTCCGCTGTTATTAAAACGACAACTGTAGATAAAATAGTTTGTGTAATTAAAACAGTGACTTCTACAGTCCCAGGATCCATGGATGGAAATTGAGTCATATAAAAGTTTTGTAAAATTGGGTCTAAAACTTTCGATACAAAAATACCATACATCACTAAAGCAGTGGTGTTTCCGATTAATATTGTGGTAATAAAAGTCGATTTATTTTCGAAAAATTTATTAATAAGACGACCTGCCAAAGAAAGCTTTTTTCTTTGTACCTCTATATGAAGACGATTCGCAGAAACAAATGCGATTTCCGTCGCCGAAAAGAAGGCGGAAAAAAGTAGACAAAGTCCTATGTAAATGATGTTTTCGTTCATTATAATTCTTAATTTCTTATCAAATATCAAAAAAAGTCTTGGAGAGTGACACTATTTTTGAATTTTTTCCTCACAATAGTACAAATGTATCTATATTTATGGCTTGATACACATCGCAAAATATGTTTGGACAATAATATGAAGGAATTAAAATTAGATATTCGCGTAGAAAAAGCTCAAAATTCTCGTTTAAGCGAAGTAGATTTTGACAATATTGCATTTGGTAAAACGATGTCCGATCACATGTTTGTCGCAGATTACCGCGATGGTGAATGGCAGGACTTGAGAATTGTCCCTTACGATAGTTTTCAACTTGCACCTGCAACGTCGTCTTTACATTATGGCCAGTCAATTTTTGAAGGATTAAAAGGATTTAGAAATGCTCAAAACCCTGAAGAAGTCCTTGTGTTTAGACCAGAAGAAAATGCAAAAAGAATGAACGTCTCTGCTGAGCGTATTTGCATGCCTAGTATCCCTGAAGAAATTTTTATGGAGGGTCTTCACCGTTTGATAGAAATTGATAGAGATTGGGTACCAAGCACGCCGGATAGCTCACTTTATATTCGTCCATTTATGTTTGCTACTGATGAGTTCTTAGGAATGAAACCATCAGACACGTATACTTTTGCTATTATTACTGCTCCTGCAGGTAAATACTATTCTAAAGCTTTAAGAGTTAAAGTGGAGAAGGAATTCAGTAGAACTGCACCAGGCGGAACTGGATTTGCAAAAGTAGCAGGTAACTATGCTGCATCTTTACTTCCAGCTAAATTGGCTGCTCAACAAGGGTACGATCAATTATTATGGACAGATGCTAAAGAGCATAAGTACATTGAGGAGTCAGGTACAATGAACGTTATGTTTGATATTGACGGAACATTCGTAACAGCACCAACTCTACCAGTAGAAGATACTATCCTTAGATCAATCACTCGTTTAACAGTAATCGATCTTATCGAAGGGATGGGACATAAAGTAGAAGAGCGTCATATTTCAGTGGACGAAGTAATTGAATCGATAAAAAATGGAAAACTGAGAGGTGCATTTGGTATTGGAACAGCGGTAACAATCGCTCCTTTTGCAGTGATCTCTAACGATGGTGAAGATTTCGATCTACCTGCAGATTATACATTCTCTACAGAATTGAAGGCCAAATTCCAAGGTATTCAAAAAGGAGAAATTGAAGATACGAAAGGATGGACATATAAAATCTAATTTTTATAACTCCATTATTTGATATTACCTAAAGAAGCTGCTCTTTGTTTTTATGATAAAACAAAAGGCAGCTTCTTTTTTATGGGATTCATATTACTTTGTACTTATGTACTATTGAAATTTATATAACTAATTGATGATGAGATGTGTTAGGTGTTATAAAATCACGTATTCATCAAAAAATAATAGCGAAAATGATTCTAAACCGTATTTAAATTTATTAATTTTGTGATGAAATTAATTCTTACCCGACCGACTATCAAATATCATGAAGCCATTGCTAATTACCTTTCTCATGTGCTTTACTCCGTATTATGTTACACATCAACAGGGAGTAAAATGTCCATACGACAATCACTTCACTCAAAGAACAGTAGAAGACAGTGAAACACTATTCTATGGAGGTTTTCATCAAAAGTTTGACATCTCTAATTACTCTCCATATTTAGCTCGTTGTGGCAAATGTAATTTTCTTGGAACTGAAGATGATTTCAAGAAAAAATATTCCAAAGAAGAAATGGATTATATCCTGAAAGTTTCTAATAAACATGCCCATCAAAAATTAGATAACAATGCTGCTATTTACAGAGTGGTTATTGAGATGAAAAAAGAGTTGAATCACCCAAAAATCGAAATTGCTGAGGTGATGTTAGCTGAATTGTTTTTTGAACTTGATCCTGAAAAAAGGAAAGATAAAATACCAGAATTACTGGGTTACTTAGAACACATCGAATTAGAAGATGGGTCTTATCAAGATAAGTACCACAGTAATTTGAGTTATTCTATAAGTCAATATAAACAGGAAGTATCTGGGGAATAGGTTATTTCTTTTTCTTCTTCTTGATCTCTGGGTGAGCATCAAGATATTTATCCCAAAGATCAGGTCGTCTTTCTTTTGTTCTTTCCATAGATTCCTCCAATCGCCATTCATCAATTTTAGATTCGTGGCCAGAAAGTAAAATGCTAGGGACTTCTTTTCCTTTCCACTCTTTTGGGCGAGTGTATACTGGTGGGGCTAGTAGACCATCTTGGAAAGAATCGGTTAGTGCTGATGTTTCATCGCCTAAAACTCCTGGAAGTAGACGAATTATAGCATCAGCAACAACTGCTGCAGCTAATTCACCTCCAGATAGCACGTAATCTCCTATACTTATTTCTCTAGTTACGAGTTCGTCTCTTACTCTTTGGTCAATGCCTTTATAATGACCACAAAGAATAATAATGTTTTCACATGTAATCGAAAGATGATTGGCGATTTGCTGATTGAATACTTCACCATCAGGAGTCATATAAATTACTTCCTGATACTCTCTTTCTTTTTTTAAGTCTTCTATGCAATTGAAAATAGGTTCACACATAATGACCATGCCTGCACCATGACCGTAAGCATAATCATCAATATGACCGTGTTTATTCACTGCGTATTTTCTTAAATCATGTACATGCACTTCAGATAATGATTTATCGTTAGCTCTTTGTAAGATAGAATGTGAAAAAGGACTGTCCAACAAGTTCGGAACACATGAAATAATATCAATACGCATAATTTTCAATCAATTTTTTTGATGATTTGAGTACAAAATGCCTCTAGGGATTACTTTAAATGAGATGTACTAACCTATACAAAGATAGAAACAAAGACAAAGATACCTTAGTGGAGTCCATTTCAATTCACTAATATTTATAACTTTTTGGATTTGTTGTAAATAAATGTTAACTTGGAACACTGTTAAATAATTATCTCTCCGATAACAACACATTATTATGAAAATATTAAAGTTATTATTAGCTACCGGGATAATTATAGCTATGTCAAGCTGCACTTCATATAAGAATCATGTAGCTGCAGGTTATAACCCAAATAACACTGAAAACATTTACCATTTGGTACACGAATAATTTTAACCATTATCAAAAAGAAATTATTAAGTATGAAATGTTAATTATTACAAACCCTTCGTTGCATTCAATGAAGGGTTTTTTATTTTCTTTATGTTGAATGCACTTTGTTATTCAAAAAGTGTGTCTTTAGTTATTGATTTGTATGGTATTTTTCAACTTTATAAAAATTGTTATCAAGTTGTTAGTATAAGTGTAACACTTACGATATTTATTTCAAGGATTAGCTATAAACCGAAACATCGCATTTTAAAATGTCAAAAGTTGTTCTCTTCAATCTAATCTGAGGGCAACTTTTTTAAAATCATTTTAAGCTACATCAACCTTCTACCATCATAAATTTAAACCTAATTAGCATTATGAAAAAAGTAAAAATCTTATTGAGTATCGTTACCATTGTAGCTTTAAGTAGTTGTATCACATCTAAAAATACAGTGGCTGTATCCGATCCGGATCATCCACATTCTATTTATGAGAAGGTGTATCATTAGTACAATTAATGATTACTAACACATATTTCTATAAATTACTTTTTAATTACTTGTATTAATAAAGGAATCATCGAACTTTGTCTACCTAAAGTATTTACACTCAATGAAGATATTTTAGAATATTTCAAGTATTAAAAAAGACAATATGCTTTTCTCGCAAGTTCCAGGAGCAAATGATATAAAGAAGGTATTAATTCATGCCGCACAGCAAGGTAAAGTAGCCCATGCACAACTTTTTATTGGTAAAGAAGGAGGGGTGCAGTTGGCTTTAGCTTTGGCATATGCTACTTATTTAAATTGTGAAAATCCTACAGATGAGGATGCTTGTGGTGAGTGTAAATCTTGTAAAAATGCGGAACGATTGATGTATCCTGATCTTCATTTTGTTTTGCCAACCGTATTGACAAAGAAAGTGACTAAAAGAGAGGATGCCACTTCCGATAAATTTTTACCCGATTGGAGATCGTTTCTTTTAGAAGAAAATGGTTTGTATAAAAATGTTGCCGATTGGGTAGATCATATTGGAGGAGATAACAAACAAGCAATGATTACTCGACAAGAGAGTAGACAAACTATTAAAGCCTTGTCTGTTAAAGCACATCAGAATGGTTATAAAATTGTTTTAGTATGGTTACCTGAATTGATGCAGGCACCCGCAGCAAATGCCGTTTTAAAAATATTGGAAGAACCGCCAGAAAAGACATTGTTTTTTATGGTAACGAACGACCCAGAGAAATTGATAGTGACTATTTTATCAAGAACACAAAAGGTATTCGTTCCCTCACCTTCTGACGAACATATTTCTAAGTTCTTAATTGAACAAGGTGTTGAAACTGAAAAATCGAAAAAGGTGGCATTTTTATCTGATGGAAACATTAGAGAAGCACTTCGAATAGCATCAGATATTCCAGATCAAAGCGAGAGTTTGTTTAAAGAATGGATGCGTGCTTGTTTTAAACCAAGCTTTACTGAAATTATCACACAGTGGTCGGAAGAATTCAATAAGTTGGGTAAGGAAGGGCAGAAAAGTTTCTTCAAATTTGGTTTGACCTTGTTTAGAGAAGCCATGCTTATCAAAAATCAAGCAGATCAAGTGGTTCGTTTAGACGAAGAGTCGCACACCTTTGCTAAAAATTTCGCTCAAGTGTTAAGCGATAAAAACTTACCCATGCTGGTAAACAGTTTTAACGATGCTTGTTATTTTATCGAAAGAAACGGAAATGCCAAAATTGTATTTGTGAGTTTGTCGATAAAAGTAAGTCGTGCTTTCGGCCGAATTCAGTAGAAAAAAGTTCCAATTTGGCAAAAAAGTTCTTTGCTCTAATCAGTATATTTTTATATTTGTATAGAGAACTAGATAAACAACCCATTTTTCCTATGTCTTTGTACTATCTAGTACTGGAAAAAGAAACTCAAAAAAGTATTACATATGAACTTTAAAGAAGAATTTAAAAAATTTGCTCTGAAAGATCAGGGGATCTCTAGCTTGCATACGGATGCATACATGAGTAACATCGAAAATACTACACCTTACGTTATCGAGGAAAGAGAGCGTAACTTTAGACAAATTGATGTATTCTCAAGATTGATTGCTGACCGTATCATTTTTATGGGAACTCAAGTAGATGATCAAGTGGCAAATATCGTTGTTGCTCAGTTGTTATTCTTGGAATCTTTAGATGCAAAGAAAGATATTTTGATGTACATCAATAGCCCAGGAGGATCTGTGTATGCTGGTTTGGGAATGTATGATACAATGCAATATGTACGTCCAGATGTGGCAACTATTTGTACTGGTTTAGCTGCATCGATGGGAGCTGTGCTTCTTGCAGGTGGTGCAGATGGTAAAAGAGCTGCTTTACCACACTCAAGAATAATGATCCACCAACCCTTAGGAGGTGCTCAAGGTCAAGCTTCTGATATTGAAATTACAGCTCGTGAGATTCAAAAATTAAAGAAAGAATTGTACGAGATCTTATCAACGCATACAAAGCAACCTTACGATAAAGTGTGGCAAGATTCTGATCGTGATTATTGGATGAGAGCACAAGAAGCTAAAGAATATGGTTTGGTGGATGAGGTTTTAACTAGAAAACCATAATTCATTAAGTCGATTTACAAAATAATAAAGGTGGTCATTCATTAATTTTAATTAAATTAGTGTAAATGATTACAATAGAGAGGGAAATGCAACACATTTCCCTCTTGTTTATGCTAAGAAAGTGCAATTAAATACGTAAATTGCGTTTTCAATCAAAATTGAAATTTATCAGTTAGTTGACTGATAATGAAAGAAGAGTGTTTAACACTTTTTGTGAAAAAGGATAGTTAATAATAAATGAAAGGAAATTTCTGTTCATTTTGTGGCGCACCGAAAGATACGGTAGAGCTAATGGTTTCGGGACAAAATGCCCAAATCTGTAATAACTGCATTGAGCAAGTGCATCAGATCTTAATGGAGGAAAGAAAGCCTCGTAAACAAGATGCTGAAACATCAGACTTTACCTTAAAAACGCCTGCAGAAATGAAAAAACATCTTGACGAATATATTATTGGTCAGGATAAAGCGAAGAGGGTGCTATCTGTAGCAGTATATAACCACTATAAGAGGTTAAATCAAAAAGCAGATAATGATGAGGTGGTAATTGAGAAATCAAATATCATCATGACAGGTAATACAGGTACTGGTAAAACGTTATTGGCTAAAACTTTAGCAAAAGCGCTTCAGGTTCCTTTTTGTATTGCTGATGCTACTGTAATTACAGAGGCAGGATATGTAGGTGAGGACGTAGAAACTATTCTTACACGTTTATTACAAGCAGCTGATTACAATGTAGAGCAAGCTGAAAGAGGTATTGTTTACATTGATGAGATTGATAAAATTGCTAGAAAATCTGATAACCCATCCATCACAAGAGATGTATCGGGTGAAGGTGTTCAGCAAGCATTATTGAAATTATTAGAAGGTTCTATTGTTAATGTACCACCACAAGGCGGTAGAAAGCATCCAGAACAAAAACTTATTTCAGTAAATACTGAAAATATCTTATTCATTTGTGGTGGAGCATTTGCAGGTATTGCAGATATGATTGCCTCTCGTTTAAATACAAGACCTATTGGTTTTGCAGGAAAAGAGGATGATCTACCTGAATTGGATAAAGAACAACTTTTAGAGTTTGTTACTGCACAGGATTTGAAACGTTTTGGTATCATACCAGAATTGATCGGTCGTTTACCATTGGTAACTTACTTGAAGCCATTGGATAAAGATGCATTAAGAAATATCCTAACAGAACCAAAGAATGCACTAACAAAACAATATCACAAATTGTTTAAGATGGAAGACATCGAGTTAGAGTTTACTGATGGTGCATTGGATTACATTGTTGAAAAAGCAATGGAATATGATTTAGGTGCAAGGGGACTACGATCAATCCTTGAAGCAATTATGTTGGATTCTATGTACGAAATTCCATCTAGCGATGAAAAGGTTGAGAAGTTTGTAATCGATAGAGATTACGCAACTTTAAAATTTGAAAGTTCATCACATGCAAAAAACCTAAGAGTTGCATAACAGGATTAAAAAATAAAGTAATAAACAGACAGCAAAACACTATTTTTAGTGCTTTGCTGTCTGTGTTTTAAATAAAATTTGTTTTATGGATTTTAGCAATATGTTTGGACAATTAAAACAAGTCCAAGAGAAATTAAAAGAAGCACAAGAGGAGTTAGTAAATGTAGTTGCTGAAGCAGATGCTGGAGGCGGTATGGTGAGATGTGTAGCAAATGCTAAGAAACAAGTCATCAAATTAGATATCGACCCTTTACTTTGTAAAGAAGAAGATAAAGAAATGCTTCAAGACCTTGTGATCGCAGCAGTGAACAAAGCAATTGCAGAAGCAGATCAAAAAGGACAAGAGCGTTTGATGAAGACTACAAAGGGGATGATGCCAAATATTCCAGGTATGGATTTTGGAAACCTAGGATAACAAACTTTTTTAATATAGTAATTTATATATGCTTCCCTACGATCAGGTTGCGGTCGTTATTTTAAACTACAACGGCAAACATTTTTTAGAACAATTTCTTGATAGTGTTATTCAAAACAGTAACAATGCGAGAATTATTATTGCAGATAATGCTTCTACCGATGGTTCAGTGGAATGGTTAAGTAAAAATCAACCCTCTGTAGAGGTAATTGTTCTCGATAAAAACTATGGTTTTACGGGAGGTTATAACCGTGCCCTCGCACAAGTAGAGTCTAAATATTTCGTTTTATTAAACTCTGATATCGAAGTTCCCGAAAATTGGCTCGCTCCAATGCTAGAGTTAATGGAATCCGATGGTCGTATCGCTGCTTGTCAGCCTAAAATCAAATTGTTTTCTGAAAAGCAATATTTTGAACATGCAGGTGCAGCTGGCGGTTTTATCGATTATATGGGTTACCCTTTTTGTAGGGGACGAATCATGCATACATTAGAAGAGGATAAAGGGCAATACGACGATACTCGAGAGATTTTTTGGGCTACTGGTGCATGTTTATTTATTCAGTCTAAACTATATCATCAAATGGAAGGTTTAGATGAACGTTTTTTTGCCCACATGGAAGAAATTGATCTATGTTGGAGATTAAAATCGGCGGGTTATAAAATCATGACAGTGGGTAACTCAGAAGTGTATCACGTTGGAGGTGGTACGTTAAGCAGAGACAATCCTAAAAAGACATATTTGAACTTTAGAAATGGGTTATTTTTACTATTTAAAAACCTACCTACCAAACATTTGTTGCCAAGCATTTTTATTCGAATGGTTTTAGATGGAATTGCTGGAATTAGGTTTTTATTTAAAAGTGAAATGGCTAATTTTCTCGCTGTAATTAAGTCGCATAGGGATTTTTATCTATCTTTACGCTACTTAATATGTCAGAGAAAGAAAATTCCTGAAAAGAGACTTTTTTTTGATCAAGTTTATAAAAGATTGATCGTATCGGAATACTTTTTGAAGAGTAGAAAAAAGTTCTCAGATCTTCAAGATATTGAATCTCTAAAATAGAGTCTCTCTGGAGTTCGACGACTGACGAATATACTTCCTTATATTAATAAAAAAGTGAAGAGAAAAATAGAGGATAATAGGTGAGCCAAATGTAAATAATGAAGCATAAACAAAGTAAAGTCTAATGCTATTAGAAGAAATACTTAGTTTATTACCCAATTTAGAACATACACCATATGCTTGCTTTTCGATGAATCTTTGAATTAATCTAGGGGTCATAGTTTTATAATATGTTAATTATTGAAAATATTAATTTAAATCGATAGAGCATATTTTTTTATCATTTATCTTTAAAAAATAAAAGTAAATATACCTTTTGTGCTAATTTCACTCTGATAATCTACCTTTTTACTGGTTAAAATTCTAAAAAAAGTTAAGATTTGTACTGTAAAGATGAAATTTGCCTACATACGGGTAAATTGCGGATCTAGAAATAGAAAAATTTTGGATGACGATTATGAACAAATACACTAGTGCTTTGTCAACTGTACTTGCTGCAGGTACATTGTTCTTCACGAACTGCTCGAACGTAGACGTGAATAAGATGGCCGAAGAGCAAGGCTTGACAATTAATCCTTCACCGTTAGAATTACACGGTGACTCTGTAGTTTTTGACATTGATACAAAACTTCCAGCGAAGACGTTGAAGAAAGGTTTTACTTACGACGTAGTTGTACAGTATAACCCTAACGATGCTGAGCCTATCGAAGTAGGTGTTGTATCTTTCAATGGCGATGATTATGCTGATGCTCCTGAAGCTACTCCATCATTAAGCGAGCGTATGGCGTTTGCTTACGAGGATAAGTTTGAGAGAGGTCAATTAGAATACTTAGGTCGTGCGACTAAAGTGAAAAACCAAAAAGTTAAAGAAACTAACGATGGTGCTTTCGCTGCAATGCCAAACGGTTTAGGTCAAGGTGTTATCACAACATCTAAAAACTACCAACCAGTATTTATCGCGAACTACGCGGATCACGGTTACAACGATGCAGAAGAGTATATCCCAACTAACGTTGATTTCTTCTTCTTGCAAGGATCATCAGTTCTTCGTTACTCGGAGAAGAGAGGTGAGCAAGGTAAAGCTTTAACAGAGTATGTTTCTGCTAACAACCCTACAAGAACTGTAACAATTACAGGTTCTCACTCTCCTGAAGGTTCGACTGAGGCTAACACTAAATTAGCTAACAAGCGTCCTGAGGCTGTACAAAGTTACTACGAGTCTTTATTAAAGAAATATAAAGTTGAGGAAGGTGAAGCTCCTCAATTCGTTACTAAGCCAGTAGTAGAAAACTGGTCTGCTTTCAAGGCTATCTTGAAAGATTCAGACAAGTTTACTGATGCTGAAAAAGATGAAATCTTATCAGTAGTAAATGGTTCAGGTGATTTCGTTTCTAAGCAATTGAAATTACAATCATTAGCTTCTTATAAGAAATTATTCCGTTACGTTTACCCTCCATTACGTAACGCTAAATCAGAGATCTTAGAGATCAAAGATAAATTGGATCCAGAAGTAATCAAGTCTCGTGCTGCTAGCATCGCTGACGGTCAAATGGCTCTAGATTCATTGTCTACTCCTGAGTTACTTTACGCTGCACACTTCGCAACTGATCTTGACGCTAAAGTTAAAATCTACGAAGCTGCTATCCGTAAAGACGATTCTGCAATCGCTCACAACAACTTAGGTGCAACTTACTTCGCTCAAGCAAAAGCTGCTGATGCTGACGCTGCTGCTGCATTGATCGAAAAAGCAATCCCTCACTTCGAGACTGCTGCTAAGTCTAACAGCATGCCAGAAGCTTACGCTAACCTTGCAGGTGCTAAGTTGACTAAAGGTGATGTTGAAGGTGCTCAAGCGGATATCGCTAAAGCAAATTCTTCTAACCCTTCAGTTGCTGCAACTACAAACGCAGTGAAAGGTTATGTTGCTTTATCAGAAGGTGATTATGACGGTGCTATCCAGTACTTCTCATCTGCTGGTGACGACGCAACTGTTCTTTACAACAAAGGTCTTGCTTACTTATTGAAAGCTGAAAAATCAGGTGCTACTGATTTCTCTCAAGCAACTGCTGCTTTCGGTGAGTCAATCAACGCACAAGACAACGCTTGGGCTCACTACGGTAACGCTATCGTTGCTGCTAGACAGTCTAAAGCTGACGAAGCAATCAAAGAAATCAAAGCTGCTGGCGACTTGAAAACAAAAGCTGCTCAAGATCTTGAGTTCTTCGCTCTTTGGGAAAATGCAGATTTCCAAGCTGCTACTAAGTAGTTTGTAAACATAAAAGCAAAACAAAAAAAGGCTTACTTCTTAGGAAGTAAGCCTTTTTTTGTTTTGAGCGAAGGGGGAAATGAAAAATTAAAAGTGAAAAATGAAAAACGTGAAATGTTAGGGTAAATGTGTAAATATATCCCAGAATAAATTATTGGGCTATTGATACTCTATCTTCAATAAAATTATTCCTTATTCCCTATTAGTTATTACTTATAAACCGAGCGTTAGTTTAGTAACTCCTAATTCCTACCTCCTAACTCCTAATTAAAAAACGAGCGTTAAATTTGCTACCTGCTACCTGCTACCTGCTACCTAATAAAGATGCTGATACCTCTGCGATATCATCTTCGGCGTCACCCCAAATTTCTTTTTAAATGCTTCTGTAAACTTGGTACTCGATTTAAACCCACAGCTTCTGCTAATTTCTAATATTGATTTGTTCTCTGTGGCGAGCATTGATTTGGCTTTCTCTAATCTGAAGTTATAATGAAAACGATGGATGGATGTACCAAAAACCTGTTCAAAGTCTCTCCTTAGTTTTGAAACGGAGAAACCATATTCTTCAGATAAGCTTTCTAATGAGGGAGGACGTTCCAAGCTTTGTAATAACTTGTTTTTTAAGTCCATCATGTAGGTGAAATCCTGTTCATGTAAGCTGTGTTCTTTTATTTGATTTCGGCTTAGTAGCTTATCATAAAAGATACTTACACAGTCGCTGCCTCTTGCTACTAGTCGATTATTAAATACGGGAACATGCATTTCTCTAGACATTCCAAAAGCATCTTTTAACTGAACTTGTACTTCTAATGGGACAATCTCTGTTCTCCACCATAAGGAGGATTGATTAAACACATCACCAAAATACTTTGTAAAAGATACATGCTCATATTTAACGGCTTCTTGATCAACTCGGACAGCTAACCATTGATTAAGCGTATCTTTTTTGATATCCACCAAAAAATCTAAACGAGTATCGTAAGCTATCATATTGCCTGTTAACCCTAAATCTTTCCCCAGTTTTGTTTTCTTTCCTTGCATTACGGCTCCAATATGTTCAAAGCGAAAACAAATACGAGCTGTTTCTTTGGTTTCACCTAAAGTGATCATTTGATGATCGTTTTTAAATTTTAAGGAGTTTAAAGTAACTTCTAAACCTTTTTGTAAAGAAAAATACCATACAAATCCCTCCACCCATTCGTTATTTACAGTATAGTGGTGTTTATTATGAAGGGTACCTCCAAAAGTATCTTTTAGTTGGAGTAATAAAGAATGCTGTGTTCCTTCATTAAATGTAATTTGATAGGGGATTTTTTTACTCATCTTAGATTTCATCAAAAGTATTTAACCAATAACAAGAAAAACCCTCTATTTTAAAAATAGAGGGTGAAAATTACTTACTAATAAAGGAGTTATTTTTGAGCTTTTCTTTCGTCATTCCACTTATTGTACTGTTCCATAATTTTATCAATTGTGAAACTGTCAATAGATTGGATTTGAGGGTACTCGTACAACGATTGTACAAACTGACCAGCGATATATCCACCTTTGTAAAGGAAGAAAGGTCTTTTTGATAACCAATGCCAGTAAGAGTTCGAATCTGTATCAGCACGCTCGTATGGATCTCTTCTAATGTTGAATACTTTTGGAGCTCTTAACTCAACGAATGGCTCTAACCATAACGCTAATGTTTTCGCTCTTTGCTCCATGTATACTACTTTCCAGTCATCTGTACGAATTGCAGTGATGTCACCATCATCAGAAGTATAAATGAATGTATGTCTTGGAGATTCTTCTACTTCACCTTTGAAATAAGGAAGCATGTTGAAACCATCAATAGTAGTTTGAACATCTCTACCCATGTAAGAAATACCTGACTCAATTTCTTGTTTGATGTTATCTACACCAGCTGCAGATAATAAAGTAGGTAGCCAGTCTTGGTGAGAAACGATACCGTTCAATACTTTTCCTTCAGGGATTTGACCTTTCCACATTACGTGACAAGGGATTCTGTAACCACCTTCCCAGTTCGTGTTTTTCTCAGATCTGTATGGAGTTACAGCACCGTCAGGCCATTCGTTGTAGTGAGGTCCGTTGTCAGTAGAGTACATGATGATCGTGTTTTCCATCATGCCCAAATCTTCCAACTTCTGTAAAATCTTACCAATGTTTCTGTCGTGACCAACCATTGCATCCGCATAGAAAGTGTCACCTTCCATTCCAGAAATACCTTTGATGTCCTCAGCAGGGTAAGTAGGGTAGTGCATACCTACTGTATTGTACCATAAGAAGAAAGGCTCATCTTCTTCAGATTTCTCGTCTAACCACTCTAAAGTTCTATCAGTGATTTCTCGGTCTACAGTTTCCATACGCTTTTTCGTTAATGGACCTGTATCAGAAATTCTACCGTCAGCATATGAGTGGATGACACCTCTTGGAGCGAATTTTTCTTTGAACCACTCTTCTTTAGGGTAGTCCTCGTGCTCTGGCTCTTCCTCAGCGTTCAAGTGGTAAAGGTTACCAAAGAACTCGTCGAAACCGTGGTTTGTAGGCAATTGCTCATCTCTATCACCAAAGTGATTTTTACCAAATTGAGCAGTAGAGTATCCTTCTCTTTTCAACAACCAAGCGATAGACGGGTGCTCGTTTTTGAATCCAGCAGGAGCACCCGGCATACCAACTTTAGATAAACCAGAACGGATAGGGCTTTGTCCTGTCATGAATGCAGATCTACCTGCAGTACATGACTGCTCTCCATAGTAATCCGTAAATGCAATTCCTTCTTCAGCGATTCTGTCGATGTTAGGAGTTCGATAACCCATTTGACCTCTGTTCCAGAAAGACAAGTTAAATTGTCCGATATCATCACCCCAAAGGATAACGATGTTTGGTTTTTGATTTTTCTTTGGTTTTCCTTTGTCATCGGCTAAACTGACAAAAGACAACGCAGATAATAATAGTATAATTACCTTTTTCATATCATGTATTAGTCTTAATTCAATGATATAAAACGGTAGGGAGCTCTTTGTAGATTATACTTTAGTTTTCAAAAAATATCCTGTTTTGTTCAAGTGGTTGTTTTTGGTTTTACCATGCTTTCTTGAGCCCATGATTGAAATCATGGGTTGGTGAAGTGGTGATTTTTTTAAGACTGAAGTCTTTAAAAAATTGTACTACAACCTAATTTTTATGACACTTTAGTGTCATAAAAATCAACTTATCACCAACCCACGATTTCAATCGTGGGTAATAAAGGTATGGGAAGCTGTTAAAGCACTATCTGATCAATTTTATTCAATTCTTCCGAACTAAACTCAATATTATTCAGGCAGCCAATACTATCAAGAAGTTGTTCTTTGCGACTTGCACCTACTAATACAGAAGTCACACTTTCATTTCTAACTAACCAAGCCAATGACATTTGAGCTAACGTTTGTCCTCTGCTTTCGGCTATCTCATTCAAAGCTTTCACCTTATGTAATACCTTGTCAGTCAGCTGTTCTTTATTGAGGTGGATTTTATTTTCATTGGCCATTCGGCTTTTTTCTGGAATACCATTTAAGTATTTATTCGTTAGCATTCCTTGGGCAAGAGGAGAGAAAACGATGGCACCTTTTTTATGTTCCGCTAATTTATCAAATACTCCTTTTTCTGGAGAACGATCTAATAGTGAGTATCTACATTGATGAATGATAAAAGGTGTCTTTAACTCTTTGAATAGTTGAACAGCCTTTTCCGTTTGATCAGGATCATATCTTGATATACCTATATATAATGCTTTACCCGACTTGACTAATTGATCTAAAGCCAAGACAGTTTCTTCCAATGGAGTTTCAGGATCGAATCGATGAGAATAGAAGATATCAACATATTCGAGACCCATTCTTTTTAAGCTTTGGTCACAGCTCGAAATAATATATTTCCTTGACCCCCCAATACCATACGGTCCAGGCCACATATCGTATCCTGCTTTACTACTTATAAGTAGTTCATCTCTGTAAGGGAGAAAGTTTTGCTTTAAAATCCGACCAAAATTTTCTTCTGCAGAACCATATGGAGGTCCGTAATTATTCGCTAAGTCAAAATGAGTGATGCCGTTATCAAAAGCAGTGGTGGCAATTTCTGTTGCATTTTCGAAGTTATCATGATTACCGAAATTGTGCCACATTCCTAAAGATAGGATAGGAAGTTTTAATCCACTGTCTCCACATTTACGATAAAAAATTTTTTCGTATCGATCCTGTGATGGAGAATAAATTGGTTTAATCATATTAAATAATGTTGTTTTTTTGTTCTCAACGAAAATACAAGATTTAGTATCGAAAAGTCTTTATTTTTATAAATTTTGGGTGAATCGGGGATCAATTATCAACTTTTAATGATATATGTTCTTTTTTCACTAAAACCTTTTGCACTATCCTATTAAAAAATAGATGAAAACTTATTATCTTGGCATCCGAAAACGAAAATACTGATATAATTAGCAGAACTTTTAATAAGTAATGAGAGAAATACAATTCAGAGAAGCCCTTAGAGAGGCGATGCAAGAGGAAATGCGTCGTGATAAAGATGTATTTATCATGGGTGAGGAGGTTGCTGAATACAATGGTGCCTATAAAGTAACTCAAGGTATGTTAGACGAGTTCGGTCCTGATCGTGTGATTGACACTCCGATTGCAGAACTTGGTTTCGCAGGTATTGGCGTTGGTGCTGCCATGAACGGTACACGTCCAATTGTTGAATTCATGACTTTCAACTTCTCTTTGGTAGCAATTGACCAAGTAATTAACAGTGCAGCGAAAATCCTTTCGATGTCTGGTGGACAATATTCGGCACCAATGGTATTCCGTGGTCCAACTGGTAACGCTGGTCAATTAGGAGCTCAGCACTCCCAAAACTTTGAAAACTGGTATGCTAACACTCCAGGTTTGAAAGTAGTAGTTCCTTCAAATCCATATGATGCAAAAGGTCTTCTTAAAGCATCGATTAGAGATAACGATCCTGTTATTTTTATGGAATCAGAAGTAATGTATGCAGATAAGGGTGAAGTACCTGAAAGCGAATACATTATTCCATTAGGGGTTGCGAACGTAATTTCAGAAGGTACAGATGTTACTTTGGTATCTTTTGGTAAAATGGTTCACGTAATCACTAAAGCGGCAGAAGAGTTAGAAGCAGCAGGTATCTCAGTTGAAGTAATCGACTTACGTACAGTAAGACCAATCGATTATGATGCGATCCTTACTTCAGTGAAGAAGACAAATCGTCTTGTAGTTGTTGAGGAAGCTTGGCCATTAGCGTCAATCTCGTCTGAGATTTCTCACCACGTACAATTGCATGCATTCGATCACTTGGATTCTCCAGTGGTAAGAGTAGCATCTAAAGACGTTCCACTTCCTTACGCACCAACATTAATCGAAGAAATTCTTCCTAACGTTGCACGTACAGTAGAAGCGGTAAAGAAAGTGATGTACAAAAAGTAATCTAGATTACCTTATTTAGATTATAAACTTCATAAAATAAACCTCTTGTTTCAAGTATCTTTGAGACAGGAGGTTTTTTTATACCTACAACTAGCACAATAAACACTAAATGGAATGGAACCTAAGACAGAAATCGATTATACAATTAGTTTATGCGATGTTTCAGAAATAGATCGCATTGCCCCATTATGGAAAAAATTATATGCCTATCATCATGCAATGAGGCATCATACAGATCATGAACCAACGGATGCCGATTGGAACCGTAGAAAAACCAAACTTCGCGATAAGGCTTGTGATATGATTGTATTCATCGCCGTATCAGAAAATCAGACTGTCGGCTATTTAGTGGCATCACTACAAAAGCTAGAACCTACTTGTGGAGAAGTTGATTCTTTATTTGTTAGAGAGGACCTTCGAAGTGATGGAATAGGTGGTGCTTTACTTGAGGAAGCCTTAAATTGGTTTAATTATAAAGGTGTGATCAGAAAGAAACTTGCTGTAGGTGTCGAAAATGAAAGAGTACTTCGTTTTTATGAACGTTATGGGTTTAAAGCGAAGAGGGTGATACTTGAAGGATAAGGTAAAGAATACGGTATTGATTATCAGTATGTTTTTCATCATATACTTAGTGATGTTGTATTATTGAATGATTGATTTTTAATTAACTAATATTCCTTCTCTTTTTTTTATACTATTCTGATAATGAACTGTTTTATTTTGTTATTCTACGTGTATTTTGTTAAATTGTTATAAATCAGTACTTTATTTACCCTAAAATTCTTCACTCGCTATTTTATTGTTGTCTAGTACTTATTTACCTAAATTTTCATATTCTCAATAAACTTGTTTCTGATTATGACTACACTACCCAAAAGAATGAGTTGGTTTTTTATCCTAACTCTACTCGTTTCTGTATCCTTTTATTCGTGTGACCAGGATGCAACAGAAGAAATATCAGCTTCTAATCTCAGAGAAGGCCTAAGTGGAGCTGGTAATTATGACATCATCACAACAACTGATGGTTTTTCGTTTACTCTTGAAATCGATCAAGATAATGCACAAGATATCAGTCATCTTGTTTTTCAATTTACTGATTGTGAAGGTAATTATGTAAATATTGATAATTACATTACAGCTACAGTGAATGGAATGGATTGGCCTTTAACTTCTACAACAGGAAGTGGTACGGATTGTACTTTTGATACGGGAGACTTTGTAAAATTCGATGATTTCGGATTTGAAGGAGGTGTAGTTACAGTAGAGTTTACATTAGATGTACAAGTGGAATTCGGTACTGTATTAATTAAATCTGGACAAGGATGTTATCCTTTTGATATTGAGGGTAATTGTGGAGATGATGAAGAATGTGTTTATACAACGGAAAGCTTCGACATTTTTGCTGGACAAACAATATTAGTTGGAGAATTATTGGTAACTAATGATGAAGAAAACCTTTATGTAACTTATAGCTCTACATCTGATGATATGTTTGCAGAAACACATTTATATGTAGGAGCTCTAGAAGATTTACCTACAAATCGTAAAGGAACGCCAGTACCTGGTAAATTCCCATACAAAACTAATCATGATCCAGCTGTAACTTCATTTACTTACACAATACCACTTGCAGACCTGCCAGATTGTTACATTATTGCTGCTCATGCTGCAATGACAAGCGATGAAACTGCATGGAGTTTTGGAGATGAATTTGAAGGAACTACAAGATGGGGTTGGACTAGTAATTATTGTACACAAGTATGTGAATAATTAAAATTTGAAAATAATTAAAGAGATATTGTTTTATTAAAATTAATAAAATGGTATCTCTTTTTATTTTAGAAATAGCTTAAAATAAGATATCAATCAGGTATTTATATATAATATAGCAGAGTGAAAAACTATAAGACTTTTATTGACTCATTTAAAGATTGACTAAAGTTGAGACATTTGATTAGAGGTTTTAATTGGTTTTGTTGAAGCTAGTTTACTAAAAACATTACTTCTTACTTAAATAATTATCACCGGAAAAAAATACGGGACTTTTGATATTCCTCCTCAAAAAACTATTCCTTATTCCCTATTAGTTATTACTTAAAAAATAACGAACGTCATTTTAGTAACTCCTAATTCCTCCCTCCTAATTCCTAATTAAAAACGAGCGTAAATTTTGCTACCTGCTACCTGCTACCTAATCCCTAATTTCCCTAACGAACGTCTCTTCCGGATAAATCACCTCAGACAAAAACAGCCCCTGACCTGGAGCCAAATGTTTTGCAGCTCTTTTTCTATCTTTTAATGCGAGTGTTTCTCTCATGTAGTCCACTGTCATTCTCCCCATGCCCACTTCCATCATGTTGCCTACGATAATACGGATCATCCCTCGGAGGAAACGGTTAGCGGTGATGTGGAAAGAAAGGTTATTTCCTTCTTTGGTCCAATGTGTCGACATGATATCGCAAATATGGGTATTTACATCGGCGTGCATTTTAGAGAAGGCAGTGAAATCTTCGAATTCTAAAAGTACTTTGGCAGCTTCTTGAAGTTTATCAAAATCAGGTTTTCTGAAGTATTGCCAAACGAGACCTTGTTTGAAAGGGGATTTTTCAAGACAAATATCGTAGCGGTAACTTCTTTTAGTGGCATCAAATCGTGCGTGTGCATCTTCTTTTACCTCCCAAAGGCTTTTTACAGCAATATCATTAGGTAAAAATGAATTGATGCGGTGAAGGATGTTCTTGCCATTTAAATCATCGGGATGATCAAACTGAGCGTATTGTTGTGCACAGTGAACGCCAGTATCTGTACGACCGCTTCCAATAGTATTTATTTCTTGACGTAATAATTTGCTGAGGACAAAATCCAACTCGCCTTGTACGGTAGTGGCATTTGGTTGTACTTGCCATCCGTGATAGTTGGTACCTAGGTAAGCGATTTCAGCAAAATATCTCATTATACTACTGTTTGATGATCAAAAATGGTTTTCGAGATCAATTTAAAATTTTGATAAAAAAAAACCGCAAAACCTGTTAAGATTTTGCGGTTAGCACGGGCAGTAGGATTCGAACCCACGACCTGCGGTTTTGGAGACCGTAACTCTACCAGCTGAGCTATGCCCGTGTGTCTTTAAGACGTTGCAATATTAATAGGTAGATCTTTTTTATGCAAATACGGATCAATAAAAAAAATCAAATACACTTTAAGGTATTCATTATGAGCCTAAAAAAAAGAAGGCTGATGTAAAAGAAAATTCGTTTTATTGGAATTTATCTCTTAAATCAGCCTTTAGTCGATGTTTTACATCAAATGACTTCTAAAAATACAAAAGTATTATAGTCCTAAAACTTCTACACCTTGATTGAAGATGACATCTGTAGGAATGTTTGCATCATCAATTTTATCAAGATCTTTTTGAAGGTCTAAAGTAATCTTACCTTTTTCTTGTACAAGTTTAGAAACACCTTCGTAATCGCCATCACCTTGAAGTTTAAGAATGATTGCAGAAAGGTCGTTCATTGCTTGTTCCATTTTAGGGTAATTCACTTTATAGAATCCAGAAGCTTCGTCATATTCAAAAGCACCATGTTCTTTAAAGAAATTGAAACGGATCATGTTCGCTACACCATGTGCTGATGCCGCACCAAAACGTACCGAACGGAAAATACCAGCAAGGAAAGTAGTGTAGTAGTCTTTCATGTCACCTTTAATTTCTCCTTTTTTATGAAGTTGAGAAACCATGTAAAGACCCAAGATATCTGCTTTTCCTTCTTCTAAAGCTGAAGCATGTTCTTTTAGTGCTTTTCTTACAGTACCTTTTCCATTAATCGTCTCTTTGATACCCAACCCGTGTGCCACTTCATGGAACATAGTGTTTGCAAAGAATGCATCGAAAGTAATGTGTTTTCTTTGAGAAGGATCGATCAATACTTCTGAAATAGGAACTAGAATTTTTTCGTACTTCGCACGCATGGCGTTTTTCAACTGCAATCTTCTTGAACCTTTTTGTTCCTGCACTCTTTCGTCATTAGGAAGGTTGATCGCAATTGTTTTTGAACCAGCATTACAATCACCAGCATAGTACACCACATCGTAGGCGTTTAACTGAGAGTCGGTACCTGGAGTTTCGATTTTGTATTTACGCTCACAAGGAAGTCCTTTTTGAAGTTCAGGTAGGAAAGAAGCAAATTTTGCTAATTTCTTCGACCACTCCATATCTTTGATTAAGACATAAGCTTCAAAAGAGGTTTTATAACCAAATAATTTGTCTTCGTAGTTTTCGATAGGACCCACCACAAAATCGATTGGATTTTCTTTCATGTCCATCCAAGCCATATCAGAAGCAAGGTAATCGTTCGATAAGAAAGCGTTTGCTCTTAATTTAAGGTATTTCTTTAAACCAGGGTCTTTCGCTAAATCAGAACATTCCATCAAAAGGCTAGACGCTTTTTCTAATTCGATTCTATACTCCTTCGAGTAAGGTACCACTTTTAGTTCGCCTCTAACATCCCTTCTAATAACAGTATATAAGCTATTTTTATCTTGATTACTAAGTGCGTTGAACTCCTCCTTGGTCATATCTTGAGGATAGAAATTCGCTCCAATTGGTTTCTTAGAGATACCATCAATAAATGGTTTATTATCTTGAAGCCTATCCCATGGACCGTAGTTTACCTCAGCATATCTTTTTAATTCATCAGTTTTTAAAGATGAAATAAATGATTCTTTATCGCCGTAAGCCTGTTTCCAGAAAAGGTTATCCATAATCTTACTTACTTCGATCATTTTTTTGATCATCAAACGCTGGTTTTTATCTAAATGCTTGATGTCTGAAGTAAGTGTGAAGTCCGTATAATCTACCAAATTGCTCACCTTTGGAACGGTTACTACTTTTTTCTCTTCTTTCTTTTGTTCTTGGGAACATCCACTAAACAATGTAGCTCCCATGGCCAAACCTGCTATCAGGATTGTTTTTTTCATTTCGTTTTTATTTATGGTTAGATAAATAATTTATGACCGTAAAAGTAAACGTTGCGTAGTAAGTGATCAATAAATTGAGGATAAATCTATTCAGAAACCCACTTAAAATAACTTTTTAAAGGAAGATGATCTGAATACGTATTGGATTTAAGTACTTCTGTATGGGTGTTTTCTAGTCTTTGATGATCAAAAAAAGTGTAATCTATTCTAATAGGTAAGTCCCTGTACGTAAACGACCAACCGTAATCTCCTGTAAAATGAGAATCTTTCGTATGTTTTTTTAGGTTAAAGTAAGCATTACTATAAGGTAAAGAGTTGGCATCTCCACATAAAATATAAGGGTATTTGCAGTTTTTTATCAAGCTATTTAATTGATCAACTTGCTCTTCCCTTTTTAATGACGAATGATATACTTTTTTAAAGATATTGATTCCCTTTTCAATAAAGGATTCATTGGTCTTATTTCCGTTATCAATAGCTAGGGATTGTAAATGGAAATTGACAATTCTTAAAGTATCGGATGAGTCATTGACAACATCCACCCATATAATTCCATTGGTTACACCGCTCACTTTTTTATTAAACTTGATAAATCCTTGGTCGATAATCGGATACTTTGAAGCGATCCCTAAACCAAAAGTGGCCCCAATATGATTGGTAAGAAATGGAGGAGCATAAAGATGTAGTTTTTTGATATCAGTTAGCTTGCGGTTGAGTTGAAATAAACTATCTGGATTTGACTTTTTTAATAAAGTATCACAATTATAATATTCCTGAAAACAGTAAATGTCGGTATCATCCTTTAGAATCCAGTCAATCATTCCTTTCGATTCTTTATAATCTTGATTTAGATACTGATAGGTGTTAAAAACAGAGACATTATAACTCATTACAGAGAAATCAGCTTCCTTTTGTGAACTAATATTCATTAATAAAGAAAGGTCTGATTTACAGATAATAACAGTTATATACAATAAAAAAAACTTTTTAAAATGTCTCTTTTGTTGAAATAATTCAATTAAAATTGAAACAAATAAAAGTAGTAAATAGATCGGTGTCCCTAATGATATTACAAACGCAAGAGGGAAGATATTAGCAGGTAATAGACCTATTATTGTTAACAGAATAAGTGATATTCCAAAAAATCTAATCATATACAAAGATAAAAAACCTAAAGATGCGATTAATCACTTTTTTAATTAACGTAAATTTTTAGTTTTATGAAGTGATACGCATAAGTTAAATGAAATAAACGGTAGGACATAACTACTTTGTTTAGTAAACACCCATCACTAAATGAACACAATCGAAAATGATGACCAAAGTCAGTAAAAACTGTTGACATCCGTCATGTAACACCCGTTGAAATGACAATTATCTTTGCGTAATAATATTAGAACTCTTTTATTTTATACATTTTATATATCCATGAGTGCAATCATAGTATTGATAGGAATTAGTCTGGTAGTCGCCTTGATTTTTTTAGGTGTGTTTATCTGGTCTGTAAAGTCCAATCAGTACGAAGATACTTACACTCCAAGCATCCGAATATTATTCGAAGACGATGATCGACAAAGAACAGCAACACAAACCGGAGACGACGAGCAATCTTGAGCATTTCTCGTACGATAACGTGATTGTAAAGAATTTCGCAATCGCGACAATGTTTTGGGGGGTAGCCGGTATGGTAGTGGGACTTTTAGTAGCATTACAACTCGCAAACCCTATCTTTAATATAGGCGAACAAGCCTGGTTAACATTTGGTAGACTTAGACCGCTTCATACAAATGCAGTTATCTTCGCTTTCGTAGGTAACGGTATGTTTGCAGGTATCTATTACTCATTACCTCGATTGTTAAAAGCTAGAATGTACAGCGACCTACTTGGTAAGATACATTTCTGGGGATGGCAATTGATTATTCTTTCCGCTTTAATTACTCTTCCTTTAGGTTTTACTCAAGGTAAAGAATATGCAGAATTAGAATGGCCAATTGATATTGCAATTGCAGTAATCTGGGTAGTATTTGGTTTAAATATGATCATGACGATGATCAAACGTCGTGAACGCCACTTATACGTAGCAATTTGGTTCTACATTGCCACTTTCGTTACTGTAGCGGTACTTCATATTGTAAACTCTTTAGCTTTACCTTTATCGTTATTCAACTCTTACTCTGTGTTTGCAGGTGTACAAGACGCCTTAGTTCAGTGGTGGTATGGTCACAATGCAGTAGCATTCTTCTTAACTACTCCTTACTTAGGTTTAATGTACTACTTCGTTCCTAAAGCAGCGAATCGTCCGGTATACTCTTATAGATTATCGATTATCCACTTCTGGTCATTAATCTTTATCTACATTTGGGCAGGTCCTCACCACTTATTATATACTGCATTACCCGACTGGGCACAATCATTAGGTACTGTATTCTCAGTAATGTTGATTGCTCCATCTTGGGGTGGTATGTTGAACGGTCTATTGACACTAAGAGGTGTTTGGGACAAAGTACGTACAGAACCAGTATTGAAGTTTATGGTAGTAGCACTTACTGCTTATGGTATGGCTACTTTTGAAGGTCCAATGTTGTCTTTCAAAAACGTAAACGCAATTACTCACTATACTGACTGGACAATTGCTCACGTTCACGTTGGTGCATTAGGATGGAACGGTTTCTTAACATTCGGTATGTTATACTGGTTGTTCCCGAAAATGTACAGAACAAAATTACACTCGCTTAAATTGGCGAATGTTCACTTCTGGTTAGGTACATTAGGTATTGTATTCTATGTAATTCCAATGTATTGGGCAGGTCTTACACAATCATTAATGTGGAAAGACTTTACTCCAGAAGGATTCTTGAAGTATCCTAACTTCTTAGAAACAGTTACACAAATTATCCACATGTATGAGCTTAGAGCTTTTGGTGGTCTATTGTATGTTGTTGGTGCTTTAGTAGCCGTTTACAACTACTACATGACCGCTGCTTCTGGTTCTTTATTGAAAGAAGAAGAAGCTTCTGCTCCAGCACTACAAGGTGGTCATAAGATAAAAAGATGGCACGAATGGATCGAGGCTCGTCCAATTCAAATGACAGTCTTCTCATTAATTGCTATCTCAATTGGTGGTTTGGTAGAATTCTTACCTACGTATTTTGTGAAATCAAATACACCAACGATCTCTACTGTTCAACCTTACACCCCATTAGAATTAAAAGGTCGTGATATCTATATCCGTGAAGGATGTTACTTATGTCACTCTCAAATGATTCGTCCTTTCCGTTCAGAAACTGAACGTTATGGCGATTATTCTAAGTCTGGTGAGTTCGTTTATGATCATCCATTCCAATGGGGATCGAAACGTACTGGTCCAGATTTAGCAAGAGTTGGTGGTAAGTATCCAGATTCATGGCACTACAACCACATGTTAGATCCAGGTTCAATGTCACCAGGTTCTATCATGCCATCTTATCCTTGGTTATTGGACGACGACATCAATGTTGATGATGTTCCTGCTCAAATCTCATTAATGAGAAACTTGGGTGTTCCATACGAAGAAGGTTATGAGGACAAAGCAGTGGCAGACCTTGATAAGCAAGCAGACGAAATCGTTGAAAGCTTAATCAATGACGGTTCTGAAACTGATTCTAGAAAAGAAATCGTAGCACTAATTGCTTACCTACAAAGATTAGGTATCGACGCTGGTAAAGCATCAAGTGTTCCTTTAAAATAATTTATAGCGAAGGTGGCTTGTAAGAGTCACCTTCCAAATCAACCCTTGTTATGTATAAAGATGTACTAAGATCTATAGAAGATGTTGAGATATTTCCAGTGATTGGAATACTCATCTTTTTCACTTTTTTCGTTGCCTGGAGCATTTATGCTTTTAGTATGAAAAAAGATGAAGTAGCAGAACTATCTAGTATGCCTTTAGATCTTGATGAAGACACCGAAAATAACAGCACAAATGAATTTAAGTAGACTTTCGAAACATTTAATGTCTATGGTGATGATCCTAGGCATGATTTTATTCAACGCTTCAGGCGCATTCGCTCAATCTGGTACACAGAGTATGCTAAACTCTATGAATGCAAGCGAGTGGGCAATTACATTATTAGGATTTGCTATCGTAGTATTTTTCTTGATCTTCCTAGTATTGGCTTTGGTGTTTTATACAGTGGTTGTGACAAAAAAACAAACAAATCAATAACTGTTACTTGTATTGATTTTCAAACTATTTGAAACATGAAATCTGCAAATAAAAAAATAATGGCGATGGTACTGATGGCACTTACAGGTCATTCAGCATTCGCTGCCGGAGATCAACTGATCTACGGTGTGGATAATTTCGATACATTGTTGTTTATTCTAGTAAGCATCTTAGGTTTACTTTTTATTGCAATAATGATCGTTGCTTTAGGTTTACTTTATGTTGTAAGACAAAGCTTACAATCAATGCCTAAAACAGAAGAAGAGTTAGCATTCGAAAAAGCTGGAGAAACTGGCTGGTGGCAATTCTTCTGGCAAAAGCTTCAAGGTGCCAAACCAATGGCATTGGAAAAAGATATCTTAATGGACCACAATTACGATGGCATCCAAGAATTAGATAACGATCTTCCGCCTTGGTGGAAAGCAATGTTCTACATCTGTATCTTAAGTGGTTTTGTTTATTTAGGTGTTTATCACTGGTGGGCAGAGTCGGATGCAGAACCTGTATCTATTGCAGAATATCACCAAACAATGGAAGATGCGGAAGCAGCTAAGAAAGCCTACTTAGCAACTATGGCAAATTCAATTGATGAAACTAATGTTGCTGTTTCTACTGATGCTGGCGATTTATCAGCTGGTAAGAAAGTATTTGATGGTAACTGTAAAGCTTGTCACGGTGGTGCCGGTGAAGGTGGTGTAGGTCCAAACCTAACTGACGAATACTGGTTGCACGGTGGTGATGTTGCAAGTATTTTCAAAACTATTAAATACGGTGTGACGGAGAAAGGTATGTTGGCTTGGGAATCTAAGTTAACTCCTCAACAAATGTCGCAAGTATCTAGTTATATTTTGAGCTTACAAGGAACTAACCCTCCGAACGCTAAAGCACCTCAAGGTGATAAAGTAGCTGCAGAATAAAACATTTTAATATAGAAGAGGGTAGTCTATTTAGATTACCCTTTTTGTCTTTATTAAATATCAATATATCATCATATATAAGAATATTATGTAAATTGATGATATATAAACCTAACCAATAGAAAAGACTATTGGATTAAGATCTTCATCATAAATAAGCACGTCTGATCATGAGAAAGGATTTACACTCCCAATCGCCGGATTCATTCAGAGACAGTATATCTACTGTAGATTCACAAGGTAAAAGGATTTGGCTTTACCCAAAGAAGCCAAGCGGGAGATATTATAATTCAAGAAAGTGGGTAGCCTACATTTTAGTAGCCTTCTTTTTTGTTGGACCTTTCCTTAAGATCAACGGACAGCCTTTCTTTATGATGAATATTCTAGAAAGAAAGTTTGTCATTTTCGGACAACTTTTTGTTCCTCAAGACTTCTTCATTTTTGTATTGATCATGATTTCCCTCGTCATATTTATCGTATTGTTTACGGTAGTTTATGGACGTGTATGGTGTGGATGGACCTGTCCTCAGACCGTTTTTATGGAAATGATCTTTAGAAGAATCGAATATTGGATTGAGGGAGATGCGAATCAGAAAAGAAAATTGGATAATGGCCCTTGGACAAGGGAGAAATACATTAAAAAGATTTCTAAGCATACCATTTTTATCGTTTTCTCTTTAGCCATAGCCAATATGGTTTTAGGTTATATCGTAGGAGGAGATGAACTGATTCATATGGTGAAAAATAAACCTGCTGAAAACTGGCCAGTCTTTTTGGCACATATTGGCTTCGCAGGGATCTTCTATTTCGTTTTTGCAAAATTCAGAGAACAAGCATGTACTCAAGTTTGTCCTTACGGACGTTTGCAAGGTGTATTTTTGGATAAAGATTCCATCGTAATTTCTTATGATCACGTAAGGGGTGAACCAAGAGGAAAACTAAAGAAACAGAAGAAATCAGCATCAGGATGTGGAGGTTGTGGATCTCAACAAGAAGCCGTAAAGCCGATTGTAAGTAGAGTTAAACCAAAACGACCAACTCCTGCACCACTCCCTGAAATTAAGAAGGAAGAAAAAACAAAAGAAGAGGAAGTTAGAAAAATGACATTAGCAGATGTGAATGCTTCTGCTTCTGAAGAACAACCTCAAGGAGATTGTATCGATTGTAAACTTTGTGTACATGTTTGTCCAACAGGAATTGATATCAGAAATGGTACTCAATTGGAATGTGTGAACTGTACTGCTTGTATCGATGCTTGTGATGAAGTAATGGATAAGATTGATAAGCCAAGAGGACTTATCCGTTTTGCCTCAGCTAATGATATCGAAAAAGGAAAACCATTTAAGTTTACCACAAGAATAAAAGCTTATACAGCTGTATTAACCATATTGGTAGTGGCAGTAGTATTTGCTTTAACGACAAGAAACGATATAGAGACTACGGTTTTAAGAGCTCCAGGCATGTTGTATCAAAAAGCCGATAATGGTGATATTAGAAATTTATATACTTTAAATATCATCAATAAAAGCAATGTAGATTATAACGACTTATCGGTGAAGTTGGTGGAGCGAGAAGGCAAAATCACTATCGCAGGTGGTCAAATGATATTGAAACAAGAAGGAAAGCTCGACGGTGCTTTCTTTATTGAAATTCCACCAAGTGAATTGGATGGAAGAAAGAATGAAATAAAACTTCAAATAATGAATGGTGACCAGATAATTGACGAGGTATCGACCAATTTTATGGGACCAGCTAAAAAGCGTAATTAAGATGAAAGTACATTGGGGGAAAAGTGTTGTAGTAGTATTTGTTATTTTTGGTGTATTTATTATTTCAATGGTCATCAAAATGTTTCAAGTACCGGTAAATATGGTTTCCAAACAATATTATGCCGAGGAACAATTGTATGAGGTACAGCAACGACAAAAAGACAATATCAAGTTGTTGTCTGCTGAACCGATCATCACATTAAATAAGGCAGATGGTAATATCGATTTCATTTTACCACAGGATATTCAAGATATAGAAGGGAACATTCGTTTCTTTCGTCCATCAGATAGTCGTTTAGACTTTAATGCACCACTAGAATTAAACGAGGCCAATGCACAAGCTATTGATGCAAGCCGCATGGTGAAAGGACGTTGGATCATCAAATTAACCTTCACTTCTAAAGGTGTAGACTACCTATATGAAAAGTCTTTGGTCATTTAAGATCAATTAATATATAGGATATGAACGAGTTATATTTAACGGCATTAGGACTAGGCTTTGCAGGCAGTTTCCACTGTTTAGGTATGTGCGGTCCTATTGCGTTAGCGATTCAAGGAGGTCAAACAAGCGGACCAAAACTTTTCTTAGACAGACTTCTTTACAATTTAGGTAGGGCAATAACCTATGGCTTTTTAGGAGCAATTGCGGGTCTTATTGGCCATGGTTTATCTTGGTTGGTAGGGTATCAGGTATATCTAACAGTATTTTTAGCTGTTATGATGATTGCCTTTGGAATTTTTACCATCAATCCAGATAAGTTGCTAAACATGGTGCCTTTCTTGGGTGGTTGGTTCCAATGGATTAGAAAGCAGCTAGGTAAATTTATGAGGGACGCTAAATGGTATAACTTCTTTACCATAGGTGTATTGAATGGCTTTTTACCATGTGGGTTGGTGTACATGGCAATGATTGCTGCATTATCTACAGGAAATGCCTTTGAAGGGATGAGTTACATGATTGCATTCGGAATGGGTACAATTCCTATGATGTTTGGCGTGGCTGTAGCTGGTCAGTTTTTAGAAGCTAAAGTAAGGTCCAAAGTGAAGAAGATATATCCTGTTCTTTTTTTAGCGATGGGTGCATTGTTGATGATGCGTGCTTATAACATTCATGAATCTTCTAAAGAGTTGGCCGAAAAGCCAATGGAACAGGTAGAAATGAAGTGTCATTAATCTATTTGTAACAATTGATAAAGGATACCAAATTATCTTGTTTTGTATAATCTTGTTAGGAGACTTAACAGAAATGTATAGATAATATCGTATATTTAAGAAACAATTGACACCTGCATTTTATTGACACAACAATTTATCGAGAACCTGTTTTTCAATTTAAATTAGACGAAAATGCCTTCACACGAAATCAAAACTTGCCAGCGTTGTAAAAAAGATTTTGAATGTAAAGTCGGGAACATCACTCAATGTCAATGCTACGAGGTAAAAATGACCTATGAGGAAACTCAGAGAATGAGAAAAGAATATGATGATTGCCTTTGTGCATCATGCATGTTGGAACTTCAAATCCAATACAGGAAAGAAGAAGTATTTAGTAAGTAATTAACATCGAAACTTTATATATCTACAAAAGTCACGGATTCAGTATCTTGTGACTTTATTTTTTTGAAAAAAAATCATTGCACAATCTATAGTTACATTTAAAAGATTATGATGTCTTAATTGTACATAACAATGTACTTAAAGTGAAATTAACATTATAAATTCCCCCATTTGTTTCAACAAAATTCCTTACATTTTTCTGAACTATTGCATAATCTTAAAGTTGGATTATATAAAGATATAGCTGTTTGCGACTATTTGGCATGTTATTATAAACTTGTATAAGTGAAATTTTCTTCGATATCTTTGTAATGCTATTATACGACATTCTATTTGATTGCTAGAACCTTAAATTGCTCACATTGTGAGACCAATTCAATAACTGACTTAAATAAATAATGAAAAAGCAATTACTGATGCTGATCCTGATGGGGATCACCATAATGAATTCCTATGCTCAAGAATTCATTAATTTTGAAGACAATTCAAATCAAAGAAAAAACATCTCTCTTCAACAAACTGAAAGCGTATTACGACAACAACTACAATTGACATCTCCCGTTGTTTTTAAACAAATTGATACCAAAGTTGACGACCTTGGAATTAGCCATCGTCGTTTTCAAGAGTATTATCAAAATGTGAAAGTTGAATACGGAGGTTACACCTTAAACTTCAAGGGAACAACTCCTCTTTCAATTGTTCACTATGTAAAACAAATTGATATGCCTTCGGTAGAAGCAAGTATATCTGAAGAAGAAGCCTTGAGTCTTGCCGTAAAACATGTTGGTGCATCAAAGTATATGTGGCAACTTGCAAATCAAGAAGAAATGGCTTCAAAAATGTCAAATGGAAAACAAACGACATTCTATCCGAATGCAGAGTTAGTGATCGTTCCAAATTACGAAGCCACAGAACGTGAACTTAAAATGAAACCTGTATTGGCGTATAAGTTTGATATCTATGCTGAACAACCACTTAGTAGATCTTTTATTTACATTGATGCTATTACGGGTAAAGTGGTTCATATCAACCCGATTATAAAACATGCAGAAGCGAATGGAACTTTGGCGACTCGCTATTCAGGTTCAAAAAGTTCGAAGACAGATTCTTATAACGGTAGTTATCGTTTACGTGATTATACTAGGGGCAGTGGTATTGAAACGTATGATATGAATACTGGTACCAACTACAACTCTGCTGTAGATTTTGTAGACAGTGATAATAATTGGACTTCTGGAGAGTGGAATAATGCTCAAAAAGATAATGCAGCATTTGATGCACATTGGGGGGCACAAATGACTTACGATTATTTTATTTCAGAACACAACAGAGATAGTTGGGATGGAAACGGAGCTAAAATTAAAAGTTACGTTCATTTTGATAATGCCTATGATAATGCATTCTGGAATGGATCTGTAATGACTTATGGAGATGGTAGTGATACTTATTTCGATGCATTGACTTCTTTAGACGTTGCAGCTCATGAAATAGGACACGCTATCTGTGAAACAACGGCCAATCTTGTTTATCAAAGAGAATCTGGAGCTTTAAATGAAGGGTTTTCTGATATTTGGGCCGCTTGTGTTGAAGCTTTTGCTGCTCCAGAAAAAGATATTTGGTTAATCGGAGAGGATATTGAAAGAAGATCTACGAGTCAGGCACTACGTTCGATGAGTGATCCAAATTCTGAGAATCAACCCGATACTTATGGAGGTTCTTATTGGCAAAATCCCAACTGCGGAACACCTACCAGAAATAATGATTACTGTGGAGTACATACCAATAGTGGCGTATTAAACCATTGGTTTTATATTCTTACAGTTGGGAAAAATGGTACAAATGATATCGGAAGCAGTTACTCAGTTTCAGCAATAGGTATAGAAAAATCGGCTAAAATTGCCTATCGTACAGAGGCGGTTTATTTAACCTCAACATCTACTTTTGCTGATGCAAGAACGTTTTCTATTCAATCGGCTATAGATTTATACGGAGCAGGTTCTAACGAAGTAGTGCAAACAACGAATGCATGGTATGCTGTTGGCGTTGGAAGTGAATTTGGTACGATTTCTTATTGTTCTTCTGCAGGATCGGATGCCTCATATGAATGGATTGCCAATGTTACTGTTGGTGATATGATAAACACTACAGGAACCAATGGAGGGTATAATGATTTTTCTTCTTCTAAATCTGTAACAATGTCTGCGGGAAGTACCTACAATGTTTCATTATCACCTGGTTTTTCTAATACAGCTTATAATGAATATTGGAAAATATGGATTGATTATAACGGTGATGGAGATTTTGACGATGCCAACGAGTTAGCTTTTGATGCGGGCGGTTTAAGTCAAGCTACTCAAACAGGAAGCATTACAGTTCCATCCACAGTAGGTGATGTTACCACTAAGATGAGAGTGTCTATGAAGTATAATGGAGCTCAAACTGTCTGTGAAACCTTTAGTTATGGCGAAGTTGAGGATTATGAAGTAATTATCTCAAATAGCGGAACTCCTCAAGTATGTGATGTACCAACAGGATTATCAGTAAGTAATATTACAGCTTCAACTGTGGACGTTTCTTGGAATAATGTTTCCGCAGTCAACGATTTTACAATAAGATTAAGAGAAAGTGGAGGAACTTGGAGCGATTATACGGCTACCAATCCAAGTGCGTCTTTTACTGGTTTAACGGAAAATACGTCTTATGATCTTCAGGTGGCATCCAACTGTTCATCTGGTTCATCCGCCTTTTCTTCAATCGTTTCCTTTACTACTTTATCATCAGGAGGAGGCGTTCCAACATCATATTGTTCGTCTACAGGTAGCAACGATTTTTACTTCTGGATTGATAATGTAAATGTAGGAGGATTAAATAATTCTACTTCAAAAGATGGAGGATATGGTGATTACACCAATCTTTCTGCAGGTACAATTACAAGAGGAGCAAGTGAGACCATCACGTTTAGTGCTGGATATAATAATACTCTTTACACCGTGTATTGGTCAATTTGGATTGACTATAACAGAGATGGTGATTTCGAAGATGCTAACGAACTTTTTGTGCAAGGATCATCAAGTAGTGCGGGTACTTTAACATCGACCCAAACGATTCCTGCTACAGCTTCTTTAGGAACTACCCGAATGAGAGTCTCGATGAAGTATGGATCCGTATCTACACCTTGTGAAACATTTACTTACGGTGAAGTGGAAGATTATTTAGTGAATATCACTTCTTCTCCAAGTATAAATGCTCCTTTAGTTTCTTATGGTAGAGAGTTGATATCTGCAATGCCATTAGACAATGATATCTTATCAAGGGATTTTAGTATCTATCCAAATCCATCAAGTACTCTGATAAATATTGATGCCAAGACATTTGTAGGTAATGGGGTAATGAATATTTATAGTATCAATGGACAAAATATCCTTTCAATTCCGGTAGATCAATCGAAGACTGTTCTTCCAATTGATCAACTTAAAAAAGGATTGTATTTAATTAAAATCAACAATGAATTAGAGTCTCAGACCAAGAAGTTTATTGTAGAGTGATTAAATCAGAGTTCTTTGAGCTCAAAAACATCTAGCAATTAGAATTAGATAGACAATCAAATAATAGCAAAGCTGTCCTGAATTTTGGGGCAGCTTTTATTTTTATTGAGGATCTACATCAATACTCACCCAAACTCTACTAAATGCCTTTTCTTCTTTTTGCTGAAGAATGGCTTTTTGGATAAGTCCTTTTGCCTTTTTTAAGTCGATTCCTTCTCTCTCCAACTTGATCAAAATTTCTGAGAGGAAGTAATTTCTAATTTTATTGATACCCGGTTCTTGAGGTCCTAAGATACGTTTTTGTCCTAACCAATTGACCAATAGTCGAGCTAATTTTTCGGACGCTTGATTGGTTAAATCTTGCTTCTCACTTCGAACAGTTAATTTGATTAATCTCGTGTAAGGAGGGTAATGGTATTGTTCCCTATCCTTAATTTCTTTTCTAAAGAAATTGCGGTAATCGTTTCGAGCGACTTTAGCAAAAAGTGTTTCTTTAGGTTGATGTGTTTGTAAGATAACAGTACCGGTTTCTCCTCTACGACCTGCTCTTCCACTTACCTGTGTTAGTAATTGAAAGGCTCTTTCATGAGCTCTAAAATCGGGATAATATAACATAGTATCGGCATCAATGATACCAACTAATCGTACATTACCAAAGTCTAATCCTTTGGTCACCATCTGAGTACCTACCAGTACATCAATGTGCCCTTCTTCGAAATCAGTGAGTATTTGTTCGTAGCTATGTTTTCTTCTCGTGGTATCCAGGTCTAAACGCCCCACACGAATATCAGTTAAATGCGTTTTTAATCCTTCCTCAATTTTCTGAGTTCCCAATCCTACCGTCTTCATATTGGTAGAACCACAAGAAACACAAGTATGAGGAACGTGTTCTTTATGTCCACAATAATGGCATCTCAGCTCATTTCTATAAATATGATAAGTGAGTTTTACATTACAGCTTGGACAAGAAGGCACCCAATTACATACATCACATGTTACGTAAGGGGAATAACCTCTTCTATTTTGGAATAAGATAGATTGATAGCCTTGTTCTGTATTATTATTGAGTTCATGAAGCAGATCATCAGAAAAATCGTCCATCATTTTCTTCTGTTTCCGCTTCTCTTTTATATCTATGATTTTGATTTCTGGCAATTGAGCATCTCCAAAACGTTCATGAAGCCCTGCATAAGCATACTTTTTCTTAGCCGCCAAATAATAGGATTCCAAAGAAGGAGTAGCTGATCCCAAAACTACTTTTGCATGATGCATATGAGCCAAAACCAAAGCCAAATCTCTACCCTGATAACGTGGGGCAGGGTCGTGTGCTTTGTATGAACTATCGTGCTCTTCATCGACAATAATTAAAGAAAGATCTGTGAAGGGTAAGAATAGTGATGATCTCGTACCAACAACTACTTGGAATTGATCTTCTTGTACGCCTTTCCACGTTTCTACTCTTTCATTATCAGAAAATTTGGAGTGATAGATCCCTAAGACGTCACCGAAATAGACTTTCAACCGTCTTACCAACTGACTAGTTAGTGCAATTTCTGGTATCAAGAATAAAGCTTGCTCACCGTTATCAATTACACTTTTGATTAACTGAAGATAAATTTCTGTTTTTCCACTTCCGGTAATTCCATGTAGCAAACAGACATTTTTATCATTCAGTCCCTGAATCGTTTTTTCTAAACATTCCTGTTGGGCAGGTGACAAGACAGGGGTAGGTTGAACTTTATCAGCTGCGGATAATTCAAATCGGGGGACTTGTCTTTCGAACTCTTCAAATATGCCATTTTTGGTCATTGTTCCCACCGAACTAGGGGAAAGGGGACGACCAGCATGAAGAAACTCTCTTTTGTTTACACCATGAAAATTCAAAAGGTGATCATCATGAATAGGCACCAAAGAAAGGTACTTTAGCAGTGCATCTTCTTGTTTTGTTTTTTTGGCTAGATGTTCGAAAAGCTTGTCAACGAGATGAGGTTGTTCAGCATAATATTGCACCAACCTCAACCTCTTTTCCATTTTAGGTTTATACTTTTCCTTAATTTTTTCTATCAAGAGAATGGCCTCCATTTCTATCAAATTCTTGATAGTTTTATAAGGACTTTTGATTTCCAAAATTTCACCCACTTGGGTGTAAGGAATGGTTTGTTCTTTCTCTAAATAGCTCATCAAAGTAAATTCTCGATCGTTCAAACGCTCAAGATTTTCTTCAATGACAAAATGAGGATGGATCTGTAAAAATGACTGGCTACTCAGTTTAAGTCCTGACGGGAGTGCTACATTGAGGACTTCGCCGATAGAACACATATAATAGTCGGCCACCCATTGCCAAAGTTTTATTTGAGAAGGCAGGACACTTGGTTCTACCTCCAAAACTTCTAGTATAGGTTTAGGATCGTATTTCTCTGTTACTTTTTGATGAATCTCCGAGACAATACCCGTGTACATTTTTCTATTTCCAAATTCTACAAGCACACGATGTCCCACCACCAATTCAAGATCTAATTGAGGTGGAATAGCATAGCAAAAACTTTTTGGAATAGGTACAGGTAATAAGACCTCGGCAAATTTCATAGAAGCATTATAAACGGATGAATAAAAACTACAGTCGTTTTCTCGGAGTAGTTGCTTGGAATTCTTTCAAGTATTCAGGCTCCCAATAAGCTACATCTTTAAAAGCTTCTTTTTTATATTCTTCTAATGCCAACTCGCCAATATATTTGGCTGAAGGAACAATACCTTTAATTAGCTTAGAACTTCTGTTTTCTAATAAAGGAAGACATTTTTCAGCACCATTACCAAAATAGACCAATCTACCTTCCACATCATTGAAACTTTCTTCGTCCATAATTTTTGGTTGAGGCGAAAGTAACTCCTCCATACCTTTAGTATATAAAGCAGTATACACTTCCATTCTTCGGGCATCCAACATTGGGCAGATCATATCACCTTCTTCAGCATATTCGCTCACCTGAAGTGCCATCGACTCCAAAGTACTAATCCCCATTAAAGGAATATCCAAAGTATAACAAATACCTTTTGCTGTTGACGCCCCAATTCTCAATCCTGTATAAGAACCCGGACCTTCGGAAACAGCCACTCCTTTAAGGTCGCTCATCTTCAAGTTGGCATTCTCTACCAAGTTCTTGATCATCACTGCCAGATATTCTGAGTGTGATTTATCAATATGTTGTTCGTAGTAAGAGGTCAGTTCCCCTTCTAATGTATGTAATGCCACCGAACAAACAGTGGTAGAAGTATCTATACTTAAAATCATGGAGTTCAATATCAAAAAGAACAATAAAGTTCTTGATTAAACAAAAGAGCGAATACATCACTCTAATGTAAAATTAAAAATACTATTTAATAAGGGGGCTATAGGTTAAGAAATATTTTACTTCCAGCTGCCGCAGGAAGAGTGAATAGTGATTAGTGAAGAGTGAAGAGCGATCATTATAATAAATACTTTCATTTCTAAATTTTACACTAGGTTTCGAACTAATTTTATCGTGATGAGGAGCGTAAATTTAGTAACTCCTAACTCCTAGTTCCTAACTTCTCTCTAATAGTTCGCATAACGAGGGGTTGCACCGCCTCGTTTTGGAGAATGAGTAAATTTTAGGGTATGCAAATGAAAAGGTTTATTAGAAAACGATATTGTTGCGTTTTAAAATAGAGGGGTTTCACCACCTCTCTCATCAAAATAGCATATTTCTCTAAAAAACGAGGTCGGGAGACCTCTAACGTTTATGGGCACAAATGTCGCTATCGCTTAACATTTGCGCCAGTTTTACCTTTTCCCTTTTACCTCTTACTTAAAACGAGCGTTAATTTTGCTACCTGCTACCTGCTACCTATTCCTCCACTGTTTTCGCTTGTATAGTCACAATATCCAACGGCCATTCCCCTTCCGTTTTCTCCGCACAGATCTTATCTACTACGTCCATTCCTTCTATTACTTCTCCAAATACGGTGTGCATGCCATCTAAGTGAGGGGTGCCACCAATTTTTTTATAGATTCTTCTTTGTTGGGCATTGTACTTCACTCCGTTTTCTTGTTCAGAGGCAGCCAATTCATTGTCGGTGACAGGATATCCTTGAACGATGAAGAAGTCGAATGGAGTTGATTCTCTTTTTGGGTTATTATCGTATTCTCTAGCCGCAGCAACTGCACCTCTTTTATGGATGTGTTTCTGAGGATAGATTTCGTTGGGTAAATGGTATTTGCCGAATGATCTCTTTTTCTTTCTGAATTTTGGATCATCAGTATCTCCGCCTTGGGCGATAAATTGAGGGACGACTCTGTAAAACTCGGAGTTATTAAAGTAGCCTCTTTTGGTTAACATGATAAAAGAAGAGCGATGTCTCCAAGTGTCTTTATATAGTTTGATTTTGATATCACCTAAACGAGTGGATAATAAAACGATGGAATCTTGGTTTTCTTGACCGTACCAAGTGAGCTCTTCCATGGCATTTTCATCGTTGAGTTCAGGCATCGTTCGCTTCACTACCTTTTTCTTTACGTACTCTTGTTCCTGAAATTTGTCGCTTTTTTTCGATTCACATCCTAAAATGAAAATTCCAAGAAGTAGTAGTAAAATTTGAAGTTGGCTTTTTCTTAACATTGGAGTTATTTGTTTAAAATCTTTACTCAAAACTACGGAATCGCTAAAAAAATACAATCTGATACCTTTTTAATCTTTGTTTATAACACATTTTCACAAATCATGTAACATTGAGTTAATTTTAAAGGTAATTTAATTAACAGATAGTTTAAGATTTCGATATTAATACAAAACAAACGCCCTATACATTTGCACCTGTGATTTGGTAACACGTTTTAGTATTGAATTTAATTTAACAATGAACAAATATCTTATTTCGTTCGCTATCATCTTATTAACTACTGCAGCTACTTTTGCGCAAAAGGGAATCGTAAAAGGTACTGTAAAAGATGCCGATACCGGTGAAGAGGTTATCGGGGCAAGTGTTTCTCTAGAAGGAACAACAACAGGTGCATCTTCAGATGTATTTGGTAATTTCCAATTTACTGCTCCTGCAGGAACGTACAATGTCATTGCATCGTTCATTGGATACAAAAAAACAACGCAAGAAATTACAGTTGTTGAGGGACAAGAAACTGTATTAAACTTAACTCTTGCAATTGATGCTCAAGAATTAGAAGCAGTAGAGATTGTTGGTAAGGCCAACACAGAATCTGCTGGAGCATTAATGGTAGAAAGACAAAAAGCAGATGTAATGATCCAAGCAATTGGTGCTGAAGAAATGTCGGTAAAAGGTATTTCTGATGCGGAAGATGCAGTGGCAAACATTACAGGTGTAACAAAGGTAGAAGGTCAAGGTCTATTCGTTAGGGGTCTTGGTGATAGATATAACAACGCCTTTGTAAACGGTTTAGTAGTTCCATCTACAGATCCAAACAAAAAAGTAATCGATTTAGGTCTGTTTTCTTCAGATCTAGTAAGAAATATTGATATCAACAAAACATTTTCACCTTCTTTATATGGTGATTTCGCAGGTGCAACTGTTGATATTGTAACGAAAGATTATCCTGAAGAAGGATTCTTTAATGTAGGTTTATCTACTGGTGTCAACTCAATTGCTACAGGTAGCAACTTCAAAACTTTCCAAGATGGTGATGCTGAGTTCTTCGGTTTCACAGGAAATGGTAGAACTTTGCCAGACGAAATGAGAAACAGAGAAGTGCCTGATTCTTATGCAAACTCTTTCTCTCCATCATATATTACTGCAGGTCCAAACCTTAACGGTAAAATCTCAGGAGGTAATCTTTATGATGTTGGATCAGAATCTCAATTTGGTTTCATTGCTGCAGCTTCATTCTCTAACGATTACAGAATCGAAGAAGGTGTGAAAAACACTTACAGAGCACAAGGAACAACAATTAACAGTTATGCTTCTAAAGAGTATATCTACAGTACAAATACTACTTTAATGGGTAACGCTTTCTATAAGATCAACGATAAAAACACGATCTCATTCAACAACATCTTAATCAATGAATCTGAAAACTCAGTGTTAGATCTTCAAGGTAAGCACGAGGAGAAAAACAATAGAGAAGCACCAGTATTTAAAGAAAGAAATACATACCGTCAGAACACTGTGAATATTCACCAATTAGTAGGTGATCATAAATTTATGGAGGATGACAGATTGAAATTAACTTGGGGTGCAGGTATCTCAATGTCACGCAGCCAAGAGCCAGATAGACGTCAGATTACATATGATGAAATTGACTATACTGACGGAAAATTCACAGGTCAAATCTTTACAAACTCACCAGATGATTCACATAGATTCTGGAGTGATATGAGTGAGCAAACGTTATCATCAAGAATTGGTTTGCAGTACGGATTAGGTAATGCAGATGAAAATGGTAACTTCAGACATAACGTTTCAGTAGGTTACAACGGGTTCAATAAAGATAGAGATTTTGAATGGTGGATGTCATCATTAGTAGTATCAGGTCCAAGACCAAGAATTGATATCGACAATCCTCAACCAGATCTTGATCAGAACTTTGCTGACGGAGTGTTATCGTATGATCCTATCGTTAGATACGATACAAAATTCAATGCTCAGATGGGTGTGAATGCTTTCTATGGTGATTATGGTGTAGATATCATTCCAAACAAGTTCAAAGCAAACATTGGTGTTCGTTACGAAATTGGTCGTCAACAAGTAACTTACAAGCCTGAGAATACTACAGATCCTAATGTAGCTGATATTGTGAATGAGAAAAACTCAGAAAACGTATTGCCTTCATTAAGCTTGAAATACTCGTTAAACGAAAAGTCGAACATCAGATTCGCCGCTTCAAAGACATTAATTAGACCTATGATGTCGGAATTGATTCCATTCCGTTTCACATTCGCTAACGGACAGAAAATCGTAGGTAACCCAGACTTGGAGAACTCGGAAGTATATAACTTAGATTTGAAATACGAAATCTTCCCTAACGCAGGTGAATTATTCTCGGTAGGTGTTTTCGCTAAGCAAATTGATAATACAATCGAGTTAGTGACAAGAGCATCAGCAATTACAGAATTCTCTTATGTGAATGCAGGAGTTTCTCAAGTAGCCGGTGTGGAGATGGAAATCAACAAAAACTTAGGTAATATCTTCCAATCAGGTGGTAATTGGTTAAGCAGATCAAATGTTGGATTGAATGCAACATTATTAGCTTCCCAAACAGACTTATCAGGTTCTGAAGGAATGTTTACTAACGAGAAAAGAGCAATGTTTGGAGCATCACCTTATATGGTAAACGCTAACGTTTCTCACGAAGCCAACTTATTCTCACCAAATGTACAATCAATATTCACAGTAACTTACAATACTTTCGGCGACAGAATTGTAGCTGCAGGTTCTCAAGGAGCTGGTGATATCTACGAAAGATCTTATGGAACTTTAAATTTTGTTTTCAAGAACAGAATTGGAGAAAAAATTAGCCTTGATCTAACTATTAAAAACATCTTAAACCCGGACATCACTTTAGAACAAGAGTTTACAAACGGCACTACAGGTGTAGTTGAAACTTACAAGAAAGGGGTGAACGCTAAGATTGGATTTAAATATACTTTTTAGGTAAAAAAAGAAAAGAGCGATCAGAATAAATCCTGATCACTCTCTTCAAATTCAAATTTTCAAAAACAAATTACAACAATTAATCATGAAAAAGCAATTACGTCTAGTAGCTTTAGCAATTTTAGCTTCAATTTATTTCACATCTTGTGACTCAAACGAGGCAACTGGCCCAATCGTAGATTTAAACCCTGGTGATTCTACTGGTACAAATCCTGACGGTGACTTAAGATTAGAAGACGAAGCTTATGCTGCTGGTAAGATTGTAGCTAATGGTGCTGCTGTTGGTGCTGGCAATTTCCCTGCTTGGGCAAAAGGCTTAGATTATGAAGGTACTTCTGTTTCAGGTGGTTTCGATTTAACATTAACTGCTGGAGAATTAACAGATAGCCAATTGAATTGGTCGGGTAATGTTTCTATTTCTGGTGCTATTAAGGTTCCAGCAAATAAGACGTTAACAATTGCTGCAGGTACAATTATAGAAGCACAAACTACAGATTCTTATTTAATGGTACTTCAAGATGCTAAAATTATGGCTGAAGGTACTGCTGAAGATATGATTGTTTTTACTTCTGTTGTAAAAGAACCTAAGCAATGGGGTGGTTTACTTGTAAATGGTAGAGCAACTATTAATAACGGCGACAGTAACGGTGAAGCTTCTCCAGAAATCGACTCTAGCGTTAAGTACGGTGGTACTGTAGATAACGATGATTCTGGTGTTCTAAAATATGTAAGAGTTGAGTTCTCTGGTTATAAATTCAATGACGAGTCTGAGCACAACGGATTTACTTTCTCTGCAGTGGGTTCTGAAACGGAATTATCACACTTACAAGCGTTCAAAGGTACTGATGACGGGCTTGAGTGGTTCGGTGGTACTGTAAACGGAACTGATTTAGTTTCTGTAGGTTGTGAAGATGATTCTTTCGACTGGGCACACGGTTTCAGAGGTACATTGACTAACCTTTGGGTAATTCAAGATGCTTCAAGACCATTTGATAAAGGTTTCGAAATTGACAACAACTCAAGAAATAACTCAGCTGAACCTTATACTGAAGTAAGAGCAAGCAATATTACTATTACTGGTATCGATGGCGAAACTACTGCTTTAAGAGTTCGTGAAGGTGCTAAAGGTCACTTCACAAACGTAAAAGTAATCAACGCTAAGAAAGGTTTTGATATCGTAAACGACGTAACTGTTCAAAACGTTCTTGATAATAACTTAACAGTTTCTGCATACACAGTAGAAAACGTAGGCGAAGAAGTAGTTTACGTAGACGATTGCGAAACTTGTAACTAAAAAATAAAAATTAATATTAGCTCTCACTTCCCAAAACAGAGCTAATACTAAAACTCACGCTCACCAAATCGCGAGTACCCTAGGTAGTTTGATCTGCCTAGGGTTTTTTATTTTTAGGTAGCAGGTAGCAGGTAGCAGGTAGCAGGTAGTAGGTAGGAGTTGCTGAGTTTATGCTCGTTTTTAACTAATAACTTATAATTAATAACTAATAGGGATGACTTTCATATCATAAGAGAGGTGGTGAAACCCCTCGAACTAACGACAAAAAGTTATCGTTTCTTGAAGTGCCTTTTCTTTTCCATACTCCAAAAGCGACCATCTTCCCCAACGAGGCGGTGGAACCCCTCGTGAAAAGACTAATTACTTAAATGATATAAGGTAGTATACAGAATTGCCTAAAAAGAAAAACATAAACAACGTAATGAGGAGCAAACTATTAGAAAACCTATTAGTTATTACCTATTACTTATTACTTAAAATATCTTTTTGCAAACATTACTTCATCTGTCAATAAAAATCTCTCTACAACAAAAAAAGGCCCCTCATAAAAAATGAGAAGCCCAATATCTATTAAGTAGTTTGCAGACTACAATTTTCTACCTGCTACCTGAATCTAGCTCTTCATACCACCGTGGATCTCAAGAGTTTGAGCAGTGATATAAGTTGACATATCTGAGATTAAGAAGATACATAGATCAGCTACCTCTTCAGGTCTACCACCACGTTTCATTGGGATATCTGCTAACCATACGTCTTTTACTTTTTGATCTAGAGTTTCAGTCATTTCTGTCTCGATAAAGCCTGGAGCAACTGCGTTACAACGAACACCTCTTGCTGCCAATTCTTTTGCGACAGATTTAGTGAAACCTAATATACCTGCTTTTGATGCTGCGTAGTTTGCTTGTCCAGCGTTACCGTGAACACCTACTACAGAACTCATGTTAACGATAGAACCGCTACGTTGCTTTAAGAAAGTTCTAGTAGCTGCTTTTGTTAAGTTGAATACAGAGTTCAAGTTCACACGAATTACATCGTTGAATTGCTCTTCTGACATTCTCATCAATAGTGTATCTTTAGTAATACCAGCATTGTTGATTAAACCGTCTAGTGAATCGAAGTCAGTTGTAAAGTCTGCGATAAGTTTTTCTGCTGCTTCAAAGTTCGATGCATCAGAACGATAACCTTTTGCTTTAACACCGTAAGCTTCCAATTCAGCTACTAGTGCTTCTCCTTTTTCAACACTTGAAAGATAAGTGAATCCTATATTTGCGCCATGCTCCGCGCAACGAATTGCGATTGAACGTCCAATACCTTTAGACGCACCTGTGATCAATACGTTTTTGCCTTCCAGCAGTTTCATGGTGTGTGTTTTCTAATTATTGAAAAAATTTTTCAGGTTGCAAGTTACAAAAAAGATGCTAGTCACAAGTTTTATTCACATTTATCATCGAATTAATTAAACTTTTTTTACTTATTTATCGTCAACAAGTTATAGTAATAACTTTTAAATGAGTAAGATCCTCTTTTTGAGAATATCAATTACTATCTAAATCAGCATTAAAAGTTTATAATTGTATCTTTGAAAGATCATTTATAAGCATAAAAGACAATTAAACATATATAACATATCATTCATGGAAAACCTATTGGATAGATTTTTACGTTACGTGAAAATCGATACAGAATCTGTTCCGGGCATTGAGCAAATACCAAGTACAAAAAAACAATTTGATTTAGCGAACTTACTAGTAGACGAATTAAAAGCGATGGGCATGCAGGATGTCAGCATCGACGAGAACTGCTATGTAATGGCTACGCTTCCTTCTAATATCGATAAAGAAGTTCCAACTATTGGGTTTATCGCCCATGTGGATACCACTCCAGATCTAACAGGTAAAGATGTGAAGCCTCAGGTGTGGGAAAATTATGATGGTGAGGATATCGTTTTAAATAAGGAACAAAACATCGTTTTAACGACAGAGGAATTTCCTGAAATCAAGAAATATAAAGGACAAACGATCGTCACGACAGACGGTACTACGCTTTTAGGAGCTGATGATAAAGCAGGTGTGGCTGAGATCATGGAAGCAATGGATTATCTGATTAAGCATCCTGAAATTAAGCACGGTACCATTAAAGTAGGCTTCACTCCAGACGAAGAAGTGGGGAAAGGTGCCAACTTATTTGATGTTGAAAAGTTTGGTGCTGAGTGGGCGTATACTATGGACGGAGGTCCAATGGGAGAGTTCGAGTACGAAAACTTTAACGCTGCTTATGCTGAGGTGACTTTCAAGGGACAAAATGTTCATCCTGGTACAGCTAAGGGTAAAATGGTGAACTCTATGAATATTGCTGCGAAATTTGCCACAAAATTCCCTCAAAGCGAAACGCCAGAGCAAACAGAAAAGTACGAAGGTTTCTATCACTTATTGACTATGACTGGGTCTGTAGAGGAAACGAAATTACAATATATTATCCGTGATCACGATCATAATTTATTTATTTCAAGAAAAGATCATATGGAATCTTTGGTGAAAACTTTCCAAAGTGAATATGGTGAAGATAGAGTGAAATTAGAGTTGGTAGATCAGTATTACAATATGAAGGAGAAAGTTGCTCCAAATATGCATATTGTAGATTTCGCTTTAGAGGCGATGAAGGAATTAAATATTGAGCCAGACGTAAAAGCCATTCGTGGGGGTACTGATGGCGCTCAATTATCATTTAAAGGGTTACCTTGTCCAAATATCTTTGCAGGTGGACATAATATGCATGCTCGTTACGAATATGTGCCGGTACCAACTATGGAAGCAGCAACAAATGTAATCATTAAGATTGCGGAATTAGTGGCTAAGAAATAGTAAAGAAAAAAGTATAATTAAGGAGATTGTTGCAGTGAAATGTAGCAATCTCTTTTTATTTTAAATACTTTTTCCAATCGATTTTCGGACAAAAAGGAAGCAAACGATCATATTCCATAATTGACTCAATTTCGTTATCGTAAGATGTATTGTTTTTGTACAAAACCTCAATGTATGTACCGTCGTAATTGTACAATTCGATTTTCTTGCCTAGCCTAGTGATCGTACTAAGAAAATCTGAAAAGTATTGAACGATCTCAGCTTTCTGCACCAAGCTCAATTTGTTGAATGTAATGTGTTGTAAGTGTATCATTTGATAAGGTAATAGTTACGAAAATTATAAATACTCGGTTGGTATTTAAAGTTAAATGATATATTATTAAATAGTAAAAATATTATGTTATTTTTTAGTTATGGGTAGGTTACTATTATTGAGAGGGTTACCGGGTTCAGGTAAAACAACACTAGCACAATCGTTAGGAGGTTCCATCGAAGCAGACGATTTTATGGTAAACGATAGAGGCGAATATGAGTTTGATGTCCGCAAATTAGATTATGCACACAAAAGTTGTTTGGAGATGGCCGAAATGTGTATTCGAAGAGGACAGGAGTTGGTAATTGTTTCCAATACCTTTACCACCGAAGAGGAAATGATTCCTTATTTTAAAGTAGCTGAAAAATATAATTATCAAGTAAGTTCGGTGATTGTAGAAAACAGACATGACGGTATTTCCGTACATAATGTTCCCGATGAAAAAGTGGTGAATATGATGAGAAGGTTTGAGGTCAGGTTATAATTAAAAAGCCGAATGCGTAATGCATCCGGCCAAAACAAAACCAGTTCTATTTTGATAACTATTCAAATCAAAATACACTTATTAAAATTATAGCGGAACTACTAACTCAATACTGTTTGCTTTGATATAAAAAAGAAATCTTACTGAAACGAATAATAGTTAAATTCAGGTTTCGGATAATTATTTACTTAATTGATTCATAATTGCTGAAACTCCAAGACCCGTTCCCTTTTGTCTAGAAGGATATTCTTCCATACTTTTAGCGAACTTCATCAATGGTGCTGCGATTGTTGGTAAAATCCAAGTTTTTTCCTTCATCCATAAGAAGTGACCAGGTGTATCTAAAGACCTTTCGTAAGGATCTAGTTTGAGGTTGCAAATTAATCCTGCAGGCAGCTTTTCCGATTCTTTTAACCACTCATCTTTGATGGCTAAATAGATTTTCCAATGATCCACACGAATGGCCTGAAGTTCATTTTCGGCATAATAGAAGAACTCTCTTCTTCTCGATTTTTCCCCTTTAGTGAGCATCCCTAATTGATTGTAACCATCGATATGTACTTTATATTCTTTATCATTTACTATGGTCCAATCAAGTAAATCTTCTTTTACAGTAGTGTCTCCCACTGCTGCCATTAATGTTGGTAACCAGTCTTCAGCTGTGAATAACTCACCACTATATTCTCCTGCAGGAATGTGCTTAGGCCATCTTACCAACATTGGCACTCTGAAACCACCTTCGTAAGTTGTTCCTTTTTCACCTCTAAAAGAAGCAGATCCACCACTCGGCCAATGCGATAAGTTTACACCATTATCAGAAGTAAACATGACGATGGTATTCTCTGCTTCTCCTGTTTTTTCTAAAGTGGATAATAATTCGCCTACTAGATAATCTAAGTGAAGTAAACCGTCAGCATACGTGCTGTGCCCACTTTTTCCTCTCCACTTCTCAGACACATAGATTTCTTGATGCATCCTCGAAGGATTGAAAAACAAGAAATAAGGTTCATCTTTTTTACTTTTCTCTTTCATCCATTTTTGAGACGCTTCCAACACTTCATCATCAAATGTTTCCTGACGAAGTTTACCCAATTCGCCTCTATCCTCGATGACTTGTTTGCCTACCTTTCCCCATCTAGGATCTACAGTTTGATCATCTTTATCAGTGGCTTTACTGTAGATGACATTTCTTGGTCGACCGACAAAGTTTTTGTCCTTTGGGAATTCAGGTTGTTCCGGCATATCCATCATATTTAAATGATAAAGGAACCCGAAGAACTCGTCGAAACCATGGACCGTCGGAAGGTGTTCGTTTCTATCGCCTAAATGACTTTTCCCAAAATGAGCAGTATTGTACCCTTTGTCTTTTAGTAATTCGGCAATCGTTACATCTTCTGCTTGTAAGCCTAGCTTCGATCCGGGCTGACCTACCGAGGTTAAACCAGTACGAATAGGATATTGACCAGTTAAAAATGATGATCGACCAGCGGTACAACTTGGTTGAGCGTAATAATCGGTCAGCATCATACCATCTTTACCAATTTGATCGATATTTGGAGTATTCACCGCTCCGATTCCTCGATGATAAATCGAGATATCTTGTGGAGCGACGTCATCCGTCATAATCATAATAATGTTAGGTTTTTTCTGTCCGAAACAGTGTAAACCAAATAGCAATAATAAAAAGGTGTATGTTATTTTTTTCATCTCTTGTGTTATTTGATATGTACAAATGTAGACGCTCCACTCGATGAAATTCTCTGTAAAAACAGCATTTTGAGAATCTACGTGAATCACGTAGTTTTTATATGGCACAAAAAAAGTCCTCAAGACAAACTGCCTCAAGGACTTTATTTCTTTACCCTAATTTGTTATTGTTCTAATGGAGTAGGTATTGGGTTAACAATTGGATGTTCCGGTTTTTCTTCTGGCCCAACTTCTTGATTATTGTTGTCACACGATCCTAGTGTAAATAACGATAGTAGCAATGCGAATCCAATTACTACAGTAGACTTTAATGTTTTCATCCTCTTAAATTTTAAGTTAGTAATCTAATAGGGACTTATTCCCCTTTTGTGATGTTACAAATATCAAGGATGTTCTTTGCATTAAGCTACGCGGACCACTGACCTTCAAAAAATACGTGAATCCCTTAGTTTATAAATCATCGAATAATTTCCTTTCGATGGCGTATAAAACCAACCCAGCAATATTCTTTACTCCCGTTTTTTCCAATAGATTTCGCTTGTGGGTTTCCACTGTTCTTGCAGAGATAAAAAGTGCCTCTGCTATTTCTGTATTGGAATATTCTTTACATATCAAATGTAGGATTTCTGTTTCTCTGTTGGTCAACGGAATTTCTGTTGCCACTCTTTTCTTCAGAGTAGGCTGAGCGGTTAATCCCTGCATGATCGTCTCCGTCACTTCATCTGAGAAGAAAGTCTGACCATTCGCCACATTTTCGATGGCCTTTCGGAGATCATTTTGGGTACAATCTTTTAACACATATCCTTTCGCCCCCGCTGCCAACATTTTTTTAATATTGTGTCCCTCGTTCATCATGGTTAAAGCCAATACATTTAATGAAGGATATTTTTTAATAGCTTCTTTTGTTAAGTCGATACCATCCATTTCAGGCATGGTGATGTCAGTAACCAAAACGTCTACCTCTATATCTGATAAGAGTGATAATGCCTCTGTTCCGTTATTGGCCTCACCGACAATTTGATAATGCTCCTGATCAAGAAAAGACTTCAATCCCTCCCTTACCATTTGATGATCATCGACTAAAAGTATTTTTATAGTGGTTTCCATATTATAATGCTAATTCTAAGAAAATTTCTGTCCCTTTACCCAAATTCGAAGAGACTTGTAGGTAGGCACCGATCGCCGAAGCACGCGTTTTTAAACTATTGATTCCAAACGACTGATCCGTTTTTGAAGTATCAAAACCAACTCCATTGTCTTCAATAGTAAGCACCAAAAGGTCTGGATATTTCATAAGTTGTAGGGTACATTCTGATGCCTTCGAATGCTTCATCATATTATTGATACTCTCTTGAACAATCCGGTAGATACTAATTTCATAACTCAGCTTTAAACGTTCTTCGCCGATGTTTTCAAAAAATGAAATCTGAGTATCCGTAGATCCTTTCATTGCTGCAATTAAGGATTGAAGGGCAGGGACGATGCCATTTTCTTCAACGACTTTCGGCATAAGATTATGTGCCAAAGATCGACTTTCCTTTATCGATTTTTTTAAAAGGGAATACCCCAACTGAAAATGTTCTTCCGTATTTAATTCCGGTTGATGATGCCTCACTTTTTCTAAATGAAGCAGGGCAGTCGACATTGTTTGTTGCAAGCTATCGTGAATATCTCTAGCAATTCGACTTCTTTCCTTGTCCTCTGTTTCTAGTACTGCATTCACGATTTTTTCCTCCGCTTTTAATTCATCGGTGATATCCACAAACGTACCCACAATACGATTCAAAGCTTTGGTGTTTTCATCAAATACCGGCAGACCTTGACACCTTAGCCACCTAAGTTCTTTATTTTTTGAATAGAATCGAGCATCAAAAGCAATGGGTTTTCTCGTTTCTTTATGTTCTTTGATTTCCTTTTCAAAAAGGGATACATCGTCTTTATGGATATGGTCTTTTAAGAATTGAAGATCAGTTCCTAATTCCTCAGCATCATAGTCAAGAAAATCCTTTCCCTTCGGAAACCATTTGATTTTCTTCTGCTGAGTATCAAAATCCCATATTAATGCCTTACTTCCTTTTATGGCCAATTGAAAACGTTCATCGCTCTTTTCCAACTCATTCTTGGTTGCTTTTATCTCTTCAATATTTTCTTGAAGTTGAAGGTCTAATTGTTCCTGTCTCTTTACTCTTTTTCGAATTAAGATAAATGATATACAAGAGAACAAAAGGATCGACAGCAATAATGAAAGGGATACATAGAAGTAAAAATAGCCCTCTTCCGAACTTTTATTCCACTTGTTAGTGCTTTCATTTTCGATGTGATCATCAAAATCTTCGAGATGTTGTAAGAGTTGTTTTCTAGCTATTTGATATTCCTCTTCATTATCAGAAAATCGTTCTATAGCTGATGTTGGTGATTTTTCTTTGAATACATCAGCCTCTAGCTGACGCAAAAAATTATCTTTTTCTTGGGCAAGTTGAAGCAGTTGAATTTCACTTTCAGTTAAGCGGAACACCGTATCTTTGAGGTGATACTTTTGGTAATCGACCAATGCTTCTGAAGGCTCATTTTTAAGTTGTTGATATTGACTTTTCCAGTCAGCTTCTTGGGTGAGCAGGTATTGAGAAAACAAATAGGAGAGATCGTTATTCTTTTCGGCTATTTGATGACTCAGTTGTAGCTTCGCATGTTTTGTAAACTGCATTCTGCCAAAGCCTTTTCTGTTATCGAGTAACTTTAGAAAGACCGTGGTAGTAATTATTAGGGAGACGATAATCACTCCAAATAATAGTGTAAATGCAGTGCGTACTTTTATCATGGAAATACGTTTTGTGTATTACTCAATTTAATACGTAATAATTTGATAATGGTTAGATATCGTAACGAATATACATCTGCCATCTTTGTGCACCTCCTCTTTGTTGATCTTTATTGAATCGCTCACCATGAACGATACTTGTGCCAAACCTCATACGATCGAAAGGAAACCAAAATAAGTTTAAACTGGTGTAATAACTTCTTTCGAAAGTACTTCCCGGTTGGAAATCGGCATTGTCTATCCAAGAGAAACCTGTTACAAAATTGACGAATATATTCTTTCTGAAATAGTGTTCTAAAGCTAAATAACCACCCACGGTATAAGGAATAAAAAGATCGCCACTTGGGTTAGGGACAGCATCCAATTGATAATTAGAAAAAGCAGATATGTATCGAGTAATTCCTTTTCCTCCGATAGCTTGAAGGTAAATATGATTTCGAGTCTCTTTAATATCCAAATCGATCAACATACTGAGCATGGCTCCAAATCCCACATCAGTCACCACCTGCTCATCGCTATTATAACTTGATATAAATCGAAGCAAACCTGCCGATTGTAAGCTCAAATTATCGCGGACAAATTTATAACGACAAGCAAAATCAGGAATAAACTGTCTTCTGTCGATCGACACAGAATCGGTAAATGCCCGTGTGGGAGTTTCTATACTTACACCGAATTCATTTTCTGTATTGGCAATCTTTTTTTCATAACGGATTAACCCTTGCCTTGTGGATGAACCACTACTTGGTCCTTCATTATCTACCGTTAGTGGAGTAGTGGCTAAGTCGTTAAACGTCGTCCATGTCTGACCAACCGTTAGGTATCCGTAACTCACATAAGCATGTCGTAAACGGAAATTGTTGATCCCCGTTCCGCCTCCAGCAAAATCACTTTCTACATAGAATCTGATAAACCCTTCCTCAGTTTCTATTCGTGACGACCAGCCAATTCTCGACTGTCGAGCATCCATATGATACCCCACTTGATCATTTCTTTCACCCACGGGAATATTGTAAGGAGCAAAACCTCCTGTGGCTGTCAATCCGTTAAAATCTACCAACGTATTCATTTTAACATAGCCACGTATCCCTAAGAATGTGGATGCTTGAGCGATATCTTGTGGATGGACTTGTTCAACAATCTTTGTGGTATCGACCTTAATAATCTCTTTTAAATTGACGACCTCATTATGATGTTGCTCCAATACCACCGTATCTCTTTGATGCACGATCGGTTCAAGTTGAGCAATAATAACACTGTCTTGAATATCTATCTGAAGAATATTTTCGGAATGTGCTGGTAACCTTAACTCGCCCCAAAATGGAAAAGCACCATCTCGAGTCGTCCAAAATCCATGAGACCCCGGTTGTAGATTCAGTTTAATCGATTCATATGCTCTTAGATTATACGCATGCTGATTGATCTCCACCATAATGGATTGGTTCGCTTCATTTTCTATCCTTAAAATCGCCTCATCTCTCATAGAGTTATGGTCAGTCGTATCGGCCGTCAGCACCCCTTTCACCAACACATCTACAATCTGAATATCTTTTCGGGCCACATATCCTCTTTTCCCGGAAAGGTAATCCCAAGCACGAACATACAGAGAAGTCGAGTCCAAAGGCAGGGTAAGAATATCCCGACCAGGCTCAATCCTCATCAATACCGGACTATTGTAATCGCCACCACTTCGAAGGTAGGTGACACGGTCGACGTCGGTACGCATCCATTGGGCAGAAGAGAATAAGGGGAGGAGGAGGAAAAGAGGTAGTAGGTAGAAGGTAGAAGGTAGCAGGTTTTTTTTAGGTAGTAGGTAGCAGGTAGTAGGTAGCAGGTTTTGATGCTTTGGAGTATCAAAACTTGCGGGTTTACCGTGGTTTATACTATTTCTGCTACTTTTATTCATTTTATGTTTTTACTGCTTACCTAATGATCTGTTTAAAGAGTAGATCGACTCCATTTCGTGTAGCGAGGGGCCAATGCCATCTCGTTGAAGACGGAGAAATAACAAGTTTAAGGTTGAAGAAAATAACTCAAAAGAATAATTTTCATTAGTTATTACTTAAAAACGAGCGTTAACTTTGCTACCTGCTACCTGCTACCTGCTACCTGCTACCTGCTACCTGCTACCTGCTACCTGCTAATAGTTCGTGTATCGAGGAGTTTCACCCCTCGCTGTGGAAGATGAGAAAACCGAGAGATATGGAAAAGAAAAGGTTTTTAAGAGAACGATAACTTTTTGAGATTACTTCGAGGGGTTTCACCACCTCTCTTTAGTTAATAAAGTAATCTCCCCTTAGTTTCTTAGTTACTTAGTTCCTTAGTTTTAAACTCAGGTCGTTATCTCAGCAACTTATTAGTTATTACCTATTACTTCTTCCTTCTTCCCTTATATATCATATCGTATATACATCTGCAATCTCGACGCATACCCATGTTCCAAATTCTTATTCCTCCTTACTCCATAGATGTAGCCAACACCGAGTTGCATTCTGTCGAAAGCAAACCAGTAGCTATTCAGCGATCCATAGTAACTTGCTTGATAACTATCTTCGGGTTGCCACTCTGCAGTTTGCAGCCAAGTGATTCCCCCTGTGATGTTACTAAATAATTTTTCTGACCAATGATGTTCTAGAGAGAGGTATCCTCCGGCTGTTTGAGGAATAAAGATATCTCCGTTAGGACTTTCGAAAGCATCATAATTGTGATTTCTAAATCCTCTTACATATCGGCTGATGCCTTTTCCAAAGATACCTTGGAAGTAGAGAAGGTTATCTTCGCTACCTAATTCTCTTTTGCCACTAATGTTGAGACCAAAGCCGACATTATGAGATATTGAGTTCATGTTATTGTTGTAGGATAACACTCTGAACAACCCAGCTACCTGAAAGTGTCCATCTTTATAAGTGAGTTTATATCTTGAGATCACATCAGGAACAGGTTGTCGTTCGCTGATGTAAACGGAGTCTGAAAATCCTATGGTGGGAGTTTCTACAGAAACGGCAAATTCGTTATCGCCTTCTCCCACTTTTTTCTCGTATCGAATCATCCCTTGTCGGATGAGGACGGAACTGTTGGGTCCTTCTCGATCGACCGTAAGTGGAGTGGCTTCTAAGTCGGAAAAAGTAGACCATGTTTGTCCGACGGTGAGGTAGCCATAATCGGCGTACGCTTGCCTTAATCGGAAAAACATTTGGTTGGTTTCCCCTCCAGCAAAATCACCTTCTACGTATAGATTGAGGTAGCCTGTCTTGGCTTTTATTCGAGATGAAAAACCGATTCTCGATTGTCTGGCTCCCAGGTAGAAACCTCTATCGGTAGTGTTTCTCATATCACCAACAGGGATTTCTACAGGAATAAATCGATCGACATCAGACAGTCCATTAAAATCAAATATTCCGTTGAGTTGAACAAAGCCTCTAAGACCTACTTTCGACTTGGCTCTTTCTAAATCCTGAGGGTGTTTATTTTCAACAATTTTTGCTGTATCAATCCTCACTTTAGGAGTGACATTTACGGTATCTACATGATGATATTCCATGCGAACCGTATCTTGAGTGGTGATAATTGGAGTAAGGTGAGCAGTGAGTGTTTCATCAACAGAACCCACTTTAAATACATACTCAGCAGAATCGGCTAATTCGATATTGCCCCAAAAAGGGTAGGCACCGTCTCGACTGATCCACAGTCCGTGTTTCCCTTTCTTAATTCTTAAAGTAATTTCCTGATAAGGCTGAAGATGATAAGGAATCTGATCAATTTCCACATTGATATTTTGTGGATGTTCGTTTTCTATATGTAGGGTAGTTCCTCCTCGATGTAGCGTTCCAGCATTCGACAATTCAGTAATCTCGGCCTTTATCAAAGTATCTTGCAAGGTGATGAACCCGCGATAGGCGTATCCTCTCTTGCCCGTCTGAAAATCCCAAATTCGGATATACGTTTCTTCACCAATAGGTAAAGCCAACACCTGACGCCCCTTTTCCATTGACATGATAATTCTGGAGTTTTGATCAGCATAATCACGTAAATAGACATCTTTATTTACTTCGGCATTCATCCATTGGGCGGAGACCGAAGAAGTAAAAAGTAAGAGTGAAAAAATGAAAAAGTATTTTATTGAAGCAGACGTCATGTAAAGAGTTATAGTTCGAAGACGAAAGATTTAATAAAAATACATCATATTATTCTTAAATAGAAAATTTTGAGGTTGATAGATTGCGCTACAAATGGTATATTCGCAAAATCTTAAAAAATGGCTCCATAGTACAACGGATTAGTACGTAAGCTTCCGGCGCTTGAGATCTGGGTTCGATTCCCGGTGGGGCTACTGTTTTTTAAAAGGAAGAAGTAAGAGGTAATAACTAATAATTAATAGGATACTGAATTAATGACCTTTTTTTTGAGCTAAGGAACTAAGGAACTAAGGAACTAAGGAACTAAGGAACTAAGGGGAGATTCCTTCCTTATCCAAAGAGAGGAGGTGAAGCCCCTCGAAGCAATCATACAAAATTCTCGTTTTCATAATAATTTGTTCTTTTACATACCCTATCATTTACTCATCTTCTTCAAAGAGGGGTGGAACCCCTTGTTACAAGGATCTCATCATTTACATTTTATTAAATACTACTTTTTCTTTCACTAAAAAAAAAGCTATTTCCTATCCAACTAAATCAGTATTAGTTTGTATGGGACACCTATTCCACTATTATTTCTATTTTCATTGGTTGGATGATCAACATGTAATATGTTGGCCGAAGTTTTTTTTAATTGAGTTGTGGAGAAAATTTTAATTCGTAATTGTTAGTCTAAAGTATAAAATTGAAGAGTATAAGTTGGTATTCAATATAAAACGTATTACTTTTCAAGTTGCAAACAGCGGTTAAACTATTACTCAACTTATGTACGAATTCTTAGAAAGAAACAAAACTAGCCATACAAGAGATTACGAATCTTCTAACATAGAAATAATAAAAGATCCATACGAAGAACAACGTCCTAAACAACTAATTGAAGGTTATTTTTTCTTTGTAGACACATGTCTTTATTATGTAAGACAACAAGGGGAAGAAGAACTTTATTTCTCTAGTGCACTTAAAGTTCCTGTTCAAGTGAATAAGTACAGAAAAGATGTTAAAGTAGGAGAATTATCTAATTTTAACCAAGTCCCAATGTTTATATATAGGGAATTACTTTTTCATAGCTTAAAGGATCAAGAAACTTTTGAGAATGAACTAAAACAAGAGTTCGAAGGAGTGGGTGAAGAACTTGAACTGCTTAAAAAAAGAGCCCCAGAAGAGATTCCGAATAAACTTTATATCAAAAATGATAAGGTGTATGTTTCTGTTTTAGATAAAGAGGGGTTACATAATTCTCTTGAAATTACAGGTAAATTCTTGGAAGATATTACCCCGTTTAACCCTAATTTGGAGCGTCTATTTTTGGGTGATGAGACGTCTATTAAAGTCTGTTTAGGTGATTTGGACCACTTTTGTATGGAACAGGATTCTCCTTTATTACCTGTTCAAATTTTCAGTAGAGAGGAATTTTTTGAAAGGTGGAGTAGAATTCGAGATCAAAAAAAGATTACTCGAAAGAAAGAGGTTGCAGCATTACGTGAAACTCTTAAAGAACAGAAAGAGATTAATAATAGTGCAGGTCAGGTTCTAGTAGCCCCGAAGCTCAATGAAAATATATTTATTCATTTTGACTTTACAGAGGCCGACCTAGAAACATTAAAGGTAACAGTTGGTATAGGGTATCTCTCGGGTAAAAATAAAGGAAGTATTCTTACAAAGGATTTACAACATAAGATAGAGGATTTACTATTTAAAAAAATAGAGGAATGGGAGTTGTATCTATTGAATAATACTTTTTACTTTTTAGGAAATACAGCACAGTTACGTAGGGATGTTCCTATTGAAAATATAGACTTTGGTCGTCATTTACCTGAAAGGATATCTCTTGATTATTCTCTTCTCAAGAAATTTGAAAGCAGTTTATTCGATGGCAATCAAAGAGAAAATACACTTCTTCTAGAAGAAGAGTTTATGTTAAAACCGATGGTTCTAGACTATGGTAAATTAGTTGATGAAATTATTCAGCTTGACAAGGAGTTTAGTGAAATGAACCCTATTAAACACTTGACTAATATAGGTGCGACTGCTTTTGTTTATGAGTTTGCATACTTATACTACACCTTTGGGGAAGAAAATGGTCTTTTGTTTGGTAAGCAACATGCAGAACAATTTCTTCTTGATCTTGAACTGGAAAGGCTTCCTGATCTTAAAAAGATAAGAAAGCATTCCCCTTCCCTTGAAAAGCTAAAGAAGGTATATTCTGAAAAAGTAGGGGGCGATAGTGATCTGGTTTCTATACTTAAAAAACGGATGTATCAAAAAGCCTTTTTAATGAATCACCTACTGAGTGACAGTAACCTTTCCTCTACTGATTTTGATAAAGAAACAGTAGGTTCAGAAATCTATAAAATATCTTGTCAGGCCTACTATGACATTAATCATATCACGTTACCGAGTTCCAAGGCTATGGTCTATGATCGTGAAAAGTATTTAAGTACAAGTAAATCTTTGATTTTATATAGAGCGGCAGGTAAGGTACAAAAAGAATTAGAAAAGTTATCTTTAAATCCTGAAAAATTCAAACAACTGGATGAATATTGTATTGAGAAATATGATGAAAGTCTACAGGCATTATTGAAGAGAACCAGAGTATGGGATGAAGATATCATCTTATTTCCTGAGGGCGATTATGAGTTTGAATGGGTAACGGTGGACTGGAAGTCGGACTCCCTTCTTAGTCAGGAAGAATTTGATCAGGAGGAAAAAGAGAAAGACTCAAAACTGAATGGTTGGCTTGTGCAGGAGAAAGATGGGACGTTCTGTTACAAGCTGGGTAGTGGAGACACTGTTGATCTAGTAGCTAAATATCTGGAAGTTGATGCAGGAGAATTTCGGACAAAGAACGCTCTTTTGTCTGATAATACTTTTTCTCCCACAGGTGATAAATTTCAGGAGCATGCAGGGGAGTACCTTTTGTTACCCTCAGGTTATATTCCAGCAATTGGTAAGGAGTACTATCAGGTAACAAACTCAATTGAAGAGAAGGAGTATAGAAAGGTGGAAAGGGTGAAGGGTCAGTGGGTTCAGAAAATACACCTTAATTATGATAATCAAAGCAGTTTGTATGATGCCTTTTTAAATTATTTGCCCGGCAACTTTTTTGAGGATACCCTTCATACCAATTCTGTAGAGATGGAGTTGAAGATTCAAATCACCCCCTTTATAGTCGCCTCGATTCGTTTTGGGGTAGGTTTTGGTGAACATTTTTCTTTGGAAAGGGGTGACGATAGAAAAGTAAATGTTCGTCTTTCCCATTCTGTTGTTGCTGTTTTTAAAACCACAGGTCCTTCTAGCGAATTAGGAGCAACAGTGGAAGCAGGAAGAGAAGTTTCCTCAGATGTATTTAAAACTCTGAATGGGTCTTATGATTCTTACCGTCATTTTTTTGCATACTTGCAACTGGAAATCTTCAAAAAATTCGGATCACCTGATCCTGGGGAGGATACAGCAAACTTTCTTTTGCAACCGGTATTGTGGGACGAGAGTGTAAAAAGGGAGTTACTCAAGGGGTATCATCAAATAGACTCGGTGAAAGACAAGGTAAATGCCAATGTGAGTTTAGGTGATACGGCTAGTATTTCTGGGGAATTTTATGATATGGAGCAAACGACGACTTTTATTGAAGGTTTAAAAAGCAGTGATTTAAATAGTGGGAAAAGGCATTTGTATTATAATTCAAATGGAAAAGCAGTAAAAGAAACCTCAATAGAGAATAAGATCACTTATGCAGAGATAGATGTCAGTGGTTTTGACGGTGCCTTTGGCGTAGAGGGAGTTTATCAGAATATCGATTTCCATAGTGGCAAAGACAATATTGGAGAATATGCCACTCTTTCAATTATTTGTGGTTCAGGGATAAGTTTAGAAGGTATTTTAGCAAACAGGGAGTCTCATGTTCAAGATTTGGGTACGAAGTGTGTAGGTCTTGTTGAAGGAGTGAAAAATATTCCCTCCACAGATAGGCAATTAACGAAAGGTTCAGGATTAACGAAGTATCTTAATGGATGGTTCAAGAATATCAGCAAGGGTAATTCCTCAGAAGCGACCTCAAAAGGATATTTAAAGTTTACTTTTCAAATGATTTTTGAAGAAGACGGTCTCAATATTCAGTACCTTAGGGTTTTGGCGGGAGGTTCTTTTGAAGCAAAAGCCGATGCAGGCGTTGTCAGTGTGGAAGGGGGTGCTAAAATAGAAAAAGAGCTTTTTGAGATCTCTGGTAATTCCACTTTGAGTTATGTGAGTACTGTCTTTAATGCGATCGCCCAAAAGAAGTTGAAACAAAGCACGGAAAATGAGAAACTATCAGCCGTGATCGCTTCCCTTTCCGAAAGCGTCATTAAAGAAAAAGGTAAGCCTAAAAGGAATACGATACCCACTACAACAAAGTTCTTAACAACCTATGGGAAAAAGGGGAGCAATGATCGTTTTTTAGAGTTGAAAAATGAACTTTTTGATATCACCTATGAGCAATGGATGAGTCATATCAAAGGCAGTAAAGTATTTATGATCAATGCCCATAAGCAAATACAAGTACTGACAGAAACTATTCAGGGTGGCTTTAATAAGTATAAAATGGAAGGAGTCTATCCAGAATCGGCGACCTGGAAAGGCATGGGAGTGCAATGGTTAAGTGAGGAGCAGTGTAAAAATTATTTAGGAGATTTGAAGAAAGTACTTGAAGCTTATTATCTTAATTCTGAGCAGCCCTTTGGGGATAATGCCGGTGAAATAGCTTCTCAGTATCTGCAAAGTATCTTCAATGAAGAAGCGGATACAGATAGAATCCAAAAAGATTTTTTTGAAGACATATTATTTCCATTATTTATAGAAAGTCAAATTCATGAGACACTTACTTATTCTAATTTTTAGTTTTTGTACCTTATTTTCCTGTAGAGAAATGCCATCAAATCAAACACCAACAGAAGAAATCGCTTTAAGTGAAGCGTTCAAAAAGAAATACACTTACTTTGCGGTCTCAATAGATTCTAATGGGTATGTTAAAAGTATAGCATATAATGAATCAAATCATCCTCGATATAGATCTTTGGGAGAATTAATCACAGAAGTACCAGATGAGTTTCTTCAATTTAAACACGTTAAGCGTTTATATCTAGATCAAAACCAATTAACGTCTCTACCGGATTTTATTCAGGAGTTTGACAGTTTGGAAGAGCTTGATTTTCATGATAATCCCTTAGATGAATTACCTGAATGGGTAGGGAAATTAAAGAACTTAAAAAGGTTAGATCTCTCCAAAACAAATATTAAGACTCTTCCTAAGAGTCTCACTTCCTTGAAGCATTTGGAAGCGATTCGTTTTCGTCACACGCCCATAAAAGGCTTTCCGGAGGAATTATATTCATTTAAATCGACCTTGCAAGAATTATATATAGATGAATTGGAAGAGCTTCCGGAGGCGATTAGTGATTTTAAAAAATTAAAGTTCATCGGAGGTAAAATACATAGTTTTAAACATCTGGATAAAATACCTCAATTAGAAAAAATTTATATCAATGATAGCAAAGCTAAAAATTTCCCTGCAAACTTTGGTCCATTCACCACTTGTCTCATTTGCATCTATATGATTGTAAATACCTTACTAAGTTACCGATGAGTTTGGGAAAAGGAGAACACTTAGGTGCTAAACATTTTTTTTCGAGGTTGTCATTGTGGTTTGATGGCTGTGAAAAATTACAGGGTTTACCGATGAGCTTTCAGGGAAAAAAACTGAGTGGGCTTCATATAAATGGTTGTAAAAGCTTTAATTACATGCCATCAGATATGTATATAAGCACCTTTCAAGCACATGGTAATTTTTGGCACAATATGCCGAAAAATTTTTATAAGAATGATGTGAAGGATTTTGAAATGTATGACCACAATATCATAAGTCTGAGAGGTATAGGCAATTTTAAAAGTTTAAGGTTTCTAAAGCTAGCCAGTGGAAAAATACATAGGCTTCCTGATGAGATCTGTAACTGTAAGAAGCTTATGGTATAGATGTAAGTGGGAATCCTATAAAATATATCCCTGATTGTTTAGAAGACTTAGAAGAGTTGGAAAAAGTGTATGTAGAGAAGACTCCTTATTGGGATGAGCTTCAGAAATGATTGAAATAGCCTCGTACAGAACGTTGTGGGGCTTTTCCATTTTAAGTGCTGTAACAAAATATTTAATGCAAAAGAAAATACAGGAACTGACAGAAACTATTTGATAAAAGCAAATGAAATAGCTTCTAAGTATCTTCAATGAAAGAGAGGTTTTGATTTACAAGAAAAATACTTTTTTGCAGATATATTATTTCCATTATTTATAGAAAGCCAAATTCATGAGACACTTACTTATTCTAATTTTTAGTTTTTGTACCCTATTTTCTTGTAGAGAAATGCCATCAAACCAAATAACAACAGAAGAAATCGCTTTAAGTGAAGCGTTCAAAAAGAAAACACCTTATTTTGTTACCAAAATAGATTCTAATGGACATGTAGAAATGATAGCATACACTAAATCTAACGCACCAATTGTGAAAGGTTTAGGAGAATTAATCACAGAAGTTCCAAAGGAGTTTCGTCAATTTAAACACGTTAAGCGTTTATATCTAGATCAAAATCAATTAACGTCTCTACCGGATTTTATTCAGGAGTTTGACAGTTTAGAGGAGCTTGAATTCCATGATAACCCCATAGACAAATTACCGGAATGGGTGGGAAAATTAAAGAACTTAAAAAGGTTAAATCTTTCTAAAACAAACATTAAGACTCTTCCCAAGAGTCTGACTTCCTTGAAACATTTAGAAGTGATTTATTTTGATCATACACTCATACAAGGCTTTCCTGAGGAATTATATTCATTTAAATCGACCTTGCAGGAGTTGTATGTAGATGAATTGGAAGAGCTTCCAGAGGCGATTAGTGATTTTAAAAAATTAAAGTTAATAGGAGGTAAAATACATAGTTTTAAGCATCTGGATAAAATACCTCAATTAGAAAGAATTTATATCAATGATAGCAAAGCTAAAAACTTCCCTGCAGACTTTGGTCCCATTCACCATTTGTCTCATTTACACCTATATGATTGTAAATACCTTACGAAGTTACCGATGACTTTGGGAAAAGGAGAACATTTAGGTGCTAAACACTTTTTTTCGTTTGTGTCATTGAGGTTTGATGGCTGTGAAAAATTACAGGGCTTGCCGATGAGCTTTCAGGGAAAAAAACTGCTAGGTCTTCATATAAGTGGTTGTAAAAGCTTTAATTACATGCCATCAGATATGTATATTGATACTTTTCAAGCACATGGTAATTTTTGGCACAATATGCCTAAAAATTTTTACAAGAATGATATGGAAGCTTTTGAAATGTATGACCACAATATCATAAGTTTGAGGGGTATAGGTAACTTTAAAAGTTTAAGGTTTCTAAAGCTAGCCAGTGGAAAAATACATAGGCTTCCCGATGAGATCTGCAACTGTAAGAAGCTTATCAGTATAGATGTGAGTGGGAATCCTATAAAATATATCCCTGATTGTTTAGAAGATTTGGAAGAGTTGGAAAAAGTGTATGTAGAGAAGACCCCTTATTGGGATGAGCTTCAGAAATGATTGAAATAGCCTCGTACAGAACGTTGTGGGGCTTTTCCATTTTAAGTGCTGTAACAAAATATTTAATGCAAAAGAAAATACAGGAACTGACAGAAACTATTTGATAAAAAGCAAATGAAATAGCTTCTAAGTATCTTCAATAAAAGAGATGGTTTTGATTTACAAGAAAAATACTTTTTTGAAGACATATTATTTCCATTATTTATAGAAAGTCAAATTCATGAGACACTTACTTATTCTAATTTTTAGTTTTTGTACCCTATTTTCCTGTAGAGAAATGCCATCAAATCAAAGACCAACAAAAGAAATCGCTTTAAGTGAAGCGTTCAAAAAGAAATACACTTATTTAGCTACCAAAATAGATTCTAATGGACATGTAGAAATGGTAGCATACACTAAATCTAATGATCCAAGCCTAAGATCTTTAGGAGAATTAATAACAAAGGTTCCAGAGGAGTTTCGTCAATTTAAACACGTTAAGCGTTTATATCTAGATCAAAACCAATTAACGTCTCTACCTGATTTTATTCAAGAGTTTGACAGTTTAGAGGAGCTTGAATTCCATGATAACCCCATAGATGAATTACCTGAATGGGTGGGAAAATTAAAGAACTTAAAAAGGTTAGATCTTTCTAAAACAAATATTAAAACTCTTCCCAAGAGTCTTACTTCCTTGAAACATTTGGAAGCGATTCGTTTTCGTCACACGCCCATACAAGGCTTTCCTGAGGAGTTATATTCATTTAAATCGACCTTGCAGGAGTTGTATGTAGATGAATTGGAAGAGCTTCCGGAGGCGATTAGTGATTTTAAAAAATTAAAGTTAATAGGAGGTAAAATACATAGCTTTAAGTATTTGGATAAAATACCTCAATTAGAAGTAATTTATATCAATGATAGCAAAGCTAAAAACTTCCCTGCAGGCTTTGGTCCCATTCACCATTTGTCTGATTTGCACCTATATGATTGTAAATACCTTACGAAGTTACCGATGACATTGGGAAAAGGAGAGCACTTAGGAAGTAGATACTATCCATTTACATCGTCGATGTCATTGTGGTTTAATGGCTGTGAAAAATTACAGGGCTTACCAATGAGCTTTCAGGGAAAAAAACTGACTACCCTTAACATAAGTGGTTGTAAAAGCTTTAATTACATGCCATCAGATATGTATATAGGCAATTTTGAAGCACATGATAACTATTGGCACAATATGCCGAAAAATTTTTATAAGAATGATGTGAGGGATTTTGAAATGTATGACCACAATATTATAAGTTTGAGAGGTATAGGTAATTTTAAAAATTTAAGGTTTTTAAAGCTAGCCAGTGGAAAAATACATAGGCTTCCCGATGAGATCTGCAACTGTAAGAAGCTTATGGTTATAGATGTAAGTGGGAATCCTATAAAATATATCCCTGATTGTTTAGAAGACTTGGAAGATTTGGAAAAAGTGTATGTAGAGAAGACCCCTTATTGGGATGAGCTTCAGAAATGATTGAAAAAGCTTGGTACAGAACAATGTGTGACTTTACCAATTTGAGTTCTTAACGTAATATTTAATACAAAAGAAAATACAGGAACTGACAGAAACTATTTGATAAAAAGCAAATGAAATAGCTTCTAAGTATCTTCAATAAAAGAGACGGTTTTGATTTACAAGAAAAATACTTTTTTGCAGATATATTATTTCCACTATTTATAGAAAGTCAAATCCATGAAACACTTACTTATTCTAATTTTTAGTTTTTGTACCCTATTTTCCTGTAGAGAAATGCCATCAAATCAAACACCAACAGAAGAAATCGCTTTAAGTGAAGCGTTCAAAAAGAAATACACTTATTTTGCTGTCTCAATAGATTCTAATGGGTATGTTAAAAGTATAGCATATAGAGAATCAAATCATCCTAGTTTAAGGTCTTTAGGGGAATTAATAACAGAAGTACCAGAGGAGTTTCTTCGATTTAAACGCCTTAAAAAATTAAAGTTATATCAAAACCAATTAACGTCTCTACCTGATTTTATTCAAGAGTTTGACAGTTTAGAAGTACTTGATTTTCATGATAACCCCATAGACGAATTACCTGAATGGGTGGGGAGGTTAAAACACTTAAAATACTTAGACCTCTCCAAAACAAACATTAAGACTCTTCCCAAGAGTCTCACTTCCTTGAAACATTTGGAAGCGATTCGTTTTCGTCACACGCCCATACAAGGCTTTCCCGAGGAATTATTTTCATTTAAATCGACCTTGCAGGAGTTATATGTAGATGAATTGGAAGAACTTCCGGAGGAGATTAGTGATTTTAAAAAATTAAAGTTAATAGGGGGGGAAATACATAGCTTTAAGCATCTGGATAAAATACCTCAATTAGAAGTAATTTATATCAATGATAGTAAAGCTAAAAACTTCCCTGCAGACTTTGGTCCCATTCATCACTTATCTAATTTGCACCTATATGATTGTAAATACCTAACTAAGTTACCGTTGACTTTGGGAAAAGGAAAACACTTAGGAAGTAGATACGATCCATTTCCATCGATAACATTGAAGTTTTCTGGCTGTGAAAAATTACAGGGTTTACCGATGAGCTTTCAGGGAAAAAAACTGACTACCTTTAACATAAGTGGTTGTAAAAGCTTTAATTACATGCCATCAGATATGTATATAGGCAATTTTGAAGCACATGGTAATTTTTGGCACAATATGCCTAAAAATTTTTATAAGAATGATGTGAGGGATTTTGAAATGTATGACCACAATATTATAAGTTTGAGAGGTATAGGCAATTTTAAAAATTTAAGGTTTTTAAAGCTAGCCAGTGGAAAAATACACAGGCTTCCTGATGAGATCTGTAACTGTAAGAAGCTTATGGTTATAGATGTAAGTGGGAATCCTATAAAATATATCCCTGATTGTTTAGAAGACTTAGAAGAGTTGGAAAAAGTGTATGTAGAGAAGACACCATATTGGGATGAGCTTCAGAAATGATTGCAATACTTTCTTACAGAACAAAAGGCGTTGGGCTTTTATCACTTTGAGTTATTTAATGCAAAAGCAAATACAGGCACTGACAGAAACCATTTGGAAATAATTCTGGTGAAATAGCTTCTAAGTATCTGCAAAGTATCCTCCATAAAAAAAGGATACAGATAGAATCCAAAAATTCTTTTTTGAAGATATATTATTTCCACTTTTTTTATAGAAAGTCAAATACATGAGACACTTACTTATTATATTTTTTAGTTTTTGTACCCTATTTTTCTGTAGAGAAATGCCACCAAACCAAACAACAACAGAAGAAATCGCTTTAAGTGAAGCGTTCAAAAAGAAATACATTTACAGTATAATCTTAGATTCTATAAACACTAACTTTCATAAAAAATAAGTTATGAATAACGTTAAAAAACAACATTTTGTACCACGAGTTTATTTAAGAAAGTTCACCAATAGGAATAAGAGAATATTTGTGTATGACAAAGAGAAAAAAGATGTGTATTCTAGTAGTGTTGATAATGTTGCTTTTCATAAATTTTTTTACGATAATCCTGATAATAAGCAAGATACTGAAAAGAGTCTAGGGAAGATAGAATCTTCTTTTGGGCAAATCTTGATTAACTTATTTGACAAACTTAAATTTAAACACAATGTTCTAAAACTTAATGAAAAGAAAATAATGTTTGAGTTTGTATTTATTCAAATGATAAGAACAACCAGTTTTAGAAAAAGACTACCCTCTCAACATAAAGTACTTGTTCAGGCATTAAAAGAGAAGGTAAATATTGATTTATCCGATCCTGATTTTGATGCTAAACAAACTCAAAAATCTTTAATTTTAAGTGATAATTTACAAGAAATTTTATCATCAGTTTTTGACGATAAAATTTTTCTTTTTTGGAAAAATAATACTGATATACCTTTTCTAAGTTCAGACAATCCATCTATTGGGATATTCAACGACAATAGTATTGTTGACAATAAATATGAGATATATATGCCTTTATCACCTTATTATTCTTTGAGCATAGTAAGTAAAAGGTCATATCCTGAATTATTAGAATTAGATAATTCAGTTTTAGAAGTCAACCCTGAAAATGTGAAACATTATAATTATCAGATCATAAAAAAAAGTGTTAGACATATTTTTAGTAATAACAGAGATTTTCATACGATTCAAAACCTTTTTCAAAAATACCCTGATGGAAGATTTTTACTTTCTAGCATATAGAAAAAACAAGATTTAGAAAATAAATTCTTTTAACCCCAAAAGTTAATTATCACTTTGATATAATGGGTAAACAGTTTTAATAATATTATTTTTAATCACAAAGTTGACTTTTATACCACAATCAGTTATTGAATGAAAGATACTGGAGTCTGATTTGCATTGTTGTTTAACCCTATAAGCAGTGAATATTTTGAACATAAAAGTTGTTGGACACCATGATTTAGGAAACATTGAAGAGTTTTGTTTTAGATATAATTTATCTCTTTCCTTAGAATAATATTCAACATCAGCTATCCAAACACCATTTTTATCTTCATGTGATTTTTGAGTAATAGTTTTTATGTGAGGGTTTAAATCCGAAATAAGGTGAATTCCTGTTATTTCTTTTTTTAATTCTCCAAATATTGTGTGTTTAAGAAGTTTATAACTTATTTCATTAAACTCATTATCTAAAGGAGTCATAATAAAATGTTTTGAATAAATAATGAATTTTTTTTCACAAATTTTCATAGCAGATTTTTTATCTATTTGTGAATATTTTATCCAAGTTTCATCATGTTTTCTTAATTCTTTTAGAGTATTATGACCTTTTGCTCCTTTTACAATAGATGCAGTAAACGGGAAATTAATATCCAAGAATATAATTCTATACGGTTTACTTATATGTTCATTTTTGTTATCAGAACCTATACCTTCAACGCAATAGTATTTTCCTAAATTCGTCATTTTTTAGAATTTTAATGCCCAATGTTGATTCTCCAAGTGTCTTTTTTTAGTTCCTCATTTTCTTTACAAAAATCTCTAATTTAGTTTAAGAGTGTAACTCACCTTCGTTTTAATACACATAATTACTCCTAAGCTGTCTTCATAGGTTATTAATTTTCTTGTGATTATTCCATATTGTCTACAAAACTTCTGAACATGATAGTCCTGATCTTTCATAGGATTCAACAATTACAGCTTTTTGATCTGAAGAAAATTATCTTCTACCTCTTGAGGACAATCTAGCATTTTTAAAGATTTCTTCTACCATTTTCTTTCGTTTTTTTGCTGAAAAGTGGTCCAACTTTTAAATCAAGTAGAATCATAAAATTTCATTAAGGAAAAAACTTCTGTGATTATTCTTTCTTAGAATGTAGCAGAAATTGATTCTAAATAATAGGTAAATACCAATATTTAGTAGATATCAAACTTCCATCATTTATGATAGTCGAAATTTTATATATTTACTTTTGTAACATATTATTATTGACTTTATGCTAGTACCTACCGATTTCATAAAAGACCTCAAGAAACAAATATTACAAAGTAGATATGCTGTAGCAAAAATTGCTAATGCTGAGATGTTACGTCTATATTTTACTGTTGGGGAATTGGTAGAGATAGAGTTTCAAAATAATAAATGGGGAGCAAAAGTATTGGAGGATATTTCTTCTAAGCTTCAGCAAGAAGTACCTGGTTTAAGAGGGTTTTCTGCAGAGAATATTAAGAAGATGCGTCGTTTTTTTAATGAATGGAATATATCACCTTCAATTCGGTCGTCACTGACGACCAAATTGGAAAATAAAGAAAATGTGATTAGTTCGTCACTGACGACCGAATTGAGTGAACTCGATATAAAAGCATTTTTATCTATCTCATTTACACATCATTTTGAGCTTTTAAAACTTAAAGATGACAAAGAAAAATGGTACTACATCCACAAAACAGCACAAAACTTTTGGTCTGTTCGTCATCTTCGTACTGAAATAAAGAATCAATCCCATTTACAAAATGAACTACCCAATAATTTTGAACAAACCATGACGCAAGATTTGTCTAATAAAGCATTAAGGTCATTTAAAGATCAGTACTTATTAGATTTTGTGAATGTGGAAGATGCAGATGATGAAATTGACGAAAGGGTTTTAGAAGGAGAAATTGTTCAGAACATCAGAAAGTTTTTAATGTCTTTAGGTGCTGATTTTACCTTTATGGGAAATCAATACAGGTTAGTGGTTGAGGAGGATGAATATTTTATAGATTTACTTTTTTATCACAGAAGTTTACAGGCTTTGGTCGCCTTTGAATTGAAAAAAGGAAAGTTCAAGCCCGAATATGTAGGGAAAATGAATTTCTATTTATCGGCTTTAGATGATTTGGTGAAACAACCTCACGAAAATCCATCAATAGGGATTATACTCTGTTAAGAAAAAGAAAATAAAAAAGTAGAATACAGCTTTAGAGATTTATCAAAACCAATGGGTGTATCTACTTTCATAACATCAGAAACACTTCCTCAAAAATTCAAAGAAGCACTTCCTGATGCTGAAACTCTGAAAAAGCTTTTGTAAAAAACTAATACCCAACACAATTAATATCAACTCCGTAGTAAAAGAAGGAGGTTTAATAAATTGTATAACTTGGGTGAATTAAAAGAAATTATTGAAAATATATTAAATACAAAAAGTATAAATACCCCCCCAACAACATTATTTGTATTATATTAAACAATATATAGTACCATTTATATTTTGATATATTAAAATACAAAGGGAGAGGTATGTATATGTTAAAGCACCAAAATAATGTACTTAAAATTTCAATCGACGAACTATAAGGGAGAAGTAAAGTCCTTAGAAAATCTTCCTCACTAGTATATACAATTCCTTTATCACGTAAAATTTTCCAGAGTAGTTGGGCCCGTACTCCTGTAAATATGTAAATGATTGATAGTAATAGTAAACCCGTTAAAATATCTCCTATTTCTAAGTCCATTATTGGTAGAATATTAGTTTATTAAATTATTAATATACCATGTTCTTCCAACACTTCCTTCAATCTCCCAGGATAATCCGAAATAATGCCATTCACTTTTAGATCAATCATAGCTTCCATGTCTTGTGTTTCATTCACCGTCCAAGGAATAATCAGCATATTTTTCGCTTTGCATTTTTCGACCAATTCTTGATCAACCAATTCGAAATACGGACTATACACTTCTGGTATATAACCTAAAGTTTTCATGTTTTCTTCGAATGATTTCTCGTTTTCTATCAAGTAGACTGTTTTGTATTCGGGAGCAATTTTTCTGACTTCTTGTAAAGATTCCACATCAAAAGATTGAATGAAAATACGTTCTTTAAATGGATACTTTTTGATTTCATCCATCACCAACTGAGCAAATTCTTCAACACCGGGATGATAGATAGAATCATACTTTGGTTGCCTTTTGATTTCAATATTATAATAAGGTTTTTTCAATTGATGTTCTTTCGCATATGATTCAGCGTTTTCGATCACCTCACTTAATAAGGGTTTGTAAGTCGCGAACTTTTTTTGATGTGGGAAACGATCATGAGGTCTCGACCCGACATCATATTTTTTGATGTCCTCATAGTTGAGCGCATAAATATTGTGGTCGTGTTCTGAATCTTTTGTAATTGTGTCTCCTTGTGGGGAAATCGCTATTTCGTGAGAGAAAAACGGCTCATGAGACACCACTACTTTTTTATCTTTTGAGATCACCACATCCATTTCTAAAGTGGTTACACCAATTTCTAAGGCCTTTAAAAACGCCTCATTCGTGTTTTCAGGATAAATGCCTCTACAGCCTCTATGACCTTGTAAATCGATGGTCTGAGGTTGTTTTTTCTGACAACCAAATACGGTAAGGAGGATCAAAAGATAAGGGAATACGTTTTTCATGGAGTTTAGTCAAAAGGTTTAAATTGATGTAAAAGTAGAAAGAAGAATTGATGAATTTTGTAGATGGGGATCATGTTGATGTAAAATTAATATTGAAGTGTTTAATATATGATTGGAATTTAAATATGATCAGTTTTAAAAAACAACTTTAATAGTTAATATATTAACTATTTCATGTATATTTATACTATAATAGATAATATATTAGCTATGTATTCATTAAGCGATACCCCCAATTCCGTCATCAAAAAAATTGCAGATCGACATAAAAATCTTCGAAAAAGCATGAAAATTTCACAAGAAGAAATGGCCAAAAGGTCTGGTGTCTCTTTGGGAAGTTTGAAGCGATTTGAGCGAACAGGACAAATTTCTTTGGAATCTTTACTAAAGCTTGCTCATGTTTTAAATCGTTTAGATGAGTTTAATCAGGTACTTCTAGAAAAAGAAGATCTGAATGATATTATGAACCTATTTAGTGATGATGTAAAATGAAAAAGATCGACAAAATTAGAGTTCAACTTTCCTTTGATAAGGAGAATATCTTAGATGTAGGGGAGATTGTTACCCAAAATCAAAAATTCTACTTTAAATATCATACAGCATTTAAAAAATACCAACTTCAATTATCTCCATTCAAGTTACCTTTAACGGATAGTATTGTGGATATGTCTGCATTTCCTTTTGATGGAATGGCAGGTGTATTCAATGATTCACTACCTGACGGTTGGGGGAGGTTATTGTTGGATAGAATGTTGACAACAAAAGGGATCAATATTAATGATATTACTTTACTGGATCGCTTGGCTTATGTTGGAAATTTTGGTGCTGGAGCATTAGTTTATCAACCTGAGCTAGGGGAAGAGGAAGAATATTCAAATATTAGATTGGATGAGTTATTTCATCAATCAGAAAAAGTTTTGGAAGGTGCTTCTGAGGAAGTGATCGATGAATTATTTGATCTAGGTGGATCTTCTGGAGGGGCTCGACCGAAAGTGAATGTTATTCATAATCCTATCACAAATACATTATCTTCAGGAAATCAATTAGATGAAAATGACGAGCATTGGATCATTAAATTTCCTTCCTCTTTTGATGCCAACGATATTGCGAATATTGAATATGCATATTATAAAATGGCATTGGATTGTGGTATTGAAATGAGTGAATGTAAGTTGTTTTATGGTGCTTCTGGGAAAGCGTATTTTGGAACCAAACGATTTGATAGAATTGGACAAAATCAACGTTTGCACATGCATTCGGCTAGTGGTATAATGCATGATAATTTCCGATTAAGTAATATGGATTACGGTCATTTATTAGATTGTGCTTTTCAGTTGGAGAGGGATGTAGCAGCTTACAATAAAGTATTCCGATTGGCTTGTTTCAATATGTTTACGCACAATAGAGACGATCACAGTAAAAACTTTGCATTCTTGATGGATAAAGAGGGACAATGGAAATTTGCTCCAGCATATGATTTAACGTACTCCACCTCATCACATGGTTTTCATAGTACAATGGTCGCCGGCGAAAGTCAGCACCCTACATCAAAAGACCTTTTGAAGCTAGCAGCACATTTTAATATACAAGAAGCCAAGAATATAATTGATGAGGTGAAATCAGTAGTTGAAAAGTGGAGTAATTATGCTGACAAATATTCTGTTTCATCAGGTTCGAAAAATAAAATACAGAAATCGATAATCAAATTGATTGATAGCTAATATATTAACCAAAATACCCTAAATAAACTAGAAATAGTTAATATATTAGCTACTTTTTTATTTCTGTAAACATCAAATACTCATCTTCTACCTTATTGTATTATCTAAAGATGTTGTTGCGACTGTGTTGCATAAATTTTGATATTCACTCCTTTTTACTAAATTCATGAATACTAGATTAAAACATCACTAAATCCATTATTATGAAACAAAGACTATACGATGAAATTGTCCAAAAACATTTTCCAAATGCGAAAGACGCTAAGGATACTTCTATTCATTATTTAGGGAAGATGCAACTTGAACATCACTTAGATATTTCGAAAGTATTAATGGCCACATCGGTGTGTTCTGACGATATTAATGTTCCATCAACCACTTTCTTTAATGTGCTTTTTGGTCCGTTTAATATGGGTGGATTAGGTGGAATTCCGTTTGTAGGAAAAACAGGGATGACTGCATTTGCACATCATGTACCTGACGGTGGTAGTGCTTTTATTTTTTATGGACCACATATCGGAATTACGTTAGAGGGAGAGACAGGAAAGATGTACAGACCTCGTATGGAAGAAAAAGGAAATTCTTGTGGTGCTCTGATGTTGGCGTTAAATCGACTACAAGACGAAAATTACAAGCCTGTTAGAGCAGACGATGATATTCAGCAAATGTTGTTAGAGGAAAACCTCTTGCCTTATAGAGATAGAATTTTAGAAAGTAGTGATCAGGCAAAAGCCATTACCGAAGTGACTTACGAGATCATCGATCAAAAAATTCATGAATACATTAAAGCGTGTAAATCTGAATTCCATGTAGATAAGATTACTTTATTAGGTGGTATTGTTATTAATACAGAATTAGGAACAGACGATTATTTTGTCGCCAAAAACTTCGAAGTAATCGACTTAAATAATATAGTGTAGAACGTTATTAGAATATAAAGAAGAGGCTGTCTCAACATCCGATTAAATGGATAATGGAGACAGCCTCTTTTCATATATGGAGTTAAAAGTTAAAAATGAAGAATGAAAAACGTGAAATGTTAAGTTAACGCTCGTTTTACTCAGAAAGGTACACGAACTATTCACTAACTACGTTTTTCATTTTTAACTTTTCATTTTTCATTTAGATAAGTTTTAAAAACTCATTTCTAAGGGACAAATCATTAAACTCCCCACCATACTCCAACGTTACCGTCGAGCTTGTTTTGTCTTTTACACCACGAGAAGAAACACATAAATGTTCGGCATCAACTACTACGATTACACTGTCTGTTTGTAGTGCATTTTTTAGTTCGTTATAGACTTGAAGCGTCATGCGTTCTTGTACCTGTGGACGTTTTCCGTAATATTCAACGATGCGATTAATCTTGGAAATACCAATCACTTTCCCCGAAGAAATATAGCCTACATGTGCTTTACCAACGATAGGTAAGAAATGATGTTCGCAAGCAGAAGAGAAGGTAATGTTCTTTTCTACCAGCATTTTATTGTACTGATATTTGTTATCAAAAACGGAAAGGTTCGGTTTATTTTTAGGGTCAAGACCTGCGAATAATTCTTTCACGTACATTTTAGCAAAACGGTAAGGCGTTCCTTTCAAACTATTGTCTGATAAGTCCAAGCCTAATGTTTTCATAATACCCGCAAAATACTCCTGAATAATCTCGATTTTTTCCTCCTCTGATTTATCAAATGCATCGGGTAGCATTGGAGTATCCACACTCGTCATGATATGATTATCTCCCTCTGATTCTATTCTTAGTTTTTCTTCCTTTTTCATTTACTCCATTCCTTCTATAAATGACAATTTATTTTCTTCTTGATCGTAATTTCTGTAGAAACAGGCTTTACGATTTTCTCCATTTTTATCGAAAGTATGGCAAACGCCACTTCCCATTAATTCCACTTGATAAATGATGGCATCTTGATCGCAATCCACCATAATATTTTCAATTTTGAGATAGTTGCCAGAGGTTTCCCCTTTGGTCCATAATTCTTGTCTCGATGTGGACCAGAAAGTAGCTTTCTGAGTACGAAGTGTTTTATCAAATGCTTCTTGATTGGCGTACCCTAACATTAATATTTGTCCTGTAGATTTCTCTTGAACAATAACAGGTAGTAATCCACCTCTTTTATCAAATTGAAGTTGTGCCGATAAGCCTTCTTCTAATTCTATCTTAAAATTGTTTTCCATGCTCTTGGATAATTGATTCAATCGCTTTTCTATTACAATACATATGGTTGTATACGTATTTTACTTAAATGCGATGGTGTCGCAAAAATGAAAAATCAATTTGATTAATTCAAAATAAATAGAGAATACTTTGAGCATTTTGTAGAATGTTACTTTCGTTTTGTAAGCAAATAATAAAGCTCTATTCAAGACATTGCTTCCCGAATAGAGCTTTAAAGCATAAATGTTATTTACTTTTTACTGGAAAAAATCTACAAATTCATCGGAAAGAATAAAGTCTAATTTTTTGCCTGTATATAGTTGAGCTACTTTATTTTTATCTATTTTATTGTTGTTATTATCGGTATAAGTATCGTCAACACTTTCAATCACATTTCCTTCTTCATCTGTGACTTTGTACCCCGTTTTATGGATATTGAACAATAGCTCACCAGAAGTAGAATAAACACTATAGGTTTGAACTGGCACACTATCTAAAACCCAGATTGACTTTTCAATTTTACTTATTGGTGTTTGAGTATTGAGATCAGCTAAATCATCGAATTCAATCAGTTGATCAAATTTATTTTCTTCTTTATTGTAGACGAATTGAAACTCATCACATTCTTTAAATTGAAAGTTGGAAAAATGATCTTTATACACAAAACAGTGTTTGTAGGCCGGATTGGCTTGAGTGCCTTCGTACTTTGTCTTTAGGTAACCATCCTTATAGATATAGTGCTTCTTTTCGATACTAGGGAAAGTACCCGAAGATTTTAATATTAGGTTTCCTTCTGAGTCGTACACATAATCTGATGTATCGGGAGCATATCTGAAGTAATAAAATGGATCACCTTTTTGATGGAAAAAAGTACCAATATGAATACTTTCTCCTGTTCTTGCCTGATATCCACCACGTGCATCAATGGTATAATTAAGTTGTGTCGATTCTCCATCTTCTTTCGTAACCACAACTGACGTTATTTTGCCATTGAAATTGTAATCATAGTCAATTCTAAAGTTTAGAATTGTTTCCAGATCTTTCACTGGGTCATGATCATCAAAATAATACATATAGTATTCGTCTATTACATTCACGGCTGTAACTTCTGAATGCGTAATGACTCCCTGACTATTTTTTACATGATTAAATACAATTACTGAGTCGGCAAAGCCATTATAATTCGTGTATGACAAATAACTTTTCTCAACGTTTCCATCCTTTAATTGATGATCATATTTAATTTCCCAAAGGTCGTGCACATTAAATAATTTCTCTAAAGAATGTTGAAAATGCGACATGCTGAAACGTGTGGAGTCATTAATCTCAATATATTTTGTACTAGGTATTTCGATATCAAAATCTTCATTACAGCTAAGCATGAAGAATAGAAACAGGCTACTCATTACGAAAATATGTACACGGAATAATAGTTTGTTAATGTTGTGAGTTCTCATTGTTAATTGGAGTTATTGGAAGAAAGATAGGTAGTATACCTTGCCTTGCTTTAGTTATCTTTTGATTTCAATTTACTGAAACTGAGTCTTTGTTAATAGGAGAGAGGTTTAAATAAATCTTAATATATCTTTTGATAAATAAAAAACACTCTCCTAAAAAATTAAGAGAGTGTTTGTCGATCAGCTTATTTCAATGACTTATTACTGTTTGATAATCTTGAAGCTGTTTGTATAGTCACCTCCAATTACAGAGATGAAATATATTCCAGATTTTAAATGCGATACATCTATTTGAGATTGTCCCAAACCTAAGGTCATCGTTGCCATTTCTTTTCCTTCAACATTTCTGATAATCACAGTTTGTTGAGCGGTTGGCAAATCAATAGTTAAACTATTTGTAACAGGGTTAGGGAAGTAGTTTACTTGGTAATGATCTGTATCTAGTGAAGTCGGTGCATCTTCTACTAAAGTGATGTTTATTTCATCTGAAGCAGTGCCTCCATCATTATCGGTCACCATTGCTTTCACCACATACTCACCTGATGTTGCCGAAGACCATTTCATTTCAAACGGAGCTTCTGATACGCTTCCAATCGATTCGTTATTGATGAAGAATTCTACTTTAGCAATCGTTCCATCTGTATCTGCAACAGCAGTTTCAAATGTAATCTCATCATTTACTGTGTAGGAAGTAGCATTGTCCGAGGTACTCAATGTAATTGTTGGTAATTCGTTTTCAGGAATCACTTCATTCAATTGAATATTCATTTCATCAGATGCCTCACCACCTTCATTGTCGGTCGCCACAGCTTTTACTGTAAAAGTGCCTGCATTGCTTGATGACCATTTCATTTCATAAGGTGCTTCAGTTACGCTTCCAATCGATGCATTATTGACGAAGAACTCTACTTGGGCAATTGTTCCATCTGTATCAGAGGCTGAGGCTACAAAAGTAATTTCTGTGTTTACATCATAAGCAGTCTCACTATCTGATGTTGCAATAGACACTGTCGGAAGTTCGTTTTCTTCTTCATTTGCACAGTCACCAACAACGAAAGATTGAATGTCATCTGCTGTATTTCTTTCGCCTCCTTCAGGATGAGAATAGGTATAGTAAAAAGTGACAGTACTTCCATTCGGAGCATTCAATTCGAAAGGCTCGTTAGGTTTTGCAAGGTGACCAGGATAAACGCCTTCTTCTGTTGTTTTGTAATGTAGAATCAAGATCACATCACCAAGTCCAGGAATATTCGGAACAAAGGTTAAGGTAGGATTACTCGATGCATCCGATACAATATATCTAAAGTGACCATTGCTTACTTCGCCCTCTAAACATGATGTCGCAGATCGACCAATAACAGAAATTACTTTCGAAGTGGTTCTGTTACCATCATTATCAGTAGCTACTGCTTTGAGCTGAGAACCTCCTGTGGCTACCGTCCAATTCACCTCGTATGGTGCTTGTGAAACAACTCCAATAGAACTATTATCCACAAAGAACTCAACTTGTGCAACGGTACCATCCACATCAGAAGCATTCGCAGAAATAGTAATTTCAGTACCTTCTACTAACAAGTCGCCATCTTGTGGAGAAGTGATTTCTACAGACGGATAAGTGTTTTCAACATCGCTATTATCGCAAGTACCGATCACGTAGGTATTTGGATCTTCTGATGTATTTCTTTCTCCTCCTTCCGGATGAGAATAAGTGTAATAGAACGATACCATCTGACCTTCCGCGGCATTCACTTGGAAAGGAACATCAGCAGTCACAGAATAGCCTCCGTATCCGCCACCATCAACAGATAGATATAAAATACAAACCGATGCTCCCATACCTACTTGATTAGGAATAAAAGTAAGCGTTGGATTTGAGGCATCTTCTGAAAACTGATAATCATAATCGCCATTAACACTTGTCCCTCTACACGAAGGAATTGATTTTGACTCTAAAGTAATCACTGTAGATTCAGCCGTTTTATCGTCATTATCTGTGGCTACAACGTGAATACTGTATATTTTTTCTTCAGTAGGATTCCAAGCCAATTCAAATGGAGCTTGAGTAACTGAACCTATTGATTGATCGTCTACAAAGAACTCGACTTTGGCGATCGTTCCATCCTGATCGGTAGGATTCGTTTGGATGATGACCTCGTTGCCAATGTAAACTGTCGATTGATTTTCTGGTGAAGTGATGGATACTTTTGGAGGAATTTTGCCATCCTCTGTTACGGTAATTTTTACTTGATCTTTCCCCGTATATTCTCCATTGCTCACGCTTAATTCGAATAAATATTCTCCACCAATTAGATTTCCTAAAGTAGGAGAGACGCTCGATGTTTCTTGAATTGTCGCTACTGTTGGTCCGTACAATTGAACCCAAGTATAGGTCAATGCTCCATTGTCGGGATCATAACTGTTCGATCCATCCAAGACTACGGCCCCATCGGCTAATGCAATCACACGATCTTCACCAGCATCTGCGAAAGGTTGACTGTAAGGTAATTCTCCCGTCTTGGCAAATGTCATTTTACCAATATTGAAACCTCCATTATCAAAGGCTAAGCGAAGTATATGTTTTCCGGCGGTAAGGGGAACATTGTTGACAGTTGCGGTTTGCCATGTTCCCCATCCACCAGTAGAATTAACTAATATATTGTCTACGATTACTTCACCATCGGATAATAATTTAAAAGGACCTCCGCCTTCTCCAATACCCGATGCGTAGCGATACGAAAGATCGTACAATCCAGAAGTAGTAACCTGAACAGTGTATTCTAACCATTCTCCACCGTTGGTCCAACCTACAGTAGCTCCTTCTGTATTGTCTAAAACGTTGTCGACATATTCGTCTTTTCTGTAATTTCCTTCGTTGTATGTACTATTATCGTGGTAGGTGATTCCTTGACCTAAACCACCTTCGAAAACATCGTAATGACCCGCTTCGATAGTACCCGGAATTTCTGGAGTAACATCACCAAAAGCTACTTGGAAACCAGCTGTTACCGAAACAATGTTGGTAACATCAAATTTATCTCCATCATACATCTTAGCATAAAACTGATTTTGCCCTGCCGTGAGGTTATCCGCTTTAGCGGTGAATGGTGCAGTATCGATACTTCCAAGTAAAGTGCTTCCGTTATAAATTTCTACTTTAGTGGGAGTGATGTCCTTTACTTCAACTGTTAGATCAACTGATCCACCTACAGGTGCTTGAGAAAAGCTTGAAGTGATCGTTCCTTCAATTGAAATATCTTTATTGGTCGCCATTTTCCCTGCCGGAACCACTAACTGATAACCATCCGAGAAAGTCACCGTCTGTTCTGTATTGCTGTAGTTGTGTGCTACATAAGTCTTGTTCCCATCCTTATTAAAAGCAGCAGCTAAAGGAGAGTCAGCGGTAATGGAAATATCTACTTTACCTAGAGCATTCATGGCATGTAACCAATGATAAGTTTGTGCATCCGATACACCAAACTTAATGTTTCTACCCGGGTGGTCGTCGTATAATTCGATGGCTTTTGCGGGGTCAGAAAAAGCCAGATAACTCCACATCACATCATACCAAAGGTTAGGATTGTCCACTTTATCCAACACCTGAGTATTTTGAGTTATCTCTGCCCATAGCTTTTCTACATAAGCCACGTTATGTCCTAGATACAACGATCCACCATGAATTGGGTATAATTCAATATTGTAAGAAGCAGCAATGTCGGCCGTCCAGAATGTTCCATTATCGTAGCTATTTCCCCAAACTCTAGATACCAAGCTGTACTGTTGGTCGGGTTTGAAATTTCTTTCGTACATATCGAACCAGTATTCTTCTACCGCCGCCTGTTCCGTAGTGTATAAGTAAATACCTAAATCTCTAATTTCTTTATTACCTGATATTTCTCCCCAATGGATCAATGAGGAGTGGAATTGCATACTTTCTGAAGTCGATTCTTGATCGTTACCTTGTGGGAATGATGCGAATCCGTTGGCCCAACAGTGTCCTGCATACGGACTGAAGTTTCTTAAATAAGGGAATGTATCATCGTCTCGATTAGGTGATGATGCATCTCGAACTAACAAGTTGACCATATCTCCATATTGAGCGGCCCAACCAGGTTCGTATTGTTCCATAAATGCTGCAGCATGGATAAAATATCCCCAATGGAAGTGGTGATCGTTTAAGTTAGAATCTTGACCATGACCGGCAGGGTAGCCCAGCATCGCTGTCCAATCGCTATTGTAATAGAACAAGAAGGCAACCTCTCCGCTTTCTGCAGTTAACCAATCTTCCAATCGTTCTTTAACAGTGGCAATCATTAAATCTCTGGCTTCAATGTTTCCTGTTTGATCGGCGATTCTTGCCGTCTGAATCAAGCGGTTCATGACCTGACCTTCGTTATAGGAATCGGTCCAAGAAGATAAGGATTCGTTCTTCAATGCTTCGACTTTCTGATTTAAAGCCGAAGGATCAAAACTATCACTATAATTAGTCACATACGGAAGGTTCGGTAGAATACCGTGGAAAGTGTTTTCCGTAGTGAATGTGTTTCCTTCCAACATTTTTAGTGTACCTCTCACCGAAGTGTAAGAAACATCGTTGGGTTGTAATGAGGAAGCCGACAAGTTATCCCATTGGTGAGGCAATAACCCTAAAAGCATGGCATCTTCTGTACCTTCTTTTACGTCGACTTCCACATTGTACACTGTGGATAGGATGGAAGTTGATTCGTTATATGTCCAATCTGCAGTCGTATTCGTTGGGAATACGTAGGCGTACTTTTGGTAAGTAGTTGCTGCTGCAGCCACGTTGCTTGTCGATTGAGGCAACATGATTAAAGACCAATAATTTTTTCCGTTTAATGTGGAAGTATAAGTGGTTCCGTTTTGCTCCCAAACACTACCTGTTGGGGCGTAAATCACGAAACTAGCCCCATTACGAGCATTTTCCACCGTAATAATTTCGTCGGTTACAGTAACGGTACCCTGACTGATATCTACTTTTGCAACATCAGTATCTTGTTTATCAAAATAGACAAACGGCATACCTATACCCGATACTGCTTGGAAATGTCTTGTGCCATCATTCCAGTCCATAGTAACGGTCCAATCGGAATGATCGGCAATAGTGGTTTTAGTGGCATTTAGACTTTCTACTCCAACCGTAATTGGAGAAACATCATCAAGGACTCCCCATGGAATGTAAGTAACGACCAAACCTTCGTTGGTGGTTTTCATCGCCAAAGGATAATTGAATAAGTTGTTTGCGTGATCGCTTTGTAATAAAGTCGACCACCAATCGTTCGTAGGGACAGGTTTTCCTATAGCATTTTCGCTTAATTGAGGCGTTCCAGCGGGATAGGCATTTCTACCTGCCGCATCGGTACCGGGGAATGTAGTGGTATAGCTTCCATTTCCGACACCAACAAATTGAGCATAAGTTTTTAGTGGAAGAGAAAAAGTCAATAATGTCCATAGAACAACTATTAGCTTTGTAGTTGTTTTTTTCATCTTAAATGTAAAAGTTGGTTTCAAAAAAACTGAATAGGGACAGTTATTATTGATTGCCTACTTTCTACGTCTTGTGCACGAGTCGATAGAGTGTTAGTCAATGTAATAATCCATTCATTTGACAGACTGAGTATAGATTGAATACTGAGTCGCAATTCAAACATAGGTAAAGTAAGATGCTGAACCAAAAAGACTATTTGGGTGGTTATCATTTAAATAAAAAAATACAACACACTTAAAATGAGTGTGTTGTATACGTTGTTCTGAAAAGTGATTTTATATACAATCATTTAAAAAAACTCACTTTTAACATTATTCACGATGTATTTTGCTTTTATCTATCAGACTTTCTGATTTGAAATCACCATAGCCACGATACTTTGTTGAGGTAAAATGACCTTCTTTGTTTTTCCATTGATATGAATTCTGTAGACTGCTTCTTGCTGATCTGTATTCTGAATGATCACCTTCATATTCCCCGATTTATCTTTTACAGTAATCATTGGTCGCTGACTATTTGATGCCACTCGTACATCTCCCGGTTGGATAAACTTACTGATAATGTACATCGCATTATAGTCCGGATTGTATCGAATGGTTTTCTGTTTTCTATCGATATTGATCAGAGAGTTTTGAGGCCAATCCCAGCCACTTTCTGTCGTTTCATTCAAAATCATATTCCAATAGCAGAAATTGGAAACGCCACTGTTAATGTATTTCGCCACTTCCTCTAAACGGTGACCTGCTTCTTCTATACTGTTTTTACCATTGTAACAGTGCCCTTCGGTATGGAACATCATTAAAGAAGGGTTCATTTTAATGGCATCAGTAATTACCGAGGGATTTGTGTATTGAATACCCACACCTGCTAACTTATTGGCCTCTTTTAAAGTGAGGAACTCGATCAGATCCAATTGTTCAGCCGTTCTAAATGTACCCGCAAACACTTTGGTTTTCACTTTTTCCTTTTTGAAAGTAGGCAAGATGTATTTTGTGGATAACTCTATCATTTGTTGAGAAGGCATCACACAACTAGGATATTTAGTGTTGGCATCGTTCTCGTTTTGTACACAAATTCGATCGATATTTACCCCTGCCTGTTGATAACTCTTAATGTATTTCACAAAGTAGTTGGCATACGCCTGATATACTTTTTTATCTTCTTTCAGGTGATTCGGTGTTTTGGTCAGACCGGTCATCGACGCATTGGTTTTCATCCAAGCCGGAGGTGACCAAGGTGAGGCGAAGACTAATAAGTCCGGTTGAACATCAAGTGCTTTTTTGATATACGGAAGCACATATTTTTGATCTCTTTCGATGGAGAAATCTTTCATCTCAATATCGTTAGGAGTATTAGAATAGCTGTAAGCATCCAATCCGAAATCACTTGATCCTATGGCTGTACGACAAAAAGTGAATCCTGCATTTTTAGGATGGAAGAGATTTTCCATCACTTCTTGTTGTTGTTCTTCTGATAAACTCGATAATGCTTCCCCACCGATTTCATTAAAAGCACCTCCAATGCCCTCGATCGTTTGATATTCAATTTCGGGATAAATCGTAATCTCGTGTCCCCATTTTACTTTTTGATCTGTGTCTATTACCTCAAGGTTTTTGAGAGGTTGGGCTGTTCCTTGTTCTAAAGTCACATAATACATCTCTAAAGAATTGAGGTCTTGTGCCGACGCCAGAGAAGAGTATAATGCGAGGATTAGTACTATTATTTTTTTGTTCATTTCATTAATACTTTTTGTAAATCATCTTGTATCGAAAATCATCAAAAAGTTGGTGGAATGACGAATTTTGAATTCGTCATCAGTTAGCATGGGAATTTCTCCCTTCTATTTGGGAAGATTTAGACCTCATCAAATACAGAAAATCCCCACCCAGAAAATATCTGATGTGGGGAGTAGAAGGTAGTAATGCACTTACGAAAATTTATTTTATGAAAGGAAGTGGAGTCGCTTTTGTGAAATGTTCAGATACTTCGCCTGCATAAATTGCATCTGTATCACAATCCAAAGCTTTCACTTCTGCATTTTCTGAGAAATCAACTTTATCGAGATCCACCCAGAATATAGATGGTTTTAAAGCCGATTCGAAATAATATCTATTGGTTTGATTATCCGAAATTGTTCTCCAAAGTGTGGCAGAAATATTCGGACGGTCGGGATCTTCCATTCCTAAAGGCACACCAATAGCTCTCATCTGTGACATTACGGATGCAGTGGCCATATCATGATCTGTATATTTTGGCGATGATTCTAATGCATAGCTCAATCGTACAAAACGGTCGGCAGCGTTAATCGTACCTGGAAGCATTTTACTACCTCCAATTAGTTTCCAATATTTATCGATTGCGATTTGTTCCGAGTAAATCGGAGAGTTGGTCATTACTCTGTATTCTCTACTGTGGTTGATCACCAATTCCCCATCTAAAAATTCAAGAATTGCCGAGTCGCCCGAACGATCAGATATCGATAAGTGAACTGTTGCTCCTCTACCGTTTGGTAACATTGGAGCTGAGATAATAAAAGGAACATCTTGCATAGCATCTACTGCCTCTTGAACATTAGCAAAGTTATCTAAGAAGTATTGTGCCCAAGCACCAACAGATAAAGTAGGTTTGTTACTTGTTGCTACATCGCCATAATCTGATTCTGCTAAGTAAAGTAAGTTGGTAGTTAAACCTGCTTCGTTTAAACCATCAGCCGAACCTGCATTATAAAAGCTTGCAGCTACCGAACCATATTTTGATGTCCAATGAATAGGATTCTCACCAACACCTCCATCTTTTTTCATACCTCTAGGGTAGATCCATAATGATGTTTGTGCTGTTGGATCGTTCCAGTCCATTCCACGACCTACAATAAATTCTTGATTTCCTGTTTCATAAATAATTCTTGAACACATAATGATACTATTTTGAATGATAAATAATTAATTTTTGTAATCGTGGAGTTTTAGTAATTTTCTTTATTTCCGATTGATTACAATACAAAAGTAGGTGGTTTAATGTCGAACTATATTCAAGATTTGGTAAAGTAGTTACAAAATATCGGCAACTCGTTTTTCATCAAAAAAAGACCCCATTAATGAAAACTCATCAATGGGGTGAAAGAAGGATGTAATAAAAATCTTACATTCTATTATAGAAATGGAAATGCTGCTTTTGGAGTAAAGCTTTCCGATACTTCGCCTGCATAAATGGCATCAGAACAACAATCTAAAGCTTTCACCTCAGTGTTTTCGAAATCGATGTTATCCAAGTCAACCCAGAAGATAGAAGGTTTCACTGCAGATTCGAAGTAATATCTGTTGGTTTGATTATCTGCAATTGTTCTCCAAAGTGTGGCAGAGATATTTGGATGCTCAGGGTCTTCCATACCTAGAGGAACACCAATAGATCTCATTTGTGAAATAACTGAAGCTGTCGCCATATCTTTATCAGTATATTTAGGAGAAGATTCCAACGAGTAGTTTAATCTTACAAAACGGTCAGCGGCACTAATTGTACCCGGCAACATTTTGCTACCACCAATAAGCTCCCAATATTTATTGATGGCTATTTGCTCAGAATATACTGGTGAGTTAGTCATTACTTTGTAATCTCTGCTATGATGAATTACTAATTCTCCATTGTTTAAGTATTCAAGAATGGCAGAATCACCAGTTGAATCAGATAATGATAAATGTACTGTTGCTCCTCTTCCGTTAGGTAATAATGGAGCAGAAATAATAAAAGGAGCATCTTGCATTGCTTCTACCGCCTCAGCTACTGAAGCATAGTTATCTAAGAAATATTGCACCCATGCACCAACTGAAAGTGTTAGTTTATCACTTTTTGTGACATCACCATATTCAGATTCTGCTAAGTAAAGAGCATTTACAATAAATCCTTTTTCGTTCATACCGTCAGATGAAGCGATGTCGTAGAAACTAGCGACAATAGAACCGTACTTTGAAGTCCATTGGATTGAATGTTCGTCGGCACCACCATCTCTTTTCATGTTTCTTGGGAATACCCACAATGAAGTTTGGGCGTTTGGATCGTTCCAGTCCATTCCACGTCCTGTAATATACTCTTGGTTACCAGTTTCATAAATAATTCTTGAACACATAATTGTACTATTTTAAATGATAAATAATTAATTTTTGTAATCGCTAAGTCAAGCAGCAAAGATTGTTTTTTTATTGATTACATGACAAAAGTAGTTGGTTTAATATCGAACTAGTTTCACGAATTGTGCATTAGGTTGTACGTTTTCGTTAACTTAAAATCCTGTCGATTTTTTGATATAAAAAAAGACCAAAGTGAAAATTCACCTTGATCTTAATAGTGGATAAAACTGATTTACCTGAATACACTAAAACGTTATCTTTTAGAACTTACCTGATGAAAGCTATCGTACTTACTTTCGTTGGTAATGATATCAAATCGTTTTGCTAAGTCTTCTGTCTGTCTTTTTCTTACTGGACTTGCCAACCATTCATCAAAGTCTTCTTCTGAATTCCAGCCACAGATTACTACTAATTTGGAATCATCATTAGAAGAAAGCATTAATTCACCGTATTGGAAACCATCTATAGTATCAGCACATTCTTCAATAGCACGATGCTGTGTATGATAATCTGCCGCTTCTTTTGCAGAGGCATTCAATACTTTTACTTCTAATTTTGACCAGAAATTAATTAGTTTTTCGTTCACCATAATATTATTTATTTAAATGATTATGTCGCAAAACTAAAGATTGAAATATGGAATGATTAGTAAGATTTGGTACACCGTTTACACATTCTGATCAAATTTTATTGATCAGTTACTGTCTTGTATTTATAAATTTATTTGCTGTGTTTTTTTGAGTTTCTTAAATTAGAATAATCACATTGTTATATTAAACTCTTAAGCTCAATATCAATCAGAATGAAGCAAAAAGAAAAATATGTTTTTGATCCACACGGAGCACATCCTCACGATGCTTATGCACAGTTTGCAAAAGAATTAGGTGGAACTTGGGATGGACAAGAACTTAAGATTAAAACAGATTGGTGTAAAATAGAAGGATATTCCTTCGAATTCTTAAATGAGTTTATTATTGCCATTTTGGGCATGGAGTCTGATCGGCCTATAATGACTAGACATTCTAGTTTATCAAAAGAAAAAACCATCACTATTCGTTTAGGATTAGGAGCTACTTATAAAAGTAATGGAACAGTTAAAAAATTTAATAATGCGGGTATATTAATTTTGAACTCCACCCAAATACACGATTTTGAATTTCCAGCTGGAGAATGGAGTCAATGGGTTTCAATTCGTTTTTCGTTAAACTTCTTCAGAAAGTTTGCTGGCGATAAGAAGTTTAAATTAAAAGAACTTTTCGAGAACGATAGTCCATGGATCAATTACTATTCTCAGAATGCAGAGATTGAAAGTAGAGTAAGGGCATTAATCAAAAACTTAGATAAAGAAAATAGAAAGCACACTTTCTTTTTTACAAAAGCGATGGAGATTGTCGAATTGCTAAAAGGTAAGATTGAAAATGATGCAGATAAATTTAAAAGCAATATTCATCCGGAAGATTTAAAACTGATGTTGGAATTGAGAGATACGCATCTATCTGACTTTACAGAAATTCCGAACCTCACAGAGTTAAGTGATAAATACGGTATGAGCGTTTCCAAACTTAACCGACTCTTTAAATCGATATTCGATAAACCTATTCTTCAATTCTATAATCAGCAGAAATTAGAAGAAGCCCATAGACAAATTGTCTATACGAATAAAAGCCTTACGGAAATTGCGATAGATCTTAATTTCAGTCATGTTGGGCATATGAGTTCTTCTTTTAAAAATCACTTTGGATATGCACCTTCAGCATTAAAGGGGAAGCATATGGATTATTTGAGTTGATTATAACGTCACAATACGACACTTTTCGAAATCCTCTTCTTCAAAAGTATCTACAGTCCATTCACTTAGGGATTTTAATATAGGAAGCAGCCCTTCACCTTTTTTCGAAAGAGAATATTCTACTCTTGGAGGCAATTCTTTAAACTCTTCTCTAATGATCAACCCATCTTCTACTAACTCCTTTAATTGGTCTGTAAGTACCTTTTTAGAGATACTAGGGATAAACATCAATAACTTACCAAATCGCATACTGCCGTTGGCTAATAAGTAAATGATGATTGGTTTCCATTTCCCTCCAATAAGGTTCATTGCAAATACTAATGAGCACATATTGGGGTTTTCTATAATCTTTCTGGCCATAGGTTACCTTTTTGTTACCACTATTTTTACGAGTAAATCCACTAATAGTTTCTTTTTTAAACTAATATTAGTCTCTTTGTGTAACAAATATAAAACAAAAGAAAAAATGAAGAAAGTATTAGTTATTAACGGTCATCAATATTACCCATTTTCGGAGGGGAAATTGACAAAAACGTTTATTGATAAAGCAGTATCAATGTTCGAGGGAGAAGAGTTTGAAGTAAAGATGACCAATGCTCAAGAAGCATATGATGTTGAAGAGGAAGTTGAGAAATTCTTTTGGGCAGATGTTGTGTTTCTTCAGACACCTTTAAACTGGATGGGTGTTACATGGTCTTTCAAGAAATATATGGACGATGTATTTACTGCCGGAATGATGGGGAAATTATCAAATGGTGATGGTCGTAAAGAAGAAGCTCCAAAGAAAAATTATGGATTGGGAGGCTTACTTGATGGCAAGTACATGATTTCAGTATCAGCCAACGCTCCAAAAGAGGCTTTCAATAATAAAAACGAAACATTCTTTGATGGTATTAGCGAAGACGATTTACTTCTACCAATGCATCTTAACTTTAAATGGTTTGGTTTAAAACCTTTAAAGACATTTTTCAGTTACGATGTCATGAAGAACCCAGAAATCGATAATGATTTAGCACGTTTCGAACAACATATTCAACAAGAATTCATTTCAAAAATCTAATTATGAAACTTTCAGACGCATTAGCCCGCTTAAAAGATCAAATTGAAGGTAAAATGTCTTCAGAGTTTACATCAGTAATGCACCAAGCAACTGCTGATCTCATTGCTTCAGGTATTGGAGATCAAATTCTAAAAGAAGGTGATAAAGCACCGGAATTTTCTCTTCCCAATCAAGACTGTAAAGTAGTTGCTTTATCAGAACTAATTAAAGACGGTCCCGCTGTTGTTACTTTCTACAGAGGGGTATGGTGTCCTTACTGTAACACCGATTTAGGATATCTAAAACGTTATCAAAAAGAATTGGAGAAGTACAATGCAAAGCTGATCAGCATTTCACCTCAGATAGCAGAGAAAAACCAAGAGATCATCGATCGTCAACGTTTGGATTTCGACTTACTATCTGATAAAGGAAATGATGTAGCTGCAAAGTTTGGTCTTCGTTGGACAATGGAAGGTGCTCTGAAAGATTTATATGATAATAATTTCAATATTCATCTTCCATCTTATAATGGTGATGATTCTTGGACATTGCCTGTCCCTGCAAGATTCATTATCGGCACAGACGGAATTATAAAATACGCTGAGTTTTCAATTGATTATACTCAACGTCCTGATCCAGAAGTATTGGAAGGAGTATTGAAAACAATATAGATGAATTTATCATCGTGATAGAGTAAGAAGCATCGGACGAGAGTTCGGTGCTTTTTTTTGTATGGAAAGGTATATACGTTGTCTCATTCTTTTTCCAGTCCCATACTTTTCCCCATGGTTGAAACCATGGGTTTTTGAAGTGGATCTCTTACCCGAATGAATTCGGGCAAGAATGAAACCCTTACCTCTTACCTTTTCCCTCTTACTTTCAAATCCCAGCGTCAATTCAGAATCTCCTACTTCCTAATTCCTCACTCCTAACTCCCCCTTATATTAACACCTTAACATACCCATAACATACTGTAATATACAATCCCTCCTAAAATCAGCAACTTACCTATAACGAATAGACGTTTTAACATTAACAAACTTAATTCTATGTTGAGAACATTGTGTAGAATGGTGTTGATTTTTCATCTAAGATTCATTTTCTACTAAAATTCATGTGATTTATGGTGCCTACTTTTGCAATGCTAAAAAACAAAACCAACCAACTAATTAATGATGAAAAGAATAGTACTACTATCGTTGCTATTCATCACTTACTTTTCTTTGAACACACTAGCAGGAGGAATTAAAGGATCGGCATTCGGAGCGGATGGAGAGCCATTAATTGGTGCTGTAGTAACACTCGAACCAAGTCATACTCAATCGGTAATAGGCATGGATGGAAAGTTTAGTATGAATAATGTAGACAATGGAAACTATATTATACAGATACAATACATGGGGTATAAAACACTCCAAAGAGAAGTAGCTGTAAATAATGAAACAGTCTCATTAGAGTTAATACTTGAGTTAGACGCTGTCCAATTAGATGAAGCAGTTGTTTATGGTGCAAGAGAGCGTAAAACTTCTGAAAGTGCTCGTGCCACAGAACAAATGTCGTCTCAAGTAATGACAGTGATGTCCGCTCAGGATATCGAATTATCTCCAGATTTAAACGTGGCCAATGTAGTGCAACGTGTAGCAGGTGTATCTTTAGAAAGAAACAACTCTGGCGATGGACAGTTTGCTATTGTTCGTGGTATGGACAAGCGTTATAATTATACATTGGTGAATGGTGTGAAAATCCCATCTCCAGATAATAAAAACCGTTATGTGCCATTAGATTTATTCCCTTCTGACCTTTTGGATCGCTTGGAAGTAACCAAAGCATTAACTCCAGATATGGAAGGTGATGCCGTTGGTGGTGTAATTAATATGGAGATGAAAGACGCTCCAGAAAGTTACTCAGGCCAACTAAATCTTTCTATTGGTAATAACTTTTTATTTGGTGATGGTAATCCGTTTATGTCTTGGAATACTTCAGGTAACATGAACACACCACCAAGTTGGAATGGAGTGAATAATGCACAAGCAGGTGATTTTTCTGTGAATCATTTAGTGAATAATTATAAGAACTATGTTCCTAATATTGTGGGTGGCTTATCAATAGGTAACCGATTTGCTGATGATAAAATTGGAGTTATCGTTGCAGGTAGCTATCAACAAACAGCAAGAGGATCTAACAGTACTTGGTTTAGTACGGGTATGTTATCAGATGGTTCGACTTCTTTGGATAATATGGAAGATAGAAATTACTATCAATTGCAAAGAAGAGCAGGTTTGCATGCAAAGATGGATTATAGAATCAATGCAAATCATAACATCGATTGGTACAATGCTTATGTGTACTTAAGCAACGATCAGGTACGTGATGTAACAAGAACACGTACTTGGGGTAGCTACGATCCGATTAATGGAAATGCAGGAGAAATGAGTTACATTACTCGTTACCGTTCGACTATCCAACAGATCTTTAACTCTACGTTGAAAGGTACTCACCATTTGAATACTTGGATGAAAGCAGATTGGTCGGCAGTGTACTCAAAAGCATCGAACAATGTTCCTGATAACGCAAAGTTTACTCGTTCGGGAAGTATGACAAATTGGGAACATGCTCCAGAACGTATTGCAGGTAGATCGGCACTTACCAGAAGATGGGATTATAACGACGATCAAGACTTGGCTTTTTATACCAACTTTACTTTCTCTCCTGAATTGAACTTTGTATACGATTCAGAATTTAAAGCAGGTGGTTTGGTAAGGTTCAAAAACAGAAGTAACGATTTTGAAAATTACCGTTTTAATGCAGGAAACAGTGCTTTGGTAAAAGGTGAAGACTGGAATGATATTACAGATGTAAACTGGATTTTGGAAAACCCGACAGGGGTAAATTACTCTCCAAACAGATATACATCTCACGAAAATATTACAGCGGCTTATGGTCAGTTTAAACTGAATTTTAATCAGAAGTTAGAGATGGTAGGTGGTGTTCGTATGGAACACACTGATATCGGTTACTTCTTGCCTCAACCTACAAATGATTTGGCAGATGCAGGCTTGGACGAAATGAGTCAGACATATGTTGACTTCCTACCAAGTTTACATTTCAAATATATGCTCAATCCGAAAGCTAACTTAAGAGCGTCCTATTTTAAATCGGTAATACGACCTGGTTTCTCTGAGTTTGTACCAATTCAGAATGGAGATACAGAAGACGATTGGACGGAAATGGGTAATCCCAATGTAGAAAGAACTATCGGTCATAACCTCGACCTTCGTTACGAATTTTTCCCAAGAGGAATGGACAAGTTTATGATCGGTGGTTTCTACAAAAAGTTACACAATCCAATCGAATACTCATTGAACAGAGAAGCAGGTTACATTATGCCTGATAATTATGGTGATGCTGAAAATATGGGTATTGAGATTGATATGGTGAAGTACTTTAACAAGTTCGGTATTAGTGCCAACTACACCTATACTCACTCCAGAGTAACTACAGAAAAAGCCTACTACGAGAGAGAAATACCAGGTGATGATACTTCAGACATCGTTATCAAGTCGGCTTTAGAAGACCGTCCGTTGCAAGGTCAGGCAGCACATATCGCTAACTTATCCTTCTTATATAAGAATTCAGAAAAGGGTATCGATATGCAATTGGCTACTGTGTATACAGGCGATAGAATCCACAGTTTATCGGCATTCTACGGAAACGATATGTGGCAAAAAGGATTCTTCCAAATGGACTTCTCAGCAGAGAAGAGAATCAATAAAAGTACGTTGATCTACCTAAAAGTGTACAACTTATTAGACAATGCTTATGAGGTAGAGATTCGTCAGCCGATAACTTACGCACAGTCTTTCTATCCTAAACAAGGGAACGAAGGAGACAATGTGTTAGTCCGTCAAGATTTTTACAGACGCCAATTTTTAGTGGGTCTTAAATATAATTTTTAAGCTTCAACAGAAGCAACCATTATTGAACTACAACTTAATTAAATATTAAAACCAAAATCATGAAACGTAATTTATTACTAAGATTATTAGCATTAACAATGCTTGTATCAGGTGCATTTTTCGCTACTTCTTGTAACAAAGAAGAAGTTGAATCAGGTAATGATACAGATAGACCAATTAACGAAGGTCAGCCAGAAGGATCTATCAGAATTGGTGGTAATATGGAAGAAGACCTTACTTTAGAAAAAGGAAACGAGTATTGGTTAGAAGCTAACCTAAACATGAGACCGGGTACTACTTTAACGATCGAAGAAGGTGTTACAGTTTGGGTAAGCCCTTACAATAATCCGGAAATCGTTATCCACGGTAATATGTTTGCATGGGGTACAGAAGCAGCTCCAATCCTTTTCACATTACCTGAAGCACAACCAGAATTCTTCCAGTATGGTACTGTAAACTGGGGTGGTATTAACGGAGCAGAGGTACCAGAAGGTAGCGAGCGTCCTGATCAAGAAATTGGTATGACTTACGTAACAATCCAATACGCAGGTGGTCCAATGAACGAAAACTCAGAAGCAGTAAGAGTAGATAAATTAGAGCCAGGTGAGTTGGGATATTCTGTATTCTTCAACAATAACAAAGGTAAATTGTATATGGAGAACTGTACTGTAGAGCACTCAGGTGGCGACGCAATTTATATCGAAAGAGGTCAGATTGCTTTATTCCATAATACGGTAGCTTATGCAGGTACTACAGAAGACGAAGCATTTAACTTCAAGCAAGGAACAGTGGGTGACTGTGGTTTTAACTTGATGTACTCAGCAGCAACAAACGGTATCAAAATCAACAACTCTAAGCCAACAGGTTCAGATTCTCAGACAAACGTGAACATGTATAACAATACAATGGCGTACTGTGGCTGGAGACGTGATGGCGAAAGAGGCGGATCGATCAACATCGAGAAAAATGCCAAAGGTCGTATCTTAAACAACCTTATTGTTAACTCTAAATTTGGTACGAAAGTAGATCCATCTACAGATATCGCAGGTGAAAATACAATCGTAAAAGGTAACTACTACTTCGGTCATGTAGAATCTAACGCTACACAAGGTAATGGTTACTTACCTCACCACGGTATCCAACCATACGATGGAGAGGAAGATGATACTCACGTAGGTCATGAAACATTCTGGAGAGTATTCAAAGGTACTTGTAACTTCTTTACAGAAGCAGGTGTAAACGAGTGGACAGACGAATTAGAAGATCCTCAATTTGCAGAGTTTGCAGATGTAACTCCAAATGTAGATGGTACTCCTTCACAAGAATTGGATTACAAGCAGATGGACTTCCGTTTAAAGTCAACTTCTCCAGGTGTTGATTTCGGAACAGACGACGAAACTTTATTGATTCCTCAAGTAGTTACTCAAGTTGGTGAAGTGACAGTAAATCGTCCTCAACCATCAGCAACAGTGGGTGCATTTGGATCAAACTAAGAGACATATTTTCAAGTTTTTAGTATTATGATAATATCTGCCCATATCTTTTGGTATGGGCAGTTTTAAACCTGAAATGAAAATGAAACAAAAGACGTCCTTACTTGCACTATTTATTATTGGTTTATTGTTTTCGTGTCAGAAACAAATTGCCTATCAAGAAACAGATCAATTTAATCCATATTTAGGTTCTAAGCAGCAGTACCTATCACCCGAAAAAATTACCCCACTACCAAACAATAGTAAGTTATTATTTGTGAGTACAGTAAACAGACATGGTTCTAGGTTTATGAGTTCTCAGAAAGATGATATTGCCGTTTGGACATTACTAAAGCAAGCTAAAAAACAAAACTCCCTCACTCGAGAAGGGAGAGTGTTGTATGTTCAAATCAATAAATTGATTGAACTTCAAAAAGGGAACTACGGATTATTGACTACGACAGGTAAGAATGAATTGAAAGGTATGGGTGAACGTATGTATCAGCTCAATCCTCAATTCTTTGATGAAAATAGGGACATACAAGCCAATGCAACTTTCAAAGAAAGAACTCAAGATTCAAGAGATAATTTTTTAAGTGGCTTGAACAAAAAGAATAGTTTAAAGATCGAATTGTATAATGGCGAAAAAGGGTCGGATTATTTATTACGCTTCCATAAATCAACGCCAAGTTATTCGATGTATTTAAAAGAAAAAGGATGGGAGGCTCAGTACAACGAGGTATGGAATAGTAAAAGTATGCAAGAAATGGAAGACAGAATTCTGAACAAACTATTTGATAAAGAATTTGTCCTGCATTTACAAAGCAAGGACTTTGAGCCGATTCCAACAGAAGGAGGTTACACCATGTATCACTCAAAAGATTTTGTCAACAGCTTATTCGAATGTTATAAAATCTCTAAAGCTTTTACACCACAATTACAGCCAAAATTAGATAACATCTTTACGGTATCAGAAAAGTCGACTTTATCTTATTTGGCAGATATAAAAGCTTTTTATCAAAAAGGACCTGGTTTCGAAGGGGAGTCGATGAGTTATTCCAATGCAGTATCACTTTTATCGAAAGTTACATTGGAGCTAGAAAAAGCAGTAAATGGAGAACAAAATAAAAGTGGATATTTAAATTTTGCTCATGCGGAAACGACTTTGCCGTTAATCACTTTATTGAATATCAATGACTGTAACGAAGCGCAAGACGAGTTGAAAAAAGGAAGTTGGAGAGCTTCGAAATGGGCATCGATGGGAACCAACATTCAATGGTTTGTATTAGAGATTGATAGTAAAAAATATATTCACCTTCGATTCAACGAACAACCTGCATCATTACCAATCGACTCGAAATCGAAAGGTACTTTTCTGTGGGAAGATTATAGTAACTATGTTAAAACATTGGTAGCTGATTATGATGTGGACTACAAAGACACCAATTATAAAAAGATGTTACTTCAGCTATAATGAATTTAGCTGTTTTTAGATCTTGGTTTTTTTTATTAGCAATATACCATCTTGGGTATAGTTTTTTTAACTAATAGAGGCTGATACATTTTTGTATCAGCCTTCTTTCTTCTATTAAAGTTATAGTGAATGTGTATTATTTTAAGTGATTAACGATAGCATAAAACCCATTCAAGTCCATCGCATTCAACACATCATCTTTAGATACAGGTTGAGAAGATTGTTTGATAATGGCAATTTGATGTTCGATATCAAGGTATATCCACTGACCGTGAATACCGATAGCCATTACTGCTTCCTGACCTTTTGTATGTTTGATCCACCACTGAGCTCTGTAACTCCATTCGCCTTTTGGCATAATAGTATCATGAGATTCCGATCCGTTATCAAACGCTTTGATGTTACCACCTTCCTGCAACTTTTTGATGACTGATGGAGCAACTACTTGTTGACCGTTAAATTTACCATCGTTAATCATCATCGTTGCAAAACGAGCCAAGTTATATGGAGTAGCATTTAAACCACCACCAGCAACTAAAGTAGCATTGTTGTCTAACAACACATAGGTATCGCCTTCAGTACCTACTTTCGACCATAATTGGTCATGCATTGCTTCTTGGAACGATTGATTGTTTACACGGTTCGTTACCCAATTGACTACATCTGTTTTAGGCGTGTTGTAATTGAATTGAGCACCATGTACTAATCCTTCTTTCTTTTCAAGAGTCTGTAAATAATCATATAAATTGTCTTTGTATTTTATTCCCTCTACTTTTTCTGTCCAACCTAATACCGCTCCATATTGACGAATACCAGAATAAGGATCGGCATAGTCTTCATTAAAATCCATTGAGTTGGTCATATCCAATACATGTTGAAAAGTAGCATCGGCAAAAGAAGATGATTTTTTTAATTCAGGGATGTGATCAGAGACCAAATCATTTTCTGAAAGTTTACCTTCTTCAACAGCCAATAAACCTAACAATCCACCAAAAGATTTGGTTACTGACATCATTTGATGAGGTTGATTGGGATGCATTTCGTTATCGTATCTTTCGTAAACAATTTGATCACCTTTTACCACCACTAGGGCATCTGTGTAGGTGTGTTTTAGGAAAGTATCCATAGAAATGTGCTCTTCAGTTTCTGGATGAATGACTTGAATTTCATCTAAGCTCATATCAATATTCGATTTTAAATCGATACCTTTTTCTGCGGCTTTAATTGGAGCTGAAGGGTAGATTTCTCTCATATGTAAATACGACCATCTATTGTATGGGGGAGTTAATAAAGCATTCTTTTTTGTGACTTGTTTTTCTACTGCCGTAGGGAAACCTTCCATTAAACCAATTTCCTTAGCCGTAGCATATTTTTCGTATTGAAGTGTTGGTTTAGTTTCCACTTTTGGATCAACACCTTTGAAACTAGCATTAAGAATAAATAATGAAGTAACTGCTGATGCAATGAAACCGATAGATTTTACGTGCTTTTTCATATTCGTACTTTTTTGTAATTGATGATTCACTCATAGTAGGGCAAAAGCAAAATGAAACCCCTATACCATTGATAATTTTTTTTATACAACTATTGAATTGAGTAATGTCTTAAGGAAAGATTGTTTGAGTTTAAATTTTTTTGATGCCGTGAATAGGGTTTTACATGATTATCATCCCTTGTAAAAGTGAAGTACGAAAAAACAAATACGAATATGATCTTATTTAACATCAACCCTAGGCATGCCTATGGAAGTAGGCGTTGGCCTACCACACTTTTATTTCTTTTTATTCCTTTATTTTTGTTACAAAATAAAAGCTACGCTCAAGAGGAAGAAAAGATAGATAACTCAAAACCTACCAATCTCTACCGAAGGTTAAATGCGGTGGTAGAATCTAATGAAGACGGCAGGGTAGGTGCTCGATTAATTTACAACGGCACCGTAGGGAGTAACATTCTCTATAGTGTAGAATTACCCGTCTTCTCCACAGAAAATAAAGAAACAGGACAACGGTCTTATGGAATTGGAGATGTAAGAGCTCGATTTTTCCATGTGACACATAAGAATTATGAAAAAACACTTGGAACATTTGGTTACTCTGTAGATGTTTTTGTGCCAGGTCAGTCTGGTATAGGAAGCGATCGATGGATGATCTCTCCAGGTGTTTTAGTAGGTGTTATTGCTACGGATTGGATACAGTTTTTCCCCATTGTTTCTTATCAATACCGACATCATATGACTACAGGGGCCGTAAGTCATGGAGCTAGTTTCCAAGTGATCACTCCAATTAAATTTAGTGATAAAAGCTTCATGAGAATCACTCCAATCTGGCAGATGCCCGATTTCAGAAACCCAGAGGTCTCTACTGCTTTAGAGACTCAGTTTAACTATTTCATCAGTAAGAAAGTACAATTGCAGCTTTTCCATATGGCTCACGAAAAATATGGTAATACAGTACGAATAGGAACAACTATCTTTTTTTAAAACATGAAAAACATTTTAATCACACTATTTATTTTAGGGGCTGTGGCCTTTAACTCATTGGCACAAGATCATCCTAAAGGATATTTATCGATCACCACTTCTGGGTCGGGAGTGCTACAAAGAAATGCTCATTCATTTGTCATGAGTGCCGATTATAATCACTATGTTTCCGACCGATTTATGATTGGTATGTCGGTGATTGGCGATTGGGAAAAAGAGTACGCAAAACTAGAAGGAGGTACACAAGTAAACGACAGCTTTAAGAGTTCAGTCGCTTTCTATGGCACTTACCTATTTGGAAAAAATAGACAATGGGGCCTTGGAGGAGGGTATTCTAAAGACATTCTAAAAGGCGATACATTTAAATTAGGAAACGATTATGTAGATGCCTTTGTCATGTACTTTATACCTGTAGGAAATTTAGGTTATATCTGTCCTAGAGTAGGATATATACATGATTTTCAAGGGAAGGAACAGAGTATTTCTGCTGGATTTAGCTTTTCCGTCCCTATTAACTAAAGGCGTAATATTTCTTCATTTATAAGCTATTGTGAAGTCATCGTTTCCTAGATTCGATGACTTTTTTATGTATTATTTCTATCGGTTTGTATCAGAAAATTAATTACGAATTCGGAAAATTCTTTAGTTAAGTGATTTCAATTCCCAAGCAGTATTTTCTTTTTATAGATCTTTGCTGCATCAGGTTAATCAACTAATTCACTAGTAAAAACTATCACCTAATAATGACGAATCATCCAAAGGAAATACAGAAGCACTATTATAAAAAGCAATGGTACAAAGACATCGAATTTAATATTGAACCTATAGAAGATGTATTTGATAAAGTAGGGGAAAAGCTATTCCATCCACATCGATTGGATTTTCATCAATTTATTTTGGTGACCGAAGGAGGTGGAGATCACGAAGTAGATTTCAATCATTTAAAATTAAAAAAGAACTCTATCGTTCCGTTGATCATTGGTCAGATTCAATCCTTTAAAAAGCAGCAAAACATTAAAGGTTATGTGATTGTATTTACATCAAATTTTCTGGTACATGAAAAGGTGGATCAGAAATATTTGTACGACTTCCTTACTTTCAACACACTCATCCAACCTTTTTTACTTGATAGTACCTCGGAGATCAATCAGTTGGTCGAAATCTGTTATCAGACTTTTCAGAATAAGGAGGTATTCGAATACGAAGAGAGTTTAAGGTCTTTATTGAAAACCATTATTTTAAAAATAGAGCAAGAAAAAAGAAGATTTGTAAAGTTCCAACAATCTGAATTGGTTGGTCTTAGCATGAAGTTTAATAAAACATTAGAAGAAAAAATCAGTTATAAAACAAAAGTAAGTGATGTATTTCGTGAGCTAACGGAAGATCCTAAGAAAATATCGTTAGCAGTGAAAGAAACCACTTTGAAAACACCAAAACAACTATTAGATGAACGGATTGTATTAGAACTAAAAAGACTGTTGTCATATACAGATTTATCCATTAAGGAAATTGCCTTTCAATTAGGATTTGATGAGACTTCCAACTTTACTAATTATTTCAAAAAACATACTGATCTCACTCCTTCTGAGTTTAGAAACATGATGGTAAAATCCTGAAATTTATAAGTATTATCCCATTATTTATAAGTCGTTTTTTCTGTTTAATACCCTCCTTTGCATTTACAGTATTTGTATTTATATTGTTGATGTAAGCACCCTGATACAAAAGTCAATCATCCTATTATCAAAGAAGTAAACATCAACATAACCCCATAAATAAACATTTTATCTAATTAACATGGAACACAATTCACAAAGCTCAGGCGAATGCCCATTTCATTCTACATCCAGCAAAGAAGCCCACGGAGGTGGAGGCACACAGAATGCAGATTGGTGGCCAAATCAATTAAAATTAAGTATCCTTAGACAACATTCCTCTTTATCGAATCCCATGGATGAAGGCTTCAATTATAAAGAAGCTTTCGAAAGCCTAGATTACGACGTCTTGAAGAAAGATCTTCATGAGGTAATGACAGATTCCCAAGAGTGGTGGCCAGCAGATTTTGGTCATTACGGTCCTTTCTTTATTCGTATGGCTTGGCACAGTGCAGGTACCTATCGTATTGGAGATGGTAGAGGAGGAGCAGGTGCAGGACAGCAACGTTTTGCTCCATTGAATAGTTGGCCTGATAATGCCAACTTGGACAAAGCGAGAAGGTTACTTTGGCCTGTGAAACAGAAATATGGTCAGAAGATTTCTTGGGCTGACCTGATGATCTTAGCAGGAAATGTTGCCCTGGAATCTATGGGTTTTAAAACTTTTGGTTTTGGCGGTGGACGTGAAGATGTATGGGAACCAGAAATTGATGTATTCTGGGGAGAAGAAACAGAATGGTTAACCGATAAAAAGCGATATGATAATCCATCAAAAGATTTAGACAATCCTTTGGCTGCGGTGGAAATGGGATTGATTTACGTCAACCCAGAAGGTCCAGGCGGAAATCCAGATCCATTAGCTGCTGCAAAAGATATTCGTGAGACCTTTGCTCGTATGGGGATGAACGATGAAGAAACTGTTGCTTTAATTGCAGGCGGACATACTTTTGGTAAATGTCATGGTGCCGGCGATGCTGCCAATGTGGGGCCTGAACCAGAAGCAGCAGCAGTAGAAGAGCAAGGTTTAGGTTGGAAAAGTACATTTGGTTCGGGTATAGGAAAAGATGCCATTACCAGTGGTATTGAAGTGATTTGGACACAAACACCAACTAAATGGAGTTACTATTTCTTCGATAACTTGTTTAAATACGATTGGGAATTAACCAAAAGTCCGGCAGGGGCAAACATGTGGGTAGCGAAAGATGCAGAGGAAGTAATGCCTGATGCCCACGAGCAAGGAGTAAAACACAAACCTACTATGTTGACTACAGATTTGTCTCTGAAGTTCGACCCTGCTTACGAGAAAATTTCTAAAAGATTTCACGAATATCCATTAGAATTTGCTGATGCTTTTGCAAAAGCTTGGTTTAAATTGACACATAGAGACATGGGGCCAAAATCAAATTATTTGGGACCTGAAGTACCAAGTGATGATCTAATTTGGCAAGATCCAGTACCCACTGTAGATCATGATCTAGTGAAAGAGGAGGATATTGCATCATTAAAATCTCAAATTTTATCATCTGGCTTGAGCCTATCTGAATTAATCAGTACGGCTTGGTCATCTGCTGCTACCTACAGAGGATCTGATAAAAGAGGAGGAACAAATGGAGCAAGAATCGCTTTAGTACCTCAAAAAGATTGGGCAGTTCATCAGCCGGAACAATTAGATAAAGTTCTAGGAAAGCTAAAAGAGATTCAAGAACAATTTAATGGCAGTGGCAAAAAAGTATCTTTGGCCGATTTAATTGTGATTGCAGGCAATGCAGGAATTGAAAAAGCAGCAAGTAATGCTGGTAAATCTGTGAAGATCGATTTCTGCCCAGGAAGAACTGATGCACTTCAAGAACATACAGAGGTGAATATGATTTCTTTAATGGAACCGGGTGCCGATGCTTTCATTAATTATTATAATCCAGAAGTACCTGCTTCTCCAGAGAATCTATTATTGGATAAAGCTAATTTGCTGACTTTAACGCCTCCAGAAATGACAGTTTTATTGGGTGGTTTACGTTCTATGGGTGTCATTCATGGAGGTAAAAAGCACGGTGTCTTTACTACCAAAGAAGATACTCTTAGCAATGATTTCTTTAAAAACTTATTAGACATGAACATCATTTGGCAGAAAGACAAAGAAGATGAAAACGTGTTTTTAGGTTATGATAGAACTCAACATAAAATTGTTCGTTCGGCTACAATCGTTGATCTAATCTTTGGATCAAATTCTGAGTTGAGAGCACTAGCGGAGGTTTATGGATCTGCAGATGCGGAAGATAAATTTATCAACGATTTCCTTAAAGTTTGGACGAAAGTAATTCATTTAGGACTATAATTTCATCAGCTATAGATTTATAAATTAAGCCATCTTAATGATTGAATTAGGATGGCTTTTTTATTTTCTGAAATGTTAATTCTGAGATTGAGTCAACTATTTTTTTCTCTTTTGTGTTAAGGTGATAAGTTAATTATAAAGAACTGATTTTTTTTTCTTTAATTATCTAATATTATGTTGTAACAAATTGATATTGAGACTCTAAAACCAATTCAGATCATTTGATTTTAAATCATTTTTTTTAAATTCTAGATGATAAATTAAAGCTCAAGATTCAACAATTATCCCAAAAACTTGTAACTGATTTTACCCTGATTAGCTATGTACTCACTGCGATCTATTAAAATCCTCACTACCCTATTTTTAATAAGTAATGTAGTGTTTGCCAATTCAGAACGACCATCCAAAGTAGAAATTGCTAAAAAAGTCTACTCACTCGACGTTGTGTCTAAACTTAAAGAATTGGAAATGTATATGCCCGAAGAATTAAAGGGGCATACGGAGCATATTATTAACGATGTCCTTTCTTCTTATGCCCGCCTGTCTGAACATCAAAAAGATCTTTTGGTGCAGATGAAATGCAGTATGCGTGTTTTATCAAAAGAACAAAATACGACAGACTATGAGTTGGTGCATCAGAAGTTAAGCAAAGCTTTAAAGTATTTACGATCAAAATCCACAGAAGAAAAACAGTTTGCCTTTGTCGGGAATTTATCACGATCCAATGTTGGTGGCCAAAAAGGTTATTTGGTAGACATGAAAACGGGTACATTAGTAGAAGTGGATATATCTTCAGCTTGGAAAGGTATCGGTTTTAAGAACGAATCAGAAAAAAGTCCTTTAGGCTATTTTGAGGTGGTAAACCATTACGATTTAGAAGGATGGCAAGCCAAGACCATTACCTCACCTTTCTATAAAGTATTCCACAAAATCAAAGGGCAATCCTATAAAGGTGAAGTGAAATACCTGTATAGAAAATCGACTAAAATTGAGCGAGCGTTTATCACTTCCAATCAATTTGGTTTGATAGGTAAGAATGATGGAAATGAATACATCGATTTATCGGCAAGAGATTATTTACGTAACCATCGAGAGAATTTAAACTATATCGACAACAGTAATTCAAGCAAGCGCTTGATATACATTCATGGAACCAATAGAGAAGATCAATTGGGGTATGAGTTGTCTGGAGGCTGTATTCGTGTATCCAATATATTTTCTTTTCTGTTTAAAGAGGTCTTGGAAAGTCAACAAAGCATTGATGTGTTTTTAGATGCCGCTGCATTGTACGAACCTCAACCTATAGATATTCCTGGTTTTGATCCTATGGACTTAGAATCGATTTATAGAATACAGACCATACAGTTGAACCGTTGGAATTTGATGGATTCCATGAAACTCAACAAAAGGTTATTCCAACATATCCTGCCTAAGGTTTCACATCAGTTAGCCGATAAGATGACGAAGGTGAAGGACAGTCAGGTGAAAGTTTCGATTACCATGACAGTTCCATTTCCTGAATCTGCTATGAAATATTGGATTCCTATCATGCAGAATGATTTACACGAGTCGAAAGCGATTTTTCAGAACCGATTTGGATTAAAAGGTCAGTATGTCAATTCCTTAAAAGAATCCATGCATAGCTCGTTTTATGGAGCATATTCACCGGAGTTTTTAGATATCTATTTTCAGTCGCGGATGCAAGAGTTTCGAAGAGTACTTACCGGAACATTGGCGTATTCTATGAAGCAAAAAGAAATGGATACCGACTCTTTAGAGAACATTTTAGAAATTACAGAACAAGAATATACCGATCATTATTTCACAGAGAAAACGAAGTCTGAATTATTTAAATTTTATTCTATTTCTGATGAACGAAAACGGGTACTGCACTATATGGAAGTGTTGGATTCGGTAATTGTGCATCATCCGGAAATGATTGAGGAATTAGAACATTTGAGTTGGATGAAAGAATTTGTGAACCAAAGGGAACACGGTATTTTCGAAAATTCTGATGTGCCCGATTATTATGATGCCTTGTTGGTGCAATCTTATTTATATGCTTTAGGTGAAGAAGAATTGTATCATATTCAATTGAGGTTACACGAAAATTCTTCCATGAATGAGAGTAAGATTGAGGGCGACCTGTTAAGTAAGTATGGGTTATCAAAGACACTGAATATATTGGATGAACAGGGTCTTTGGTATCTGTTTGAATTTTCAAGATCATCTGAAAATTATATTAAGATGGGAATGGAAAGTGCACATCAACCCAAAAGAGATATGATGAGGGGTATACTGTTGTTAGCAGAATCGTATTATAGTCAGTTTAAATGGCAATCGAATACCTACATGATTACCACTGAGGTAGATGGCGATTATGCCGTACTGTCTGATTAAAAATATATAAAGAGAAATGGAGGTGACTATAAAGCCACCTCTCTAGTTAGATGAATAGAGTTAAAAAAGATCAGGAAATATTCTTGGTCTTTTTTTTATGATTGAGTGTCAATTTGTAATTGGTACCAGTTGATTTTTCGGGTATAGAACATGGTTGCACCAAGTATTATTGTAAGACCAATTCCTCCTAACAGTAAAGCATAATCCACCATTTGTAGCGTAGTGAATAGGAAACAATAAATGCCAATTAGAATAAGGGAGAGCATTAAGCTTAGTTTTTTGTTTTTAAATAGGGTGAGGGAGTAAAGGGAAATCATACCAATAATGCCTACACTAGAAATTCCAAAAGCAAAATTGAAATTACTGTGCTCTGAAATGGAAACTAAAAGGATATAAAACAGGCATAAGGCCAAGCCAACCATAGCATATTGCAAAGGGTGGATTCTCGTTTTATTCATGATTTCCACAAGGAAGAAAATAAGGAAAGTCAGGGCGATCGTCATAATTCCATATTTAGAAGAACGCATGGCTTTTTGGTAGTCGTCCAAAGGCACAATTAAGTCCATTCCAAAACGCGATTGATCCATGTACAATTGATGATTATTGGCTCTATCGTCCAACCATTCCTGAGGGAAATTTCTATTCAATTGAAGCACCTTCCATGAAGCAGTAAATCCTTCGCTGCTGATTTCTCTGTTATCCGGAAGGAAGTTTCCGACAAAACTAGGTGCTGTCCAATTGGAAGTAATGTCAACGTTGGTTGTTGCTCCCAAAGGAATAAACGAGAGATTCTGACTTCCCTGAAGATCCATTTTTAGTTTGAAATTGTAATCCTCTCCCTGTTGTATTTTTACAGGAACAGTTACCCCTTTCTTCACTACACCTTGAATCTGACTACCCGGTTGCGCTAAAATAGCCTCATCATTCCAGTTTAGTTTTAATTGATTTTTGATCCCTTTTAAATCTGATACTCCGATGGTAAGAAAGGCATTGTCATAATGTATTTCTTTAATCTGAGGTTCATTTAAGTGCTTGTTCAGATCAAAATGTCCATTCAATTCAATGATGGAACCATAAACAATCACCTCGTAAATACTTTTCTCTAGCGACTTAGAAGAAACGTTCCCTTTAATATTTAATTGATCCGGAAGGATGTACCAATTTTTCTCATAATTGAATACTTGTCCTTCTTTATCTATGGTTTGAAAAGAAACAGGAATGGTTAGAATCGGTCCTTTAATTTCTTGCTTATCTGCCCACTTGGAAGAAACATGTTCGGTCACCAATTCATTTTGTGATTCCCTTTCAATGATGATCGATTTGATCATGGATACAGGGATCAAAAGCAAGAGTATCATGACTATAATGATAGCTAATTTGACCATAACCGGATTAAAGTTCGAGTTTTTCATTTTATCTATTTGTTCCATTTTGATGAATTTTAAAAGTACTTTGAATTTCAAAGTGATTGAGTAAATTTTTTTAGATTAAAGCGTTTTTAATATCAAGTCGATGCTTTTATTGATAATTCTAGATTTTAGTCTCAGGTATTTTCTTTCGATAAAATAGAAGGACTGATAGACTAAATAGAAAACGAGATGCATATATAACTTCATAGTATTTGATGTTTAAGAGGCTTTATACTCCTCATTTAACTTTTTGATAATAGGACGAGCATTGATTTTCTTTTCTCCTTGAATGACGCTCTTTACAGTCTCATCATCTGCTTTAGAATAATTGACTTTCGATAAAATGGATTCAAGGAGAGGAAGCATATTGTTGAGACTTCTTGATTTAATAATGAAGTTCCAAAGTGGCTCAAACTTTTTCCAGCCTCCACTGTACATAAGATGTTTTACCTTGTGTTTAATAGAGTCGTGACTCATGCTAGCCGTGTAAATATTCGACCATGAATAGAATTCTTTGTAGGCCCAATCGTACCCATCTTTTAATTCTTGTGCCGTTAATTTGTTGGTTTTGTACACTACATTTCGGGTATCGTATAAGTCCCAATTTTTGGTCATTATTCTTCCTTGGGATTCCATATCAGAAAATAGTTTTGTTCCCGGATAAGGAGTAAGTACATGATAGGTCGAAGTGGTGATTCCATTTTCAACGCCCCAATCCACTGTACGTTTAAAAACATCCTGATCATCATCGTCCAAACCAAAAACGAAACTTCCGTTAATCATTATGCCCAAGGAATGTAGACGATTTACTGCTTTGATATAGTCTTTTTGAAGGTTCTGTTTTTTATTACTTTGCTTTAAGTTTTCTGGGGAAAAGGTTTCAAAACCAACAAAAACACTTCGTAAACCCGCTTCTGCTGCTTTTTCTATCAAATTGCCTCTAAGAATTGAATCGACAGTGGCTGCTCCTTGAAAGACACGATTCATTCCTTTCATGCCATCAAAAAGTTGGGTAGCAAACTTGGTATTCCCTAAAAGATGATCGTCGAGAAAGTACAAATGCTTACCAGGAAGTCGATCAATTTCGGAAAGGGCATCATCCACTCGTTGGGTATAAAACCCTTTACCACCTTGGAAAAAAGCATCTTTATAACAGAAGTCGCAGTGATGCGGACACCCTCGAGTAACCACAATAGAGTTAGGCACTAAGTAGCGTTCTCTCTTAATTAAATCTCTACGAATGGGAGGGATGGTTTCCAGCGTTCTTATAGAGGAACTATACCTTTTTTTCGGTCGCTTATTCTTAAAGTCCTTAAGAAATTGTGGGAAGGTTTCTTCACCAGGACCCAAGAAAATAGTATCGGCATGTGGTGCCGCTTCTTCAGGTAGGGAAGTGACATGTAGCCCACCCAATAACACATAAGCTCCTTTTGCTTTATAATGGTCGGCTATTTTATAAGCACGATAAGCATTGGTGATGTACACTTGTATGATCACTAAATCTGGAGAATCATTTAAATCTAATGTTTCTACATGTTGATCCTGTAAATCAATTTCGTCATCATCCGATAAATAAGCAGCTAAAGTAGCCAAACCCAATGGAGGAAATAGAGAGTATTTGATAGGTCTCCAGAAAGGACTTTCTGCTTCCGCTAAAGCAGGTAGGATCATTTTTACTTTCATAGTATTTCTATTTTTTGATTTGCAACAATTATAAGATCTTCATGTTTTTTAAAAGTACTTTGTATTTCAAAGTGAATGAATAAAAAAATTATTTCAATAAATCTTCAATGGCCTTGATATGCCTTTTAAAGGCAATTTTACCCATATCAGTGGCAGAATATTTTGTATTGGGTTTACGGTTTAAAAACTCTTTTTTGACAGAGACATATTCCACTTTCTCCAAGTTTTTTAGGTGTGAGGCCAAATTCCCGTCTGTTACACCCAGTAGTTCTTTTAGGGAATTAAAGTCCAAGTACTCATTGACAACAAGAGCGGCCATAATCCCCATTCGAACCTTATTTTCGAAAGCTTTATCTAAATTATTTAATAAGTCTTTCACTATCTGTTATTTGTAAAGTACATGTATATCCCGTAAGCGATGTGCAATACACCGAATCCGACAGCCCAAAAATAGATACCAAAACCTATAAATTGAGTAGCTAACAAACCTAATACAATTTCGAGAATTCCTAAGCTTTTTATATCAGAAAATGTGTACTTGCTTCCGTTAACTAAAGCTAATCCGTAAAAGATTAATGTCAGCGGAGCGGCCAACCCTACAAAACCCTTTGCTACCAGAATTAAGGTTAAAATACCTCCAGTTCCCAAAGGAATCAAGAAACTACCTACGAGACGTTTTACCTGCATATCCCACAGCTTCTGTCCATTTTTCTTTGCTTCAATATGTGTAAAGAAAAAAGAGGAAACCACAGCAGACGTAAAAGTAAGTGCACCAATTAAAATAAGATAATTGACATTAATCGATGCCAATTCGTTTCGCTCATAGCCAATCTTATACAAATGCTCATAAGCAAAATAAGCCCCAATTAAAGCACAAATCCCTGCACTTACGCCAGACAAACCACTCAAAGACATAAATCGAGTAGAACGATTCATAATGTCTTTGATCTCCTTAAGGTCGTTGATATATTCTTGTTGATTCTCCATTTGAAAAGTACTTTGTATCTCAAAGTAAGTGAAATAAATTAAAAGTTAAAAATGAAAAATGAAAAACTTGAAATGTTGAGCTAACGCAAGTGCCAAAAATAAATCTCCTTAATACTCCAAATCTACCCTAACTAACTACGTTTTTCATTTTTAACTTTTAATTTTTCATTTCCCCCTAAAAATTCGTCCTCATCTGATTCGGCGTCAGCCCCGTATTCTTTTTAAAGGCATAAGAAAAGTGAGAAGCATGTTGATACCCTACTTTTTCAGAAATATAGGAGATACTAAAATTGGTGGTAGTGAGTAGTTTTTTGGCCAATTCCATTCGTTTTCTATTGGCATATTCGAATATGGTTTCTTCGTAGGTTTCCTTAAAGTACTTTTTTAGATAGGAGGTATTGATGCCTACAGATTTGGCTAAATCTGAAATGGAGTATTGTATGTGTAATTCTTCGTCTATGGTCTGTTTTACTTTTTCTATTTGTGCTTTATATTGATGCGTACTTTTACTCTCTGTGTTGATCAATTGATCTGAAATGATAGAGAGTAATTCGAATAATTTTCCATTTAAAAACATCAACTGACAAACGCCTCTTTTACTGGTAGAAAAGATTTCTTCGATCAGCTTTTCAATATCTTTTTTGATTTGAAAAGTAGGGGGAAAGTTAGATTTGAATAAGGACATCATCATACTTTTTAATGCAGGATGAAAGATGCCTTGATCAAAATATTGATCATCAAAAAATAGAAAAATTAGAGAATGTTGACCTTGTTTTAAGTTCAATAGACAATCATCTTTACCAAGAAATATACCTTGATTGATAAGCGGAGAAGAGTAATTAATAATCATAGAATTTGATGAAGGATGAAAAAGAACACCCATTTTCCCTTTTGGTATTTCTAATGTCAAAGGAGCATCAAGATCTAAGATAAATTGATGAATACTAAAGTGTGTAAACCTAATTTTTTGATAATTATTTAATCGGTCTTCGATGAAAAGAGTAGATTTTAGAATATGTAATCCAAACTCCTCTTTGTCGTATATAACACTTGAGAATTGACTAATAAATTGATTTAATGCGATAGATGTTTGACTATCGACCATAGATATTGTTGATAAGTTAAATTGGAAAAATATGCTCAAATTTATGTTTATTTAGATTGAATAAAAATAATATTCAACCATATTTTTAAATTTTTCCGATTTCGATAAATGTTTCTCTTTTCGTAATTATTGATTTACAGTTAATTATGTTTTTTCCTTATTCGTAACAATCATTTCCGATTTCGATAAACTTTCTTGAAACGATGCCTCTACATTTGTGATGTTATTTAGATTAATTACAAATAAGAAGATGAAACTTTTCAACACACTAATACTTTCACTTATCCTTTCGCTAGCATTTTTTTCATGCTCAGAAAATAAAAAGAAAAACACTGAAACAGCAGAAAACGTTGCTGGAGAAAAAATCGGAGTTTTACTAGTGAACCATGGTTCTCACTCAAAACAATGGAGAACGATGTTAACAGATATCGAAATGGATGTTAGAAGTGATATCATGAAAAGCGGTGAGATTACAGATGTAAGAACTGCTTTTATGGAGTACACGGAACCTTCTATTGCGACGCAGATGAAGAAATTTGATGAGGAAAACTACGATAGAGTTATTGTGGTGCCTATCTTTTTAACGATCTCATCGCACACAAGTAACGATATTCCTAACATTGTAGGACTAACAAATGATCCTAAAGTAAAGGAATCTTTAAAGGAAGAAGGAATTGAAACTTATGCCTCTAAAGCTAGAGTGACGGTAACTCCATTATTGGATTACCCTACTGTATTGAAGAAAAATATTACGCGTAGAGCAAAAGCATTATCAAATGGTTCGGGCGACGAAGGTGTGGCACTAATTGCTTACGGAGATGCTGAATTCAACCAGCAATGGGAGAAAATGGTAGAAGATATTGGTCGTTACCTCAAAGCACAAACAGGTATTGGTTCTATCTCTTACGGATGGTGTGGTCACTTGGTAAGATACTCATCAGAACCAACGAAAAAGGCGATTGATCAGATTCTGGAGTTAGAAGAAAGAGCAATAGTGATCCCAGTATTGGTAGCAAACGATGAGCATTTCCAAGGAGAAATTATCCAAAATGGTGTTGATATGGTAGAAGATCAAAAGAGAGTGGTGTACAAGCAAGATGCTATTCTTCCAGATGCCAATATCAATAAGTGGGTAGTTAAAATTGTAGAAGAAACAATGGCTGACCTTAGAGGAGATAAGGAAGTCGCTACAAAATAATATACATCTCAGGTAATTAGTACGGAGAAAGATCACGACATCATTTCAGAATGAAATTAAAAATAGACTACCGTAAAACTTCCATCACTTTAGTGATTCTATCGGCCTTCCTATATTTTGCTATTGAAGGACCGTTGGAAAGAAACGATCTACACCAGAATATTTCTACTATCGAAAATGAATTTTTTGCTCCTAAATTGGTGACTGATTTTGTGAAGTCAACTACTAAGGAATCAGGTTTAATTTCGGAAGGGAAAAGCTATGTGTTGGGAGAATATGGATTGGTGAGAGCTATTCCTAAAAAAGTAGTGAAAGCATCTGGAATGATCTCATTTTCTAATAATATGGGCGAATCCCTTCATAATAAAGAATGGGCTGAAGCCATGTCGAAACGATTAAAAGCATCGCATGAAGATGCAGAAATCGTGATCAAAATGCAGGAAGAACTATGTTATGCGGAGATTTATCAAAGCGGTCGATTATCGTCTTTATATTTCGAAAACATGATGCATAACACCGTACAAGGTTTCTCCGGACCGATTTATATGGGAATGGAAACTTCTCTTGGAGGAAGTCTTAGAGAAGTTTCTTACATCACTTCTAAAGAAACAGAAAGTTATTTGAGAAAGATTTTAAGAAGTGGATATCTGGACCAATATCAAGGACTTTCTTTAGAGGAAACAGCACAAACTATCGACGCTATTTCTGGTGCTACTATTACGACTAGAGCAATGGCTGAGGGGGTAACAGAAGCATTTCATACTACTGCCCCTCAGATTTTAGCGAGTTATTATGATAAAAATATTGAAGCTTTTAGTGTTAAAGCTGAGCTGACATATTGGTGGATTTTTAACCTATTTGTGATTGCTTGCATCTTTGGTTATGCTATGATTCCACAGATCAAAAAGACAAAGAAGAACAGATTGTTTGTCTCACTATTTACAATGGCCTATATCGGGTTTGGGATGAATAGTTCTTTTACCTACATCACTTTCTTGATGCCGTTTATGGGAACTGAACTTTCTTTGTTCTTAGCATTATATGCCTTACTAACATTATTCTCGGCAATTTGGGGAAAGAACGCTTACTGTTCTTATGTGTGTCCTTTTGGAGCAGCCCAAATGCTTACTTTAAAATACTCTCCCTTCAAATCAAAGAAATTGATAATCACAAACAAACAAGCAGAGTATATCAGATATGCAATTACTGTTGTATTGTTTGGGGGATTCGTATATGGTTATAAGAAATTCGGAAACTTTGAATTGTTTCCCGATTTGTTCAGCATGGAGCTCTCTTCTTATTGGCTGTACATCTCGATTGCTTTTGTCATCATCTCAATGCGATTCCCTATGTTATGGTGCCGTATGGCCTGTCCGACCGGTTGTGTTTTGGATAGTTTAAAAATGGCATCAGAAGGCAAACTAAAGAAGACAAAAACGAAAAAAATAAATCAAAAGCCGAAAGTAGTTCGTGCTTAAAACCTATCAATGAGAAAATTAATTTACATACTATTTTTCATCTTCCCATATAACCTATGGGCACAACAGAATATTGAAATTACTGTAGTAGATGATGATCGATTACCATTGCCTGGAGCCAATGTTTGTTTGCTGACAGAGTCTGGTGCTAAATCGTATTTTGTCACCAACGTGGATGGTCAGACGAAAGTGTCATTATCAGAAAAAACGTTCTGTACGGTATCTTATATGGGATTTAAAACTGCAGAAGTAGAATTAGGCCCATCCTCTCAGAATACCACGGTGAAGATGAAGTTGGATTTACTGATGTTGGATCAGGTGGTGAAAACCGCTTCGGTACAACCTCAAACAGTGGACGAGTCTATCTATAGAATTCAAGTAATTGATGGTAAACAGTTAGAAAAAATTGGCGCCCAAACAGTGCAGGATGCGTTAAGATTTCAACCGAATATCAACCTTGCTCAAGACGGCGTATTAGGATCGAAAATCATCATGCAAGGATTGGAAGGTCAGCATGTAAAAATACTGATTGATGGAATGCCCGTAGTGGGTCGACAAGGTGGTGACATCGATTTAGGTCAGTTAGATGTATCTTCTGTAGATCATATTGAAGTGATTGAAGGGCCGATGTCTGTGATCTACGGATCCAATGCTTTGGCGGGAACAATCAATATCATCACTAAAGAAAATAAGTACAAGACGCTGAATGCATCGGCTAAAACTTACTACGAATCGGTAGGGTTATTTAGTGTGGATGCCAATGTTTCTGGAGCAAAAAATCAACATAAATGGGGAGTGAATACAGGAACCAGATTGTTCAATGGTTTTAATCCTGATGAGTCGACAAGAGCGATGTCTTTCAATCCAAAAGACCAGTACAATGCAGATGTCTATTATGGATATAAATGGAAAGGATGGAACACAAAAGTAGGTGGTCGTTTCAGTAGAGAAGACCTTCAGATTGTTGGAAATTATACCAATAATGCCAATCCGATTCGAGCATTCGACAACTATTATACAACAGATCGAGGAACAGTGTATGGTCAGTTTAACAAGAACTTTTCGAACGGAGATGCTTTCCAAGGGATGATCTCTTACAATATTTACGATCGTACCGGTCAAACTTATTTCCTAAAGTTAGATGAAGGTATAAAAGAACAACAAGGTGATGATACCTACGACGCTTTCCAAACTTGGAATGCCCGAATGTCTTACGAAAAACGATTAAATGATTGGTTTAAGTTTGATGCAGGTTACGAATTCACCGACGAAACGGGGCAGGGTTCTAAAATGAAAGGGGACGAGCGTTTGACAGAAAACTCTTTATGGACGCAATTAAATATTGAGTTGAATGAAAATTGGTCACTACAACCCGGAGCAAGATTTATTCATCACAATCAATTTGATGCTCCTTTGATTTATTCTGCCCACGTAAAGTATCAAAATGAAGCTCGTTGGACAGGTCGCCTTTCTTTCGCAAAAGGTTTTAGAGCTCCATCACTTAAAGAAATGTACATGCATTTTGTGGATGCTAACCATGAAATCTACGGTAATCCAGATCTAATTCCAGAGACGTCTTACAGTGCAACTGCCAACCTGAATAAAGATCTTGATCTATCATCAAAGTCTGTTTTGAGATTTGAAGCAACAGGGTTTTACAACCACTTATTTGATGTGATTGATATGGCCCAAGGAGAAGGCAATTCTTTTGTGTACATGAACATCTCACAGAAGAAAACACAGGGAGGAACATTTAAAGTATCCTACAATTTTAATAATCAATTGAAAGTAGATGGAGGGGTGACGTTAACGGGAATCAGCTATGATTTGGAAAACAACCGAAACTTCGATTTTAGATATTCTACCGATTTTGTTTCCTCACTTTCTTACTTCTGGCCATCGATTGATTTATCGACTAGACTGGATTACAAATACACCGGAAAACGTACGCAGTTGTTATTGGGAACAGACGAAGACAATAATTCAGTGGTGAATGAAGGGTATACAGATGCCTACAGTATGCTGAACTTCTCTACTACCAAAAACTTTAAGAATAAAAGGTACTCGGTTTCTGCCGGGGTGAAAAATATTTTGGATGTCACCAATGTAAATAACTCTGCTAGTGGAGGTGCACATTCAGGAGGATCATCTTCTTTGATCGCATGGGGGAGAACGTATTTCGTCTCTCTAAAAATCAATTTAAACAAAAAGTAAACGAGGCCAACACCTCACTAAAATTAAACTTATAACAATGAAAAAGTTCATTACATTCCTATCAGCTATTGCTATCTTATCTTCTTGTAACAGCGATGACCATACAGAAGCAATCGTTCCTGAAGATACATCTTCTCACGATTTACAAGTATCACTTTATGGAATGCCAGTAGTTGAAATTGAGAAAGAACAATATCCAGGAGGACCGGTAGTTACTACTGAGTTAGATTACAACCGTCAGGTATATATAAACTTGGATGCAGCTTCTGCAGATGCTAACGCCGATACAACAGGGGTACATTGGAACGACGTAGAGTATTATACATTTGATATTCCAGAAGAGAACACAACAGGAGCAGGTCCAGAAGGTTGGGATATCGTAATGACCTATTACCACGGTATCACTTATGATGACCAAGGAACAGCCACTCCTTATTATATGACAGGTGGTTTAATCAATACATCAAATGTGAAAGCTATTCGATTAAATAAAGAAGAAATTGAAGGTGAAGGTCAGACTTTCGTGTCTTATGATGATATTACATTCGAAGAAGCATCAGCTATTACTTTATCATCAGATGCAGCATCAATTGGTTCAGATTGGAAAGCGTTGGACTTCGCAACATTTACTTATAAGATTGTAGAAGATCAGTATTACATCATCGAATCATCTGATAAAAAATTATACAAATTAGTATTCACTGACTTCTACGATTTGGACTCAGGAACGAAAGGTTTCCCTATGTTCAAATTCCAAAGAATCATCGCCGAATAATTAAAAGCATGATGTGGTTATATGAATCGAATCAGTGTATATTGATGGTATATAAAAAAATAACTGGCGCAGGTCTCCCGACCTGTGCCCGCGTCATGAGGAGCGAACCATAAGAAGGCCAGAATAGAATCATACCAATTCATTTTTTTTTGAATTATAAATTATTTCACGACATTCATAAAAGTGAAGCACATCACTTCACCATAAAACACTTTTAATTCTACTAAATTCAATGAAACAACTTCTTTTATCAGTAATTCTCATCATAAGTTCTTTTACGGTGAATGCACAATTAAAAGCCTATCAAATTTTTGATAAAGAGGGAAAAGAGGTAACATTCGAAGAGATGTCGGCTCAATTGGAAAGTTATAACGTGGTTTTCTTTGGAGAATTGCACAATAACCCGATTGCCCATTGGTTACAATTCGAATTATCTAAGTCTCTAGCCAAAGCAAAAGACAACCAAGTGATTTTCGGGGCAGAGATGTTCGAAAAAGACAATCAGTTGGTATTGGATGAGTATTTAAAAGGGTTAGTAAAGGAAGCCGTTTTAATTAAAGACGGAAAAGCATGGGACAACTATAAAACAGACTATGCACCTTTAGTAGATTTTGCCAAAGAAATTAACGCTCCATTTTTTGCAACCAATGTGCCAAGAAGATATGCTAGTCTAGTCGCAAAACAAGGCTTGGATACATTAAAGACATTGGATAAGAAAGCACAAAAATTAATGGCTCCACTACCTATCGAAGTGCCGTTCGATTTACCATCTTACAAAGAGATGGAACAAATGATGGCCGGTCATGGAATGAAAGGAAAAGCCAAAAACTTTGTTTGTGCACAAGCCATCAAGGACGCAACAATGGGATATAGTATTGCTAAAGCAGTAAAGAAAAATAAGAATAAAATGATGATTCATTTCAACGGTAACTTCCACTCAAAAGATCACGAAGGAACAGTTTGGTATGTGAATCAATACTATAAAAAAGCCAATTGTGCAGTCATTTCTTTTGTTCAGCAAGCTGATTTATCGAAGTTAGACGAAGCGAACAAAGGAAAGAATGAGTTTACGATTGTCTGTAACGAGAACATGACAAAAACATTCTAAATGTTATTTGACTGATTATAGAAATTGGATCAATATAATCACAAAAGATGGGTGTAACCCATCCGATAATACAGTAATTACTTACTCAAAATAAAAAGTATTATTTATAAAGTGATTAAACACATCCAAGACTATAAACTCAAAATATACCACCATACACAAGGAGGGGTGCAACCCCTCCGAATTGCATGTGGATAAATAACTCTAACCACACATAAGCAAAGAACAACCTCTCCTAATCCCCAAACTCCCATGAGCTTCGAATTCTATAATTTTGAAATGATCGGCAAACCCATGATTGGAACCTCTCTATTCCAACCGCCCTTTAAAGCCAATGCGACTTTACAGGATGAGGCCCGTTTTGTCAAAATTATTAATGGTTCGACGAATTTATATGTTCCCGATCATCACCTCTCGTTATCATCAGGTGATATGTTTATCATGAAGTGCGATAACTTCGTAAATATTTGGGACGAGAATGAAGATGCTTCCAAATCACAGGTTTTTGTTGCGAACTTATCACCAGAATTTCTAAAGGAGATTTACGATGATGATATTCCATCCATCTTTCATCAAAAAGAAAGTAAAGACCACAAGGCTATACTGAGTATTGAGCCTAACAACGCTATAGAGTTGTTTATCTCTTCTATGTTATTCTATTTCGAAAATAAAGAAATGATGACGGAGGAATTACTCAAACTCAAGATGAGGGAATTGATCATGATTCTTTTAAATTCAGATCAAGACGGAAGTATCAAATTGATGTTGAAAAGCTTATTCCAAACCAAGGAATATGACTTTAAGGAAGTGATTCACGCCCATCTTTACGAAGATTTGAGCATACAAGATTTGGCCTTCTTTACGGGATTGAGTTTATCCACTTTTAAAAGAAAGTTCAAGACTGTTTTCAATACAAGTCCAAATCAATACATCAAAACAAAGCGTTTGATGAAGGCTGAGAATTTACTTCGTGTGACTGATCAACGTATCTCAGACATTGCTTACGATTGCGGTTTTAACGATATCGGGTACTTCTCTAAATTATTTAAATCGGAATACAATATCTCTCCTTCCGATTTCAGAAAGTCACTAACGGTTTAGAATTTCCTTAGCCGTAATCGATGGATTTTCTAAAGGAAGTAAATGCCCATAATCGGTAATTTCCACAAGGTTTAGATTAGGATTTAGCGACTTCCAATACTTTCTCACTTTCTCAGATAAGAAGAGAGAAGGTTTGCCTGCAATAATCTTCAATGGGACTTTTACGTTTTTAATAATTTGATCTAGGTTGACAGGAAGTCCATAATTCAACATCTCCCAAGAAGCAGGAAACACCAATTCTGAATTGGTATTTAAGCTACGTTGTGCCAATAAAAACAACTGTTGATCGTCGAATCTTTTGTACCCTTGATTTTCTCTCAAGTATTCAAAAAATGTGAGCGTATCTTCCCATTTTTCTTTTTTAGCTAAAGTAGCAATCATGGGTTTCATCTTCTTTTTGATCCATAATGGAAGAGGATGAAAAAGAAGTTGAATTAATTTTGATACCGAAGCAGGTTCAATTAATATCAACTCTTTAAACAATTCCGGCTTTTTGATGTAGGCCAATAAAGTAGCCGTCGCCCCTTGAGAATGACCAATGCCAACAATGGGTTCATCATAATTTTGTTCGATAAATTCAATCAAATCGTCTGCATACACTTGCCATTTTACCTGACCTTTTGGAGTAGGAATATCATCCCAACAAGCTCTGAGCAGAAGACTTTTTAATGCAAAAGTTCCGCTTAATTCATTCAGCAATTCTTCATAAACATGAGAGGGGAAACCGTTCGCTCCATAAAAATGAGCAGGAGTACCTTCAGAAGAGATATCAAAAAAAGAAGCCGTTTGATTTTGTAGTGTTGTTTTATGTATCATATAGGTGGCAGGGCCAGAAGAATAAAGTAAAAAATGTGTTGTTGATTGTTATGTATCAAAAGTTTATCCAAACTTAACAGAGGAGGCTAAAACCATTTTTTGATGAACTTTTTTATTATTCTGTTTACCAGGAATCCATTTTCCTTTCATCAATTTTATGAATTCTTTTATGCTTTCTTCAGTTATTGATTCAGAGCAACATAAATTCCTAACTTCACCATTTTTATCAATAATAAAGCTGAAATAGAATTTTACAGCCCCTCGTTGTTTCATTTCATCAGGGAAGGTTAAAGTTTGTCCTATTATTTTATAAAAACTTCGCATACCACCTTCAAAAGAAGCAGGTGCTTCTACAATGTCATACACAGGTTCACCATCTAAAGAATCAAGGTTACAGGGATATCCTTCTTGTTCATAGTTTATAACCATTATGTCATAAAGTCCTTGACTAAACGAATAGAATGGTAATAGAATTAGGGAGATGTGGATTAGAAGTTTCATATTTTGTAAATTATTGATCATCTACAATTTAAATAATCCAATTAATATTTTCTGTATTTCGTTGATAAAGCTTTAGCTATTCTTTACATTAGAGATAATTCTAAACAAGCAAACAAAAAACTTCTGATTGATTCATGAAAAACATAACCATACTCTTAGGTGGACTATTTTTAATTATAATTATATCACATTTTCCCAATATATATGCTTACTTTACTTCAGATGAAACTACAGCAGAAGTTGTTAATTATGAACTTTATAGTGGTGGAGGAGGAACTAGTAGATATCGCAAAGGTACTGTTTACTATATAACAGTTAAACTAAACGAAAATTATAATTCTCGAAAAGAGACATTGATGGAGTACGTGCCTTATTATGAAGGAACACAACTTGATGTATTAGTTAATAGTTCTTCAGGAAGGGTTACAATTTTTAGCTTTTGGTCTTTTTGGTGGAAAAATACAATTTTTGCTATTATCGTTGGATCATTATGGTTTGTTGGGTTTGTAAAGGTGGTTTATCTAAAGGATTAATAGATTTTATTGATTCCAGTTTTCTCAATCCCGGATCCTAGATCATAGTCCCCAATCACAAGTTCCCAGAATAAATTCTGGGGCTAGTGATAATTATGCCTTTTCAGGACTAAAGTCCTGAAGGCTTGGACGAGTAATTTTTCAACACTAAATTGTTGCTTTGTGAATAGCAGTACACATCAAAATTGGTAAAGACTTCAGTCTTTACCAATCTAATTATTTCCAGCCCCATACTTCAGTATGGGGAGAAGATATTTGTTATAAATCAAAGACACATCAACAATGAAAAAAACAATAACTTTCTCTCTAATTTTTATTTTCTCTTGCGTCCTTTTAACAGCTTACCTCGTAAAGCTTTATCTCCAAATTCCTAGTGACTGGACAAGCGAGGGTATAATAAAAAGGGAACTTCATTCAGAAAAATTAGTTACCAAATTTCATATTGATGAAAAGGCAATTCACCCATATTCTAGGGAATTAATCATGAAGGGAAATATTGACGGTAAGGGGCTATTGTATATTGGAGTTCCTGAAACTTATGTCAAAATGGACACCATCCAAAATGAGTTCGAGATAAAATATCATGGAGACTGGTATGGAGATACTTGTTATGTAAGCTTTGAGCCAATAGACATGACGAAAGGGGAATTATTGATAGATTACAAAATTCATTCAAGTAAAAAATGAGTTGTTGATTCTTATTTTTCAAAGAGTTAACAAAGAAATTAGGAAATATTATTTGATCTTGCATAAGATAAAATATAACATAATACATTTTGTTTTCATTAGCTTACAGGCTAAATTTGTGATATGCAAACACCAACTAACTTTTCGATTCAAAAAACTAAAGAGTTTGAAAAATGGTTTTCTAAACTTGAAAAAAAATCACTAAGAGCTTTTGTCGCTATTGATTTAAGAATACGGAAGTTAGAAAGAGGAATGTTTGGTGATGTTAAACCTATTGGAAATGGATTACATGAGCTAAGATTATCAATTGAAAAAGGTTATAGAATATACTTTACAAATGATAATGGTAAAATCATCATATTACTTGTAGGTGGTGATAAAGGTTCACAAAAAGCCGATATCAAAAAGGCATTTGAATTAAAACAAAATCTTTGAATGATGAAAACAGAGGTAACCCCATATAAATCACATGAACAAATCTCCAATGTAAAAACAGCTATTTACATGTTAAGGTACGCCATGGCTGAAGGGGATAGCATCGACATTATTCATGCCGTGGAAACACTTGTAAAATACATTGGCGTAAAGAAGGTTTCTGAATTAACAGGTTTACATAAAAATAGTTTGTATAAAACAATATCTGGAAAGACTAGTCCTAAAATCGAAACCATCATTAAAATAATTCGTGCAATTGAAGCGGAAACGAATATGAAAACTATTGAGGTTTAATACATTTTTTTAATTAAACTTTAGTATAATTAAAAACCTACTCCAATTGTAATTGAAGTAGGTTTTTACTTTTAAAGAGTAATACATCAATCACTCGCCGCCTTAAACGCATTCCAAGCCTCATCCACCTGCACCAACTGATGGTCTTTTTCGTATTGTTTATAAATACCCAACATCTCTTTATAGCGACCCGGCATTTCTTTTTCCAAAGGTTTACTTTCTGATGGATCTTTTACGACATCGTATAAATGCCACTCTCCATCCCCAAACATACCTTTACGGACTTTAATCAATTTATAATTTCCTTTCATGATATAGGCGTTACCGAACAATTCGAAAGCATACCATTGATTATCATTTCTAACAATATCCGATGACCCATCTAAGAAAGCACGAGCACTGATCCCACTTGGAGCCTGTACTTTTTTGCCTTTATAAGTATCCCCAGGGTGTTTGATACCGGCATAATCTAAAATAGTCATAGGAAGATCTTTTACAGACATCACTGCATTCGACATTTCTCCTGCACGTTTATAATTTTCTTTTGTAGCACCTGGAGGAACGATAATCATTGGTACCCGAACACCACCTTCACCGATAAACCATTTCCACCAAGAAAGTCCACCTGTTGCCGCATTGGCCCAAGCCGTACCGATGTAATTACTAGAATTGGCTGTACCGATACCTTCAAAAGAGGTGTCGTAATTATTGGCAATCCACTCACCAAATACCTGATTTCCTGTATTCGGATTTTCGGCTTCCATTCCTTCAGGCCCATTATCAGAAAGGTAGACGATCATGGTATTTTCTAACTGTCCAGATGACTGTAGGTAATCTAAAATCTGACCAATTCTATTGTCTTGATCTTCAATTTCAGCAGCATAAGTAGCAAATACTTTCGCTTGGTATTTCTTTTCATCATCAGAAAGTTGATTCCATTTTTTTACCAAATCATTTTCAGGTGCAGGAGATGCATCATGAGAGATCAATCCTTTTTCTTTTAATCTTTTATACCTGAACTGCTTCAAGCCTTCATAACCATGTTTTAAGTAAAAGTCGAAATGTTTATCCACTAATTCTGGTGGTGCTTGAATTGGGAAATGAGCTGTAGTAAACGCCATCCAAGAGAACCATGGTTTCCCATTTTGATGTGCCTCCTTAATAAAATCAAGCATCTGATTAGTATATAACTCTCCTGAATATACACCTTCGGGACGGTCATATTTCTTACCATTCAGTGTCCAATGTTCTTCAAATTTTTTGTGCATGAAATCAGGATCAGAGAAAATAGGCGTCATTCTCAAATTATTCCAGTGGTTTGATCCACCCGATAGGATACCAAACTCTTTGGTAAATCCCCAATGTAAAGGTCCGTAACCACCTGCTTCTTCACCTCCTAAATGCCATTTTCCTACTTTAATGACTTCGTAGCCCTCATCATTAAATAGTTGAGACATGGTCACTGCATTTTCGGTAAGGTAGCCTTCATATCCAGGTTTTCCTTTTGAGGCAGGGTAGAAAGAGTAATCAAAAGATCCCAAACCAATTTCGATATTATTACAACCTGTCATGAGCATCGATCGGGTCACAGAACAAACAGGAGAGGCGTGGAAATTGGTAAATCGAACACCCGATTCTGCCAAACGATTAAAATTAGGAGTATTGATTTCAGAGCCATAAATACCTAAATCACCAAAGGCAATATCATCACCAATGAGTAATAATACATTAGGTTTTACATCAGCTTCTTTTTTTTCATTTGATGGGGATGAACAACTAAATGTAATCATCAACATCAGTAGAATGCTTATATATTTCATAGTTAAGTAATGGGTTTCTCATATAAATTAATCAATCTTTTCAGGCTATTTGATGACGTTTGGAGGTTTCTTTCTCAGATTCATCAATAAATCCCTAAAATTCTTGAAATAAAAAAAGAGCCCAACAAAGTTCGGCCCCTTAATAGCTTAATCTTAACAAATATACTATATCTTTTACCTTGTAGTTTTGTGTTTTACAAGGTTTTAGTCAGTAAACCTGACTTTTCATTTTTAATTAAAATGATTAATAATGGTGATCTTCTTTATTTTCTACTCTGCCTTAACGGTCAAGTAGACTTTATAAAAGCTCTATATTTTTATTACTGTTTTGATTAAACAGTAAGATGTTTCTTTATAAAAGGATTGTATGGTGTTATGAGTATAACACAACGATCAGTTAAAGTAGGTTTATTATAAACTATACTCTTTTTGACCCATTTTTTGAATTAAACTGATAGTGGTAGAGATGATGAATATTAATAACATAACAATGAATTTTTTCGAGTGAGATTAATTATTTATACGGAGACCTTTTTAAGAAAGATTAAGTTTTAATGAGAACAAATGTTAACGTTGGTAGGGTGAGCTACTTTTCGATTGTTGAACCAATTTTCCAATTCTTTGAACCAATCGACCAATTGATAGTAAGGCGAATACATCACCTTTGTATTAGACAAAAACAAAACATGTACTCTGGCTTAGGCCATTAAATTCTAATACTATGAAATCAATATTTTTCGCATTGGCTATTTTATACACATTCATCACTTTAGGCCAAGATAAAAAAACACAACACATACAAGTTTCAAGAGAAATTAAAGCTCCAGCGGCGGCTGTTTGGAAAGTGGTTGGGGAAGAGTTCGGTGATGTTCACAAATCACATCCATTCGTTGTCGATTCCAAATATTCTCAAGAAGGAGTATCAGAAGGGTGTGAAGGAGCAGAAAGAATTTGTTCGATTACATTGGATGGAAAGAAATATGTAAAAGAGAAGCAAGTGAATTACGATCCTGAAAACATGAAGTTTAAAGTGCAAATAACTCATATCCAAGGTTTACCACTCATTCCTGAATACTCATATGGAGTATATCATGTAGTAAAAGTGGATGATAAAACCTCAAAATTGGTGTTCACTTTCGATTATAGAACCAAGCCTGCTTTTATGGGAAGCTTGGCTAAAGGAAAATTCAGAAAGCAGTTAGCTGATTACATGTTAGCCGTTGATCATTATGTGATAACAGGGGAGGAAGTTAACGGAGAAAATTTCAAAGAAATCAAGAAACAATACGAAACAAAGTAAAGTAGAGGAGGGTAAAATAGAACAGTAGTTCCATTATCAATCAAGGTCACCTATTTAGGTGGCCTTTTTGGTGTTGTAAATAATGCTAAATCGCTGACGATCATCATCAAAAGTACTTGATACAACTAACTAATTTTGCATTTATAAACAGACAACTGAACGTAGTAATCATCAAAAATTGATATACAATACTACTAATCAATTACAAATGAAACACACTTATACCGTCTTCTCAATAGTACTCATACTATTATCATTTTCATCAATTACCTCAAAAGCATCTGATGATAAACCAAAAAAAGAAAAGGACGAAGTTGTACAGACGGAGTACAAGCCTTTAAAATTAGACCTTTCAGATGATGGTCAAAAATACATCCGTTTTATCTTATGGAATCAATTCCAAATTGCGGATAACAATATGGCCGATGATTCTGGGTTTGGTCTAAATATTCGTCGTACACGTATGTTGGCTTACGCCCAAATTTCAGAGCGTTTTATGGTATTGACTCACTTTGGTGTCAATAATGTAAATGCCTACAATATGGATCCATTGGGAAATAGAAATACAACTGATGGTACGGTAAATACAACCCAGATTTTCTTACACGATGCTTGGGGTGAATTTAAAGTATCCAATAACGAAACTTTGTTTATTGGTGCAGGTCTTCACTACTGGAACGGTCTAAGTAGAATGTCCAATTCTGGAACGTTAAACTTTATGACGATGGACAATTATCGTCAGTCATGGGCATCATTAGGTTTGTCAGATCAATTCGGTCGTCATGTAGGTGTGTATGCGAAAGGTTTTTTGGGTCGTTTAAGATACCAAGTATCTATTAACGAACCTATAAGTAATGCATTAGGATCTGCCGAGCAAGATGATTTGGAAAACGGATCAGTGACTTACTCTGGTCGAAGAGTTTTAGGTAATGATGCGAAACTAGTTTTACAAGGATATTTTGAATATAACTTCTTGGATAAAGAATCGAACAAACTTCCATTTAGAACAGGTTCTTATTTAGGAAAAAAGAAAGTATTTAATATCGGTGCAGGTTTCTTCAATCATAATAATGGTGTAGTGAAAATGCAAAATGACCTTCCTGAAGGAGGAGATGTGAATCACTTCGCAGTGGACTCGTATTATGATGCACCTGTAGGAAATGGAGCCATTAATGCTTATGTAGCTTACTATAATTTTAATTATGGTTTTGATGAGTATCACTACGGAACAACATACGGTACAGGTAACTCGTTCTATGGACAATTTGGTTACTTATTACCTTTCACAACAAAGCAAGGTAGAATGATGCCTTACGTTGCATACAGTACTAGAAATTTCAAAGCGTTTGATAATGCCGGCGACGGTGTGCAATTGGGTGTCAATTGGTTTATCAACGGACATAATGCGAAGTTGACTTTAGAATATGCTAATACACAACCAAACTGGTCGGGTGAACGTCCGGATCGTGTACATGGTTTGGTTTTGCAGACACATATATTCTTATAAAAAGTACTTTATAAAAATAAAAAAGGTGAAGAGAGGGTTAACTTTCTTCACCTTTTTTTATTTACTATGAGATTTTGACATCAATAGGTGTACTTTCTTTGGGTATATATGTTTTGGTAAAAGTATTCTTAGCCCTTTTAGAATAAAATATATATGGAATCCAAATTGTACAGGCACTTAAAGATTTAATAACTTGTGATGACAGTTCTTTACGGTCAGCATCAGTGAATTCTTCGAAAATTAAATAATAAAATCCATTATCGATAAGTGGGAAAATTAATCCTGTTATTAATAATGCGGAGTAAAAATACTTTGTGCTTGTTCTTTTATTGAAAGCTAAAAACAAGGTTAATATACTTAGAACAAGAGTAAAAGAATTGATAGCAAACTCCAATATAACTAATAAAAATAATTGAATACTGTTGTCAGATGATTGTAAGTTACTCCAGAAAAAAGGTGAAAAATAATCTGTTGAAACGACATCATATAATACTCTTAATGGGGAGAATAAGATGGCGAATAAAGGTAGTATCAACCAGCCTCCAAACTCCCAACTTTCTCCAGAACCCAAAGATGGAGGATTAAAATTGAAATAGATCTTTCTAGCAAAATAAGCAAAGATCATAGAAAAGAAGAGGAATAGAAAAATACTTGCATAGCTTACTTTACTATCACTTTCAACCTCGACATTATCATTATCCTGTCCTACATTATAAGTAATTGTGTATTCAGCATTATCAAATGCATTTTCTCCATCTTTTATTACTTTCTTAGCAATCTCTGCATTCACATAATTAGAGTCCTGCTTATAATCATAAATAACAGAATATTGATTGCTTTTATTTCCTTCTTTGACCACGTAACGGTAACTAAAGAACTCATTCTCTACAGGGGTATCGTATTCATTCAAGCCCCATTCTATAGGTAAATTTACCTTAGTTTCTTGATGATAATCTATAGGTTCGCTTATATAATAAGGCGTTTTTCGTTGATGTACTTTATCAAAAGAGACTTCACTATATAAAAGAAAAGGAGAAACCCTGAAAAGAATTGTCATACTGTCAGTAGTTCCTTCCCAAACACTATCTGTATGATAAAATTCCTCAATGATGATCTTTCCAGTAGTATTTTTATCGTTATCTAAGAATTTTACAGGTTTAACTGCGGTAACTCCTTCATATAAATTGGCATAATACTTTTCATATTTATCAGTGATAAATTCACGGTCATTTCTTGAGAAATACGCTCTCATATCATCTGCTTTTGGCCCATAATATTCTGATCGAATAGTAATGTCAGCACCTCCTCCAATAGAATCGAGATCAATTAATTCTTGAACATCCATTTTCGATATGATACTCCTAGGAAGCTTCGTTAATGTGTCATTTCCTTCCTTAATTACTAAACCCCAATAATAATTTGGAGTTGCAAAATTAGGAAGGTCACCCCCTTGATTATTCATAGTAGGATCGATATAATACTCTTTTCCTTTATAAATTAACTGAACAATACAATGGTTAAATCGGTTAGGAGCAGGAATTTTTTGATGCATCAATTTACCTCTAGTATTGACTAACATTGGGTAAGCTTCCACACCTTCCTCTCGAAGTAAGGCTGTAAGTAAAAGAGATTTATCTTTACAGTCGCCATAACGCTGATTATACACTTGAGTGGGGCTATGAGGTTGAAAAGCGTTAATGCCATTTTCAATACCCATATATCGAATTTCATCTTGTATGAAATGTATCCAAGAAAGAATTTTATACTGTTTTGTAGTGCCTTTTAATTTAGTTTTTTCCTTCTCCCAGATCTTTCTTATTTCATTTTTATTGTATTTATACTTTGGTAAAGCCCAATTTACTACTTCATTCCAGTTTTGATACGTAGAAAATTGAACATATTTAAATCCATTGAACCAAGCAGTTTCATTATCTTCATAAGTGTAATCTTCCATACCACTTCCTCTTTGAGTTAATATCTGCAAGTTCCCTTTTACTTCCTTTTTAAATGGAGTAGCTTGATTATATACTTTTTCAATAATTTTTTCATCCTTTGAGAGGATAAGCTTTGTGTAAATTGTAGCTACAGGGGTGGAGTGATTTTGATAAAAGGTATATCCAAATTTCAGCCTATGGAACGGATGAAATCCTTTTCGAGTATAAGCATAAGAAATGATATCACCTTTTCTAACATCTTGCAATTGATGTATCGCCGACATTGTGCCGTTGTAAAGGTAATTTTTTAAATCCGTTTCCTGTCGGATCACTTCAAACTTACGAACATCAAGTTTATTGATTGTTTTACCATTTCGAATAATCTCCAACTTGTGGATATGAATAGATTCATATGAAGGATCGAAAGAAATGTTGAAATTGGAAGAAGATTGTACTGCTTCAATATCAACCACCTTATAAGCTTGTTCGTAATATGATTCTTGTGTAAGTCGGTTGGTTTGATCAGAGATTAATAAATACTGAGTACTGATACCTTTTTTATCTTTAAAAGCATCATCACTAAATTCGATCTTATCCACCCAATTAGGAATAGGTGTTTTCTTAAAGTGTTTATTTTGGCTGTGTAACGAATAACTAAGTAAAAAAAATAAGCCAATTAAAAGTTTGCGCATGAAATTGATTGTTGAAGTTTACCTTGAATTGTAAATATATAGTAAAAGAGTAGATTATAAATATTTTTAGACCTTTTTCCGGTATCAAAAACGCTAAAGTTATTTTGATTTAAACAATTGTCAATCCATTTAAAATTTATAAATTCGCACTCAAATTCATGATGACTCAAATAAATGCCTACTTTCAAAAAATACATTTTAAACCTAATTCTACTGCTAAATTTTATTTCCTTTTCTGTTGATGCTCAAGAAAAACATCCAGTAAAAAAAGATGTGGTCAATCAGCAACTGTGGATGGATCTTTATTTTCACCTTCAAACTTCCGAACGTTTCAATTGGTTATTTGATTTTGGATATGAAACCATTTTCTCTGATAATTATTGGAATAAAATCTATCATGAAACATCAGTAAATTATCATTTAAGCAAAACGTTTGATATAAAAGGAGGAGTAGCTTTTTATTATCATTTTGATCAAGCAATCGATAACCGGTTTGAACTTAGACCATGGCAAGCAGTAGTCATCAAATTCATAAAAACTGATTTTTACTCTTTAAACTTTCAAATTAAAAACGAACAAAGACTTTCATGGCTACTCGATAAATCTTATAATTTTGATTTTAGATTAAGATCAAAATTATTTGGTTCATTTACACCTTTTCGAAAACATAAAAATGTTTACTTACCTTTTGTAGCAGAGTATTTTTATCCAATTAGAGATAATATCCCAGAAGTTTTCCATAATGTATCAAAAGTGGGTATTGGTGTAGGGAAAAGATTTAATGATCAAATGGATGGGTCTTTCATGGCCAATTGGCAATATTCGAGATCGGGTCCGAATGATGAGTATAGAGTGTCGGATTTTGCGTATCAGTTTCAAATCACGAGGTTTTTTTAAATTAAAAATGAAAAGCGATTTATAAATTAAAAATGAAAAGTTAAAAATGAAAAACGTGATTAGTGATGCTAACGCTCGTTGGGGAAATTGGAAATTTCCAGTGAAGAGTGAAAAATGAATTGTGAAGAGCGATTAAAAAAACTCCTAGTTCCTAGTTCCTCACTCCAAACCTATAAGTTATTCCTTATTAGTTATAACTTAAAAAAACAAACGTCAACTTTGCTACCTGCTACCTGCTACCTGCTACCTGCTACCTCAAATCCCCCCCCTCTTCTTGTTATCAAAAAATATTTTTCCCAACTTTAAGAAATCATCGTTTTCTTCATCAAACACACAAACGATTCATGGAAGACTATTCATTACCTGAGTTGGTTTCTCGGTATGTAAATACCACAAATTGTAACTTATTTCTCACAGGAAAAGCCGGAACGGGCAAAACAACTTTACTAAGATCATTAAGAGAAAATACACATAAGAATGTGTTGGTTTGTGCACCTACAGGCATTGCTGCGATCAATGCAGGAGGGGTGACTGTGCATTCTTTATTTCAATTGCCTTTTGGGGCTTTTATTCCTGATGAGCAATTGGAATTACCCGAAAATGTGACAACTGTAGCACATATAAATACGTCGAAATCTTTATTTAAAGGCTTTAAAATGAACTCCAAGAAGAGAGATATTCTTCGTAGTATGGAGCTGTTGGTGATTGATGAAGTCAGTATGCTAAGAGCAGATATGCTCGATGCCATCGATAGAGTTTTGAGGCATGTTAGAATTCGAAAGGATTTACCTTTTGGAGGTGCACAGGTATTGTTTATTGGAGATATGCTTCAGTTGCCTCCAGTAATTAAGCAAGATGAGTGGATGTATTTAAGAAATTACTATCAGAATGGTTATTTCTTTAATGCACAAGTGCTACGACAATTCCCACCAGTGCATGTGGAATTACAGAAAGTCTATCGTCAGTCGGATCCTGTTTTCGTCGATATTTTAAATCATTTTAGGGAAAACAAGGTGACTACTAACGATGTGAAAGTTTTGAATACGCATTATGATGCAGATTTTGAGCAATCATCAGACGATGGGTACATCCACCTCACAACACATAATAAAACCGCCGATGAGAAGAATCAAAAGTGGTTGAAAGAGTTAAAAACAAAGGAATTTACCTATTCAGCAGATATAGAAGGCGATTTTCCAGAACATCAATATCCCAATGCAGAACATCTAAAAATTAAAGAAGGCGCACAGGTGATGTTCATTAAAAATGATTACTCCGGTGAATCGAAATATTTTAATGGTAAAATAGGGAAGGTCACACAATGTGATTCTAAAGATGTTTGGGTAAAATTTGATGATGGCACTCCAGAATTTAAAGTAGAAGATTACGAGTGGGAAAATAAAAAATACGTCCTCAATAAGGCTACAGGAGAAGTAGAAGAGCAATTGATAGGTCGATTTATTCAATATCCTATCAAGTTGGCTTGGGCGATTACGGTACATAAGAGTCAGGGTTTAACCTTCGAAAAAGCCATTTTAGATGTTGGAAAAGCCTTTGCTCCCGGACAGGTGTATGTGGCATTATCAAGATTAACTTCTTTAGATGGGTTGGTTTTGTCGACGCCAATTAATGAAAGAGGAGTACCGATTGATGCCACATTAAGTCAGTTTACAAAATCATCCATGAGTATTGAGCAACTGACGCCTCACTTACAACAAGAAGCACATACCTTTATATATAACACTTTATTATCTGCTTTTAATCTTAGTTTTCTTGTTCAGCATTTAGAAGAGCATTTGATGACTTACGATAAAACAGAGAATCTATCCTCAAAGCAACGATTTAAGCCTTGGGGTAAAGAGATTTTAGAGCAGGTGAGAACATTAAAGAAAGTAGGTGATGGTTTTAGAAATCAGGTGGCTTCTATTTTATCAAAACAAGAAGAAGGATATATCGACTTTTTATACGAGCGTACTCAGAAGGCACAACAATATTTTGATGCAGAACTAAAGAAGGTACATAAAAACGCGACAGATCATTTGGAAGATCTGAAAGGCGAACGTTTTGTTTTAGGCTATACCGCAGAGGTAAAAGATATTGCTGCTCGTGTTTATGCTACCGCTCAGAAAATGATAAGAGGGGAGAAGTTAGTGGAAAGCTACATCAAAAAGTCTGATTTGAAGAAGGATGAAATTGGAAAGCCTAGCTTTAAAACAGATCATATTAAGGAAGAAAAAATCAGTTTAACGGCAAAACCAAAATCAGAAGAGAAGAAGAAATATTCACCTCAGACTACAGCATATGTTTTATTTAGACAAGGTAAAGAGCCTATTGCTATTGCAAGAGAGATGGGGGTATCCAAAGTTAAAGTTGAAACATTTTTGGCAAAATACATTGCTCAAGGTAGAATTGATGTGAAAGAGTTAGTTGATTCTGAAAATCAAAATAAAATTAAAAAAGTAATTGAAAGTCTTCAGACTAAATCGATTACAACTATTAAAAAACAAGTAAAAGGAGTTACAGATACAGATATTAGATATGTTTTAGCAGCTTTAGAAGCACAATACATATAAACATCATTAAGTATTTTTAAATGTGGGGATTATTTGTTTATTTTCGTATGACTAATTTTTTAATCTTTACTATAAAATGAAAAGCTTAAGACTAATCTCTTTCTCACTATTCTTAGTATTAGTGACACTTGCGTATAATGCATACGCAGCAGTATCTGTTCGTTATGAGAACAAGGATTCACAAGACCATACTTACACTGTAGAAATCGGTGGAAGTACTAAAAAGGTAACTTTTGGTAAAAGTAGAACAGCCACTTACACAATTCAAGGTGGCGGAAGCTCAGCTGTAATTCACACAAGTTGTGGGAAAGTTACTGTAAGAGATGGTGCTAGAATCACTATTAAAAATGGGTGTATCTCATTTAATTAATCTCTAAAAAATGTACCTCAAGAAGTAATTTTCTTGAGGTATATTTTTGCCTAAACTTTAGTATTTAAGATAATTTAATATATATCAATTAAATGAAAACAACGATCACCTTTTAAAATCCTTAATTCTTAATTCTTGTTTCTCAATTTTTTATAACTTTGCCATCTGAATTTGACAAATCAATATTTAAAACGTCTTTTTGAAACAACTTAAAAGACATAAATAGGAATAGAGATGATTATCGAACCTAGAACAAGAGGTTTTATCTGTTTGACGGCTCACCCAACTGGTTGTGAGCAAAATGTAATCAATCAGATTGAATATGTAAAGTCGAAAGGTGCTATCGATGGTGCTAAAAAAGTATTAGTTATTGGTGCATCAACTGGCTTTGGTTTAGCTTCAAGAATTACATCTGCTTTTGGATGTGGAGCATCAACTATCGGTGTATTTTTAGAAAAAGGACCATCAGCAGGTCGTCCAGCTTCTCCAGGTTATTACAACTCAGCAGCATTCGAAAAGCATGCAGCAGAAGCGGGTCTTTACGCAAAAAGTATCAATGGCGATGCTTTCTCAAAAGAGATCAAGCAACAAACTATTGATATGATCAAAGAAGATTTAGGTCAGGTAGACTTAGCGATCTATTCTTTGGCATCTCCAGTGAGAACAAATCCTAACACAGGAAAAAGACATAAATCAGTATTAAAGCCAATCGGTGGTGTTTTCTCAAACAAAACAGTTGACTTCCATACTGGTAACGTAACTGAGGTTTCTATCGACCCAGCAAACGAGGACGATATCGCTAACACTGTTGAAGTAATGGGTGGCGACGATTGGGAAATGTGGATCGACGAGATGAAAGCTGCTGGCGTTTTAGCCGACGGTGCTCAGACTTTCGCTTACTCTTATATCGGACCAAAATTAACGGAGCCTGTTTACAGAAAAGGTACTATTGGTGCTGCGAAAGATCACTTGGAAGCAACTGCTTTCAAAATCCAAGACAAGTTAGCTGATATCAACGGTAAAGCGGTTGTATCTGTAAACAAAGCATTGGTTACTCAAGCTTCATCTGCAATTCCTGTTATTCCATTGTACATCTCTTTATTGTACAAGATTATGAAAGCAGAAGGTATCCACGAAGGTTGTATAGAGCAAATCCAACGTTTGTATGCTGACAGAATTTATGCTGACGACATGCAATTGGATGAGAAAGGTAGAATCAGAATCGACGATTGGGAAATGAGAGAGGATGTTCAAGCTAAAGTTGATGAGCTTTGGGCAATCGCTACTACAGAAAATCTTTCTGAAATCGGTGATTTAAAAGGTTATTCTGATGATTTCTTCAACTTATTTGGTTTCAAAGTGGAAGGCGTAGATTACGCTGCAGACGTGAACGAAATCGTTGAGGTTCCTTCATTAAAAAGCTAATTTGATGATCTACGAGAGTGGGTCAATCTAAATAAAATAAAGGCTTATCATATCATTAATAACCCAGGAATGAATTCCAGGGCTGATGATACGATAAGCCTTTTCATTTATTAAAATACTTTTTCAAAGCAATCAAATTGTCCTTTTCGGAAAGTCACCTCTCCAAGAACTTTGTACCCCAACTTTTGATACAATTTTCCTGAAATAGGGTTCTTTTTAAATGCATCAAACCGTAAGGATTTAATATTTTGTTTCTTACATAATTCCTCTCCAAAAGCAACAAACTGTTTAGCAATTCCTTTTCCTTGATGCTTTGGAGAAACACATAATCGGTGCATCACTATAAAACTATCAGAAGTATTTAACCATTCTATAGTATTGTATTCAACATCAAATAGTTGATTGAAAACAGCATAACCTACAAGTTCTTCTTTTTCGAAATAACCATAAGCACTATTGTCCTCTATATCTTTCTGAAGATCGGTTCGATGTGGGTATTTTTCATCCCATTGATCTAGACCCAATGCGGTTAAACCGATTTTCACTTCATCAAATAAAGAAACTAATTGATTAAGATGTTGGATCGACAGTTGTTGAATCATTTTCCGATACGATTAAGTGGTCTTTATCCAATTCCAATTTGATAGGCATAATGTATTTGTGATAATCACCTAACAGAGAATCTGGTAGAGGATCTGAAGAAGGAATTTCTTGTCTTCTAGGATCCACTTGTTTGCCATTTTTCCAGAATCGGAAACACAAGTGAGGACCTGTGGCTAATCCGGTTTTTCCAACAAAGCCAATCACATCTCCTTGCTTGACCATAACGCCACGACGAATACCCTTTTTAATTTTATTCATATGCAGGTATTGAGTGGTGTACACAGAGTTATGTCTTACTTTAACATAATTGCCATTGTACTTGGAATAGCCTGCGGCAACAATTTCACCGTCGCCAACGGTATGTATAGGAGTGCCAATAGGAGCTGCGTAATCGGTACCTAAGTGGGCTTTATATCTTTTTTGTACAGGATGAAATCTTTTGTACGAGAAAGAAGAAGATATTCTTGAAAAATGAAGTGGTGCCTTTAAAAATTCTTTTCTTAAGCTATTTCCAAACTCATCGAAATACTCATTTTTATCATTATATAAGTAGTCGAATGCATAATAATCTTTTCCTTGATGGGTAAATAGCCCTGCTTCGATATGATCAATACCTATTACTTTTTCATCAACAATTTTTTCATAAAAGATCACTTTAAAAGCATCTCCTTTTTGAATATGGAAAAAGTCGATTTGCCAAGCGTAAACATCAGATAGTAAGTTGACCAATAAAGGAGATTCTTCTTGGTCGACTAATGTTTGATACAGAGAAGCTGTAATCACACCTTCTACCTCTCGCTTGTTTAATGTTACGGGCTTTTCGCCAGTAAATACATTATTACTGTCAGCTAAATTAAAGACCACATAATTGATATCGTCGATATCATATATAAAGTAGTCGAGGGTCTTTGTACTATCCTGTTTAAACAGAAGAGTGTAATTGTTCCCCACTTTAATCTTGCGAACATCAAATATTCCTTTGGATTGATTGGCTAACTCAAAAATTTGAACGTTGGATACTCCTTCATCTTTTAAGATATCGGATAAATTCTGATTTCGTTTTACCTTATTCTGTTCTACCTCAAGGGTATCAATATTAATGTTATATAGGTAATTTGTTGTATCAACTTCGTAGCTTATTTCCTCACCAACTTCTTCTGTGTTAGCGTCTTTGTTTTTCTGTTGATCGCAAGACGCAAAAACAGAAAATAGCGCTAATGCACATCCTAATTTTAAAAACTTCATCTAGGCTAATTTCTTTTTGTAAAATCACACTTGATTTACATAAGGCATAAATGTAATAGCTAATGATTTGAATCCGAAATTTTTAAAAAACAATTTAAAAGATTTAAGAAGTAGTTTTTTATTACTTAAATGGGTTTTTAACAATATAATGAAAGATTTAAGGTGAAAATGAACTATTATGATGAATAATTTGTTAAATTTCTTTCGTAAATACATTTATTTATAAATATTTTATAAATTCGACCTTATTATGCTGTTTACTTAAGAAGTAATTTTACTGATTGATTGTTACATTTTCTCTGTGTTTATTTACCTGGTTCATAAGTACCTAACTTATTACTACTAATATTTATTGAACTAAACTTCACTCGAAAATACGCTCCCACAATCTTTAATTTTCTTAAATAAACATGTACTCTACTAAATAATGAACTATAAACCTGTTTGTATGTACCGACATATTACTTCAATTTACAATTTCTGTTTGCTAATTACTTTACTATTTCTATCCCAAACATTAATAGGGCAAACAAAGTGGTACACCGTTAATAATGGTGTAGCAGTAAAAAACTGGAACGATCCCACCTCTTGGACTTTAGAGTTTGATGGATCCGTGAATAATCCAAGCAACAAAATTCCAGAAGATGGAGACGAGGTATTTATCAAATTTGATAATACCATTATCTTCAACACCGATGTTGTTGACAAAGATTATCTATTACTAGATTTATCTTTGGGATCTTCTTTATCTATTCCTGCAGCTCAAACTGGAATTAATTTTGACGAAATTAAAGGAGAAGGAGATCTTATAGTAGAGATTGAAGAAAGTATCCCAACAGGTAGCTATACCAATGTGGATAGAGGATTTTCTAATCAAGGTCAAGGTACTTTGATTATGAATAACGCTTCTGATATCACTTTTGCAAGTGTTTATACTTTTTCTTCATTTACCAAAAGAGGAGCAGGAGATTTAACTGTTTTAGGCCTTACACTTTTAGATCATTTAAAAATTGAAGAAGGGCAAGTTAAACTGGATAATACCTCTCCTTTAGTTATAAACGGTGATATTTATATTGCAAATGGAGCCTCACTTATGGATAATGGTAGTGATCAAGAAATTATCACACTATATGGTAATTTAGAAAACAGAGGTACATTTGATTTAGGAAGCTCAACTCTACGATTCCGAGGAAGTAAGTCACAGACAATTCAAGTAAACGTTTTTGAAGGAGGTGTTTCGTACGGATATTTTGAGTTGAATTACTTTGATACTGAAAAAGATTTAAAGCAACATGAAGTAAGAATTAATGGTGGTGAAGGAGGATTAACTAACTTCATTTTAAACCAAACGAGCACTGACTTTATTCCTCATTTTAAAAAGGGAACTTTTATCATTGGTGACTATATTCAATTTGATCTAAATACTACTCAAACAACTAATAGAGATCTAGATGGAGATGCCATTTTAATTTTGGATAGCCCTACTTGTAATGTATTCATGAAGCAAGGAAATGCATTGACATTATATGGTGAAATCATCGTAAGAGAAGGTAATTTCTTTATAAATCAGGGTATGGATGGGACAGGTGTGGGACCTCAAAATGGTGTTACACTTAGAGAAACTGGTAAATTCAGTATCGAAAAAGGTCGTGCTGAAATGAGACAATTTAGAACGTCTATTTTAGGAGTTGGACATCAGGGGGCCTTTTCGATGACAGGTGGAGAATTATATATTAAAAACTTTAATAATAAATATCAACCATTCAGTTTACCATATTCTACTACTTCATTTACAATGACAGGTGGGACGATTACATTAGATGGCACGGGTTCTTCTAGCCCTGATTCAGGCGTTGGAATGTTAATTGAATCTGGAGATGGTAATTATAATGTTAGTGATAATGGTAAAGTAGTATTTATTACAGATGTCGGACAAGAACTTCATATTGCATCTAATGCCCCTTTACCAAATGTTGAGGTGAAAGGTAATGGAGCAGTAAGTTTAAGACCACTTACATTTACTAGTATTACTGCAGAACACGATTTAAAGGTAAACGGAACTCTAACAATTGATGCTCCATTTTATGCAGGAACACATAAAGTAGACATCGGTCATGATTTATTTATTAATAAAGAAGATGCATTTTTCTATGACCAATCAGTCTCAGGGTATAAGAAAAATGATTGCACAATAACTTTCAACGGAGAAAAAACGAGTACAATTCATGTTGATTATTCTTTAGCAGGTATTGATGATGCAGAAGATGATGAATTGATTTTTTATAATGTGATCATTGATAAAGATGAAATTTACGACTTCTCTCCTTCGACAAGTAAAGCTATTGTAAGGGTTACTTCAGGTAATGATACTCACGTTAAAGCTTCTGATACATCTTACAGTGGATCAGATGCTGTAGATCAAAACGATAGTAATATCCTTAGAATTGCCAATGAACTTCATATCAATAATGGTTTATTTTATCAAGGCGATTATTCGATTAGAGCTTTTGGACCTACCGTAAATATTGGAGCTACAGGACAATTTGGTTACTACGCTGAAGGAGGAACACCAAGAAGTGCATTAATCAAATTAAAATCAGATGCCCAAACAATTTATGTCGAAGATGGCGGACGATTTGGTAACCTAAAACTAAATGCAGACGAGAATCAACTGACTTTCATAGGGAATACTCATATTGAAAGAGGGTACTATAGACATGGAACGATCTATATTGGTCGTTATCAAATGAAGTTTGATAAATTAGAGTTAGATGGTAGTTTTGGATCTTATAATGATGGAGGAATTGATTACAATAACTTCTTCATGACAGATGGTAACGATTCTGATGGGGGTGTAGCTATAAAAATTGACCAATATACTGTGAATAACAATAGCAGTAATGTAAATGTAGAAATAGATTACCCTATTGGTTTTCTGAATGATTTAGGAGAGAAAAAATACACACCTTTTAAAACTGTAGTCGGTTTAGATGGAGGTAATAGTATGCCATCAGTAGAAGATGGAGGATATATTTCTGTTGCACCTGTAAATTCTATTTTATCCACTGCAAATACAGTAGCGGGTACTTTAATAGATTTGTATTGGAATGTACGTCGAATCGATTTGGATGATTTAAGTATTCCAAATTACCCGTTAATGAAGTTTAGAGGATATTTACCAAAATCTGATTACACTGTAGATACTGGAGCATTGTTCCCCGGTAAAGTATTGAACGGTGATCAATTAACTGTAGATCGTCTGAACCCTACATTGGATCCTGATATTTCAATTTATGAAAGAAAGGCGTTGACGTTCGGAATTACTGAGACAAACCCTAGTAATTCAGGTAATTATTCAAGTGGATCATTCTACGAAGTAAAATATGTTGAAGATTGGGATTTAAATAATACGTTTATCCACCCTGAAAATGCCAGTTTAACCGTAGGTAACGCAGCAGCGTTTAGTGGAGAAACTAGAGTATTCTATTGGAAACTTGCAGGTACAAATGAAGATGGAGATAAATGGAACAATCCAGACAATTGGCTTTTGGTTGAAGGTACAAATAGAACAGACCCTGCTCCAGATTATCCAAAAGCAGGAGATGTAGTTTATTTTGATGATAGCGAAATGACAGGAGACTTATCTAAAGTTTCTGGTATTCATATCGACGCCAATGAAGATATGGCTTGTAGTAGAATTGTATTTGCAGAAACGAATACTGCTCGTCATAGAATTCATGTAAAAGAGAATGCAACTTTAACGGCAGATGCGGTTATTGGAGAAGGTATCTTTATGGTGTATTTTTACGAAAATGATGCTAAAAATGCCAACTTATTAGGAGATTTTGGTGATTGGGCAAAAAATACTGGCTCTCAATTAAATGTTCGTTTAGCAGAGAATACTAGTAAACTTATTAAGTTCACAGAGTTAGACGGTGTTAACTTCTACCCTAATGTTTATATCAATTCTCAGGGAGATGAAAGCTATACTTATTTAGGTTTTGATAATTTTAAAGCCTATTCATTTACGGTGGCTAATACAACTAACTTTATTGTTGGAGAAACAAATGAAAACACTTCAATTGAGGTTGAAAAGACTTTTCAATTAGGAGCTTACAGATATGGTACTCTTATTTTCAAAAACAAAGGAGGTGTTAGTGTAGATATTTCTTGTGAGAACTTTGTGATTAATAATTCAAACACACCATATGATGATGGCGGTTATAGTACTTTTGTTTATGATAATGCTCTAGCAGATGTTGATCATACTATGACAATATCAAATGATATTACTGTAAATAAAAATACGGGAAATGCATCGAATACTTATATCGATTGGAGTTCTGCAAATGTTAGAGTAAACACTTCTTTTGTTGGTAATGAGAATTCAGTAATTTCTCATGATTTAGGAGATGCTAATCAATCTATCAAATTAGGGAAGGTAGTTGTTGAAAAAGACAATTTGACTGACTTAGTTGATTTTGAGTCTAACATTGGTTTCTTAAATCCAACAGCTACTGACTTAACAAGCTCAGAAAAGTACTTCTTATTAAATAAAGGTACTGTTCGATTATTAAATGCAAACATTGATCTAAATGTAAATAATGCCAGTGATGTAAAAGGATATGAATTTGTCATTCCAACAACTGGTAAATTACAGGTAGCAAATGGAGCTACAGTAAGAGTAACGGGTACTAGAGCAGGTATTCAATTAAAAGGTGAATTGGAAATTATTGGAGGTAATGTGTTATTAAATGCTGATCCTTCATATTATAATTTCTTAGAATATGGTACATCAGGAGATGCAGTAATTTCTATTGAGAATGTTTACAGTGGAGATGGTTCAACTGTCATAAATCTAGCAACATTGGATATTGGTTCTCATTTAAGAACGGATAACTTCTCCAACGTAGGTATATTAGAATTTAATCATAATTCAGGCGTAGTAAGTATTGGTGGTCAAACAATCATTTCTGATTTTAATGATCAAGGAGTACTTTACTTATTTGGTTCTGCAGATTCAGAGTTTAACTTAAACTTCGAATATATTGATGGAGTAAATAGTTTCACTTTAAAAGGAGGTAAAGGCTTAGCCTCAGATGCTTACTTTATTAATGCCGATAAATTCAATGTCAACCGTTTTGTTTACAATGAGAACGCAAGAATAATTATTGATACTCAGGAAACAACAGACTTCCAAGCTTATATCACTCACTTACCATATTTAGATCTACGCGATGGGTCGATTGAATTTGTAGTAGATACAGAGATTAAAGGTGGTGCAAGTTTAGCTTCAGGAACTATTTTAGATCAAGGAGCAACTCAGATCGCAATGTTCGATGCGGAAGAGTTGATCAATAACGGAGAATGGAAAGCAAGTGCAGGAGCAACTTTTGCTGTAGATTACACAGAAGGTTCTGAATCTACTTTAGTTTACTCAGGTAATGATGTTAACCACGAGTTTAGAAACTTTTCTATCCTAAGTGGTAATATGCAATTTGATGACAACTTTGTAAGTTCAAATGTAAATATTGAAGAAATGCTTTCTATTGACGCTAACAGTACATTAGACTTAGATGGAGCAACTGGCGGAATAAGTATCAATCTAATTGGAGCCAACCAGGATATCTCTGGTAAAGTAACTTCTCAAAGTGGTTATTATGTTGTTTTTGATGCTCCTGTGGGAATTACTCAATACTTAACCACAGATGTTGTTGAATTCGATTACATGGAAGTAAGTTCACCAAATGGACTTTACTTAGATGATAAAACCAACTCAAGTGTTTTCTATTCTGTTAGAATTAATAATGATCTAAAACTAACAGACGGTTTATTCCATATTCAAGAAAAGACACTTTATTTGTCTTCTGCTTCAACTATTACAGATGGATCAATGGGTGGTGGATTTGGAACAACAAGAATGATTGTAGCTAATGGTCAACAAAGAGATGGTGGCATTATCAAACAATTTGTAGGAACGGATGTCGCTTCTTACACTTTCCCAATCGGTACTAATATCGAAGGAAATCCAAAATACTCACCGGTTGAATTAGACTTCACAGGAAATGCAGTAGCAGGAGGTACAGAATACTTTATCAAAGTTCTTCCATTGGATTATTATTACCCAAGTTTGATTAAGTCAGATGTTGTAGGTACACCAAGAGTATTAGATTATACTTGGTTCCTAAGTTCATTGGATGCAAACGGTAATGATGTAGAAGTACCTGATGGTTTTGATGCAACATTGATTCTGAATTATCATGATGAAGATATCCTTCAAACCACTGCTGATGAAGTAGATTATACAAGTGTTGTATTCTACGAAGGAACATTAGCTTGGCAACAAAAAACAGGTATTATCACTCTCGCAGATAACAATGTAGCTTTCGATATATCTAAAGCGAATGTATTAAGTAAATTAAATGGTGGTCAATTAAGTGGTATTTATACTATTGGCAATCCAGATGATATGGCCACCGGAATCAAGAAATTTTATACTGCATCTGCACTTTCAACATCAACTGAACATGAGTGGGAAGATGATATTTGGGAAGTAGTAACTTTAGTAGCAGATGGAACTGAAGATATCGTAATCGGTTCTGAGACCATTACTTTTACTAAATACAAAGAAGGAGCAAGAGTTGATGCTCTTGGTGAATTCCCAGAAGATGGTGCTATTGCTATTATTGAATCTAATAAAAAAGTATTAGCAGGAGATGCAAGAGACCGTGAATTATCAGAAGTTCAAATTAACGGTACTGTGATTTTAGATACTAGAACAGGAAATGATTATTCTCAAGGTGACTTTGGTATAGTTTCAGGTGTTGGTATTTTAGAGATGAGAGCAACTGCTCAAAAACCTTCTGGAAATTGGTCTGCTTTCTTTAATAAAACAACAGGTGGCGAAGTAATGGTTAAGTTACCAAATGACGATACCAACTTTACCGGGTCAAGTGAGGCTGCTGCTTTATTAGCTTCAATTTTAGAAGGAGGAACAGAACTTAAGGCATTAACGCTAACCGTAGATGATAAAGGTAGTGGAGATCCAATCAAGTATATCTTGAAGAACTTAAATTATTCTTTTGGTTCTTTCATTGCAGAAAATGGTGCTGAAGTTTATTTCGAAAACAATATCATTACAGTTGATAGAGATATTTTAATCAATAATGCTTACTTATCAACGGATGCGAATTGTACATTAACTACATCGAAATCTTTTGTTGTCGATGGCGGTAGTACTGTAGATTTAGGAGGTAACTTAATTATCTATGAAAACATTGAAGTGGATAATGGAGAAGCCAATAAAATTGTCGCAACAAATTCATCTAAGGTAACATTTACTGGTGCTACTTATCCAACTCAAAATGTATTTTTGAATGGAAGTAAGTTAGCTAATGTATATATAGATAAACCTAATGTGGATGATGTAGTTGATTTCAGAGATGCATCTTATATTACAGAGTCTCTTGAATTTAATTATGATGCTTACGGTAAAGTGAGATCAGGTTCTAGAAGTAAAAAAGGGGCTAAAGTAACAGGTAACCTTACAATCGAAAGACCAAGAAATATCTACAACTACTCTTTTGATCGCTACATTTATGGTCATACTAAGTTTGTGATGAAACAAGGTGCAGCTACTGAAGTTGTCTTCCCAATTGGTAACGAAGATCACATCTATCCAATCGGTTTAAGTACAACTAATTTGGAACACGATGTAGTTTGGATGGCCGATTATGTAGACCATGAAGATAACACAGATCCAACGACAACATTACCAGAAGTTGGTGGTGAGTTTATCCAAGATGCCGAGAAAAAGAAAATCATTGGTATGCAAAAGAATGGTCGTTGGTTATTAGAACCAATATTAAATGATGCCGAAGAAATTAATGTGAAAATTTTACAGTTTGTCAATAAAGCACAGTTAGAAAATACAGATTTTGATAATGCCTCTTTATTTAGAACTATGTTAGAATCTTCAACTATTAGTTCAGACGAACAACATTCTTTTGGTATCATTGGTGGTAGTACAGAACAAAGAGAAGTAAGAGATTCTAAAGATATTGTTCAGTTCTACATGTATGAGTCATCTGAGGCAATAACTTATCAAGGTAAAGGAGTTTTTGATGCTGAAATTGTGATAGATTCAGATCGTTTTAGCAGTGGTAGAATGAATATGACTTCAGGTAGAATTGCTACACCAACTAATTTTGCAAACGGTGGTTTCCGTTGGGCATATGTAGATGATGAAGCAATTACACCTCCAGAATTACCTGTTGAGCTAATCTCTTTCACAGCAGAAGTGACACCAACTAACGAAGTGGAACTAGAGTGGATCACTGCTTCAGAAGAAAACAACGACTTCTTCTTAATCGAAAAATCAATCGACGGAAGAGTGTGGTCACAAGTAGCAGAAGTTGAAGGGGCAGGGAATTCAAACGTATTATTAAAATATAATCATACAGATTCTAGACCTTTCAACGGAACATCTTACTACAGATTAACGCAAATCGATTTTGATGGTCAATTCGAAATTTTCGAACCTGTATCAGTAACTGTCAATGGTCAAGGTCAAGCGTTTGATGTAGTTGTTTATCCTAACCCTGCTTTAGATTCTGATTTGAATATTCAAGTCATTGGATCAGAAGGAAGAATCCAAGCTGTATTGTACGACCAATTCGGTAAAGTATTGAAATCATCTATTGAAGATGCACAATTCTTCAAGTATGAAACACAAAACTTGCCAAGTGGAATGTACTTCTTAAAAGTGATTCAAGGATCGCAACAGCAAATAGAAAAGGTAATTATTAAGTAATATCAGTTACTTAAGATATATAAAGGGTTGTTTCTTCATTGGAACAACCCTTTTTCTTAATTTTGCGTTTGGAGTGTTTCCTCAAAATCAAAAAGTTATATGAGTCTCATCAATGTAGATAAATTCGAGCAACATCTTCAGGATAGCTTGAAAAACAATACTTTCGTCAAAATCACTTTATCGAATAAAAGAGATAAGCAAAAGGACCTTAAGACAATCAATGGTAAATTGGTAGAGTTGAAAAAAGGTATGCACTTATCTTGTTTGTATCGTTACCCAACAAACGATATCACCAAGAATTATCCTGTAGATGAAGTGGTAACAAGAATAAGTAAGTATTTGGAGAATGATTTCTTCAATGCTGATTTATATACATTAGAGGCAGATTATCATTTATTGATTACCCCAAAAGGTTCTGCAAAATTAAGAGTGAAAGCGGCTACTACTAAGGATAAACCAAAGCTATCTCACGATAAGCAAAAGAATCGTTTGATAGACACGAAAGACAAGGTATATCTGCAGGAATTGGGTGTAACGACTAAAGAGTTCAAAGTAAAGAACAACATGCAGGACAAGTACCGTCAACTGAACAAATATGTTGAGATTATTGATGGTATTTTGAAGAATGTGAATTTTGATAGCTCATACAATGTCGTAGACATGGGCGCAGGAAAAGGCTACCTTACTTTTGGTTTGTATGATTACCTCACCAATGTTGCTCAACAAAAACCGCATGTTATCGGTGTGGAAATGCGTAAAGAGTTGGTGAAGAAATGTAATGGTATTGCCGAGCGTTCTAGCTTTAATGATTTGGAGTTTGTAGAAGGAACGATCAAAGAAGCAGAACTTCCACATATCGACCTTTTGATTGCACTTCATGCATGTGATACAGCCACAGACGATGCTATTTATAGAGGAATTCAGTCCAAATCTAAAGTGATTATTTGTGCACCTTGTTGCCATAAACAAATCAGAAAACAATTATCTCCTGATGATGCTTTGGGAAAAATCACACAGTTTGGCATTCTTAAAGAACGTCAGGCAGAGTTGCTTACCGATGGTATCCGAGCATTAATCATGGAAGCTTACGGGTATAAAACGAAAGTCTTCGAATTTATCACAACAGAACATACACCGAAGAATGTACTGGTAGTAGGAGTTCAAGACGAGGTAAGAGATACGCCTAAGCAAGAAGTAGTAGATCAGATCAATGAAATTAAGAAAATACATGGTATTAAAACACATCATCTAGAGCATCTTTTAGAGATGAATGCGATTAATTCTTAATTTTGTAGCGACCGATCAGAATAGACATTTAAAATATAATTTCTTGAAAAAAGAATTTCATCATATTAAAGCAGAAAGTGATAAAGCACCAAGAGCCGTTTTGGTAGGGGTATCACTTAAAGATCAAAAGATAGAAAAAGCTGAGGAATACCTAGATGAATTGGCATTCTTGGCTTCTACTTTAGGGATCAAAACAGAAAAAACTTTCATCCAACGTTTAGACCATCCCGATAAAAGAACATTTGTTGGTAAAGGTAAGTTGGAGGAAATTCTCACTTATGTGAAAGCGGAAGGTATCGATACCATCATTTTTGATGATGATTTATCGTCTGCCCACGCGAGAAACTTAGATAGAGAAATTGAAGATGTAATGATTATCGATAGATCGTTATTGATTCTTCAAATTTTCGCAATGAGAGCCAAATCTGCTCAAGCAAAAACTCAGGTAGAATTGGCACAGTATCAATACATGCTTCCTCGTCTGACCAATCTTTGGACTCACCACTCGAGACAAAGAGGTGGTGTAGGTATGAAAGGTCCTGGTGAAACAGAATTGGAAACGGATAAGCGTATCATTCGTGATAAGATTTCCTTATTACGTAAGAAGCTGAAGAAGATTGAAACACAGTCGGATCTAAGAAGAAAGAATCGTGATAGAGAAGTACGTGCCGCCTTGGTAGGTTATACCAACGTTGGTAAGTCGACGATTATGCGATTACTTTCTAAGGCGGATGTATTTGCAGAAAACAAGCTTTTCGCCACAGTAGATTCTACGGTGAGAAAGATTACCATGAACAATGTGCCTTTCTTGATGACCGATACAGTAGGTTTTATCAGAAAGTTACCAACAACTTTGATCGAATCTTTTAAATCTACCTTGGATGAGATCGTCGAAGCAGATATTTTGATTCATGTTGTTGATATCTCACACGAATCTTTCGAAGAACACATCGAAGTTGTGAATAAAACGTTGCTAGAGATCAAAGCAACGGATAAACCAACATTATTAGTGTTCAATAAAGTGGATAACTATGTGGATAAAGAGTATCCTCCGTTCGAGGATCATCCACCGGCCACTTTAGAAGAGTGGAAGGAAAGTTATTTAGCGAAAGAATACAATCACATTTTCCTTTCTGCAATTAAGAAAGAAGGAGTGGATGAGTTAAAAAGAAAGATTTTCGAATTGGTATCCGATCGATTCTATAAGATTTATCCAAACCACCATTCTTTCGCTTATAACCAATTATGGTTAGAACATGGAGGAGAATGGCCAATGTCTGAAGAAACAGGTGATGATGATGAATAGTTTCGTCAAATCCTTTTAAAATATAATTTAGGTGATGTGAATTTTTATAGATTTGCATCACTTTCATTTTTTATGGAGTTTCATCAAATGGTCTTTTGGATGCAGAATTCTACCCCACTTTTTGATGTTGAACTCTTTTTATTTTAACCAATTCAAACTCATGAAAAATCTTTTTATCATCATCGCTTTATTTATTACTCAATTTACTTTTGCTCAAAAAGTAGATAAGGATTTAGAAGCCATCAAAGAGACTTTATCACGTCAGGAAAAGGCGTGGAATACCGGAAACTTGGATGACTTTATGAACGGCTATTGGGAGTCGGATAATTTACTTTTTATAGGTAAGAGTGGAGTGACCAATGGTTGGCAAGCGACTTTGGATAATTATAAAAAATCTTATCCTAATACCGATGCCATGGGGAAGTTGACATTCACTCTAATTAAAGTGGAAAAACTCTCTAAAAATGTAGCTTTGGTCATAGGAAAATGGCATCTTAGTAGAACAAAAGGCGATTTACAAGGACATTTTTCGCTGACTTGGAAGAAAATTAATGGTAAGTGGGTGATTATTGCTGACCACTCCTCATAACAAAAATAGATAAGACTTTAAGAGCTAATGAAATTAGATATTTTAGCCATTGTGGCACACCCAGATGATGTAGAATTAAGCTGTTCTGGTACCCTTATTAAAGCGATTCAACAAGGAAAAAAAGTAGGGATAGTAGATATGACTCGTGGCGAAATGGGAACGAGAGGAACACCCGAACTAAGAATGGAAGAAGCGGCAAAAGCCTCTGAAATTATGGGTTTATCGGTAAGAGAAAATTTAGGGTTTGCTGACTTTTATTTCACAAACGATTCTAAGCACCAAGAAGAAGTTTCGAGAGTGATAAGAAAATATCAGCCTGAAATTATCATTACCAATGCCATAGAAGACCGTCATCCAGACCATGGAAAAGCTGCACAGTTGGTAGTAGATGCCTGTTTTATGAGTGGTTTAAGAAAGGTGATTACTAAAGAAGACGGTATTGATCAACAAGCTTGGCGACCTCAGAATGTATTTCATATGATTCAGTCAAATTTTATGACTCCTGACTTTGTAGTGGATGTAACTGAACAATGGCCAACAAAAGTAGAATCGATCAAAGCTTTTGCTTCTCAATTCTTTGTAGGTGAGAAGGATGCTGCTCCGGGAGAACCTCAAACTTTTATTTCTACCCCTCAGTTTATGCAGTTTTTAGAGGCCCGAGCACGAGAGTATGGTCAAAGAGTAGGAGCACAGTTTGCAGAAGGATTTGTGAAATCTGCACCTATCAAAGTAGAAGACTTATTTCATCTAATTTAGAATAATTCAATATAAGAATTAGTGTTAGTGTTATTTGTTGATTATTAGTGAGTTAAAGTTTGATTTTTAGAGTATATAACTAAATATTATTTAGTCTTAGATATTATCAATAGGACAATTCGTTAATAATTAACTACATTTGTAATGAGAGAAAATGTTCAAACCTTATTATGCAGCGTTTAGAATCTTCTATAAAGAACTTATTAAATCAATCACAGACAAAACCTTTATCGGGTTTATGTCCTTATCATAGACAAAGAATTTCAAAGTCTTCACAAGATGCCTTATCTGAAGTGAAAGAGATTTTGATGACTTTTGTTACTGGTGAGATGGATCGATTTAAAAAACAGATACCAGAAGAATCAAAAGGTAAAATTCAAGAGATTGCTGAGCAATATGTATTATCTGTTTTAAATGTTATCGAAGAAAACATGATGAACGGAGGAGAGCATTATAATACGGAAGAACTAATTAATGGAGCAGTGAGAATCTTTAATGTTGAGGATTGTCCTGTTTTCCATACAAAGTAGAGATACATATTCTAACAATATTTTAATACAATATATTTAACGAAATAAGGAGTTAAGTATATTGTATTTTTTTATACACACTAACTAATTTTTATTATTTCATATAAACCTTTTTACTCTTTCATCAATGCTATAATACCATCCATTTATACAACATTTTTTTCATTCAACTTTAAGTAGTCATTTGTATAAAATTAAATCAAAATGATAATTTTATTATCAATGATTTTTATTTAAACATTTATTTGTTTACTTTTGATACATCATAAAAACAAAGATACACATGAAAACTATTCTACATGGAAAGCTATATGATGTAAGGAATGAAGGGGAGTATGCTCAAGCAATTTTAAAATCTGATGATGGATTAGTCACTCTATTGTATTTAAAACCAGTAGGTTTAAATATTTTAAAAGGCTATGAAGAACGCTCTTATACAGTAAGGGTAAAAGGATGGAATGCGGAAAGTGTTCAAAAGGGAAATAGTTTTTATGTCACAAATCTTACCGGATACTTTAAAGTATCTGCTTAAAATTTAATCAAAGAAAAGTAGTATGTTCTTAGGGGATAAGAATATATACCTATATAGAAAAAGCGGATCATGTTATGATACCGCTTTTCTTTTTATGATGTGTATTAATATAATTTTTAGATCGTTTTTCTATGATCAAAAAGATCTATTACAATCTAAACGTCAATCCAAATTGACCACCAGAAACGGTACCTCCACCAAATTGAAGATTAAGACCTATCACATCTGTAATAAACCATCGACCTCCAATCTGTATTCCTCCACCGAAGCCGGTAGAAGCGTGACTGTACCCGTAGAATCCTACATTAGCACCTGCATAGACATCCCATTCTGAGGTTAAGTTAAGTAACCTATTGAAATGATAATTACCTATGGCAGACACAGTCCAAGCGGTACGGTGTTTTGTATTGTCCCAACGGTTATGGTAAGAAAATACACCACCCACTGAAATATCAGGATGAAATCCATTGTATTCACCTCCAATATAAAAAGGAACACCATGGTTACTAAAGCCAAATCCTGTATTTAAAAACCATGCATGGTTTCCTGAATGACTTCCACCACTTTTAGATTTAGTGTTTTGTGTATTTTTCTCTTGAGAAAAACAAAGTGATGAAATAAATAAACCAGATAATAATAGCAGTACATATCTGATATTTGTTAGTTGAGTTTTCATAATAGGTTTAATTGTTGAAATTGGATACAAAGAAAAGGCTAAAGAAGACAAGTTTATGTTAATTGAGTCATAAGAAAATAAAAAAACAGTGATGAAAAAATATCACCACTGTTTTACATATATAAATAAATGAGAAATAAATCGAAAAAGTATTGTATTACAATTGGAAATGTAGACCTAATTGAGCTCCAGATCCAATGATTAATTGTAAACCGATTTTTTGGTTAAAGTGGAATTTACCGCCAATACCTAAACCAATCCAAAGTGGAGAGGTAGATGAATGACTATTTGGGTCACTACCAGGACCTGTGTATCTATGGCTCCAGATTGAAAAACCAATATCACCATTGGCAAAAACATCCCACTTAGGGTGAGAGATGTTTAAAACTCTATCAGCATACCATCTAAAACGGGCACCAACTCCAAAAACTGAATAATTGTACCAACTATCACTGTAACCTGCATAGCTTAAGGATGGACCCACGGTAAAATCTCGACCGAGATTAAATTCATAATCAGCTTGAAAACCTAAAGAACTATTGTACGACCAATAAGTACTTAAACCAACATTTAAGTTACCTGGACCAAGGTAGTTACCACCACCTCCTCCGCCTTTTTTGTCACTTTGACTGTAGGCAGAAAGAGAGAAGACTAATAATAGACAAGTAAAAAGACTTGCGAAATAATTGATTTTGGATTTCATTTTTGAGTATTAAATAGATTGTTGTAAAGGATAATAAATGTGTAGTAAATCTATAGTATTGTTAAAATTAAAAAAAAAAATCCTCTTTATTATCTATAAAATAGAAGACATTCTTTTTATAATACAAAAAAGTCTGAGGATTTCTCCACAGACTTTTTTAATGAATATATCGTTATTATTCTATAATTGGAAAGTTACACCAAGTTGTGCACCAGATCCAATGATTGCTTGTAAACCAAAAGCTTCACTGATGTGGAATTTACCACCAATACCAATACCCCACCATAAACCGTTAGGACCATTAATATTGAAGCCGATATCACCGTTTGCAAAAACATCCCACTTAGGGTGAGAGATGTTTAAAACTCTATCAGCATACCATCTAAAACGGGCACCAACAGCGAAAGAAGTATCACCATTATCGTTTTTACCATCATTCCAAGATTGGAATGCAACTGAAGCACCAACAGTAAAATCTTGGCCAAGTTGAGCAATTTCATAATCGGCTTGTACACCAAGGTAGTCGCCAAAACCAGAAGTAAGACCAATGTTTAATACACCTGGACCTTGATAATTACCTCCACCTCCAGATTGTGCAAATGCTGAAGTACCAAAAGTTAAAGCGGCGATCGTTAGGAATAGACTAAATAGCTTTTTCATTAATTAAGAATGAGTTGTGTTAAATTTATTTTGATGAATTTAACGAATTTTAAATTGTAATAAGCTATTTAATTGTGTTAAATAATGTTAATTAAAGTCTGATGGTCAAACCAAAGTTACCTGCAGTATACTGAGTTCCCCCACCAAACTGAAGATTAAGTCCAACTTTTTCAGTAAAGAACCAACGTCCACCTACTTGGATTCCAATACCTATACCATTATGATATTTTCTAATATCATCATAATATATATCGCCTTTTTTCTCGGTATAGTTGTAGTATCCAATATTAGCTCCAGCATAGAAGTCGAAATTATTAGGAATATTCATGATTTTGTTAAAGTGATAATTCACATTAAATGTCACGTTCCAAGAACTATACTTATGGTAGTGATTGTGATGTGTTTCTTCCCAATTGTTAATACCGAATGATCCTCCTAAAGAAACATCTGGGTGAACTGCATTATAATCAAGTCCTAAGTAGAAAGGAACACCTCTACCATTAAATCCTACACCTCCGTTTAAATAAAAATCAGAACCGTTTGAAAAATTACTACTTACTGAATTAGCCTTTTTAGTTTGAGCAGAAAGGCTAAATACAGAAAGAGTGAATAGTGAAACTAAAAATAGAAATTTGTTCAATTTCTTCATAATATGAGTTTGTTAAGTTCAAGTACAATACCAATCGAATGATTGAAAATTGAGGCAAATATATAAATATTTCATGATTGAATATAAAAAAGGGACAACTTTTAATTGCCCCTTATTGTACTTAGTATATCTGATAAAACAGATTAATATCCATACTTATGAAATTTCTTATAGACCAAAAGTAATCCCGATTTGTGCTCCTGTACCTATAATTGCATGTAAACCAATTTTATCATTAAAGTGGTATTTTGTACCAATACCTAACCCCCAATAAATTGGAGAAACAGAACTCCCGGAAGGATGGTGATCGTACCCATTATGATAATTTGAATTTGTAATTCCAAAACCAACATCACCTGAAGCAAATACATCCCATTTATTACTTGTAATACCTAAAACTCTATCAGCATACCATCTAAAACGAACACCTACACCAAAAGTATTGTATTTAGCATAATAGGTATCCCAACCATAGTATGAAACTGCTGCTGCCATTGTGAAGTCCTGACCAAGTTGTAAGAATTCGTAATCAGCCATAAATCCAGCACTTCCATAGTTAAAGCCAACTCCTAAGCCAACATTTAGTTGACCAACTCCTTTATAGTGTCCACTATTACCATTAGAAGTATTCGTGTTGTCTTGGGCAAGAACCATTGTGGAGAATGATATAGTAATTAATAATAGTAGTGTTTGAATGAAATTTTTCATTTTGATTTAAATTAATTGTTTAATATTGAACATTTAATTCAGACGACAACTTTATAATTTGGTTATTGAATCAGTGAAGTGATATGTTAATGACTTTTCATAGGTAGTTTGATTTAGGAAGAAGTTTAAAAAGAATTGATCTAGGATAATAAAAACCACTATTTGATGTCAATCTTAGGCATAAAAAAACTCTCTGAATCCTTAAATATAAAATTCAGAGAGTCTATTTGATGTATGATATAACTTATTGCATCCCCTTAAATGTTCTTACTAATTTGTTAGAGAATAAGAAATCTCTTAACTCTTTAGGTTCGGCATCAAGGATAGTATCTTTATTTCCTTCCCAAATTTTTAGACCTTTATACATAAACATGATATACTCTCCAATTTCCATTACTGAGTTCATATCATGAGAAACAATCACGGTAGTTAAATTGTACTCTTGTGTGATTTCATGAATCAACTGATCAATCATCCAAGCGGTTTGAGGATCTAAACCAGAGTTGGGTTCATCACAGAATAAATATTGTGAGTTCATAACTATCGCTCTTGCAATACCCACACGCTTTTGCATACCACCACTAATCTCAGAAGGCATTTTATGAGCAGCTTGTTCTAATCCTACTCTTTTAAGACAAAAGTTTACACGGTCATCTTTTTCACTTTCAGACATATCAGAATGTACATTCAATGGAAAACGTACATTATCTGCTACTGTAAGTGAATCGAAAAGGGCACTGCCTTGAAAAAGCATTCCAATTTCGCTTCTAATTATTTTTTGTTCTCTTCTATTGGAGGTGTGAAAGTTTCTACCGTCATATAAAACAGCACCAGCATCAGGTTCAAATAGACCTACAATAGTTTTAAGAAGTACACTTTTACCTGTACCACTTGCCCCAATAATCATATTCGTTCTTCCCGGCTCGAATGTCGCACTAATATCAGATAGTACTGTTTTACCCTGAAAAGTCTTTTGTATATTTTTTATTTCAATCATTTCAATTAACTCAATAGGGTTTGTGCAAGAATAAAGTCGGCAGCAAGAATAGCAATACAAGAAGTGGTTACTGCATCTGTACTTGCCTTACCTACTTCTAAAGCTCCTCCTTTAACATTATATCCTTTAAAGGCAGAAATTGAAGTAACAATAAAGCCAAAAACAAAGGCTTTAATAATGGCAAAATTGACTTCAAAAGGAACGAACTCAGTCTGTATACCATAGATGTAATCTTCCAAAGGAGACAAATTTCCAAAGATTGTAGCTAGCCAACCACCCCAAATACCTAGGGCTCCAGATAGAATTGCTAATGCGGGAAGCATCGTCATACCAGCAAATATTTTTGGCAAAACTAGATAAGAAGCAGAGTTAATACCCATTACTTCGAGTGCATCAATTTGTTCTGTAATACGCATTGTTCCAATTCCGCCTGAGATTTGTGAACCTACTTTACCCGCAAATACAATCGCTGATAATGTTGGGGCCATTTCTAAAATCATCATTTCCCTTGTTGCCAAGCCAATGATGTATTTTGGTAAAAGAGGACTAACAATATTGTATGCCATCTGAAGGGCAATTACTGCTCCTACGAAAAGTGAGACAAAACCAATTAAGAATAAAGAATTGATTCCTATGGTGACACACTCTTGAAAAAACAGTTTGAAATATGTGGAAAATGATTCTCTGTTGGAAAACATTTTCCATAAAAAGATGAGGTATTCGCCTAAACGTCTCATTAAATAATTTTATATCAAAAAAATATAGTTCTAATCTAAATACTTGATGTTGACATCAAACTTTCTTGCTTACATCAAGCCCGTAAGTACATTTTCTATTATAGAAAAGCGATACTTATCTACAAATATAAAGAAGTTGATCACTTATTATACCGATCCTAAAAAATACACTAAATATGATGTTAAATTTTTCCAAATAAATAGTTTTTTAAAGGTCATTTACGTTTAAATAAATATATCAATCTAAAGCGACTATGGGATTTATGGACAGTGCAACCAAGGTGTTGCAAAATAATAGACGAGAATTAAAGCATGCTACCTCACCAAAGTTTAAATCAGATACTAAACACATTAGGCATTATTCTTTGGAAAAAATAGCCAAGAAACGATCACAAAAAGAAATTGATCAATACAGAAAAAAACTAATTGGCTATAAAATAGTAGAGCATATCAAAGAGAAAATTGTGTATATAGTTATTATAGCCTTGTTAGTATGGGGTATTGATTTTATAATGCACTTTTAAAAAAGAAAAACGAGGTAAACTCAAATTAAATTGAGCTTACCTCATTTTTTATATTTATAAATACAGTAAGTCAGTATCGAATTATAATTTCTCTCCGAAACATAAATCGCCTGCATCTCCTAAACCAGGAATGATATACGATTTATCATTCATTTCAGGATCAACAGCTCCAATCCATAAAGTACTAGGAACATTAATGTTTTCTAAAACATAATCTACACCTTGCTGACTACTAATTGCAGCTAAAATATGAACATGTTTTGGTGTGCCATTTTTTAGTAATCCTTCTAAAGCTAAAAGTAAAGATTTACCTGTAGCAAGCATTGGATCTGCTAAAATAACTACTTTACCATCCAAATTTCCAGATGCTACATATTCCATATTGATCTCTACTTCATCGGTTCCAGAACTAGAACGGTAAGAAGCAACAAAACCACTATCTGCGTGATCGAATACATTTAATACCCCTTGGTACATTGGTAATCCTGCTCTAAGAATAGTAGTGACTACTAATTCATCTTTTACTCTTCTAGATGGAGAAGTGCCTAATGGAGTAGTAATATCTACAGACTCATAGTCTAATGTTTTACTTAATTCATAGCTAAGTAACTCACCAATACGCTCAAGGTTTCTTCTAAATCGGGCACGGTCTGTTTGAATATTTACATCACGTAGCTCGTTAATATAGGTTGAAGCAACATTTGCTTCTTGATTTAGGATAAATGTATTAGACATATATAATTCTCATTAAAATTGATCTGAATTTGATGTTGTCCCCCTGTAAATTAATCACATAGGATCCTAAAATGTGAAAGTAGTGAATAATCTGTTAGGGACTTCTCTAAAATACTTAATAATAAATAATTGTGGGAAAAAGTGATGAAATAATAATAGAAAAGAAAAGTCTATAAAAACAAAAAAGCAAACATCAAATGATATTTGCCTTTTCCAACCAATTCAATTATTTAAACTTTATCTTTACGTTGAGGTGAAAACCTCACGATATTGATCACTTTTGTCTTTAGTTATGCCAAAAATACCCCAAATATTGTAACTAACTGTTTTGTAGTAAGTTATATATTTTGTTGGTTTTTTGATATTGTGCGAAAATGAACAAATAAGGGGTTTTGTGTCCGATAAAAGAAAAATTACTCTTCTAATCTTGGTGTAGAGGTAGAATCTCCGTCCCCTAAAGTGCGTTTGATGTCCCAATCGGGTTCTGTAACAATGGTTTCAATGTTCTCTACACGATCTTTGAGTTGTTTATTCTCGATTTTAAGATTTTCTAACTCTTCAAGTAATCTTTGATAATCTTTTTTCTTGAGTTTTCCTTTACTGTTAGCTAAGATGGCAACAATTGGTATACTCAATGCCATTAAAGGTATTAAAATAGCGAAATCCATAATTTTTTATTTATATGATATATTTTTTGCTCCTAAAATCAAGCTCCTCATTCCTGTTAGAATACTTGTACTAGGAATATCTCCTCCTAATAATTCTCCTTTTTTAGAAAACACATAGTAAGAAGGAATCTTTTCTTGTTGAAAGTGAGAGGTCATAAAACAGTCTTTGCAATAAGGGGAGGAGATCGGTAGGATGTAGGTGTTATTCAAGCTGTTATCTAGTTTTGGAGCTCCGTATTCTCTTAGAAAGTTCTCCCAATTATTCTGTACATCTGCAACAGCATAGATAAAAGTGACTTCTTTTCCCCATGTTTCTTTTTGTAAAGATTTCAGTTGATCAAAATCTTCTAGAAACTTTAAACTCCACGAACTGCTGATGACTAAAACGAGTACCTTTCCTCTAAAATCAATCTTTCTTATTTTCTCCCCTTTTTTATTGATAAGTAAGAAGTCCGACTTTATATCCCCACTTGTTTCATTCTGTGCAAAAGAGGTGTGCACGAAAATGAACATCATTAGAATCAAGAGTAAGCTATATTTCTTTTTTTGATACATTATATCAAATATCATTTATTGAGATTACATAAACCCAAACGGTTTATCACCCGATGTTTTCTGAGAAGCTTTTGACAATGAACTTCCTTTTCCATCCATCATCATCATATCCAATCCATTTGGAGGAATAGCAAATTCAATTTCCAATTCATTGGCTGTTTTGATTACACTACGGATAATCTCATGTCTAAAATGAAGTTCATCACCCCATGTAGGCGCCTCGAAGAAAATATAGAATAAAATATCGAATGAATAGAGCCCTATGTTATTTAGATTAACCACATAGAAATCTTTTCTGGTATGAGGATGCTTTCTAACTAATTCTTTTAATCGATCCACAAACTCATCGATTTTTTCTGGGTTAGTATCGTACTTGATTCTAATGTATGTTTTGTATCTTCTAAAAACACGCATACCCATGTTATCAATGGTAAAATCGGCCATTCTGGAATTTGGTATAGAAACCAATGAATTTTCGAATGTTCTGATTCTCGTTGATCGAAGTCCAATTTGTTCGACTGATCCACTAACGCCATCTGCCTTCACCCAATCGCCAATAACAAAAGGTCGGTCCATGAAAATCATGATCGATCCAAATAAGTTTTTGATAGTATCTTGGGCAGCTAAGGCTACGGCAACACCACCAATAGAAAGACCGGTTAATAAGCCACTAATTTCATATCCTAAAGCACTTACCGTAAAAACAATGCCTACTAAAATAACAATCAGCTTGGCAGTCATACCAAAGAATGGAGCGAAACCTCTTTGTATTTGATCTTCCCTTTCATTGGCCTTTCTCAACCAAATCGCCACCCAAAGGTCAGTTAAACTGTAGAAGAAACGGACCACTTGGAAGATACTGTACACTTTTAGTACAATGATCACAAATTGAAGTTCCTGAATGGAGAGTTCCAAACTCGGAGAAATCATTCTGTACCAATAGCATATGGCAATGGTTAATGCAGAACTAAACATTCCTCTTATATAGCGTCTTTCTTCTTTTGATCGAGAAACAAACCCCATAATGAACATGATCGTTCTGGAAAGAAGTATAATGGAGAACCATGCCCCTAAGAACATCACTGTTAAACTGGTTACCTGCCACAGTTCAAGGCCTAAAAATTCTTTTCGAGCATATTTACCCAAAGGTTTTCTCAAGATGCTACCTACAGTTTCTAAGCCTTCCGTACCAATAGGGAAAACTTGTCGGTGTTTGTTTTCAATTAGTTGAATACTAGCCTCAGAGAACATCCATTTTTTTCCGAATTTCTCTAAGTAAAAATCTGGTAGCTGACGGTCAAGGACATAAATTTCTTTATTGTGTCGAGTGGTATCAATAAAGTTTTCCTCTTCTGGAATATCTTCTAATTCAATCCAAAGTCCAAGTCCATCGTAAATTTGCTTTAGCTTCATGGCCAAAGTAATACGATCTTCAAGGCTCAATTGATTTAAAGATTCTAATGTTTTCGCTGCTAACTCAGGGTGGTAATTATCATCTTGTTGAAAAACAAAAAAAGTAGTCACTGCTGCCTTAGGGTTACTTAAATCTACTTTTGCTTGTTCTTTAACAACGATAGGTTTTTCTGAGGGAGCCGTTTTTTTAGGAGCAGGCTTTTTAACAACCACTTCTTTACCCGATGAATCCTTCTCAACAACATCTATGGAATCGGGATTTACATTGACATCTTCTTCTTTTTTAGGTCGTTTTGGAGGTAAAGCGGCTGGGTAATAACGTCTAAAAACTACATTAATTTCGCGAACAGATTTGGGTGAATAGACCCAGTTTGAGTTTTCACGAATCATGTATATTTCTGGAATATCTTCGAAAACGGTGAAAATATAATCGCCATCCTCATTTCTATAATTTCTTCTATTCGAAATATCGTCAACATCCAATCCTCCATGTTTATCAAATACTTGTTTTAGTTTGATAGCCAAAGCAATTTTTTGTTCTATCGAATAATCATCACCTCCTAAAGTTCTTGCCGCAAGTTCAGGATTATAAGAACCGGAAGCAGGGCTCAAAAAACCTATGTGAGAGACCATTGTCTTATAAGGTGTTTTTGTGCTAAACTTTATATTCGAATATTGTGCGCTTACCTGTGAATAAGTAAGGAAAATTACAATACCTAATAGTATCGAAGTTATATTTGTATGTGAAAAACGACTTTTAAAGTTCATAAAGAATGTCTAATACTCCTTTGTTGACAGTAATATGTTTGTGTTTTAATCATGAAGGGTTCGTAGAAGAAGCATTGAAATCGATTAAACAACAAACTTATACTAATATAGAAATAATTATTGTAGATGATGCTAGTAATGACCGATCTGTTGATCGTATTAAAGAATCATTACAAAAATATAGAATTGAGGCTACTTTTTTAGCATTAAAAAACAACATAGGAAACTGTAAGGCATTCAATAAAGCATTAGCAATTGCAAAGGGTGAATTTGTGATTGATTTTGCTGCTGATGATGTATTGCTACCTCATAGAGTTGAAGACGATGTAGCGTGTTTTATAAAGTATGGTAAGGAATACGCCTGTGTTTTTTCTGATGTTGAGATGATAAATGAACAAGGGCAGAGCATTAAAAAATCTTATTTCAAAAGAGACCTTGATGGTAAATTATTAGAAACAGTAATCACCGGAGATGTTTATGAAAGAGTATTGAGTAATCCACCTTTATTTTCTGCACCAACTATTACTTTTAGAACATCGGCATTACGTCAAATAAGAGGGTATGACGAAACGCTAGCTTACGAAGATTTTGATGTGTGGATACGTCTATCAAGAAACAATAAGTTCGCATTTTACGATAAGATAAATACTCTAAAACGAGATTTGCCTAGGTCTTTGGGAAAACAATTTTATTATCAGAGAGGGAATCAATTACTCAAATCAACATTAAAAATATGTTTGAAGGCACATCAAATGAATACCAAAAAATCGGAAGATATTTCTTTGAGTAATTCGGTGCGTTATCATGGTAGGATAGCGGCTTTTACCGGAAATAATTTTTTGGCCAAAGGTTATTATCAGTTATATAAAAAACTAAACAAACTCTCCTTTTTAGATAAACTGTTATTATGTTCCATTCGATTCAATATAGATTGGTCGAGGCTATATATTTGGTGGTTACAGCAACGAAAAATCAGTTAAGGGAAAAATATTTTTATCTTATTTTCGAGAAGGGGAAATTTCAAAAAAGTATTTCTATTTTTGCAGCATGAAACACAAACAAAACATCACTTTATTCGCCCTTATTATCTCAGGATTATCTTTCTTTTCTTGCTCACCATCATCGCAAGAATTAACCAATCAGGGAAAACAGAAGCTTTCTGATAGTAAATTTAAAGAAGCGATTTCATTATTTGATGCCGCCTTAAAAGAAGACAACCAAAATGCCGATGCCTACAATGCGAGAGGTGTCGCTTTTATGTCGTTAGAAGAATATAGTCAGGCCAAAAAATCGTTTACCTTGGCCATTAATGTATATGAGAATTCTGAAAAGGATTTTCCTAAAGCATATCAATATTTTTATAACAGAGGGAATGCCAACCGTTTTCAAAGAGATCATGAAGAGGCTATTCTAGATTATACAAAAGCGATTCAATTGGATGATACAATAGCTGATATCTATTTGAACAGAGCCCTTGAAAATGCGGAAATCAATGGAGTAGATCAGGCACTTACAGATTTTGATAAAGCCATAGAATTATCCAAAGGAAAAGACAAAAGAGCGTTCTTACATAAGGCTAAGGTACTTATTGCAGTGAAACAGTTCGATGCAGCCTTGAAAACCATTGAAAATGCTATTAACTTAGACAAAAAATATGGCGAAGCTTATTATTTTAAAGCATTGGCTTTAAGTGGTAAGATTGGGAAAGCCAACGATGAAGTGTGTGACTTATTAGCTTCTGCGGAAGTTTTTGGTTATCCATATGCTGCTACTGAAATACAAAAACATTGTGAATAAAAAGGGTCTATGAGTACATCCAAAAGGTTTAAAATATTTGCTTTGGAGGACAATGCGGTGTTCTCAAAAATGCTGAATTATATATTAAGCATGGATGATGAACATGAAGTGGTAATGTTTGAGAAAGGAAGGGATTTATTAAACTCTTTGGACCAAAAACCTACTTTAATTACCGTCGATTACTCTTTGCCTGATATGACAGGAGAAGAGGTGATCCAAAAAATTTCTATGCGAATGCCTAATGTTCCTGTGATTGTTATCTCAGGACAGACGGATGTGAAAATAGCCGTAAAACTATTTAAATATGGAGTTTACGATTACATCACGAAAGATGAGGACATTCGAGAGCGTTTATTAAATGCTATCAATAAGATAAAAGTAAACGAATCTTTAATTGAAGAAGTAGAACATTTAAGGGAAGAGCTTTCTCATAAATATGAATTTGATAATTCTATTATAGGGAACAGTTTGCCAATGAAAAAAGTGTTTCAACTTCTTCATAAAACATCTGATAATGCCATTAATGTTTCGATCACAGGAGAGACAGGAACAGGTAAAGAAGTAGTAGCAAAAGCAATTCATTATAATTCTAATAGAGCAAAGAAACCTTTTGTCGCCGTCAACATTGCTGCTATTCCTACATCACTTTTAGAAAGTGAGTTATTTGGTCACGAAAAAGGAGCATTTACTGGAGCAATCTCTAAACGAATTGGAAAGTTTGAGGAAGCCAATGGAGGGACGATTTTTCTTGATGAAATTGGAGAAATGGAAATGAGCTTACAAGCCAAGCTTCTAAGAGTAATCCAAGAAAGGGAAGTAGTACGAATTGGAGGGAATCAGATTGTAAAATTAGATGTAAGAATAATTACAGCTACGCATAGGGATTTATCAAAAGAAATGATGGCGAATAAATTCAGAGAAGATTTATTCTACAGATTAATGGGAGTGCCAATTTACCTTCCTCCTCTAAGAGAAAGGGGGAATGATGTAATTCTCTTAGCTAAACACTTATTAGAACAATTTATAGCACAAAATCAGTTAGAAAAAGTAACGATAACATCAGAAGCAAAGCAAAAATTGCTTGACTATCAATATCCAGGAAATATCCGTGAATTGAAGGCCATTATAGAATTAGCTGCAGTAATGTGCGAAGGAAATAAAATCCAAGCAGATGATCTTCAGTTTTCTACTTCGTCTGATTTAGAATCGGTGATGTCAAAAGAAATGACACTTAAAGAATATAATTTTGAAATTATTCAGCGATTTTTAAAACGATATGATGATAATGTGGCAAAAGTGGCAAAAAAGTTAGACATTGGAAAAGTGACAATTTACCGATATCTGAAAGAAATAGAATTGTCCAATAAAGTAAACTAACATTCTGTAGAAATAGATCTTGTTCAAATGGAAAAAACTAGAATTGACTTAACCTATCTAGAAACTTTCTCAGGCGGTGATAAAACCTTTATTGCCGAAATGATGGAACGTTTTTTAATTGATGCTCCTATTCAACTTAAAGAGATAAAAGAAGGAATTGATAGAGCAGAATGGAAAGCGGTTTATAAAAGTTTGCATAGTTTTAAATCATCTGTCAATTTTATTGCGATACAAAAAATTAAAGATAAAGTTCTTTCGATGGAAAAAATGGCGAAAGAAGAAAACCAAGTTGAAAAACTACCACTTGAGTTTGAAGAGTTATCTACTGAAATTGACTTTCTAATTAGTGAATTAAAAATAAATCTGGTTTAATTGAAATTTCTAGGTTGGGGAAATCCCATGATGGACATCATGGGTTGAAAATATGTTCAACCTAATTTTGAGAACACTTTAGTGTTTTCAAAATCAGCCTATCACAAACCCACGATTTTAATCGTGGGAAGTTCGAATGACGTTCAAGTGACATTTCGTTCGTAGATCGTTCAAGTGGCATTCTTTAGTGAAGCCTTTCATTGATGTTTCAATAGTCTTCATCAAGTATGATGAAACAACAACCTACACCGGATAATCATCCCCAATCGTCAACATCGATTTCTCCTGAATCACTTCTTGAACCGTTCGTTTCTCAATTTTTCCTTCTAGCCAGGAGATAATATCAAAGTACATGAAAGGGTGAGACTCAAACTTATCTTTTTCTAGAGGCTTCAATACTTCTTTCAATTGAATAAAGGCTTCCATAAGTTCACTATCATTCATATTTCTAGACAGCTTCTTCAAGAATGCCATAATGTATTTCTGGAACTTGAATAGGTTGTCTTTTCTCAGCATGAAACGATAGGTTGATTTCACATAGTAATCGACCAAGTCGGTATTTCCCATTTCATAATGACAAATCAGATTGACGATTCTAGCATAGACGTGAACATCCTCTCTCACATCCATTTCCAAAGCATCAGAATTGATAATTCTATTGAGCCATCTCGATGAAAGTCTAAAATCACCTGCTCCAAAATAGAGACAAGCAATTTTGTAATATAAAATAAGTCTAGAGTGCTTGTTTAATTTAGTGATGAAGAACTCGATATTACTTAATAGAGCATTGAGTCGTTGAATACCACCCGTGAAATTACCTAACATGAATAGACGGTTAAACTCATGTATGTAGGAGTATTTCAACAATTTCATTTTGATATTCTCACTTAGTTCTACTTTCTTCATTGTTCTTATTTTCCTAAACAATGATTTAGTTTTCACAAAGTCTTTATATAAATGAAGTTTGTATTGTCCGTGGAGTACATTATTAATTACACTAATGTATAAGTCCAGTTTTGGAGGAATAATATCAGGTTGTTCCTCAAATACACTTAAACATTTGAGTGCATAGCTTAATCCCTTTTCTACTTCGTGAGTAAAGTAGTAATAGCCAACGTATAAATTGTATAAACTTAATTTCTCTTGAACTGATAATTTAGTTTCATCTATATCAAAAACATCATCCTTAACCAACGCTTCTGCTTTAGAGAGGTCTTTTGGACTTTTTACATATCCTGTTTTTAAATAGAAAGCATTCAGCTTAACACTAATGTTAGTTAGTCTGTTGATTAAGTTGATTCTATCATTAACATCTTGAACTTCTTGAATGAGTTTATTTACTCTTTTCTGATTGTGTTTATCCAAGGTGTGAGAAAGTAAGCTTTTCTCCCATCTTAAGATTTCCAATAGAAGTTCTAGGTGATCATTTTTTTGCGCTTTCTTTTTACACTTTCTAAGAATATCTGCACACTGATCGTACAATCCTCTGTTGTAGAGCAGCTCAGAATGATCAATCATTTCTCGAATTTCAGCATCTTCCATTTTTGTTAAATGAAACTGTCTAAGCGACTGTAAAATACGCTTATACAAATGTGCTTTCATGTTCGAAAACTGAGACGGTTTTAACTCAGGGGTCGAGCTTAATAAGATATCTTCATCAAATTCTTCCTGCTTATCGATTAAGTCAAAAAGCAACATAAATTTTTTGGAGGAAGCATTCGTTGATTCGGTAGATACCAACTTAAAATACCGCTTCTCACTCCTTGACATTGATTTGATTAACTGATATAAGTGATTCGATCTTTCTTTAGGCATCGTAATTATCCTTGCGTTTGAATGTGTAATTATCCTATAAATTTACGTTCTAATCCGAATAAATCTAAATTAAACATCGTAAAATGTATATTTTTTAGTTTTTGATGCTCTAAGTCACCATTTACATTTGAAGATACATTACAAATGTAATGAGGTATTATTCTAATTATTAGTTATTCAAACACCTAGAGTGTTTAAGCTTATGAGTGATAAAGTATATATTTTCGACACGACTTTACGAGATGGAGAACAAGTGCCAGGTTGCCGCTTGAATACAGAACAAAAGCTAACAATAGCTCGTGCTCTCGAAAGTCTAGGCGTAGATATTATTGAAGCAGGTTTCCCTATTTCGAGTCCAGGTGATTTCGAAGCAGTAAACCGTATCGCTAAGGAAATTAGAAATACTACAGTTTGTGGACTGACTAGAGCCGTAAAAAAAGATATTGAAGTTGCTGCAGATGCTTTGAAGCCAGCTGCTAAACCAAGAATCCATACAGGTATTGGTACTTCTGATCAACATATTTTCACAAAGCTTCGATTGGATAGAGACCAAGTACTAGAAAGAGGTACTGAAGCAGTGAAGTTTGCAAAGAAATTTGTTGAAGACGTTGAGTTCTACGCTGAAGATGCAGGTAGAACAGATAACGAATACTTGGCACGAGTCATTGAGTCGGTGATTGCTGCTGGAGCCACAGTAGTAAATATTCCCGACACCACAGGCTATTGTATTCCTCAAGAGTACGGTGCGAAGATTCAATATTTAAAAGAAAACGTTAAAAATATTGATAAAGCAATCATTTCTACACACTGTCATAACGATTTGGGTATGGCCACAGCCAACTCACTTTCTGGTGTAGCAAATGGAGCAAGACAAATTGAGTGTACAGTAAATGGCATTGGCGAAAGAGCCGGAAACACTTCTATGGAAGAAGTAGTTATGGCAATGAAAAAGCATGGAATGCTTGACTTCGAAACAGCTATACATACTCAAAAAATTTATGAGATCAGCCGTTTGGTTTCTGAAACAATGAACATGCCTGTTCAACCTAACAAAGCTATTGTAGGTGACAATGCATTCTCTCATTCATCAGGAATACACCAAGATGGTGTGATTAAAAACAGAGACAATTACGAAATTATTGATCCTGCTGAAGTAGGAGTTTCAGAATCTTCGATTGTCTTAACTGCAAGAAGTGGTAGAGCAGCATTGTTCTACAGATTGCAAAAATTAGGTGTTACTCTAGATCATGATGCTTTAGAAGTAGCCTACCAAGAGTTCTTAAAAATGGCAGATAAACTACAAACTGTAGAAGATCCGCACCTAAAAGAACTACTTCAGTTTGTGAAAGTTGCATAACTCGTTCACAATTGTTACATTGAATTTATGTTTATATGTGTTTATATATGGTTTAAAACCATTTATGGTTAGTATGTGGTAAGTGCGGCTTCCGTTTGGAGGCCGTTCTTTTTTTGTCCACACTTTTTTGACAGCTAAAAATCAGTCAATAAAATCAAAAAATAGGTCAATAAATAGGGTTAGTGAAAACCTGCGAAATCGCAGGTCATTTTATGGTGTAAAAAAATAGGTTTGTGTGGTATATACCATAAAACAACTATTTAAAACGTACTACATTTGTAATGTAGATAATAAAAAATAAACAATTTTCATTTCATACTTACTAAAGTCAAGTCATAATAGACATTTATTTAAACTACTTCATCAATAAATAATTATTCTAACCTAATTATTTTACATACTGGGAATCTCGATTCCTACAACCAATTCAATATTTGAGACACATTGAACATTGTTCCAACATAAGTATTACCAAATAACAATGACATCCCCTTTTCTGAAGAGGATGTCATTTTTTTATGTTATAAAAGTGGTTTAATTAAACATTCAACCAAGTTTTGGCTCTACTACTATCATTATAGTTAAAGTATTCCATGTTGACGCCAGGTGTAAAAATGTCACTTATACGAGTAAGTACATCTGCCCAAACATTGTCTTTGCCAACAATGGCCACCTTCTTAATTTTTCCGTAATACTTTAATCCTGTCTTTAAATCATCTTTCACAGCAGCGATGTTACTGTAACCCTTAAAGTCCTCAAACTCAAGGTATAAATTGATCTGCATTTTGTCAGCTGATAAACGGAAGAAATCATTGTTTATCATAGAAAATTCCTGTGATGCAATTTTTCCTTTTAGTCTGTATGCCAGGAATTTATCATTGTGATCTGTTTCAATTTTGAAGACACCAGGGTCTAAAATTTCATTTTGTTTTAATAGCCATTCAAGCGCTTGATCTCTATCCTGAAGTGTAAAGCTTTTAATAGGAATAGAAGAAACCATAAAATCGGCAAACCCACTTAAATGTTTCAACCATGTGTAATCGGCCACAATAGCATATCGCTCAATTTTTTTAGAGATGATATACTTTTCTTTCATCAATTGATAGAATTTTTTGTAGTGCTCAAAGCCTTGAATGTTTTCAATTTCTCCGAGTAAACGTACAGGGCCATTTTGAGCTTTTGCTTCAATAGCTGCAGTTAATTGATCGATTTCTGCTAGATCGATTTTTTGGGATAATGTGAATCCTATAATTTGACTTCCTAGTGTGTTATTAATGTTAATCATAAGTTGTTTTTAATTAGTTATACTTCTGAGTTCAAAGAATAAAGAACTATCAGTTTAGGTAGATTTTTATTTTCGGTTTACTCAGTGAATGATTTTATTTTTTGTAATTGTTATTTAACAATATACGAGATTTTAAGTATTAAGGATTTGAAAAAAGGTGTTTTTTGCTTCTTGTTTTTGTAATTTCAGCAGTCAATAAACGTAAATCAGAAAATGAGAATTGGAATTGTTGGAGGAGGAATCTCCGGTTTGTATGCAGGTAGTATTTTAAAAGAACTAGGACACGAGGTGATGATCTTCGAAGCATCAGATCGTTTAGGAGGGAGGATACATACCCATACAATAAAAGGAAAGAAAAAGTTTGTTGAACTTGGAGCAGCAGAAATACATGGGCGTAACGCGCTCAACTATGAAATGTTATCCCATTTAGGTCATCGTTTAGAACCTATTAACGGGAATGAATATTTGTGGTTGGATCAAAAGCTTAAAGACTTAGATAAAAAAGAAGAACTACCAGAGAATATACATTCTTTATTTACCTATTTTGCCAATATACAAAGGGAAGAATTTGATGGGAATATCACTAGATCTCTAAAGAATCTTGGGATGTACGACCTTTCAATTCGCTCTATTTTAGATGGTATTACAAGTGAATATTCAGCCTCTCCAGATAAAATACATGCATCATCTTTAGGAGAGGAAGAGTGGAGGTGGACTTCGGGGCATCGTAATTTTTTCTCTTATGGAAAATATGCTGATGCTATCGATTTTTTTGAAGAAAAACTTAAAGATAGTATCACTTTAAATGCTCCGATTATGGATGTTAATTATAGTGATGATGGGGTGATCTTACTTTCTCGTGATGGAAAAAAGAATCAATTTGATAAGGTAATTCTAACGACATCATTAGGTGTATTGAAAAAAGAAAAAATCAATTTTACACCCTCATTACCTGATACACATTTAGAGGCTATTCAAAAATTAGGTTTTGGGAAAGGTAGAAAATTATTTATTCGATTTGATAAAATCTTCTGGGAACCTGAAACAAGTGAAATCATTGGTGGAAAGAAATGTCCATTGTACTTAATTCGTCCTGCACAACCTAAAACTATTTGTGCTTATGTAATGGCAGATGCCGCTAAAGATTTTAATCAAATGTTAGATGAAGAAGTGGCAGAAATTCTTTTACATGAATTGGATGAAATGTTTCCTGATGTTAATGTAATGATGCATTATAAAGATCATTACGGTAAAGATTGGACCTCTGATCCCTATTTTTGTGGTACTTATTCCTATTCTAAAAAAGATAGCTTAAAGTATAGAAAACAATTAAAGCAGCCTATACAAGATAAGGTGTTTTTTATTGGTGAAGCATTAAATGATAATGGACATGCTTCTACAGTACACGGGGCAATGGAAACAGCAGAAGAATTAGCTAGACTTTATTTTAACGATAAATAATGTTTAAAATTAAAGAATAGTATAATTTTTGAACACTAAGCGATAAGCATTAGCAAGCATTCATTCTATTAATTAACGAACACATGAGAAAAGCATTTTTATATATCTGTTTGATTTTGGTTTGCCTAGCTATAGGTGGATTTATTTTTAAAGAGGTAATGATTACACAAACTAAAAAACATAGTCCTCAAGTCGAGGAAGTGTATAAAGAGGATGGTAATTATATAACAATCAATTATTCTTCTCCTTATAAAAAAGGAAGGGTGATTTTTGGTAATCTTGTTCCCTACGGTCATGTTTGGAGAACAGGTGCGAATGAACCGACTGTGTTTAATACAAGTACAGATTTAGAAATTGATGGAAAGACTTTGCCTAAGGGGAAATACACATTGTGGACAATTCCAGAATCGGACAATTGGACTATCATTTTTAATAAAGAATTAAACGATTGGGGAGTTAGTTTTGGTGGAAAAGCAAGCAGAGTTATAGAGCAGGATGTATTAAAAGTGAAGGTACCCGTAGAACATCTCTCTAAAGCTGTTGAAAGCTTCTTAATTGATGTTTCCAAAGGAGAAGAAAGTAAGAGTATGTTCTTAGTATTTGAATGGGATAACGTACGAACTAAATTAAAAATGAAGACCAAAGAATAAGTGGTAAACTTATGTTTGTGTCAGCTTTTAGGAGTAATTGTTCTTTTTTTTAACATAAATGAGGAACAATTACTCTTTTTTTGTGTTTTTAATGAAGTTATGTTTATATTATTTCATGATTTTAAGCCGAAAATACCGTATGGACGAACTTTCAATTGTATTTTTGGAACTTAGAGTTTGATGTTAGTATCAAAAGTCAAAAACTTTTTGATACAATAACGCAAACTAATAGACAATTAAACCAACGTATATAATATAAAGATGACGAATTCTAAGGTGACACTTGAAGAGTACCTAGAAAATCACGAGTGCAAATTTATGCGCTTACCAAGATTTTTTAAGGAAGGGGCGAGAGTTCTTGGATGTATGTGGGAGGCTATTGAAGGCCCAGAAGAGTTTCAAGTAAAAGGAGATCCTGATCAGATCTTTATAACGTTGTTTTTTGTCGAAGAAGAGAAAAGCATCCTAATTCAAGAAACAAGGTACGCCATGTCGATGATGTTTCCTGTACAGATTGAAGATGGATGTGTTCTAATTGACACATTAGATCTTATTTCTACTTTAAGGAAGTTCTACAACAAACTACCTGTAGAAAAAGAGCCATTACCTGAAATATTGGAGTTTCTTCTATATTCCAGCTATTATGGTTATAACACCCAACAAGCGCAAACATTATCCGAATTGATAGTGAATGCAACCTATTTAAGTGGTAGAGGAGAAGTAGATGAAGAGGAGTTTAATACAATTGTAGATTCGCTCTACAATCCTCCAAAGTCATTCTACACCGATAAATATATTGATCAAGAAGTAATTGATACAATTGAGGTACAAGAAACAGTATACGATTTACTACCAACAGTACTTTATTTGTTGAGAAAACATCTTGTTCAAGACCAACATCAACATAAATAAATGCTTATGCTAGAATTTTCTAAGAGAGAAAAACATCTGAGTTTAACGATTGCTGATCATTTAATTAATCATCAGGGAGTGACATCTGAAGAAGATGTCGATCAACTTTCTGAAGAGTATTTAAGTAATGTAATTACCGAAATTGCTTCTAATTATGATGGTCCAATCAATACATCAGATGTTTTTATAAAGACCTTTAGAGGCATACTTAAATTTGACGTTGCTTACTTATTACGTTCGAACAGGTGCTGTTCGTAAATTAAATTAAAGTTTAATCCATTACACTAATTACTGTAGTATCAGACGTGATGTTTGAATACTATTGTTGCTATCTACGGCCCTAATAAAATATACCCCTCTGCTCCATTGTTGGGTATTTTCTACTTTTATACTTTCACCTTTTATAGTAAACCTATCAACGTATTGCCCTAGATGATTATATATAGTAATCTGTAAATCATTATTGGTTGTGTTTCTTAGTTTCACCTCTTGTGAAGCAGGATTGGGATAAACAGATAGCACACTTTCATTAAAACTGTTGTCTGGAATGGATAAGGGCTGATCGTATTCATCAAGGGTTGCTATTGTGATACCACCACTTTCTGAACCTGTTATCAAATAGTTATTTAGTATTACACTATTTAATCTATTTCCATATGTGTAGGCATTAAATTCGTTATCAATCGGAGAGAAAAAAGCACGACCTTGGTACTCGGGAGAGTCACTTTTAAAGTCTCTCCAAATTCTAGGAGTACCGGAATCATCCCAAACCAAGAGGTCTAAATTTCCATCATTGTTAAGGTCATAAATGAATGCCGATGGATACTTTCTAAGAATATCACCCGATACCCCTAAATAGGCCTCATCTTCTAACTGAAATGACCCATTTCCTTGTTGTTGATGATACTCTAGGCTACCCGAAAATTTACCATGCAATAGATCTGCTTTACCATCTTGGTTGATGTCATAAAAATAGACAACATCGTCTGGACGATGAGCATAAATAAGTTGCGGTGTCTTATCGGAAGAATAATCAGTAGCAAAATCAAATAGATAGGCTCCGGCTTGATTGCTGTTAGGTACTGCACCACTGATAATGAGGTTCAACTTTCCATCTCCATTCCAATCGACTATTTGAGGATAAATATCAATCATTCCCCACTCGATAATATTTAAATAATTATCGGTCACCCATTCGAAAGATGGATTTTCGTTACTTCCAATGTTTTTATAGTAAGTAATTCCTCCACCAATTGGATTTTCATCAACATCATAAGCATTTCTGTAACCTATGAGTAAATCGAGTGTCCCATTTTGATCTACATCATATAGAGCTGGACGGGAACGTTGCCCAACATCAATGCCTGTATTTTGTAAGAAATCCTCTTCTTGAAGCGTCCATACCGTGCTAGAAGGAGTACCTGTATTGGTATATCGCCAAATGTATTTTGAGAAATCAGTCAGGTTTAATTCGTTTTCATCCACATTCGGAGCGATGATCATGTCCTGAACTTGATCGTTGTTTGTATCTATGAAATAAGCGGCAGGGAAATCAGGAAATAGTATAGGATGATTATCAGGGAAATTAACTGTTACTTCATCAAATACTGCTTCTGAGGCAGTGCCTTTGTTGGGAAGAAACACCAAGTTGTTACACTCTTTTTCTCCAATTATTAAGTCGTATAAGCCATTACCGTTTACATCATGCAATGTTATAGAAGCACCCAAGTGCATTATTTTCTGATTAGAAGGACACTGTTCGTTGCCAAATATATAGGTAGCACAATCTCCACATTCTTGGAAGTTCCCCCAAAAGTCGGTGGTCTTCTTAAAGGTAGGAACGCCATTTTCAATTCCTTGATTGATGTGTGATTCCACTGTTCCACCCAATCCTTGTACAAAGGTGACAAAGTCTACAAGGCCATCGTTATTGACATCTACGATAGCCGGGGTATCTGATAAGGATGAGGATAGAGGAGTAGAGTTACCCGAGAAGGTCGTGGAGAATAATTGCTGAGGAGTTTTATCAAAAGCTACTTTACTCCCAGTAGAAGTGTTTTTGTATAAATAGATGCCATCCTCTTCTCCAATAATTAAATCTTTTGTTCCATCTTGATTAAAATCAATCAATTGCATCCAAAAGCGAACGTTTTGAGGAAAGATCAATTCATATTCTGGAGCATGTATCCAATCGTCCGATTTCCATAAAAAAGTGTAGACTTTTCTTGAGGTACGATCGAATATTACTAAATCGTTGTTGCCATCTAAATCTAGGTCTAGATTAGAAAATTGAGGAGCATTCAATCCACCAAAGAAGGGATTGATGAACTCCTTTCCATCTTTTGATACCTTTATTCCTTCAGTAGAAGGAACAATTCCAATGTTTTGGGCTGAGATTGATAAGGTATTAAATAAAATAAGCAGTGTTAGTATATAGTCTTTCATTCACATAAGGTTTATTCTACTATAAATCTACTTGAAAATCCAAGTAAAAAGCAATAGCCTCGCGAATAATCTCATTTTCAGTACGTCCTTCTTTCTCTGCCAACGCCTTAATTTTACTTTTTTGCTTATCTGTAAGTGCATTTAGCTGAGAAGAATTTTGAGGTATGACCTTTGCTGCAGGTGTTGCTTCTTTTTTTGGAACTTCCTTTTTTTCTTCGTTTTGATTATTTGATGAAGGTGCTCCCCCTAAAAGAGAGTCAAGTCCTCCAGAAAAACTTTTTTTAGCCATGATAAAGAGATTTCGGTGTAAATTTAAGGTAGTCTTTGAGATACTTCTTGGGCAAGCTCCCAATAATCTAACGCTCCATTACTCTTAGAATTGTATCTAAAGATGTTTGTTTGCTTAGAAGGAGCTTCTGCAAGTGCCACATTATCACGTATTACGGTATTGAAGAGCGCATCACCAAAATGTTTTTGAATCGCCTCTCTAACGTTTCTATTCAATACTTTTCTTTTATCGAATTGTGTGATAAAAACACCACCAATTTGCAGATCTCTATTTAATCGTTGTTGAACTTTCTCAATTACTTCCAATAGCTTTTTAAGCCCTTGAGTGGCTAAGAACTGTGCTTGAAGAGGGAAGAAAACTTGAGTGGAGGCAGTAAAAGCATTAATCGTTAACAGGCCAAGACTTGGAGGACAATCAATTAGAATATAATCAAACTGATCGCCAACTTTTTCCAAATGATCTTTTAAAATAAACTCTCTTCCTGCTTCCATACTTAATTCCAATTCAGCTCCAGATAAATCTAATTCTGATGGAATTAAACATAAATCCATTTCGAGTTCATTCATTGCCTCATCTATAGTACAGAAACCTCTTAAAAGAGAGTATACAGATTTTTCGGGTTCGAAAACACCTAAAGACTGACTCAAATTTGCTTGAGGGTCCATATCGACCATCAAAACACGTTTGCCCATTTGATGTAGCGCCGCACCTAAATTGACCACAGATGTGGTTTTGCCTACTCCTCCTTTATGATTACTGATAGATATGACTTGTGCCATTGTTAGTATAATTAAAAAAATTAATGCTTTTAGTAAGAACGTTTTTATCTGTATTTTATTTAGCAATTAGCGTGCTTTCTTCCTTTTTTCCATCCACTTTATGCTTAAACCATATAAGATTGGTACTAAAATAAAGGGAAGTTGTGTGTATTCGACAAAGAAATAACCTAAGCACAATGAGAATAAAGAAATACAGGGTTCCATCCAACTATCGCTACTAATTTTATCTGCAATGTCTTTATCAATATGTTCTTTTAATAAATGGTCGTTTTTACTTGCATGTCGCCAAGCAAAGAATGCTGTAGAACCAATAAGAAATACATTGATACAATAGGCCGCTTGAGCAATATAATACTCAGGAAAAGCGGTTGCTAAACTATTGGAAAAAGGTAATAAAGCCACAAAAGCAAGCATAAAAAGGTCGGTCCACATATAAGTAGCATCCGCACCTTTCATTAATCGCGTTGTGGCAGTATGCTTTAACCAATAAACAGCTAAAAGAACAAATGTGGATAGAAAAATACCAAGTATAGGTAGTTGATCAGAAAAGCCTTTGATTAACTCTTTATTTGAATTGATATCTTCCACTCTAGGTAAGTCGATTGCTAATAAAAGCATCGTCATAGAAGTAGCAAATATAATATCAGCTAATCGGCATATTCTCCCCAACCAACTTTTTGATATAATCACATTGTTCTTTTTACTTGTCATTTTATTCTACTTAATTCGATAACATCGTTTTTAAATAATGATCAGAAAAGTCCAGCAAGCGTTGTTGTGCAGCTTCACTGTAAGGATCTTTTAGGGTGTTAAAATATACCCTTTCCTCTCTGATGATGTAATCGTTTAAAGTATTGATCAAAAAGGAAACTATTAATTCTGAATCAGCATTTTTATTAAATGTGCCATTTTTCTTCCCTTCCTCTATTTTATCGACAAAAATATTGGTAATAGATGATCCAACCTCATCAGATTGAGAGATGACTTCTTGTCTCATCTCCATCATTTCTTCTACCATTAAAACACGTGCTAAATCTCTATTTCGCATTCCTATATCAAAAAATTTACGACTAGCTAGAGATAAAAATTCTAATCCCTCCAAATTTGAATGCACAATGCTCTTTATCGTATTGTTTATTTGTTCCTGATAATCGTTGATAATTTCCTTCAATAATGCCTCTTTAGAACCAAAGTAATAGTTAATCATTCCTTGACTTACTTTGGCTGTCTGAGCTATTTCTCTAGTAGATGCACCATCAAAACCTCTTTGTGATATTAATTTGGTAGCGACTTTTAAAACGTGTTCTCTGTTATTTTTCATGGATTATTATTTGATCGAATGAATAATGCAATTTAAATATACACAAGATCGTCGAAAACCGTTGTTCGAAATCAAATATTTTCCTTTAATGCCCATCATATTTGATAAAAATTAAAAGTAGATTTTATGATTTAGGAAATTTTTGATTCGCTTTTTTATCCATTTCTTTTTATTGTGGCAACTTAGAAATAGACTATTATTTTTTGTCAAAAAAGGCTTTAAATGTAAATAGAAGTAAAGATTGAAAAGTAAAGAGTTATATTTGTACGATTATGATAATCTAATTGATTTAACCATGAAAAACTTTTTATCAAGTGCGCTTACTTTTCTACTTTTAATTACATTTATGGGTTCTTTTTCTGCATTTGCTCAAGAAGCACAGGAAAAGCCATTAACTGAAAAAGAACAACGTAAATTAGCAAGAAAGAAAGCCAAGGAAGAAAGAAAAAAAGCAAAAGAATTAGCTAAACAACAAGCAAAAGCCGAAGAGCAAGCACGTTTAGCAATGGCAAAACAAGCAATGCAAGATCAGCAATTTGTTTTGCAGGCCAATCAGGTATACGACCGTTATGGTAATGTTGCCCAAGTAACCAACAACATCAACTTTATTAAAATGGAGAAAGAAAACTGTGTTGTACAGTTGGGTTTTGAAGGTATTGTTGGCTACAACGGAGTAGGAGGTATTACTTTAGATGGTAAAATTTCTGAGTTGGAAGTTAAAGAAAATGAATATGGTGGTTTGAGCATGGTTTTTAATGTTCAAGGATCAATAATGCAAGCAAGAGTAAGAATTAATTTAAATGGTGGAGATAACTGGGCAGATGCTTCGGTACGTTCTCAAACAGAAAATATTGAGATTAAGTTTAGAGGAAATATAGTTCCAACAAACTTGTCTAGTGTTTTCCAAGGGGCAACTCCATACTAGTCAGTAGCGTCGAATATGTGGCAAATTTTTTCAAAAGAATTAAATAGTTTTTTCAGTGCCGTTTTAGGGTATTTAGTAGTTTCTGTCTTCTTAGTGATGATGGGATTGTTTGTATGGGTTTTCCCTCAAACAAGTGTTTTAGAAGGGAGTTATGCTTCTCTAGATACACTTTTTAATATAGCACCTTATGTGTTTATGTTCTTATTGCCAGCGATTACCATGAGGGGATTGGCAGAGGAAAAGAAAACAGGTACATTAGAATTGTTATTTACCAGACCCTTAACGGATACTCAGATTGTAGTTGGTAAATTTTTAGCAGCTTGGGCTACAGCATTAATTGCTTTGATCCCCACAATAGTTTATTACTACTCGGTGTATGAATTAGGTGCACCAAAAGGAAATATAGATACGGCAGGGGTATTAGGATCTTACGTTGGATTAGCCTTTTTAGCTGGAGGTTTTGCAGCTATTGGTACATTTGCTTCCTCGATCACTTCAAGTCAAATTATCTCCTTTATTGTAGCTGTAATGATCTGCTTTGCCTGCTACGATGGTATATCTTCTGTGGCTTCTATTCCAGCTTTATCCGACTATGCTTACAGTATAGGATTGTGGGGAGTAGACTTTCATTACAGATCATTAAGTAGAGGATTAATAGACTCTAGAGATATTCTGTATTTTTGCAGTCTGATAATTGTGGCATTAAGCATGGCAAGGTTATCAATTAGTAGCAGAAAATGGTAATTTGTCCCTTCTGAAAACAAAATATTTTTTTGATAGTTGTAGAAAAGTTGGTCATGACCTTCTTATAAAACATATACAATGGCATCATTCGACTTAAAAGAGGCAGGTCTTTTACTTGCAAACAAACTAGAAGAACAACGTTTTGGCGAAGCACCCGAAACACTTTATGAACCCCTTCGCTATATTCTAAAAATTGGAGGCAAACGTTTGCGTCCGGCTTTAACCCTATTGGGAGCCTATCTTTTCGATGAAGATTTCAAGAAAGCTTTATCACCTGCAATGGGTGTGGAGATTTTCCACAATTTTACCCTTATGCACGACGATATAATGGATGAGGCACCACTTCGAAGAGGACAGGTAACTGTTCACGAAAAGTGGAACCCTAATGTTGCAATTCTTTCTGGTGATGTGATGTTGGTGAAAGCCTACGAGTACATCATGCAAGTAGATGATAAAATCCTGCGTCAAGCCATTAACCTTTTTAATAAATGTGCTGCAGAAGTCTGCGAAGGACAGCAGTTTGATATGGACTTTGAGGAAAGAGATACAGTGGGAGAGGAAGAATATGTAGAAATGATTCGCCTAAAAACAGCTGTACTCATTGGCTTTGCTTTACGTCTTGGTGCTTTAATCGGAGGTGCTTCTGATGAACAATCTTTAGTAGTTGAAGAGTTCGGTGTAAATGTTGGTTTAGGTTTCCAACTTAAAGACGATATCCTAGATGTTTATGCTGATCCAGAAAAGTTCGGTAAACAAGTAGGAGGAGATATCATATCCAACAAAAAGACTTTGATGTTGATTAATGCTTTACAGCAAGCACAAGGAGATGATGCTAAAGAACTGAATGCTTGGATTGAGGCAACTAATTTCGATAAATCTGAAAAGGTGAAAGCAGTGACTGATATCTACAATAGATTAGGCATTAAAGAATTGGCTACAGCAAAATCCAACGAATACTTTGATAAAGGATTTGCAGCTTTAGATCGTTTAGATGTTCCTGAAGAAAAGAAACAATTATTGAGAGAATTTGGGGTGTATCTTTTGAATAGAGATCACTAAAAAAATTCTTGATACGATATAAAAAATGAGGGAAGCAATGTGCAACACACATTGCTTCCCTTTTTAGTAGGAATTTGTAATAGATAAATAGCAATGAGAAATAGCTATGAAATCCTGTCTGTGTAATTTTTAATCATGAATTCTTCGCAGTTTTTTTAGTAAACATATTTTTAACCTATTTGTACTTTTCTTATAATCGAGTTGGGAGTTTATTTCTTTTTTTTAATTGTCTTAGTAAATGCTGAGGGAACCCTACCCCCAGCATTTGTTTACCTTAACTAGTACTGAAAAAAAATAGTACTCATAAAAAAATAGTAGTTAGTTATCATGTAATTATTAAAGCCTACAAGAAATTATAAAAGTTTGTATATAGTAGTTCAAGTACCCCATCATAAATACGAAGTTGAAAGTTTATTTCTGCTTAGAAGATATATTTTATCAATGGAAATTTAAATAATTGAACTGGCTAACTATACCATTATGTTATTCTATAACAATGTTGTGCAATGGCACTGTATAAATCATTTTGGATGAATTTTTTGTCATAATAAAGTAGCGTAATAATCTCTGTTTTTTTGGGATCGACCTTTGTTGTCGACTGATACAAATGTGAGGGATTGTTGACTGAAAACCTCAAAAACAGGGGGGACAATGGGGGGACAAGCAGAAAAAAGTGGCTTTTTTTTTAAAGATCATTTAAAATATTTAGATTCATAACACTTTTTACTATGACATTACCACATCTATTTTATGAACTTTATTTCTAAGCTGTTTTTTACTTTTGCTTTTTTATTTATTTCAAGTGTTCCTAAAAGTGTTTCTGCTTCTAATACATCAGATACTACTAACATAGAAAAACTATGGTTGTTGGATTCATTACAAAAAAATAATGAAAACGAAAAGGTAGATAAAGGATTGAATGAACTTCGGTCAACTATAAATGATCAGACTCCTAACACTGAGCAGGTATTATTTTATGCTCTAGAAGGTGAACGCTTTTCGAATCAATTGGATATGAAGGGGGCCATTCGCTCTTTTGAGAAATTATTGGATATTCCATCCAATAGTCTAGATCGAAAAGTTGCACTTATCCAAGCGAAAGGCATAAATGATTTAGGAATAGAATATATGCACAATGGTGAATTAGAAAAAGCTAAAAAAGCACATTTCAAAAGTCTGGAAATTTATCAAGCCTATGATGATCCTCAAGGAGGTTCATTTAATTATGGTAACCTTTCTATTATTTATAAGGAACAAAAACAAATAGATTCTGCCATGTATTACCTCAGCGAGGCGACAAAAATGGCGATTCTAGCAAAAGATACTTTGGGAATAGCTTATCATTCTTTAAGTCATGGAATTTTATTGATCGATAACCACGAACCGATAAAGGGTTTGAAGGAGTTGAGTAAATCAAAATATCTTTTTCAAAATTTGAATAATGATCATATGATTCATTATACCAATAGAATAATGGCCGGTGGATATAAATCGATAAAAGATTATACCAAAGCAAAAGAACTATTAGCTACCTCAAAAGATTATTACGAACAGACAAAAGATTTAAAGCGATTAGGTCAAACCAATTTAACTATTGGTGAAATGTATTTCGAACTTGATCAATTAGATAGTGGGTATTCTTTTATTAAAGAAGGTATTATTTGTTTTGAAACTTCACGTTATGTAAAAGGTTTAGTCAAAGCGTTTCATTTGTCTGGAGAGTATTTCGCGGAGAAAGGAGAATATGATAAAGCTATCGATTTATATCAACGATCATTATCACTTTCAAAGGGGAAATATAAAGGAATGACCTCCAATTCAAAGTTAGCTTTAGCGAGAATAAATTATCATCAAAAGGATTATCAAAAAGCTTATCAGTTAACGGAGGAGGCTTATAAAATATCTAATGGTAGTCTGAATGAGGGTACGGAAATGTCCTATTTTAAATTGATGTATGAACTAAATGCACAATTTGGTAACTACAAAAAGGCCTTGTATTATTTAGAACAACTTGATAAAAAGAAATCAGAAAGTTTTATACAAGAAAGAGCAAATGAGGTCGCACGAATAGAATACAATGCTAAATTGATGTACGAACAAGAACGTTTTCTACTGAAACAAGAGCAAGAAAGAGCATTATTTCAGAATCAGTTAGAAAACGAGCGATTGATAAAGTATGTGGCTATTTTGATCACGGCATTAGTTTTAGTGATATTGCTTGCTCTTTATCGTTCTTATCAGCAAAGAAAAAGAACAAACGTTGAGTTGTTGAAAAAGAATAATGAAATAAGTGAACTACGTTTATCTGAAAAAGAGTTAGCGGAAGAAACACTAGCTTTAAAAGAAAGAGAATTAACAACTATCACAATGTTATCACACGAACGTAACACTTTATTGGATCAACTAAATAATCAAATTAGTGAGCTTTCTGGAAAAGTAGATGACGAAGTGATTCCAGATATTAAAGACATAAAAAAGACCATCAAACTCAATTTAAGTGATGATAGTTGGTCGGATTTTACCTATCAATTCGAAAAAGTGCATCCGAGATTCTTTGAGAAATTGAAAACAAAATACCCATCACTTACACAAAGAGATCATAAGATATGTGCTTATTTGAGAGTAGGTATGGAAAGAAAAGAAATTGCTACAGTTTCCAACATGACGCCAGAAGCGGTGAAGAAAACACTTTACAGAATTAAGAAGAAAATGGACTTAACCGCAGACGATAACTTGAGAGAGTTAGTCATGGGGTTATAAAACGAAAAGGAGGCTATCTCATTCTAAATGAGATAGCCTCCTTTATTATATTGAAAGTTTCCTTTCTAATTATTTCGCAGCTGCAAAACGCTTAGATACTTCTTCCCAGTTTACTACGTTCCAGAATGCTGAGATGTAATCCGGACGACGGTTTTGGTAGTTTAAGTAGTATGCGTGCTCCCAAACGTCAAGACCTAGAATTGGAGTTCCGCCACACTCACCTTTCATAAGTGGGTTATCTTGGTTTGCTGTAGAACATACTGAAACAGCACCGTCTTTTACGCAAAGCCATGCCCAACCTGAACCGAAACGAGTCGCTGCAGCGTTAGCAAATTCTTCTTTAAATTTATCGAAAGAACCAAATGCAGAGTCGATAGCTGCAGCAAGATCACCTGTTGGAGCTCCACCACCATTTGGAGATAAAATAGTCCAGAATAAGTTGTGGTTGTAGAATCCTCCACCGTTATTTCTTACGCCACCTGCAAGGTTGTCAGCAGATAATAGGTCTTCGATAGACTTATCAGCATCTGCAGTTCCTTCGATTGCTGCGTTTAATTTTGAAGTATAAGCAGCGTGGTGCTTAGAGTGGTGGATTTCCATTGTGCGAGCGTCGAAATGTGGCTCTAATGCGTCGTACGCATACGGTAATGATGGTAATTCGAATGCCATTTTAAAAAGTATTTTTATTGTTTAAAGATTATGTTTAAAAGCCGGATAAAGCGATAAAAGCTAAATGATGAGCTAGATCACTTTTTTGATATCGCAATTAACACAATTCAAATCAAAAAGCGAATCTTTTACCCCATGAAAAAATCTATTGATGTATAATTTTTAGTTATATATAAATAAATATGTAAAGACTTTGCATGTGTACGTACATTGCTAAAGAATGTACATACATATGCTAAATGTCAATTTAAATGATCGGTTTGTAATTTTCTTTCTCTACTAATTCTACAATCTCAGAAGTACCAGACGATAAATCGCCATTGGTCCATTGCCATTCTTCTTTTAATCGTATTGCACCATCGGGGTCGATACTAGGTGTAGATTTACAGAAACCAGTCATGATTTCTTTGTTTAAGTTGACGTGTTGATAATTAAACTCCAACGTTCCGTCTTCTTTTATCAGACCTGTTAGTGTTCCCATTCGGATATTAGGTCCGTGATAAGTGGCCCAAATCACGTCTCCACCTTGTCGGTAGTGAAAAAAAGTTTGATCGTCTACTTCTCCATTGTCAGAGTTAACTACTGCTCGAAATCGTTTGTTGTGGTAATGTATTTTTTTCATAGTGCTGAGTTTGTTTCACGATTTACTTAAATAATTATTCAAAATCAGTAACTCTCTAACCATAAGTTTATTACAGTGAATAATCATTCAGTATTCTCATCGCGAAAAGTATAATTCATCTTAAGTGTAAATTAAGACGAATATACTATTTGCCCTGATTTTTTACCTATCAGAATGCTATTTTTTAACTCACCACCTACTGCATCTGGGTATTGACTTGCAGTTTTGAAAATATATCTAGCTTCTCTAAGTCTTTGGTTTACAGCTTCCCAAACAGAACTTTTTGTTTCTGTTGGAGGATCTTCCTCATAATACGATTGGAAATCTTTTTGTTGATAAAAGATAGGGAACAACATCAAATTGGTATTTTTACTAATCTGATTTCTTCTCACGTAAGTGAAGGAGTGTCCAGAATGTAGCCATAGATAGTTGGTGATAATGTTTCTATCATGGTTTTTATTACTTTCCGTTTTTACCACACAAACTTCAATCTCATACGATCGTTTCAGCTTATTTTTCAATTCCCACTCAATGTACTTTTTCATCGATGCAGGTTTATCTCTTAAATCCACTCCAACCAGTGTTAACTGATATGTTCTAGCATCTAGTTTTTCTGGAAGTAATGCATCTAACATTGGAATTAAGTTCTCTTCCATCTCTCCCAAATCTTTCAAAAGATAGTTATCGATCACAATCATCGAATTGTGAGGGTGACGGAAGCGTTCCAACTGCGACCATTTTTCGAATCGTTTTACGGCACCACGGTCTTTTGTGACATTGTACAATGACCAATTGAACATGAATCCCGCTTTGTAACGTACTCTTGTTGGGTTTAAAGTGATTAATCCATATTGATTTTCAATCTCCTCACATTCCTTATTACTCTTATCTAAGAAGAATAAAGTTTGAGGCATACTTTGTTCACTTACTTTATCTAAGTGATCGAATGCCTCTTTTTCACATCGTAAAGACGATCCTCCGGAAGAAGCATTTTTCAACATCTTTTTAATATAGGGGTTGGTCTTACTCATCATTGAAAGTTGAGTAGGATCTACATCTAATCTTAAATCAGCTTGTTTGTTGATAAACGAATAGAAATCCATCCACGATCGGCTCCACTCCATATCGTCCAATTCATCTTCAATAGATGGTCTCTTTGCAAAAAAAGCAGTCAGTGAATTTATATTTGCGTAGGTTGTTATTCTTTCCATGTTAATCTTGTTTTGGATAAAAAGTTTAGAAAACTCTTCTCCTTTCTACATTTGTTTTAAGTGGAAAAGCTCGATAGCAATGTTGTCCGCCTCATCGAAGAATCCTTCTCCGAACTCGTTATCCAACTCTCCGTCTTGCTGTATGTTGAGCAATTGCACTTGAGATTTCCCTTCCGGTACTTTCTCCGGGTTATATAAGTAGTACACCTTCGACTCGTAAGGGGTAATCTTACGTTTAGCCGTCCAGTATTGTAATTTTCTAATTAAATATTCTGAATGAGTTTCCAATAGGAAGCTCGTTTGATATCTGTAAGAAGCGTCGATAATTAAATCGGCCAATTTCGATTGCATCTTCGGATGAAGATTGGTCTCCGGTTCTTCTATCAGTAGCGATCGGTGATTGTTTAAGGCAATTTTTAAAAGAATGGGTAGTAACTGAGAAATACCGTACCCTAAATCGGCCAAATCCAAGGCATGCCCTTTTTTATTTTTAATGACCACATCAGAAGCAATACCTTTTACAGAGTTGATTTCGATTTCATTACCAATCTCAAACTCACGAATCCAGAAGTTCACAAAGTCTTTGGCTTTTTGATCGGCATCTTTGGCAAAATCAAATAGTAACTGACTGAGAACACTCGATTCTGTATGTAACATAATTCGTTTTGTGCTACCTCTTTGTGCTTCTAACAGCCCAAAATTAAAGAGCTTTCCACAGCTTTTAAAGATGTGTTTTACTCCTTTCATTCCTTCCTCAATAAAGTGGAGGAATCCCTTTTCAAGTACTTCATCGATATTAATTTCAAACAGCTGATGAAACTCTTGTGAACTCAATGGTAGTTCTGGCAATTGATCCAATGCCTCCATGTTATTTTCTGAAGGTGAGATCGCCAAAAGTTTGCGATCTTCTGTATTGAGTAATGGAACATCTCTTAATAAAAAGCCAAGTGAGGCTAATTTAAAGCCTGAACCATCTTCTTTTCTTTCACCAAAAAACTTTATCAATTGGTCTGCTGAGAAGAGATTTATTTTTTTGATTTTGGATTGATGTTCCGTCATATAGGCATTCAAGCGAGTACCCAAAAGCAATAATACTCTCTTATGAATCACTTCTTCTATAGCCGAAACTTTAGCTTCATCTTCCCAACCTGTCTTTTCCTTTAGTTTTTTTCTATCAATACTAAAGAACTTTTTGATAGGACTATCCAAATGAAGCATTGCCCCATATTCATATAAATTCTGAATGTCGAAGAAACTTGTGAATACAGGAATCTCTCCATCGGTTTTATAGTATTCTCCTCTTTGTCCGGCAGCTAAAAGATAGGAGTTACCGTTTTCGCTACCTACATAGTGTAAGGCACCGTTACTTAAAGGAGTATATAGTAATTTTCTTTTTCCGGTAAATCGTTCTGAATAGGATAAACTAATGTTACAAAGTTTTCCTTCTACACTATCGTATTTAATTTCTAAGAATAAGCGTTCAGTAGTATTTACCCCAACAGGTTTTACAGAATAAACAATGTCTTTGTCTTTGATATTTAGAATATCTCTAACTAAAGAAGACATAGGAATATCCATTTCCAACCATGAAACTAAAGCAGATTTTAACTCTTCTACATCAGTGACATTATTCTTATCGATAAGGTTTCTCCAACGTTCGTTATTGATCCTTGTTTCTTCTTCGTTTCTTTTAGGTGTTGGTTTAGCATCTGTTAAGTGTACCAACTTTCTAATACCAATAAGTTCGTGTGCTCTATGCTTTTTGTACCATGCTTTTTTGATGATATCCGAGAAAAAAGCTCTGTCTATGGTTGGGGGAATGTGTTGTGCTACATCAATTGGAATATCCAAGTTCTGTAAGTGATTCACCACCTTGGCCGCCTCTCCAAATAGCTTTTCGATATTATCAACAGTAATTCTATGCTCGAAAGCAATGTTTAGAAGCTTATGAAGAATTGCTTTTATAGTTCCCGAATACTCAATTTCACCATTTCTTGTTAAGTGCTGAATGTGGCGAATCATATCTTGGGAACGGTTGATAAGTACCCCTCTTAGGAAGTACATCCAATTTTTCCAATTGGGTTTTTGCATTAAATCAGAGAAGGATTCTACACCTTCCAGATCTGTGTATGCAATAGAAATTTCCCTTTGACCTAATTCAAACTTTTTAAATGGGGCTACTCCAGGTTGAGGAGCAAACTCCAAAGTAAAACTTATTGGTTTAGAAGGATCAGTATCGTGGTTTCTAGCTTTATCGATATTACCTAAGTTATGGTAAGGTCCTCTAAAGTCTAGTTCCTCTAAACGGTTCTTTTTCCCATTGTCCTGAAGCAATAACAATGCTTTAAACAAAGAACTTTTACCGCTACTATTTGTACCAGTAAGTACATTGATAGGGGAAAAATTAAACGTAGTACTTTCCTTAAAAACCCTGAAGTTCTCTAAAGTAAGACTTTTTATATTGGCCATAGGTTGGTTTATTAAATCAGTTTAAAAGATATGCCTATTTGGGTTTGTAAGGCATACAACGTGAAAAAAGATCTGCAGCTATATTCTATTGCATTAGGTTTCTTCAGACCTCAAAGATAACTGAATAACACATGTTAAACAAATGTAAATCTTTAATTAATTCAATAAATTATACCTGCAGTATTCTCTCTTTTAATCTGCTGTAAATCCAATCTTTGTGTGGCTTCCGTCACAATAAGGTTTGTTTTCTGATGCTCCACATCTGCAAAGTGCAATTTGCTTATTTGACATGTTTTCTGTTTTTCCTGCAATTGATACCTCTAAGTTTCCTTTTACAAGTACAGGTCCATCTTTAAGTACAGTAATCTTTACATCACCTTCCTTAGATTCTTCTTCCTCTCCAACCAAAGTTAAAGCTCCCGAAGGACAGGTCTTGACTGTTTTAATGATTTCTTCTGTGGCTGCTAAAGACAAATCAATCCAAGGTCGGTTATTTGGATTGAACACTTCGGGTAGTGCCTGACATTTTTTTGCATGAATACACGCATCAGGTTTCCAACGTACTTTTACTTCGTCGGTACTATAAATTTTACTTTTTGATGATTCGCTCATAGTAGTTTTTGTGTTGTTTTAAAATAATTTATGTTTATTTGATGTCGAAATGATTCATCTACATAATTTAACTGATAATAATTTCTTATTCAAGCTATTTAATGACTAGAGTTTTTTGAAACTATTCCTCTAGACAAACGTATCAAACACAAAATTTTGACTAAAAATTAATGAGCGAAAACAATCTCAATGGGTTCGTCAATGCTTTTAGAAAACTAGCTGTTGACACTCTAAGTATCAGAGAAGGATCCGACCCTGCTGCCACTATTGAAGGTATCAAGAAAGATATGACGTTTAAAGGTCCTGGAGCATGGATTTTAATTTTTTCCATTCTAATCGCTTCTATCGGATTAAACGCCAACTCTACTGCAGTAATTATTGGAGCCATGTTAATTTCTCCATTAATGGGACCTATTCTAGCTATAGGAACTGCCATTGGAATTAACGATTTGGAGATGATGCGTCGTGCCCTCAAAAACTTAATGATAGCCGTTGTTATTAGTTTAATTACTTCAACAATCTACTTTTACCTTACCCCCCTTAATGTAGAACAATCCGAATTATTGGCTAGAACTAAGCCCACAATTTTGGATGTCTTTGTAGCTATTTTAGGTGGTTTCTCGGGTATTATTGCGGGTTCACGAAGAGAGAAAACTAATGTAATTCCAGGGGTAGCAATTGCCACTGCTTTAATGCCTCCTTTGTGTACTGCGGGCTTTGGTTTGGCTAATGGAATGTATCACTATTTCTTTGGCGCATTTTACTTGTTCTTTATCAACTCGGTATTTATCACTTTATCGACCTATATCGTAGTAAAGTTCTTACGTTTTCCTGTCAAGAGTTTCATCGATAGAAGAAAGTACAGACGATATCAGTTTTTCTTTGCTGTATTTATTGCAGTAGTCATCATGCCATCTGCAGTTATTTTTTATCAAATGATTCAAGAGACTCGCTTTAAAATATCGTCAGAGAAATTTATTCGTGAGAACACTGAATTCAAGGGTAGTGAATTGATTACTCAAAAGATTATTTATACCGACTCTCTATCCACAATAGATCTTTATTATATGGGTAATCCTATCTCAGAGGATATGGAAATTTTCCTAAATGATAAAATCAAAAGCTATGGTTTAACGGCCAATATTGATGATTACTTCCCAATGACCAGAAAGACAGTGGTGAAAATTCATCAACAAAATATAGGTTCTGATTTTGATGAAGGGGACGCGTCTAAAATGATGGAGGCCTACACCAAAGATCTTCATATTCAATTATTGAAGGACATCTACACTAAAAATGAAAAGGTGATTGAAGACAAGGATGCTAAGATCAAAATTTTAGAAAAAGAGATTTTTCATTTGACTCAATCAAAAGGAGATACCTTACCAATACATCAAATTTCTAAAGAAGTAAAGACTTTATATCCTGAGATTTCATCATATGGTATCTCCAAAGTTCAGGTACAAGAGTGGAAAGCAGATTCTCTGATGATGAAGGAAAAGCCTATCTGTTTTGTGAAATTACCAAGAAGATTACCGAAAAAGAGATCCACTTACTTGAACGATTTTGAGAAATGGATTCGAGTAAGATTAGATAATAAAGATATAGATGTGAAGGAGATTTAGGTCTCCTTACAATTTTTTCACCTTCAATTTTTTAATTAAGATGGACTATTTCATGATCGCTTTTATAGTGATGATCATGGCCTACTATTTTGCTAGAATCATCATTGACAAAGCCAATAAAAAACTGGATCCAGAAAAAAGGGCAGAATTATTCGATATCTTTTCTTCTGGCAATAAACTGACAATGATAACCACAGTGATTATTATTGGAGGGTTCTTTTTGTCACTTCGTTTTCAAGTATTAGACCCTTTGGTCACCTATATTATTTATATGTTAGCTTTATTTTCATTTATGATATTTAAGGTGATTAACGGACATAAAAAGCTTCAAGAGTTTGCTTACCCTAAGGAATATATCTATTCATTTTTATTCTCTTCTGGAATTAGATTCTTTGGAATCCTATTCTTTTGTGGATTAATCATGATGGATGTGTTGGGGTAAGTTTATAGTGTTATTAAATAGAGAAACTCTCTATCATCAATATTTTAATTGATCATAGAGAGTTTTTAATACATCATTATTGGATAAACTAATCTTTATTGGCCATCAACTTCTTTTTGTAATCAATTTGATTGATCATGTAATCTTTGTCTTTTTCGTTGGCCACTAAGTGAAAGAGGTTTGAAAAACGGTTCATGTGACTGGGTAATTCACTATGAGGTTTAATCCTAATAGTAGAAGGAAAATGCCACACAGAAAAATTGATAGATAGATATTTGATCATCTGAACGTTATCTTTTTGTTCATAGAAATGTTCAAACACATCTGGCTGATTGAAAAGAAATGCATATTTCTTTGACATCCAGTAAAAATAATCCGCCCAACTCTCGATGGGGTAATACTTACCTTTGGCTTCATAGTAATCGAATACCATATTACTGTGTGATAAAGAGTCGCTTAATGGACCTCTGCCAGTAATATGAGGAGATGCACTTTTCGAAAAAGCTTCATAACTCCCAAATTCTTTTACGTCTATTTCTACTAAATCATATTTTTCTTGAGCGTAGATAGTAGTAACAGTAGCCATCAGTAACAATAGAGATGATAGTAATCGCATGAGATAGTTAATTGTAAATTGTTAATGACTTTTAACAATATCGTAAATAATTGAGATATTTAATAGAGAAATGTGAAAAAAAAAGAAAACATCCTATTGATAATGAAATCATTAGGATGTTTTCTGGAATTATTTTTAAAAGTTGTGTTTAATGTTAAGCTACTTGATAGCCGTTTTAGATATCTTTAGGAAGTACCTTGTTCAACAAAACACCAACAAAAGCGGCAATACTTAAACCTGAGATACTTATTGTATTCCAAACTGCTACTTCTTTTATTCCAATACCCAATACAAAAATTAACGCAGTAATGATTAGATTTCTAGAATGAGCGAAATCTAATTTTGCTGAAATCAAAGTTCTCACACCAACTGCGGCAATCATACCAAAAAGAATAATTGATATACCTCCCATCACAGGCACTGGGATAGTTTGTAAAATAGCACCTACTTTTCCTATCATGCTTAGTAGAATGGCAAATACGGCAGCGATTCTAATAACGGATGGATCATATACTTTAGTTACGGCAAGTACACCTGTGTTTTCACCGTATGTTGTATTGGCAGGGCCACCAAATAAACCTGCAAACATCGTTGCCAATCCATCGCCTAACATCGTTCTGTGGATTCCCGGATTTTTTAAAAAGTTCTTACCCACAACGGCTCCATTAGTTGTGATATCACCAATATGCTCAATAAATACAACCAAGGCTACAGGAGCAATGGCAAAAAATCCTGAAGCAGTAAACTTAGGAATAGTAAGTACCTGATCGATGACCTCTCCAGAAAAACCAAACCAATGAGCATTTACAACCGGATCGAAATTGACCATCCCCATAAAATAAGCAGAAATGTATCCTACAGTCACCGCAATCAAAATAGGCATCATTTTAAAGAATGAATGCTGAATGATAGAGGAGATTACCATGGTGGAAATAACGATTAATGCTATAATTAAGCTTTTAGAATCGAATGCCCCGTCAGAATATCCTGCCATTTCTAAAGCAATAGGGCTTAGTCGAAGACCAATGACCATAATTGTTGGGCCAATAACTATAGGAGGAAAGAAAGATTGTACACTCTTTACTCCAAACTTTTTTATCACGCCGGCCATGATTACATACACCAAACCAGCTCCAATAATCCCTGCTTTTACTTCTGCTAATCCTTCATTTTTTAATACAAATGAAATTGCACCAATAAAGGCAAATGAAGATCCTAAAAATACAGGGACGATTTTCTTAGTAACAGAATGAAAAATTAATGTGCCGGCTCCAGCAGCGAATAATGCAATAAGAGGATGAAGTCCGGTAAGAAATGGAACTAGCACAGTCGCACCAAACATGGCCAAGACATGTTGCATTCCTAGTAGGTATTTTGTTTTACCAGTGATTTTTTCCATGTGGATAATGAATATTGAATTTTGGCAAAATTAATATTCAGGTTGTTGTATTAAACTGTCGAAAGTCAGTGTTTTAGAATTATTTTAAGATTTGCTGTGCTTTCTAATTATTTGATGTTATCATTGAGGAATGAGTGAATTAAAAAATATCTCTACATTGTTATCTTAAGCTAACTTTTATGCATAGACTATGAAACTAAACAAGTATGAAATTAATCTATTTATGTATCCTCTTTTTATGTAATTCTTTTGGATCTTTAATTCTTTTAGATAATCCATTAGATAAAATGAATCATCTAAAAGAATTGATCCTTTACAGCAAGATGAAATCTTCTGTGATAGAAGAAGAAAGATATACCTTCACAGTTTACTCTCATTCTGAAGGTTTTGTTGTGGAACATTATAATAAAACCCAATCGTTCGATGATTATGAATATTTTTATCAACTATTTTATTCTTCAGAAAGTGAATTGATTGGGTATTGGAAGTACATCAATATTTTTACTAATGACTGCATGAGTGAAGATGTTCATATTATCATGAAATATTCATTACCTCAAAATATATTATTGGAAGAATCCATTTTAGATGAATCTGGAAAAGTTTATAAAAAAGAGAATTGTTTAGATAAATTCGAATATTTGGAGAGTATGGATACAGTGATTTTAAAGTGTAAGGAAACGCTACAAAATAGCTTCGATTAATATGAAAAATAGAAGAAGAAACAAGCAAGCTATACCATTCTATTTTTTCATTATCGTTTTATTATTGGGATGTGAACAGCGAGAGAGAATTAATAATGATCTATTATTTCAACATGATTGGTATTACTATTTGGAGAATGAGAATTCTAATGATTTCTTATTTAACGGGGGTATTCTTAAACCTCAAGTAGATGAAGATAACTATAGCATAACATTTCTGAACGATCAGAATCAATTATTCATTAAAGAAATTAATGAGAATGATGGGGATCAAAATAATTGTGAGGTTTTGAGGTTATCAGAGGATACTTTAATTCTTAAATTGAATACTCCGTTAGTATTATATCTTAACAATACACATCTACCAATAGCTTTAGATACGCTTAGATTTTCAAAAGAAGCCTACTTTGGCGTAATAGATGAGTTAGATGAAAATGATCTTTATGACTTTAATTATATAAATATACATTATGCTTCACGTATAAATAATCATACAATTGAAGTTCAAAAAGATGGTACCTTTCTGGTTAAAAGTATTGAATTTGGAGTTAAGGATGATGTTTTAAAGAAAGGAAAACTATCGAATGATCAACTATTAAAACTTAAGCGAAAATTATATATAGCTACTTTTGATAGAATAGGTCGTGAAAGAGTATTTTATCAACCCACCCAAAGTTTTTATTCAGAACATACGGAAAAACTAAAGGTGAATATCGATTTTTTTGATGATCAATTAAATCCAGAAAGTTTGAAAAGTCATTTGAATAAGGTGAAAGTGGTTGGAGGAAAACCTTTCTTAGATTATAATTTAATTCAATTGTCTGATTATATAGATCAATTATCAACTGAAATTGAATTAAAAAAATACGGATAGAATTAAATACCAATATCAAAAAAACTAATTTATTTCTTACTCAGTAAAAAATTAGTTTCAACTAAATAAGCAACTATACCCCCAACTGTATAACTCACCATATCACTCCATAAAAATCCATGTCCAAGAGTTAAACTACCGATCTTCGTATTTCTAAAAGCAACTAACCAATCATAGGAGAGCAATTGCTGAAATTCTATCAAATAGCAAATGGAGACGCTAATTATTAAAATGAGTTTTGGTGATTGATCGTTCAATAGAAAAGCGATGATAAAATAGAACATGACGGCGTAGAAAAAATCACCTAAATAAGGGTAGATGAACTCAGGGATAAATCGAGTCCTTGATGCTAAACCGAGACATATCACCAATAGGATATAGAATAAATAAGTCAGTCGACGACGAGGCATAGGTGGGATAGTTTGTTTTAAGTTCATTTCATAAAGATAAAAAATAGGCCCATTAATTATAATAATAACTATTGGGCCTATTTTTATTTTTAAGCATTTTGCTCCTTAGATCTCAGAACGATTTCTGTAATCTCAGGATCCATTCCAATACGACCGGCATAAGCATGGTAACCAAAACCTCTGTTGACGTACAGCTTTTGTTTACCTTCTTCATATAAACCTGCCCATCTTGGATATTTATACTGTACAGGACTCCATTTAATACCCGGAATCTCAATACCGAATTGCATACCATGAGTGTGGCCCGCAAGTGTAAGGTCAATATCTTTATGATTTCTCACCTCAGCATCCCAATGCGATGGATCGTGGGAAAGAAGAATCTTGAAAGGTACATCACTTAAGTTGGCTTTGGCAGCATTGATATTCCCATGCTGAGGGAATGGAGGTAAGCCCCAGTTTTCAACACCTACAATACCCAACTTCTGACCGTCTTTTTCAATGACTCTATTTTCATTCAATAAAAGATCAAAACCGATCGCTCTATTGGCATTTTTTACATTGTCTAAATTGGCTACTTTTTCGGTCTGACTGTTCCATTGTACGTAGTCACCATAATCATGATTACCTAAAATAGAGTACATGCCATGTTTCGCTTTCAATTTCTTAAAGACCTCAATCCATCCGTCTGTTTCTGCTGCATAGTTATTGACTAAATCACCTGTAAAGAAAATCACGTCAGGATTCTTGCTGTTGATGAGCTCAACTGCTTTTTCTACCGATCCATGACCTTTAGGGAAACTTCCTATGTGGATGTCAGAAATATGAATCACCTTTAAACCATCGAATGCCGATGGAAGATTATCAAAAGCCAATTCTTTTCTGATAACTCTAAAGTTGAAACGCCCTCTAGTAAATCCGTAAGCAAATGCTCCTAAAGGAATAGTAGCTAAACCTGCTCCAACCAAAGTCAGGAACTTCGCTCTACTGATTCCTTCACCAGGAAAAGTAGTTTTTGATCCAAATACTTTTGAAATCAAATAGGTGATATCATCAGCACCATGGAAGATATTAAATACCAACTTGGTCACGAACGACATCAATATTAAAGCATTAATGGAGAAAATGATATTGGTGTACTCCGGTAATCTGAACTTATCAATATTGAAAATGAGCCAAACCAATGCGGCATAGACAGCTACATTGAATACCCAAAAACTACCAATGGAAATTTGTCTGTATAATGGTCTAATATTTTCGGTGATTAATCGAATCCCTTTAAATGCATAGAGGTCGATGGCAATCACAAGGGAGATCAAAACTCCCATAAAAATCAGCAATCTACTGTTCATCGTATATTTTTTTAATTGACACGTGTCGTTGTTGAAACAACTATTGTGCGAAAAGGTTTTTGCTGACAGATTGTCGTGAAAGTAGAAATTGTTTAAGATTCCTTAGCATTTGATGGCGTAGTAATATGTGTTTTATTACCATACACCCTCTTGAAATACTGTTTGAAATAATCCAAACCTTGTACTTTTTTATAGCTCTTTTGAGTGAAAACCTGAAGTTTTTTTGATGGATTATTGGGATCATTTTCTAGTTTCATTTCATAAACGAAAACTATTTTTCCTTCTCCTTTGCCTTTCCATCCATCAAAGCTACCAAATCGTAGATCGTTGATGTTATACGTGTGGTCATCCACTTTTTCAATAGTGTAATATCCTTTAGTGATATACAATAGATCTTTTAATTTTTCGGTTTGTTCCACTTCTTGCAGGAGTTCGTGATGTTTCTCCAAGGATTGAAAATTGACGTTTTTATCTCTATCAAAAATGGAATAGAAACCTGTATAGTATTTATCTTGGGAGTCAATACTTGCTGACCAAAGGAAAATATTCAAAGGAGTGGTTTTTACGATCATTCGGTCCTCACTAAAAGGAATACCTTGTTCCGTTAGGGCTTCGGTAAAGACTGTTCGAGCATGTTGTTGAAATATAAACCCTAATAATAAATAAGAAGTACTTACAATAATTCCTATATAGTTTAAGAGCGTTCTTTTGTAATTATCTTTTGGTAAAAACATGGCCCAGATCAGACAAACCATAAATGGAAGTGTATAGTGTGGGTCGACGACAAACACGGAATAAGTAGCAAAGCCATAATGACTAAAAGGCCAAAATAGTTGAGTTCCCCATGTAGTACAGGTGTCCAATAAAGAATGGGTAGTGAAGCCCAAGAAAACAAGTAACGTCCAATCTTTAAATGTATCTTTATTTTTACCATTCATCTTGTAAAAAAGATAACCAAAAAGTGGAGATATAAGTAGTTGTATGATTAATGAATGAGAGATACTTCTATGAAAATGAAGCTGTTGTACGGCATCTAAAAAAGGGTTAGCAAGTACATCTAAGTCAGGAATTGTTCCTGCAATTGCTCCATAAATAGGTGCTTTATTACCAATTTTTTTACCTAATACAGCTTCTCCGACAGCGGCTCCAAGTACAATTTGTGTGAGTGAATCCATTAATTCAGTTAAATAATATTAAAAAATAAGACGAAAAATAGGCAAAAATCTAATAACACATTGCACTTGTACTACATCAATAAATTGGATAAATTATTGTATAAATGTAATTATTAAAAGTCAATTTGATCTGTTTCCATCTTTAACCAAAAGTAATAAGAACAGGCAATTTTTTCAATCTAACTATAACTAATAAGTCATGAAAATTCGTCACATCATTTTAGCATCAGTATTTTCTTTCGCAGTAATTTCTTGTGCTCAAGAGCAAAAGAAAGAGCAAGCAGAGGAAGTTGCACAAGAAGTAGTAGTAGAAGAAGAGGTAGTAGTTGCTGCTGATTCTACTGTTGCTGTTGAGGTAACTGAAGAGGTTGTTGAAGTAGAGGCTCCAGCTGAAGGAGAAGCTACAGAAGCTAAAGAAGAAACTGTTACTGAGTAATCTTAACAAATTTCCAAAAAAAAGAGGTGATTTCATTGAAGTATGGAATCACCTTTTTTTATTTCAATTGATTTATATCGTATCGAAATTACCATTCGATTTTTTCTTTATTTAAAAAAGCAGCAATACCTTTTTTGCAGTCTTCAGAACTTCGAGCCTTTGCATTTGCTTCGACCGCTTTGTCTAAAGCTTCATCAATGGGTAAGTGCCAAGTGGAATGTACTAAATTTTTTGTGTTGGCTTTGGCTTCAACAGAAGTTTCTTTTATCAATTTCTTCGCAAAAGAAAGCACTTCCTCTTCCAATAGTTCTTCCTCAGTAATTCCATTTATTAAACCATAGTCCAAAGCCTGTTTGGCTTTAATTATTTGACCAGATAATAATAATTGCAATGCTTTACCCTCCCCAATTTTTCTTGTCAAGAAAATGCTTACAATAGCGGGAATAAAACCAATTTTTACTTCAGAGTAACTAAACTTTGTACTGTCTGATGCAAAAGCAAAATCGCATAAAGTAGCCAAACCACAACCTCCTGCTATAGCGGCCCCGTGAATTTGGGAGATGATAATTTTAGGAAAAGTATAGATCAAATAAAACAATTCTTTAAGTTGATTGGAATCGGCTAAATTTTCCTCGTAAGTGTTCTTTTGAAGTTGCTGAATATATTGTAAATCTGCTCCAGCGCAAAATACTTTTCCGTTTCCTTTTAAGATGATCGCTTTAACTTCTGCATCTTCTTTAATTTGAAGAAGAAGTTGCGTTAATTCTTTGACCATATGATCGTTAAGTGCATTTCGTTTATCGGGTCGATTTAATTGTATTATACCTAGTTGTTCTATTTTATTATAAATAATTGTTTGGTATTCATTCATGTCTTTGAGTAGATTTGAGTGTATTATTTTTGACTAAAATCACATACACAATATCAATTATTTGAAGACATAATCAAAGTATATTTCGTCAGATTATTGGTAACCTATACATACTAATCGTTCACATGAAAACAGATATCCAAATTGCTCGCGAAACAGAATTAAAAAAGATCAGAGAAATTGCTGCATCGGTAGGAATTTCAGAAGACGATTTAATTCCATACGGTCACTATATGGCAAAATTGCCTTATGATGTGATCGACGAGAAGAAAGCAAGCAATAGTAAACTAATTTTAGTAACTGCTATTACTCCAACGAGAGCTGGAATTGGTAAAACGACTACCTCGGTGGGTTTAGCATTAGGTCTACAAGAATTAGGTAAAAATGCCATTCCTGCATTGAGAGAACCATCATTGGGAGTGTGTTTCGGTCTTAAAGGTGGAGCTGCCGGTGGAGGATACGCTCAAGTATTACCTATGGAGGATATCAATCTTCATTTTACAGGTGATTTTCATGCCGTGACTTCTGCGAATAACATGATCTCTGCTTTGGTCGACAATCACCAACACTTTAACAGAGCGGAAGGTAAGCAACTAAAAAATGTACTTTGGAGAAGAGTACTTGATGTAAACGATAGATCCCTTCGTTCTGTTGTAACAGGTTTAGGTGGTTTCGTTAACGGAAAAGTATCTGAAGCAGGATTTGATATTACTCCTGCATCAGAGTTAATGGCCATCCTTTGTTTGGCTAAAGACAGAGAAGACCTACAAAAAAGAGTAGGTGATATCTATCTTGGTTACGATTACCAAAATGAACCTGTTTATGTTAGGGATCTAGGTATCGAAGGAGCAATTGCTGTATTAATGAAAGATGCAATTCACCCGAATTTAGTACAAACTACAGAAAATACTCCAGCTTTTGTACACGGAGGTCCTTTTGCCAATATTGCTCACGGTTGTAACTCAGTTTTAGCGACTAAGATGTGTATGAACTATGCTGATTACACGATTACTGAAGCAGGTTTTGGAGCTGATTTAGGAGCAGAAAAATTCTTCAATATCAAATGTCGTAATGCAGGTTTAAACCCGGCATTAACGGTAATTGTAGCGACTTCTCAAGCATTAAAATTACATGGTGGTGTTGAACTAGAAGACATCAAAGAGCCAAATCTTGAAGGTTTGAAAGCAGGTTTACCGAACTTGAAACGTCATATCGAGAACATGAAAAACTTTGGTCAGACAGTAATGGTTACTTTCAACCAATACGCATTTGATACCAAAGAGGAAATGGATTTTGTTGCAGGATGGTGTAAAGAGCAAGGTGTTGAATTTGCCGTAAACAATAGTTTTGTTGAAGGTGGAAAAGGTGCTACTGAATTAGCACAAAAAGTAGTTGATTTGGTAGAGACTAATCCTTCTAAACCTTTAGAGTTTACCTACGATCTTGAAGATTGTATCGAAACTAAACTAGAGAAAATCGCCAAGAAAGTATATCGTGCCGATGGAATCAAATTAGATAACAAAGCAAGATTGCAACTGAAGCGAATTAAACGTTACGGTTTAGATCACTTACCTGTTTGTGTTGCGAAAACACAGAGCTCATTTACAGATGATGCTAAGGTTTTAAATGCTCCTGAAGGAGGATATGATATTCATTTCGAAGATTTGATTATCAACTCAGGCGCTGGATTTATTGTCGCTAGAGCAGGTAGTATCATGAGAATGCCAGGCTTACCAAAAGTGCCTCAAGCAAACAAAATTAAGTTTGTGGATGGTGAGATTGAAGGCTTGTCGTAATGAGATAAAACTTCCTTTTTGAAGGAGAAAATATAGATGGAGTTTAACTCAAAAGAAAACCCACGATGTTTGTCGTGGGTTTTTATTTTTAGAGAGTATTTGTTGACTCTTCATTAAAATCAAATAGCTTATGGCTGTTGCTTAGTTGCTGCTAAAACAATTTCTCTTACATTCACCCCTTGCGGCTGATTGAAAGCATACCAAATTGCATTGGCAATATCTTCAGCTTTTAAAATACTACCCATTTCGTCTTTCCAAGATTCATATCCATCTTTGATTTCTTGATTTGTAGTGTGCGATAAAAGTTCGGTTTCTACAGCACCAGGAGCGATTGTTACCATTCTAACGTTATCTAAAGCGGCTTCTTCTCTGGCATTTTCAGTAATGGCATGTACCCCAAATTTAGTACCGCAGTAAGCCGCATGATTACCAAATGTCTTTCTACCTGCAATTGAACTGATGTTGATGATTGTTCCGCCTTTTCTTGCTCTCATCTGAGGTAAAACGATTTGCATACCGTTCAACACGCCCATGATGTTTACATCAAACATTTTTTTCCATTCTTGAGGATCTTGAACTGCCATATCACCTAAAAGCATCATACCTGCATTGTTCACGATAGCTTCTGTTGGACCGAATTGTTTTTCAGCTTCAGCGACAGCATTTTTAAAAGCATCGTAATCTGTTACATCCACTTTTTTAATTAAAGTATTTGGAAGGTTTAATGCTTCCATTTTTTCTACTCGTCTACCTAAAAGCAAAAGAGGAAAACCTTGGTTCGAAAACAGTTGAGCTGTAGCAGCGCCAATTCCAGAACTTGCACCTGTGATAACAATCAGACCTTTATTTGTTGATTTCATAATGAGAAGTATTAGATTTATTTATGATTGATATGTTTTATTTAACTGTTGATACAAAGGTATTTACTGTGTTATTGTGATCAAAATACTATTTTTGTATCGTTATCATAAGTTTTTATTATGGATGAAAGATTACTCCGTTTTTTTGTAGCGGTATACGAAGAAAAAAATATTTCTAGAGCAGCTGAAAAGTGCTTTGTTTCTCAACCAAATATCTCCAATGGTATCAAAAACATTGAGGAATTATTGGGGAAAGAACTTTTTGTGCGACATAAAAAAGGAGTAACAATAAAGGAAGAAGGTCATCAATTATACCCTATTGCGAAAAGAATATTAGGTGAGTTAAATGAGATTCCTGAACTGTTTAAGCAAAGGGATTTTAAGCAAAAAGTAATTCTTGGTGTAGCCGATAGCTTGCCTCAATCTCTAAAAAAGAAGTTCTTTCTTCAGATTGATGAGGAGGTATCAAATATCGAATGGGATATCAGGGAGATTGGTCGTGATTGTGATCTGAATCTGTTGGTAAGGGAATGGAAGTTCGAAGAACATTTATTTCTACCGCTATGGAAGGAAGATTATGTTTTATGTATTCCAGATCATCATCCATTATGTGATAAAGACGAAATAGAAATAACAGATCTAGAAGGCGAACCGTTTATTCATTGTCCTCCTTGTGAGGCGCATCAGCAAAGTTTATCGATTCTGAATGATTTAGGAGGGAAGTGGAAAACAGTAGCGAATTGTGCCACAAAAAACGATGTGCTTACGCTATTGGTATCTGGGCTTGGAATTACATTTTTACCAGAATCTTTTGTTCGAGAGTGGAATGGGTTTCAGATCAAGAAATACAAGGGACCTGTATCTTACCGGGAAGTGGGATTATCCTATCCGAAAGACAGTTTGAGTAATCCTGCTGTGGCCGAAATAGTGAAGTTGTTTTCAAATAATAATCAGATCAACACTACCGAATAATCTTATCATTTCTATTGCTCATCTCTTTAAACTATCTAATCAAATGCACGAATTACTAAAAGAAAATATTGACAAGCATGTTTCATTTTCAGCAGCTGAATTAGAAACATTTGGTCAATATTTTCATCAAAAGACCATTCAGAAGAAGGAATTCTTATTGAGGCAGGGGGAGACTTGCAAGTTCGAAGGGTTTGTATTGGATGGCTGTTTTCGGATCTTCACTTTTGATCAAAAAGGAAATGATAATACGCTTTACTTTGCTGCAAGGGATTGGTGGTTGATGGATAATGATAGTTTTATGCATCAGAATCCTTCTCATCTTAACATGCAAGCTTTAGAAGATAGCGAAGTCTTGCTCATCAAAAGAACAGATAAATTGATGTTGTACGAGACTTTACCAATTGTAGAAAAGTTGTTTAGGGTAATGTCCCAGAAAGCATTGGTGGCTTGGCAACGTCGATTAATTCGAAATCATTGCGAGACGGCCAAAGAGAGATATCAAAACTTTATTGATACATACCCTTCGATCGCTTTAAAAATAACGGATAAGCAGTTGGCAAGTTATCTTGGTATCACTCACGAATTTTTGAGTAAGATAAAAAAGCGATAGTTTTTTGGGAGAATTGAACTAGTTCAACTTTTTTTAGAAAAAGGTTATTGAACTTTGTCATTAAGTTGAATAACCAAACTACGATGAACAAATTATTACTCTCTTTAATCGTCTCTATCTTTCTTTCAGGAGAATTGTATGCTCAAAATGCCTATGATATCACTGATGAAGAAGCCCTTAAAGTTTTATTATCTGCCAAAACAAAAGCAGAGGAAATGGATGTGCTTGTAAATATAGCTGTTACCGATGCTGGAGCAAATTTGAAAGCATTTATTCGTATGGATGCTTCTTATTTGGGAAGTATAGATGTTGCCATTAAGAAGGCAAAAACAGCAAGATATTTTAATATTGATACAGGTGAATTGGGTGAAATGACTCAGCCTGGAGGAATAGTTTATAATATTGAGTTATCCAATGGGGGATTAATAACCTTTCCCGGTGGATTGCCCATTAGAAACAAAGATAATGTGATTATTGGGGCGATAGGTATAAGCGGTGGAACTATTGAACAAGACAGAGTTATTGCGATTGCCGCAGCTCAATCCATTTTAGAATTATAATGTACGAGTGAAATGAAAAACAAACGATATATACTATTACTCTTATTCTCGATTTTTCATCAGATACTCTGGGCACAAGAGGAGCAAAGCTTGATGCTTGAGAGACAAGATTTCAAAAGTATTTCAGCAAAAAATACAGTAACGATCACTTCTTATCAAAAAGGAGAAAAGCACTTTGTATATGTTGGTGGATTCGGAAATATTGATGTTTTTGGCTTAGCAAAAAGTGGACAACTAACTCCTATCAGTAACCATGAATTGTACAAACAAAAAGGGCCTGCTAGAGGAATGGTGGCCGATCGGATTGATGGAACGGACTTCTTGTTTGTGGCAAACAAATATGGGAACGTTATCGAAACGCATAAGATTTTAAACAATGGTGCTTTGGAAAGAGTGGCGATAGTAGAAGATACGGAAGAAACACATATTGGAGTGGCCATCACTTTGCAGGTGGTACATATGAAAAAAGCAGCTTATCTATTTGTTGGTGGTCTGGAGGAAACTCCTGGTTTAAGTTGTTTTAAAATCGAAAGTGATGGGAAGCTCACCCATATTCAATCGTTAAAAGACAATGATGAAATTCATACCGATGGCATAATTGGAATCTATACTCATAAAATTGATGGGAAGACGTATTTATATACGGGCGGTTTTCAAGACAATGGCGTAAGTAGTTTTAGAGTTTATGAAAACGGACATTTCAAGAATATCAACAATATAGATGATAATGATACGGACCGCTATTTAACGGGTACTTATCCAGTTACTGGGGTGCAATTGGGAGAGAACAACTATGTGATTGTAGGACATCGACATCATAAATATTACAAGCGAAAAGGGTTTATTAAAAAGACCGATTTTGTGTATCATGGAGACGGGGTATCTGTGTTTAAGGTCGATAAAAAAGGTGCTTTAATTCCCCATTTCACTTTAAAAGATACGGAAGAAACTAAGTTAAAAGGACAAACAAGAATAGAAGTGGTTTCATCAAATAGTGAGGAAGCAATTATAGCTGTAGGAACTAGAGACGATGAAAGCATTCAGCTGTGTCGATTAAATAAAGAGGGCGAGCTTTCTCCCATCAATTATCTAGGAACAGGTTATTCTATTTATTATGGATTAAGAGCTCATGAAATTGAAGGAGAACATATTTTGATTGCAGGATCTTTCAGGTTTGATTTAGGAAAAGTGGTGACGTATAAATTGCTGCCACAAGTGGAAAGAAGCAACAAACAAATACAACATATTGTAAGCATAAAATACAAGTCTGATGCCACTAAAGAACAGATTGATTTGGCAGTGAAAACATTCGAAAACTTAAAAAATAAAATTCCTGAAATATCTCGTCTGGAATGGGGCGTAAATGATAGTACAGAAGGGTTAAGTAAAGGTTTTACACATTGTTTTACGCTCACTTTTAAAGATGCTTCAGCTAGGGAAATATATCTTTTTCATAAAGCACATTTAGATTTGGTAGATAAGATAGGTCCAATAATAGAAGACGTTTTTGTGATGGATTATTGGGTGAAAAATAATAATTATGAGTTTGAAAAATAAAAAAGCGATCATTACCGGTGGAGGTAGAGGGCTAGGAAAAGCTACGGCTCTAGAATTCGCTAAAAAAGGAATTGATGTTGCAATTACCGGTAGAAATGAGGAAGTATTAAAAGCGACCATTTCGGAATTAACAGCTCTTGGAGTTAAAGCTATTTACGAAGTCTTTGATGTATCAAATTATAATGATGTTCAAAGAAGTATCAAGAAGATCGTTGAACAGTTAGGTACTGTAGATATTCTAGTAAATAATGCCGGCATTGCAGCAGTAGGTTCATTTAATGAAATGGAGGTGGCCGAATGGGAAAGAGTCATTCAAACCAATGTTATGGGAATGTACTACGTCACCAAAGAAGTATTACCCTATTTAATTGAAAAAAAACAAGGCGATATTTTTAATGTAGCTTCTACAGCAGGTCTAAATGGCAATCCAAATATTTCAGCCTATTCGGCTTCCAAATTTGCAGTTATAGGGATGTCGGAGTCGTTAATGAAAGAAGTAAGAAAGAATAATATTAGGGTGATAACACTAACTCCAAGTACTATAGAAACAGATATGACGGTTGGGTTGGGGATTACCAAAGAAAACTCAGAAGAACACGTATTACAACCAGAAGATTTTGCACAATTGATTTCATCAGCTTTAGAACTACCCAGAAGAGCAATGCTAAAAAGTGCAGCATTGTGGTCAACAAACCCAATTTAGGGTTTTAAAAAAGGCAGTTTCTTCATATTCTTATGATAGAAACTGCCTCATTGTTAAACTATAGTTTAATTCTACAGCGTCTAACTATATTTTATTTGAAGGTAAGTAATCGTACCTTCAATATCTTTTGCGTGTATAGGTTCTCCTAAAGCTTCAAATTTCCAGTTACCTTCAATTTTATATAATCTTCCCATAATCATGGATACATAACCCGAATAGTCATTATTAGAAGACATATTAAATGTGGCTAAAACATCATCTTTAGTGTAGATTCTCACCTCAGAAAAAGGGATATCAGAAAAATCTTGCTTTTTGTAAGAGTTCAAATAAAGGAATATTTGATCGATATCATCTTGCACCTCATTCAAGTGAATTTGAATAATTTCATTATCTAACCCATCATCTTCTCCTTGGTCACCTGCTAAATCATCACCTGTATGCGTAACGGCTCCATCGGGAGATTCTAAGGCGTTGTAATAGACAGTATAAATCTCATTCATTTCTTTGTCAAAAGCACTCATCGAGGCATCTAAATCAACATTGATGTTTCTGTCAATTAACCCAAATAAAGCTTTAGAATGAATAGCCCCCCAGTTAACACCTACTCTGATGTAATCTAAGCTACCACCATCATCTTTTAGCAAAGAGATTTTACTACCTTTTTGAAGAGAAATACCAGTTCCTTTACTTAAATTCATGTATTTGCTATTGTTTATTTACCCTGTATACTGATCAACATAACCTTGTAGACCAATATTCGATCCAATACCTGAAGCTTCGAACGTCCATTCATTATTTATTCTTTTCAGGCGTCCAAATTCCATATCTGTAGATTTGTCGAAATTCTTTTTGTCGAGATCGAAGCGACAAATTTCTGTTTGAGTATCAATATCTACAATTCTGATATAGGCATTTTTCAACATCCCGAAATGATGTCTTAATACTTCGGCATTATGGATAGTAGCTACAAAAATCAGTTCATTAACAAAGTCAGAAATTTTGGATAAATGTGCTAAAATCATTTCATCATCACCATCACCCTTGCCTGTTCTGTTATCACCGGTATGTTCTATGCTATTGTCAGGTGATTTTAAGTTATTGAAAAAGACGAAAAATTCATCTGCTGGAATTTTATTATTATCTCCAATCATAAATACAGATGCATCGAGATCCAAAGAGTTACCAGGAATTAAATCCCATCCTAATCCTAGCATTATTTTGTCTAAAGAATTAGCGCTTTTTGTTAGATTAATTTTTCCGCCTTTCGTTAGATTGATTCCCATGAGTGTCAATTAATTTTTGATATTCGATTTTTAAACGTTTGTGAGTAAGAACTTATTGTAATATAATACTTTACGACCCTTTAAAAAAGCGATCTATTTTGGATTTGTTTTCTTTATTAAAAAATTCTTTCTTTTTTTCTTCAGTTGATTTCTCTTCCGAAAAGAAACGATCAAATGTCTCTTTTTGATTGGAAGAGATCACATTATTGTTATCAGATTGTTTGTCTTTTTTAAAGAAACTCTTCACATCTTCTTTCTGTTGTTCTTTGTCATCTACATAAGAAAGCAAATGATCAATTTTTTGAGTTAACATTTCATCTTCATGATTTGTCTGTTCGATTGCTTCGTGATGAATATCAATCAGAAAGTGTTCCACATCGAAAGAATCGGTGGTTAAAGTTGGAGAAAGAAGTAGGATTTTTGTTCTTATTTTTTCAATCTGATAAGCCATCTGAGAAGCTTGAAGTTCAGAGTGAAGCATTTCTTGTTTTAGTTCCTGCATCATCTCTGTATACGCTTTCAGTTCCTTTTGCAAAGAAGAAATATATTTTTGATGTTGAAGCGTTTTCAATTCATCGTCTTTGAAATTATCGTGTTCAAAGTGTAGCTTTTTTAGATGAATTTCTAACTGCTTGATCTTCTCGTTTAAATTATTCCATTGAGATTTGAACCTAAAAAAATGATCGTGTAGCACTTCTTTTTCAAGCTCTAATTGTTCCACAGCTTCTTTGAGCAATGGAATAGCTAAAGTATGATTTTGAAAGTGCAACAGTTTTTTCAGGGATTCAAACATAGTTTAAACAGTAAGTTTTTTTCTTAGAGCATATAAAGCTTCTTTGTGTTTATCAGCTTCTCGATAACCAATATCAACAATGTCATATAGTTTGTCGGGCTGAGTATCAAAAGTACTAAATTTAGTCAATTCTTGAGGGAAAATTGCAATATCACATTGATTTAATTTCTGAAGTTCAGCTTTATCACCTTTTAAAGACATGGCTCTATAGGCTATTTGTTGTGCATTTTGTAAATCTTCTTTTCCATAAGTACGGATAGGAGAAACATAAACACCTATCACATATTCGCATTGATCCCTGATCACATCTAATGGAAAATGGTTTAAAATACCTCCATCACTGTAAGTTATACCATCGATTTCTACGGGGGTAAAGATAAACGGATAAGCACTTGATGCTAATACTGCTTGAGAAATACTACCGGAATGAAACACTTTTTCTTTGGCGTTTTCCATATCTGTAGCCACGACAAATAAATCCATTTTAGTTTTAGAGAAATCATCATGAATCAATTTCTCTTTAAGCTTTGGAGCAAAATTTATCGTATCTACAATCCCTTTAAATTTTATAATATGTTTCCAGAAAGAGGAGTTATTCCATTGAAATAAATCAGTATCATGAAAGAAATCTTGAATTTTTCCTAAAGAGGTACCCGAAGCATACATACCTCCAACCATAGAACCTCCGCTTGTTGCAGCAACAACATCGGGTTGAATACCTAATTCTTTTAAATAGTACAGCACACCAATATGAGCAAGACATTTTGCTCCACCTCCAGATAAGACTAATCCTAGTTTATATTTTTTGTCCACAGTTGCTTTGGATTTAAATAGATTATTCCATTTTACTTTCTCAAACATATCAACAAGTTGTGAATAAATGAATGGTTTCTCACTTATAATTTAATAAAATTATCAACAATTAAGTTGTTGTGAGTAGGTTTTTGAGAATTTTTAGTGTTTAATCAAGAATAATAAATAGAGTTATTCACAAATAAATAAACAAATTATAATTAATGTTGATAAGTGAGGTAATGTATTAATGCTGTACATTCAGTATTTCAAAGATTTCTTTAATTTCAATTTCATTTAGCTTTTGAATGTATTTACCATTCGCGTTAAACTGATCAATTTTTTTGAGTTTGCTAGGACCTGGATCGCTACCAACCATGACCATATTGGTTTGACCAGAGATATTGGTATTGATTTTTGCCCCCAATCTTTTGAGAATGCCTGCCAATTCATAACGTTCCCATTGGTTAAATAGACCAGTAATGACTACTTTCTGTCTAAAAAATGGACTTTCTGGATCTGCATTTTCGTAATCAGGTTTAAGAATATCACCGGTGAGTTGAGTCCTAAAGGGAGACCCACCTTTTTTCTTTTTATTGGGGTTTTTAAGTATTTCGGGAAATACTCTTTCACGATGAAGTTCTACATATACCTTAGCACAAGCTTCAGCATCTGCAAGGGCATCATGGTGTTTTAAAGGCCATCCAAATGTATAACACAAATCGTCTAGAGCAGCATTTGTCGCTTTGTATGTACAATCGTATTCAAAAAATGGAACATTTAGATCGTACAATTCCAAAGCTTGTTGCATGGCTCCAATATCAAATTGTGCATTGTGAGCTACGACTAACTGACCTTCGATAAATGGGAGAATATCGTCCCATACTTGGTGAAAACTTGGAGAATTCTCAGTCATATCAGCAGTAATACCATGTATAGTGGTATTAAAACTATTGTATCTATTATCAGGAGGGCGTACCAAAGACTCATAACGATCGACAATCTGACCGTTCTTAACTTTAACAATACCTACCTGACATATACTCCAACGTGCATTGTGTGCCGTTTCAAAGTCTATTGCTGTGAATTCCATATTTAGTTTTTACTGAACTTACAAAGATGTATATTGTCTATGGAAAAATAAAATGATATGGATTCTCTAATTCTTATTGATCGTTAAGAAGAAAAAAAAGACCCTTATTTCTAAGGGCCTTTCTTTCTTTATCATAATTTCTCAGTTCTTATAAATAGAACTAAGGAAAAATTATGTTATTGTTTTACAAATCTAGTAGATACTTTTTGAGAGCCTGAGCGAATCATCAAGAAGTAATTACCCGGTTGAACATCTAAGTGTCTATTCAAGTCGTAGATAAATGAATTATTTTCAGAAATTGAGTTTTCTGCAAATACTACTTTACCTAATTTATCCAATACTGTGATCTCAAATTCCATACCTTCTGATATTCCAGATAACTGAAGGTTTAATTTGTCAACAGAAGGGTTAGGGAAAATCATAACCTCTAAATTTCTTTGTAATCCTTTAGGATACACAGTTAATGGTCCAAAGATTTCTGATTTTCCATCAAAATCTACTTGTACTAAACGATAGTAACTTACTGCATTTCCGAATTCATTATCGGTGAAAGCATAACTTTTGATAGTAGTAGAGTTTCCAGCAGCATCAATTTTACCAATTTCTTCCCAATTTGAGTTGTCTGAAGATTTTTCAATAATAAAATGTGATGCATTAAATTCTGATGCTGTAGACCAATTTAAATCAACACTATTATCATTTACTTTGGAAGTAAAAGAGATTAGTTCTACTGGTAAGTCTGCACCATTTTTAATAGCGTCTACGATTGTTGCAATATTATCAGGTAAATTAGAAACAGATTCAACGCCATCTGTCCCTGAATCATCTACAGCGTCATCGACTAAATTACCTGTAATTTGTGGACTAACATTTCCACTTTCAACATAAATTGGTACATTTTGGCTACCATTACCTGTTTTGGTATTTGTTGTAATAGAACCAACTCCATTTACATTACCTAAAACAACCAAGTAAACTGGTTTGGATGTTCCATTTCCAGAACTGTAGGTATAATTAATACTTCCATGATCTAAGATTAAATCACCTGTAATTATTAGTACTGAAAACTCACTAATATTAATTGAAGCGTTTGAAACAGTTAAGTTTCCTTGAATCACAGAATAAGATTCTGGAACTTCGTCTTTGGTGTTTCCAGTGTTGTTAATAGTCACAACAGGATCACCACCAATAGCACCTTCATTGGTTATTTCACTATTATTTACACTGTATTCAATATCACAAGTTTCACCATGAGTTTGAGATGAATTAATAGTCTCTTGGTAAGTGTCACATTGTGCTTTTGCTTTTGAAAAAGTGAAAAAAGTTGCAGCAAGCAATAAAAAGGTATAAAGAATGTTTTTTTTCATAATTTTATTAGTAGAGCAGTAAAAGCGAGGATGTAATGTTTTTTTTAGTTATTACGGTAAAATTAGAAATTATGTTTGTTAATATTATAAAATAGTGGATTATTGAAATAATATTATAAGAATAATGCAATTTATGAATGAACTTTTTATTAAACAATGTTGTTTAACGAAAAAAATCCAAAATGTAATAAAAAGTTATTTATTTATCATTTAAAGTAAATAAATAAAAAAAGGCTCTAGTTACTAGAGCCTTTTGAGTCAAACTAAAATTTGATTTATTGAATGATAAACCGTGAAGTTTTTGTTTGATTACCTGATTTTATATGTATAAAGTATTTTCCTGTATTTAGATTTGCTTTACTATTCAAATCGTAAAGCATTGCATTTTCATCTGATATAAATGCATCTTTAAAGACAACCCTTCCTAATTTATCTAATACTGTAATCTCTAATTCAGTTGATAAACTTAATCCATTGATTTGTAAATTTACTTTTTCAGAGGAAGGGTTTGGAAAGATAGCTAAATCCATAAAAGGTACATTTAGTGACACTTGCAAAGGTCCAAATATCTCAGATTGACCATCAAAATCAATTTGTACCAATCTATAATATACTACTGATTGAACAGTGTTATCATCAGTAAACTCATATTCTTTTAATGTATTAGAGTTACCATGCGCTTCAACCGTACCTATTTTTTGCCAATCGTTTTTATCAAATGACTTCTCAATATCAAAATGAGATGCATTAATTTCTGTAGCTGTAGACCAATTTAATTCAACATTATTATTGTTGATTTTTGATGTGAAAGAGATTAGTTCTACGGGTAAGTCAGTTTCCCAATTTGTGACTTCATAATCTAGAATAGATCGGACATCAGCTTCACCTATATTAAGTGGGGTATCGATAGATCCTGTACCTGTAACTGTTACATTAGGGTCAAAAGAACCTCCAATGTAAGCAGGTAAAGCAATTGAGCCAGTACCAGTATTTACATTTCCAGTTCCTACAACGCTTCCCATTACCACAAAATATCCTTGGTTTTTAAATGTAATGTCACCCGTTACATAAACATCTCCCTCCACTATAAATAGAACACCTTGCTCTATGTCAATTTCTGTATTGGCATCAATATATAAATCGCCTGCCACAACCACATAATCTGAATTACTTGGATCAATAGCATCATAGACATAATCTAACCTAACATCTAATAATGGATTATTTCCACCTGTGTTGTCGAGTCTAACATCACCTAAACTTTTGTGAAGTCCATTATCTGTGGATTTAATAACATAATCTGAACTAATATTAGCAGGGAGAGTAATTAATGCTGCATATAAAGAAAGATTACATGTAAAAAGGATTGTAATAAGCAGTAGAAATTTTTTCATTTAAGCAATAGGATTTATAGAGTGAATAATGTAAGATTTATTTTAGGTTCACACTTTCAAGGATTAGGTTATTAACAATTTTAGTAGATCCTTACAATTTTCTTATTTGTTTCTGAGAAAAATACAATGTTTGAGTGAACTAACTTTAGAACAACAATGTTGGGTGTAAAAGTTCTTAAGAGTAAGTTAATATACTTAAAGTCAGATAAATAAAAAACAAATCACCTTAATTACATGTGATATTAGGGTGATTTGTAAATATTTAGATTGTTTTTTTATTATAATTAATGAATTACAAAGCGGTTAGTAATGGATTCACTAGCTGATGAAATGATTAAGAAATAGTTACCATTATGCAGGTTACCTTTTTCTTTAAGATTGATTAATAAAGATTGATCTGTGGGTTGAATGATTTCTTTATAAATTACTTTTCCTAATTTATCAAGAATAACAATTTCTAAAGTGGACTCTAACTTTATGTTGTTAAGCTGTAAATTCAATTTATTATATGAAGGATTAGGAAACACATTTGCTCTTAAGTTTGAACTTAAAGAAGAATTATTTACTAGTAATGGACCAAATATTTCTTTTTGGCCATCAAAATCTTCTTGAACTAATCTGTAATAAATAGCTGATTGAACTGTGTTATAATCAGTAAACTGATATTCTTTTATTGTATTTGAATTACCATTTGCCTCAACCTTACCAATATTTTCCCAATTGGTTTTGTCAGTTGATTTTTCAATGGAAAAATGTGAAGCATTTATTTCTGTTGCTGTCGACCATTTTAAAACTATTGCATTATTATTTGTGTGTGCAGAAAAGGAAATAAGTTCTACAGGTAAATCTGTTTCCCAACCATTTACTTCATAATCTAAAATTGAACGAATTTCTGAATCGCTAATATTTAAAGGGGTGTCACTTGTGCCATCTCCAACAACAGTAATTGTTGGATCAATTGATCCACCTATGTAAGCGGGTGTTGCAATTCCTCCTGAACCGGTATCAATAGTTCCGGTACCTGTTACACTTCCCATAACCACAAAATAACCTTGATTTTTAAAAGAAATATCACCATTTATTTGAACGTCTCCTTCAACAATAAATAAGACACCTTGTTCGATATTCAGTTCAGAATTTTCATCAATTATTAAATTACCTGCAACAACAACATAGTCGGAATTACTTGGATCTAAAGAGTCGTAACTAAAATCCAATCTAACATCTAAAAGGGGATTATTTAAATTAGTATTATCAATTGTCACATCCCCAGAACTTTTATGAATACCAAAATCAGTAGATTTTATTGTGTAATCAGAATTTATAGTTGTGCTGAGAGGAACTAAGCCAGCATAAACAGAAAGATTACATACGTATAGAAGTGTAATAAGTAGTAGAAAATTTTTCATTTAAGCAATAGGATTTATAGAGTGATTAATGTAAGATTTATAAAAGGTTCACACTTTCAAAGATTAGGTTATTAACATTATTAGTAGTTTCCTTTTAATTTTCTTATTCGTTTCTAAGAAAAGTACAATGCTTTTGTGAACTAACCTTATAACATTTTTGTACGGATCAATAGTTCAAGTAAGTAAGTTAATATGTTTAAAATCAATTAAATAAAATAAAAAATCACCTTAATTAAATGTGTTATTAAGGTGATTTTGTCAATTTTAAGACTGTTTTTTGTATTAAATTAATGAATTACGAAACGACTAGTGATAGATTCCATACCTGACGAAATGATTAAGAAATAGGTACCATTATGAAGATTGCCTTTTTCTTTTAGGTTAATTAATAATGAAGGATCTGTGGGTTGGATGATTTCTTTATAGACCACTTTTCCTAATTTATCTATGATAACAAATTCCAGTGATTTCTCTAGCTTTACATTGTTAAGTTGTAAATTCAGTTTATTGTAAGATGGGTTTGGAAATAAATGTACACTTATGTTTGAATTAGAAGAAGAACCATTGACTAGGATAGGGCCGAATATTTCTGTTTGGCCATCAAAATCCTCTTGAACTAATCTGTAATAAGTAGAGGTTTGTATTGTGTTATAATCAATAAACTGATATTCTATTGTAGTAGTCGAATTTCCATTTGCTTCAACTTTACCAATATTATCCCAATTGGTTTTGTCTGTTGACTTTTCAATTGAAAAATGTGAAGCATTAATCTCTGTTGCTGTAGACCACTTCAATACAATATTATTATTAATAATATGTGCTGTGAAAGAAACTAATTCAACTGGGAGGTCATTCTCCCAACCACTTATTTCATAATCTAATATTGCACGAACTTCTGGCTCGGTAATATTTAGTGGTGTATCACTCGATCCATCTCCTACAACAGATATGGTTGAATCAATGGACCCTCCTATATAAGCAGGAGTAGCAATAATTCCAGATCCTGTATCTACTGTACCACTTCCGATTACACTTCCCATGACCACAAAATAGCCTTGGTTTTTAAAAGAAATATCTCCTAAAATAATAACATCTCCCTCGACAATAAATAAAACACCTTGTTCAATGTTAAGTTCGGAATTTTCATCAATTATTAAATCACCTTCAACAATCACATAATTAGAATTAGTTGGATCTAAAGAGTCGTAACTAAAATCTAACCTGACATCAAATATGGGATTATTTAAATTGGTATTATCGATTGTCACATCAGTAGTGCTTTTGTGAATACCATAATCAGTAGACTTTATTGTGTAATTGACATCTATAATAGAATCAAGTGGTACTATGCCTGCGAAAACAGAAAAATGTGTGAAAATAATAGTAACGAGTAGTATATATCTTTTCATAAAGTAAGTTATTAGGTATGGGTAAATAATAAATAAATGTTTTATTTAAAACATTTAGATTAATCTATTTGAGTTATAATAAGCTGTAAACGAGTGCTTTCATATAGCTGTATAATTTAAATATACCCAATTTTGTACTTGATGATAAACTGAGTGAGGTTACCTATGAAAATTAGACGTTTATTAATATTGATATATGTGATTTTCTATCTTTTTTCTCAAATTACATTTTTTAGATAATGGTGAAAACGAATAAAAAATAAAAATATTCATGAATAAAATTGCATTATTTTTAGTTGTTTTGCCTTTTCATATCAATTTGATAATTAGTTTTTAAAAGTAAGCTTTAAGGAATTTTTTAATTTATTTAGCTGTAATGAAAATCGAGAAATTTTCTAAAATTAAATGAAATAATTGTTTTTCAGTATTTTCTAAATATCAAGTTTTATGGATCAAGAGCAAAAAAAACTCTGTACCGAAATACAGAGTCTCTTTAGTAAAAATGTATTTTATCCTAAGCTTCATCATAAGCCCATTCAACACCTTTTTTAGTATCCTTAGCTACAACTCCCATATCTTTCAATTGAGCTCGAATAGCATCTACTTTATCATAATCTCTTACTTCTTTTGCTGAAGCATAATCTTTAAGGATATATTCTAAAGCAGGAATAAAGTGGTTTGGAACTTCTTCTTTTAAGCCTAAAACATCTTCAATAAATGTGATATAAGCATTGATCATATCGTTGAATGCTTTTTCACCCAATTGAGCAGCAGGAATATTTCCAGCATGAACAGCATTGATTTTCTTTAAAAGATTGAAAATACCTGCCATTGCAACTGCTGTATTGAAGTCATCATTCATACCTCTGTAAATAGAGTTGATAATGCTTTCAATATTTTTGGCTTGTTTTTCATTTACTTCAATGCTATCGTCTGCAACGAACTTCATACTTTTTGCCAAACGTAGACCGTTCATCACTTTTCTGTATCCTTTACGAGCAGCTTTTAAAGCATCATTAGAGAAGTCTAAAGTTGATCTATATTGCGCTTGAAGAATAAAGAAACGGATAGTCATAGGTGAGTAGGCCTCTTCTAGTAACTCGTGCTTACCCTCAAAAAGTTCTTCGAGTGTAATGAAGTTACCAAGAGATTTACCCATTTTCTGACCATTAATAGTGATCAGGTTGTTGTGCATCCAGTATTTTGCTGGAGTAACATGATTACATGCATGTGACTGAGCAATTTCTGCTTCGTGGTGAGGGAATTTTAAATCCATACCACCTCCATGAATATCAAAATGTTCACCCAAATATTTGGCTGACATTGCAGAACATTCAAGGTGCCATCCAGGGAAACCTACCGACCAAGGAGAATTCCATCGCATGATATGCTCAGGTTCTGCTTTTTTCCAAAGTGCAAAGTCTACTTGGTTTTTCTTGTCACTCATCCCGTCAAGGTCGCGAGTTCCCTCAAGCATTTCTTCAATGTTACGACCAGATAGAATACCATATTCTTTGTCATTGTTGTATTTTACAACATCAAAATAAACTGATCCGTTACTTTCATATCCGTAGCCAGCTTCAATGATTTTTTCAATCATTTCAATTTGCTCTACAATATGTCCGGTAGCTCTTGGTTCTATGCTTGGAGGCAATACATTCAGGGCATTCATATCATTATGATAGCGATCAGTATAAAACTGTACCACTTCCATAGGTTCGATCTGCTCTAATTTGGCTTTTTTAGCAATTTTATCTTCACCTTCATCAGCATCACCTACAAGGTGACCAACATCGGTGATATTACGTACATAACGCACCTTGAAATCTTGGTGCTTTAGATATCTAAAAATGACATCAAAAGTAATAGCAGGACGTGCATGACCTAAGTGAGCATCACCATAAACGGTTGGTCCACAGACATACATTCCTACGAAAGGAGGATTAAGAGGTTCAAAAAGTTCTTTCTTTCTCGAAAGTGTATTGTAGACTTTTAGTTGTTTTCTTAAATCTGGTTGCATGTTCGCAATATTTATAAAATTGATTTTACCAAGATGACGCAAATATGCAAAGAAAGATGCACATTAAGACATACTTCCTCCATCATCTAGAGTAAAAATTAATAACAAAATAAAATTTTTAGGGAATAGGTAATTTATCCTGCACAGAAAGTGAGGATTATGGTAATCAACAACATCGAGTGGAGTTGATATTGATTATAGCGGTATGTAAAATGCTTTTCATAAATTACCTTTGATTAGATAACCAAAATTAGAAATAATAAATAGGAATTGAAAATGAATAAAGCACTATTTCAGTGGAGTGGTGGAAAAGATTCTTCTTTTGCCCTTTATAAGGCATTAAAAGAGTGGGAAATTACTGGACTCTTTACTTCTTTGTCTAAAGAATACAAAAGAATAAGTATGCATGGAGTGCGTGAGGAATTATTAGATCTTCAGGCAGAATCAATTAGTTTGCCATTGCATAAAATGTATTTAGAAGAAGATGCAACACACGACACTTATGATAGAGAGTTGGGCAAACACCTTCAACCTTTTGTAAATGAGGGAATCAAAGATTTAGTTCTTGGCGATATCTTTTTGGAAGATTTACGAAAGTATAGAGAAGACCAAATGGATAAAGTAGGGCTGAAATGTCATTTTCCTTTGTGGGGAGGAGATACACATCAATTGTACAAAGATTTTGTTGCTGCAGGATTTAAAGCCATTACTGTTGCAGTAAATGAAAAATTAGGGGATGACTTTAATGGCCGTATCTTGGATATGGACTTTTATAATGATTTACCTGAAGGAGTTGATCCATGTGGAGAAAATGGAGAATTCCACACTTTTGTATTTGATGGACCTATTTTTAAAAATCCAGTACCTTTTACGGTAGGAAATAAATTAGTGAGAGAATACGAATTTAAAGATGCCGATGGCAATATGATTCATTCTAAATTTCATTTCTGCGATTTAGAATTAAAGTAATTTAGGTCAAAGAATTTCCCAATTTAAATTAAAAGGTATTCTTTGCTTGATCGGGCATTAATACAGAGAGATTACGCATTATAAATTCGTTTAATCGCCTGGGTGGTCTCCCTGTTAATGCTTCGAAAGTATTCGTAGGAGTGGGGGCACCCAAAATAAAGTAATAAATAGATAGAATAGTAAATACTAAACGATCTATTACAGGTAACTTTTTGATAAACTTAGGTAACCCAACTTTGTACTGAAAATCCTGATTGGTCGAGGCACTCAATTTTGCAGTAACTTCCATAAAATCACGATTTTCTAAACCTGTAATTTCTACTGTTTTATTTAATAAGAAGTCGATATCATGCATCGCATTTAATAGGACCTTAGCAACATCAGAAGCATCAATCCAATTCACCTTTACATTAAAGTTGGGGATATTGACTTTTTTTTGGGTCTCAATATCTACTTGATAGTACCTTAATATATTTTGCATGAAAATAGTACTACGGACAATAGAGTAATTTAGAGTACTATTTATAAGTAACTTTTCAACTTGTTGCAAAGGCATAAACCAAATGGAATTGGCTTTATGTACTGACAATAGAACTACTTTTTTTACACCTGATAATTTACAAGCTTGTAAAAAGTTCTCATAGTTTTCTTTTTTGAATGTCGAAAAATTTTCTGGGACTGTTAGGAAAACAAAATCAATATTTTTTAGGGCATCCTTAAACGTAAATGTCTGATGAAAATCTAATGTTCTGTACATCACATTTTCTCTAGACATATAGTTACGTTGGCCAACATATACATTGAACAACTCCTCATTGCGAAGAGCTCTATGAATCATATTTCGGCCAATGATACTTGAAGGTGCAGTTATCAGTATATTTTTTTTGTCTCGAACCATTATTACAGTTGTGTCAGTCAATTGTTAATGCAAAAGTAAGAGATACTTTCATTAAAAAATCAATGTATTAACGCATATATACAAAACCTTTTCAGTCTTTTAAGTAAATAAATATCAACACTATATTTTTGATATTTATTTTATAATAATATGTTCAATTCTTAACTAGTTTGTTGTTTTTCAGGTAAAAGAAAGAGGAACAAGTCCTCTTTCTTTTATATAAATATTATGTAATATGTTATTTAATAGCATTTAATAAAACCTCGACAGGGTGTAAGGCATCTCTGTCTGTTCCATCTTTAATTTGATGTCTACAACTTGTTCCTGATGCTGCAACAATCACATCATTATCCAAAGCTCTAACCGTAGGGAAAAGTACTAACTCTCCAACATTCATAGATACTTCGTAATGTTCTTTCTCATATCCAAAAGAACCTGCCATACCACAACATCCCGTCGGGATAATTTGTACTTTATAGTTTTTAGGTAAACTCAACATTTGTTTACCCGTGACTTGAGTACCCGTTGCTTTTTGCTGACAGTGTGTATGTAGCTTAATTAGTTTTTCTTCATCAGTAAACTGATCTTCTGAGATACGACCTGCTTTCATTTCTTTGGCAATAAACTCGTCAATCATCAACGCATGTTTTGCTAATTCATTTGCCGCAGGCTTTAAGTGGTCATGTACGATATCCGGATACTCGTCTCTAAAGGCCATAATAGTTGATGGTTCGATACCTATTAATGGAGTTTCCTCAGAGATGTAATCTTTCAACATCGATACGTTTTTACAAGCTAGGTCTTGAGCTTCATCCAAGAAACCTTTTGATATGAAAGTACGACCACTATCTACGTGTGGCTGATAATGTACTTCATAACCTAGTTTTTCTAATAATTCTATCGTTTTTAAACCAATCTTTGTATCATTAAAGTTGGTAAACTCATCACAGAAAATATAGACTTTTCCTTTTGCTGCAGGTTTAGAAACGTATTTCTTCAACCAGCTTTTAAAAGTAAACTTATGTACTTTAGGTACTGATCTTTCTTGTGCAAAGCCAGTAAACGATTTAAAGATGCTTCCTGTAAGTGGATTACTGATCATTAAATTGAATAAACCAGGAGTTAACATCGCCATTTGCGTTAACTTAGGGAAGTAAGCAATTAATTTTGAACGTAAAGGCGCACCATTCGCTTTATAATATTGATGTAGGAATTCTGCTTTTAGCTTGGCAATATCAACATTAGAAGGACATTCTGATTTACAACCCTTACAAGAAAGACAAAGGTCCATTACTTCGTAGATCTCCTTATGATTAAAACGGTTAATTTGATAAGGTGCTCTTAAGTATTCTCTTAATATGTTTGCTCTAGCGCGAGTTGTGTTTTTCTCGTTTCTAGTAGCCATATATGAAGGACACATTGTTCCACCTGTCACCTCTGTTTTACGACAAGCACCCGCTCCATTACAAAACTCTGCCGCACGTAAAACACCATGTGCTGCACTAAAGTCTAGGGTCGTTTTAATTTCAGGAGTATCGATACCCGGCATAAAACGAAGACTTTCGTTCATTGGAGGCGTATCGACAATCTTGTTAGGGTTAAAGATATTATTTCCATCCCAAGATCGTTTTACCGCTTCGATAAGTTTAAAGTTTTTCTCACCTACCATAAATTCGATAAACTCACCTCTCAATCGACCGTCACCGTGTTCACCACTTAGTGATCCTCTATATTTCTTTACCAAATGAGCAATCTCATCGGCAATTGTTTTAAACATTTTATTTCCTTCTTCCGTCTTTAAATCAAGAATTGGACGAAGGTGAAGTTCACCTGAACCAGCATGTGCATAATGCACACATGTCAGATCATATTTTTTAAGAGTGATATTGAATTCTTCGATATAAGCAGGAAGATCTTCAACATCAACAGCGGTGTCTTCAATCACAGGAGCAGCTTTTGGGTCGCCAGGAACATTTGATAATAAACCAAGTCCTGCTTTTCTAAGGTCCCAAACACGTTTTACATCAGCACCTTCCACTAGCTTAAAGAAAGTACCCATTCCTGCTTCTTTATAAGCAGCTTCTAAATCTGCGGCGGCTTGTCGCATTTCTTCCTGAGTATCTCTAGCAATTTCTGTCACCAAAACTGCAGCAGGATCGCCATTTAAGAAAAATCTATTCTGACTGTGCTCAATACTATTTTTAGTACAATCCAAAATGTATTTGTCCATCAACTCAACCGCAGTTGGATTAAATTTTAGGGAAATCAAATTGGCTTTTAATGATTCATCAATTGAATCGAACTGTGCACAAAGCACACCTTTATATTTAGGAGGAGTTGGATTACAGTGAAGTTTAATTTCTGTAATGAAGATCAAAGTACCTTCAGAACCGGCAATCAATTCACAGAAGTTGAAAGGTTTTCCATTAGGGTTGAATGGCTGCATCAGTGCAAGCAAATCGATGGCATAACCAGTATTTCTTCTCGGAATAGATGGTTTAGGAAACTCTTTAGCAATTTCTTCACGCACCTCTTCAGGAAGAAGCATTTCTTCCACTTCTTTATATAAACGACCTTCCAAGTTATCTTGGGCAGCTTTAAGTTTGAATTCTTCAGGAGTAACCTCTTTAAAAACAGCCTCGCTACCGTCACTTAGGAAACCTCTAACTTCTATTAAATGATCTCTAGTCGATCCATACAATACAGAGTTCGATCCGCAAGAGTTGTTACCAACCATACCACCAATCATTGCACGGTTAGCAGTAGATGTTTCAGGTCCAAAGAATAAATCGTATTCCTTAAGGTGTTTATTCAATTCATCTCGAATAACACCCGGCTGTACTTTTACCCAACCTTCTTCCTTATTAGTTTCTAAAATTTTGGTGAATGTTCTCGATACATCCACAACGATGCCGCTACCTACTACTTGTCCTGCCAAAGAAGTACCTGCAGTTCTAGGAATAAGTGAGGTATTATATTCGTTAGCAAATTGAATAAGTGTTTTAATATCTTCCTCATCTCTCGGGAAAGCTACTGCTAAAGGAAGTTCTTTATATGCAGACGCATCAGTAGAGTAGAGTGTTTTCATCACATCATCAAAATGTAATTCCCCTTTTAGCTTTTTTTGGAGATTTTGAAGATGCCTGCTGTTTATATTCAATTTTGCTGTCATTCTAAAAATATTATTGGTGTAATCGCACCGGATCGACAAATATTGTAATAGTATAATTCCTTGTTTGCAAATATAATAGTCACAACCGAATATTGATTCACATTATTCAGTGATTTTTTATCTATTTAAAAAAAAGATGGTTGTATATTTGGCATAGTTTTTCGATTTTTTGTTTATTAGGTGAAGTGACATTGAAACACTTTATCTTATATACAAGTATAATAACTTATAAGCGTAGTATTATTTTTTTAAACTTTATGGGATTGAATGTCAAAATATTAAGGTATTTATTTTTCATGTTCCTTTTATTTGGATCCACCTTAGCCCATGCTCAATATTATGATGATGAGCAGATGATTGAAGATCCATTAGTTAAACCTCACATATGGTCTCAACTAAAAGAAAACCCAACGGATGAAAATTTATGGGTAATGTATTTTGGTAAAGATTTGTTTGATATCACTGCTGAAGAATATCAACTTTATGAAATTCTTAAAAAAGATCTATTAAATGCTGATAAAGATTTTCAAGCACAACAAGAGCAAGCTAAAATAAACAGAGCATTATCTCGTGCTCAGGTAACACAAACTGAATACGAAGATTGGACAAGAAATATAAATCTTAATTTCGGTCAAATTGAACTGTACTTTACCGATAAGTTTTCAGAACTCGGTAGTGAATACGTTCCTTACTCTGAACTCTACGAAGAAGGAGAATATAATCTAACTCAGTGGGTAGATGAACACGAATCCAGACTCAAAGAGTTGCAAGATCTACAAGCCATCAATAACGGTGATTATTAAACTATCGGTATTGATAAAAAAATCCCATCAGTTGATAAGCTGATGGGATTTTTTATTTATTGTTTGATGATTCTCTTCTTCATCACTTCTCCTTTTACATATACGTGGAGGATATATACTCCAGATTCAATATCAGATAGTTGAATGCTATTGGTAAATCCGTTAATAACACACTTTCCATACATATCAAACAGTTTAAATTGCTCTATTTCAGTAGTACTTCTAATAGTCAATCGATTTGATGTGGGATTGGGAAATATAGAAATATCTTGATGTTCCAAACGATCCACAGAAGTAATATCTTGAGTTTCTCCTACAATATAAAATTCAGCAGCCGCTGTAAATGGTATATCAGGATCGTTTTGGGCTTCTGATAATGCCACCAATTTCATGTAACGTCCAGTAGCAGGTTCATCCAAAATAATTTTTTGAAGAATTTTATAATTCTCAACTAAATTATCTCCCCAGACGAGAGTTCCTTTTGCAACAGGATCTCCCCATTCAGAAGAAGAATTACTGATGTAGACCTCATAATCTCCAATCGCTCCATTTGGACCATAAACATCTTGTCGGTTGTAATAATGTACTTCTTCAATGTGATACTCCTGCTTCATATCAATTTGAATTTCGTGAGGAAGTGCCGTTTTTTGATCTCTCCATTCCGTATGCCAAAAGGTTTCCATATCATCATCAATTGCATTTTCAGCAATACCATTGGTGTCTTCGCTGTCAACATAAATAATTTCCCAACCTGTTTTAAAAGGATAATTATATGTTTTTTGATCAAGTTGTATGGTACCGAATTTTCTTGTGTCTTCTTTGGCTAGATTTTTACCAGTACTGTTTGCCCAGTTTAACTCATTTTCTATAAGAAGATTGGCATCTCTATCGATAACAGAGATTTCAAATCCCATTTTTCTAAGTTCAAGATTAGATACATCAGTAAGAATTCCATTCCAAGGAATTTTAGCTTCCAATAAATAACCAGAGGCATTCGTGGTACTTGTATATTGAATGTTGTCGTCATTTTCGGCTTTCCAATTCCCAATTTTGAAGTTTTCGTTGTTTTCTGCTCCATATTGTAAGCGAATCATTAGATCATCGTCATATACACCGTTTTCTTGATGTGTATTATTAGGGTTGAAGTACAGTTCAATAGCATCTCCATTTTCTTTATCCGATGAAGGGTTAAATACTTTAGGGAAATCATCGGTGACTTCTGCCAAGAGATACAAGTATTCTAAATCATAAGCTAATTTGAAAGTGTAATTTAGATCGCTTACAGTAGAAATTGCATTTCCATTTACTTCGTAATTTCCTTTTTCTGCTTCTACATAATCCCAAAGGGTCTCTACTTCACCATCAATTGTAATAGGAGTTTCTAATTGCTTGATTTTATATTCCCTTTTGGCCGCATAATCTTTAAAAGACTCATCTTCACATTCCAATTCAGCTGCAGGTGTGTTAATGTTCATAGCGACATTACCTTTGTCAGCTTGGTACAAAGCGATTCTATCGATTGGATGAAATTTAGATCGGCCGGCTACTTGAATTTCGTAAATTCCAGGGACTTCAAAATATGCATAAACATTCATGCCGTTGACTCCATGATGTTCCCCGAAACTATTCCAAGACCATTTATCAAGATCTTGAATCCACATTTTAATAAAATGATTACCATTCACCACTTTAGCACCAGTGCTGGCTTTAATACCGTAATATTCTGTGGCTTCCACTTTTATCCAACTGTCGTTTTCTTCATCAAATTTAACGGCATTTTTACCATTTCTAGATCGCCATTTTACTTGATAAGTTCCCGGATTAGAGATTTGAATTTTGTATGTGATAATACTTTCTTCAACAACACTGCCGTAACTATTTTGCCCTTGAAATTCTATATGGCCATCACCCAATGCGTCTTCATCAAAGGAGTTGGTAAGTAGCCAATAGTCGTTTAGAGTGGTGTTTTCTGCCTCAAAGACAACATATCCGTCTCGTTCAACGAATACGTTTTTTTCGCATTCTTGAATAGTGGTTTGAGCATGAAGAGGAGTGGACAAAAAAGCGAATACCATGCATCCCCAAAAGATGAATTGTAGTTTTTTATTCATAAAGTTAAGATTGAAGTAGCTGTAGTTAAGTAAGCAATTATCTGATTAGTTAAGTTAGTTCAAATGCTTCATTTACAGCTTTTTTAATAATTCATTTCGGTGATAAATTTAATAGGGTAATGAGGGTATTTGCGGAAAATTTTATCGCTAAATAGTGGGGGATAAAAATTTATATTTCTACAGGAAAAGAGGGGGAAACAATGATACGTCCCCCATTTGGATCCATAAAAAAAGGATGAAATTTTTCAACTTCATCCTTTTTAATTATCTCCATTCGACTACACTTCCCCTTTCACGGGTGAGCATTTCTTTAGGAACATTTTCTTTTATAGTTTCTTCTAAAACTTTGATTAAACTGGCTTTGGCAAAGTTTCTAGCATACACTAAACTGACTTCTCGCATTGGTCGTTCCTCTGCAAAAGTCCTGATCTGATCTTTTCCATCTTCAGGAAGTAAATCAACGGCCAATTCAGGAAGTAATGTAAAACCTCCTTCTTTATCGACCAATCGAATTAATGTCTCCAAAGATCCGCTTTCATAAGAAATAGGTAACGAACTGTTCATTTTATTTGTACGCTGATAAGAACAAAGATTAATCATTTGATCTCTAAAACAGTGTCCCGCCGAAAGTAGCCATATATCTGGAGAAGCCACATCGTTTAAGCTGACTTCTAACTGCCCCTCAAATTTGTAATGTGGATTGGTGTACACCATAATTTCCTCATATAATAGAGGAAGCTCATGTATCCCATTTTCGTTGATAGGAGTGACTAACAATCCGACATCAATTAAGTCTTTATTTAACTGACTTATGATTTCTTCTGTTTGAAGTTCCTTAACGATTAATTTGAGGTTAGGGTATTTTCTGGATATATCACCTACAAATAAAGGTAAGAGATATGGTGCTAGCGTTGGGATAACACCCAATTTTAGTTCACCACTAATTTCACCTTTGTGCTGAAGAATTATATCATCAATTTTTTTAGATTCTTGAAGTACAATTTTTCCTTGTTCGATAATTTTTTTTCCTATCTCGGTAGGTATAATGGGCTGTTTACCTCTATCAAATATGACAACATCAAGCAGTTCTTCGAGCTTTTTGATTTGCATACTTAAAGTAGGTTGAGTGACAAAGCAAGCTTCGGCTGCAGCCGAAAAACTTTGGTACTGATCAACAGCTATTATATATTCTATTTGTGTGATTGTCATATGATCATTAATTTGTCATAAAAATACCAACTTAAACACTTCAATTGAAAAAATTAAAAAGTCATTTTTTAAAAACATTTTATTTTTTTGCTTGTTATGCTTTATGTGAAGAGGATTTAACAATCATTTAGATCAGTTTCTAATTACTAACCCCTGTTGCAACATCATTTGTGATAATGTTCGTAAACTTATCACATTTGAATTTAGGTAATTAAAGCTACTCTTGTAACTTTGTGACTTCCTTTATGGTACGCTTTTGAAATTGGTCAGAAACGATCTAACATACTAATTAATGAAAGTAACAGTATCAAGGACTGCACATTTTAATGCGGCTCATCGCTTACACAATCCAAACTTGTCGGATGAATTAAACAAAAAGATATTCGGCAAATGTAATAACCCGTATTATCATGGACATAACTATAACCTTACCGTTAAGGTAACAGGTGAGATCGATGAAGTAACAGGCTATGTTATTGACATGAAAATTCTTAGAGATATCATTCAAAAACATGTTCTTGATAAATTCGATCATAAAAATTTAAATGAAGAGGTGGAAGAATTTTCTTCTTTGAATCCAACGGCAGAAAATATTTGTGTTGTGATTTGGCAACTACTGAGAAATCAGTTGGAAGAAAAATTTGACCTAAAAGTAATATTATATGAAACAGAAAGAAACTTCGTGGAGTACCCATCAATCTAAGGCAATTGCCCAGAATGGTATGGAGGTCTACAGAGAATCAGATATAGATGAAATTGGGGATAATCATGTTGGTACATCTTACGATACACCAATGAAAGAAGATGCCTTTGAATTGTCTGATGAAGAGAAAATAAATAAAATTTCAGGTCATTTTCGTGAGATTATGGATACACTTGGACTAGATCTAACGGATGATAGTTTAAGTGGAACTCCTAATAGAGTTGCGAAGATGTATGTGAAGGAAATATTTAGTGGTCTTAACCCAGAAAATAAACCTGACATCAAGCTGTTTGACAATAAGTACAAATATGATGAGATGTTGATAGAAAAGAATATTCATTTCTATTCTAACTGTGAACATCACTTTGTACCTATTATTGGATTCGCACATGTTGCTTACATTTCTAATGGTAAAGTGATAGGACTTTCTAAAATCAATAGAATTGTTCAGCATTATGCCAAACGTCCTCAAGTACAAGAGCGTTTAACAGTACAAATTGCGGAGGAATTGAAAAGAACATTAGGAACAGAAGATGTTGCGGTATTAATTGATGCGAAACATTTATGCGTTTCTATGAGAGGTATTGAGGATACTTACAGTGCTACTGTAACATCTCATTTCTCTGGCAAATTTAAAGAAGCTGATACTAGGAAGGAGTTTTTAAGTTTAGTACCAAAAACTTCTGAATAAAATATATCAAATAATAGAAGAAGAGATGATTACAATAGTGGTCATCTCTTTTCTTTTTAATGAAATCCTATTAATTTGTATAACACAATAATTCTATACTAAAAACTTAGTGCTCTTCATAAACCTATGAAAAAATTCCTGTTACTTATATCGTTTCTATTTTTGTCTACTTTATCATTTGCTCAATTCCATTTTGGAATAGGAGGAGGTGGTAGTCAAGGAGTAGGAGATCTATCGCCCTTTTCTAACTTAGGTTACAGTGCCTATTTGGAGTTAGGTTATAATGCAGGTGAGAAATGGGATGGAATACTTTCTGGACACGTAAATGCTTTTGCAGCAGTTCCAGTCGACCCTTCACTTACTCATGTATGGTATCAAGTTCCTATTATGGCATCTGGTAGATATTATATTATCGGAAAAGAGGGTACTTTGTTTCACCCTTATGTCCAAGGAGGAATTGGAGGTGTAAAAACTTATTTTTTAAATATACGAGGAACAGGTCAAGATCCTGAGCTTATCGATGACTTTTGGAGTTTTGGTATAAGAGGAGGTGTAGGAGCAACTGTAGCCATATTTAATCTTCAGTTAAACTATTTGTATTCGGGGCAATATCAAGGATATACTCTAGGTGCTGTAGATTTTACAGTTGGATTTTATTTCTAATAAAAAAACAGTCCCTATAGAATAGAAACTGTTTCAAATTTTCAGTTCAATATGTAAAACTCTTTTAATAATGGGCTGAGAATAAATCTCAATATCTTGAGTTCGCTTTTCAAGTAATTTTAATATATATCACGTATTATATTTATTTGAGTTCATTGCGTTAAGGAATATTTAAAAAAAGCTTCATTCATAAATTGAATGAAGCTTTTTTTGATGAACTATTAATGTTGGATAATCACCTCTTTTTTAAAAATGGACTTCCCATCTTCATTTACTAAAAGTACATATATTCCATTTTCTAATTCTCTTACATTAAGTTGCTTATGGTACTCATTTGATTCCCGTTCATGAGTGACCGGAATTTTTTGTCCTGTTGATATGTGAACTAGTTCAACATCCATTTGTTCATTTTCAGCCAGGTCATCAATTTCTATATGTAAAACATCAGCACAAGGAACGGGGTACACATTCAGTATTCGTTCATCATTAATATGAGAGGAGATATGAATTATTTGTGACCAGCTTTGTTCTTTGCCATCTAAATCTGTTTCAATTAACCTGTAAGTCGCAGTACCAAATTTTACATTTTTATCAGTGTAATTGTATTTAATACTAGTATCAGAATTACCAGCAGCCTTAATTACAGTTACATTTTTAAACTTCTTTCCATCATAAGAACGGGTAATTTTAAATGATTTAGAATTGATTTCGGTAGCTGTTTCCCATTCTAAAATAACGTTATTTTCCTCAACTTTTGTTTTGAAATAACTCAATTCAACAGGTAAAGCTATGCCTGCCATAGAGTTTGGAGCATGGGTTTGGATAAGTTGTTGAATATTGGGTGGTACTTGATTTACATTGTCAGGAGTGATTTTTACCACATGATTTTTATTAAAAAAAAGTTCTTTTACTTGAGTAGAGGGACCATAGTAACTGTTACCATTATTTGAACCACCTACTTTATTATCTATTGAAGCCCAACCATGTCTTCCTCCAAAAATATTATTTGATGAAATAATATTACCTAATACTATTAAATTAGAATTAGGACCAGAATGGTAATTAACGGCACCTTTAGTTTGAAGGTTATTTTCAACTAAAAGATCACCATCAACATGAAATGGTAATTTTTTATAGTTATTACTTGGAGGTCCATGTTTACTAACGTAAGTGACATACCCATTAATTGTTAAAGTGCCATGTATAATAAGAGTACCTTTATTCTCAATAATAAAATCTTGATGTGGTTTGCCATTTGAATAAAAACTTTGGAAGTGACCATGGCTTCCTTCAATAGTTAGATCTCCATTTACAATTACTTTATCTCCACTAGCTACATAGAAATTCCTATAATGTCCACCAGCAATTGTTCTTTCAGTAGTAAACCCCTCTAAATATATAAATGATATTATGAGAGTAATAATTATTCTTAAGTGCATAGTATTTCTTTTAGGTTGTTTATAATCAATTATTTAATTCTTGATAAAGAATTGTTGTTATTTAATATATTAACTGATAACCGAGTACAATAATTCTTTCTACTTCATTAGTTGACTAGAATGATAGTAAGGATAAAGTAGAAAAGATAGCTTTTAGGTTCATGTCAATTTATTCTTCTTCGATAATTATAGCTTGACTATTCTTTAAGTTGCCTTTGCTGTTGGTAGCATAAATAACCACATTTCCAGAATAGATCAATTGTTCTTTATTTTTTACTTTAAGTATATAGTTTCCGGCAGGGTAGTGATGTACATTAAAAATTCCTTTGTTGCCTTCTATAGTAGGTTTAATATCCCAAATACTTTCATTTTGAGTATGATGTAATTTAATATCTAAAGACTTTGGATCTTCAAACTCTAGTTGAAGGATTAATTTAAAGTTGGTAGGGTTGGGTGAAACTTTTGCGACACCAAACTCTTCTCTATCATTTTTTCCTGCTGGAAGATGTCTTACCCAAATAAATTCTTCTAAATCTTGTTGTACAGTTCTAAGGCGATAATAATTTTCTTTGTTGGTATCAAAATTCTTGTCTTGTAGTTCGTATGGAGATATTTCTCTAACATTTACCGCTGCGGGAATTTCTCCAATTGAAACATAGTCTACTCCATTTTCAGATTTTTCGACAATGAACTTTGAGCAATTTTTTTCCCTGAGCGTTTCCCAATAAATAAATGCTGTTTGATTGTTCACTTCGATATCAAAAAAGTCGACAATCGTAGGCCTTCTCAGTCTATTAGATTTAATTCCTTTACATATTGCTTCATTTCCTTCACATTCAAAAGAAGAAATCTTTTTGATATCTCCAGTAATATTGTCTTTGAACTTATTTCTTATGTAAAACTTACTTTGAACATCAATAGAAGCATTATTCCCAAGAAGTAGACTTCCTTTTTTACTCACAAAGCCAATATCGATATATGTACTTGAAATCTGACCTCTGATATCTGCAGTATAATCATCAATTTTTAAAAATATTTCGTGAGCATCTATAGTACCTGTTTCCTCTAAAGTAAACTCTCCTTGATGTGCAAAAATATTTATCTTCTGAGCAGTTAATTTACCTTCAATGATTAATGCAGCTTTATTGTTAATGGTTAATACATTGTTGACTAGTAAATTACCTTGGTTGGTAATCGTTAATTCACTCCCTGCAGGGACGTCAATACTACCTACAGAAACATGATAAGATCTTGTATTAAAATCGATTATAAAGAATTTTTCTTTTACTGAAATAAAGCTGTTTTTATCAGGAACTACTTTTGGGGACCAATTATTTGGATTTTCCCAATCATCGATTGAAGTATAGCGTTCTAGTACTGGTTTTATATTTTGAAATGTGCTCTCAGCAAACCCTTCAAAAGCAAAGTATAAGAGAATAGAGAGTAGGAAAGTAAATCTCATATTTAAAGCAATAATAGTATTTGGTAGTTCGAATATTTTATAACAATAAGATACTAAAATATTACTAATAAATTTAGGATAGCTATAAAATTCCCTCGTCAGCAAAGCTAAAATATTTCTCGTTCCCAAAAATTAGGTGATCGAGTACGGGTAATTCCATAAACTGACCTGCAGCTTTTACTTTTTTTGTGAGTGAAATGTCTGCCTGACTTGGCTTTACATTTCCAGAAGGATGATTATGTGAAAGAATTATAGAACAGGCATTTTTCTCCAAAGCTTTTTTGAATATTATTTTAGGGTCAGCCACTGTACCTGTCATTCCCCCCATAGAGACCTTTTCAGTTCCTAATACTTGATTACCACGGTTAAGGAGTACAATCCATAATTCCTCGTGATTAAGATCTAATAGGTGTTCGGAGAGTAACTCGTAAATATCTTTCGAACAGGTAATTCTAACTTTTTCTTTGGTTTCCTGAAGTTTTCTACGCCTTCCCAGCTCCAATGCTGCTGTAATTGTTACCGCTTTTGCATCTCCAATACCTTGAATTTGTTTAAGGTCTTTAATACTAAACCCCGCTAAAGTGTTTAATTGATTGTTGGCAGCATTTAATAAAAGCTGAGCTACGGTAATTGCAGACATTTTTGGTGTTCCTGAGCCAATTAATAAGGCAATAAGTTCTGCGTCGGATAAAGCTTGACGCCCTTTTAATAGCAGCTTTTCTCTTGGACGGTCTTCTTCTGCTAAGTTTTTGATACTTAGATGTAAGTCAGTTTCTGTGTACATAGTATTAAATCGTTAAGTTGAGCAATAAGAATGTAATAATAGGAAAGTTTCTTATAAAACAAAAGAGGTTAGCACTGTATGCTAACCTCTCCAATAAAGTATGAAATGAAATGAATTATTACTTATATTTTTAACTATTTGATGATTGAGAATGAATCTGAGTAAGAAACACCGTCGATAACCATCTCTGTAGTATATGTACCTTGAGGCAATGTTGATAAGTCAAAACGCTTTACATTTTTAGCACCTGCTAAGAATTTTGTAGAGTAAACTGACTCACCATCTTCTGTTCTAAGGTTTAATTTTACAAAACCTTCTACATCATTACCGATGATCAAGTTTAATTGATCTTCAACGATTGATGCTTTGAACTTTTGATCTGAAGTAGCTAATTGATAGTTCATCATTACTGCTGTTTTATTTGAAGTAATGTAAAACTCTCTAACTAACATTTTGTCTTCGAACTTTAATTTGAAGTTATATTTTCCTTCTGGTAATGATCTAAAGTTGATATCCTCTTTTACTTTTCCAGAAGCAATAACTGTTTTTTGCATAAATACTTTGCCTTCTGCATTAGCTATTGAGAAATTAACTTCTTCACCTTCTAAATTTTCTAACATTAATGTAGCTGAAGTTCCATTTGTTGAAGCTTTGAAGAAATAAGAGATTCCGTTAAATGGTAAGTAAACTTCAGTAGCAAATGAACTTAAACTTAATAATAACGCTGCAATGATTAATGATAACTTTTTCATGTTTTGATATATTTTGTTGTGTGTATATAAGTTTCAAATTTTTGTTGTACTTCCCGATTGAGTACATGACAAAGGTGTAGGATTATTTTCTTTTGTCAAAACTAAAATCAAAGAAATTTTATAAGTGTATTTTGCCTATTTAATAATTTAATATTTCGTTCTAAATACACTTTATTCTTTTTTATTCATTAAGTGTACTTTGATCCTATTAGAATCTATTACATATCCTTTCTATATCAGCTTATAATTTTAAAAGTGTACGCGCTTACACTTAAAAGAAAAAAATAAAATTTTATTGTTAATGAGTGTTAATGGTATTTTTTATTTCAATTTTCATCTAGAAAGTCGACTAAAAAATGAAAAAAGAAGAGATTTAAATCTTCAGTAAATCTTATAAAAACACTGTTTTTAAGGGTTTTAACCTGCGTTTTGACAGTTTTTTAATAGTTTGTAATACATTTATTGATTTTACTGGAAATGATTGTGAACTAATATTCATTTTTAGTTTTTAAACAGTTCACACTAGGTTAATATTGTAAATTGTTTGAAAATGACCATGAATAGAATATAGGGTGTTTTGAAATTTGATAAAAAATACATGGGGTATTTTGACACTTTTTATTTTGCCATAAGGAAAAAGTGATAACAGAAAATAAAGAGGAAATATAATTCTGATATAAATGGAGTATTTTTAAGTTTAACTGAGAAATAAAAAATGAATTATAAAAAATATGGACAACAAAAAAGAGGTTACCACTGAATGATAACCTCTCCCAATAAAGTATGAAATGAAATGAATTATTACTTATATTTTTATCAGTCTTAAAGACTGTTGATATCTTAATCTTTGTTTGTGAGCAACTCTTTTCCGTTGATCACATTACAAATATGGGGTATTAATTTATTTTGTCAAAATTATTTACCACAAAATTTTATAAGTGTATTTTAACACTTAATATCTATTTATTTTGTATTGACTACACTTAATACATTTTGATTCATTAAGTGTAAGTTTATCCTATCTGATTATTTTTATATTGATGAATATCTCTTCATCTTTATTCGGTAAGGTTATAATCTACACTTATTAATTTTTTTTCATTTTTTTTAAAAAAAACTTTTATTTGTCTCTATATCTTTGACAAAAGTCATTGATTTATCCTTACTTACTCATAATAAATGCATTATAAACATAACTCTTCTAACCATATTTTAATGGTAAGACCTGCATCCTTTGGTTTTAATAAGGATACAGCTGTGGATAACAAATTTCAGAACTTCGACGAGATTAAAAATCTGGATAACCTTGAAGAAAAAGCACTATCTGAATTTGATAACTATGTGAACTACTTAAGAGAAAATGATCTTGATGTTGTTGTTGTAGACGATACTCCAGATCCTTATACTCCAGATGCTTTGTTTCCTAATAATTGGTTTACAACTCATAAAGACGGAAGAATCTGTCTTTATCCAATGAAACCGCTAAATAGAAGGTTAGAGCGAAGAACAGATGTGATCGAAATGCTAGAAATGTGCTTTCATGTTTCTGAGGTGATCGATTTATCGAAAAACGAAGAAAATGATATTTTTCTAGAAGGAACAGGTAGTATAATTTTCGATAGGGTGAATAAAGTAGCTTTTGCTTGTCGTTCTCATAGGACAGATGAAGTTTTATTTCGTGATCATATGGATAATTTGGGTTATGAACCCGTATTATTTGATTCGGTCGACGAAGAAGGTACTCCAATTTATCATACCAATGTGATGTTGTCGATTGCATCAGATTTTGTGGTGGTATGTGGTGAATCTATGCCAGATCCAAAGGAAAAAGAACAGCTTTTTGAAAAGTTCAGGAGTTTAGGGAAAGAAATAATTGATGTTACCTACGAACAGTTAAAAGGTTTTACCTGTAATGTACTGGAAGTGACTAATTTAAAAGGAGAAAAAACATTAACGATGTCAACAAAGGCGTATCATGCCTTTACTGATCAACAAAAAGAAGCAATGTCTAAATATGTAAAACTTCTGCATTCCTCATTAGATACTATTGAAATAGTTTGTGGAGGTGGTAGCCGTTGTATGATGGCTGAAATATATTTAGATGAGCAACTTTATGTCTAATCAACTTTTCTTCTTTGTTCTAGTATTATAAGTGATATATGTGTTAGTGTACTTAAAAATAAAATTTTGTAACGACTTAAAGATCCAAGATTAGGACTAGCAATACCCATAATACCTATAAAGAAAAGAGTACATAAAATTGAAAATATAAACGCTCCTATCAAAAAGGGGCGTTTTTTTATGTTTTCTATTTTTGTGAATTGGAAGATAGCAGAAGCAAATACGATCAAGACAATCAAATTTTCTATCAAAGAATACCATTGAAATAGTGTTTTTGATGAATTCCAATTACTTAATTCAAAAGCACCTATTAATGCAGAAGGAAAGGAGATGATAAAACCACTTAAACTGCCATCAAAATAAGGAAGTTCAATAGCAGTACCGTCTTTAGAAGTACTATATAATTTAATGTAATTTGTTTCTAACGTCGTTAAAAGTCTCTGATAATCAAAATGATAATGAATTTTAGGTAATAGTAGTAGTATAAAAATGATAAGAACAATAAAAGCAAAATATGTTTTTATGTTCACTTTACTATTTGATGTATTATTTCTAAACATAAATTGATTTACACTTAGCATCAAGAATAGATATAAGAAATAATAAAACTTGATTTGCAATAATAAAAAGGCAAAAAGTAAGTGAATAAAAAGTAGAGGCCAATTGATTCGTTTTTCTTTTTCAGTTTTCACCCAAAATCCTGCAATTGAAAAACAAATACCCATACAAATGGATTCTTTTATAATACCGCTGCTCCAAAAAGCAAACGATGGAAGAACGATAAAGGGAAGAATTAAACTAAAATGTAATTTTGGGTTATACTTTTTAAGGGTATTTATATAGAACCATATTCCCATAAACGAAAAAGTGCTGAAGAATAAACCACTAATCCAATAATTATTATTGGTGAATATATTTATCAAACTGAGCAGAATACAAAAGATAGAAGTAGAGGCATTACTTTTTAAAAGTTGACTTTGTATATGTTCAGGGTAGTGGTAGGGTCTACTAAAAATATAATTGATATACTCCGAGGGCTGGTTTATTGCTAATTCAGAAAGAAATTTGGCGTCATTAAACAAAGCAAACGTATCTCCCCCTTGATAATAATAGGTATAAATAATACCGACCATACTACCTAATAAGAGTTTAGTCAGTAAAAATGGAAAATATAATTTACGAAAAGCCGATTTACTTGTGAATTCCGATTTCCAATGAAAGTAAATCAGTATAATGAATAGAAGTATGCCAATCCAAGTCATAAAAAAAGCAATCACCCCTTTATGGAATGATTGCTGAAATATAGTGATATTTTGATATTCTAGAATATAGCTTCTGCAATATCTTTTACAGAAGTAGATCTACCCATAGAATAATAATGCATACTAGGTACACCAAATTCCATTAGTTCTTTGGCTTGCTGAATACCGAATTCTATACCCAATTGCTTTATAGCTTTATTGTCTTTACACTTTTCGGCTTCTTTAATCAGTTCCTGAGGGAAATCTAACTTAAAGATATTAGGTAAAAGTGTTAACTGTCTTTTTGTCGTCAATGGTTTTAGACCTGGAATAATAGGGACTGTAATACCAGCCTCACGACACCTTTTTACAAAATCAAAGTATTTTTGATTATCAAAGAACATCTGAGTGACGATGTACTCAGCACCTAAATCAACTTTTTGCTTTAAGTATTTTATATCCGTATCTAGGTTACTTGCATCCATATGTTTTTCAGGATAACCCGCAACACCCATACAGAATCCACCTTTAAAACCAGATTCAGCATACATGAATTCACCTTTATTCAATTGATCTACATGTTCTACCAATTCAGAAGCGTATTTATATCCTTTTGGATGAGGAGTAAATGCAGCTTCTCCTTTAGCAGCATCACCTCTAAGTGCAAGGATATTTTCAATTCCTAAGAAATTCAATTCAATAAGAATATTTTCCGTTTCTTCCTTAGAAAAACCACCACAAATAATATGAGGTACGGTGTCTACATTGTATTTGTGCATAATTGCAGCACAAACAGCAACTGTTCCGGGACGGTGTCTCTGAACAGATTTTTCAAACAATCCGTTAGGAAGTTCTTTATAAACATACTCCTCACGGTGATAAGTTACGTCCACGAACGCTGGATTGAATTCCATTAGAGGATCAATAGCATCAAATAATGATTGTATACTTTTACCTCTAACAGGTGGGAGTAACTCGAACGAGAACAAAGTTTTCTTCTCCCTTTCAGCTTGAATTAAACGATCTATAACTTTCAAAGGCCCTTTATTTAATGTTTGTTTGAAACAGTAAGTAGAAGTTACATAGTATGTATAAAATGTTTTCTACTCAATCGGACCGTAAATTTATTTTTAACATTCGCTATTCCCAAATAGATGGTGATAAATTTCATCAAAAGCATCAATTATTTTAAGAAATTCACAAAAAAGGATAGTATTTCTTGAAATATGTTATAAAAAAAGAGAAGCATAAATGGCTTCTCTCTAAGTATCTTATATAAACTATAGATCATCAAATACCTATTTGATAGAATATAAATAGCGTTTTATTCAAAAGGATTAGAAGGAATGAATTCCCCTTTATCATTTTTAAAATATTTTGTTTCTATCTGCTGTCTTAGGTTGATATAAGTGGCATAATCTCCTTCAAATTCGACTCTTTTATCGATGGTTTCATCAAATCGATCTAAAAGGCATAAAGCCACTTCAGAAATTTCTCTCACTGCATTGTTGTTGCCTGGATTTCCTGTGATATAATCACAATGTCCATTCATTCTACAGTATTCAGTAAAGAGAGGACTGCCGTCACGGCCAATCATAAATCGAGCACCTACTGCTTTTGCTAAAGATATATCCAAAATATCATCAAAAGTAAACATAATTTCTTCTGGCTGAACACCAGAAAGTTCGTCTACCAATGGCAATACTTTTACTTTATCTTTTACTAGATAGCAAACAGCATCCAAATGTTCTCTTTTTGCCCATTTAAAAGCCGCTTCGTTGTATTCTCCTGTAACAACGGCTGTGAAAGGTATTTTACCATGTTCCAAAAAATAGCCGAAACGTAGCATATTTACACCCATAGAGTCCACTTCGGAGAAAGGACTTGGCATATTTCCACCTTTAACGCCATTATTAAAAACGCCATCCCAATCGAAAATTAGGCCTTTTACGTTTTTCAATTGCTCTAAAAGAGAAGAGGAGGGTGCTACGAACACTCCTCCTCCTTCAACAAATAATTCTTCTCTCATAAGAGATTATATTATTTTACGATATCTTGAACGTCTAACATACCAATAGCTTTACCGTCTAAAGTAACTACTAGTTCGTCAACTTGCTTTTCTTTAATCAAGTTATGCGCAGCGAATAACAATTCGTGAGCATCGATAGAAATAGGAGCAGTAAGTCCTAATTCGTTTACTTTGATACCAGAAACGTCACCACCTTTCTCAGTTACTAAACGACGAAGATCGCCATCAGTAAAGATTCCGATAGGGTTTTTCTCAGCATCAATTACTGTAACTGCACCAGTTTTGTAAGTAGTCATAGCTACTAAACAATCAGCAACTGTAGTTTCAGCAGTTACCGTAGGGTTTGTTTCAGAAATCGCATCACCTACGCGTTCAGTCATTAAACGAGTATCGTTGATGAACTGATCAGTACCGATTTTCGTGAAGTGGTTATCAGTTAACTGTTTCATGATTTTCCAAGGTACAGTAATCGTGTGAACACCAAGTTCTACAGCATCACGGATGTGTTGGATTGTACGAACTGATGAGAACATGATTTTAGTATTGTAACCGTAGTAGTTTACAGCTTCAACACATTGCTCTACTAAACCAAGAGCGTCGTGACCTTGATCTTGAAGACGACCTACAAGTGGACAAACGTAAGTTGCACCAGCTTGCATAGCCATATATGCTTGTTGTAAAGTATATACTAAGTGAATATTTACTTTAAAGCCTTCTTTAACCAACATAGAACAAGCTTTCAAACCTTCCATTGATACTGGAATTTTGTAAACTGTTTTGTCGCGGTCAAGACCTAAAGCTTCTTGTCTTTTTGCTTCTGCAACAATTTCCTCAGCTGTATCACCTAAAGCTTCGATTTGAAGTACAGGTACAATTTTAGAAAGTTCTACAATAGTTCCATCGATGTCTGTAATACCATGACGCGCCATGAAAGTAGGTGTCGTAGTTAATCCAGTCATGAAAGGTAACTGTTGGAAACTTGATTTGATCTCGTTGATCTCAGCAGAATCTAAATATAATTCCATTCTATAAGTATTTTACTATTATTTTATCTTAATGATTAGGGCTATTTCTATAGCTTAATTCAATATTATGAATTTCAATTAGTGGCTTTAAGAATTCCTCTAATTGTGTTACTTCTAATTGAGAAGCGGCATCACAAAGTGCTTCTGAAGGACATGGGTGAGTTTCGATAAATAAACCATCAACACCTGCAGCCACACCTGCTCTTGCCAAAGTACCTAAGTATTGACGAGCTCCTCCGTTAGGATCCGCAGAAGGAATACCATATTTACGGATAGAGTGAGTTACATCAAAAACAACTGGGTAATCTGTTTTTCTCATTTCGTAGAAAGAACGAGGGTCAACGACCATATCGTTGTAACCGAAAGTGAAACCTCTTTCTGTTAAGATGATATTTTTGTTACCTGTAGATTCTACTTTTTGAGCTGGCTTGATCATGTTCTCAGGAGCCAAGAATTGACCATGCTTGATATTCACTACTTTACCTGTTTCCGCTGCAGACACTACTAGGTCTGTTTGCATACATAAGTAAGCAGGGATTTGAATGATATCCAATACTTCAGCAGCAGGTTTCACCTGATCTGGGTAGTGAACATCTGATACCAATGAAAAACCGAATTCGTCTTTTACTTTTTGAAGTATACGAAGACCTTCCTCAATACCAGGACCCCTGTAGAAATCTACAGAAGAACGGTTATCTTTTTGGAAAGATGCCTTGTAGATCATAGGAATGTTTAGGCGTTCCGTTACTTCTTTTAACTTTTCAGCAGTTTTTAACATGATGCTCTCGTCCTCGATAACACAAGGTCCAGAGATCAGAAATAATTCGTCGGCTCCACAATTGATATCGCCAACTTTTACTATGTTTTTACTCATTTGTATTCGATTGCTATTTATAGTGGAATACCCAAAAAAAAGAGGTGTATTCCAACAAGCCGCAATTTAAAATTTTTTTGAATTAACGACCAATGATTAACGTTAGGTATTTGTAAATTTTATACTAACTCTTGCATAATATTCCTCACTCGTTCCAAATCTTCTTTTGTATCCACAGGAATACTGTCGTGTTCTGTAATTCCGACCTTAATTTGGTAACCGTGTTCTACCCAACGAAGTTGTTCTAAACTCTCTAATTTCTCCAATGTTGTAGGAGTTAAAGTAGAGAACAGTTTTAGGGCTTCATCGGTATAGGCATATAATCCTAAGTGCTTGTAAAAAGTAGTATGTTGCATCCACTCACTACGTTTTTTCCCTCTAACCGTAGGAATGACTGCTCTACTAAAATAAAGTGCATTTTTATTGTGATCGAAAGTCACAAATACTTCACTATCGTTTTCTAAATCTTGCTGATGTACCACAGGAGTTACCAAAGTGGCAAAGTTGGTTTCATCATCAAAACTATTGACTAATTCTGTTAAAGTAGAAGGTTCCAATAGTGGTTCATCACCTTGGATATTGACTACGGCATTGAATCCCGCAGAAGTTTGTTTGTTCACTAGTTCAAGCGCTTCAAGACATCTTGATGTTCCATTTTCGTGATTTGCCGAAGTCATAATCACTTTACCGCCAAAAGACTCTACAGCATCAACGATTCTGTGATCATCAGTGGCTACATACACATCTTCAATCGCGACTTTAGCTCGTTCATACACGTGTTGAATCATCGGTTTACCGCAAATATCTGCTAGAGGTTTTCCCTCTAAACGCGATGAACCGTAACGTGCAGGAATAAGTCCTAAAAACTTACGCATACTAAATATTTGGTTCTTATTCTATTAGGCTACAAAGGTAGCACTTTTGCAATAAGTGATATCATTTAGGTTGTAAATAATAACACTATTTTAATCAATGGAGATCTTCCAGGTGTAACTGCCTCCATTTGCTTGCCCTCTGAGTAGATAGGTTTTTGAAGATAGATGCTGAGGAAGATAAACAGTATATTTACTTCCATCCATCACATAAGGTACATGGGCCTGAATAAGTGAACCATCAACTTGAAGTAGATCAAAGGTAATTTGACCAATACTTGATGGAACAGTAATATTCACCCAACCGTTTTTAATTGGATTTGGATATAAAATACTATTCTCCAATAAAGAGACCACTGAAGAATTAGGGTTGTCAAGAAAAACTTCAATTTCTTTTGTGACAAAATAAGTACACCCTGCTTCGTTGGTAGCAGAGAGTCGGATTTCGTGAGTACCCTGTCTACTAAAGTTGATGTCTACACTTGCTTGATCGTTGGCATTTAGTAACTCTCCATTATGATACCACTGCCAAGAAACGGCATCGTCTGTTTGTGCTAGAGTGGCAGTAACAGCACCTCCAACATAAGAGGAATTCTCTGATAATAGGAAGTTATTAATACTATTTTTAACAAGTACATCAATACGTAATGAATTATCTATACTGTTATTGACTGCACAAGTTACATAGAAAGTGGTGTCTCTTTCTAAATCTTCGAGAATAAGAGATGAACCTGTATATACCGGCGAAATCATAAGTGGGTTATCGTAGAAATTAAATGTACTACAACCATTAGGGGAAACAATTACTTTAGTATTTCTACAAACATTCATTGGAGTAGTTGCAGAAAGATAAGGGATAGCATCTCCAGTTAGTTGAACTAAGTCACCATCATATACAAAGCGTCCCTGTGATTGTACATAATAATAATCGATACTATCAATAAGTACTTGGAAAAGTCGGCCTCTACCTTTTAACACTTTAGTATTGCCTTCCAATTTGTATAAAGCTAAAGAATCGAATGTTGTCGTTCTAATGTTCACCATTTCACCTTCATTCGCTACTTGATGAGCTATTGAAGGAGAAGGTCCTTTTAGCCAATATTCAGATGCTTTTTGTGCGGAATCTAATTGTGTTCTTATTACATCAATACTTTCTCCAACAACAAATAAAAATCCTACATGTACAGTTTCATTTAGTTTCACATCTGCTAATGCTGTTCCTAGAGCGGTGGCAATATTTGTCCCTCCAATAGTACTGTATCCAAGTACTTCGGTACCAATGCCGTTGGATAGAGTGGTTATTTTTTCTGCGTCTGTATAATCATTACTAATATCGATTTCAGAGTTGATAGGACGCATAATATCCATATTTTGAAGATGGACAGTCTCATTTCTATTTAATAAACGAATGGCACCATTCAAGAAATTATTAGAATGAAAGGCGTAAACTGTTTGCGTTACCGGATCATAATAACATCTGGAACTGTCTTCCTGGAAAGGTAGATCATTACCTTGATAACTAAAATTCCAGTCTGTAAATAGCCCGATTGCTAAAGAGTCTAAATCCCCAGTACCATTATTGGTAATTTGATACTCGGTAAAAATGGCTCTATCACGGTTGGTTTCGAATTTGCCAAATAATCTTTGAGTGATATTTAATCCAATAGGATCAGTCGCATTACCATCTTCATATTGAAATAGATATTCAGAATAAGGATAAACAGGATCTGTAGACGATGTTGTTACTTGTTGTATGGTATTAGTTCCTCTAAAATCAGACGATCGAATATTGTTATCACTATCAGTATAAGCTACATCAACTACTTTGTTGTTAGCTACTACCATAAGACCTGTAGATTTAGTCATTGGATGAGAACCAAAGTTTAATCCATGAGCAGTACCTAAAGTACCGTCAGGTCTAAAATAACCGTTGATATTATTGAGACTGATGTATTGCTGTAACGTGAGGTTGATTTCTATATTTTGCCAATCGTAATAGTTATTTGCTTCATCATAAAATTCTATTTTGAAATAATGATTTTCATGAAGATTGGTTAAGAGTCCTAACTTAAATACAAAAGGATTAGGGTTGTTGGTTATTTGGGATTCTAATATTTGGCCAATTGTAACTTCATTAGAAACTGCAGTAATATTTGGGTCGTATGGAGTGAGTTTTACTTTGAGGTTGCTATTCCCATTGAATATATTTTGAATATCCATGTTGATTTCCATGGAGTCTCCAGCAGCTAAAAAGATATCACTAGAGTTCAATTTGTTGTAACGAATATTACTTGCTCGAGCTACGTGTATATTATCTTTTCCGGTTAAAGCTCGATGAGCATCAACAACTCCATAACCTTGTAAATATTTTAGACCATTATTCGCAGCAACATCGTAAAAAGTAGTATCTGAGGTATATCGAATTAACTCAGCCACTTGATAAGCCTTTAGATCAGGAAATTCTGAACGAATCAATCCTGCAATACCTGCAACCGTAGGAGAGGCGTAAGATGTTCCAAATTGATTGGCATAGCCAGAATTATGTGTTGATAAGGACCCATCAGCAGCTGCAACATCGATTAAATACCCTCTAGTTCTACCTGTATTTTCTCTATTTTGATTGACTCCTGTTACTGATAAAACATTTTCATAAGAAGCAGGGTAATAATCAGAAGGGACATTACCATGAGGGTCATTACCTGCAGCAGCAATAAAGAGAATGTCATATTCAGGTGTTTCAGAATAATAATTAATCACTTCTTGATAAGAAATTTGATTACTACCTCTACTACCCCAAGACATATTGACAATCTTGACATTGTTTTGCTCACAAGTGTATACTAGACTACTTAGGCGGCTTCTAACGACGGGTAAATACGTACAGTTAAAACCACTACCAATAACACCTAGATTATTATCGCCAGTAGCAGATGCACTTCCAGATACATAAATACCATGTGCGGTACCAGTTAAATCATTGGAGTTTCTTTTAAAGTTCCATCCATGTATATCATCAATATAGCCATTATTATCATCATCAACTCCATCAAAACCATTTGCTTCTGCTTCATTTACATAAAGATTACCCATGAGATCCTCATGCGAAGTATTAAAACCGGAATCATGAATACCAATGACTACATTTTCATCACCTCTACTAATGTCCCACGCTTCTGTAAGATTATGTAATGGTATAGAAAACTGTTCACCACTTCTAGTATCATTAGGAGTATATAAATCGTTTACATATTCTTCTATTTCTACATATTCAACTAGTGGATGTTCTTTTAATTTTTTTATAGCGTTTTCTACACTGCTTCCCGGCTGTAATTCAATTTCTAAAATATCAGGATAGGGTCTTGGAAAAAAATGTTCAGTAGAAAGGTTTCTTACTCTTCTTTGAATAAGGTGCATGTAAAACTTAGGTTTAAGCATTTTGGCGGGCTCATCTTTATCCGATAAATAAGATCGAGACCATGGACCTAAAACTTCATTTTGATCGCTTTTAAGCTTTACATAAAGGACTGTATTTAGATTATCTTCAGAATTTTGTGCAGATAGAATAGTAGGAAACAATGTGACTCCTATAAAAAATAAGAAGATATGTAGAAATCTCAATAATTTCATAAATGGGTTCTATAGATAGTGATAAGCAGTTTTACAACTGGGTGTTATTGAAAAAATATATGTATAAAGTAGCGTCTATCAATCCATTAACCAATTGATAGCTTCACAAATATACTATAATTTATGTTGTTCTTAAAAATAGAAGAAGTCTACAGATTGATGAAGTAACCTATTTTTGGTTTTTAAACTTTCTTAGCTGAATAACTTTTTCGATCAATTCAGTATCATCCGCTAATTTTTTTAAAAGAATGTCTGCTTTTTGACGTCCATTTTTTAGATATTCATCTTCTCTTTCCCAGTCTAAACGAAACAATTTTCCTTTAGATATTTTACTTACACCAATTACTCTAGCTATTGGAGCTTGAATAGGAATATTATAAAAAGAAATCTGACGATCGAAATCATTTCTTAATACTTGATTTTCGAAGGCTCCTTTAATAGTTCTAGAAGTAGTTTTTAGGTCCATTACGACTTCTCCCTCAATAAATAGATCGGGTTTAGCTTTACACTCTAAACCTGTAACGGGATCTTTCCAGAAAATACACTTTTCTACCTGAGCATTTGGGTGAGAAAGCATTTCTTGCATTAACGGATAGTTTCTAGCTGTTTGAGCGATTCTATTGATTCGATTGGCTTGTTTTTCGGGTACTTTTCTTTGAATTCTTACCCATTCTTCAGGTTCTAAAATTGCTGAATGAAGGTAAGTTCCTTCTCTTAGCGCTTTTTTGGGAGTGTGAGGTTGTTTTCCTAATAAAATAAGTTGAGCATTTCGAATATCTGTATTGGCAAGGGCAGGGTGGTTTCTGTAATCCGTTTCCTCCATTTCAACAATATCAAAATTAACTTTACTCATCTTATTTTATTAAATGTATTTGAACAATAAAACACAAAGATGCAATAGTTAAAAAGGAGGTGCAACTTTGATTGAGATATGTTCAATGAATATTTCTACGGTTTGATGATCTTTCTCTTATTTATCATCAAATGATGAATATCTTTTTAATAGGGTACAAAAAATATGTAATTTTAAGCAGAGATTTAATTATCTATTCGATAGAACACACAGAATATCTCAAACTTATCACTTAGACCGAATTGTAGCGTATGGCCATTATCAGTAAGAAAAAAGTACCTTATCCTGTCACTGAACCATTAGAATATTTTTTAGATCAGTACGATCGATTATCGCCTATATCCATAGATTATAATGACCTTTTGCGCTTTAATACTGCAGTTCCATTATATGATTCACAAGGGGAGGATACTTTATGGGTAACTGTGTATTATCCGCAAGACGATATGGAGCATATTTACTCTACGCTGAAAGAGTTGTATGCGTCTTTAAGAGCCGATGGTAACCTAACTGTAATGGAACACCTTTTTGTGGAGAGGGTGGATATGTGTACATATGGTAATACAAAGCCTTTTAGAATTCGAATTGTAAACCGTGTAAACGATAACTTTGACTATTTCTATATTAAAGTGGCCGATGCTTCACGTATTTATGGTTTAGAGTTAGAGGATATATTATCGCCCAATAAGGTAAGTTACTTAGTGACTGAACAAACGCTTATTGAAGAGCATATTCCGGGTATTCCAGGTGATATGTTTATTAATAATTATCTAGAAGATGGGCATCAGAATAAAACACGTTTGGCGAAAGAGTTTATTAAGTTTAATGAGAGATGTTTTGTGCAATTATTGGGAGATATGCACTCTTCCAACTGGGTAGTATTAATGGTGCCAGATTTTGATGAAATCAACTATAGAATTCGCCCAATTGATTTTGATCAGCAAAGTTATGAAGGGAGAAGGAATATCTACATGCCTCAGTTCTATAGACAAAATAACCCGGTGATTCAATTGGGTATGGGTAAGATTTCATGGGAATCAGTAAGACAATATCAAGCAGAAGAAAGATTTATGATTGCTACCCGTGTTATGGGTTTCCGTCATAGAGCAAAAGATATATTAAAAACAATGAGGAAAGATATCATAGCACCTCATAAAAATGTAGAAACACTTAGAGATGAGCTGACTTTACATTATAAAAACAATCGTTTTTCTAAGTGTGAAAACATGGGTGAAATAGTCACAGAATCAATAGAACATGTCTTAAAACAGCAAGAAAAGTATAAAGATATGTTCAATTTTGAATCGCCTTATTAAAAGCTCAAATTAAGTGATAAAAAAAGAGGTATTGTTTATAGCAATACCTCTTTTTGTTATTTAGAATGTTCTATTCGATAACCTACTCCAATAATTCCTTCCAAAGAATCCTGTCGCATATAATGTTGGATTTCTAAGGAGTAATTTCCTTCTTTTGGGAATGAAATGTCTTTCTTTAATAGTAAAGGGTGATTGTAAATCGCACCAGTGCTACTATTACCTAAAGATGTTTCCATTTCTCCAAAAGGTTTACCCGATTTTACTTCGAATAACTGAAAATCACTTAATGTATTATTGATAATGGTATCATTATTTTCCTCTCCATTGTATATCAAAGAGTATTTGATATAGATGTTTTGGTAAGGATAATCATTCGTGTTTCTTATGTATGTGATAAGGTTGTAATCTTCATTGGGGTTTTCGATATCAAAATCAAAACTTGCCAATGAATCTACTGGCCACATACCTTCTGTAAAATCAATGTATTTTTCATCTACTCTTTTACTATCACAGCTGTAGAATGATAGAGCGACCAATAGACAGCTTAACTTGATAAAAAATGGATAGATTTTATTCATCATTATTATTTGGTCTTTTACGTCTTTTGTTCCCTTTGAAATTAGGTTTAAAAGGACGTTTTGGTCCATCTTTCTTTTTCTGAGCAGGGTTAGAATTTCCTTGAGGGGCATTCTTCTTAGGTGCACCTTTTTGTGGAGAATTGCCTTTTTTAGGAGCATTCTTTTGTTGTGGTGTTCCTTGTCCTCCTTTTTGATTTTGCTTTCTGTTAGAAGGTTGATTCTTTTTGCGATTTTGGTTTTGACCAGTATTTCCTTGTTGGTTCTGTCCACCTTTCGCTCTATTATCAGCTTTTTTCTTCTTCTTCTTTTGAGGAAGTGGCTGCTTATCAAGAATACTACTTAGCTTTTGTTCTTGGAATGCAGGTGCTTTTTCTTCGATATCTTCCTCTAATGTTTCAGGGAATTTACCTTTAGCATTCATTTTAGAAATTTCTTCTACTCTTTCTGTAGAAATGACATGCCAAGTAGTTTCACCTTGGAAACTAAACCACATACGCTTTCTGAAAATATCTACCTTTTGAAGGTGAGCTTCTCCTTTCTGAGTACGTAAATTTTTATCGATCATTGGAATATCTACCAAAGCATCAATATACGTTTCCAACTCATAGTTTAAACAACATTTTAGTCGCCCGCACTGTCCAGAAAGTTTCGAAGGATTTAAAGAAAGGTTTTGATAACGTGCAGCAGAAGTAGAAACACTTTTAAATTCCGTTAACCATGTAGAACAACATAATTCTCTACCACAAGATCCAATACCACCTAAGCGGCTTGCCTCTTGTCTTAAAGAGATTTGTCTCATTTCTACACGAATCTTAAACTCACTTGCCAATACTTTAATCAGCTGACGGAAATCGACTCTATCGTCTGCTGAGTAATAGAAGGTAGCTTTAGAATTGTCTGCTTGGAAATCAACATCAGAAAGTTTCATATCAAGCTTAAGATCTTGAATGATTTCTCTGGTCTTGTAAAGTGTAGGAATTTCTCTATTCTTCACCATAGCTAACTTCTCTAAATCTTTAGGAGTAGCATGACGTAGAATAGAAAGTATACTTTCGTCGTCTTCAACGTTCTTTTTCAACATTTGAAGACGTACTAAGTCGCCTTGAAGGCTAACATGACCTATATGATGTCCATTTCCTGTATCAACTACAAGAGGATCACCGATATAAGTTTCCAGGTGGTTGGTATTTCTAAAATACCCTTTGCGTCCACCTTTAAATTTTATTTCAATTATATTGAAGCGTTGTGAGGATGGCAGATCCATATCTCCAAGCCAATCGAAAGCATTTAATTTACTGCAACCGCCTGATTGGCAATCGCCGTTACTTCCGCAACCTGTAGGTACACCACATGCCATCGTCGAACACGATTGACATCCCATAATATATATATTTAAGCTATCCGATAGATAGGGTCGGCAAACTGGCCGTTGATCCAATGCTATTTAATTAAGCGAGGGATCAGAGATAAAAATGTTTATCTAAAAATTAGATTATTTATTTAAATAACCGTTCCTAAAACCTTAGTAATAATTCTATTATTAAGGATTAGGTGCAATTTAGCATTAAAAAATTTAAGTTGATTAGTCTGCTCTTAAACTTTTTAAATCTAATGATATTATTCTCTGGGTGATAAAGATTATTTGGGTACTTCTAAAGAAAATGGAACAAACTCATCAACGGTATGTCCGAATTTATGTAACTCTCTGATTATAGAAGAACTTAGGTGAGAGAATTCTGGAGAAGTGTATATGAAAACAGTATCTAATCCGTTAATGTGTCTATTGGCTTGTGCAATACTGTTTTCATATTCAAAATCTGTTGTATTTCTTAGTCCTCTAAGAAGTACAGTAGCGCCTAATTCTTTAGCTACTTTTGCCGTTAAATCTTGATACAAGATCACTTTTATTTGAGGGTTATCCTTAAAGTGCTCTTCGATAAGGGTTTTCATGGCCTCAGCAGGAAAAAATCTCTTTTTCTTAGTATTGTGACCTATTCCAATAATGATTTCGTCAAAAAGTTCAGCACCACGAAGAGCAATGTCTTCATGACCTCTTGTAAACGGATCAAAAGTGCCAGGGAAAAAAGCTATTCTTTTCATTTATTTAATTTCATATTTCCAATTATGTCAATAGCCGTTTGTTCTTGAGGTTCTTGATCAAATTGGTAAGCGAAACGAACATCTGTTGGTCTTGTGCCAGCAGATACTTTGTTTATAAACTTTTTAAGTGTTTTAATACTTTCTCCGTGGAAATCGACTTCACCCCAAATAACTACTTCAGCTTCTTGTTGGTCAATATTTAATTCTTCTAAAACAAAAAGAACAAAATACAGAAGGTCTTGAGGAGTTTTGTATTTGAAAGTGTTCGCAAAACGGACTTTTTCATCATCCGATTTTGTGATCAAAATCGTGTCCACGTCGATGTAACAGTGCAATACATTACCAAATAATGCATTTGCTTCGACAATAAAACTTTCGGTAGTGTGGTTGTAACTAACCTGAGAGTTACTATACATATCCGAAAGCCACTCTTCTAATTCTTTAGGGATAGCAAAACAAAGCTCAGTTTCTCCAGATTTAGGATGAACATGAATATTGTCTTTCTTCTGATGGAATTTAGAAATGAGTGATAAGATATTCTGTTTGCTTTCTTCATCATGAATTCCTTCAGGAACAAATGCAAAAGAAGGTAGAGCAGAAATAATGTGAACGTTCTTCCAAAATGCCGCATTTAGGAAAGAATGTTTTTGCACTATATTATGCAAATTCACAATTAGAGCAGTAGTGTTTTGTGCTGTGTCGTAGTGGTAAGATTCCAGTACGAGACATTCGTTGTTTTCGGCATCAAATACCCCTATAGTCAAACAGCTTTGATGTATTCTCAAATGCAAGCTGTAATTAGCAAGTTGAGCAACATCAAAGCTGTCTGAATGTACGGAGTATCTGACTGATTCAAATAGCAGATCTTCCAATGTTATTCCCAGTTACCTGCAGTAGTAGCTTCAGTTAAAGAACCAAACTTAAGTAATCTCTTTGTAGGAGAAGGGTTAGATTCTTTACGGTGAGGGTCACGAGGGTATTTGTCAACAACTTCGACAACCGCTACAGTAGCGTTACCTTTTTTGACCGTACTTGCAGAAAGTGTAAATTCTTTTCCTTTCTTACCTGGAATTCTTTTTAGCCTTGTAGCATCAAAGTCTTCACCAGGGAAGATTTTTTCTCTTACTTGTACTGCGTCGATTGTATCATATTCGATACGAACTGAGTCAGTACGAGTATAGTAAAGAGGGTCATTTTTCTTACGAGGTTGAATGATCTCTCTTTTCTGAACGTTGTAAATTGAATCATTGTCGATAAACATTGCTAGCGTATCCCATGATCCAGTATACTCTTTATAACGTTGGAAGTAAGCTGTTTCAGCTTCACGTATCAATTTCAAACGAAGGATTACATTTTTTTCTGAAATGCGGATCTCCTCTGATTCTTGAATGGTGTCAAAAACACTATGATATAATGAATAACTTAGTAAAAATACTACAGGTATCATTAAAATTGTAAGTATTGTTGTTTTTGTCATTTCTCTAAGAGTTTCTTTAATCTTGCTGCGAACTAAATACTTTATAAAACAAAATATGTGATATAGAAACTAAAAACATTTCAGTAATAAACATCCCAAATTTTGAACAAGGCAAATTTAATTAGAAAACTGATAAAAAATAATTTCGATTCCCTAAAACTTGTTACTGAATGTTGATAATCACCTATTTTTTCTACATATCGATCTAAAAATTATCTAATTCGTACGTTTTTACAATATCCTTCTTCTTAAGTTTAACAACTTTTATATTTATTTCATGTCTTTTGAAAGGAATTGCCTCCGAATTTATTTCCAAATCAGCGATTTTTTCAGCGACTTCCATCCCTTTTATCACTCGACCAAAGACGGTATAGTCACTATCTAAATGATGTGCTCCATCTCTAGCTACAATAATAAAAAACTGTGATCCACTTGATGATTTACTTGGGTTAATCTCATCACTTTGACGAGCCATGCCAATTGTACCATAATCGAACTTTAGTTCATCGGTAAATTCACTATTTAAAGTATAGCCAGGAGATCCAATACCAATTCTTGTAGAGTCTCCATCGGTGCGTGTATTAGGGTCGCCTCCTTGAATCATAAATCCTTTTAGCACCCTGTGAAATATCGTCCCATCATAAAAGCCTTCTTTGGCCAGTTTGATAAAGTTCTCTTTGTGTTCTGGTGTTTTATCTGAAAGTAAAAAAACAATCTCTCCAAAATCGGTAGAAACAATCGCTATTTCATCTTTACCTTTTAATTTTTTCTTTTTTTGAGCCTGTGCATTAAAAAATACACTGATAGATAACAATATGGTTATATATAATGAGGTATATCGCATACTTTTGTGACTTAATGAATCAAATTTATGACGAAAATAATGAACAAGAACGGAATAGGAAAAGATATACTGTGGTTACTTCCATCAGTTTTGTGGTTTTTAGTGACAATTAAGTTGTTATTAACAGTACAGCCTGTAGATCCTGACAGTTTTTTCTCTAAAATACCACATTTCGATAAAGTAGCACATTTCGGAATTTTTGGAATATTTACTGCTTGTTTGATGTTTTCTTTTTGTGGTGGTCGATTTTTTAATAATCAAAAAGGAAAAATAGTGAGAACAGTACTCATTATTGTTTGTTCTTGGGGGGCATTGACAGAAATATTACAAGGTTTGATGCTTGCTGCAAGGGAAGGTGATGTACTAGACTTTTTTGCTGATGCACTCGGTGGATTTCTGGGTGTCTATTGTTATGGTATTTTACATCAGATAGTCCCTATTGTACCTATTTATGATATAAAAAATAAAGAGTTGGAAACTGATCAGATTTAATGATTTTTTTTAAAACCCATAAAAAAAGAGTTCGATATATAAATATCGAACTCTTTTTTATTTCTGATGTAAATTATAGCTGACAGTGGTCGCCATCACAGAATTTCTCTGCCTCTACATCTTGACCTTGTCCCATCTCATCGAAGTTCAAAGGCTTGATATGTTTTGCTAACTCATCATACTTGTCCTTAGAAATCTCTTCGTAAGGCATTTGAGGATAGACTGTATTACCTAATTCTAATTTTGGTAAGAAACTGATCGACTTCAAGTGATACTGGAAGTAGTTCAAGATAGGCTCAATTTGGTTGGCCTCGTCTTTCTTGAATGTTACAGTAACTGATACTTGGTTGTCAGCCCAATAACGTTGAAGGAAAGCAGCCAAGTGAACTTGTTCCCAAATTCCTACTTGATTGACTGTTCTAACACCTGGGATTTCAACTGGAATGGATACTACCATAGTATCTGATTCAGATACTGAAGGCTCTACGTGATAATTCGCCGCGATACACTTTTCAATTAGAGGAGATTTTTTCGATAAACGAATACGTCTAATGTAGTGGTTGCTTTCAGGATAGTGCATACCTGGAGTAACACCTGGTAGTAAAGATACTGTTCCAGAAGGTTTTACCGAAGTTGTTTTTACAGAAGGAGTAACACACAACCACTCAGCATAGATAGTATCCCAGTTTTGGATAGTGTTGTATCCTTCGTCACACCACTCTCTGAATGTATCGATACCGTGTTTCTCAACAAACTGAGCTATACCTGACATAGAAGTACCAATACGTCTGTTTCTTAATAATACACGGTTGGTTTCAGGCCAGTGTGTATTTGTAAGCGTTACTGTTTTAGCGTATAAGTAAGCAAACTTCAATGTTCTTAAGTAATCTTCTTTAGAAGTTGCTCTTGTAGGGAAAGTCTCTACTAAACAGCACAACTCATAAGATTCTAGTGTTTGCTCAGCACATGGGTTAGTACCCATTGAGCGATTATCTTTATTGTCTGGAGCGTCACCCATACGTCCAAACTTTCTCATGTTATCTAACCAAATGTAGCCAGGCTCACCATTCACAGCAGTTTGTCCTGCTACTTTACTGTAATCCATACCTACAGTAGAGAATACTGAGTTATTAGAAGACCATCCGTACTCAGAACGGTGTGCTGAAGATCCTTCCATCTGTTGAGACTCAGGATTCCAACGGTAGTCTTTTAATTTTAAGTATTCGTCATCGTTAGGATCACCGAATACAATCTCTGCAGAACGTCTTACGTTACCTGCAACTACACAACAACCGATCATGTTCATGATGTCAACAATATCAGTTACTGTAATTGTAGCTGCTTCCGGTCTACCCGTAAACATTGTTCTGATCTGATCATGAAGTTTCATTAAAGGTCCAGGTCCAGATGACATACCACCGAATCCTTTAATAGGAAGACCTGCTTCACGAATCTTAGAATAATCGAATTCTACATTTACTCTTCCAGCGTGGAAGAATGAATCCAATAACATTCCTGTACTGTTTACCCAACCTTCTCTGGAGTCAGGTATAACATAAGTAACTTTATCTTCATTGTTTGGTTGGTAAATAGTTACCGTACCAGCACCCTTTGTATCAAAACCAACACCTACTCCCAACATCGACATATCCATAAGAAATTCGAATGGTTTAGTAGGATCTTCAGCCATTGTCTCTGTACTTACAAAAGAACAGTTGTTCAATGCAGCAAAAAGGTTACGCTTTGTAGTTAGTTCAGAACCCATTGCCCAAAGACCACGACCTGGAGGTAAGAATTTCATGTTAAACATGCGGTCGAACATCTCTTGAGCAGAAAGTTGTGCTTTATTGTCATCCCATCCTAATTGGTACTTTAAGATGTGATTTTTTTGAATAGTGTAAGTTCCTTCAACAACTCTTTTTACAGTTTCCCACCATACTTCGTTCGTACCATCTTCTTTAAGACGAGAGTACGTACGCATGTACACTAACTCTCCAAGACCATTGAAGCCAAATGGAGGTTTTACGTTCTTGTATTTATCAAGAAAACTGTTTTCGAGGGTGAATTTATATGTCATCATTTTTTAGAAAAGTTTGAACCGTTTACCGTGGGATAAACAGATGTATGGTATGTCTTCTTTTTTCGTTTCTAATTACAGTTTGAATACCTTTTAAGTTAGTAGAAAAAAACAACTTATAAAAATGTATTCATTTGAAAATGAATGTAATGAGGTGTGAAGTGAGTGAAATTTTAATTGATTGCTTTGTTAATGTTTGTTCTAACGACAAAAGGATAGGTTATTAAAATTTTATAGGCACTTTACACACGCCACTTCTACAAAGTAAGGTCTGAATTTCTTTAAAAACAATATTGCTTTTTAGATAATTTTTTCATCCTAATTATATGATTTAGAATTAAACTGATAATGTTCGTTTTTTATTATGATTTGAGGGTTTCATTGATTAAATTTTTTATTGATTAAAATGTTAATTGACATCAAAGCACTCTAAGATTAATTGATTTGAGAATTTTTACTAAAAAAATATTCATACTTTATCTAAATCTGATATTCTTATGCTACTGTTCCCATCGAACTTTTGCTCAATGGAATGTTTCCACTTACAACGAATTGAAGGGGCTTCAAAATCCATTGGTAAAATCTATTGCAAAAGATAGTCTAGGATTTGTGTGGGCAGCTACAGATGAGGGTATCATTCGATTTGATGGTAAAAACTTCCTTCAAATTAAAAAGGGGTTGCCCAGTCCTTACGTAAAAAATATTTTTACTACATCAAGTGGTGTGACTTTAGCAACAACAGATTTAGGGTTGATAAAGGTGAAAACTTCAGCAGCACATCCCGACATAGAATTACTTATTGAAGGGGATGCCTATGCTTCTGATTCTTTGTTATGGTTCCCAAAGCAAATATTCGAATCTAAGAATAATGACATTTGGGTTGCCGATAATCACTCCATTAATTTACTGGATTCTTCATTTAAAATTAAGCAACGCTACCAATTCTCCGAAAAAGATATCCCAACAAATTTTCAAAGATCATTTACCATTCTAGAGGATAGAAGACTTGGTATTTATGCTTTTTCTGAAGCAGGTTACTTTTATCGGTACAATAAAATACATGATCAGTTTGAAGAAATTTCTTTATTAAGTCAATTAGATAGAGTGAATCATGCCTTCTTTAAAGATGGTTTGATCTATGTTTCTACAGATTCGGGTTTTTTTTCCATTTGGTTGAATAAATCGGGTGATGAAGTTTTGTCGCAGACTATTCTAATTAATAATTTTTCTCCTTCATGGGTAGTACCATTTACCGAAGACCTTTGGTTAGTGACTACTTGGAACAATGGGTTCTTTGTTATCGATACTTCTGAAAAAGAGTTTAAGATCACGAAAATGAAAGAAGTGTCCTCTAGAGTAATCAACTCTATCTATTTGGAAGGACTTTCTGAAATATGGTTGAGTACAGATAATGGAATTACTTTATTAAAGGAGCAATACTTTACTAAACCTTTTAAAGATATAAGCAGCGGATACGTTCAGGATATTATTGAAGAAGGAGACGAGGTGGTTTATACCGATGGACACGCCGTATATTTTACAAATGTGATTCATGAGGGAGTGGAGAAAAGTTGGCAAATACCAAGTAATTATGGAATAGTTCTTCGTCTATTAAAAAGAGGAAAAGAGTATTGGATGTCAACTAATATAGGCTATATCCTAGTATATTCTGTTGATGGCGAATTGCTTAAGAAATTAGATTTGTCGGAAGGAGGAGGTGCAATATATAACCTTGTAGAAAGGAAAGGAGAGATTTGGTACGTCCAAGATCATGGAGGTGTTTACCGATTGAAGGATAATAGTATTCCTATAAGTTACGGCAGAGAAAAGGGGTTATTAAGTAAAGTAAACGTTTTAAAAGTAGAAAAAGGGACATTATACGCTGGAGGAAGTGATAATCATTCTTATATATTTAGCTACAGAAAAAGGTTAGATCGTTTCGTTAATCTATCTGTCCCATTAGGTTTTGAGAAGGTAAATAAACTAAGTGTCAATGATTTTATTATCGACCGAAAACAAATAGTTATGGCTACTAATTTGGGCTTGGCTATTCTTGATGAAGATGAGCTGAACTTAAAACAAGTCGATAATCTTGATTTAGGTGAAGTGAAAACAATAAAGCATGATAAAAGACACGAAAAAGTGTATTGGATTTCCAATAGCAGAGGTGTGATTAGAATTGAGGATTGGAAAAACTACTTAATCTTTGATGAACTATCGGGATTACCGAGTAAAACACTAGGATTCCGTTCTATGTTAATTAGTGATGATGGAGAAGTTTGGGCTGGAACAACTGCTGGTATTGGAATCTCAAGCGGAGATATGAACCTTAAGAAAACACCTAAACCAATTTTTACAAAAATTAGTAATGCCACATTCGATTTTATAAATATAGATAACCCCGAAATATCTTCTTCATCTTATATAGATTTTGAGTTTAGTAGTCTCTGCTACCCTGGTGCAATGGTAGAATTTAAGTACAGATATAATGATGGTCCATGGAAATCTTTGGGATGGAATAATAGTTTAATTGCTTCGGGTTTAGAGACGGGTGAATATGTATTACAAATAAAAGCCAAGCAAATAGGAGAGTTTGATTGGAGCGATTCCACTAATTTTTCTTTTGTAGTTGAAGAGAAATGGTACAAAACTGTATATGGATTAGCAGGTATAATATTATTCCTGTTAGGGTTGGGTTATGTAGCTTTTAAACTTTATGATGAAAAGGTGCAATACGATAAAGAAATTTTGGAGAAACTTATTTTAGAAAGAACCAATCAAGTGGCAAGTCAGAATAAAGTATTATCCAATAGAGAGGAGATTCTTAAAAAGCAAATTGATAAATTTAAATCTGTAAACGATAAGCTGAAGTATCAACAAAAAGAAATGACACAAAGATTGTATTATGCACGTTCGCTACAGTCTATCGTACTACCTCCAAACGAAAAGATAAATAGTTATTTTATTGATTCTTTTGTGATGTTTAAAGCAAAAGAAAAAGTATCCGGAGATTTTTATTGGATGAAGACCTTTAAAGAAAGGGATGAAGAAATATGTTATTTCGTTCTTTCCGATTGTATTGGTCATGGCACAGCAGGGGGGATACAGTCTTTATTTGGGATGCAGCTATTAGAACAAATTGTAGTAGATAAAAATATTACTGTACCTAATATTTTAGAACAAATGGATGAACTGTTGAGGGAAAAGTCAACAAAAGATCCAACTTTAGTAGGTATGGATATGATGGTGCTTCGTTTTAAAAAGTATGATGATGGATGTGAATTATCTTTTGCAAGTGCAAAAAGACCATTGTTTTATGTTTCTGAAAATAAATTTCATGAAGTAAAAGGCACAAGAAGAGCTATAGGTAATGAGCCAGAGCATGTTCGACAAAAGGGCTTTACCGAACACAAAATAAATTTACATAAAGGAAATACAATTTATCTTACTTCAAACGGTTTTTATGACCAATTTAATGGAGAGAAAAAACGTATTGGGATTGCGAAATTTAGAAAAATTTTACACGAAATATCTCAAGACCAATCTTTTGAAACTCAAAAAGTTTGGTTGGAAAATTATTTTACGATGTGGAAGGCATCTGCAGAGCAGATTGATGATGTTACAATAGTAGGCCTAAATGTTTAAAAAATAGACTGTTTGCTTATTAATAAGGTATTTTATTATTCTTGGTAAAGAGATTAATAAAAAACTTAAAGAAAGAATCTTTTTCTTTTTTGTATCGCTTTAATTCTCTTAGTAGTGTTCTACCTTGAGATTCAGATGTGATAATCATATCAAAAGAATCTGCAGGAAAATCTCTATAAGTAATTACTTTTCCTGAGTGTTTTCCTCTTTTGTATGAAACTTGAAGAATATTGTCTTGTTTATTGTAGATCAAAAACTCAATTAAAGAGGATTTTTTAGGTACTATTTTCTCTACGAGAACTTCTCTCATGTCTTTATAACTTTTTTTGTAGTCAATTTGAAAATCCTATTCACTTAAAAAGTGATATGAAAAAAATATTTCAGATTGTACTATGGGTATAACGATCAAAGTTAATTTTTATTTTCTATTATCATCACCTTCTAACATACTTAAATAACTTAAGTAGCGTGAAGTGGCAATTTTTCCTTCGTCGACTAAATCTCTGACTGCACACTGTGGTTCATGAACGTGAGTACAATTATTGTATTTGCATTCATTCATTACCTCACGAATTTCAGGGAAAAAATGACCAATTTCATTTTCTTCTATTCCCATGATACCAAGTTCTTTAATGCCCGGGGTATCTATTAAATGACCATTTTGTTCTGCAAGGGTGAACATTTCGGCGAAAGTAGTAGTATGTTTACCTTTCATGGCGAATAAAGAGATCTCATCAGTTTTTTGATGCATTTTTGATGCCAATTTATTCAAAAGAGTAGATTTGCCTACACCAGAATGACCAACCAATAGCGAAGTTTTATCTTTTATGATTTCATTTAGCTCTTGAAGGTTCTGATTTTCGGTCGCTGAAACACGTAAGCATTTGTAACCTAGCGGTTCATAGATTGATTTTAGGTAGTCTAAATATTCCCTGTCCTCATCCTCCAATAAATCATCTTTATTGAAAACAATATAGGTAGGAACATCATAAGATTCTGCTGCTACTAGAAAACGATCTATAAAACCAAGAGAGGTTTTGGGAAGGGCAAGTGTGGCAATTAAGATAGCTTGATCAATATTGGCAGCGATAATATGGCCGTGCCATTTTTTACGGGTAGACTGTCTTAGAATAATGTTCTTTCTATCGATAATATCATGAATGATTACCGTATTTTCAACTTCATCTTCTAATGTGTAATTCACAAAATCACCAACAGCAACAGGGTTAGTCACTTTCATACCTTTGAGTTTTAATTTTCCTCTAAGGCGACCTTTAAAGAATTGTCGAGTTTCCTTATCCTCAACTTCATACCATAAGCCAGTAGATTTGGTAATGATTCCTACTTTAACATCTCCACTAACCTCTTTTTCTTTATTTTTTTTCTTCCCTTTTTTTGCCATTCTAATGTGATTTCACCTCTATAAACTTTTCTTTACAGAAGGATTATGTCTTTTCGTAAACTTAATTTGAATTATTGATTTTCTGAAATAATCTTTTGACAATAACTGATAATTTTTTCAGTACTGCCTAAATTCTCATTAACATATTGTTTGGTAATTCTGCCGGTAGTAGTTCTAAACTCAACATCATCTACTAACTTTTTGATAATAGACAGACATTCTTCAGAGGATTGTATACTTAACACTCCTTTCCTTTCTACTAGCGCTATCGCCTCAATAAATTTACTGAATTCTGCACCAATAACAATAGGAATACCAAATGTAGCAGGCTCTAAAATATTGTGTAAACCTTCTTTGAATGCTCCTCCAACATAGGCAAAATCAGCAAATTGATACAAGGAAGACAACATTCCAATATTATCGATAATTAGAATATCGTACTGATTTATATTTTCAGTTGTTGCTTTTGAATAACGAATACACTTTCTACTAAAAAATGTATCTATAATAAATTGGATTTTTTTATCGGATATTTCATGAGGAGCGATGATCCATTTTAGAGAAGAAATACTATTGACACTTTTGCTCAATGCTTCGATGTCAAGAGGCCAACTACTTCCCACAACGGCTACTTGATTTCCTTCCGAAAATTGTTGGGCTAAGGGTATTTGTTTAGGAGACGCACAGATTTCGGCAACACGATCAAAGCGAGTGTCGCCAGCTATCTCTTTACAATTAATATTGATCTGACTCAACAGATCAAATGAACGCTGATCTTGAGTAAAAAAGAAGTCAAACTTCTTAAGCATATTTTGTTGAAATCCTCCCCCTTTCTTAAAGAAAGCTTGATCAGGACGAAAAATCGTCGAGAAGGATATTATTCTGGATGAATTCTTTTTTAATGCATTCAAGTAGTTATGCCAAAATTCATATTTGACAAAGAATGCAATTTTAGGTTGAATAGTTTCGACAAATTTTGTCGCGTTAGATTTGGTGTCTATTGGTAAGTAATATACAAAATCAGCTTGATCATACTCTTTTTGAACTTCATATCCACTAGGTGAATAGAATGTGAGTACAATTAGATAATCGGTAAATGCAGTTCTAAAAGCTTCGATAACAGGACGCCCTTGCTCAAATTCGCCTAGGGATGCACAATGAAACCATGCTACTGGACGTGTGTTATTCTTAAAATCGGAAGATATTTTTGATAGTAAACCTTTCCTTCCATCAATAAATAATTTGGCTTTTGGATGAAGAAAAGATGCAATTTTCATAGCACCACCGAAGGCAACATTGCCCATATTATAAAGCTGTTCTTGTATCATTTTACAAAAATAACAGCATTATTTAAGTAGTACTAAAAAGATTCATTAATATCTATCAGCGTACACTGCTAATACCTCTTTTAATTCTTTTCTAGCTAAAAAGATTCTGTTTTTTACTGTACCAATTGGAATGTTTAATCTATCTGAAATTTCATGGTATTTAAATCCTCTAAAATACATCATGAATGGTTCAGAGTACGTATCATCTAAATTCTCAATAGCCGTTTGGATATCATCCATTGCAAACTGACCCATAGCTTTATTTTCTTGTTTGGTAGAAGTGCTATTGATAAAATGCAGATTATCAGAAGTATCAATAAACGTTTTCTGACGTGCATTTTTTTGGTAATTCGTTAAGAATGTGTTTCTCATGATAGTAAACACCCATGCTTTCATGTTTGTACCTACCATAAACTTCTCCTTATTAGAGAAAGCTTTAAGCATTGTCTCCTGAATTAGATCTTTTGCATTCGCAGTGTCCTTTGTCAGTTTGTAAGCGAATGGCTCCAATGCTGGGATTAAATACTGCAATTTGTGATTGAATTCTATAGCTGTCATAATAATAGAGTTAAAGGTGTTTTGTTTAATGTTTCTCATTGTTGTTGAAACAAATATATAGGTTATTAAAACTCTTTGCAAATTTTGTTTAATATATTTTACTTATAGTTAAACAGAAAAAATCTATAGCAAATGCCTTTTTGTTCTGAAAAAAGCTATTATTAATAAGGTTGTAAATGATTGATTTTCTTATAAATATTGCTTTTTGATGATGTTTTGGAGGTTTTGTTGAAATTTGAGTTCTAGTCATTGGTCGTTATAGAATCGGAAAACTGACAGAAACAAGTTGAAAATATTTTGTTTATTATTTTTTAATTTTCTTTAAACAAAATAGATTTTCGAGTTTTTACTTATTTTGTTTAAGCTTTTCTTTAAAGATATATTCAAATACAACTCAAAGAATCATTCTACAACTCAAAAGAAAATATGACGCTTCCCAAGAAATGAAAATGCTTTGATGTGAGTAAAAAGTAGGTTTGCAGTGATATAAATGGAAATCACATCAATTTATGGGAACATCAGACAACAACTTTATTTTAATTACTGGAGCGAGTCAGGGTTTGGGAAAAGAGTTTGCTCGAACTTGTGCACAAAAAGGGAAGGATCTAATTCTAATTTCTTTACCCAAAGAAAACATCAAAAACTTAGCATTAGAGTTGAGTTTTAAATTTAAAGTATCCGTTTACTATTATGAGACTGATTTAACGAATCAAGTCGAATTAGATCAATTGATAGAAAAGATCAATCAGAAACACCAAATAGAAGTTTTGATTAATAATGCTGGAATTGGAGGTAGTCGTCGATTTGAAGAAGCATCGGAAGAATACATTCAAAACATTATTAATCTGAACGTATTGGCATTGGTAAAATTGACAAGAGGTCTATTACCTAATTTAAAAAATAAAAGAGAGGCGCACATTTTAAATATTTCGAGTGTGGCCGCTTTTGGGGCAATGCCATTTAAAACTGTATATCCTGCTTCCAAGGCTTTTGTTGAATCTTTTTCACTTGGGTTAAATGAAGAATTAAAAGATTCTTGTGTTAAAGTGAGTGTTGCCCACCCTGGAGGGATGCCTACAAATGAAATTGTGGCTCAACGCATAAAACAACATTCCAATATCTTAATTAGGAACACCATTTTATCTCCTTCTGAGGTGGCCGAAATATGTTTAGAAGAAATGTATAATGGTAAAGCTAGAATTATCCCGGGGCTAATGAATAGAGTATGTAGGTATCTTATCCGAATGTGTCCAGATAAAATTAGACTCCCAATGGTGAGAAGAAATCTATTACAGGAAATTAATATGGCATGAGTAAAATGAATAAGGTTTTAGTAACAGGAGCCAATGGCTTATTAGGTGCTAATATTGTAGAATCTCTATTAGCATTTAACTATCGAGTAGTGGCTTTGGTAAGAAAAGGGGCCAATCTGCAAGGTCTAAATGATCTTGATTGTGATATGTTCTACGGAGATATATCAAATAAAAAGGATCTGATAGAAGCAATAAAAGGATGTGATATTGTGATTCATAGTGCGGCTAAAACACAAAGTAATATCAATACCTTAGATGCGTTTTATCCCATCAATGTAGAGGTAACAAAGAATTTGATAGACATTTCGAAAGCTTCTGGTGTAAAGAGATTTTTGTTTATTGGTACGGCCAATACATTAACCAACGGGACAAAAGAAAAACCAGGGAATGAGTCGTCTTCATTTATGCCATGGTTGTATAAATCGGGTTATGCTTACAGTAAATACTTAGCACAAGAATATGTCTTATCTCAAAATGAAGATGGAATGTTCGAAACCATGGTATTGTCGCCTACATTTATGATTGGTCCTAGAGATGCAAATCACTCAAGTGGGCAACTGTTATTATTCGCTCTAAAAAATAAAGTGATTTTCTGTCCTCCTGGCGGGAAAAGTTTTGTTGATGTACAATATGTAGCACATGCAGTGGTCAATGCTATTACAAAAGGAAAACCTAAGAATGTATATCTTCTTTCTGGGGAGAATCTTACTTTCAAACAATTCTTTGATAAGGTACGCTATCAAATTCCACAAAGTAAGATAATTGTACCTATTCCAAAGAGTTTATTAATCCTTGGGAGTCGAGTGGTAGAATTATCAAATAAGTTTTTATCCACCTCATTTCCGTTTGATAGAGTGACCCAACGTTTGTTTTGTTTGGATAATTATTTTGATAATCAAAAAGCAAGATATGAGTTAGGGATGCATCAAACAGATACATCAAAATCGATTCGAAAAGCAAATAAATGGTTCTCAGAAAACCAACATATTTGATGATATGACTGGGTAAATCAAATTTTCTTATTAATATTGTTAAGCTTTAACACTTAACGATTTATGAAAACTTTTACTCTCTTATTCTCTTTCTGGGGATTCTTTGCACATCAAGAAATCAATCTTCAAGCCACCTTCTTATTACCTGATGAAATGTTCTTTTTCTTTAAATCTCATATTAATGAGTTAAAGAAAGGAGGGATAAGGCCTGATCAACGTAAAGGGTTATTAGACAACGAAGGAAGTAAACACTATATTGATATTGAGTTTTACGATTCTTTGTTACAACAACCCATAAAATTTGATGATGCTTTGCTGAAATATTCCAACGATTCATTATTAGTGAATGGTATGGCACCTTGGGTAGTTACAAAGTACTATTTTCTGTTGAGAAAAGCTTTTGAAGAAAAGGATGCTTATCTAATCATAAAATATGCCGGAGAGGTGGGACATTATTATGGCGATTTACACGTACCCCTTCATACCACTCATAATTACAATGGACAATTAACCAATCAAGTAGGAATTCATGCATTTTGGGAATCTACTTTGCCAGAAAACTATTATCCTCAATATAATATTCAATTAGAGAATGCCCATTATATAGACAATATTCAGGAGACGGTATGGGAAGCCATGAGAGAATCCCATTCTTTGGTAAAAACAGTCTTAAATGAAGAAAAGAAAGTAAGTGCTGCTTTTGGTGATAGAGGGAAGTATGTAGTAAAACGTCGAGGGGCTACTTTACAGTTGCAACCGTCAAAAAAGTATGCGGAAAAATACAATGAAGCAGTGGGAGGGATGGTGAGTGCAAGAATGCAGTTATCTATACAAAGAATTGCCAACTTATGGTTTACCTGTTGGGTAGATGCAGGACAACCCGATCTTAAAGACTTGAAATATAAAGTTGAATGATTTAAAGTATTTCATTGGACAATTAGTAGAGTAAAATAACATAGGAACTTAGTCTAAAATGTGATAGTTAAAGTTTTAGATAAACATCCCATATCATGAAAAACTTTTTACAATTTGCATCAATTCTACTGTTAATTTATTTTTCTTCATGTAAAAACAACAATGAAGAACAACCTACAGCCGAAAAGTCAGGGTTTGAAACATTACAGGTAGACAATTCCTTTAACTATTCCACAACCGTAGATTTTGATATCAACATCATGCAAGAATATGTTTCTTCAAATCTACCAATTGAAATTTATTCGTCAACAGATTTTGATGAAACTTCATTGTTGGGAAGTGTTGTTTTAAAAGGTAGTTCAACTTTTACATCCAGTATCAACATAGAAAGAGGGACGAAAAAACTATATATCAAAGCATTAAAAGCAGGTGTACCTCAATTTTTTGAATTTGATGTTAGTGAAGGTGTTAACTATTTATCATTAAGCGAAAATTTTATTTATAATAATATTGATGAAATTGATAATTCATCTTCATCAAGAACTGCATATACAGGACAGTTACATAGCATTTATGGTAATTGGGATAATCAAGGTTTGCCAGATTATTTGATAGACCCCGATACTGTATCACAAGCTCTTATGGATGATATTGATGCCTCCTTACCAGAGAGAAGACCAGTTCCAACGTATAATTCTTCATATTTAAAAGATATTAATTATGATACCAAAATAATTCAAGACGCAGATGTGTGGATTACTTTTGTTCATGAAGGGGCAGGTTACAGAAATACTTTGGCTTATTACACGTATCCTACAGGTAATCCACCACAGTCAACAAATGATATTGATAGTATCAAAGTGGTCTTTCCAAATGTATCTTATTTGTATGCTGGTGGCAAATTAAAAACTGGAGATAAAGTATTTTTAGGACGATTCGATGCAAATACTTCAATAGGATGGGTACTAATTCCAAATGGTTGGGACACTTCTATAGAACAACCAGTATATAAAAATCAAGTAAAGTATAGTAACTATTTATTAAATAACGACTCACCTGAAGGCTATAAACAACATATGGTCGCCTTAAAAGATACGGATAGAAATATCGTTGTTTTAGGTTTTGAAGATCTAACTCGTCCGGGAGGTGATAACGACTTCAACGATTGTATGTTTTATCTAACAGCTAATCCTTTTACAATTAGCGTAGATGATTATGATGATTTATCTGAAGCTGTAGATACGGATGGAGACGGTTTATTTGATCATGAAGAAGATTACCCTAACGATTCAGAAAGAGCATTTAATTTATATATCAATAATAAATCAAGTTTTTCTACCTATGGTTTTGAAGATTTATGGCCAGCAAAAGGTGATTACGATTTCAACGATTTAGTCATTGGGGTGAAATACAAAAAGGTATTGAATGCGAATTATTTCATTAGAGAGATTGTAATGGATACCAAAGTTTTTGCCATTGGTGGTTATTATCGTAACGGTTTTGGAATTGAATTTCCTTTCAATGCTTCGCTTGTAAATAATACTACAGGTCAGGTATTGGATCAAGGTGTGGTAACTACATCTGCAAATGGAACCGAAGTAGGAAGTGCAAAAGCTAGCGTTATCTTTTTCGAAAACGCCTACTCTCTGATGTCATCAGATGAAATTTTAGTGAATGTAAAACCATCTAGTACTTATGTTACACCTCATGAATTTACCGTTACATTAAGTTTTAATGCAGGACAATTAGCAAATTCATCATTTACCAATTACCCGAATCCATTTATTTTTGTAGATCAGGAAAGAGGTCGAGAGGTACATTTACCTAATTATGAACCTACGGCATTGGCTAATCAAGATTATTTTAAAACAAGTGATGATAACACAGATTCAGGTCAAAATATCTATTATAAAACAAATGCAAACCATCCTTGGGCGATCAATGTGGTAGCCAACGAATTTAAATATCCATATGAAAACGTAGAGATCACTTCTGCTTATAATCACTTTAAAACTTGGGCAGAATCAAGTGGTGGTAATTATTCAGATTGGTATAAAACCAAATCGGGTTATAAAAATGATGACATGATTTTTCAGCGACCCTAATCGTTAAAAATAATATATAAGCCTCAAGACACGTTCTTGAGGCTTTTTTTATATCATATATATGTGTTTTTTTGTAGTTGAAAAGAATCTGAAATTAAAATAAATACTCTCAAATTGATACTGAAATCTGTAAGAGAGTGGAGAAAAAGATGTTCAATAATTATTATTTCCTTAGACAACTTAGTCAGGCACTAAAAGAAAGATTAGTAGGGATGACCCTTGGGGCGTGTTTTAGTCAAAGTAAAGACGAGTTGATGATCGGCTTCTATAAAGGAGCACGCGAGCAATGGATTCGAGCATCTTTGATACCTAATTTTAATTTATTGACTTTCCCACTCGATTATCAAAGAAAGAAAGTCAATAGCATCGATTTATTTAAAGAAGCAATCGATCAGGAAGTATTGGATATCATTCAATATAAAAATGAGAGGGCCTTTTTAATTCAAATGACGGATGATTGGGGATTGTTATTTAAAATGTACGGCAATCGTTCCAATATTCTATTAACCCAAGGAGAAGAGGTGTATGCTATCTTTCAGAAAAGACACATTGATGATCAAAACATGGATATCAGTTCGTTGGATAGAGATATTGATCAATCGAAAGAAGCATTTTATGAAGGTGGAATAAAAGCTACTTTCCCCACTTTAGGTAGGGAAGCAAATGCCTATCTTGAGAATCAAGGATTTGATAAATGCTCTCCCGATGAACAATGGACTAGACTTTCTAATTTGGTGAAGCAACTTGAATCGCCTAATTATTATGTGGAGGAATTAGACGAACAAGTTCAGTTTTTATTGTTTCAATTAGAGGGAGCGAATACACTCCTAGAATCTGATGATCCCATCGATGCGGCCAACGAGTTTTATTACCGATTCTCGAAAAGGTATTTTGTAGAAAGAGAAAAAGGGCCACTTATCAAAGAGATTGATAAAAGGTTGAAGCAATCAAAAAGCTACTTGAAAAAGCATTATGCTCGATATGAAGAACTGACGGAGAATGCACGTTTTGAAGAAATCGCCAATATCATCATGGCCAACCTTCATGCAATTCCTCCTCGATCAAAAAAAGTGACTTTGTTTGATTTCTACAATGAGGAGGATATCAAAATAAAGTTGAACGAACTACATACTCCACAGAAAAATGCGGAGACGTATTATCGTAAAGCTAAAAATCAAAAGTTAGAAGTAAAGAATCTTGAAGCCAATATTCAGCAAAAAGAAACTGAAATGGAAGAATTGAAAAAACACAGAGAGGCGTTGGATCAATTTGAAATGGTAAGAGAGATCAGAAAATATATTAAGGCCAACGAATTACAGAAACTACAAAAAAATGAACCTGTATTCCCTTTTAGGAAATTCGAGTTCAAAGGTTTCGAGATTTGGGTAGGTAAAAATGCTGTAAATAATGATTTGCTCACGCAACGTTATGCCCATAAAAGAGATTTGTGGTTACATGCCCGGGACGTGGCAGGGTCGCATGTGGTGGTGAAATGGAAGTCGAAGCAACCAAATTTCCCCATAAATGTGATTGAGAAAGCAGCATCGATTGCCGCCTATTATTCTCAGAGAAAAACAGATACATTGTGTCCGGTAATTTATACTCCTAAAAAGTTTGTGAGAAAGAGAAAAGGAGATCCGGCAGGGTTGGTAGTAGTTGATAAAGAAAAAGTAGTACTAATAGAACCTGCTCCTTTTTCAGAGACTTTAACGTAATATATTCGCGTTTTTTTTCATATACTATAGAACCTTATAACTTTGTAAGTTGTAAAATCTGAATTTGAGTACATCAAGTAAAAAATATAATAAGGAAATGAGTAATAATAAAGAACATTTGGCTTTCGGTAAGAAGAACTTCGTTTGGATGTTGATTGGTATTTTCACTATCGTCATCGGTTTTGCAATTATGTCTATGGAGACTGCTGCAATGGGATTCGGTTCATTAGGTCTTACTGTAGGTCCAATTATCGTAGTAGCAGGATTTGGTATTAATTTCTATGCTATTCTTTTAAAAACTCCTAGCGCTCCAGAAGAGTAAAAACAAACCAATTATAAATATCAATTAGAATTAATGAGCATTTTTGAGGCGATTGTCTTAGGTATTATCCAAGGACTGACGGAGTTCCTGCCGGTAAGTAGCAGTGGACATTTGGAGTTAGCTAAAGCAATTTTTAATAATCAGGATCTGGATCCGGAAGGAAGTATGATGATGACGGTAATGTTGCACTTCGCAACGGCACTTTCTACCGTGGTTATTTTTAGAAAAGATATTTTGGAAATCCTAAAAGGACTTTTCCAATTTAAGTGGAATGAGGAAACACAGTTCTCTCTAAAGATTATTATCTCTATGGTACCTGCAGCTTTAGTTGGGGTATTATTAAATAAGCAAATAGAACAATTTTTTGGTGGAGCAGTATTGCTAGTAGGCTGTATGCTTTTAGTGACTGCAGTATTGTTATTGTTGGCAGATAAAGCCAAGAATACCACTAAACCTGTTGGATATATGGAAGCAGTAATTATTGGTGTTGCCCAAGCAATTGCTATTCTTCCAGGTATTTCTCGTTCAGGAGCTACAATTTCTACCTCTGTATTATTGGGTATCGACCGAGCAAAATCTGCTAGATTTTCGTTCTTAATGGTAGTGCCTTTAATCTTTGGTAAGATTGCTAAAGATATGTTAGATTCTAAAGAAGCAATTATGGATGGTACTTTTGCCGATGGCATTGGTGCTTTACCATTAACTTTAGGATTTATTGCAGCATTTGTAACTGGTATGTTGGCATGTCAGTGGATGATTGCTTTGGTGAAGAAAGCCAAACTGCAATGGTTCTCTATTTGGTGTGCTTCTGTGGGTACAATTGCGATAGTTTACTCATTATTCTTTTCGAATTAATCTGATAGAATGAAAGATTTTGATTTTGCTGCTGGTGAAACAGTATTGGTAGATAAACCCTTGGAATGGACTTCTTTTGGCGTGGTCAAGAAGTTAAGGTGGGAAATGAAGGTGAAGAAAGTGGGGCATGCTGGTACTTTGGATCCTTTGGCAACAGGTCTTTTAATTTTATGTACAGGTAAGAGTACAAAAACGATTGACCAAATTCAAGGGAAAATCAAAGAGTATGAAGGGGAAATGGTCATTGGACAAACGAGACCGTCTCACGATATGGAAACAGAAGTGGATAGCGAAACGGATATTTCCCATATCACCGAAGAAAATATTCATGCACTTTTACCTCAATTTACGGGTAAAATCATGCAAGTTCCTCCTATGCACTCAGCTATAAAAATAGATGGTGTTAGGGTATATAAACATGCTAGAAAGGGGAAAGAAGTAAAAATCGACCCTCGAGAAATTGAAATAAAGGAATTGGAAATCACAAAGATCGAATTTCCTAAAATTCAATTTAGAATGGTTTGTTCAAAAGGGACGTATGTCCGTAGTTTTGTACGCGATTTTGGTAAAGAATTAGGGGTAGGTGCTTACATGAGTGCCCTAAGAAGAACCAAAATTGGTGAATACTCTGTGAAAGATGCAAAATCTGTGGAGGAATGGATTGAAGTGATCCGTGCCTGGAGAGCATCGAAAGAAGAAGAGGAGAATAAATAATCGAAGAAATAAAGAATGAAAGTACATTACGGGATAGAAAATTTTAAGCCTCTCGAAAAAGCTACAGTGACTAGTGGGACATTTGATGGTGTGCATTTTGGGCATCAACAGATTTTGTCGCATCTAAGAAAAACAGCTGAAGAGGATGGTTCTGAAACCGTATTGATTACTTTCTGGCCTCACCCGAGGTTTACACTTCAACCCGAAGTGGCAAAAAAAGAATTAAAGCTAATCACTAATTTAGAAGAGAAAATCGATCGCTTAAAAGAAGAAGGGATCGATCATCTTATTGTATTGAAGTTTGATAAGAAGTTTTCTCAGATGACCTCTTTAGAGTTTGTACAGGAAATCTTGATCAATAAAATTAATACCACAAAATTAGTGATTGGCTATGATCATCGCTTTGGAAGAAACCGCGAAGGAGGTTTCGATTATCTCAAGCAACATCAAAAAGATTTTGGTTTTGAGGTAGAAGAAATAACAAAGCAGGAAATCGAAGATGCCGCTGTTAGTTCTACAGCTATCAGAAAAGCAATTCTTGATGATGGGAACGTAGAAACAGCCGAAAAATACCTAGGTTATCATTATTCCTTCAAAGGCAAAGTAGTGAGTGGAAACCGTATTGGTCGTAAAATCGGTTTTCCAACAGCAAACATTGAATTATTAGATTCCTTTAAATTGCTCCCTAAAATTGGCGTTTACGCTGTAACCGTTGATGTAGAGGGGAAAGAAAGAAAAGGAATGATGAACATCGGTAACCGACCAACAGTAACTGACGGAATACTAAAAACGATAGAAGTAAACATCTTCGATTTCGAAGGTGATATTTACGATCAAGAAGTAAAAGTATCACTAATCCATAGAATCCGATCAGAAATGAAGTTCGATGGAGTAGAGGCGTTAATTGCCCAACTGCATGAAGATAAAAAAGCAGCCCTATCGGTTTTAGGTTAAAACTTTTATTCCTTCACCTTAACCACCTCCACCAACCAACTACTCACCTTCTCTAAAAAAACAGGCGATAACGTCTGATCTAAAAGACCATATTCAGCAGGTAACCCAGAAGTACTTTCTTGGAACAGGTGATTCAATCCCTCTAACTTTTCAGTTTTAAAATTAGGATTCTCATTATTAGTCAATACATCATTCACCACTTGTAGGTTTTCATCAGCAATTACTTGCACATCGTTACTACCGTTAAGGGCATATAAAGGTGTTTTTATTTTCTCAAGGTATTTTTTAGGATCTAGCTTTACAAATTCTATAAACCATTTATTGGTCATGCCTTGCACAATGGAATTTAATTGCTGATTACTGATGTTATTTTGGTATTGATGCTTAAAGTATTCTCTCAATCGAGTATCCAAAGGTTGTTCGTTATTGATAATAATATTGTAAGCATTCTCAAAAATCTCTTGATTGGCCGCTACTGCTTTATCAGGAACACCACTCAGAATTTCAATTTGTCTTTTTTGATGTAACAGAAGATCTCTACCTAATATAGTAGGAGAGGCCATGAGTACAGTATAAGCTATGTCGCTACTTTCTGATGCAATCATTTGAGCGATTATGCCTCCCTCACTATGTCCAATTAACCCAATTTTACTTGGATCAACTTCAGTTCGTTTTTTAAGAAATGAGATGGCCGCTTCTACATCTTTTTTGAAGTCATAAGTAGTGGCTTTAGAAAAATCACCTTGTGATTGACCCACTCCTCTTTCATCAAACCTTAAAACAGCAAAGCCTTTTTTAGTGAGTACATCCGCTAATAGTAAAAAAGGCTTATGTCCTAAAATAGTTTGATCTCTATCAGAAGGGCCACTTCCAGCAATTAAGATAACAGTAGGGTATCTTTTTAGATCTGTAGGACGAGTAAAAGTACCCGAAAGCATTATACCGTCTTCTTGATTGTAAAATTCAATATCCTTGACCACATACTTAAAAGGAGGTTTAGGTTCTTGAGGTTTAGCCAAAGGAGTTTCTTCTGAAAGGTTTTTGACCAGATTCATACTAAACTTTTGCCCGCCTTGTTTAAAATGTCCCTCAATATTATCATCGTCCATAACACTACCTACATATTCTATTCCTAGATTAGGTAAATTGATTTGAATGATAGGATGATGATATTTGATTTCATGTATCGGAAGACCTTTTACACCTTGAGCTGGAATATCCATAATTCCCTTCAACTCATTGTTCTTAGTAGAAATCTTAAAGATGATATCCAGCTTGCCATTAGGTAAATTAAGTGTCCCTTTCCATGGACCTGCAAGGTTTTGTGCATGTATCATAGAAATTGATGAAAACAGAAGAGTAAGAAGTAATAGTTTTATTTTCATAATTGGTCACTTTTGGTAAAAGGATATCTTGATATAGAAATTACAACAAAAAGTAGTAAAACAATAATTAAGTTGAATAAAAAATATAGAATATAAGATGAATTTATCTCCTTTTTTTGTCCGATATAGTACACTTGTAATATTTTTCCGATTAAAATAAATTAAAGGAATTTTGTTTTAAATGTTTTGTATTTATCTGATAATCAGTTTAAATATTGTACTTTTTGGGTGAAAATGAATTTTTATTCAATATTAATGAATGTAAATTTTTGAATCATAAATATTATACTTACTTTTATGTAAACAATTGTAAATATAAATTCATTTTCACGATATTTTTCATCGCTCATGGTTCATCAAATTAAAAAATTTATCAACGCAAACAGTTCATTTGGATTAGGCCTTTTAGTAGGGGTTTTATTCGGATACTTTTTGGCATTTTTAATTGTAAGTTACTTTCTAGTGTAGTTCTAAAATAATTCTAGTTGTTGAAAATCATCACTCGAATCATTATCATCATTACTATCGAAATCTTGAAGATTACTTATACTTATACCCAAAAGTCTGACATTAAAAGTTTGCGGTTCTAATTCATCTAAAAGAAGTAAAGCTTCTGATACTAATTTACTCTTTTGCGTAACAAGCTGTTCAAAAGTTTTACTTTTTGTATGACTCTCAAAATTGTGAAGTTTAATTTTTACAGTTAGCGTTTTTCCTCGTTTATTTCCTTTGATTATTCTTTCCCAAAGAATATCACCTATTCTAATGAGGTGTTCTTTCATCTTCTCTACGTTGGCAATGTCCTTAGAAAAAGTACGTTCTGCACCAATAGATTTTCTTTCTCGGTGAGGTTTTACTTTCCTGTTGTCTATTCCTCTTACGATGTAATAATAGAATTTTCCCGTTTTTCCGAAATTATCATTCAAATGGGATAATGGCCATTCTTTAAGATCTTTGCCTTTGTAGATACCTAGCTTTTTCATTTTTTCTGCCGTAACAGATCCAATACCATAGAATTTCTCTATAGAAAGTTGTTCTAAAAATTCCTCAGCTTGTTCGGGCAAGATGACTGACAGTCCATCGGGTTTATCAAGGTCTGATGCTGTTTTGGCTAAAAATTTATTATAAGAAACACCCGCACTAGCCGTTAGGTTTAATGTATTATTAATTTTTTCACGAATCTCTTTCGCAATTTGTATTGCTGATCGAATTCCTTTTTTATTTTCTGTGACATCCAAATACGCCTCATCAAGTGATAAAGGTTCTACAAGATCAGTATATTCAAAGAAGATTTTACGAATTTGGTAAGAGACATCTCTATAAACATTAAATCTCGACTTTGTAAAAATAATCTGAGGGCATTTTCTATAAGCCAAAGCTGAGGGCATAGCCGATCGAACCCCAAATTTACGAGCTTCATAACTTGCAGCAGCAACAACACCTCTTTCGCGGCTACCACCAACAGCTACAGGCTTACCTCGTAAATGTGGGAAATCTCTTTGTTCAATGGAAGCAAAAAAAGCATCCATATCTATATGTATTATTTTTCTATGACTCTCCAATAATTAAACTAAAGTGTAATTTATGAGATAGATGTGTTAATCAAAGAAACGAACATCATAGCTTTTAGAAACAAACTCAATGGTTTCTATGTTTTCCATTTTGTTTGCCCAAACAGACATCACAAAGAAAATGTCGGCCATAGTGTTTAATAAATCGGTGACTAATTTATCGACTTTAACATCCTCGAACTTTGCTATTTTATAAGCCCAGCGAGTGGAATTTTTACTTTTTGATCGACATAAATTTAAAATTCCAGCTAATTCACAGCCAATAGGTAGACTAAACATTTTTGTTTCTTCCTTAACAAGTAGCTGATATTTATCGTGAATATCAATAGCTTTTGAGATATCCTCTTCAGTTACGGCCACTTTACCACGAATTGAACCATTCACGTGATAGGCCATTTCACAAAGCCAAGTTAATTCTTCCTGCATTTCTTTATAGGCAGTCGCTTTAGAATAAGCATAGCCAATATGACTTGCCAGTGAATCGGTTTCTACTTCGTAGTCGCATTTAAAACTGGTTTCCTTTAAATAAGGATAACACATTCTAACTTTCTTCATGATTTGATATAATGGTTTTTTCAAATGTAACACCTAGAAAGAAAAGTTAAAACAATATGATCAGCAGAAATAAATGATTTTCATAATTGGTAACAGTGTATTTATTTTGTTAACATGTTTAATGTTAAACTATATTTTTTAGCTAAAGATTAAAAAAAAGTATTCTTTTGCAGAAACTAATTTAGACCATGAAAAAAATAGCCTTATTGTTATTGCCATTATCATTACTATTCTCATGCAATGATACACCTGTAGCTCCAGGTAAAAACTTTGATACAGTATTACAAACCACTACAGGTGATACTTTGGTAAAATATCATAGTGGAGGTTTCTTTGAAGCCTACATCATTTCATCGAATTCTTATTTGAATTCTAAATGGACTTTATCCAACGAAACGGATAAAGTGATACCTCAAGTAGCTAGAGGAAGAATTTGGGAAGATTGTTCTAGAATAACCAATGGTTTTGATCAGTTTCCTGCTTTTGAAATTGAAGAGATGAAAACTTCTCCTTTAGAAATTTATGATTGTGATTTTTAAATTATCTCACAATCGCAAATTTACCAACATATTTCTCCGCTCCTTCTTGATCTGTGCTAAACACAAAATAGACTCCCGTTGAGGGTTTAGAACCGTTATTTAATCGAAGATTCCAAGAGGTGCTACCGCCATAAGACGCTCCATTCCATACAATTTGTCCTGCAGTGTCGGTAATTCGAACATCAGCATTAACGGCTAAACCAGAGATAGTAAGTACTCCTTGGTATTCCGGTCGAACAGGGCTTGGGAAGATTTTAACGTTCTCAAATTTTGTGCTGCCTTGTGTAGCATCACTACGATAGGAAACAATTCCATCCGAAGTGTTGATAAAGACCTCTCCACTTGTCGGTTGAATAGCAATATCCCTAATATCATTAGAGAGTAAAGAAGAGTTCTCAGTAGTAAATTGTTGGAACAAACGGCCACCGTCGCTACTAAATAACCAGAGTCCTCTAACCGTACCTAACCACTTTCGATTTCCTCCATCGACAGCAATTGATTGTACTCTTTCACCCTTTAAAAGAGGGAAACCATCGTACCTTGGTAAAGAGACACTAAATTCTCCAGCTTCTGTTGGTGCGGTTCCAAAATATTCTGCAGTGCCGTCGTCTGTTCCCATCCACATGCTCCCTGCATTATCAATTTGTAAGCTTAACACCGTATTACTTGGCAAGCCACCGTTAGTTTGATCTGTAGATAAATATCTAGAGTTACCATCTTTAAATACCAAAAGTCTATCACCGCTCACCAAAAGCCAAGCATCTCCTTGAAAGGAATTTTGAGTTTCTGTAGCTGCTCCCGTTATTTTTCTGTCTAAGAAATGTTGCCATTCGCCTGCAGGATTTCTAAAGTGAAGGTAACTATCAGTAGTCGTCCAAAGATTTCCGAATTGATCGAAACTTAAACTTTCTATACTCGCCTCTGTTCTACCATTTACTAAGAAAGGGTCTTTGATGATTTCAAATGTTTTCTCATAAATGTGGAATGCGAATAAACCTTCTCCTTCAGTACCAAAATACACTTTCTGTTCTTGAGGCATAAATGCCATTCCTTTAAACCTTGGTAAATTAGGAATTGTAGTGACATCAGATCTTACAAGCGAACTATAATTTTCCCATATTCCATTATTGAAAACAGCAAACGAACCCACATTAATGCCTGATTCATCGGATGGCGTCATAAAAATGAAATTCTCAGCATTGATCATGTCATGTGCAGTAGAAAATAATGGTCCTGAAGGAGCAAATGTTTCAATACTACTACTCACCTTCACCATTCCATTGGTAGCATCGGCAATCCAAGCATTTCCATCGGTATCATCAATTACTTGTTTAGGAGTAGGGACTTTTTCGTTTTGATATTCGGATAATTGATCATTGGTATCAATCAAATAGATTTTATTGGTGGCAGGTAAACTGATATCATCACCCCAAAAATCAAGTAAAAAGCTTTCTTCATCTGTATAATTACCAATTGATGATATCCCGTTAGGACGATATGCATTAATCTCTTTTGGTGATGCCACAGTGTAATACACTTTATCATCAGAGAATAAAACAGTATTGATTTCATTAGCTGTTGAAGCCACTACATTTTTCCAGTTATTGTAATCTTGTTTGTTGGTGTTTGCATCATCACCCACACTTTTTATCCCTTCGGCACAGGCAATATATAGGGAATCATTAGAGAAGGTAATATCGTACACATTCATTTCTGAACCACCTTGACCAATAAAATCATAGGTCTCTTCGATGATATAATTTGTAGTATTGACCTTCACTACACCAAAGCTTGCACAGATATACATAAACTGTTTATCCATTCTAAAACCAAAAAATGATTTATTGGGGTAGTCACTGTTTAAAACAGTTCTCATATTAACGATATCAGTATCGCTAATAAAATCAATATTACCATTGGCGTATAGTACAATAACCTGATCACTAATGTCTGAGTAACCAATACTTAAGATATTGGCATCACTTAATCCATCTTCTTTTGTGATGGTAGTGATTATCCCATCAGTTCTATCTAATGAAAATAAAGCATTTTGAGAACCGCATATCGCTTCATTATCAGTTAAAGTTATAGAGTTGGTTTGTGTATAGTTAAGGTGGGATCGCCAAGTATTCACAGGGATATCTTGTGCAATTAGGTTTACAGTACTTCCTAAAGTCAGAATGCAGAGTAGTTTAATTAAAAAGTGGCGGTTCATATTATCATCGATGTTTAAAATACCAAGATACTCAACGAGTACTATTTATCGAAAAAAGTCAGAAAAAAAGAAAAAAAATACAACTGCAAACGGTTGAAATTTTAAATGATTTTCAAATAAAGATTAATAACAGTATGTTTGTTTGTAATGAAAAAAGTATAATACTAATAAAATATGAAATCTTTTAGAAACTACGTCATTACTCTTATGACGGTTTTTTTAGCATCGTTCTCGGTTCTTGCCTCGGATGCTACAACAACTAACTCAGCAAACAACAAAAGTAAGGCACCAGTAATCAATCAAGTCGAACCAGCTTTTTGGTGGGCAGGCATGAAAACTCCATCAGTGATGTTGATGGTTCATGGTGTGGATTTAGCTTCTACGGAAGTGACTATTGATGCAAAAGACATTAAAATCAATGAGGTAAAATCATTGGATAATGCTAACTATGTATTTATCGATCTTGATATTTCTAAAGCAAAAGCGGGTACTTACCCTATCACTTTTACTAGAGGAAAAAAGAAAACAGTAATTAACTACGAGCTTAAAGAAAGAAACAAAGAAACAAAGGCTCAGGGTCTTGATCAGTCGGACGTGATGTATTTAATTATGCCTGACCGTTTTGTAAACGGTAACCCTGATAACGACTCAAGCGACAAATTAGTGCAAAAAGCAGATCGTTCTGATAGAGGTGGACGTCACGGTGGTGATATCGCAGGTGTTACTTCAAAATTAGATTACATCAACGATTTGGGTGCCACTACAGTTTGGTTAACTCCATTCTTAGAAAACAATCAACCGGGTTGGTCTTACCACGGTTATGCTATCACAGATTTTTATCAAGCAGATGCACGTCATGGTGATAATGCTGAGTATAAAAACATGGTATCAGAAGCACATAAAAGAGATATGAAAGTGGTGATGGACTTGGTATTCAACCACATTGGTAATGGTCACTTATGGATGAAAGATCTTCCATCTCAAGATTGGATTCACCAATGGAAAGAGTTTACTAAAACAAACTACAAAGGAGAAACAATCTCAGATCCTAATGCTTCTGAGTATGACAGAAAAATTATGCAAGAAGGTTGGTTTGATGGTCATATGCCTGACTTAAACCAGGATAATCCTTACTTAGCAAAATATTTAATGCAAGCTTCTTTATGGTGGATTGAGTATGCTGGTATCGATGGTATTAGAATGGATACTTATCCTTACAACAAAAAAGAAATGATGTCAGAGTGGGTATCTTATGTAATAAACGAGTATCCTGATTTCTACATTGTAGGCGAAACTTGGTTGCCAGGTGCTACTTGGGAATCGTATTGGAAAACTGGCGGTAAGAACAGAGACGGTTTCAATACCACTTTAAAATCAATTTCTGATTTCCCTGTATGGGACGCATTAAACAAAACTTGGAGAGATCACTGGAGTATTACTGAAGTTTATAAAACACTTACAGAAGACTTCTTATATGACAATGCAGGTCAGAATAAAATCTTTATGGATAACCACGATGTGGACAGAGCATTTGGTTCATTCAAAAAAGATCTTCCAAATATGAAATTGGCGACTACTTTCTTATTAACAACAAGAGGTATTCCTCAAATTTTCTATGGTACTGAAATCTTGATGGCTAAAGGTGGTGATCATGGTGATTTAAGAGAAGACTTCCCTGGTGGATGGGCAGGCGACAAGCGCGATGCTTTCACTAAAGAAGGAAGAACTGATGATGAAAACGAATACTTTGATTATATCAGAACAATTCTTCAATGGAGAAAAAATTCTGAAGCAATCACTGGTAAATTAAAGCATTGGGTACCTTTTAACGAGGTATATGCTTACCAAAGATATACGGATAACTCATTTGTTTTTGTAGTGATCAATAACAATTTAGATGAGCAAACTTTCGATACTGCTCGTTTCGAAGAAGCATTAAAAGGAAAAACTTCCGGTAAAGATATTCTTACTGGTAAAACAATCTCTTTTGATGGTAAGATGACGATTCCTGCAAAGACAGCTTACATCATTGAGTTGAAATAATAAAAATTAGATAGAAACAATAAAGGCTGTCCTCTTTCGGGGACAGCCTTTTGTTTTTATTAGTTTTTGATTTCGGTAACATTACTTGGTACCCACTTTCTATCGTGCCACTCTTGTAATGGACCATATAATCTTAAAATCACAAACATACTCTTACCTGGGATGGTTTGTAACCAATTGCTCTCATATCCTTTTGGAGCTTTTGGTCCGAAATAGATATCGTAAGAACCATCTTCATTTTTTCTCAAACCTTCCGTTTGCGAACCTACCGTTGGATACGCTTGATCTGTTTGTAACATCGATCTTGTTTGAGGATCATATACTGTTACTGCCCAGAAGTTTTTCGCAGGAGGGTTAGGAGGAATATGAAGCTTATAGTTTTTACTGCCATCGAATGGGACTTTTTTATCGTCAACATAAGCCATAGCATAATCCGACCCAATGCCTAATCTAGGTACTGCCATTGCTGGAGTAACCGCTGTGTAAGGATAATGGAACATTACTCGAGCATCCGAGTTCATAGTATGCCCATCTTTACCATTAAAGAACACATTACGATCTACCCATGCCATTATCCAATGACTATCTTTTTTAGTTGGGAAGACCTTAATTCCTTTCATATTGCTTACACTACCTTCACTTCTTGGGTACCATACAATAGATCTAGCAGTGGCATTACCTATCGCTACAGCATCTGTTAGTATTCTTTTCATACGAGCATCTGGAGCAAACTCTTTTCCTTTTTCAATACCAATAGAAGCAATTAGACCACGTGTTTCCGCATCTAACATTTCATACGGTTCCTCTTGAATCACTTCATTTAAGTGTTCATAGAAATGGAAATCGTTGGTGTGGATGGTATTGAATTCTTTCCCTGTACCACTAATAAATTCCATTGGTTTAGGATTATTCTTTTCTGATAAAGGATAGATTTTCAAGTTGTTTTTGATGTTGGCTACAGCAGCATCAATACCATTTTCAATAAATGCTCTCATGAAAATCCAAACTCTATACGTTTTCGATTTTACCACATAATATCCACTTGGAATCTCTCCTTCGTAGTCAGGAGGAATCACCAAATATTTACCACCTTGTGCTTTGTCTGGACCGAAAGGACCAATGTCTTCCATGTATCTAAACCAAGCATCGTTAAATGCACCTAACATACCTTTTGGTACTTCAATCACCATAGGACCTGTATTTTTCATATTCAAACTAGGAATACTGTACAGCGTAGAAGTATTCGCAGTTAAATACAAAGGTTTTGAATCCATCAGTTTATCAAATAATAAGACTTTATTGTAATCGTCGACCCCAATTTCCGCTGGGCCAACCATCAATTGTCTTACTGAAACGGCAGGCATACATTTTAAGAAAACATCTACACCACGCATACGATCTAAGTTTTCGTATACTTTTTCTGCTGTTTCTGGAAGAGGTGCCCCATCAATAAATTCCAAATCTCCAATGGATGTGCTTACTTTATCCGGAGTAAGAATTCCTTCAGGTATATTCGTTGTTTGATGATATTTCTCTATTGTTTTTGAGTGATTATCTTCTTGAGTTTGACAGGAAAAACCGACCATCATTAAGGCCAGTGCTATTGAAGAGTTTTTTATAAATCTGAGTTTCATAGTGATTAAAAGTTTTGTTATATCTAATCAAACGGCCATTATTTGATGTAAATTGATAAATTTTAATCGCTGTCTGTTAGATTCTAATTGTTGTCGTCCTGACTGTTTTTAAAGTCTTTAGGGCTGATGCCATACGATTTTTTAAAGACCATAGAAAAATGACTGGCATTGGAGAATCCTAGATCCATGGCGATCATAGACATAGATTTTTTATTTTCTTTGAGTAAGCGTTTGGCTTCCTCCAAACGTACTTGTTGCTGAAATTTATAGATAGGTTGTTTAAAGAAAGTCTTGAATAATAAACGCAGACGACTTACACTCATACCACATTCCATCGCCAATTTATTAATGTCGATATTGGCTCCGTTCTGATCAATTATTAATTGACGTGCAGTAAACAGGTTCTTCATGTTAAGGTTCATGTCCTCTTTCTCTTCTGCATGAAGCGAAAAGCGTTGTAGAGAAAGTGTGATCAGGTAATCTAAGCAGTTTTTGATGAGTTCCTGACGGAAGAAGTCCTTTTTGTCAATATCAAATGCTCTAACCAAGGTACCAAGCATCATATTGTTTAGTCGATCATAAATTAAAAAGTTTCCTAGTTCATCGAGTTTCTCTTTCAAAGGAGGTGACAAACTGATCATTCTTTCAAATTCATCATCCGCTATTTTTACAATAACGGCTTTAATAGGCACTTTTGCTGGCTGAAACCATGCGATATTCTTTTTGGAATCGTTGGTTAAAATCACCCCTTCCAATTCGATATTTTTATCGGTATTTAAAGCAACAAATTTATCTTGATGGGAGTGAGGTAAACCAAATAAGAAGTTGACAAATCCATCATCATCTTTGAGATCATCGCCTTCTAAAGGAGCATGCAAAAGGTAATCGAACTGTAAAGCAAAATGTTCATCACTGAAAAGAAAGCTGTTCAAAACCCCTTTTCCGATATGATTATCAAAGGATAATTGATTTTTTGTTCTTTTGGCTTTTAGTTTTTCTTGCCAATACTCTAAAAGAATATCAAGTTGTTTTTCTGCTTTCGACATGCTCAATAAAGGTGTTAGTAATGTCTATTTTTCATTGATGAACTTACCAACAATTTTGTTTTATTGCAAACATTTATCCCTCAACATCATTTATTATAATAGGTAGATGTGCAAACATATTTGATATTGCGTTTACTTTTTTCTCATTTTATCGTAAATTAAATATGTGCTTTGTGTGAAGTAGGCATTTTATGTGCACTATCACTTTTTACTATATCCATTACAATTACATCATATATGAAATATACTCAAGGAATCATTCACGATTGGGAAAATAAACTAAAAGACTTACTGGATTCTGAATTACCTGGAAGATTCGCACACGATTTAATGTCGTCTCAACATCGTCAAGATGTAACGCCAATAAAAATACCTACTACTGCTAGAAAGGCAGCTGTTCTTATTTTATTGAAAGAATCGGGGGATACATGGATGTTTCCTTTAATTAAACGTCCATCTTATGATGGAGTACATAGCGGTCAGATGGCTTTTCCTGGAGGAAAAATGGATGATACTGACGAAGATATTATATACACAGCCTTAAGAGAATGTGAGGAAGAGGTAGGAATAAAAGTCGATCGATCTCAAGTGATTGGGAGATTATCTGATTTATATATTCCACCATCGAATATGCACGTGGTTCCTGTAGTGGCGACTTATCACGAAAAATTTGATTATACAATAGATGAGTATGAAGTAGATCAAGTAGTTGAGGCAACCATAGATCAGCTACAAGATCCAGACAATCATACGGAGTATAAGTTCAAAACACCTAAAGGGCAGATTTACAAAACCCCTTCTTTTGAAGTGGATGGTCATACCGTTTGGGGTGCTACAGCAATGATGTTAAGCGAGTTATTGATGATTATCGAGAAGCTCGATTAAACTAGAATCATTTCAAAAAAAATAAATTAGAAAGTCCAAATTCGCCATTTGGACTTTTTTTACAACTCTTTGATCTTTTTCACCAATTAAACCCAATGACTATCCGCCACCTTTGTAATGTTCATTAAGTAAAACAAAAACAAAACTCTTATACTACTATGAAAACATTACAATCACAATCGGTATTCATCACAGGTGCAAATGGAGGAATGGGTAAGAAAACAACTAAGATCCTTACAAAACGAGGCTATAAGCGAATAGCAATGGCTTGTAGAACTGTTGAGAAAGCAGACATCGCAAAAATTGAAATCTCAAACGAACTAGGAAATATAAAATTTGATGCTTTAGAAACCTATGGCGGTTTTGATATGAACAATCCTAAAGCTATTGAAGAGGCGGTGAATCATTTACCCTCAGACCAACCTTTTGATGTGGTATTCTTACAATCGGGAGGAGTGGTGTTTACCAAAGATTTCCAATTTATAGAACATCAAGGTAGAAAGTTTGAAAAGACGATTTTCCAGAATACCATTGGAGGTTATATCACATTGTATCATTTAAAGAGAAGAGGATTATTGAAACCAAATGCCAAAGTGATCTTTGCAGGAGGAGAAGGAGCAAGAGGTATTCCTGGCATGATAGAAAAGCCAACATTTTCATCGCCTAAACAACTATCTGATTATGTTTACGGACAGTCTGATATAAAATACAAAGACATGAACGCTATGGGAGTTTCTAAATATTCTAGTGCTATCCTCACTCAAAAATTAGCAGAGTTATATAAAGATGAATTAGAGGTAATTTGGTTTACTCCTGGCTTGACGTATGGTACAAATGGGTTAGCTGCCAAACCTGCTATAGAACGTTTCTTCTTAGAGAAAATCGGTTTTGGAATGATGGCATTGTTTGGCATCGCTCAAAGTCCAAAAGCTGCAGCACAAAAATATGTGGATGCCATTGAAGGAAGGTACGGAAAGAATGGAGATGTTCTAGGTGCTCCTGATAAAAAGATGTTGGGTAAAATTACCGATCAAAAACCGATGAACGAAGCATTAACAGATGCCGCTTTAATTGATGAGTTCTGGCACATTATCAAAGAGAATTTTGGAGAGTTACCCAAGTCTACATTGGCGAATGTGGGGTAATTATCAATCATAAAGAGTAAGTAACGATTAGATAGTTAAGAGTAGAGAGTGATGAAGTTTTTTGACTTCTCACTCTTTTTTTATCTCATTTTATTAAATCATACAAAATAAAGTTTGTTTATCACTTTTTATGAAATAGATTTGTGGTACTTAACAAACTAATTTTTTTATCATGCAAACTCTTATTAAAAAGCTAAGCTTACTAATTGTGACTAATTTTTTACTCTTCGGATGTGCTTCTTCTTATCATCCGATTGCCCCTCAAAGTCTAAGTTATAATTCCACATATAAGCTGGATGACTTCAAACTAAGGTATGAGTATAATGTACTTAGAAATAATAAGTACAAGAAAAAAGAATCGAAAAGAGGAATTCACTTAGTAGCAGTTGAATTTACTAATAACTCTGATCATGACGTGGTTTTTGGTAAAGATGTACTTTTGGTATCAACAAGTGGTGCTTACTTGGATCCTATAAGCACTCAAGATGCGTTCGTTGGATTGAAACAATCTGTAGAATCCTATTTGTTGTACCTTCTATTAAGTTTTACCACTTTTGATCGTACTACTACAGATTCTAATGGAAGAACTGAATCAAGTTCATTTCCTATTGGATTGATCATCGGTCCAGGTATCGCAGGTGGTAATATGATTACAGCTGGTAATGCCAATGCTAAGTTTAAAAGTGAATTGGAAATGTATGATATCATGAATAAGACTATCCATGCAGGAGAGACTAAGCATGGTATTGTTGCTCTACGAACTAATTCATATCCATCTTTGACTTTAAAACTAGCTGGAGATCAATAGTAATAATAAAAAGGAGTTAGATGCAGCTTTAGATGCTCCTAACTCCTTTTTTATTTTCTGAAAAGGCGTTTAATTAAACGTCTTTTTTTATTTCTATTATATCGTCGACGAGAAAATTCTAGCTTGCGGCTTAGCGACCAACATTCTAGCATCCAATGTCATACAAATATTTCTAACGAAAGGTCTACCTTTTTCTGTTACTTCTAATGATCTATCGTTCACGATCACTAAGCCGTCTTTTTGCATTTCTTCTAGCTTTTCGTCTAGATTAGCAAATAGAGGTAGTTGCGCCGTCTCATCGTCCCATTCTGTTTCGAAATGACACATCACATTTAAGATATGCTTACGCACCAATAAATCTTCTTCTGATAGGACATGACCTCTGAAAACAGGAAGTTTACCTTCGGCAACTGCTGCTTTGTAATCCTCTACTTTCTTTAAGTTTTGAGCAAATGATGTCCAAGAATCAGAAATTGATGAGCAACCTAAACCTACCATCAATTGAGTGTAAGTTGGAGCATAACCCATAAAGTTTCTATGTAATGACTTATTATCTGCCGCAATAGCTAAAGCATCTGTTGGAAGTGCAAAGTGGTCCATGCCAATTTCTACATAACCTGCTTCTTCGAACATTTCTTTACCTACCTCATACAAAGCTCTTTTTTCTTCGTTAGATGGAAGGTCTTCATCAGAGAATCCACGTTGACCTGGAGCAGTCCAAGGCACGTGTGCATAAGAATAGTAAGCAATACGATCTGGTCTAAGTGCATTTGATTTTGCAATCGTGTCCTTCACACATTCTAACTTTTGGAATGGTAAACCGAATACTAAATCAAAATTGACAGAGGTGTAACCAATCTCTCTTGCTTTATTGGTAACGAATTCGACTTGCTCATAAGACTGTACTCTATTGATTGCCTTTTGTACAACAGGATCAAAATCCTGAATACCTAAACTCAATCTTCTAAAGCCTACAGCGTAAAGTGCTTCTAGGTGTTCTACAGTTGTATTTACAGGGTTGGCTTCAAAACCCAATTCCATTTCCTCATGAGCAACAGCATCTTCGAAAATACCATTAATTAGTTTCTGAAGATTTTCTGGAGAGAAGAAAGTAGGCGTACCACCACCCAAGTGTATTTCTTTAATTTTAGCTTTTTCTTCACCAAAAATCTGAACATACATTTTCCACTCTTTTAAAAGTGTATCGATGTACGATTCTTCTACACCATGGTTAACAGTAATACGTTTATTACACCCACAGAAAGTACACAACTTCTCGCAATAAGGAAGGTGTATATATACACTAATACCATCTTTGTCGTTACTTGCTTGGAAAGCATCAGCAACATGGTCAGCCCATTGTTGTAAAGTAGGATCATTGTCCCAAAAAGGTACCGTAGGATAACTTGTGTATCTAGGACCCGGAACATTATATTTTCTTATGAGTGTCTTGTTTTCCATGCCGCAAATATAATCATATCGATCATGATATTAAGGAGAAAGTTATCCTTATTGAGTTTTGTTAAAACTTACCTTAACTAAATGAAGATTTCTCCCTTTAAATATGTTTGTGCTTTTCCAGAAATCAACACCCTTTCTCCTTGGTCTTCACATAGTAATATGCCCCCTCTTTTTGATAACTGATGAGCAACAAGTGAGTTTTTACCCAATATTTCCGACCAATGTGGTATCAATACGGTATGTGCAGAACCAGTCACAGGATCTTCGTTGATACCAATGCCAGGGTGAAAAAATCGTGAAACGAAATCTGCTTCATTTGTTCCTTTTGCCGTAACGATTATTCCTAAATCAGGACTTTGATCGTTGATCATATTAAAATTGGGAGTGAGTTCTTTTACTGTTTTCTCATTTTCCACATGTGCTACCAAGAACATTCCAGATTCGAAACATTCATCGACTTTACAACCTAATGCTTTCTCTAAAAAACTAGGAGTATTTACTTTACTTGGTTTTTGACTTGGAAAATTAAGTGTCAATCCGTTTTGATCTTTAGTCACAGATAGTTTTCCACTTAAATGGGAAACAAACTGTATTTTATCACTTTGTATATTTTGATGATGAAACAAATAATGAGCTGCGGCCAATGTCGCATGACCACATAATCTGATCTCAGTTTCTGGCGTAAACCATCGTATTTGATATTCATTTTCAGCAGGAACAAAAAAGACAGTTTCCGCTAAATTATTCTCCATTGCAATGTTTTGCATGCTGTTTTCAGGAATCCATTCTGTAAGAGGAACAACTGCTGCAGGATTCCCTTCAAAAATATTTTCACAAAAAGCATCAATTTGATAAATTGGAAGTGTCATGTTTTATTCTTTTTAGCGACTAACAAAATATGATTAGAATAGTTTATTACTTATTGGATAAATATTCTATGAAATTTTTCAATCTAATAATTATATCAAACTTACAATTTATCTACATTTTACTATGAAAAAATTACTTTATTTTATCTTTCTAGCTTTTACACTTACCATGATTTCTTGTAATGATAACGAGAAACCTGATGCTCTTTCTGAAGATGATGTTTTAGCTTCACAAGAAGAAAGTGATTCAACAGCAGTAGTGGCCGATGAAAATATGGATGGTTTCCTTTCTGGAACTTTTGAAGGGTCAAGTGCTCATCCAAGTACTACAGGTATGGTAACATTAGATGGTAGACAGTTAAGTTTTAATGATGAATTTTATTCAGATTCAGGTCCAGATTTATTTATTTACTTAGCACAAGATTTAGAAGGAAATGGATTTGTCAACCTAGGTACATTAAAAAGTACAAGAGGTGTACAAACCTATGAGGTACCAGAAGATATAGATTTTACAAAAAATAAATATGTGCTTGTTTGGTGTCAGCAGTTTGCGGTACTATTTGGTAGTGCAGAATTGCAATAGATACTCTTATAGGTAACAAAAATGGTCATTTGAGGATATCAAATGACCATTTTTTTATGTATACTGACTAGGTATTTTTCCAAATTGTTTTTTAAAGCATTTTGTAAAATACTTTGGATCATTAAATCCAACGAGATAGGCTACTTCAGAGACTCTATAATTCTTACTTTTTAGAAGTTTACAAGCCTCATCCATCCTAAAATCTTGAATCACATTTTTTGCGGTTTTCCCAGTTAATAGTTTAAGCTTTCTGTAAAAGTTAGCATGACTCATTCCCATTTTTTTCTCTAGAAGTTCCACAGAAAAATCGGGGTCGCTTAAACCTTCTGTAATTAACAAATAGAGTTTTTCAAGAAAGACCTCATCTTCATCCGTCAGAGAAACTTCTTTTTTAATAGTTATGTCCTTGTTGGATTTACTTTTTATTGCTAAAGCTGAATTTCTATTTTTTATTATCACAAAACCTATCAATAACATAGATATAAAGCTGATCAAGATGTTCATAGCACTATATGTGCTTGATGTTTTAATATTCACTTTTACTTCTTGCCACTGACTATCGTCAAAAATACCGTCTAGGTTGGAAATTCTATATTTAAAAGTGTATGTGCCATCATTTAAAGATTGATATTGAATACTTTTTTGGGTAGAGTTGGCAAACTTAATACAACTATCTATATCAACTAATTGATATTGGAAATTACATTTTTTTGTAGCAGTAACTGATTTAGCTCTTAGTTTAAGATGAAGTTCATTTTTGGATATGGTAACTTTATCCCCAACGATCTCTTCACTTTTATCATCTTGAAGTAAACATAGTACAGCTTCTTGCAAGGAAGAGTCTGATTGGATAGTGGATGGAGAAAAACTTATCACTCCATTTACAGTACCAAAAAATAGTTTATTATCAGAGGTTTTATGGACGGTATGTTCAGAAAATTCGTTTGATGCTAATCCCCTTTTGTTATTATACCTTACTAACTGTTTTAAATCTACAGAGGAATATTTTATTAAACCTTTATTGATGCCAATCCATAAGTTCTTATCATCATCTTCTGTGATACTCTGAATAACATGTTTCGATAAGCGTTTATCTTTTTCTGAGATAGTTAACCCCTCATTTTTTCTGTGAATGAGATGCAATCCATTATATGTTCCTATAAAATAAGTACTGTCGTTTTGTTTGTAAATAGATCGAACAAAGTCATTAGAAAGTGCAATAGTATCTTTTGATGTAAACGATGTCACATTCGTAATTTTATCTTCTGCATCTAGTTTTAGTACATTTACTCCTCCTCCTTGCATGCCTAACCATAATTCTCGATAGACCGAATCGAAAACCACTACTCTACAATTGTTATGGTTAATGCTTGGAGATGTATTTTGATTATAAACGGATTGTAACCATTGATTTTCCTTTCTTTCTAGTCGCACCAATCCTTTTCTAGAAGTAATCCAAAAAACGTTTTGACTACTTTTTGCCAATGAGGTAAGATACGAATTCAGGTGTATGCTATTTGATTTTTTCCAAGAAGACTGACTACGTTTAAAAATACTCAGTGTATCAGAACCACATACATACATTTCATCTTTATCTAATTTGATATCATATACTAATTGATGTCCTAGTCCATAATTTTGAATGTTCTTATTCTTCAAATCATACGACCATAAACCTCCATTATGGATGCCAATAAACATCTTATTGGACTTTTCATCGATAGATAATGCACGAATAAAATTCTGTTTGATATCATGATTATCTGTGATTTCTTGAAATGCATAATGAATGAAATTTTGATGGAATTGATCAATATAATTGACACCAGCACCAGAAGTAGCCAACCATAATCCATTGTTTTTATCTTTATATATTTTTTGAATGATATTGGAAGACAGATTCTCTACTTTAGAACAAGATTGGTCAGATAAGGGATTTGTAATTTCTATTACTCCATTGATGCTTGACCCTAAGTAAACTTTTCCTTTGTTATAACTACAGATACTTTGTACACCTTGGTAAGCACCTAATTTGTTGATATTATCGGATCCATATTTAAAATAATAAACACCATATTTTTCCCCATAAACACTGCAAAATAAGCCTTCAGCATCGGAAGAAATGGATTGAATTTTACTATCGGCAAGAAAAGAAGGAATAACTCTTTGATATGTTTTTATTCCGGTTTCTTTTATTGAGAGAGAAATTAATCCATCATTAGAAGCCACCCATACAGATTGATGGTCAGGGTGATTAATTAGTTCATGAACATTATTGATTGGAAAGAAATAGGTGTTCTTAATATTTGAAATTGAAGCCAAGTTTTTTGAAATATTTATGGCATATACACCTTTAATTGAGCCTACCCATAGATAATCATCAATAATAATTAAGGAGTTGATTCTCTCGTGAATATCAAATAGTTCGAATTGGAGAGAAGTGAATTTTTTTTCTAATGGATGATAAATATGGATGCCTTTATCAGTTCCTAACCAAATTCTATGATAACGATCTTCCACCATAGAGCGGATGGTGTTGTTTGGTAATCCATCTTCAGTATTATAAACCGTTATTTGATCACCATCATACTTATTAAGCCCATCGATAGTACCAATCCATAGATTTCCAAAATCATCTTCTAAGAATGAATAGACCTCGCCATGCGATAAACCATTGTTGAAATTGAGTTTATTTACAGGGTATTTAATACCAAAAACATTATTGGATAGGAATAGAAGTATGTTGAAAAATAGTAACGTTTTTAGCGACTGAGTTGGATAGTTAATGTTAATTGTATTCATTCATTTCTAGCATTTATATAATGTAATCATCAAACTTTTTTGATACAATATCTTATATGTATATCAAAGAAATTGATCGGTCGGATGATTTCAAAAATTAGGACAACTAATGCTGCTAGAAATGAACTGAGGCAGTAATAATATGTATTATCAGATACAAAAAGCACCAATCACTTTTACATGATCGGTGCTGAATTATCATTTTCTACGGATGATTAATTTAGTAACCTGGGTTTTGTTTTAGGTTGTATGAAATGACTTCACCTGCTGGTATAGGTAATACTGGAATGCTACCATTAATGCTATGCGATTGCATTCTTGTAGATACTGTTTGAGGATCTGTATTAGGGCGATATCCAATATTTGGTTTGCTTAATGCAGCAGCATAGTTATTTGTTCTAATCAAATCCCATGTTCTTGTACATTCTGCGGCTAATTCTACTCTTCTTTCGTGAAGAATAGCTTGAAGTAATTCATCGCCTGTAGCATTAACGTCTGGCAATACTCCCGAATTATCTCTTGGTGCATATCCATTTGGTTCATCGGCAGTCCAACCCATAGGGTAAGTCATTTTTCTTGCTCTCGCTCTCACTTCATTAAGTTTACTTTGAGCCATACCAACATTGCCAGTATGATATGCGGCTTCTGCATGCATCAAAAGTACATCAGCATAACGCATTTTTCTCTGATTTTGAGGATGGTCGGTATTATTGTTACCTCTTAAGGCAGGGTCCATAATTACCTTTCTCATGAAATAACCGGATTGTGCCTCAAATTCTGGAAGCCCTTGAGGAATACCATAAGCAAGATCGTTTTCTTTACCAACTGTCCATTCTAGACGAGGATCACCCGCTTCAAACTCATCTACTAAATCTTGAGAAGGGCATAGTTGACCCCAACCCCAACCTTTGTTTACACTGTTACCTCTTGGGTTTACTGCTCTTGGACTATTAGTACCTGTATTGGCTCTTGTTGCACCGGTATTCGATGTTTCATGTTGCAATTCAAAAATAGAACCTGGACCATTTTCGCCTTCAGCTTCCCAAATAGTTGCTAAGTTATCAGCCAACCAATATTCACCGGAGTTGATTACTTTGTTTGTGTAAGTCATTACATCGTTCCATTGACCGATACCTGTTTTATAAATTCCAATATCGTACATAATCAAACGAGCAAGGTAAGCGTTGGCTGCTCCAGAAGTTGCTAGTCCCATTTCCATTTCCTTCTTTGTTCCTAGAAGATTTGCAGCAAGCTCGAAATCACTTTTTATCTGGGCAGTCATTTCTTCTAATGTAGCTCTAGGAGTAACTCCAATCTGATCTACACTTACAGGTTTTGTAAATAATGGTACTCCACCGAATAATCTCAATAGGTAGAAGTAAGCATATCCTCTAATAAAATATCCCTCTCCTAAGAGTCTATCTTTTTGCTCTCCATCGTAAGCACTAGATTGTTCAATTCCATTTAATGCTGTATTCGTACGGTGAATTGTTTGGAATAATCCATCGTAAGGATTAAATGAGATTTGACTTGTGTTGATACCGTTCCATTCTTTAAGATCCTGAAGGTCTAGTCCGTCGGAGAAGAACTTATCTCCCTTCCATGCATTATCGCTCATTACTTCTCCGTAGTTCCATTCTTGATAAACTCCGGATTTACCAGGCTTTTCAGCAACCAAGGCATTGTAACAAGCGTTCATCGCCATACGGGCATTCTCATATTCGTTATAATACGATACGGAATCAACGGCTTTACCTAAAGGTTCTCTATCTAAGAAACTACACGCTGATAGTACTAGAGAAAATAGTAAGAAGTATGATATATATCTTATTGATTTCATATTCATCAAATTTAAAGGGGGATGGAATTAGAATTTCATATTTAGACCTGTAGAGAATATTCTCGAAGTAGGGTAGGTACCCATATCAACACCTTGTCCTAGTGGATCTCCTTTTAAATCGCCAATATTGGCAGGGTCATAACCTCTGTATCCTGTAATTGTAAATGCATTATCAACAGATACAAAAAGTCTAAATTTCTTGATCCCTAATTTTTGGTTGACATTGTTAGAAAATGTATAGCCTAATTGAATGTTTTGTAATCTTAAGTAGCTACCATCCTCAACATATTGATCGGAGAATCGCATATTATTATTCGGATCATCAGGAGAAGAACGGTGCATTGTTCCATTCGGATTATTTTCAGGATGGAAACGGTTATCGTAATAATGTTTCGTTTGATTTAAAGCTACTTTTGATGTTTCTATGTAGAACATTTGTGCGTTAACAATGCTTGCACCATAAGTTCCTGTGAAGAAGATATTCAAATCAAAACCTTTGTATTCTGCTCCGATATTTAATGATCCTGTAAACGTTGGAATAAAGCTTCCAAGGTTTGTTCTATCATCGTCGTTTAATTCGCCATCATTATTCAAGTCTAAGAATTTGATATCGCCAATTTTAGCATCAGGTTGTAGTAAGTCTCCATTAGGTCCAACATGATTATCAATTTCTGATTGACTTCTAAAGATTCCATCTGTTCTATAGCCATAGTAATAAGCCATTTCATGTCCAACTTCTGTTCTGGTTAATGTACCTAGACCACCTAGTGCTCCTGCATCGATAAATCCAATTCCACCAAGTTCAACCACTGAGTTTTTGATGGTCGTAAGGTTCATTCCTACATTCCATTTAAAGTCGTGATCAATATTTCTATAATTGGCAGTGAATTCGAAACCTCTATTTCTCATCGATCCAACATTGGCAGCAGGAGGATTAGCACCTACATAAACTGGAACAGGCATTGGGACGATCATATCGATGGTGTTCTTCACAAAATATTCAGCAGAAAGAGTAACTGCATCATCAAATAAACCAACATCTAAACCAATGTTCGTCATTTCAGACGTTTCCCATTTTAGGTTTCTGTTACTCATGCTTGTTGGAATTCTTCCTTCTACAATCTCACCGGCGATCACATATCTTTGATTATTGGTCATTGCTGCCAAGTAATCATTTTCGCCAGCAGACGATTGGTTACCTACTTGTCCCCAACCTGCTCTAAGTTTTAGTTCAGAAATTTTATCAACAGATTGTAAAAGTGCTTCTTCTTTCATGTTCCATCCTGCAGAGAAAGAAGGGAAAACACCCCAACGATTACCTTCGGCAAATCTCGAAGAACCATCGGCTCTTAATGTTGCAGTAAGTAGGTATTTTGAATCGAAGTTGTAGTTTACTCTAGCAAATGCTGAAGCGATTGTACTAATGTTTTGACTAGAACCAGCATTATAATAAGAACCTTGTGCAGCTGAAAGGTATCTTAAGCTTTCACTGTGTGGGATATCAAATCCCATGGCATCTAGATTATTGTATTCCCAATATTGCATCTCACCACCAACCATGGCACCAAAATTATGCTTGTTGATCTGTTTGCTATAGTTGAAATAGTTTGACCATACCCAGTTGGTTCTTTGGTTTCTTACCTCTTCTAATTCTGAAATCGGTCGGTTTTCATCTGGGTCGATAAAAAATGCTGGAGCATATTTCTTTTGGGAGTTAATCTGATAATCCACTCCGAAATTAGAAGTGAAAACTAAGTCCTTTGCCACATTGGCATCCATTTTTAAAGATGCTACAAAACGGTTAATAAGTGATCTTTTGTATTGCTCTTCATCAACGATTCTTCGTGGGTTGTTTTTATTTGACCATTCTGTTCTAGCGTAATTTCCTTCTTCATCGTAAACAGGAGAAATAGGATCCGCCCACAAAGCAACAATAAATGGAGATCCGTTATCAAAAGTTTTATTAAGTAGGGAACGGTCTGTTCTTGTGTAGGCAATGTTTTGCCCAAAAGTCAACCAATCTGTAATCTTACTATTATGATTAAATTTCACAAAGAACCTTTCTAAATCATTATAATCGATGATACCCTCATTTTTTACATAAGAAGTAGAGAAGTTGTATTGATTTTTATCTGATCCTCCAGTTATACCAAAATTGTAATTTTGGAACGATCCATTTTTAAGAATTTCTTCTTGCCAATCTGTGCCTACAACACCATTTTCATACGTTTCTTGTAAGAATTTATATTCGTCAGATCCTTCTAAGAAACCACCACCTTCTGATCTTAGTTGAGCATATTGAGCAGCATTGGCCATCTCAATAGTATTGGTAGGACTAGAAACACCTGCTTGAGCATTAAATGTAAATACAGGCTTTTGTTGTGCCGATCCTTTTTTTGTAGAGATTAAAATTACACCGTTTGCACCTCTTGAACCATAAATTGCAGTAGCTGAAGCATCTTTTAATACTTCCATAGATTCAATATCAGCAGGAGCAATGTGGGTAATGTCGTTCATTGGAAATCCATCGACTACATATAAAGGATCTGAGTTATTAATTGTACCGATACCTCTGACTCTAACTTTGGCAGTTCCTCCTGGATCTGCAGCTGAAGTAACTTGTACACCTGCAACTCTACCTTGTAATGCTTTTTCTACATTTTCTGTAGCTACTACAGTTAATTCTTCTGCATCCACAGAAGCTACTGCGCCTGTTATGTCACTTTTCTTGGCAACACCATAGCCGACAACTACCACTTCTTCTAACTGTTCTACATCTTCTTCAAGAAGGATATTGAAGTTTATTTGTGTACCAATTGCAATTTCTTTGGTATTGTAACCGATAAATGAGATGACTAATGTCTCAGCGTTTTCTGGAACCGATAATTTAAAGTTTCCCTCAAAGTCAGTGATAGTACCTAAGCTTGTTCCTTGAATAGAAATATTTACACCTGGTATAGCGTCGTTGTTGTTCTTGTCAACAACATTTCCAGTGATGATTCTTTCTTGTGCTGCCACTTGAATGCCGTACAGCAAAAGTAGAATAAGAGTGAGTAATTTAGTTCTTTTCATACTTGCACATTTTTAATAATTCTTGAAATGTTTGTTCAAAATGCTTTGTGCAAATGTAGATTAGACACATAAAGTTGATGTGTGATTTTTAGTTCAATAAAGAGGTAGTTTAGTTCATGTGTGATTTATTTATGAATCGAGAAATTGAAATAATTAGTGGGTTTAATCTGTTGATATTTAGTGATGTGACAAAAAATACACCTAAATAATCTACTTTAAATCAGAAGGGGAATTCTATACTTCTTTATCAAAATATCTATTTGATATGGATTTTTAGAAGTTCATTTTACAATAGAGTTCATCAAAAAAATGATCAATAAAAAAAGCATAGAGTTGTTGTTCTCTATGCTCTTTCATTCTTAGAATCGATGATCCTTAGAAAATATGGTAAGTAAATAATGCTCCAAAATAAGCGAGTAAACTCATATATGTAAACTGTATTAATGGCCACTTCCAGCTTTTGGTTTCTCTTTTTACTACTGCTAATGTCGACATACATTGCATGGCAAATACATAAAATACCATTAATGAGAATGCTGTTGCAACTGTAAATTCATGTTTTCCAGTACTTGGATCTACTGCTCCAGTAAGTTTTTCTTTTAAAGGAGCAATATCTTCTCCTGCAGAACCGATGCTATATATGGTAGCCATTGTACCAACAAACACCTCTCTTGCGGCAAATGAAGTCACCAAAGCAATAGAGATTTTCCAATCGTATCCTAAAGGAGCAAAAACAGGTTCAATAGCTTTACCCATAATACCTACATAAGAAGCTTCGAGTTGTTTTGCTGCAATATAATCCTCCGTTTGTGCATCAGTTAACCCTTTTTCTACTGATTCTTGTTTTGCAATAGTTTCTGCATTTTCAATGCTATCACCTGGTCCATAAGATGCCAAAGCCCAAAGTACAATAGAAACCATCATAATCACTTTACCAGCTTCAATGATGAATGTCTTCACTTTTTCGGTTACGGTAAGACCCACGTTTTTCCAATGCGGCATTTTATAAGATGGCAATTCCATCGCAAGGAAAGTAGGAGCATCAGCTTTTAAAATCAATTTAAAAACAATACCTGCTAGAAGTGTTGCGACAATACCAAGTAAGTAGAGTCCCATAAAGGCTACTCCTTGTAGATTTAGTAAACCACCCAAAATAGGAGTATTTGGTACTGCAAAAGCAACTAAAATTGCATAAACAGGAATCCTGGCAGAACAAGAGATGAGTGGAGTAACCATAATAGTAATCATACGCTCTTTCCAATTGCCTATTGTTCTAGCCGCCATAACAGCAGGAATCGCACAAGCACCACCAGAAATAAGGGATACGATACTACGACCGCTCATACCAAATTTAGCCATAATTCTATCGAACATATACACTGCTCTAGCCATGTACCCAGATTCTTCCATTAAAGAAATTAGGAAGAATAAAATGGCAATCTGAGGGACGAATATAATAACACCACCAAGGCCAGAAAGAATACCATCTGTGATAAGGTCGGTGTACCATGCTTCGGGCATAACATTTTTTACTGCTTCGTTAAGCGTTGCCATGCCTTCATCAATTAAATCCATGGGAACGGAAGCCCACGAGAAAATGGATTGGAAAACCAACATTAATAGAGAAATGAAAATGATAGGTCCCCATATTTTGTTGGTGACGATTTTATCAATTTTATCAGAAAGTGAATCTCCTTCTAAAGATTGAATCGTAATAGAATTGTTTACTATTGGACTTAAGGTATTGTATCTAGATAACGTTTCATCAATCTGATACTTCATGTACTTAAAGTCATCTTCGATAGTGGTTTTTTCTATGAAAGTTTTCTGGCTATCATCTAAGAATGGCAATTCATTGTAATGATGTGCCCAAAGTAGCGCTTGATAATTAGATAACTTCTGAGGAGCAAATTCTTTGATTTTATCAATTGTTTTTTTCTCTTCTGAAGTGGCCGTATAAATATGTGAAGTATTATCACCCTTACCGTCGATAAGATCAATAATACTTTTGTTTAAATCGGAAATGCCATCACCTGATCTACCATTAACTTCTATAGCCTTTATTTTTAACTTCTCAGATAGACGATCAATATCTATTGAAATACCCTGTTTTATGGCTAAGTCTGCCATATTAATGGCCAAAACCACAGGAATATGCAAATCTTTAACTTGAGATAATAATAATAGGTGTCTTTCTAAGTTTGTAGCATCTGCAACATATACCACATAATCAGGATAATCTTCTGATGATGGATTAGAGAAACTGTTCAGAACAACTCTTTCATCTGAAGAAGTTGGATATAAGCTATAAGTACCAGGAAAGTCAATAATTTGTGCTTCAATATCTTTTGTAATATGACATGAACCAATTTTCTTATCGACAGTTACGCCAGGAAAGTTACCTACTTTTTGTCTTAATCCGGTTAATTGATTGAATATAGATGATTTACCTACGTTAGGGTTACCAAGTAAGGCTATTTTTATTCGTTTGGAAGTCATAGTGCTTAGTCTGTTGTTGTGAATACACTCTTTGCTTCGGTAAGACCAATAGCAAAAGCATTTTTATCCGATTTTACATAGAGTCCGCCATTAAATGGAGCTTTGCGTATTACTTTGATTCTCTTGCCCGGATATAAACCCAGCTCAATTAATCTACTTCCCACTACTTTATCAGAATATTCTGATATGATTCCTACTACACCAATAGGCAAGGTATCTAAGCTAATCATATTTGAAGTATTATTCACAAATTTAATTTAGACTGATTATAATTAGCAAATGTACAATTATCGACGAATTTTTTATAATTTAAAGGGATCATTTGATTTAAAATTGAATAATTTAAGAGATTATCCAATCTATTATCTGATAATAGATTAAGAAAATAAACAACACATGACTAACGACATCAACACCTCTGAAACTTTTGTAAAAGTAGGGACCGATCAATTATTTGTAAAACATTATGCTCCTTCTGCTGTAAACACTTCAAAAGCCATCTTAATGATACATGGTAGTATTGAAAGTGGAAGAATATTCTACTCTTTAAAAGATAAAGGATTAGGTCCTTGGTTAGCTTCTAAAGGGTATCAGGTATTTATTCCGGATTTTAGAGGAAGAGGGAGAAGTATGCCGAAAGTATCATCAAATAGTAAGAACAACCAATATGATGCTATTGAAGAAGAAATACCAGCGTTAATCAATTATATACATACTAATGTAGAAGATGCAGAATTAAACTTTGTAACACATTCTTGGGGTGGAGTATGGTTGATGGCACATATCGCAAGGCACCCTGAGTTAAAAGTAAACAGGATCATCAATATTGCTGTAAAAAGAAGTATTAGTGTCAGTTCTTTTAAAAAATGGTTTGAAGTGGATATCGTATGGAAGCATGTAGGAAAGCTGATGACTAATCTATTTGGTTATTTTCCTGCTGTAGAAATGAAGATAGGACAGGAGAATGAATCAAGAGGAGTGTATGAGGATTGTAAGCGATGGGTATATGCCAAAGACAAATGGGTAGATACTGAAGACGGGTTTGATTACATCAATGAATTTGACCATAGGAAGAACATTCCACCAACTTTATACATTACTGGGTTAAGGGAATTTTATTTGGGGCATCAAACTGATGTAAAACGTTTGATGAAAGAAGTGAATGGAGATCATGATCAATTCATATTATTATCAAAAGAAACTGGATTTGCTCACGATTATGATCATATCAATATCTGTACTTCAAAAAGTGGAGGTGATGATCATTTTCCTTTAATAGAGGCTTGGTTAAAATCTGAGGATATAGCTCCTTGGGTAAAATAAAATTAATAAAAAAAGGCTTATCATTACTGATAAGCCTTTGTGCTTTTTAGTAGGGCGGATGATGGGATTCGAACCCACGGCCCCCGGAACCACAAACCGGTGCTCTAACCAACTGAGCTACAACCGCCGTGTTTAGCGATGCAAATATAACAGTATAAAAATAAAAAATGCAACAGTTATCTGAGATAAAAGTTGCATTTTTTTATAAATGACTTGAAGTCAGCGGGAAAAATGCCCTCATGATTCCAAAGAACCATGAGGTGTATAAACATCCCACATTATATTATAGCCTTAATTACTTAAGGAATAACATTTCTGAGTATTTAGGTAGAGGCCATTCAGCGTCATCTACGAACAACTCAAGACGATCTACTGCTTCACGGATAGTGTCGAAGTATTTGTGCTTGATGCTGTCACAGAACTCAACAGCTTGAGCATTTGTGTCCTCGATTTCAAGAACTCTATCACGCTCAGTTACCATTGCAGCAACACCTTCTTTAGCTTGTGCCATAAATCCAGTTACTTCCTTAAGCGTAGTAGTGATAGCAGAAGCATCAAGACCAAGAGCAGAAAGTTTAGTAGCTGAATCAGCTAATTTAGATACATAGCTAGCAGAAGCAGGAATTACTTTGTTCAATACGATCTCTTCCATTGCTTTCGATTCGATATCGATCTTAGTAGAGTAGATCTCTGACCATACATCGTGACGAGCTTCGATTTCTCTTTCAGTAAACACGTTGTGCTTAGCGAAGATCTCTTTAGCTTCAGCTGAGATGAAGAAGTCTAAAGCACGTGGAGTATCTTTTACGTTAGATAAACCTCTTGATTCAGCCTCATCAACCCACTCTTGAGAGTAACCATCACCTTCGAAACGGATAGCCTCAGACTCTTTGATGTATTGTACTAAGATTTCTCTGATAGCAGCTTCTTTGTCTTTACCTGCAGCGATAGCAGCGTCAACTGAAGCTTTGAATTGAGTCAATTGCTCAGCAACGATCAAGTTCAACACTGTCATTGGAGTTGCAGTGTTTTGCGTTGAACCTACTGCACGGAATTCAAATTTGTTACCAGTAAATGCAAATGGAGAAGTACGGTTACGGTCAGTGTTGTCTAATTTAAGACCAGGGATCTTTTCAACACCTAATTCAATATACTCGTCACCACCTTCAGCGTAAACTAATTTACCTGATTCAGAAACTTCATTTAAGAAGTTAGTAAGTGTTGAACCTAAGAATACTGACATGATTGCAGGAGGTGCTTCGTTAGCACCTAAACGGTGATCGTTACCTGCAGAAGCGATTGAAGCTCTCATCAAGTCACCATACACGTGAACTGCTTTGATAGTGTTCACTAGAAAAGTAAGGAAGTATAAAGAACCTTCAGGTTGGAATAAGTTACGGCCTTTGTTAGTGATTAATGACCAGTTGTTGTGCTTACCAGAACCGTTCAAGTTAGCGAATGGCTTCTCGTGAAGTAAAACAGCTAAGTTATGCTCACTAGCAACTTTTTCCATAACGTCCATCATCAACAAGTTGTGATCTACAGCTGTGTTGATTTCTTCATATAATGGAGCTGCTTCGAATTGACCTGGAGCTACCTCATTGTGACGAGTAGTTACAGGAATACCTAATTTGTGGCATTGTAATTCGAAATCTTTCATGAATGCAGCAACACGTGGAGCGATAGAACCGAAATAGTGATCGTCTAATTGCTGACCATGTGGAGGCTTAGCACCAAATAAAGTACGACCTGCGATGTATAAGTCAGGACGTGCAGCGTAGAAAGCTTTATCTACTAGGAAGTACTCTTGCTCACAACCTAATGAAGCAGAAATACTAGTAACACCTTCTTCGAAATAGTTACAAACATCGATAGTCGCTTTGTTAATAGCTTCTTGTGCTTTTAACAAAGGAGTTTTGTAATCCAATGTATCTCCAGTGTAAGAAACGAAGATCGTAGGGATACAAAGCGTTTTGTTTGTAATGAAGATAGGTGATGATGGATCCCAACCAGTATAACCACGTGCTTGGTTTGTTGCACGAATACCACCGTTAGGGAATGAAGAAGCATCTGGCTCTTGTTGAGTAAGTGTTGAACCTTTGAAAGTTTCAATACCTTTTGTGTAATCAAAGAAAGAATCGTGCTTCTCTGCAGAAGATCCAGTTAGTGGTTGGAACCAGTGAGTGTGGTGAGTAACACCTTTAGAAACGGCCCAAGTCATTACTGCAGATGCAACAGCGTCAGCAGTAGCCTCGTCGATTTTAGTACCGTACTTCACTGCAGATTCTACTTTTTTGTAGATAGCTGGAGCAAGTGCAGCTTTCATTTGAGTAAGACCGAAACAGTCCTCGCCAAAATAATCTGAGATTTTGTTAGACGGAGCTTCAACTTCTTTTGCTGTTCTAGCTGAAGCTGTCTCAAGGGCGTTAAAACGAAGATTTGTCATTGTAATGTGAGATTAAAAAAACTATAGCCTAGCACACATTCAAAACGATAAACACATTTCTGTTTGTTAGTACTTAGGCGAAGTTGAAATTTTGTTTACGTTTCAAATATGACTCAGATTTTTAAAAAAATCAAGAAAATTTGGTACTTATGGGTGTAATTTTGTCTTAATAGACTTAAAATGATGAAAATTTCATAATCAAGGGTATTTTTTTATACTCTATTCGATTTTTTAGTCTCTTTAAGTGTGTAAATAACACATTTAGAGCTGTTTTTTGAGGGTTTTCTTTGTGATTAAGGGAGGTAGTTGAAAAATTATTTGTCTTTAGTAATGTTCCTGAAGTTTCTTCCTTAATATATAGAGAAGGTAGAGGAGGATTGGTGTGAATGTATAGTTATATTCAATAAAGTTTCAAGCTTTTGGTTTCGTTCTTTTATCACTCATAATTTATAGTGATAGTTCAGAAATTTATTGATCAATAAAAAAGCCAACCTTATTAATAAGGTTGGCTTCATATATATTATAGTATTGTTAGTCTTTCTTAGAAAGCATATACAACTGCTAAAGTAGCTTGAGTAGCTGATTTTGAATCAAAATCAGATGCAGCTTCTTTTTCTTTAGAACCGAAGAAGATTTCAGTGTCAGCAGCGTCATATCTTAATTCAGGAATTACCATTAGAGGTCCTAAAGCAATGTTACCTGATAAAGTGAATGCGTTGATATTAACAGTTGACTCCTCTAGAGTGTTGTCACCCGATGGCTTGTAAGTATCTGCAAAGTTTTCGTAACGTAAACCTAAAGCAAATGACTCAGATAATGCATATTGTCCATAAAGAGCTACACCAGTGTAAACTTGATCAGCAGTAGCTAAATCGACTGTGTATTGGTCTTTTTTATCAGCCCAAGCAGCGTTTAAACCTAAGTAGAAAGCGTCAGTAACTTGGTAACCTGCAGTGATATCAACAACAGTTCTTGTTGAAGATGTGAAACCGTTCAAGTAAACATCGAAACCTTCAGCAGGAGCAACATATAATTGAGCACCTAAACCACTCATACCTAAGTTAGGAGCAGCACTGTATGAATCCCACTCGTTAGTGAAAACACCAACCATTAAAGCAACTCTATCAGAGAATGCGTAATCAAACTTCAAACCAGCATTTTGGAAAGGACCGTTTGAGAATAAGTAAGAAGTAGAGTAGTTGAAGTTACCTGTTGGAGAGATAATTTCGTAACCAACAAATGTACCCATGAAACCAGCAGTTGCTGATAATTTCTCAGTTAGTTGGTATGAAGCATATAAGTTTTGGATATGGAAGTTACCGTCACCGATAGAACCGTTAGATCTTGGACCAAAAGATAAATCTGCAACAAATGAAGCTTTACCTAAAGTTTGTGATAAGATCACGTTAGCCATACCTAAATTGATCGAGTTTTGATCTCCTTGGAAACTTGTTCCAATATTCATAGCATCTGTACCAGCAAAATCATAGTTGTAGAATAAATCTACTGAACCTGAAATTGAAAGTTTATTTGCTTCTGTTTCTTCTGTTGCTTCTACAGATTCTTCAGCGATAACTTCAGTCTCAGCTGAATCTTGTGCCATAACAATTGAACCCGTAAACAATAGGGATGCGATTAAAGAGAATACCTTAGTTTTCATCTTAAATAGTAAATTTAAATAGAGGTGAATAATAATATTTGTTGGATATACTTACTTCGCACACAATGAAGTAACTATATAATCATAAGTTCGATTAGTTGAGAACGTTAGAACTTACAATGAGATGTTTATAATTTTTGTATAACGATTATATAAACGAAGGAGAGGATTGCCTCTCCTTCTATATAATATCTTAGTTATCGAAAGTGATAGTATAACCACGGATACCGTGCTCATGGCTATCAAGACCTTCGTTTTCGTGCTCTTCAGAAACTCTTACACCGATAGTGAATTTCAATGCATAGAAGATTGCAAGTGATGAGAAGAATGCTACTGCACCGTAAGCTGCTACACCTGTCAATTGAGTAATGAATTGAGACATACCAGCTTTTTGGCCTAAAACACCAAGTGCTAAAGTACCGATGATACCACAAGTTAAGTGAACAGATACTGCACCAACACAATCATCCAATTTCAACTTATCCATGCCAATTGCAGAGAATACTACAACTACACCACATACGATACCAATAAGGATTGCTTCGTTTGGTGACATTTGGTCAGCACCAGCAGTAATACCTACTAAACCAGCAAGAATACCGTTCAATACCATACCTAAGTCGAAACGTTTGAAGGCGATATAACCACCTAACCATCCACCGATAGCACCTGCAGCTGCAGCTAAAGTAGTAGTTACTAATACTAATGAGATTGACTCAGGATCTGCAGAAAGAACTGATCCACCGTTAAATCCGAACCATCCGAACCATAATAAGAATACACCAATTACAGCTAAAGGAACTGAAGAACCTGGCTTGTCGATTACTTTACCGTTAACATACTTACCTTTACGAGCACCAATTGCAATGATACCTGCTAGAGCAGCCCATCCACCAACTGAGTGTACTACTGTAGAACCAGCGAAGTCATAGAAGCCCATTTCAGACAACCATCCGCCACCCCAGTGCCATGAACCTAGTACAGGGTAGATGAAACCTACAAGGAAGAAAGTGAAAATAAAGTAAGCTGAGATTTTGATACGTTCTGCAACAGCACCTGATACAATAGTTGCACAAGTTGCTGCGAACATTGCTTGGAATAAGAAGTCAGTCCAATAAGTATAAGCTCCACCTGCGTAACCTAAAGAAGTGTATCCTTCTGGTAAGCTAAGACCCCATCCTGCGAAACCAAAGATTCCGTTGAATTCTCCTGGGTACATTAAGTTGAAACCGAACCAAGCGTAAGAAATGATACCAACACTTAAATCAACAGTGTTTTTGAAAAGAATGTTTACAGTGTTTTTAGCTTGAGTAAAACCCGCTTCAACACATGCAAAACCTAGTGCCATTATAAATACTAGCATTGTTGAAACTAGCATCCAAATGTTGCTTGCTGTTAAGCCTACATTTTGTAATTGCTCTGCTGTTACAGCCTGAGCTACCGATTCTGTTGCCAACGTTGCGTCGGCAATTAGGTGAATAGATGAGAACATTGCAGTCGAAAATTTTAAAAATTATTAGATAGTGTCATAACCGAATTGATGTGATACTCCGTTTAGTGAGATTCGAATGAATCCCATTAAACGGATCACTCACATCTATTTAGAGAAAAAGGACATATACAAGAAAATCTTGTACTCTTTTCCTCTGATTTCATATACAATTGTAGAAGTATCGCTTAAGAATTGCAAATAGGAGGGTAAAAAAAGACCCTGTTTGTTTGAATTTTTTAAATATTTTCAAAAAACAGGGTTTATTTTAAAGATATATCAACGAAATTGTTGTTCTTTTAAATTTATTAAGTTTAAAAATGTACCTAATACTTTTAAATATCTAAAGAAATTGAGAAGTCAGGGTTTAATTTTAACCTGCCTTCTCTATTTTTTTCGTTTTCGAAGGTAAATCCCTTCATTTTGGGTGTGATTTTCTTATTTAGGAGTGATTTTAACTGGCTTTTGGTGATTTTTTTATCAAAATTGATGAAAGGTACCTTAAAATCGCACCCATTCTTCCAATTTTCACATCCATAAGCCGTTTTTCCTTCAATTATTTGTCCTTTACCACATTTTGGACACATCAATGGAGCTTCTTCTATCTCATTAAATAGCATTTGATACTGCTGATCTAATGTAATCACTCCATTTTTAGAGGTATTGTTGATCTTAAAGCCTTTTATTTCGGGAGTTCTCCCTTTAATAATGAGTGATTCAATTTGCTTGTCGGTTAATTTTTTACCCCCAAATTCAAATTTTACTACAAAATCACATGATTTGTCCTTATAACCGAGGCAGCCATATGCTGTTTTACCTTTTATCACCTCTTTCTTTTTACATTTTGGGCAAGTAAGGCTCATTTTACCTTTTGCTGCAGGTTTCGAGGTTTGTTTTTTTACATTAAGGCTTTTAGTAGGAGTTTGTATTTTGAAATTGGTTTGAATTTGTTTCACATTAAAAACAACTTCACCTACCATGTTTTTAATTTCGTTCATGAAATTTTCTACCTGATAACTTCCATCTTCAATTTGTCTTAGTTTCTTTTCCCAAATACCTGTTAGTTCTGCAGATTTGAGTAAATCATTTTGAATAGTATTTATTAAGTCTAAGCCTGCTTGAGTAGGTATAATGTTTTTACGTTGTCTTTCTATATACTTTCGTCTAAATAAAGTCTCAATGATATTGGCACGTGTTGAAGGTCTACCGATACCATTCTCTTTCATAGCTTTTCTTAGCTCATCATCATCCACACTCTTACCAGCAGTTTCCATTGCTCTAAGAAGAGTGGCTTCCGTATATAATTTAGGAGGTTTGGTTTCTTTCATTTGAACTTCTGGCTTGTGTTCACCAGTCTCACCTTCTGCAAAGTTTGGTAAGCTTTGCTCTTCATCTTCTCCTTTTTTCTTTTTACGCTTTTTTTCTTCCTCATCCTCTTTTTTAAAGAGAACTCTCCAACCAAGATCAAGAATTTCTTTACCACTTGCTCTAAACTCTGCTTTATCTACTTTACCTCTTACTTCTGTTTTGGCTACCTTACAATCAGGGTAGAAGGCCGCAATAAAACGAAGTGCTACTAAATCATATACAGCAGCTTCGTTCTGATTCATATTTCCTGCTTTTATTTTAGTTGGTATGATTGCGTGGTGATCCGTTACCTTTTGATCGTTAAAGACTTTCTTGGTTTTTCGGAAAGGTTTGCCAAACAATGGAGCAGTTTCTTTTGAAAACTTATGAAGTGCTCGCATGGTCGGTCCAATTTCTCCATACATATTATTAGGCAGATAAGTAGTATCTACACGTGGGTAAGTAAGAAGCTTCTTCTCATACAAGCTTTGTGCAATTTTAAGTGTTTGCTCCGCAGAGAAACTAAATTTTTTGTTACACTCTACCTGCAAGGATGTTAAGTCAAATAAATACTGTGGGGCTTCTGTTCCTTCTTTTCTTTGTGTTGATGTTATTTCAAAAGGTTTACCTGTTACATATTCAATGGCTTTGTCTACTCGTTCTTTCTCTGTAAATCTACCTTTTGCATAAGAGAAAAGAACATTTCTATACTTTGTTTTTAATTCCCAATACTTCTCTTTCTTAAAATTCTGAATTTCTAAAAATCGATCGGTTATTAAGGCTAGTGTAGGAGTTTGTACTCTACCTATTGATAGTAATTGCTTGTATCCACCAAATTTGATGGTATAGAGTCGTGTAGCATTAATTCCTAAAAGCCAATCGCCAATCGCTCGTGCACTACCTGCCTTATATAATAAGTCAAAATCTTTTTCTTCTTGAAGTTTGTCAAACCCTTTCTTGATGGCTTCTTCAGTTAATGAAGAGATCCAAAGACGTTTTACAGGTGCTTTGCATTTGGCATGATGCAAAACCCATCGTTGTATTAATTCTCCTTCTTGGCCTGCATCACCACAGTTAATGACTTCAGTAGCGTTTTGTACTAAAGATTCTATTACCTTAAACTGCTGTTTTGATCCATCGTTTTCAATAAGTTTAATAGCAAATTTTTGAGGTACGATAGGAAGGGTAATTAAATCCCAACGTTTTAATGTAGGATCATAATCATGTGGCTCTTTTAAGGTGCATAAATGACCAAAAGTCCAGGTGATCTGATATCCATTTCCTTCGAAGTAACCATTCTTTTTATTTTTAGCACCTAATACTTTGGCTAAATCTCTGGCTACACTTGGTTTCTCTGCTATACAAACTTTCATAAATAATCTTTTAGGAATGATAAATTTCTAAAAAAAAAGTTTGAATCATAAACCTTAGACAATTTTATTAAGTAGGAGTTATAAATATCTATTTGATAGTCAATATTGGTATTAACAATTGTTTGTATTAAATCGATCGTTTGATTAAACTTTTTATTGTACTCTCCGTTCATCTAATTGTGTTTGAAACTGAAAAAAACAGAGACAGAAAAAAGTACGACAATTTTGTTTGCTTTAAAATTCTTATCACTTAATTTCATGTTGAAAATGCCCAAGAGTTGTATTGAAAATGGAAACATTTAAACAAAAATTGGAAAATACATTCTACTATTAAACAATATCAATCTATCACTATGAAAAATTTAAGATTACTATTTAGCGGCTTATTTATTTTTATTTCTTCAATGCTTTTTGCTCAAAATGGAGAGAAAGAAATAGAAGAAGTCATTAGAAATGTTGTTGAAAGAACAACTTTTAACAATGATAATTTAGATAAAATAAATACTATTTTTGATACATTTAGACCTGATGCCATCATTAATGTTACACAAATGAATGTGGATGGTAGTAGAAAACACCGTGTTTTAAGAAAATCAGAATATAAAGGTATATATGTTTCTCAGTACCAACACAGTTTGGAACGTAATTCTGAATTGAAAATCCATGAAATTAGAGTACAAGGAAACATTGGTGTTGCTTCTTTTTCTTTAAGTTATGAATTGAAGTCAAAAGCCAATGACAAAATAGTTTCAAAAGGTTACGAATCAATGGTCGCAACTTTTGTGAAACAAAAAGAAGGTTGGATGGTCATGGAATTGAATATCTCTGATATTGAATCTGAAAAATATCAAGGGAAATGTTCTTGCGAGCTTTATAAAAATCCCAACACAGGACAAGTTATCGCAAAAGTATCGGCTCCAAAAGGTGACCGTTTCGAAAATGATTTAAACAATATTTATAAGCGTAAGAAAGGTGGAATTACCTACTTTATGGTTCAAGGTATTGTATTTGAATGGGCTGATATGGAAAAAATTTGGACTTTGGATGCCTCTATGAATAGAGTCGACATGCTTGGAAAAGCAAAAAATGATGATGATGCTGTGATGCTGATCTTAGGCTTTGTTTATCAAAATGAATGTACAGAATTAAAATTAAATAAATAAACCTCCCGGAGGAGGTAGAAAAGGAGTATAGTTTGACTATGCTCCTTTTTTGTTTGGATTAGGAACAAATAAATGATCTGATAATATATAATTAATCTCTAGTCTTTGTAATTGATTGGTTATATCAAAATAGGTTTTATTAAAATCTTGGTAGCTTTTTGCAAAGAATTCTATTTCATAGTGTGGTCTGTAATCAATTACTCTAAAGTTATACTTCTCAATAATATGATACACTTGTTTTTTATTTTCTATAAGTAGCTTAAAAGTTAACATAAAAGTACGGGTAGTAATGGGTTGATAAATAAGATCGTTCTGTAAGAATAATAAAGTTTTTCCAAAATGTGTTCATTCATCTAAGAAGAGTAAAATAACTTAATCGTATTGTACAGTAAACTATTGATCGCATAGTTCAATTCTGAACATTAAATGAATGTTATAAAAACCTGTAACTCACTGTGTTTGTTGAAGTGTTAATAATTTGAATGATTGTTGTTAGTAACAGTAGGAATAAATTTTTTTTATGAATACACCGTTAATTCAAATAAATAACATCAATAAGGCCTATAAAAATGAGGACAATGATACATTGGCTCTTCATCATGTTACTCTTAATATTCAAGAAGGAGAGTTCGTGTGTATTATGGGGCCTTCAGGATGTGGAAAATCAACATTACTCAACATTGCAGGACTATTGGATTTGCCTACAGAAGGTGAAATGATTTTTAAAGGTCAAAATGTAGTTCACCTTTCATCTAAAAAGAGGGCACAATTAAGACGAGAATATATAGGTTTTGTTTTTCAAAGCTTTAACCTTATTGATGATCTAACTGTGTTCGAAAATATTGAATTACCTCTTATCTATCAGCAAGTACCGCCCAATGAACGTAAATTGAGGGTGGAAAAAATGATGGATCAATTACAGATTTCTCATAAAAAAAGAGTATTCCCAAATCAAATATCAGGAGGTTTACAGCAAAGAGTTGCGGTGGCAAGAGCATTGGTTTCCAATCCTCAATTAATTTTAGCTGATGAACCAACAGGTAATTTAGATTCAGAAAGAGGTAGAGAGGTAATGGAATTACTTCAGACATTAAACGAAATGGGTACTACTATTTTAATGGTAACTCATTCCACAGCAGCCTCAGATTATGCAAGTAGAGTAATACATCTATTTGATGGGCAAATTGTAACCGAGAATTTACACAAAGGACGTTAAAGTGCTAAGAAACTATATACTCATAGGTATTCGTAATCTTCAAAAACATGGAGTTTACTCAGGTATTAACATTGTCGGGATGTCAATGGGAATAGCTTTCTTTACCCTATTGGTTCTTTTGGTAAACTATGAGTTATCCTATGATTCTTTTCATAAGAATGCAGATAAAACCTACAGAGTAGTAGAAATTATCGACACTCAAGATATAGGAGAAAGGTCTGCAAGTGTCCCTATAGCTTTAGGTCCAACGATAAAAACATTATACCCTAATTACATAGATCACTCTGTCCGTTTCTTTAATCATCAGGCATATTCTCATGTGATTTCAGTTGCAGGACAAAAATTTAACGAAAACCATTTATACTTTACTGACGATGATTTTTTTAAGGTTTTCGACTTTCCTGTAGTGGAAGGAGATAAAAATTCAGCCTTATCTGAAGAAGGTAGCGTGGTGATTACAAAAGAAATTGCAAAAAAATATTTTGGAGATCAAAGTGCAATTGGTAAAAAAATTCTTTATGAGAAAAAGCATTACCTCAAGGTAACAGCAGTAGTTGATAAACAAAATTACCCTTCTCATCTCGATTTTGAGATTTTGGTTTCCTTCTCCACTTTGAATGTGACCAATCGAGAACTATTTTTTAAAGAAGATTGGGTTTGGAACCCATGTTGGACCTATATCACTTTAAAAGATGGTGTGAAACCAGAAGAACTAGAAGCTGACTTTGAAATTTTACTTCAGGATCCATCAAAATTTCCATCTTACTTAAGAGATTACGTAGAATTATACCTACAGCCTATACAAGAAATTCATTTGTATTCTGATTTGGATTTCGAAATGTCTCAGAATGGAGACTATATGTACATATATATTTTTAGTGCAATTGCCATCATGGTATTGGTTATTGCGGCTATTAATTTTATGAACTTATCTTCTGTTCGCTACTCTACAAGAATTCGAGAAGTGGGTATTCGAAAAGCAATAGGTGCCGATCAAACAGAATTAATCAATCAATTTGTTGTTGAAGCGGCAATTCTAAGTGTACTCTCCATGTTTGGTGCTATTGTATTCTTGGAATTACTCTTTTCTTTTGTAAATGATTTATTGAGTGATTCAGGATTTATATTAGAAAATGCTGATCCTCAAAACATTGTTTTGCTTGTAGGAAGTAGTGGCTTATTTGTTGGGGCGTTATCAAGTTTTTATCCTTTGTTTTATTTATCTGGTTTTAAACCTTTGGAAGGACTACATGATACTTCACCGAAAGGATATCAACAAAAGAAATTTAGAAAATGGAGTGTGATTACACAGTTTATCATTTCCATGTTTCTACTTTTTAGTACCTATGTATCGAAAAGACAGTTGGATTTTATGAAAAATTCTGATATAGGGTTTAACCAAGAGAATATTGTGATTGTTCCAATGGGTGAAGTCAGATATCAGAAAAGTAATTTCCATCTTATTAGAGAAAAGTTCTTACAATTAAAAGATGTTGAAGCGGTAACTGCTATCGATGAACTGCTAGGAGTTTGGGTACAGAACTATCCTTTTACATTTAAGAAAGGGAATAAAAAACTACCCTCAGCATTTTATGCAAGTGTAGTTACCTATCCTGATGTATTTAAAGTCTTTGATTTTAAAATACTCGCTAAAAATCCTACTGGTCCACTCCGCGAAAGAGAGATCTACGTTAATGAAAAGTTGATAGAATTTGCTGGTTATTCCTCTCCTCAAGAAGCTTTAGGAATGAAATTTTATACTTCAAGGGGATATCAGAAAATAGCGGGTGTCATCAAAGATTTTCATTATGAACCAATTCATAAGCCAATAGAACCTTTCGTTATTGATGTGAATAACGGTAATAGAGCAACCTCAAGGTTTTCTAACAAATTTTTGGCATTAAAAATAAGAGATGGTGTTAATTGGAATATATTGGAAAAACAACTCAATTTTAAATGGTCTCAAGTAGTAGAATACAGGATATTAGATACATTTTTCCTAAAATCGAAAATAGAACAAGCCTTTAAAAAAGAGGAACAATTAGCAAAAGTGTCTCTTATATTTTCAATCATTGGTGTAATAATTGCGAATTTGGGTTTATTCGGGCTTTCTTCTTTTATTACTGTTAGAAAAAACAAGGAAATAGCGATTCGTAAGGCCTTAGGTATGGAAGATACTCAAGCCATGCTTTTTGTATCAAAAGAGTTTTTCGTACTTGTTATTACCGCTTGTGTTGTGGCTTGGCCTACAGCTTATTTGGCCATGAAACTTTGGTTGGATAACTTTCCAAAAGCGGTGAATATTGATATTGGTGCTTATTTATTTTCGGGTGGATTAACTTTACTGATGACCATGATTACAGTAAGTTATCATGTAATAAAGACAGGGTTAAAGAATCCTGTAGAAGATTTAAAAGCTGGAGTATAATTTCAAGATCACTCAAATAATTGATTATCAAAATATTGTGATCTTGTTATTTTTTGTTGAATTACTATATCTAAGGTTAATTATCTGTAGTTGTAATTGTATTATAAGATTACTTAAAGTTATATCTTCGAGATATTTATTACATTTGCTACGTTACCTAATTACAATTTGCATCAGTGAAAAATAAATTCGATACATCCTTTTTATTAAGTGAAAATGATTTCCTTAATCAATCGGATTATACTGCCAATAAATCTTGCCTTGTTAATTCACTAGAATCGGTAGAAAATATCAACGATCAATCCAATGGTTTGATGCGCCTGTTGCTACATTCTATTCGATACGAACAATCTACTGAAGTATCAAATTCAATTTATAAATACATTACTCTGTTTGGGTATGATATACCTCAATCAGGTAATCAATTACACAGAGATCTTTCCTTACAACATCTTAGGTTATTGGAAAACATAGGAGAAGATTCTATAGATCTAGCTTTTCAGTCCAGAAAACAAGAACCTTTAGATGAAACTTCTTATTATTTAAGAATCCTTGCTCCCTTTATGCTTTGTGATGAAATAAAAGATTGGGAGTTCTATAAGTGGTGTGCACTTGAAATAATAAACTATTCTTTAGAAAATGGTTTAAACGAAATCACTCCTTATGGGTGTTTAGGCTTATCTAGGTACATGATAACAAAGTATGAGGATATGCATTTGGCTAAAGATTATGCTCAAGTTGCTTTGTCAGAAATTGAAAAGTCTAATAATAAAAGAATTATTAATAACTTTTATTCTGATTATGCTTTTATCATTCTTCCTTGGTTAGAAGAGTTATCAGTTTGTTTAGAGATGATCAACGAGAAGTTTTCACTCATTCTAAAATCAAATGATAATTACTTAAAAGGGAAAAATGTAAAAAGGTATTATCAAATGCTTCTTTTTTCTGGAGTGAACAAGAGTGAAGCTTTAAGAAAGTCGCATCATGATTTAGAAAACGTAGCCTTTGATGAAAAACCGATTGTCACAGAGATCTTACAACTTTATCAGTTATCAAAAATGACAGAAAGGGTAAATCTTGAAAAGGTAATCATGCTAATTGATAAAAGCCCAGAAATCTATGAAGGAACACTTTTACATCCTTCATTATTGGTCATGAAAGCCGTTTACATCAATAACCAAAAAGAAAGTCGAGAAGGGGAGCTAAGAAAGATTTACGATAGATTTAAATATTGGGCGGGTTATTCTCCTAAATTATTCAATACGTGGAAACATTTTGTAGAAGCTGAGTGGAGAATCAATAGAGATGAAGTTGAACTGGCTAAAGAGTTATATAGTAAAGCTTTAAAAGAAAGTTCATCCAATAAAATAGATTTGAAATGCTTAGTGGCACTAAGGAGATTAGCTGTTTTTTCTGAAATAAAGAAAGAAGATTCAGACCTACCACAGTTCTACACCGAAGCAAAGGATGTATATAAAGATTTTGGTGATGAAAAAGCTTTTGAAGCTTTGATTAATCGTTTTAAATCAGCTTAATCTTAGAAATTATGTATAGCAAAAAGGCCGAATCATTTTAGTGATTCGGCCTTTTTATTGTGGATAGAATATATTAATTGAAATAAATCTTATCCCCAGTTTTTACATCCTCTTCCTTTCTTACATCATTCAATTTTTTAAGCGCTTTAAGCGATATACCATACTTAACGGCAATAAATGTTAAAGTCTCATTGTCTTTCATAATATGATAAGATTCAGGAATAGTTAGAGGAAGCGGAGCTATATAATAATGTGAGTCTTTGATGAGCACATCATCTTTACCTTCGTAGTTGTATTTTCTAATCTTTCCTTTAGAAATACCCACAGCTTCTGATAATTCTTTTTGTGTCATGTCCTCATGAAGAATGACAGCTTTTACTCCATTCACTAAGGCCAATTCAAATTTCTCTCCTTGCACACCTTTTTCTATAGGTAAAACAAATGGATAGTTTTCCTGAATAGAATCAGCATAAAATTTAAATATATCTTTTCTAGCTCTAGTTTTTCGAGGTTTAGCATAAGGCGATAAGCTTGCAACAATCTGATTGATTTCATCAGGCTTACTTTCGATCATTACAGAATAAACTTTATCTTCTGGGATGTAACTTCCATACAACCAAGTGTTATTTTTAGCTAATATGTCTAGAGATTGACCCGTAAATTTAGAAACCTCTTTTAAAGTATATCCGTTTGTAGGGAATTCAATCATTACGAAATGACCATCATCCAAACCAACTTTGTCTTTAAATGCAAAGTAGTGAGCTAAATAATGAATCAAATATGGATGAGTATTCTCGTTAATTGTTACATGATTGTAATAGTTAAGCTTATGGTTTCTGATATAGCTTCTCGCCCCACCTAAACCATCATGATAAGAAATCATAGCATAGAACCAGTTCCCCAAATAATAATAATTCTTTGATAAGTAATCAGCAGCACCAATACTGGCGGATACTACATTCTTTCTTTCATCCAAAGAACGGTTGATCTTCATACCTCTTTCTTCTGCAGTAAAATCTTTAAACTGCCAGAAACCAACTGCAGGAGGTTTTGCATTGGAAATTGCATTTCCATCCAATAAAGATTCTTGTAAAGCAAGATATTTAAATTCCCCTGGTACTCCTCTTGCTAATAATTCTCTTTCAATATATGGGAAGTAAGAATTACATCTTTCGAGCAATTCATTGTAATGTTTTTCTGATCGAGTTAAACTATTGTACTTGACCATTATCTTTTGCATTCCTCCTTTTGTAATGACCACTTTTGATCCCATTAATTCAAACTGAGAAGGAATAGGCGCATTAATGTTTTCTAAAGAGGCAAAGGATAGTAAAGGAAAAAATAAGAGAAGTATAGAAATAATTCTTGAATTCATATATCTAGAAGATAGGTTAATTTGTGTATTTCTAATGTATCGATTATTTGATATTAGAAATTGTCAACAGCAAAAATATAGATAATCGATCATCAATTACTAATATAATCAATAATATCGATTTAAGAACATAAAAAAATAGCCAAATTCTTCGATAGAACTTGGCTATTTTTATTGGTTATTGGGGCTTATTGAGCATCTCTTGGCTCATTGTCAAAACCGAAGATATCGTTTAGAGATAGCTCTTTTAATTCGCCATAGCTCTTTAACGTTTCCATATCTAGTTTTTCTTCATCACCCACTACACAGATATTGTAATGCTTTCCTTTGATAAAATCATCATGGAATTTCATCACATCATCTATCGTTAATGTTTGTACTGCTTCATAAATATCTTTTCTGATATCATGATCATTTCCTTTTTTCAAGGCTGCTTCATAATTAAATAATACGCTTGATTTAGTAATTCTTTCACTTTCAAGCTTACTTAATACAGCTTTCTTAGCAGCATCAAATGATTGTTCGTTTTTCGGAGGATTTTCAAGTAATTTCATCATACCTGCCATTGCCTCTTTAAGTTTATCCGACTGAGTTCCGATGTATGCTAAAGTGTAATCGTGTTTGTTCTTTTCAGAAGCAACACCATATTTACTGAAAACAGAGTAAGCTAAGCCTTGTGCTTCACGCATCTCTTGGAATACAATAGCGTTCATACTACCTCCAAAATACTCATTGAAAAGCGTTGCTGCAGCAATTCTTTGAGGGTCATAAACATCGCCTTTAGCTAAGAATAGAACTTCTGCTTGTACCATATCGTAATGTGCCCAATATACTTTTGGCTTGTCGATATCGTTAATCATAAATTCTTTCTCAGCAGGAACAGCTTGTAATTTCTTAGGAACTACATGTTCTTTATTTAAAGTTGCTACTACAGATTTTAATGATTCAGGACCATAGTATAAAATGTGATGCTCCATTTTTGTTAACTGATGAATCTTGTTTACCAATTTTTCAGGAGTTAGAAGATCCAACTCTTTATTTGATAAACCGTTCGTTACAGGGTTGTCAGCACCATATAAGCCATAATTCATTAAACCTGTAAATAGAATTGCACCTTTGTTCTTTTGTGTATCTTCTCTACTTTTCTTTTCGTTGGCAATCATATTTTTCAATGCAGCTTCATCTGCTTTTGCATTGTTTAATAAATCCTCGAAAAGACGGATAGAAGCAACCATGTTTTCTGTCAATCCACTCAAAGAAACATACACCTGATCAGCAGAAGAGTTTACGCTAAAGCTTGCCCCCAATTTGTAGAATTCTTGTTTGATTTCAGGAGATGACATTTTATCAGTTCCTAAGAATTCTAAGTATTGTACTGCCTGACTTAAAGTAGGATCAGTATCTTTACCAACAGGAATAATGTAGTATAAGTTAAATAAATCGTTCTCTACATTTTGTTTGTAACGAACAACTACTTTTCTCTTTAGTTTACCCTCTTGAATATCCTTTTCGTAATCCAAGAACATAGGAGTTAATTTCGCAGGCTTTTGAGAAGCAATATTGTCAAAGAATTTCGACGTTTTACCTCTGTTCAATTCTACTTTTGTTATTGATGGCTTATCTACCTGAATTTTGTTCGGGTCTTCACCAACTCTTTTGTAAACAACTACATAATTGTCTTTGTATCTTTCGTTAGCAAACTTCACGATTTCTTCTTTAGTGATTGTCTTCATTACCTCGATGTCATCAATGTAGTTTTCCCATTTGATATCTCTTGTAAATGCTTGTACAAATGCATCAGCACGAGCAGAATTACTTTCTAATTTCTTGATTTCCGATTTCTTGAAATCATTGACAATTGCTTCCAATAACCAATCTTCGAATTCACCTTTTTTCAGCTTATCCATTTCAGCTAAAAGTAAATCTTTCGCTTGTTCTAGCGTTTGATCTTGTCTAGGGATAGCATACAAACAATGTACAGTATAGTCGTTAAACGGATAAACGAAGCTTGATGCATTCACTACTTTTTGTGTTTGATTCAAGTCCAAATCGATTAAACCTGCAGCACTATTGGCCAAAATCATATCACATAGTTGTTCTTTAAGAAGATCTCTAGAATCTGATGCTAAACCAGGCATTCTATATCCTAGGAATACCATTCCTGTTTGAGGACCAAATACTTCTTTTTCAATTGGAGCAGTAATTGGCTTTTCTTCATTGTAAGTAAACTCAGGAATATCACCCGGCTTCCAATCACCAAAATACTTTTGGATCAAAGCGATTGTTTTATCAGGATCCAAATCACCACTCAAACAAATAGCAACATTGTTTGGACGGTAATATGTATTGAAATATTTCTTGATTTCTGTGATCGATGGATTCTTCAAGTGATCGATCGTACCAATTACTGTTTGTGTTCCATAAGGGTGATTAGGGAACATTGACTCAAACATGGCAGTGAAAACTTTTCTTTGGTCATTATCCAAAGATCTGTTTTTCTCTTCGTAAACCGCCTCTAACTCTGTGTGGAATAAGCGAGGTACGATTTCTCTAAAACGATCACCTTCAATTTCCAACCATCTTTCTAATTCGTTGGCAGGGATGTCGTTTACATAAACAGTTCTATCGTTGGAAGTGTAAGCGTTTGTACCTTTAGCACCGATCATACCGATCATTCTATCGTATTCGTTTGCAATTGAATACTTAGAAGCATCGTTTGATACTTGGTCAATTTTCTTATAGTAGGCAGTTCTTTCTTCAGGATCTGTAAGTGTTCTGTAGTGCTCGAACATGTTTTCGATACTGTCTAAATACACTTTTTCTGTATCCCAATCTAATGTACCAAAATGTGAAGTGCCTTTGAACATAATATGTTCCAAGTAGTGAGCAAGTCCTGTAGCGTTAGCCGGATCGTTTTTACCGCCAGCTTTTACAGCAATATACGTTTGGATTCTTGGGGCATCTTTGTATTCCGATAGATACACTTTTAAACCATTATCAAGAGTATAAATTCTAGTTTTTAGAGGGTCGTTGGGAACCGTTTTATACTCGAGTTCTGATTTTTCTTGTGCTTGGGTAGAATTACCACCAAGCAACAAAGCACCTGACATCAAGACAGAAGCTAAAATTGATTTGTAAGTCATAATGAATGATTAGTATAAATTATAATGTTATAATCAGAGTGGTTCACTAGTAAATTTGACACTTTGTTTTTGGTAATTAGTGAACTAATAATCTAATAATAAAGCAAATTAGTAAAATTATTTGTTGAAAAAAGCATATAACAGAATCTGCGGCTTTGATAGGGTATTCAATTGTGTTTTTTAGAGAAATTAACGTTTGATTGATTTTTTCTCTTATTGATTGTAAAGTAACTGTAAGATAGTTGAATGTATATTGTATTATTGTTGATAAGTCAAAACACGACCTTACCTGATTACAGAACCAATGATATACTTAGAATTATTTTTCAGCTTTTTCAAAGTAGGAATGTTCACCTTTGGAGGTGGATACGCTATGGTTCCTCTTTTAGAGAAAGAACTAATTGATAAAAAGAAATGGCTCACCAATGACGAATTATTGGAAATCATGTCCATTGCTCAAATGACTCCAGGAACCATTGCTATTAATGCGGCCACTTTTGTGGGCTATAGAGAGAAAGGTTTACTAGGAGGGATCATGACCACCATAGGTGTAATGGCACCTTCTTACTTAGTGATTACCATAATCTATCACCTTTTTAATACTTCTTTCGAACATCCTATCGCTCAGAAAGCTTTCTTAGGTGCAAGAGCTTGTATTGTGGCATTAATTGGTCATTCAGTTTGGAAAATGTTTAAAGGTAGTATTACTGAAAAGTTTGGTTTATCCATCTTTTTAGGAGCTAGTATATTGTTATTCGTCTTCAATATCCACCCCATTTTATTAATCATACTTGGAGCAGTCACAGGCATTTTGATGCTAGTAACAATGCCTAATCAAATTAAAAAACTACTGAAATAATGATGGAAGCATTCTCAATAGAAGCCTTAAAGGTATATATCGATTTATACTTCACATTTCTAAAGATTGGATTCTTTAGTTTCGGTGGAGGTTTGGCCATGGTCCCCTTATTTGTGGTAGAATTCCAAAAGAATGGATGGATGGAGCCAGAACAGTTTTATAATGTATTATCCTTGGCACAAATGACTCCAGGTGCTATAGCTGTTAACTCGGCTACATTTGTAGGAAACGAAGCAGGAATGGTTGTAGGAGGGAGATTAGGAGCATTAATAGGAGGTCTATTTGCCACTGCCGGTTTAGCCACACCTTCCGTTGTATGTATTGTTGCCTTATCTGAAATTCTAAGAAAAATGAAACAGAATAAATGGAAGCAAGCATTTTTCTTCGGAATTAAACCGGTAACCATCGCGCTGATTTTCTTTGCAGGATGGAAAATTGCAGAAAGCACCTTCTTTGGTGATTCATTCACGGACATTCATTATGCCTCAATCGTTCTGTTTGTGATTGTAGGTATTGTCCTCAAATTCTTTGATAAAAAAGTACATCCTATTGCATTAATTGCATTGAGTGCCCTCGTAGGAATCGTAATATTTTAGGAATAAGGTGATGTGAAATTATATTTACATCACCTTTTTTCATCTATATTTGTTTGTGTTTATCGTTAAACTATCTGACTTAAATCTCTAATTTTTAAACTAATCTATCGACTTATGCTAAATTTTATTACCTGGAATCCTGATCCAGAAATTTTTAACCTATTTGGACTTTCATTAAGATATTATGGCCTCTTATTTATGCTCGGAATTTATTTCAGCTCATTGGTATTAGGGAAAATTTTTGAAAAGGAAAATCTGCCAAAAGAGAACTATGAAAAGTTAGTTACTTATAGTGTAATAGGAATATTTGTGGGTGCACGTTTAGGACACTGTTTGTTCTATGAACCTTCCTATTTTTTGGATCATCCAATAGAAATGATCTTACCTATTAAATTTCTTCCTGAAGGAGGATTTGAAGTGACAGGTTACCGTGGTTTAGCAAGTCATGGTGGTGCCTTGGGATTAATTATTGCACTGTTTGTGTATTCTAAAAAGGCAAAACACCAATTTTTGGATATACTTGATTTGTTAGCCGTAGTATGTGGGTTAGGTTGTGGATTTATCCGATTGGCCAACTTGATGAACTCAGAAATTATAGGTATTCCAACCGATCTTCCTTGGGCCTTTATTTTTCAGAGAATAGATGCATTGCCTAGGCATCCGGCACAATTATACGAAGCAATTACATTATTTATCATTTTTGGAATAATGATGTTCCTCTACAAAAATTACCGATCGAAATTAAAGAATGGCTTCTTTTGTGGCTTAGTACTCTCTCTAATATTTACCGCCCGATTCTTTATAGAATTTATCAAGGAGAATCAAGTAGGCTTTGAAGATGGACTTACATTCAACATGGGACAATTATTAAGTATTCCTTATGTACTTGTAGGTATTGCTTTAATGACTTATGGATGGAAAACCACTAAATCAAAAAATGCAGTATTAACTCCTGCATTATAATTTTTACCAAACTAATTATTATGATTAAATCAACAACTGCAGAAATCAAAGAACGATTTGATAAGGATGTCGAGCGTTTTTCCAATTTAGATACGGGGCAAGTATCTACAATTGACGCCAAAGTTTCCTTAGAACTGATCACAGAGGCCTCTAAACGCATAGTACCTCATGCTAAACATGTATTAGATATTGGCTGTGGTGCGGGGAATTATACATTAATGATGCTTTCGAAAGTTTCCGATCTAAACTGTACACTTGTTGATTTAAGTCTACCGATGTTGAAAAAAGCAGTGGAGAGAGTAAGAGAACATACCACCGGAACAATCGATATGAAGCAAGGAGATATTCGTGAGGTAGATCTACCAAAGAAACAATTCGATATCATTTTAGCTGGAGCTGTATTACATCACTTGAGGGATGATAAAGATTGGGAAACAACTTTTGCTAAAATATATTCTTTACTTAAACCTGGTGGAGTCTTTATGATTTCCGATTTGATTACTCAAGATGACCCTAGGTTAGATGAATATACATGGGCTTTATACAAAGAATATCTAACTGAAGTAGGAGGTGAGGAATATGCTCAAAATGTCTTGGACTATATCGAAAAAGAAGATTCTCCTAGATCAATGACCTATCAATTAGAATTGATGAAAAAAATAGGTTTTTCTAAGGTCGAAATCCTGCATAAAAACATGTGTTTTGGTGCATTTGGAGGGATAAAATAAAAAGATTCCTTGGAGAGATTTTTAAAACAAAATAATGTGTAGAAAAGTTAGGTAATTCGGTACCGATTGGTAATTTTGTGAATAATATTTAACAATCCCGAATTTTAAGTTACACCTAATGCAAGCTAATAAGTTATTAATGCTACTCTTCGGAGTATTTTTTACTACTATGGGAGTTACACTACACCAAGTAGGAATGTCTGTTGTTTTATCAATAGCCCTATGTACGGTGGGTGTTGCAATAAAAGCATATTGTTTTATTCCGTTTTTTGGAAAAAATTAGTTCCCTCTTTTCATCTAAAATACAGAAAGCATTGATCAATAAACAGATCAATGCTTTTTACTTTTATAAAGGATAAAATGAGATATACTATCTCAAATTATCCTAGAACTATATGTGGTTTTTTGAATTCTAATTACCAGATGAAATAACCAAAGCTTACTAAATATTGATTACTCTCAATACTTGGACCATGAGCTGCTATGTTGGCTCCTTTCTGATATTTCAGATCCAAAGTAAACTTTTTGAAATCGGCACCAACACCTGCTTGCCATCCCCATCCGAAATCGTTTAATTCGACTTCATTACTAAATTCAGATAGGTTATCACGTACTGTTTTTTGAGCGATAATACCACCAAATGCACGAGCTCTAACATCACCTAAACCAATCTTAGCACCTAATATTATAGGAACTTCCACTCTGTTAGTTACCAATTCTTGTGGTGCTTGATTTCCCACCGTAAATGTATTTCCAACATTAGTATAAAGTGCTTCAACTTGCGCATAAATTGGTAGCACAGGAATATTTGCTCTTAACATTAGGCCACCTTCCCAAGATTGTCTCGTGTCGGTATCAATACCAGATGTTCCAAAAGAAAAATTAGACATACCAATACTTCCTTTTACACCAAAATTTAATAATTGATCTTGAGCTTGAGCAGTAAACTGAAAGGCTAAAAATGCTAGGATAATAAAAAGCTTTTTCATTGTGTTTGTTACTTTTTTGATTGAAAATTTTGCATAAGAAGTCACAGGCCACTTTTCAGAGGCGAATTTCTATGCGGATAAATTGATGTGATTAAGGAGTTGTTTTATTGATCAAGCCACTCCTTAAAGGCTTTTACACGGTCTCTACTGACAATAATTTCATCGTCGGCTCCAATATCAATTTGAAGCCTAGAGTTAAACCATGTATTTATCTTTGATATACTATTGATATGAATAATATATTTTCTATTCACTCTAAAGAAAGAGGATGGATCCAATTCATCTTCCAAAGTAGATATACTCTTATCCACCGGAAATCTTGATGTTGAATCAAATAGATGAAGGAAAGAAAGCCCCTCTTCATATTTTATATACGAAACTTCCTCTGTTTTTATACTCTTAAACTGGTCTCCGATAGAAATCATAAACCTCGATTTATAATTTTGGGAGCTGGGAGAAGCTACTTTTTTAAGCCCTTCTTGTTCTGTGGTGAAGAATAGATTTTTATACTTCAAGAACTTCTCTAAAACCCTTTTAATGTCTTTTTTATCATAGGGTTTTAAAACATAATCTATACTATTTAATTGAAACGATTTTAATGCATATTCACTGTAAGCAGTTGTAAAAATGATGGGTACATCCACTTTTACATGATCATAAATTTCGAAACAGTTGCCATCAGACAACTCAATATCTTGGAAGATTAAATCGGGAGCCTTGTTACTTTCGAACCATTCGATACTGCTTTCGACAGAGTCAACCTGACCAATAATATTCAGTTCAGGATCAAACTCTTTGATTAACCCCGCCAATCGATCTGAAGTGAGTGTCTCGTCCTCAATGATTAGAATGTTCATATTCAGATTGGTTTATTATTGGTAAATAGACGGTGAAGAATTCCTTTGTTTCCTCTACTTTTACGGTTTTCTGAGCTACTAACTGATAACGTTGTTTGATGTTATTCAAGCCCAAACCAGTAGAGTTTTCTACATGTTCTTTTTTGTTCAATGTGTTACTCACAATAATTTCACCATCTTTATTTTCCATTTTAATAACTAACGGATGTTTTTTAGAAAGCTTATTATGTTTAACAGCATTCTCTATTAAAGATTGTACACTTGTTGGAGGAACCATTGTACTTTTTAATATCTCGGTAACTATTTGATTATCCAATTGTATGGCATCGTTGAATCTTGTTTTTAACAGGAAGAAGTAATCTTCAACAATGTCCAGCTCGGTTTTCAAATCGATTAATGTCCTCTGATTTTGAGAGATAATGTACCTCAATGTATTGGATAATTTGATAATGAATTGGGAAGCTAAATCTGCATCAGAATGTACCAAATTAGAAAGAACACTTAAACTATTAAAGAGAAAATGAGGTTCAATTTGTGCCTTTAATGCCTGGAACTGAGAAATAGCATTTTCCTTCTCCAATTCCTTATTGATAATCTCCTGTTCCTTCAATTTGAGGTTTCTTATCAAATATAAGTTAGTGATATAAATGATGGAATAAAACATTGTTATTCCAAAAGAAAACTCTGGGTTGATGAAAGAAATATCAGCCCATAAATGCCCATTATCGTAGATATAAGTATCTCCTAAACGATAAATAGTATTGGCAAAAACACCAATCGCAAACCCAATCAAAATATTGATCAGTAATTGATAAATCGTTTGTAAACCTTTCAAAGGTTTATTGATCCATTCTGCTACATACCAACCCAACAAAAAGATAGTCGTTAAGACAACAGTAAATGCCGCCGCTCTTTCAGTGAAAGGAAAAAAGCCATCGAAACTCTGGTCAAAACCTTTGTAGATCAATTGTATTATGAATACAATACTGAATCGGATAGCAAATTTATTTAGTTGAGAATTTTTCATATATCTTTTATGGATGATATGCAGAAGGCCTGCATTTGCATTGTTCTCTTAATGAATCAACTATGCAAAAGTAGGCCTACTAAAGTATATAATGAATATATTTCTACTGAATCGTCGTATTTTCTCTTAAACTGTAACAATTGATGAGTGAATTGTTGACATCAAAAAGTACTTCTATCCTAGAAACTCCATTTTAAACGCCAATTGATCTGAGATCCGCCTTGTCCATATAAGGAATCCTCGTCCCCAAAGAAAAACATTCCAAATACCAATAGCTCAAAGTTATCACTAAATGAGGTGGTCACATTACCACCGATATAGTACGATAAATCATTACTATTTATAATACTGTTTACCCCTAACCGTGTTAAAGGAGTGATTTGATATTGTGCCTCATTAAAGAAAGCGAACTTTGATAAACTCAAGGTTTTAGGTGTTAATTCTAGGTTAGGATCTAAGGCTCCAATTTTACTTGTGGCACCATTACTATTATAAATAGTTTCTGTATGTAGATATAAAGAGTTCTTGAAGGTGTAATCAAGAGATATATCGGCAACTACAGAAGCGTCTTCACCTGCATAATCAGGAATAAAATAGGTAGCTTCTCCTTTAAATCCTGCTCCACCAATCTGACCTTCCCAACCAGCACCAGCATGATAGTTTTCTCTTACATAACCACCCAACACTTGAAAGTCGTACTGCCAAACATTGAATTTATATAAACCAGCGATGTTGTAATAGTCAAATTGATTGGACGGAGAGAATACCACCTCAATAGAACTTGTTGCACCTATATAATTTCTAATCAAGATAGCATCGGCACCGGGACGTTCTTCATAATCAAAATCAAAGAATGAGTAGGTGTTGAAAAGGTCGTTAGGATTCCATACCATAGAAACACCCCAGTTTATTCTTTGTCGACCTACTCTAAATTGCCAATTTCCGGTGGAATAATCCGCATAAGCTCTATCAATTTCAGAGTTTAAGACAAAAGATTTCCCCGTAATCCAATCATAAGACATATTGAATGCATATTGATCTTGATTGCCAAACTGTTTAGCATATTCAGGGATCATCTTAGGGGAAGCACCGTAGATAAGACGGTTTCTACCACTTAATCCAAAAGTCCATTTATCTCCCGCATAATATTTAAAATTAAGACGATTGTGGATAAGGTTATCAATAAACCATTCTTCTGTATAGTCTTTTTGAACAGCAATGGTCTGCATGTATTTTAAATATCCATCGGCCACAAAGTTCTCTTTAAACTTTGATGTTTTCTCTTCCTCCTCCTCTTGAGCAATTGAAGTAAACGAAATGAACAGAAAGAAGAGGAAGATATAATAATATTGATGTTGTCGCATTTTTATTTCATGTCGATAATCTTACCATCCTCAAAGGTGATCACTCTTTTCGCTCTATCCATCACACGTTGATCATGAGTGGCAATAACAAAAGTGATGTTCTCCTTCTCATTTAAAGATCGCATGATGTCTAGTAGATCGGCGGTGGATTTAGAATCCAAATTGGCAGTAGGTTCATCGGCAAGAATAAGATTAGGTTTTGATGCTAAAGCTCTAGCTACTGCTACTCTTTGCTGCTGCCCACCGGATAATTTCGTTGGGAATTGATCGCCTTTATCTCCTATCCCAACAGCATCCAATAATTCTTTAGAACGTGCAGCTCTTTCCTCTTTTGGTCGTCCCTGAAGTTCCATAATGAACTCTACATTTTCTTTTGCAGTAAGGACCGGCATCAAGGAATAATCTTGGAAAACAAAACCAATATGATCTCTTCTATAGGTAATCATATCTGCAGAGGAGCGATCGTGCAAGTTGGTGCCATCAATTAATATATCACCTGATGTGGGAGCATCCAATCCTCCAAGAATATTTAAGAAAGTGGTTTTCCCACATCCGGAAGGTCCAACTACAGCTGTAAATTCACCTTCTTCAATTCTTAGGTTGACATGATTTAATGCGTGAACCGGAACTGTATTTTCGTTATATGTTTTAACTATATCTTTAATTTCAATCATTTTTCTAAAATTTAATGGTGATGGGTTTCATTTAACCTTTGTAGCGAACTGCTTCGGCTGGGTTCAGTCTAATTGCTCTAAATGCAGGCGGTAATGCAGAAACAATTGCGGTAAGCAATACCATAAAGAATAAAGGAATAAATGATTCTAGGGGCAGGTTAGGGTAGAGGATGTTACTGAAACCACCCATACTACTTTCGGCATATTTTAATCCGTGTTCTCCAAAGTAATTGATTAATACAGTGACTAAAACACCTCCGATAGCTGCACCAATCATGGATAGGTAAATCGTTTCCAGTACAATCATAAGAAAGACTTTTGAACGGTTTAAACCTACGGCCATTAATACACCTAGTTCTCTCGATCTTTCAAAAATGGCCATGGTCATCGAGTTAAGAATACCAAAACCTAAAGCAAAAAGGATAATGCCAAGGATAATATAACTCTGGGTGTTTCCAGACTCAGCAATGGTCGCCAACTCAGGAGCAATTTGTTTCCAAGTTTGAACGTTTAATCCATCCTCGTTGATCGTTGATTGAATTTTATCGGTAATTTTTTCAGGGAAAGTACCTCCGTTTTCTGAGGCAAAAGCGATCTCATGAATAAATTCTTCACCTGTATTTCTCCAAATGTCTTTGTTTCTCACGAATGCGACAGATTTATCAAATTCTGGGGAAGAGGTAGAGAAAATACCCACCACTCTATAAGCGGTGTTGATCATTTCTTTGTTTGGACCCATATAGGCAATCACAATCTTCGATCTGATTTTCACCTTTAGTTTTTTCGCCAAAGAAGCACCAATCACAATCTGATTTTTTCTTTTGCCTTCGAAATAATCACCTTCTTTAAAGAACTTTTCGATGTCCGTTACCTTACGTTCTTTATCAGGATCAATGCCAATAATTTTAAGACCTTGACTATCGTTTGCAGAACTTCCCATTCCGTTAATCACCACTCTTGGAGAGTTGATTTTAAGTATGCTATCACTATCTAGTTTGTTTAAGATAGTTTTAAACTGAGGGATTGAATCTGAAAAGTTATTGGTCACCTCAAATCCCTTTTTATGAATTTGAGCATTTGCCAGCTCTGTTATCAAAGTTTCTTCTACTTTGGACTCCATCATTCCATTGATTGCTGCCATAGTAAAGATTCCCCCTAAAAGGCCTATCGCAATGGATGCAATCAGTATACCGCTTCGGAGTTTGTTTCTCCAAACGTTTCTCCAGGATATTTTTGTTATCATCATAATCATTAAACCTTAAGAGTGGATAGCTTCTACAGTTTTAAGCTTAGAAACATGGTAAATAGGGTACAGTGTACACAATATCATGATAACAAACATGTTTATTGCTTGAGGTAAAATGATATCAATGTTTGCTGTAAATTGAAGGACTGCTTCCATACCCATATCTTCCATTGCTTTAGCTTGTGCTCCAGAAAGATAAATTGGGTGACTTTCCATGTACAATAAAATTGGATAACCTATCAGATAGGAGACGGCAATACCAATACCCCCAATCATTAATGCTTCGGTGACTAGCATTTTATATATCTTGAATCTTTCCATTCCTACTGCAGTAAGAATACCAAATTCTCTCACTCTCTCAATAGTCATCATGAGTATGGTACTAAAGATCCCAAAGGCAATAACGACGTAAAGTATACCAATCATTAATTTTCCACCTGCTCTATCTGTTTCTATCAGGTTGACCATTTCGGGAGAGAGTTCCGACCAGCTCATCACTTCGTAATCCTCTTTTGATATTGTATTTCTGATATCCACTACCGTTTGATCAATGTCATTATTAATATTCAGTATATAGGTATTGATCATATTATCAGCAGATACAAAATGCTGAACCGTAGGCAGAGTCATATAAATTACCTGATTATTCATTTGAGGATTGGGGTGTTTGATAATCCCTCCAATATGAAACAACTCGGCAGCACTTGCTCCATGGTATCCTTGACCTAATAAAGCGATAGTGTCATTTACATGAAGCTGTAAATATTTAGCTAACCCTTCTCCAATAAGAATCGCCTTTGAATCATCAGATAAGTACTTACCTTCAATTACTTTGGACGATAAATTACAAAGCTGATTTTCCCCTTTAGGTTCAGTTCCAACTACCATTACACCTTTGGTCATAGAATCTGTCGCTGCCATTGCATAGGTCTCTAATCTACCAAAAACCTCAGTGACATTAGGGTTTTCAAGAACAGTTTTTCTAATATCTGCTTTGTCTTCAATTAGGTTATTAATCGATTTATCTTCCCAGTACCCTTTCATATGGATTTGTCCATAGCCCATGTAAAATCGGGCAGCGGTATCAATCATTTGCTGATAAGAACCCTCTTGAAGAGATCTCATCAGGATGGCTAATATCACAGCGAAGAAGATAGAAGAGATACTGGTAATTGTTCTTCTTTTATTTCGCCATAGATTTCGCCATGCAATTTTAGTTATAAGCATAGGAGAGATTATCTAACTTTTTTCATATTCTGTTGTGTAAAGAAGCTTTCTGATATCTTCTGATTAAATTTTGCATCATGATAGATCATAATGGTCTTTTTACCGTCCTCATCAGCAGGAATCATCTCCATACGAGTAGGCATGTAACGTCCACCTATTTCTTTTAATTCAGAATTATTCATAGTATTAACCAAGTACATATCTTCATCATAATTCTCAACTTTCATTTGATTATAATGTCCATCTGTAGATACCCAAGTCACTACTTTTCCCCACACTACTGCTGCATCTTCATGAGGTATTAATTCAATTTTATAGCATTCTACACCATTGACGGTTTCTTTGCTTAAAAGCTTCTGAGAGTAATCATTAACTACTGATGAACCTTTCATTAAATCGTCGTTAGTAAAATCAGAACCCATCCAAGACTGACTCATCATTGAAGGAGATATTTTGATAGTTCTTTCAATGCTAGGTGTCCAACTCCACATTTCTTTTTGCCTTTTTAAAGAAGCAGAACCTTTGTCTTTTGCTGGTGAGGTAATCAAAATTAAAAAGTACTTATCTGTGTCTTTAGACCATGATTTCATTTCCATCGATCTAGTCCAAGTAGGCCTGACCACTTTCATTGTCATATTTACGTAGCTACTTTTTCCTCTTTGTTGGTCTAACATTTTTGTTATTATCTCTTTCGCATCTTGTGCAAATGTCGTAGAGATACACGCTAATAAAGCGAAGCTTAGTGCAATGTATTTTTTCATTTTACTTTTTAATTGAATTATAAATCTGATGGTAAATTTTTTCGATTACAGGAATAGGATCATCATAGATCTTTGAAAAGGCCATTAAGGCAAAACCTTCTGAAGCTATAGATACATGTTGTGCGGTTGTTTGAATATCCACGTCCTCTTTGATAATTCCTTTTTTCTGATCTTCTAATAAGCAGTGGGAAAGGATTTGATTGTATTGAGTAAAATACCCCTTACTCATATCTAATAGCTTATTATCGTTTTTGATGTAGAAGAGAATATTCATATAGAATTCAAATGCATTCTCTCCGTTGGTTTCCATGGAATTCAATATCATATGATATTGTTGTAGCAATAAATCAAGCAATTCTCTAAAGGATAATTCTTGATATGGAATACTTAAAAATTCCTTCGATAGATTATTCCAAAAAGCCATCACACAAGCAACAATCAATTCTTCCTTGTTTTTAAAGTGATGGTAAAATGCTCCTTTAGATAAATCAGTTTCCTTGATCACCTGATTTAAAGAAACTCTATTCATGCCTTTTTCTTGAAAAAGCCGAATACCTACCTCGATAATATGTGATTTAGTGTCTTTCTCCATTTTCTTTTTGATAACAAACCAACTGGTCGGTATGTAAATGTATACATTAATTTTTTAAATCAAAAAAGAATTGGAAAAACATTATTAGTTATTGGTTTTAGAAAATAGATTATAAAAAAAATCCACTTCATAATTGAAGTGGATTTTTTTGTTGGTTGGTTAGTCAAACACTGGTACAGGTTCCTCTTTAAGAGATTCTGTGTTGAAGTGTTCTATAACTTTACCATCTTTTCTTATAGTTACATGATCCGGTGAGCAATTTACTTTATACTCATGTTTCATGATATTGATGTTGAAGTTATTGTTATCTACCTTTTTGAAAGTGTAACCATCTTCTGATTTGAATTCAGATAATAAGTGATCTCTAAAGTAGATGCCCACCCATTTTTTGTTGTGAGGTTTTACTCTAACATCGTGTTCGTCTCTAAATACTTTAAGTTCGTATTTCTCAGTATCTTTTAGGACAAAGTATTTCGGGATAATTTTGAAAAGGTATTCGCCATCGAAAGCCCATTCATCTCCTTTTTCTTTGTCTTTAAGGTGAAGCCAAGAGTAATAATCATTTAATACCTCGAATTCGCCTTCTAAATATTTAGCTTCTTCGATAATTTCAGGAGTAAGATCGTCTCTTGATTTGATTTCGTCAACATTTTTCATGCTGTGTTTATAGTGGTTGTACACTAAAAACTCTTCATAAACTGACATTTCAAATGTACTAGAGGCTGCTTCTTCTTCAGGAATATCTATTTCGATTTCCTCTTCTTCTTCTGTTTCTTGAACTACTGTTACCACTTCAACAGAATCTTTTTCTTCTACTTCTGCAGGAGGAGTAATAGGTTGGTTATCTTTAACGACCGGTTCTTCTTCTTTTGTTTGAGTTGAAGACGCAGCGGTTGCAGCAGCTAAACTACCACCTGCTTTTGCGACTCTTTCTTCAAAATAGTCATTGTCAGAGTAACGAATTTGGTTGATCAAAACAGATGAGACAATCTGATTGCCTTTTTTTACAGCAACATATCCTTTGCTATTCTCTGTCATTGGAAGTTCAGCAACATCACCTTTAGAATTGATAGGTGTAGATGTTCTTTTGTCGTCTAAGTAAGATATGATTTGTAGCTCTTCTGTAGAAGATACTTGGTCTACAAATGCATAAAATTTATTATCTTTTTTGGTAATTAACAGCACTCCGTCCCAGTCAGAGGTTGGTGCGAATCCAAACAGTACTAATAAAAATAGACCTAAGAAAAAAGTAGATTTTTTGGAATTCATTATACAATGAAATTATTAAATATTGAGTAATTGTGGAGTAATATCAAGTTACGACTAACAAAGGTAGTCATTAAATTTAATATATTTTATATAAAAAAGACAGTAATTACACAATATTAATTAATTGTTGTAATAAAATTGGGAATCAATTTTAAGAATGTCTTTACTCAGTTTATGTAGAATCTTACCGTTTTCTTTCACTACAAGGTATTTTTTATCAGAGTAGAAAGTATATGTTTTGCCGCCTGTTTTTACTTTCATTAAATTCTGATTAGTCATTTGAACGTAATAAGGTTGATAAGATTTTAAAGCGATGATTTCATGACCTCTATAATAAAAACCTAATAATTTCTTGTTATGAGGTTTCATGGAGATGTAGTGTTTATCTAAGAAAGACAACACCTCTTCTTCATTTTTATATTGTATATCAAAATAATCTGTATTTATTTCAAATAAATATTCTCCATCAAAAGCCATTTCTGAACTCTTTCTTTTGTGTTCTAAGTATAGCCAGCTATCATGATCTTTCACAACATGGTAATCAGAGTCAAAACTTAGAGCATCTTTTTTAACAGAAACACCTTGACGTGTGGGTTCTTTTTTCTTTCCTTTAATATATTTAGGGAATAGGGAGTTATAGATTACTTTTTCAAAATGAGCTAAACTCGAAGCTTTTCTGATTTTGGCAGGCCCTCTTGTGGCTACTACTTCAATCTTTTCTTCTTTGTATTCCTCAGTTGTTGGTAGTTCTTCTAGAGTAGCTTCCCCTCTATGTCTTTTGTTTTTTCTGTTTTCTTTTAAAACAAATCCAGCACCTACCTGTCCGGCATCTAAAACATCATCGTGTTTTTGTTTGTTTGAAGTAATAGCAGCCTTCGAAGGAGCAGAAGTATACGTTTTGGAAGTAAACTGATAACCGATTTGTTGGTCCATATTTTTCATCACAGCACTTCTTGCTAAAAGGTAATGCTGATTAGAAGAAATGATGTCGTGTACTTTTACAGAAGCAACAACGAATCCTAGTTTCTTCACCATAATGAAGCCAGTGACTTTAGAATTGGGCTGAACATTTACCTTTAACATCCTTCCAAAATCTTTGACTGGATGCTTAATGGTTTTTCCATTAATATTAGCAATAATGACTAATTCATTAATTTGTTCAGTTTTATCTACAAAGGCAGAGATCTGATCATCAGATTTGTTAGCTAACAAAACTCCATCCCAAAATGGAGGGGTAAATGTTGCAAGAGAGTCAGTATACGTAATAAGTACAAAAAATATACTTAATAGTAATAAGGTAATTTTTTTCATGATTATGATAGGTATCGCTGAATCAGCTATATAAGTAACGTCAGAAAGTTATTGTTATTTCATAAAAATAGATTGAGTGCAAAAAAATATTTGAAAATGGCAAAGAGTCAAAATATTAATCTGTTACAAATCATATAACAAAAAAAACGGATTACTTGAATAATTCCAAAATAATCCGTTTTAATTTAAATTATAAATTGTCGTTTTTCAGATAGTTAGCTAAAATTAGGCTTATCATCTGGATTTTGACCAATTTCATTTGTAATCTTAGTGACAATCTCATCAACACTTGCGTCCGCAGAGAATTGGATTGGGTCTTTAATTTGTACTTTAAGTTTAGTACCTCTTTTCTTAAATAACAATCCTTTTTTATCGAAAGCTCTTCTAAAACCATCAATAACAATAGGAACAACAATTGGGTTGTAACTTTTAATTATGTTACCCGTTCCTTTTCTCACTGGAGCATAAGGACTTGTTGTACCTTGAGGGAAAGTAACTAACCAACCTTGATCCAATGCTTTTTTAATTTTTAAAGGAGCATTAATATCGGCACCTCTTTTTACATCTTTACCCTGTGCTCTCCAAGAACGCTTTACCGTAACAGCTCCCGCCAATGAAAATATTTTAGGTATTATACCACTTTGTTTCATCGTTTCTTCAGCTGCTACATAATAAGTATTCACCCTTGGGTTTAACATATATATAGGTAAAGGAGCAACTCCTTTTTTAAATCCCCATTTAGCACTTGCGAAAATGTGATAAAAAGAAATAACGTCAGTGTAATATGTTTGGTGGTTGGAAACAAATAGAACATTATTTTTTGGAAGGTCTTTTAACTTCTCCATTCCCTCAACTTGTAAGTTGTTATGCAACTTTAATCGGGGATAGGTTAAGGCCGCTAAAGTGCCAATGAGCATTCTCTTTAAAAATATAACATTACCGAAATTATCTCTTCGGATAAGTTGGAACTTCTTTTTATTCTTTGTTTCAACCGAGCTAGTATCTTTAAATATATCTTTAATGTCCTGTTTTTTCTCCTTATTAATCTCTTTCATAAGTACTAATATGTTGTGCTATGTAAGTCCTCTTATTTATTTAAATAAAAGCCCCTTTATTATATATACTATAAATTGTGTTAGTGAGTTCTGATTTATTTAATAAAATTAGGATAACACAAAAATACGAAATAAAAAATGGAAGAAAGACTCTTTTACGAAAGACTTTTTATTGTAATTTTCTAAGATTAGTAACTACGTGTGTATTACAGAAGTATTCATTCACTTTTAAGCGAATATTTTTATTCTTTAGAATTATTTAATGTATGCAATCATTGATTTTCGCCCAAATAAGGAGTATTTAAATTCTTTAAGGATTAATCTTCAATGTTTTAATCATAAAATGTTTGTCTATCCGAAAAAATAGAGTTACATTTGCAGGCATTTCGAGGGAAATTATAATCGAAGACATAATGTACGCAATTGTAGAAATAGCAGGTCAGCAATTCAAAGTTGAAGAAAATAAATACATCTACACGCACAAACTTGATCAAGAAGAGGGTGCTGCGGTAGAATTTGAAAAGGTTCTTCTTGTTGATAACGCTGATAATGTATCAGTAGGAGCACCAACTGTAGAAGGTGCTAAAGTGACAGGTAAAGTACTTGGTCACGTGAAAGGCGAAAAAGTAATCGTCTTCAAGAAAAAGAGAAGAAAAGGATACAGAGTGAAAAACGGTCATAGACAACATTTCACAAAAGTCCTTATCGAAGGTATCTCTAACTAATTTATTTGGAACCGAAATTCCTAACGATAAAAAAACATGGCACACAAGAAAGGAGCGGGTAGCTCAAGAAACGGTAGAGAGTCGGAAAGTAAACGACTTGGTGTGAAAATTTTCGGAGGTCAGTTTGCAAAAGCTGGTAACATCCTAGTTAGACAACGTGGTACTAAGCACCACCCAGGTCAAAACGTAGGTATGGGTAAAGATCACACATTGTTCTCACTAGTTGACGGAACTGTAGAGTTCAAAAAGTCAAGATTGGGAAGATCTTTCATCTCAGTTGTTCCTTCAGCGGAATAGTCTATTAGATGACAAGAAATATAAGCCCAAATCTTTTAAAAAGATTTGGGCTTTTTTATGTCCAATATTTAAATTGTCATCAATCAAGAAATTATTGTGTTCATTATTTAGTGTCAATAATTTAATTTTTAT